>DATBQB010000016.1:0-16083 GCA_036561025.1 Methylobacter sp. | reverse complement strand
CATCCCATCATAAAGTTCGTCCAGTTGTTTTTCGGTCAGTTCGAGGGTAATCATGGGCATTCAGTGCGTTAGTTTTCTGCTCTTTTACAATATTTTCGCCAAATGTAAAACCGAAAAATAGACCGTTCGGAGTATATCTATCATCCGATAGGGAAAGATATACCTGTAGGGTTTTGAGGGCGCACGCTGAATTTATTGCCTAGAATGAGGCAATCATGGATGATATACAGAAGTTACTTTGTCGTAATTGTTCAAAATGAGCTGGATTATTGGACACCTGATATCGCTATATGACATTAGTTGCTCCACTTGAATAGAAAATGTTTGATTGTTAAGTAAGATATGGAAATTAAGAAATGAAAAAATGGCCTGAGCACTTCCCACAACAATGTCCGCCGCCTGATGCTACACCACCATCAATGGAAGTATTTCGTTTTATAAATAGAACATCCCCGAAGGAGAAGGACTTTTTTTCATACTATGTGCTAAAGCCAGATGAAGAATGGGGTAATAAGGCATGTAACGCAAGAGGTCTATCTGTATATACATCTGAAGCTGACTGCGTTGCAGCGGCAGCTGCCGTTCCTGCGTTGAAGAAAAAGCATATTTCGGTAGCAATATTACCTGAAAATTCAGGGGTCATTGCTTCGACTCCATCAATGACAATAAAGAACCATAAAACCTTTTGGTCATTACTAGAAGCAAAACAACTAGCAGAATTGTTCTCTCCAAGAGTTTCGATTGGAGTCGGAAATGTTTAATTTGCCAAAGAATACTGTGCTGGGGCAATTGAGGTTAGAGGAAACATTTTATTACTTCGATATACCAAGACTATTTACCTGTAAAAATAATGCAGGAAGTCGTTTTCTTGTAATATCCACTTTCGATGATTATGAAACTTACGAATGGCTATACCTACCCATTTCAAAAGATCGCTTTTCATCTCTATTTAGTAAATCAATTCCTTTGAGATATGCGTTCACAAATCCGGAAGATGGTTACCTATTTTTTGTAAGTTCGGAATTTTCTGGCAATGCAGAAGTAAAGTATATTTTGCCTGAGCAAATAAAAAGTGAGGATTTGCCAGATAGTGATGTATACCTCGAAAGCGAAAAAAAATTACCTGTGGGCTTGGGGGTTGTGGATGCTCAAGAGGCAGCAATAGGAACTAGGCGAGAAACTTGTAACTTGCACTTTTATCCTTTGGATACACGATTGCCCGAGCTAGACGCGATGGACTTGGGGACAATATTAGTGTCTTTCCAAGAACTTGCTAATGCATTAGGCCAGTATTGCAAAGGTGAAGTAACCTTAAAAGGAGCCATTTCTACTGATATTATAGAAGCAACAAAATTTAGAGCCACCCAAATATTTGAGGGTTCATTCGGTATTCAACTTAAGTCTAAACTTATTGCGGACTTATTTGATAGTTCTTTGGCATCTGATGTTTTATTAGAACTAGTTAATCTTCTCGATTCACGAGATAACGAGGACAACATCAGTAATAAACTTCACTCTTTAAAAGGCAGAGTAGCTTCAAAATATAGAAGATTCTTAAAAGAAGTAACGAAAATCGATTCACCATTAAAAATACAATGGGGCTCCCCAAATAGTGAAAGAGGGAAAGTGTTGTCAATTTCACGGCAGGAGTTAAAAAATGCGTATGCTTTGGTGAGTAAGATTGATATTGATATGTCGGAATCCGTCGTATTTAGAGCTGAACTTCTTGGGTTAGATGTAGAAACAAAACGTTATAGAGTAAAACATATAGGGGATGATGAGCATTACATCGGAAAAATATCTGAGGAATCGCTTCAGCAAGTTGCACACTCTGAAATCAATGGGATTTACGAGGTTACTTTGAAAAAAGTAATAGAGACAAATTCTTCTTCTGGCGCAGAACTTACGAAGTGGGTTTTAGTGAATCTAAATGTGGCTAACAAGTAAATGCAGCGAACTGAGATATGCGACAGCTGATTTAAACGTTACGAATGACCGCTTCCCAAGATTAGCATTCACTCGAAAGAAACTGGCGATTGTCTCACTTTGGCCGATAGCAGCAGCTCATTTTTTATTAGATTGATGTCAGCAAAGGTCTGATTTCGATTCCTACTCTTGTCAGATCTTTTACATTTGATTCTATGATTTAAATCGATGTGCACCGGAAACGCCTGTTCCCGCAGCCGCTAGAACAGGCTTATTCCGGCTTACGATCCCTGTTATTCTTTCATCTTCTTTTCCAATTCTTTCTGGGTCAAGTGCCGCACATCTTCGCCTTTGACCATATAAACCAAATGCTCGCAGATGTTGCAGGCATGGTCGCCGATTCTTTCCAGCGAACGGGCGATCCATAGCACATCCAGCATCCGGGTAATATTTCTCGGGTCTTCCATCATCTTTGTAATCAGCTGACGGATGATGCTGCCGTATTCACGGTCGACATTTTCATCCAGGCCGGTAATGGTGATTACGTCTTCAATATTCATCCTTGCGAATACGTCCAGTGCGCCGTGCAGCATTTCCTGAACCAGTTCGGCCATGTGCTCCAGCTCGTAATACTGGTCATGCTTGTTGGTGTCGCCGCCGGATAATTGTATTGCCATCTCGGCGATGCGCTCGGCCATGTCGCCGACGCGCTCAAGTTCGTTAATAACCTTCATCACCGTAATCAACAATCTTAAATCGAACGCCGCAGGCTGCCTTAACGCTAAAATTTGCATGCATTCCTGATCGATAGCCATTTCCAGCGCATCGACCTGATTGTCCTGCTTGATGACCAGTTCGGCCATTTCCACGTCGCCGGTCGAAAAGGCCGTTACCGCCAGCTCGATCTGCTGCTCAACCAATCCGCCCATGGTTAAGACTTTGTTACGCACGTCTTCCAGCTCTTTATTAAACTGGCCTGATATATGGTGTCCTATTTTGCTGTTGTCCATTATTTGCTCCTGGTTAGCCGTACCGACCGGTAATGTAATCTTCGGTCTGTTTTTTTCTAGGATTGGTAAACAACTCGCTGGTCGTGCCCATCTCAATCAATTCGCCCATAAACATAAATGCCGTGTAATCGGAAACCCGCGCGGCTTGCTGCATGTTGTGCGTTACGATAACTATAGTGTATTTTTCTTTCAGTTCGTTGATCAGCTCTTCAATTTTTAAGGTTGAAATAGGATCCAGCGCCGATGCGGGTTCATCCAACAACAGAACTTCAGGTTCTATCGCAATCGCTCTGGCAATGACCAGACGCTGTTGCTGTCCGCCTGACAAGCCTAAAGCGTTATCGTTCAGGCGATCTTTGACTTCGTCCCAAAGCGCCGCTCCGCGTAACGCGTTTTCAACCGTTTCCTCCAATATCCGTTTGTCGTTGATGCCCTGTATTCTAAGGCCGTAAGTAACATTTTCGAAGATAGACTTCGGGAATGGATTCGGCTTTTGAAACACCATGCCGACGCGTCTGCGTAACGCAGCCACATTGACGGTTTTGTCGTAAATATTTTCATTGTCCAGCAGTACCTTGCCTTCGATGGTGACATTGTCCACCAGATCGTTCATGCGGTTGATGCAACGCAACAGCGTTGATTTGCCGCAGCCGCTGGGGCCGATGTAGGCGGTTACCTTTTTCTTGGGCATTTCCATGCTGACGTTATGTAAAGCCTGCTTTTGGGCATAGAAAAGATTTAAATTTTCTACTTTGATACAAGGCTCATTTGGCTCACTCGATTTTTTCTGAACTTGTAAAATTGAACTTACATCAATGGCATGTGTACGTGTGTGTTGTTCTGTCATTTCTTTAACCTTCTAGTGCCCGGTATTTTTCCCGCAAATGATTCCTGATTAAAATGGCCGATAAATTCAGCCCAACAATGACCAGTACTAACAATAATGATGTCGCATAAACCAAGGGTCTCGCCGCCTCAACATTAGGGCTTTGAAAGCCGACATCATAGATATGAAATCCTAAATGCATAAATTTTCTATCCAAATGCAAAAACGGGTAATTGCCGTCCAGCGGTAATGTGGGAGCAAGCTTGACCACGCCGACCAGCATTAACGGCGCCACTTCGCCGGCCGCTCTTGCGACCGCCAGAATCAAGCCGGTCATCATCGCAGGGCTGGCCATCGGCAGTACCGTCAGCCACAAAGTCTCGAGTTTGGTTGCGCCTAAGGCCAGACTGCCTTCGCGTATTGATTTAGGGATGCGTGCCAAACCTTCTTCGGTTGAAACAATAACAACCGGCAAGGTCAGTAAAGCCAGCGTGATGGATGCCCACAGCAGGCCCGGCGTGCCGTAAACCGGCGCAGGCGATGCTTCCGGATAAAACAGCCGATCGATGTTGCCTCCCAGGATATAGACAAAAAATCCCAGGCCGAATACGCCGTAAACAATGGAGGGTACGCCCGCCAGATTATTGACCGCAATCCTGATCAGGCGGGTGATAAAGCCTTGTTTTGCGTATTCCCGCAAATAAACTGCCGCAATAACGCCGAACGGGGTCACGATAACCGACATCATCATCACCATCATCACCGTACCGAATATAGCCGGGAAAATTCCGCCTTCGGTATTGGCCTCACGCGGCTCATCGGTTAGAAATTCACCCAGCTTGGAACCGTAATGGCCGATTTTATCGAACAGGTCCATCGTGTTCGGCTGGTAAACCCTGACTATTTTAGCCAAGGGAATTTCAACTTCGTTACCGGTTTCTGTCTTTGCGACCAAGCTATCTCGTCTTATTTGCCGATACAGCTCGATTAACTGCGTTTGATATTTTTTATATTCAACTTCAAGTTCGGTCTTTTCAGCGGCCAACCGCTGTTCGGCTGCTGCGTCCCAGCGGTTCTCCAGTTGCAGCTTCTTTTGTTCCAGCCTTAATTTTTCCAGGCTGTAGTTGATCGCGCCGACTTCCTTTTTTTCCAGGTGGGCAATTTCTTCAAAAACCGCTAAAGCCTGATCGATTCTGGTCTGAACGGTAGGCCAAGCTTGATCGCCTTCCGCGATAATCTTGCCGTTTTCCTTGACGGCAAGCAATTGGCCGTAAAAGTTACCCCATTCGCGCCGTTCTACCACCATCAATTCAGCCGGCGATTGTTGCTGCTTAATATTGCGCTCCAATATCCAGCGAAAATCGGTACCGGTAATATCGCGGTTACCGGTTTTAATCAGGTATTGCACCAAGGTGTCCTCATCATCGGCCATGATGTGGCCGGTTGATTTGGCCATCGCGGCTGGTGTAATACTGGTATCGACATGCTCGCCGATGATAGTCTGGATGTCCTTGCCCGGTTCCTGGTAGCCGAACTGTACTATTTGGGCGGGCCAGAAGTGCCCGGCCCCACGCACTACTATCAAGCCCAGCACACCGATTACCATAATAAGGCAAGTACTGACCGCCGCTGCGTTTAGCCAAACCCAAGGAGTTCCGCTTTTAAACCATAATCTGATCATAATGAACTGTATTTTTCACGTAAGCGCTGGCGAATGACTTCGGCCAGCGTGTTAAAAACAAAAGTAAACATAAACAATACCAGCGCCGCCAAAAACAACACCCGGTAATGTGTGCTGTCAACTTCCGATTCCGGCATTTCCACGGCAATGTTTGCAGCTAAAGTACGCATACCCTGAAACACGCTTAAATCCATCACCGGCGTGTTTCCGGTCGCCATTAACACAATCATGGTCTCACCGACAGCGCGGCCGAAACCGATCATGATGGCGGAAAAAATGCCGGGGCTTGCGGTTAACAGCACCACCCGAATCATGGTTTGCCAAGGCGTAGCGCCCAGTGCCAGGGAGCCCACGGTCAAATGTTTCGGTACGCTGAAAATGGCGTCTTCGGCGATTGAGAAAATGGTCGGAATAACCGCAAAGCCCATCGCCACACCGACCACCAACGCATTGCGTTGGTCATAGCCTATGCCTAATTCGGCTTTAAACCAGTCGCGCAAAGTGCCGTGAAATAAAAACGTTTCTAACGGCACGCTGACCTTAAAGGCAAACCAGCCGCTGACTAAAATGACCGGAATCAATATAGCGGCATCCCAACCTTCTGAGAGATTATCGGCAATGGCCTTAGGTACGAATTGCCAAGCAAAGGCAAACAGCATGACGCCAACAGGTATAATCATCAGCATCGCAAACAGCCCGGCCAGATGTTCTTCCATAAACGGGGCTAGCCAAAGACCGGCAAGAAATCCCAAAATAACCGTCGGCAACGCGCCCATAATTTCAATCGAGGGTTTTATGTAGATCCGCATTTGCGGAGCCATAAAGTAAGCGGTGTAAATCGCCCCCATCAGTGCCAGCGGTATTGCCACTAACATTGCATAAAACGCGGCCTTCAGGGTGCCGAAAACCAGTGGCGTTAAGCTGTATTTTGGTTCGAAATCGTTATTTGCCGAGGAAGATTGCCAGATATAATCAGGTTTTGGATAGCTTTCGTACCAGACTTGCTGCCAAAGCGATTTGATTGAAACCTCGGGATGTTCGTTATCGACATGCCAAAAATGCATTTTGCCGTCTACCGACTGCACCAACAATGCATTGGCTCTGGGCGACAACACTGCCGCTGAGGGCAGGGCATCGCTGACCCGTTCTTTAATCAGTTCCCGTTCGGCGGTTGAATGGTAAATGCCTACTATGCCGTCGGCATCGGTGGTCATAAAGCCTTTGCGCCGTTGTTCGGCATTGATTGCAACGACGGCTTTATCGGACACTTTAAAGGCCCTGATTTTTTGCATCGCCGGGCGATTCAGCTTGTCTTTAACCATGCTCCATTGCGACACCAAGCCGCTGGAGTCGCCTATCATCAGCGAAAGATCGCCATTTAAAAAAGCCACGCTGGTGATTTTTTGATGTGTATCAATTACATTCTGCTGCTGTCTTAAGCTTGGGCTGGTCTTGTCGCTGATGTCGAAAAAACCCATCTGTCCGTCTTTGCTTATCAGGTACAGGTTGGAATCATCCTTATCGATTAAAATATCGGCAATATTTGCCGCCGACTGTTCCAGGACTGAATCGGTACGTGTTAATGCGGCTTCATCGGCAAATAAGGATTGTTCTTTTTGGAAATTGATCAGGCGGATTTTACCGGAGCCTTGTGGGGTATCGGCCGTTTTTGCGACTATTGTGGTTGCATCGTCGCCCACTTTAATTGCGACTTGCTCCAAAGCAGCGCCGGTATCATCCAGCACTAAAGGCTGTTCGCCCAGCGGATATTTAAGTGAAGGCGTAATAACCCGTTTGTTGTTCGGGTAAGTGATTTTATATTGATGCTTAACGATAACAGCCCGACCATCGGACAAACCGTAAATAACCGCGCCTTCGCTGATAGGGCTGCCTTGAGCAAAGCTGGCGATATGCGCGCCTTCAGGTATTGCCACTGCTTGGGTCAGTATCGTTTTGCCGGTCGCAGCCTCAAAAAAGACCACTTGTCCGCCGTCGGTAAATCGGGCTCCCACCTCATTCTGCTCTTCTATCTCCAATAGCAAGGTGTTGCCCCGCGCCTGCTCCGGCACCGCGTATTCGCTGACTGGTTCGGCCTTTGCCGAGAGAAACAGGGGGAAAACCACATATAGCAAATAAAAGAAAATCAGTACGATCGCGACGATTACACCTAAGCCGCCTGCTATCACGCCATAGCGCGCCAAAGCATCTTTAATGAGTCGCCAGCGCTGGTGATATTCGCCGGAACTTATTGTTATAGAAGACGGCTGTTTTATGGATGTGTTTATTTCTGACATGCTAAAGATACTAGAAATTAAATGTGACAATGATATAACAAAACCAAAAAAAACGGCTGAGATTCACGAAGCAAATCTCAGCCGTAGTTTTGTCTGATGTGTTTTTACTTTCTGAGGGGGAAGATAACAACACACATGACCGACATCCTTGTCTGTGCATCCTTGCATACCTACATCCTTTTTAAAACCTTAACTTATTTAAGTGTAGCCAGTACTTTATCAACAACTTTCGCAGGCAGTGGGATATAGCCGTCTTTTATAACCACTTGTTGACCGGTTTTGGACATCACCATTTTAATAAACTCATTTTCTAACGGAGCTAATGGTTGATTAGGTTTCTTGTTGACATAAACATACAGGTAGCGAGTTAAAGGATAAGTGCCCGCAATTGCATTTTCAGGTGTCGCTTCAACAAACGTCTTGCTGCCTTTCTTTGCCAAAGGCACCATTTTAACGCCCGAGGTTGTATAACCCATGCCGGAGTAGCCGATGCCATTAACCGATGACGTGACTGACTGAACAACGGAAGCTGAACCGGGTTGCTCATTTACGTTGTTTTTGAAGTCGCCCTTACATAAAGCGTGTTCTTTAAAATAACCGTAAGTGCCTGAAACCGAGTTACGTCCGTATAATTGAATGCTTTTTGATCCCCAAGCTGCAACGCCGGCGTCACCCCAAGTTTCAATATCCGATCCGCCGCATTTGTATGTGGAAGAGAAAATTCCATCAACCTGTTCCATGGTCAGGCCTTTAACCGGGTTGTCTTTATTAACAAGAACAGCCAGTGCATCGATAGCTACAGGAATAGCGGTAGGTTTGTAACCGTATTTATCTTCGAAGGCTTCAAGCTCGTCATCTTTCATTTCGCGGCTCATAGGCCCCAGATTTGACGTGCCTTCAGTCAGCGCAGGAGGCGCAGTAGAAGAGCCGGCAGCCTGAATTTGAATATTTACGTTAGGATAAGCGCGATTAAATTCTTCAGCCCACAACGTCATCAGGTTGGCCAGTGTGTCGGAGCCGACGCTGGACAAATTGCCGGAAATGCCGCTGGCTTTTTGATACTCGGGCACACCCGCATCAACAGTTTGCACAGCACCGGCAACACCGCTGGTTAATGCAGCGATACCAAAACCCATCGCGGTAACCAACGATTTAGTCTTAAAAGATAGTTTCATAATCAACTCTCAAAATAATTTTAAAGTGGGGCTATTATGGAAATAGAATGTGACAAGAATATTACAATACAGTTTTTTTTGCTAAGCTGGGCTTTTAGCGCAAAATAGCAGTTTACAGGAACCGATTTCTCGCAAGTATATTCATAAACCGTGTCATTAAATATTCATACTATGCAGTTATCCTTGAAAACATAACTGTCAGATTACTCCTGAATTCACTTTCTTGATAAAACTATGTCTTTACAATTTGAATTTCCTCTGGATTTAACGGCTGAAAAATTTATTGCCGAATTAAGCCATGAGGTAGATACGCAACTGGTTTCAAGCCAATCTACTTGCAAAATCTATTACGATAGTTTTGACTGGCGTTTGTACTCAAACGATATCACTTGCGAATTTAATCAAGCAAAAAGCGATTCATCGTTAACGTTAAGATCAATTAAAACAGGCGTGGTTATCGCCGGTTCAGAGCTGAATAAAGTCCCTTTATTCAGCAAAGAACTCGAGCCGGAAACAATGCGCGACGCTCTGGAGCCACTGTTGGAAATGCGCGCATTATTGCCTGTTTGCAAACTGGATTATCAAATTTATCATTTAAACATTACCAATAAGGATCAAAAAACCATACTCCGGCTGCTAATCGAAGAGTACAAGCAATTCAACAGCCGCGTCTTGCTGCAACCGGTAAAAGGTTACGACAAAATCGTTGAGCACATTGCTGAAATATTGACCGAAACATTGGGCTTAAAAGTCACCGAGGAGCCCGTCCTGCTGAAAGCTTTGCAACTTCAGGGCCGCAAGCCTAAAGATTATTCATCAAAACTGAACATCAATTTAGATCCGGACATGCGCGCCGATATTGCCGGCAAATATATCTACAGCCACTTGCTAAAAGCCATCAAAGTCAATGAGCAAGGCACTATCGCTGCTACCGACAGCGAGTTTTTGCACGATTTTAGAGTGGCCGTTAGAAGAACCCGAGCTGGACTCAGTCAGATCAAGGACATATTGCCAGCTAACATCAACGCATACTATGCCGATTTTTTTTCTTGGCTGGGGCAAATCACAGGGCCAACACGGGACTTGGATGTTTATCTGCTGAGTTTTGAGCGTTACAAAAACAGTCTGCCGGATTCAATCAGAGAAGATCTTAATCCTTTATATGACTTCTTGCTGATCAAGCAGCAAAAAGCCCAGAAGGAGCTGACAAAAAAACTGAAATCCGACAAATATGTATCCACCCTGTCGGCATGGGAGCAGTACCTTAAAGAGCCCTCATATAAAGTACCGCTTGAGCAAAATGCTAGACTGACCATTAAAGAGCTGGCAGACCGGAGAATATGGAAAATATTTACCCGAGTGTTGGAGGAAGGAAATGCCATTACCGCTTTGTCACCGGCTGAAGCATTGCATGATTTAAGAAAGTCCTGCAAAAAACTGCGTTATTTGATGGAGTTTTTCCAAAACCTTTATCCCGAACAGCAAATCAAGCATCTGATTAAAAATTTGAAAGAACTCCAGGAGGTTTTGGGCGACTTTCAAGATTATGCGGTTCAAGAAAATAATCTGAAATTGTTCAGCGAAGAAATGATGGCGTCTACCTCTCTCGCCAACACGCTTTTAGCCATGGGCGTATTGATCCAAAATCTTGATGCCCATAGATGTGCAGCCCGCAAAGACTTTACTTCGATATTTGATGACTTTAAACAGGAAGAAAACCGGGCAGCTTTTAAATTATTGTTCGTGCCGTCAAAGTCTCACGTATCTCAGCATTAAGACTGCATTAAGCCGACATACATCTATCCGATATTATTGTATGATTTAAAGGAGGAATTATTTCGGCATGAGTTGCTCGAGCGGCAGTGTCGAGATTAAAGGATAACGATTGCAAAGCAATTCCGAATGCGGGTTAGCACCGGATAACCGTTTTTTAAACTTACGCCAGATTAAACTACTAAAGGTTAAACATTATGAGTAAATGCAAGTTGATAATAGGTTTTTTATTGATAATACTGATCGCCGGCTGTGCAGGAGGGACTACTCATGAAAGCACTGGAGAGTATCTGGATGATTCTGTGCTGACTACCAAAGTCAAGACTTCAATATTGGGCGATTCCAGGCTTAAACTGCTACAAATCAACGTTGAAACTTTTAAGGGCGTCGTGCAGTTAAGCGGGTTCGTTGATTCTGCCGCTGCCGCCACCCGAGCGGTGGAACTCACAAGAACGGTTAAAGGCGTAAAGTCGGTTAACAACAGTTTAATTGTAAAATAGTCACGACTGCTTTTGATCCACATGGATGTGGAGAATGCATATCCGGCGTGTAGCGGGCGGGATGTGCGGGGATATTCGACAACTCATGGATAGTAAAGCAATCTACCCCCAATCAGACCTATATCAGGCTAACGCCAGCTCATGTTCATCTAATGCAAATTGCGGTAGAGTAACGCTGCTTACTTCATCCTGTAGAGCGGCCTCGGTAGTTACTCCTGCATCCATGCACTCGTCATTTTGAGCATACAATAAACTCATAATTTCAGCGCTCAGCGCAAAGTCAAAGTTGACGCTAAGCTCGTCGAGACTAGTATCTTGAGCAGTTAAAAACTGTTGTGTCTTTTCTGCAACCCAATTGATAATCATCAGAATGCCTTTTGTGTTTGTTGAATACAGGAGGATGATTATGCAACGTCATAGTTAAATTTATGTGACAGTTATATGACAATAAGATGACATTAAAGCTCTTTATTCGTAGAGCAAAACAAATTCAACTTTACGGTTCTGCGATTCGTCCTGTTTTGTAAGTAAATGGTTGGCAGATTTTATTTTGCTCTCGGCATTGCTTTATCTCCTTCATTGCTGGGATCGTATCTTCTACGTAATCCTATATGAGGTAGTGAATGCAGTAGTAGGCAATTGCCGATAACACGGTAAAGAATGATAGAATCGCCGTTTTTATGTAATCCGAGAACTTCTCTTAACCATGTCTAATCACTCAAAGCTTCCCCTTGAATCACTGAAACTGAATATCGATTTGACTGGCTTTGAGTTTCCAACAGCGCCTGTGTTACCCGATACCATTCTGGGCCAGTCCAGAGCCCAGTCGGCGCTGGAGTTCGGTGTTGCGATGAGCAATCCCGGTTACAATATTTTTGTGATGGGCGAGCCGGGCTTGGGCCGGTTGTCAATGATTACCAACCATTTGGATGCCCAGGCAAAAACACTGTCCGCACCGCGATCCTATGCTTATGTGGATAATTTCGACAATTCGAGAGAGCCTGTAGCCGTTGAGCTGCCCGCAGAGTATGGTCAAACGCTCAGCAAAGACATTGAAAAACTAATCGATAACCTGCTGGCAACTTTTCCGGCCGCATTTGAAAGTCCTACCTATCAGCAAAAAAAGAGCGCTATCGAGCGTCACTATAATCAGCTTTATAACAGTGCTATCGACTTGGTCGATAAAAAGGCTCAGTCATTGGACACTGCATTGTTCAGGGAAAATGAAACAATTTCTTTTGCGCCCATCCAAGACAACAAGGCACTGAATGACGATCAATTCGCCCAATTGTCGGTCTCAGAGCGGGAAATCTTTCACAAGCATGTTGCAGAACTGGAAGAATACCTGAGCGATGTACTGCTGGAATTGCCCCAGTGGCGCAGAGAGATGGTCGAGAAAATCAAGCAATTGGATAATGACACCATCAGTCAGGCGATAGACCCGCTGTTTGCCGAACTGAACGACAGCTATCAAAATATCGATGACGTCATCACCTATTTGGCGGAAATCAAAAAGAACCTCTGCAACACCATTGCCGATTACCTGATGCCAAGCCGGACGCCGGAGCAACAAGACAATACGACTGCAAAACGGCAGCTGCTGACCGAGCTGTACATGCCCAATATCCTGGTCGATAACAAGCAGGAAAGCGGCGCGCCGGTTATTTACGAACCGCATCCGATTTATCAAAACCTGTTCGGACGGATCGAATACGTCAGCGACCAAGGCACACTGGTCACCAATTATCGACGGATTTGTGCAGGTTCATTGCACAGGGCCAACGGCGGTTATTTGATTCTCGATGCCGAAAAGCTGCTGACTAACCCGTTCGTTTGGGAAGGACTGAAGCGCGCGCTGCAATCTGGCCTGATTGAAATCGAATCGCCTTATTCCGATTTGGGCATTAGCACCATGACTCTCAAACCCGAAGTCATTCCGCTAAACATCAAGGTGATTCTGGTCGGTTCCAGGGATGTGTATTATTTGCTCGAAGAGCTGGATGATGAATTTAACGAGATGTTCAAAGTTCTTGCCGATTTTGACGATTACATTACCCGTAACGACGAGTCGATGCAGCGTTTCATAACGCTGATGATCAAGCATGCCGCAGATTCAGGCGCCAAGCCGTTAACGCGGGCGGCTATAAAATGCCTAATTGAACACAGTTGCCGGATTGCGGAAAACCAGCATCATTTCTCAGCCCGCATCAAAGACTCGCTGGAAATCATCGCCGAAGCCAACCTGTTTTGTAAACGTCATAATCAATCGGTTTGCGACCGCTTGCAGATAGAACAAGCCTTGGCCGCGCGCGATCATCGTAACGGCAGAATGCCCGAGTACATCCTCGAAGAAATGCTGGCAGGCACGATACTGATCGATATCGAAGGCGAGGCGATAGGTAAAGTCAACGGCTTGACCGTACTGGAAGTCGGCAGCAGCAGTTTTGGCGCGCCGGTGCGTATTACCGCCAGCGTTTACCCCGGCTCCAGAGGCATCGTCGATGTTGAGCGGGAATCGGAACTGGGCCAAGCCATTCATTCCAAAGGCGTCATGATCCTGACCGGCTACCTGGGGCAAACCTATGCCCAGCAATTTCCTTTTGCGATATCCGGCAGCATCGCGATTGAACAATCTTACGGCTATATCGACGGCGACAGCGCCTCGCTGGCCGAGCTTTGCTGCCTGATTTCCGCCCTGACCCGGACGCCGATTAAACAGACCTTTGCAGTGACCGGCTCGGTCAACCAGTACGGCGAAGTGCAGGCGGTGGGCGGCGTTAATGAAAAAATTGAAGGTTTCTTCCGGTTGTGTCAGGCGCGCGGCCTTAACGGCCAGCACGCAGCTATTATTCCCGCTGCTAATAAGCGCAATTTGATGTTGAAACAGGAAGTGATAGACGCCGTGGCGGCAGGCAAATTTGCCGTTTACGCCGTTTCCAACGTCGATGAAACGCTGGAATTATTGACCGGGGAACCGGCTGGCGCGTTAGATAGCGACGGCTTTTATCCTGAGGGCAGTATTAATTGTAAAGCTATTTATCGGTTGAAAGAGATTTCAGATATGGCTGCGGATGAGGATGATAAGGAGGAAGGGGTTTAACTGAATCCTTAACAGTTTGCCGTGTCTAGAGTTTAGGTTTACTATTCTTTCCTGCTGTAAGGATTAACCCGTAGATTCGCCGTGCTTTAATTTGATGCTACCTGAATTTATTTTAGGATGTGCTAAATACGCACAACCAGATGAAATAATAATGAACTTTAATTTTAAAAAATATTTGGACATCAAAATGATGCAATGTTTTGCGTCTATCCGAATGGCTAATATTAGTTATGTTTGAAGAGCGCCAATGGACAAATACGTTAAGTCAGTAAAAGAAAGCATACAAGAAGCCATAGATTTCTTTGGCAACTCAAGAAAGGTGGAACGTGAAAAATGGGTCGCTTGTGAGTTCTTGAGTTATCTCGTAGAAAATCTGAATGAGTCTGAGATCCAGGAGTCTACTCAGGAGCCTGTTGATGTTACATATAATAAAATTGGATTCCAGGTAAAAGAGGTTCCGTCAGAGGGCGTTAAGAGAGGGAAGGAGTATAAGGATGCCTTACGATCTATTAATGATAATACAAAGCCATCTGACTTGCTTGAACCATATAAGCATGAACACATACCGTTAAATAATGCTTTGCCTCGATTAGTATCCGAACTTGAGCGACATAGAATGGAAAAATACTACGGCGCTACAAATGACATAAATGTTTTGGTTTATTTAAACCTTACAGATACGACTTATGACGATACAGAAATAGATTATTCACTGATAGAAGAAGAAATAGTAAATTGGCTCTCAGTGTTCGTTGTTACCAATAATTGCGCAATAATATTAAGATGCAAGGATCACAGTCTAGAGTTATTGGATAGAAATGTGGGGCAATTAATTTTTGAGAAAAAATAGTTCCGTAGGTCGGGCATGCTGTTTATGCCCGACAATTCCCAATCTTCAATATAATCGCGGATTTCTGGTCTGACCACCGCGGTTCAATCTTCGAAGGGATAAAGGGGGCAGGTCTTGAATTGTGCATTTGAACTGAGTCCTAATCTCCAGTGGCCGTGAAAGTGTTCGTTTTTAGTCGCCGATTTTACTTTTGTAATGGCGGACATTATTATCTATTCATTACTCAAATGAGAAAAACGACATGATGACATTAGAATTGGATGATGAAACAGCAACTCTACTAAATCAGTTGGTAGAACAGGAACATATTAGTCCGGCGCAACTGGTTAAAAATGTGCTGCTTGAGCATATGGAAGATTGCCAAGATGCGAAAAAAGCCGATGACGCTTATCAGCGTTATATTGAAAGCGGCAAAATATCTCACAACTTAAACGACGTGGTAAAAGAGCTTGGCTTGGACCGTTAGGCTTTCTGACGATGCCAAACGGGATTTGCAAAAACTCGATAAAACCCTACAAAAAAGAATTACGTCCTTTCTCCTTGATCGACTACAAACTACCGACAATCCACGTATAACCGGCAAAGCCTTGCAAGGCAGGTTCTCTGGCCTGTGGCGCTATCGGGTAGGAGACTTTCGGTTGCTATGTCGCATTGAAGATAACGAGCTGATTATTCTGGTTATCGAGATTGGGCACCGTAAAGAGATTTACAAATAACGCGATAAGGTTCTCAAGCGGGACGGAGCAACAACCAGGTAAGGTACGCTGCGCGTATCTATACTCCGCCCGGTCAAATTTGCGGAAAATGCAGAGGGTATAATACCCAAATTTAAACACAAAACCTGACATGCTAAAGATCGATTTTACCGAAAAAGCCATAGACGAAATGTATCAACAATTCATGGAGCCTCCATCAGGACTGACCAAGAAAAAGCTGCATGTCGTATAC
>DATBQB010000015.1:0-2330 GCA_036561025.1 Methylobacter sp. | reverse complement strand
AAGACGCCGATATCGGCGGTTTCAAGGGCGGCAATCTGCGCTGTGGTCAATGCGCCGACCTGAACGGTGGTCAGTGCCGCAACTTGCGCAGTGCTCAGGGCAACGATCTGGTCGGTGGTCAACACCGCCACATCGCGGCTTACCAATGCCTTGACCTGGTTGGTGGTCAATACCCCGATTTGGTCGGTCGTCAGCGCGACCACATCGGCGGTGTTCAGCGCGACGACGCCGGCGGTGCTCAACGCGGTGAGGTCGCCGGTTTCAATTGCAGCCACCTGAGCCGTGGTCAAAGCGCCAACTTGGCCGGTGGTCAATACCGCAACTTGCGCAGAGCTCAAGGTAATAATTTGATCGGTGGTCAACACGGCAACATCGCGGCTTTCCAGCGCGACGACCTGACTGGTTTTCAATGCGCCGATCTGGTCGGTCGTCAGCGCGGCCACATCGGCGGTGTTCAGCGCGACGATGCCGGCGGTGCTCAACGCGGTAAGGTCGCCGGTTTCAATCGCAGCAACCTGAGCCGTAGTCAACGCAGCGACTTGCATAGTTTTCAATACAGCTATCTGGGCTGAGCTGAGCGCAATAATCTGATCGGTGGTCAATACGGCCACATCGGTAGTTTCCAATGCGGCGATCTGAGTGGTTGTCAGCACCCCGATCTGGTCGGTGGTCAACGCGGCGACATTGGCAGTGCTCAGCGCAACGATACCGGCTGTGGTCAAACCGATGATATCTCTGGTTTCAATGGCAGCCACTTGATCGGTTGTCAAAGCCGCAACCTGAGCAGTATTAAGGGCGGCCATGTCGCTACTACTTAGAGCTACAATTTGTGTTGTGGTCAACGCAGCAATTTGCGCTGTATTCATACCTAGGACAGTTGAAGCCATTTCATTCCCCTTAAAACTATTTAAATAAATTTTTATGTATTGCGCTTAATGTCGAAAACGCTTGTCCTTATTATTAAGAACATAACCCTATAAATCTTAATTACACGTGCAAAATGTTTTACTAATTTGGTCTTGAAATAAAAATACAGCTAGCCAATCACTCCGTGTGGATATGAAATGAGAAATATTTTTATTTTTTGCTGTTTTATATTTATTTCCCATTATTGAACAGCTAATTAGAATGTCTAACTATCTCTATTTTCATTTCAAAAAATACTTTTTCTAAAGATATTCACGAAAAAACAATTTTCAAATTAAAAAGGCTAGCGGCTAAATTCACTAAAACTTTAATTAATTTCTTTAATTTTTTTAAGAATCTTGATAACACCAAAGTCTTTGACTAATACTTACATATCAATCTATCACAGTAAGTTAAAAATTAACTATTAAGCATTTAACTACAAAAAGATACTTTACAAAATTGTGAGATAGTTCAAATTTTGCAAAATAACATATCAATGTGTTGCTATATAAACAGTAGGTCTAATCAGATATGAATAACACAATATCAAGCCTACAGAATCATAACTAACTGATATTAAAATAATAAAATACATAACAACGAAGAAATGCGGGCAATATAGCATTCATAGAACAGCGCCGACTCCTCCCGCATCACTGTTGTCTGGTGTTTAACAAGATTGGGACGCTAGCATTTCAAAATGACCATCCAGACATGGCATCAAGTTATTGCGATTGATGGAGCCATACGGCACACGTATATGATGTGATAAGCGCAGGA
Source organism: Methylobacter sp. (assembly GCA_036561025.1). Classification (GTDB taxonomy): domain Bacteria; phylum Pseudomonadota; class Gammaproteobacteria; order Methylococcales; family Methylomonadaceae; genus Methylobacter_A. The sequence goes on along the minus strand of DATBQB010000015.1, from coordinate 641 downwards.
CGAGGAACCAAGGACAATAAATGTCCGGAGACTGTGATCTACAACCCATATAAATCAACAAGCCATTGAAATTAATAAACATAAATCAACGCAGCATCATCATTTCATATCCGACCGTTTCCCTAAGATACATTTAGATAATGCTTATAATGGCACCAATGAAACTATTGTTGAGTTTTAAGATAAATCAGATTCTTGGGATGCCGGATTAAATCCAGGCTTTTGACAAACACACAGCGAGCCGACATTATTTTGATAACGGCTGCGGGGCTACCGACAGCAGAAATATAAGTAAGCCGCAACTGAGTAATCTAGCCCTAACTCTCCGGCACAACCGCTATGTGAAGTTCGGATTAACCAATAATCAAGGTAAAACCGAACGCTAAGAGCGCCTCGTGGAGTCTACTATCGAAATTACCGGACTATGGCAATGCGAACTGAAGTTTCTGTCATGGTTCCTGCATAGATTCTTCCAAAGCCTTAGTGAACGGCCATAACAAATAAGAAATCACCGAACGCTCACCCACCACAATCTCCGCGGTTAACGTCATGCCGGGCAACAGCCTGGCCCGCTCAGGCATTTTCTTCAAATGCGAATGACCCAAGCTTATCCGGCTCCGGTAATACGCATCCATCGTCTG
>DATBQB010000014.1:0-30843 GCA_036561025.1 Methylobacter sp. | reverse complement strand
ATGACCTGGGCAGTCAACGTGAGCATAATGACGGGTTGCTGATTCATATTCGACGTGCGAGGTGGAAATAGTAATACCACGCGCACGCTCTTCGGGTGCATTGTCAATTTGATCAAAGGCTTTAACTTCTCCGCCTTGGAGTTCAGCCATTACTTTTGTTAAAGCAGCGGTTAAAGTAGTTTTGCCGTGATCGACGTGACCGATTGTACCGACGTTTACGTGTGGCTTACTACGTGAGAATTTTTCTTTGGCCATTAAAATACACCTCTAATAATCAACACAACACATGGAGCTCATAACCGGATTTGAACCGGTGACCTCTTCCTTACCAAGGAAGTGCTCTACCTACTGAGCTATATGAGCTTAATTTTTTGAATATGGAGCGGGTGATGGGAATCGAACCCACGTGATCAGCTTGGAAGGCTGGAGTTCTACCATTGAACTACACCCGCGGATATTTTTTAATTTGATGGTGGAGGGGGGAGGATTCGAACCTCCGAAGGCAGAGCCGGCAGATTTACAGTCTGATCCCTTTGGCCGCTCGGGAACCCCTCCGTTATCGGATAATCTAATTATTATCTTTTATTAAGTTCAAGCTGTCAATCAATCATTTTACCAGAATTCAATTTATTCATTATTACAGACATATCACCTGCAATCATCTGCCCTACATAACTTCCGGCAAGATCAAAAACCGATAACATTGACTTCCATTCATGTTTAGATGGATCTGATAACACAAAATCCGCAACATCTTTTCCGGCTGGCGGCCGACCAATCCCTATTCTTAAACGATAAAACTCTTTTGATCCTAGATGCGCAATAATATCCCTTAAGCCATTATGTCCTGCATGCCCACCATCTTTTTTCAGCTTTACTATACCAACATCAAAATCAAGCTCATCATGAACAACGAGAATCTCTTCAGGAACCAGCTTATAATAGCGAGCAACCTTGCCTACAGCCTGACCACTTCGATTCATAAATGCGTCCGGCTTTAACAGCTTCACTTTATCGCCAGCAACTCCAATTTCCGTCAACATCCCATCAAAACGAGACTCTTTAACCCATCCACTATTCGACTCGGATGCCAACCTATCTAAAAACAAAAACCCGGCATTATGCCGGGTTTTTTCGTACTGCCGACCTGGATTACCTAAGCCAACTATAAGTTTAATCATGTTTATTTTTAGCTTATGAAGTCGCTTCGTCCTTGCTCGCTTTTGAAGCCATCATGGACGCAACGGGATGATCATGCTCAGACCCTTGCGCAAGCGCTACAATTTCAACGCCTGCAGGCAATATAATATCCGAAAGATGAGCCGACTCGCCAATATCCAAACCACTCAAATCCACTTCAATATAATCAGGCAGAGCAGTTGGCAAGCAAGAAACCTCAACATCAATCATAGCATGAGTCACAATACCACCCTTCTTTCCACCAACAGACGCATGCTCATTGATAAAATGCAACGGCACATGCACCTTTACTGTCTCCGACATACTCACCCGAAGAAAATCCATGTGCAAAACTTGAAACTTAGAAGGATGACGCTGAACACCTTTCAGAATCGCTTTCTCTGTTTTTCCATCAACATTAATATCTAAAACATGTGAATAAACCGCTTCATGAGCAAGATGTTTAATCACTTCATTATGACTCAGCACAAGCATTTGAGGCTCACTATGCCCACCGTATATCACTGCCGGAACATTACCTTTAAGACGCGCCCTTCTAGCTGCGCTTTTACCTGATTGCCCACGACTTTCGGCAACAAACTCAAATACGTTAGACATTTTCCTCTCAACCCCGTGCTATCAAGCACAACAAATTAAATTTTATCGATCTACAATCATCAATCTACATAGAGCGAACTAACCGATTCACCGACAGATATACGCCTTATGGTTTCAGCCAACATTTCTGCGACACTTAGCTGTCTTATTCTACCAGACTCTGCAGCTTCACGGCTCAACGGAATAGTATCGGTAACCACCAATTCATCAAGCTCCGAGTTATTTATATTTTTTATAGCAGAACCGGATAATACGGCATGGGTGCAATATGCGACCACCTTGATTGCCCCGTGCTTTTTTAAAGCTTCGGCGGCATGACATAATGTTCCTGCCGTATCAACCAAATCATCGATTAATACGCAACTACGGCCCTCTACATCGCCAATTATATGCATAATCTCTGCAACATTGGCCTTTGGTCTGCGTTTATCTATAATCGCAAGATCCGCATCATCCAAACGCTTTGCAAGCGCTCTAGCCCTGACAACACCACCAACATCCGGCGAAACAACAATCAGATCCTTATATTTTTGCCGCCATACATCACCAAGAAGAAGGGGTGATGAGTAGACATTATCTACAGGTATATCAAAAAAACCCTGAATCTGGTCAGCATGCAAGTCAACCGTCAAAACCCGATCCGTGCCCGCTTGCTCGATCATTTTGGCGACAAGCTTTGCGCTAATAGGCACGCGCGCCGACCGAGATCTTCTGTCCTGCCGCGCATAACCATAATATGGCATTACCGCAGTGATTCGTGATGCCGAAGCTCGATGAAGAGCATCTATCATCACCAGCAATTCCATTAAATTCTCATTTGTTGGCGAACAAGTCGGCTGAATAACAAAAACATCCTTGCCGCGAACGTTTTCCTCAATCTCTACCGCGACTTCTCCATCACTGAATCTTCCGACAGTTGCCATTCCGAGGCGCATATTGAGCTTCTTTACTATACCCTCTGATAAAGCCAAGTTAGCATTTCCAGAAAACACCATCACCGAGGTGTCACTCATCAAGCACTCCCAAATAGATTTTAACTTAGCGGAGGTAAATGGCTGGGTCGCAAGGATTCGAACCTTGGTATGCGGAGATCAAAACCCCGTGCCTTACCGCTTGGCGACGACCCAATAATCAAGATATACAATTACAGCTTTTTCAACTTCGAGAACAACGGAGATTCATTTAGCCCCTTTACCAGATATGCTTGCCACTTCTTTTGAAGCGACGCATACGCACTGGCCGCAGCTTCTTCTGAATCAAACTGAGCAAAAACACATGCCCCTGTTCCGGTTAGCCTTGCCTCAGAAAACTCAGACAAATCAACCAAAGCATCTTTAACAGACTGATAACTGCCGCGAACCACATCAAGACAATCGTTTTGGTGCTGGCCCGCTATAAAGTCGGCTATTCTGATCGATTTACTATTCCGTGTCAAATCTTTAGCTAAAAATATTTCTTTTGTATTCACATGACAATCCGGCTTAATTACCACAAGCCATTGTTCCGGAATGTCTATTTTCTCAAGCTTTTCACCAACGCCTTCTGCCCAGGATGAATAACCATATACAAACACAGGCACATCCGCCCCCAAGGTCAGGCCCAGTTCCATCAATTTTTCTATTGATAAGTTCAATCCCCATAGCGCATTAAGAACAACCAGAGTCGTTGCCGCATCAGAACTGCCACCACCAAGCCCACCGCCCATAGGCAGGTTTTTTTCAACCTCAATGCACACCCCTTTTTCACAGCCTGTTTCCGTTTGTAATAGTTTTGCCGCTCTAATCGTCAGATCGTCCACTTCAGGTACGCCAGGTATTGTTCTTTGCAAACTGACCCGTCCGTCATCAACCGAATGAAATGTTATCCAATCACATAAGTCTATGAATTGAAACACCGTTTGCAACAAATGATAACCATCATCTCTTTGCCCGGTAATCCGTAACATCAGGTTCAACTTTGCCGGCGCCGGCCATCTTTCTGCCCATGCAGGCTGATTAATTTGTTTTTGTATCATTTAAAACCCAGCGATCGATGATTAACTTTAACTTGACCTGATTATTCATAACCGTCATTTTGTGCGGCATAACTTCATTATTAACAAGCTGCATTTGTTTGTATTCACTTAGCCAGCCGAACTGATTAAAACCGACACCGATGTCTTTATATGAATTAGAGGGTTCCGGTAAACCTACTACCCAATATCGTAATGAATGCACAGGAACAAACATACCCAATTGTTGATTAATAAACTCTTCCGGCTGTGTTGATGATTGCACATTATCTTCACCTCGATCTATGGTGACGACGTTTCCTGTTAACGAAATAACAACCGCTCCTTGCCCGAAGGGACCTGACAATTTTATTTTCTCCGATTCAGGACTATGCTCCCAGCTTATATTGGCCGACCAGGAATCATTTTGCCCCGTCAATGCCAACCGACCTTCAAACGACCAATGTTCCAACTCATAAAGATGAAGCATTGCAGTCCTTGAGTAATGCATATCGGGCTTAACCTGAACTACGGAACAAGCTGACAGTAAAAATATCAGGCAACCTCTGAACAACCACTCTATTTTAAAACGTAACACTATTCTTCGCCGCTCAATATTCTCTTTTGAAAGTCCATTAAATATTCATCTTCAGGTGCTTTTTTGATAGCCCTATTAAATATCTTTTTGGCCTCTTCTTTTCTGCCTAAAGCCCACAACACCTCGGCAAGATGAGCTGCTATTTCGCTTTCCTGTTGTTTTGCATACGCCCTCTCAAGGTAACCCAAAGCTTGCTCAAGCTTCCCCATCTTAAACTGTAGCCACCCAAAACTATCCATAATCACAGCCTCATCCGGCTGTAATTTAAGCGCATGCTGCAAATATTTTTCTGCCTCGGCATAACGATTAGCATTATCCAGCAAACTATAGCCTAATGCATTTAAAGCCTCGGCATCATCGGGATATTTAGCCAATATTTTCTTCAGATCAGCCTCCAGCACATCCGGTTTATTGATCCGTTCCGCCATCAATGCACGAGTATATAGCAAATCTTTTTGATCTGGCTGATCTGCCAATGCTTCAGTCAACAGATTAAAAGCTTTTTCATATTGCTCTTGCTGACCATACAGTCCGGCCCGCATCAAAATAATGCGTAGTTTTTGTTTTGGAAATTGACTTGATAATAGATTCAACCGCGCATCAGCTTCCTCAAATCTCTTTTCTTTTACCAATAAAGAAACCGCTGAAATCGCTGATTCAAAAACCAAAGGCCCATCAGTCACCTTTTCAAACCATGCCAACGCTTTTTGCGTATGCCCACGCTTTTCTTCTATTTTTCCCAAATAGAAACTGGCCTGATCTTTCCATTCCGGTTGATCGAGTAACTGCTTAAAAATGTCTTCAGCTTTCCCGTCGCGCTTTAATTGCAAGTGCACTAATGCCAGCGCAATCTGACTCTCGACATCCTTTGGATTGGCCTGCACAATACCCTGATAAATCTCACCTGCTGCTTCGTATTCCGTTGCTTTTATTAATACCTGTGCCAGCAGCTTTTTAAGCTTGTCATTTTCCGGGTATTTAAGAGATGCATTTTTTAACAAGGTTTTCGCCTTGTTCAAGTCTCCCGAGAATACCGCTATCTGAGCCTGAAATATTAATGCCTTGTCCCAATCAGGCTGAATAGCCAAGGCTTCCTGTACTTTTTTTTCAGCCAGTACATTATTTTTCATTTCCATAGCTAACAACGACTGCACAAAATAAACTACAGCTTGATGAGGATTTTTCACCGCCAAGGTATCCAGCACCTCGTAAAAAAATTCCGACTTGCCATCCCTTTGCAGAACACTGGCCAGCTCAAGCGCCGTTTTTTCAAATCCAGCCGGATCAATCTTCAATACTGTATCTAAGTGCTCAACAGCCGCCTGCTTATTGCCGGTTCTCAATGCGGATAACGCGGCAATTTTTCTTGCAGTCAGATTGTTAGGATCTTGTTTTAACCACAAAGAAACAGCCTCATCCGTTTTATTGCTATCCTTCATATACATAGCAATCTTTGCCGCCCTTTCCGCAAACCGGGGGTCATTAACACGCTTGGCGGCTTCCATATAACCTTCCAGCGCAATGGCATATTGCCCTCTTTGCCCCGCAAGCTCTGCCGCCATCAGCATATACATCACATCCGGATCTATTGCTGTTTTAGCTTCGCTTTGTTGCGTTTTTTCCTTGGGTTCAGCTATTTTAACAGGCTCAACCACTTCTTCTTGCGCACTCGGTTTTTCAAGCGAGCTGGCGCAACTATTAAGAAACACGAGAATTATCACTAAAAATAATCTAATAATTAACACACAATCGTCCTATTTATTTCCTACAAATATTTTGCTATAGACTATCAGAAAAACCAGTCGAATCAGACAGCTGATTTATTCCATTTGGATAAAGCCATTATATTTCTTAGAATACACTTACATAATACAGACCTTAAGGCTCAAGGTAAAAGGTTCGGGATTTAAAAAACATCCGACCTATACCTTGATCCTTGAACCTTTTACCTTGAACCTAAGCACATGACACTTCTTGCAGTTGGGATTAATTACAACACCGCACCGGTCTCAATCCGCGAGCGCCTGTCATTCCCTGCCGAAATTCTGGGGTCCTCTTTACAGGAATTGTGGCGCATCAAAGAAATCAGTGAAGCCGCTATCCTGTCGACCTGTAATCGCACCGAGTTTTACTGCACCTCAACAACAGCAAACAAACAAGTTCTGATTGACTGGGTGGCCCAAAGCAAACAAATCAGTGCCGCCGATTTTACACCGTATCTTTACTGCCATACCGACAGCGATTTGATCCGCCACATGTTCCGCGTGGCTTGCGGCTTGGACTCGATGATTCTGGGCGAACCGCAAATTCTGGGTCAAATGAAAACGGCTTATCAAGCCGCCTATGAAGCGGGAACCTTGGGCAAGCGCCTGGGCAGACTTTTTCAGCATACTTTTACTGCCGCCAAAAAAGTGCGCACCGACACCGCCATCGGTTCCAGCCCGGTTTCGGTTGCTTTTGCTGCCGTGCAATTAGCGCAGCAAATCTTCGATAAACTCAGCGAGCAAACCGCCCTGTTAATAGGCGCCGGTGAAACCATAGAGCTGACCGCGCGACATTTGTCGCAACAAGGCATAGGCCGCATCATTATCGCCAACCGCACTTATGATAAAGCCCACGCGCTGGCCACGCAGTTTAACGGCTACGCGATCGCCTTATCCGAATTACCCGCACATCTGGCCGAAGCCGACATCGTTATCTCGTCAACTGCCAGCCAGCTCCCTATACTAGGTAAGGGCCGCGTCGAAAGCGCTCTCAAAAAACGCAAACACAAACCGATGTTCATGGTAGACCTTGCGGTGCCTCGGGATATTGAAGCGGAAGTTGAGCAACTCAGAGATGTGTATCTTTACACTATTGACGACCTGCAAAACACCATAGATCAAAACATGAATTCCCGCCGCCTCGCGGCAGAACAGGCCGAAGAGATAATCGACACTCAAGTTGATCATTTTTTAGCCTGGTTACGCGCCCAAGGCGCTCAATCGACGATTCAGGATTATCGTCATCAGGCCGAACAAGCCCGTGACGAAACCCTGCAAAAAGCTCTGGCTTTACTAAAAAGCGGAGTTCCCGCAGAACTTGCCCTTAACCGGCTCGCCCACAGCCTGACCAACAAACTTATCCATACGCCCAGCACCCAAATTAGAGCCGCCGCCGAAAACGAACGTCACGATTTGATTGCCGCCGCCCGAGAAATTTTTAAATTAACCAACTCTCAATGAAACAATCCATACAACATAAACTCGAAAATCTGTGCGAACGCTATGACGAAATTGCCGCCTTACTTTCGGAACCTGAAGTACAAGGCAATCAAAACAAATTTCGCTCCTTAAGCCAGGAATACGCCCAAATCAACCCACTGGTTGATTGCTACAAACGCTATCAGCAAACTTTGGAAAATCTGGCGTCAGCCAAAGAAATGGCCAATGACAACGACCCCGAGTTAAGGGAAATGGCTAAAGAAGAAGTCAGCGACGCAGAAACCCAGCTGGAAGCAATCGAGCATGACTTGCAAGTATTGTTGCTGCCCAAAGATCCCAACGATAACCGCAACATTTTTATAGAAATACGCGCCGGAACAGGCGGCGATGAAGCGGCTATTTTCTCCGGCGATCTCGCCCGCATGTATCAACGTTATACCGAGCGTAAAGGCTGGCAAACCGAAGTCATCAGCGAAAGCCCCGGCGACCACGGCGGTTACAAAGAAGTCATCCTGCGCGTTACCGGAAAAGATGTTTATTCCCAATTAAAATTCGAATCCGGCGCGCACCGGGTGCAGCGGGTGCCTGAAACCGAGTCGCAAGGCCGTATCCACACATCGGCCTGCACCGTCGCAATCATGCCCGAAGTCGATGAAGTTGACGCCATAGACATAAATCCGGCAGACCTTAAAGTCGACACCTTCCGTTCATCGGGAGCCGGCGGACAGCATATCAATAAAACCGAATCAGCAATACGCATTACGCATATCCCAACCGGCGTCGTCGTGGAATGCCAGGACGAACGCTCGCAACATAAAAACCGTGCCAGAGCCATGTCTTTATTGGCATCGCGCCTGTTATCGGCTGAACAGGAAAAACACCATGCAGAACAATCGGCAACCCGGAAACTGCAAGTCGGCAGCGGCGACCGTTCCGAACGTATCCGCACCTACAATTACCCGCAGGGACGATTGACCGATCACCGCATCAACCTGACCTTATATAAACTGGATGACATCATGCAAGGCGGACTGGAACAGGTCCTGCAACCGCTAATCAGCGAACATCAAGCCGAATTGCTCACCCAGTTGGGCGAAGACTAAGTTAAATGCACGACATAAAATCCGCGCTGACAGAAGCCGTCGATACATTAGCACTCGTCTCCGATTCAGCCATACTGGACGCAGAAGTTTTATTATGCCAAGCGCTAAGCAAACCACGCTCTTATCTTCGCGCTTGGCCGGATAAACTGCTACAACCCGAACAGCTGACCGCTTTTAAGACGTTACTCGAGCAACGCCAAAAAGGCACACCCATCGCCTATATCACTGGCAACCGGGAATTCTGGTCTCGGAATTTTCAGGTCAGCCCTGATGTACTGATTCCCAGACCCGACACTGAGTTGCTGATTGAACTCAGTTTAAAGCTGATCCCGACAGATGAACCTGTCAATATCATCGATCTGGGTACCGGCTCCGGCATTATTGCCATTACGCTGGCCGCTGAACGCCCGCAAGCACAGATCAGCGCCACCGATTTTAGCTTGGCCGCATTGCGTATCGCTCAGCTTAATGCCGATAAACACCAGATCAACAATATTCAGTTTTATCAAAGCGATTGGTTTACCGATATTCCCGATACCAAATTCAACCTGGTTATCAGCAACCCACCTTATATTGCAGAAGATGACAGCCATCTACAGCAAGGCGATGTCCGGTTTGAGCCGCAAACAGCCTTGCGCGCCGCAGAGCAAGGACTTGGCGACATTAAAATTATCGCCAGCGTTGCACGCCACTACCTGGAACCTTGCGGACACTTGCTGATTGAACATGGCTACAACCAACAGCAACAGGTTCAAATTCTGTTTAAAGATTTGCATTATGATAATGTGCAAACCTATACTGATTTATCCGGGCAGCCCCGGGTGACTTACGGCCAATGGAATTCATGCCAGACCAGTTAACCTGCCTGACGCCCTTCGGATTAATACAAATCTTTTTCAGACGGATTTGTCGACCTGAAATCTAACATTATGAGCCAAAAACACATCCAAATTCCCCGCAAAATCACCAATCAACTACTGCATCTTGCGCAAATCTCGCCAGACCTTGAAGTATGCGGACTTATCGGCAGTAAAAACGGCCTACCGATCAATTGCTATCCCGTTAAAAATATCGCAGAACACCCTCAGCAACGTTTCCAGCTTGATGCCGGCCAACAAATTTCAGCCATGGCTAAAATGCGTGATCAGGGGGAAGAGCTGTTTGCTATCTATCATTCTCACCCGAGCGCACCGGCAACGCCATCAGCCACCGATTTAGAGCAAGCATCTTATCCCGAAGCATTTTACCTGATCATTTCACTCAACACCAAAGGCATTCTAGAAATGCGTGGCTTTAAAATAGAACATAAATCGGCCCAAGAAATAGCTCTGTCTTTGAGCGAGGACGTGTAATTTTTTACTTACTTTAATAACTATAAAAAAAGACCGCTAACTTAAAAATAAAATGAGAAATATCACTTAATTTTATGTAAACTGTGATATTAGTAACACTTTTATTACAAAAATCGATTCGGATTACCTATCGTGCAACGGTTAAAAAAGTTCTTTAGAAAAAAAACCATTCGCAAGGGTATTGTCGGCATCAGTTTTTTACAGAACGGCATCGCTGTTGCCGTATCGACATTCACACAAGACAGTAAGTTAACACTTACACACTGCGAGTTTATTGATGCGGGAAATCCTGCATATCAGCAAGACAAGCTTAGCGAACTTGCTACCCGGCATAATCTTGCCGAGTATGACTGCCATCTGGTACTGACTAGCGATAACTACCGTCGCGTTAATGTTGAGACTCCGACAGTCCCTGAAAACGAAATCCTTGAGGCCATACGCTGGAAGATTAATGAACTCATCGACTTTCCGGTTGATAAAGCTGTTATCGATTATTACCAAACTCCCATGCCTGTTCGCGCTAACAGCAGTAAAATGCTGGAAGTCATCGCCAGTCCTATTGACATCATCAAGGAACAGATCGAAAAATGCATCAAGGCAGGACTACAGCTCAAAGTAATCGATATTCAGGAAACAACCTTGCGTAATCTGGCAGTACATACACCGGAAAACGAACGCGGTATTGCCCTTTTGTACCTATTAGAGTTTTCCGGGACCTTACTGATACAAAAAGAAGCGACTATTTACGTGTCCCGTAAATTTGAGATCGGGTATAAAAAACTGGATTTAAACGATCAATTTTCCAGTGACAGTCCGGCTGCAAATGCTCACAACAATCTGGCTCTGGAAATACAACGTTCGCTAGATTATGTAGAAAGCTATTATGGAATTCCTCCCATTTCCGCTTTAGCCGTCATTCCCTTGGCAGAAAGCACGCATAATTTGCTTGATAGCTTGAGCAGTAATCTTGGCATTGCCACCCGCATGATAGATCTATCCGCCGCTATCGATTGCGATATTTTAATAGATGCTCAAACCCAGTCGCTTTGCGCTCCGGTTATCGGCGCGACATTACGCTATGCAATAGAAGCAGCATGATACAACAAGTCAATTTATATCAGGACATCCTTAGGCAAGGACAAAATAAATCCGACATTAATCTATATTGGGTTGGCCTGGCAGCTATAGCTCTGCTGTTTGTCGGCATCAGTGGGTATTTATCGTGGCATTTAAAAACCACCGAGACCTTGGTACAAAACACCATCAGAAACCTGAAAGCCGAACAAGCGAAAGTAAATCTTATCTCGTCCAAAATCCCCCAACAGGAAATTGACACTCAACTCGCAGCAGAAATCGCCCAGTGGCAAAACATGCTGGACGAATTAACACAAGCCATGCAACTGCTATCAGGCAAAATTACTGATCAATCCCCCGGCTTTTCGAACTACTTTCAGGCACTGTCCAATCAGTCAATTCCTGATGTCTGGCTCAGAACACTATACCTTAACGGGCAACAGCAGATTATCAACCTTGAGGGTAGCACCTTTAAACCCGAGAAAATCCCTTACTTTCTGCAACAACTGCAAAAAGAACCTATATTTAATGGGCATACTTTCGCTAAACTGATTATGCAGCAATCAGAGCTAATACCTAATCAAATGGATTTTACACTCAACACGACATTGGAAGTCCTAGATAAAAAAGATCATGCTCAATAATCTTCAAGAAAAATTTGAAGCCCTGACCAAACGGGAAAAAATCATCGTGGTCGTTGCAGTATTGGTTGGCTTATGGGTCGGGTGGGATAACTTTTTCTATCAACCGATACAAAAAAAACAACAAGCGCTTCAACAGAAGCTAAGCAGCCTTAAACAGCAAATAACTGCTCAACAACTAACAGCAATTAAACTCGAGAGCAGTTCTCACATAGATCCTAATTTAAATAACAAACTCAAACTGGCTCAGTTAAAAGCCGAGCACAGCCGCCTACAAGAACTTATGATGCGCGACAAAAGTCTTGTCCCACCTCAATTAATGGCATCTGCGTTAAGCGATATACTCACCCAGAACAATCAATTAACTTTGATTAAACTGGATACGCTGCCAGTAACTACTTTGCTGGAATCCAAACAACCTCAGTCAAATCCTATATACAAACACGGACTAACAATTACTTTTTCCGGCAGTTATCTGGACACACTCAATTACTTAAAAGCACTGGAATCGCTGCCTTGGCATTTTGTCTGGGAAAGCATCGATTATCAGGTCAAAGATTACCCGACCGCAGATACTACAATTCGAGTATATACACTCAGTTTTAAGGAGAGCTGGCTTGGTGTTTAAAATAATGACAATGACGATGTGGCTCGTAGTGCTTGCTCCCACGCCATGCAGTGCAGAATTCCGTGATCCTACTCAACCAGCCTACCAACTGCCATCTGCAACCGGAACCGACGCTAATGGCGCTGAAGGCAACAGTGAGCTGGTCCTATCGGCCATCTGGATTTCATCACACTCCAAACGAGCGACCATTAATAACATCAATGCCAAAGAGGGTCAGACTATAGTAATTGATCAAACTCCTGTTTTAAAACCAGTACTGGCAGCTTCTGCAAATACCGTTACCACTGGCGATAAAAAAAAGGAGCTGCTTAATAAAGCAATGGAATTGACAAATGCCAAAACGAACAATCCAACACAAGAACATATACTATCTTCGCTAGGAAATATGGCTGGTCCGCTAGGGGGCATGATTGCTCCTCTGCTTACATCCGCAATCGGGAGTATGGACATTCCCCAGCTTCAAGGACAAAGCGCTGCATCCGCAGAAACCGGTATCCAACAACAAACGGGTACTACTCAACACACGAAGGCACCCCATATCCCGACACCACGTTCGATTACTATTAAAATAATTAGTATCCACAAAAACTCGGTCACTATTGATCAAAATGGCGAACTCAAGACCCTGCAATTGGTACAACGCCCCTACAAAACAGCACGCAACAAATACCAAGTACATTTATAAAATGAATAACACTAATCCACTCATTATCTTGGCATTAACATTATTGCTTGTATCCTGCACTTTACTTCAGCCAGCAAAATCAACCAATGTTGCCAGTGCTTTCTCTGATACCACCCCTAAACCCCATATTAATATCCAAGCGCCGTCAGCCATTACCGATGCTCTGGTTCCTGATTTCAATCAGACTTTGGACGCATCACAAAATACAGCACAACAAGCGCGTCTTAATATTTCCGTTTATGAAGTGGATGCCCGTGAGTTCTTTATGGGACTGGTTGTAGATACCGAAGAAAATATGCTGGTGCACCCTGAAGTAACCGGCAAAATTTCTCTGGATTTAAAAAATGTAACCATTGCCCAAGTCCTTGATGCAGTACAAAAACTATATGGTTACGATTACAAAAGAAACGATATGGGCTACATCATCTATCCCGCCACCTTGCAAACCAAAACCTTTAAAATAGACCGGCTGGATTTGCTCCGGATAGGCAACTCAAATACCAGCGTGTCGTCCGGTAAGCAAGGCGGTCAAAGCGGCTCGCAGGGTAGCAACCAACAAAGCAGCAACATTCAAGGACAAGGAAGCAATCCACAGGGAGTCAGCGCACAGGGAAGCAACCCATTAGGAGGCGGTTATCAGCAAACTTCCAACTCATCAAGCAGTTCCGTCCGCACCATTACAAAAACAGACTTCTGGCTGGAGTTGAAAGACTCTTTAAATCACATTATTGCCGTCGACCCGCAGGCGACCGTCGACATAAACCAGCAATCGGGCATCGTGATTGTCCGGGCAAAACCCATGCTGTTGCGGGAAGTCGAAAGCTTCCTATCTGCAACCCAAACCCAAATCAGCCGACAAGTCATCCTTGAAGCTAAAATATTGGAAGTTACCCTTGATGATAGTCATCAAGATGGCGTAAATTGGGAAAGTATCGTCAGAGAAGGCATCAACAAGGCACCACTGTTGACCGGTATAGGAGGCGTAATGAATCCCGCTACCTTTGCTTCTGTTTTTACCTTGGGCGGCAGTGCTGGGGATTTTCGTGCCTTTGTCGAACTGATGGAAACCCAAGGAAAAACCAATGTGCTGTCCAGCCCGAGAATTTCAACATTAAATAATCAAACTGCGATCATTAAAGTCGGCCAGGATGAATATTTCGCTTACGATATTCAAACCGGCAACACCACAGGAGGCACAGTAGGCGCAATAGGCTCAACCATTGTCACCACACCTTATCCTAAGTTGGACGTTTTCTTTTCCGGCATAGCGCTGGATGTTACACCACAGATAGATGACAACGAGGACATCACCCTGCATATCCACCCTTCCATTACCCAGGTTAAAGAGGTAAGCAAAACTTTTGGCAATAACATAGGCGCTTTGCCGTTGGCGCTCACCACGGTCAGAGAATCAGACAGCATAGTCAAGGCCAAAAACGGCCAGATTATTGTGTTGGGCGGTCTGATGCAGGAAAATGATAATGAAAATAAACAAGGCATCACCGGGTTAGCGGAAATTCCTTATATAGGAAATCTGATTAGAGTCAACACCGGTAAAACCCAAAAATCGGAACTGATTATATTGCTTAAAGCCACCTTTATCGGCAGCGATGCCGACTGGCAAAATGACATCAATACCAGCAAGCAACGTTTTGAAAAGCTTGACTCCCAGCCGCGCTGGAAATAAGTTGTATATTAGAAGCGGGCACAACTGAAAAATTTTCATGCAGAACATTTTTAAAGTTATTTATGTATAAAACACACTTTGGCCTCAATAGTCAGCCATTTGGCTTAACGCCTGACACACAGTTTTTTTGTGAGCTACCCTCCCATATAGAAGCACTGAATGTATTATTGATTGCTTTACATAATGGTGAAGGATTTATCAAAATTACCGGCGATGTCGGCACCGGCAAAACTATGCTCTGCCGAAAATTGCTCAATGAGTTACCTGATCCTTTCGAGACCGCTTATATTCCCAATCCGCGCTTGCCACCAGTGGGATTACTGATGGCGATCGCCAATGAAATGGGTATTGAATACTCCCGACATACCGGACAAAACGGATTGATGAATCTAATTAATGATTTTTTAATCAATAGTGCTGTTAATGGCAAAAAACCGGTGTTGATTATTGATGAAGCACAATCTATGTCGATTGAAACATTAGAAACATTACGACTCATCACCAATCTGGAAACCGAAAAACAAAAACTGCTGCAAATCGTATTATTTGGACAGCCTGAGCTTGATGAACAATTGCATAATAAAGCCATCCGACAGCTCAGGCAGCGCATCACCTTTAGTTACGCACTCAAACCGCTCACGCAAAAAAATGTTGCTGATTATATTAAGCACAGGTTGCGTATCGCCGGCATGGGCAATTTAAGCATTTTTTCCGGATTGGCTATCAAAGCCATGCATCACTATAGCCGCGGCATACCCAGGCTGATTAATATCTTGGCCAATAAAGCTATGCTGGCAGCTTATGGCAAAGGCCGCGCGTCAATAGGCGTAAAACAAGTTTATCTAGCCGCTCTTGATACTGAAGACGCCAACACAAAATCTAGTTTTTTGGGCTTCCGTAAACGCTATTTACTGCTACTGTTACTTGCTATTGTCGGCTACTTTATATGGTTGCCTGTAACATCCCTATTATGAGCCTAATCAACCAAATGCTGCGCGATCTGGAAAATCGCAATACAACCAATAATGCACCTTCAACTCTGCAACACAATATTCAAGTAACACAGCCAGCTGCGTCGAAAACACCATTCCTGATCTGGTGTTTATTAGCTATAGTTACCACAGGCGGCACTTATTGGGCTTATCAATATAGTAAAACGCTGGCTAAAAACCCTCCAATAGTTGTTACCGACAACATTAAAAAAGATCCAACACCTATTGCTCCTTATGAAAAAGTGCTGACTGTACCAAACGCTGTTACCGATCCTGCACCCAAAATCGAACTTGAACCATCCGAAAGTACAAAAATCCAGCCTATCTCGGTTGCTCAACCCGTACCAGCAATCCAAACTGCACCACCGGTTCAACCCAAACCACCAACTCAACCGGTCCAAACAGCTCAAGCAGTTCAGTCAGCACCTGAGATTGTCGACGGGCCGCTTGTTAAAAAAATTCCCATCGCTTCTAATCCGACACTGATCAAATCAACAACTCCTAAACAGCAAGCGAATTTACTCTATCTTCAGGCAGAAAATAATTCTGACGATTATTCGACAGCCTATAAACTGGAACAAGCCCTTAAGCTTGACCCGCGACATCTTAAGGCTCGACTATTATTAGCTAAAACGTTGCTCAATCAGGGGCAAGTTAACAAAACTGCCGAGTTTCTAGATCAATGCCTAGTCTTATTTCCCGATAACCTACAATTTATCAACACTCGTGCGCAGCTATATCTGCAACAAAAAAATCCCAGTGGTGCACTTAAAACGCTACAACGTATTGATTTAACAAACAGCTTCAATGAAACCTATTTATCTTTATTGGCGGCAACCTATCAACAATTGGGATCATTTACCAATGCTGCTAAAGTCTATCAAAAGCTGCTAACCATCAATCCTGAAAAAGCCGAAAGTTGGCTGGGTCTGGCCCTGTCACAAGAAAAACTCGGCAACTTAAAATCGGCACGTGAAGCCTACCAGCAAGCGCTCAGTAAAAATATTCTGAAAGAATCCATTACTATCTATATCAAGCAACGATTAACAGAGCTTAGGTAAAAAGCCCTAAAGGCGTGCAACAAACGAAATCCAACTGAATTAAAGTATTATGATCCACACTATAAGTGGAGATTTGATGTGTTTTAACAGATATTTTTACTCTGTTTACAAATTTGGATGGAAGCGAATAAGCGTAGTGTTTATTGTATGAGAAGTTTCACATTGCTTTCGCGGAACTGTCTTAATATCTATTATTTGCCATTTTCAACAGCATTTTGTCAAAAATGCACAATTATAAAGCGGCTGGTCGCCTCTCGTATTGTAAAATAAATACTACAATGATGAGAGACGTCCAGAAGTAACCAATACTAGTCAAAACTCAACTTACCACCCACAATCGCTATTTAGTCAGCTTTGCGCTCAGCTGTCCTGAAAACTGGCCAAAGTAAGTCCCGATTACAATAGAAATAGATATCAAAATCAAAGGATTGTCCAATGAAGCACTCAGCAAAATATCTTTAGTCAACTTATCTGGAGTCTGTAGCAAATAAGCAAACGTAGACGAATATCCAAGTACACTTGCAGGTATAGTTGCAAGAGCTGGAATATTAGCCGCAAGACACATAACCACAACGGAACAAGTTACAGTAACAGCCGCCCAAAACGGAAAGCCAAGCATTGCTGTGGGTGGAATATTAGTAAGTTGAATTGCTGCTAACCAAGCCATAAAAACACCGAAAATTCCGCATACAATGGTGTTTTTTAAAGCTTCCTGAGTGGCGCCGAGAAAAAAGTAAGCTGCCCACGCAATGGTCGCAGCCCATATAAGAAAAATACCGCTAAGAGGCCCTACTGCCAGAAACGTTGCAAACCCAGCTAGACCGGCAATACTTATTGAAAGCGCTGTAAGATTATTCATAATATATTTCCATAATTCACCTCACTTATTGTTTAGTTAGATTCCGCATTGAGGTGGTTCTACGAAACTTAACGCTTTGAGTTAACCAAGCAACCATATTTAAATCAATTTTGAATATTAACAGATATTATTTTCACAATAAACACCAGCTTTCAAAACTCTTAATCTCACACGAATCGATTCACCTTATAAGTAAACAAACGCAGTTCATATTGCAATCTGTAAACCAGCAGTAGGTTACCAATACATTGAACGCGTTTAAAAAATGCTAGAACGAAACCGCCATTTAACCCCATACCAGACACACAATAGATTTATTCACTTAACCTATTCAGTACTTCAATAATTTCAAAAACACAGGGAGGTATCGATGTATATTTGCAGGCAATAAGCATTAAATTCAATAAATTATTAAGATTAGCAGTTGATAGCAAACGTAACTTTGCCCTGAGAGAGTTAAGGCTTATAAACTATAAACCGGACCATTTGCCCCATGCCTACAAAAGCTCTTTCGAGGACTAACGTCTTGTGTAGATCACACACATGATATATTTAGAATCGGCACATAAATGACCTAACTTATAAAATCACATAAGCAGAAAGTGGGCGATCATTAATGAGTTAATTTGGATACTGCTTCAGCTATACTGAATGGAGTCTATACTGGCAATTTACGATGATTTTCTGTGTAAATCGCACTTTGAAACATAGCAGGGATTCTCTGCCTTGCGTGTTAATTTGATCGCCACCCGGTCATAATACGAAAACATACCGGGTAGCTTAAAACTGCTTATCCTTCCAAAGTCGCCAATCGTGCCGCAAGAATTCCTTCTAACGACTCTAACGCTTTAGTGAAGCCATCAATACCTTCTGCAAGCTTTTCAGAAGCCATGCGGTTTTCAGCATGCATACGATCAAAAGTCGCCTTATCAATGGTTAATTTTTCAATAGACGCATTAGCAGCATTTTTTGGATCCAGCTTGCGCACTAAGTCACCTTCAGTGGACTGAAGCTCAGCCAATAAGGAGGGTGCGATAGTCAATAAATCACATCCCGCCAATTCAACTATTTCTCCTACATTGCGGAAGCTGGCACCCATAACTTCAGTTTTATAACCGAATTTTTTATAGTAGTTATAGACTTCTGTAACCGACAATACGCCTGGATCTTCAGCAGGCGCATAAGAATCGCGACCAGTGTCTTTTTTGTACCAATCCAGAATACGTCCAACAAAAGGTGAAATCAGGGTGATTCCATTTTCAGCACAGGCAATTGCCTGATGCAAACCAAATAACAAAGTTAAATTGGTATGAATGCCTTCTTTTTCAAGAATGGCAGCAGCTTGTATACCTTCCCAAGTTGCAGCGATTTTGATCAGAACCCGTTCACGCGAAACGCCTTGCGCTTCGTACATAGCGATCAATTCGCGGCCTACGCGGACACTGGCATCGGTATCATAGGAAAGACGAGCATCTACCTCAGTGGAAACTCGTCCTGGGATAACATCAAGTATTTTCCGGCCGAAAGAAACAGCCAAGCGTTCAAAAGCAAGGGTAGCCACTTGCGCAGCAGAGGCATCTTTACCCAAAGTCTCTCTAGCACCTTTCAAGGTATCATCAACGATTCCTTGATATTGCGGCATTTGAGCAGCAGCGGTAATTAATGAAGGGTTAGTCGTCGCATCGCGTGGTTTGAAAGTTTCAATCGCCTGGATATCGCCAGTATCGGCAACCACCACAGTCATTTCTCTCAGTTGTTCAAGTAAAGTCTTTGCCATTTTAGGGGCTCCTTTTTATTTTAAAATTTAAAAATCAAGATATACATTCGTCATT
The DNA here is from genome assembly GCA_036561025.1 of Methylobacter sp. Lineage (GTDB taxonomy): Bacteria > Pseudomonadota > Gammaproteobacteria > Methylococcales > Methylomonadaceae > Methylobacter_A. Next base: position 11,341 of record DATBQB010000014.1, on the reverse strand, counting down.
TCCAAATACATTCAGAATATACGCGTATGACATCGAATATAATTATAGAGATAGGATTTGTACCGTAAGTAGCAGTGATTAATCGTCAAAAAAAGCCTCAACAAACGACCGCCAATGTGAACTAAAAGCGATTACTTTTAATGAATCATTTTTCACAGATTCCCAAACTTAATTCATTCGTTTTGGAAATCAATTAACTTAACATCTACATTTCATTTCAGGCATCACTTAGTGAACCGTAGATAACTTACATGATCGCATTGATTGTAACGATGAGCGGCTATCTCGTATAGAGGCTTCTTTCAACTCACGTCCAAAGACACCTGATACTTCTAATACCGCTCAACAAATTATGCTTTTTCTGCGCTTGCTTTTGCAGAAATACTTTGTCGCATCATATACTTAGAAACACCACTTGCCGCCGGAGATATAGCTTTCTTTTCCATATATTTGGCAACTCCAGTTGCTTTAGGCATTTTCTTTGCAGTCGCCGCCTCTCTTTCTAAATACTTTGCGACTCCACTTACAATCGGAGCTTCTTTTGCATAAGTTGCTTGCCTTGCTACGTACTTTGCAACTCCACTTAAAACAGGCGCTTCTTTTCTGGATATAATTTGTTTTGCCACATATCTGGCAACACCACTTACTGGTGGTTTTTCTTTCTCCAAAATTATCTGCTCTTCCAAATACCTAGCCACTCCAGTTGCCGCAGCCGCAGCCGTGGCTTTTTCCTGTGCCTTTTGCATCTCTTTTTCTCTCGCCAACTGCTGTTCTTTTTCTTTTTCTTTTTCTTGCTCTTTTGCAAGTAGGCGCTGCTCTTCCAGATACCTAGCAACTATGGCGGCGGCGGCAGCTTTTCTGGCGGCGATAGACTCGTCTTCAAGATATTTACTAACCCTTGTTAACGGAGCTGTATTTCTGGCAGATATAGATTGCTTTATTAAATACTTAGAAACGCTGCTGATAACAGGCGACTTTGCTTGTTTCTCTACATATTTTGCAACACTGCTTGCAGCAGATACTTTTTTTGTAACGGCAGAGTGCTTTGCCATATACTTAGCAACACCGCTTATTTTCGGCGCTTTTTTTGCAGATATGGCCTGTCTTGCCATATACTTGGCAACACTGCTTACAGGAGACTGGTCTAATTTCTTCAAGTACTTGGCAACACTAGAAAGTGTTTCTATCTGATTTTCCAGTTCCTGACCAACTTCTGCCATTAAAGCTTCTTCATGGTTTCCAAAGCGCTCAACAACCTCATGGGTTGTTGATACTTCTTCCTGACTTTCCAAGTAATCAGCAGCCTCATTGGTTGCTGATAACTCTTCCAAGTTTTTAAGGTATCTAGCAACTCCGCTTAGCACCGGCTCAACTTCCTGCCTTTTCAAATACTTGGCGACTCCGGTAAGTCCGCTTGAATCACTCAAATACACGCGGGGACGACTGGCTTGAGTTTCAACCTCCCTTTTGGAGCCAAACAGTCCAGACACTAAATCGATCAAGTAATTTTGATCCACTTATCACCCCCGGTCGCGCATGTATTTTTCAACTCCGGTTCCCGCTTGTGCTGATTTTTCCTTTGTAGATTTTGCTTGTTTTTCAAGATACTTTTCAACGCTACTTGTCACCGCTGAGCTTTTTGCAGATGCAACCTGACTTTCCAAATATCTGGCAACACCGGTTACTGGCCCCATATTATGCTTTCTCAAATATCGAGCAACACCTGAAAGTCCGCTAGCATGACTGGAATATGACCTTGAATCGCTGGCTTTGGCTTTTGACTCGCGCTTATTAGTTAAGAAGAGATACCCAGCCACAGCAAAAGCGACCAACCCTATCAAATAACTCATCATTGATTCTTCTTCGACTTTTGGTGCTGTATTTACCGCTACATCACCTGTCGTTGCTCGCTCCGATGTCGACGACGTTCCGGTAAATTTGCTTGGTTTATAGTCTGCATCTTTGTATAGAACCTTTGGTTCAAAATCTGCCGCCGGATATCTTGAATCCGATTCAGTTGACTCAACAGACTTAGCTTGCTTACTCGATGCTGACGCAGATTTGCTTTGGTTGCTGTCAATATCTTGATAAATTACTTTTGGCTTGAAATCTGCTGCTGGATATTCTGTTTCTGCCCCTACTATGGGACTTGCCAATAACAGCGTAGCAACTAAACCATTCGTCAAATTATTTATTTTCACGTGTGAATCCCCCTCTATGCGTTGTTTTTAGAGTAGCCATATTTGCGTTGTACTTTGACCTAACAATATTAATTCATCACGAGTAAGAACACCCAATCAATATATCCAGCCGTCTCACTAACGCAAATATGACCTTTAAAATTAAAGTACCGCTTCTACGTTTTTGACAACGTTTTCAACAGTAAAGCCGAAGTGTTTCATCAATACGCCGCCAGGTGCAGATTCGCCGAAAGTATCAATACCGACAACTGCACCATCTAAGCCAACATATTTACGCCAAAAATCAGTAATACCTGCTTCAATCGCAACACGTTTTACACCTGGTGTTAATACGTTGTCTTTATAAGCTTGGTCTTGACGGTCAAATACATTTGTTGATGGCATTGAAACCACGCGTGCTTGAATACCTTTTTCTGCTAAGGCCGCTTGTGATTTTATTGCTAAATCAACTTCTGAACCGGTTGCAATGAGGATAACTTGGGCATTGCCTGCTGCTTCTGAAATAACGTATGCCCCTTTACGAATAGCTGCGATTTGTTCGTCAGTACGCGCTATGAAAGGCAAGCCTTGACGACTTAACACTAAGCTTGTAGGCCCTGTCTTACGTTCAATTGCCATTACCCAGGAAACAGCTGTTTCTGTGGTATCGGCAGGCCGCCAAACATCCATATTTGGTATGTAACGCATAGCAGAAGTATTTTCAATCGGCTGATGCGTTGGACCGTCTTCCCCTTGACCAATAGAGTCATGAGTTAAAACAGCAATGGTGCGAATTTTCATTAACGCTGACATACGCAAAGCACTTTTCGCATAATCAGAGAACATGTGGAATGTTCCGCCGAAAGGCAATAAGCCACCATGTAACGCCATACCGTTCATAATAGTATACATGCCAAACTCACGCACACCGTAAGAGATGTAATTACCCATCTCTTTACCGCTGACATGTTTAAAGCTGCTGCAACTGGTTAAGTTAGAGCCTGTTAAGTCCGCAGAACCACCTAAAAATTCAGGTAATGTAGGAGCTAATCCGCCAATTACTTTTTGTGAAGATTGACGTGTGGCGAGATTTTCTGCTTTTGCATTGGTTTCAGCAATCAATGCGTCAACCGCTGCTTGCCACCCGCTCGGTAGCTCACCAGCCATGCGGCGTTTGAATTCTGCTGCCAACTCTGGATGCGCTGCCTCGTAGGCTGCGAATTTAGTATCCCATGCCGCTTCAGCTCTTGCACCTTTTGCTTTAGCATCCCAGCCTGCATAAACATCGTCTGGAATGATGAATGCTTCGTGATCCCAGCCTAAAGCCGCCTTAGTTAAATTAATTTCAGGTTGACCTAAAGCCGCACCATGACATTCATGAGTACCTGCTTTGTTTGGCGATCCAAAGCCAATAGTTGTTTTGCAGCAGATTAACGAAGGCATATCAGTCATCGCCTTTGCCATGACAATTGCTTTGTTTATCTCTTCAGGATTATGTCCGTCTACTGACAGTACATGCCAACCGTAAGCTTCGAAACGTTTTACTGTATCATCCGTGTACCAGCCTTCAATATGGCCATCAATAGAAATACCGTTATCATCCCAGAAAGCGATTAAGTTGCCTAAACCCCAAGTACCAGCTAATGAACAGGCTTCATGAGAAATACCTTCCATTAAACAGCCATCACCCATAAATACATAAGTATGGTGATCAACGATTTTATGACCTGGACGATTGAATTGCTCTGCAAGCAGCTTTTCAGCCATTGCAAAACCCACACCATTGGCAATACCTTGGCCTAACGGTCCGGTCGTTGTTTCAACACCTGGTGCATAACCGTATTCAGGATGTCCCGCACATTTTGAATGTAGTTGACGAAAAGAGGCTAATTCACTCATGGGCAAATCATAGCCACTCAAATGCAATAGTGAATAAATCAGCATTGATCCGTGACCATTTGAAAGAACAAAGCGGTCACGATCTGACCATTTTGGATTGGACGGATTGTGGCGCAGGTGATCATTCCACAACACCTCGGCAATGTCCGCCATGCCCATAGGTGCGCCTGGATGCCCAGAGTTTGCTTTCTGTACGGCATCCATGCTCAAAGCGCGTATGGCGTTCGCTAATTCTCGACGCGAAGTCATATTCTTCTCCTTACTATTGATAAATTACTAAATGGTGACTTTATATTAGCCTGATCGACTCTGTCACGAAATATTCTTTACGGCGTTTTTACCTTACCAAGGATTAGAACGAGTGGTCATAGCCACTCGTTCCTGTGCCGCTATTCTAGATTAGCGTGCCTTTCTCTCATTACTTCTTCAGGAATTCCCTTGTCATGGATAATATGAGAAATGGTTGCTTCCAAAAACAGCAAAGTAGATAGTTCAAACACAGTTCCCATTGGCATTCCTAAAACCTTACCATATTGTTCAGGGCTACCGATTTGAAATACTGCATCTGCCAGATCGCCAATGGTTGATTCACTTTTCGCAGAGATCAAAACGATGTTAGCACCAATTTTTTTTGCACTTTTAGTAAACGCTATTAATTGCTCAGTCTCTCCGGATCCGGAAATAATGATCAATAAATCACCGTTTTTAATGCTTGGCGTCACAATTTCGCCTACGACGCTTACATCATAACCGCCGTGAACCAGTCTCATCGCGAAGAAATTACCGACAAGCTTGGAACGCCCAGCGCCAGCAATAAATATGCGCTTTGCGTTATCAAGCAATTGGGTCAACTTTACATCATACGTATCATCTGTAGCTTCAAGAACACCTGAAATCTTTTCTATGATAAGTTGCTGATGCATAATTATACCGCGTCAACCAATTCGCGAATTTCACGTGCTGCATCAGCAGGTGAAGCTGCGCCATAGATTGCAGCGCCGACCACGATAATGTTTGCACCTGCACGAACCACATCTTGAACAGTTGACGGTTTAATACCACCGGCAACAGAAATTCTGACGTTTAAACCTAATCTTGCGATGTCATTCAAATCAGCGAAAGGAGTGTGGCCTGCAGCTTGTGCATCCAGACCTGTATGAATACCCATGATATGAGCGCCCATGTCGGCAGTTGCGCGTGCGCACGCTATTTTATCTTCAACATTAATCAAATCGATTTGAGCTTCTGCACCGTATGCATTAGCTGCTTTGATAACGCCTGCGCAAGTTGCAAGGCCAGATACGCCCAGAACTGTACAAATATCAGCACCAGCCGCATAGAAAGGTGTTGCTTCGTACTCGCCTGCGTCCATAGTTTTAAGGTCAACTAAAAGCAATTTTTCTGGGAATCTTGCTCTTAATTCTTTAACCAAGTTAAGTCCATTATATTTGATGCATGGAGTTCCGATTTCAAAAATATCAACATGAGGAGCTACTAAGGTAGCAAGGCCTACTGTTTGGTCGAAATCCAATGAATCTAATGCCATTTGTATTAATGGTTTTGCCATGATGCGTGCTCCGATGGGTTTATAGTATATAGTTATAATTTTAGTTACTTACTGTTTATGCGAATGCAACTTTAAAGTAGAAAGGGGATCAATGTCAATGCCCAATGCTCAATGTTCTGCGTTGGCACTTGGATAGAAGCCGAATATGCAAGCAGGTTATTATCGGCTTTACTTTAATATATATGTGCCAACCACTACTTGAAGATAGCCACCCCATCTCTTTCTGCCGTTAAATCCATCTTAAAACAACGTGAGTGTTCTTTTTCGCCCGGACAATTCAATATCATCGCAGCGCTTTATTCGCAATCTACTCAAGTAATTAGCTATTCCTGTCCTTTCACAGTGATGATTTGGACAATTTTTATATCGAAAATTATACAGATGGAATTAAAATAATTTATGCATTGATGACGAAAAGCTTGTGGTTCTCACTCATCCCATTATTAGCATCGCTTAATGAATAGATCTAACTACAATATTGATAAACGCTGTGATACGAATTGGAACAAAATTAAGCTTTTTATCTCAAATTTAAAGCGAAATGCCGCATGATAAGAAAATTTGAGACTTTCCTTTACCATTGCTCAAACAGTCAAAAAACCCAAGAACCGATATAATCAAGCCACAATGCAATGCAAAGCCAACCAGACCACCCAAAATCAACTCATATGCATAAGGGGCGGAGACCATCCCCAAGCTGAAGCCCATATAAATATACGCTCTATACATTATAATAATAACCCCTAATAAGAGAGAAAATCGATGGAACCTTTTAGCAATATACGCGCACTCATCATCGACATGGATGGTGTTTTATGGCATGGAGATCAACCAATGCCTGGCTTGACTGACTTTTTTCAAGCCTTACGCGAGCAACAAATCCCATTTATTCTGGCCACTAACAACGCCAGACTGACTCAAGAGCAATATGTCACCAAACTGGCGCAGATGGGCGTAGAGGTAAGCCGCGATGAAATCCTGACCTCCAGCATGGCAACGGCGCTGTACCTGAGTGAACACACGAATCCTGCGGAGAACCGCGTATATGTCATAGGGGAAGATGGGGCCAAACAGCCGCTCATTGAATGCGGCTTTACCTTGACCGGACTCTATGAACTGAATGATGACAAAGATAATCCGAACATGGGCGCTGACATTGTCGTCTGCGGCATGGATAGAGAACTATCATGGGATAAACTGGCAACAGCCACTCTGAATATCCGCGCCGGCGCCAAATTTATTGGCACAAATGCCGACACCACACTGCCGACAGAGCGCGGCCTCACCCACGGCAACGGCGCAGTCTTGGCAGCCTTACAGGCCGCCACCGGCGTAGTACCGACCATCATCGGCAAACCCGAACCCATTATCTACCAGCAAGCTCTCTCGTTGCTGGGCATCGACCCTGCCCAAACAATAGCTATCGGCGACCGGCTGGAAACTGACATTCTTGGCGCTGTTCGCACCGGCATACGCAGCCTGATGGTTTTATCAGGAGTATCCACCGAAGAAGATTTTGAAACAACGGACTATCGGCCAACATGGGTTATGCAGGACATCCGAGATATTACGAAAGCACTTAAAAGCTAGCCTGATGCAGTTACTGCGCATTGAAGCTAATTGAACAAGCTGGCCTTAAACACTACTATTAGATAATTGATCCACCGGAGCCGCTGCAATGAAAAAACTCATCAATAGCGTTGACACTCTGCTTGACGAAAGCCTAAGCGGCTTTGCCAAAGCCCATGCCGATATAGTTCAATTCAACGCCCAGCCTCACTTTGTTAGGCGTGCTAAACCTACCGCGCCCAACAAGGTCGCGCTGATCTCCGGCGGCGGTTCAGGACACGAGCCGTTACATACCGGCTTTGTCGGCTCAGGCATGCTGGATGCGGCCTGCCCGGGTCAAGTGTTCACCTCCCCCACTCCCGATCAAATGCTGGCAGCATCTCAAGCCGTAGAAAATGGCGGAGGGGTTTTATTCATTGTCAAAAACTATGCGGGCGATGTAATGAATTTCGAAATCGCCGCTGAAATGCTTGATTGTCCGCACGAAACCGTATTGGTTTGCGATGATGTTTCTTTTCCAAAAACCCATAGCACCGGACGACGCGGCGTTGCAGGCACCCTGATTGTAGAAAAAATCATCGGCGCGGCGGCAGAAGCGGGCGCTGCTTTAGCTGCCTGCAAAGCATTGGGCGATCGGGTCAACCTTGTCACTGCGTCCATGGGCGTGGCGTTGAGCAGTTGCACTGTACCGGCTCTTGGCAAGCCCACTTTCGACATTGGAGATAACGAAATCGAAATGGGCGTGGGCATTCATGGCGAGCGCGGACGTGAGCGTATTGCCATGAACAGCGCCACCGAAATTGTCGACTATCTAGCCGAGATTATTGACGCCGACCTGAAGCCGCAAAAAGGCCAATCGGCGTTATTGCATATAAACGGCTTCGGCGCGACACCTTTGATGGAACTGCATCTGATTTATGAACTGGCATCCCGGCACTGGGAAAAACGTGGTATTAACATCTGCCGCTCCTTAGTCGGCAACTACACCACCTCGCTTGATATGGCAGGCTGCTCGATCACCCTAAGCCTGCTTGATGAAGAAATGCTCCGCCTGTGGGATGCACCCGTCCATACAGCAGCTTTACGCTGGGGCTGCTAAATGTTCCGCCAACACGCCGACCAGCGCACAAATCATTAACTGACTGGTTTTAGCGCCTGCATCGATATGCCCACGGCTGCGCTCCTCCAGAAAAGAAGCGCGGCCTTTGGTCGCCAGCATATCCCTGGTAGACTCCATTCCGGCTATCGCTGTTTGGGCAACATTTTCCAGAACCACAGGCAACGCAACTGAATCCGCTGCCGCTTGCCGCAAGCATGCCGCCACCGGAATCAGAACATCCAACATAGTCTTTTCGCCCGCATCCGCCTTACCCCTTTGCTTTACCGCGTCCACACCGGAACTGAATATTTCGGCAAAAGCTTGCAGATCCAAAGGCCGTTCGACTTCGCTCACGGCAAGCCGACTGCGAGCAGCCTTGCTCATCGCAACAAATAAGGTACCGTATAAAGATCCGGATGCACCACCCACCGCCGTCATCATGGTCATACCGATTTTCTGCCAAGCCGCAACCCAATCAAGCCGCGCCAATTCATCGCTTTGAGCCATCAGCGCCTTAATGCCGCGCTGTAGATTAGTCACATGATCGCCGTCACCGATAGCCTGATCCAGGGCCGTCACTTCTTCGGCATTTGCCTCGATCACGTGGTCTATAGCCTGAATCAGGCTAGGTAATAATGCAGGAACAAGTTGCATAGTATCCTCCTCCAATTAATAGTCATTAGGGTGATAACACAATTCACCCATTTGGCGAATCATACCGTAAGCAACGCTCTATAAGTTAAGCTAAAAAATAACTTTAACTTTTTACTTGTTCTTTATTTGTTCTGCTGCTATATTTTTAAAAAACAAATTGAGAACGAATTATGATTAAATCACTTACTCGAAAACAGCAAGAAATCTTCGATTTCTTATTGCAACACCAAGATAGCTTTTCACACCCACCAACACTGGAAGAGCTTTGCGCAAGCATGGGCTTGAAGTCCCGCGGCTCGCTGCATAATCACATTAAAGCCTTGATTAGCGAAAACCTGATCGAAGCGCCGGAGCGCAAACAGCGCGGCATTCGCCTGACCGAATACGCCAAACAAATGATCAACTCTTCCGATGATCAAAGTGCACTGCCTTTTGTCGGATTTATTGCTGCCGGAAAACCCATCGAAGCCGTCGAAAATATCACCTACATGGCTATTCCTGAACAACTAAAAACACAAAAGCCCTGCTACGTCCTTAAAGTAAAAGGCGATTCAATGCTCGAGCAAGGCATCTATGACGGCGACTGGGTAATCATTGAACAACGCTGCCATGCCCGCAATGGAGAAATTGTCGTAGCCTTGGTCAATAAAACCGAAGCCACATTGAAATTTATAGAGCAATACCCGCACGAAACATTACTTATTCCGGCTAATTCAACGATGGAAGCGATGCGTTACAATCCGGCGCAAGTGGAAATTCAAGGTGTTTTAGTGGGACAAATGCGTAGTTATACTAAAAATCACTAGGAGAAATATCATGTTGCAACAACGAATTCACATGCGCGATCAAGTAACCAATCGAGTTGAAATAATCATGGGGAACGGCAAACCGCGACTCACCGAACGACTGGAGGAATTTGCTACCTCCCTGTTATTTGTAACCATCATTATTTTTCTTATTCGCATCTAAGACCGCAATCCTCTTGGCGCCCCATATAATTTGAAAAATCATCGACAAAAGATTGGGAAAAATTAAATAACAATATATTATTTAATTTTTCTTACTCACCGATCACTGCATCTTAAACATGCCTGACGTTAGACTATTGATTTTTGGTGCGTGAAATCACCCACGCACCCGATCTTTTTCCAATATATTCCGACCTTACCTACAAGATTATCCTAAATGCCCATTTCGCCAGCCGTTCTTGAAACGATTATCCGTGAAGCCGGATCGATCGCCATGACTCACTTTAAAGACCTGAAAAATTTAGAAGTGACCAAAAAAAGTCCTCGCGACCTGGTCACCGATGCCGATGTAGCTGTTGAAGCTTTTCTACAAGATGCTCTTGCCAAACATTATCCGCAATTCGGTTTTTGGGGAGAAGAGAGCGGGCAAAGCGCAAACCAAACCAGCCGCTGGATCGTCGATCCGATTGATGGAACGCATTCATTTTCGAGAGGCCAATATTTTTGGGGCATCAGTGTCGCCTTAGAGATTGACCAAGAACTCGTATTCGGCGCGATCTATGCGCCCGCACTGGATGATTACTATGCAGCCGAAAAGGGCAAGGGAGCGTGGAAAAATGGTCTACCCATTACCGTTTCCAACGAAAGCAATCTTTCCGATGCGATGATTGCGACCGGGTTCGCCTGCTTGCGCTCATACCTAAAAGAAAACAACTTGCAAAGGTTCTGCCGAATCGCCGAAGTCACAACCGGACAGCGCCGTTTTGGCTCTGCAGCGATAGATCTATGCCTCGTTGCAGATGGGCAAGTAGATGCTTATTGGGAACAGGAGTTAAATCTATATGACGTTGCTGCCGGCGCATTGATTGCCAGCGAAGCAGGCGCTACGGTTACCGACTTTCAAGGAAATAAGGGACTCTTTCCGAAAAATATCCTGGTAACCAACGGGAAGATTCTTAACCAGATACTTCCACTGATGTAATATCCGGCCATAGCTTTTTCGTGATTGAAATCCCAAATGCCCCCCCGAAGCATTGGATAGCTTATGTTTGCATGCACTTTGACAGATTATGCGTTGTATGCGCGAACTGAAAATAAAGTATCTTTAGGGAAGCGCTGAACAAATCGAGTTCCAGCCACAATTGCCAGACAAGCCGTTTTTTTGCAAAACGCATCACTTGGTTCCCCCAATAAATGACATTTTTAACCGTTTTTCCCGATTTTCTTTCTGAATCTGCCGTTTTCGGGAAACGACAGACGCATATTGCCCTCAGGCAGCCATTAGCTGCCGCCTGAGCATGTAAAGATTTGCCAGCCCCACCAGCAAGTTGACCTGTGATGCATTTTTCTTCAGACCACGGTAACGGGTCTTTTGAAAACCGAATTGCTGTTTGATTACCCGGAA
>DATBQB010000013.1:0-118671 GCA_036561025.1 Methylobacter sp. | reverse complement strand
TAGCGCGACGCTTGATTGAATCGGGGTCTCGCCCCCGAAGGCGAGATACTTTTCTTTGCTCCGCCAAAGAAAAGTATCCAAAAGAAAGGCGGCCCGGTTGCCGCTTGCTTCCTGCGTTCCTCGCTTTCGCCGGGGGTTGCCGGAAGGGCCATCCCTGGCCCTCCGGCAACGCGCTGCATCCATGCAGCGCCCCTGTCGGGCTGATCCCGGCGAAAGCTCCGGTACTCGGCGCGGCATACGGGATTGAATCCGTGCCACCGGCAAGTTCCGTCAGTTTAGATACAGTACTCATTGTTATACACAAATCTTTAAAAGAACGTCATTCCGGCAGGGATTGCCGGAAACCAGAGCACAGGGATGTGAATGCTCGATTTAACTGAGAAACTCCGCGTCGCAAGAGTTGTTGTCTCGTTTGTCTCGTTCCCACGCAGCGCGTCACTGCCATTAAGTTAAGCGTTGTAGGAGCGGGCCATGCCCGCGATGAAAGAGCTGCAACTCTGCAATCGTCGCCCAAATGTCGCGGGCGCGGCCCGCTCCTACGGTGTCATTGTCTTCTTAACTTAATGGCAGTGACGCGCTGCGTGGGAACGAGGAAAAAACTACGAGTGATAGCTTTAGAGTGCAGGCTTCGCCTGCAAGCGCAAGCACCAAAAGTAGGCGCTTTTAGGCGAAGCTTGCACTCCCGTTGCTTGCGTATAAAGATGCGTAGAGCGTGGAAACGACCAATCGTTCAGTTGGAGCGAAGAAAACCAGCCGGTGGTACGAATTCAATCCCGTCTGTCGCGCCGAGTACCGGAGCTTTCGCCGAGAACAGCCCGCAGGGGTGCTGCATGGATGCAGCGCGTTGCCGGAGGGCCAAGGATGGCCCTTCCGGCAACCCCCGGCGAAAGCGAGGAACGGAGGAAGCAAGCGGCATCCGGGTCGCCTTTTCTTTGGATACTTTCTTTTGGCGACGCAAAAGAAAGTATCTCGCCTTCGGGTGCGAGAACCCGATTCAATCAACCGTCGCGCTAGCGACACCTTATTTTGCAAGATGACGCAGAGCGTCTGGTGCTGCATTCCCACGCTGGAGCGTGGGAACGATGAATTACATTCAGCCCAACCTACGAGCTACTTGCTATGAGCTCTATCCCTTGTCGGGCGGGTTTTCTTGTTGGAAATCCATATTTAACTCTTTGCAAATCTGCGTCCATTTTCGTGTGAGAGAGGGATTGAGCTCATAAAAAACTTTGGAGGAAAGTAATGTTCCTGAGGCTGCTTTAGCGGCCTCATATGAAGCAAAAGAATCCAGCACTGTTGCAATAGCCTTTTGATTATCCCCACCAATTTTATGCAAAAAGTGCGAATGAAGCTGATCATAAGTACTCTCATGCCTAACTCTAAGAATCTCAAGATTCAGCCACTGGACGAAAATTGCACTAGAAAAAACCAATTGTGTTACCCAAACCAATAAATTTATATTGTCATGCCGTAGGGCAAAAAAGAGCACCCAAACAACAATATAACTACCGGTAATAATTCTGCTTTTTATAAGCATCTTTGATGCAATTTCCTTGCTGAATAAAGAGTTCTCCATAATGTTGGCACCAAGTCGCATAACAGAAGGTGAATAGTTATTATTGTAATATAGAGATGTTTTATCGTGTGAAAGTGGGGTAGCAAAGGCATCTGATAGCAATTGTTGTCTTCGTTTGCGTTCAGCCCTTGGAATGAGATGAAATCTTGACAATTGGGATACTGAAAAATGAACAACAACGAAAGTAATAAAAACAGCAGAGAAAATATTTTGCATAGACTTATCAAATACCGATGATAAGTATGGCATAAATAATGAGACGCCAGCTGTTAGCCAAAAAAGATAAGTTTCAATGGTTGCGGCCTTTGCAGCAGCTTCATAGTATTGCGATACCTCATCAACTCTAACTTGTTTATTATTCATAATGTTGAGACTATCTTTTCAATTTCCAACTCTGCAAGCGCAGGCATATTGCCATCTTCATACATCTTGGCATTCAAAGCATATTTCTTTGCACGGTCAACCTTGTCCTTGATGTATTGTGGAGTGTTATAAGTGCATGAGAAATCAGACCAGAACGCATAAAAATAGTCTTTAAGATTTGTACATGACCAAAAATATTTCCCTACGATATACTGCTCTAACGAAAAGGATGTAAAAGGATATCCTTGAGTTGCATTCCAATATTTCACAAGACGTACGAGTGGTTTTATCTGGTAATTTTCCGCTTTATTTTTATCCTGAATAGATTGGTTTGTTCCTGTCGGGTTTGTATTTATCCAATCGATATAAGATGATGCGGGTGATGGAATTTGATAACTGTAATTATAGATTGCAGGAACAAGTTCGAATTTAATATGGTTCAGTGAAAGTACAATTGTAGGGTGTGACTGGTAAATTTCTGAAGTGGAATACCTCGTTTCTGCAAATTTTCGTAATCGAGTTAGATAAGTTTGAGGTTTCCTCGGTCCATCAATGGACGTATCAAAAACAACCATATAATCAATATCTGAGTTACTGTCTGCTTTACGAGGCAATATCGTACCACGGGTGTTTGATCCAAACTGAAAGTGGCTCGATAGATTGCTTCCAAAGTATCCATTTAGTCTTAACGAAAGCGTATTTATAGACGTTGCAATACTCGATTTTTCATTCTCTGCAAGAACTAGATTACTCGCCAGCTGCGTAAGATGAGAATTTACTGACATATTAAATGTGATCCTTTTTCCAACTTAATAATCAAACACCCTTGCGGATGCCATACGTTACATCTATTTGGTGCATAATTTGGATTCAATCCAACTACGCCATAACATTCAAGAACAGGCGTGATCTTCTATAACTAATAGGGGTATCATCAGCAATGGTTTTGTAAATTAACCACACTTACTCTCCCCACAATTCAAACAAGTCATACACCCATCCATCAACACCATAGCCTTAGTGCTGCACTTATTACAAAGCACGGCCTTCTCAGGAAACGCCTGCCCCTCCGACTCCCCATGCTGAGCTTCAAACTCCTTGCGCTTTTCATCGAGAAACTGCTTCTGGTGATCGCTCATCGCTTCCGGCTTGATCATGCCGATATGTTTCAAATGCGATTCGATCGCGTAGCCGATTTCGGCGACCAGCGACGGCATGAACACGCCGCCTTTTTTGAAGTAGCCGCCGCGCGGGTCGAATACCGATTTCATTTCTTCAATTAGAAAACACGCATCGCCGCCTTTGCGGAAGACCGCCGAGATCAACCGCGTTAGCGCCAATACCCACTGGAAATGCTCCATGTTCTTGGAGTTGATGAAGATTTCGTAAGGCCTGCGCTCTTCGTGAGCGGTTCCGGCATTTAGAATCATGTCGTTGATCGTGATATACAGCGCATGCTCCGACTGCGGGGTTTTGATCTTGTAGGTGGAACCCAGCAGCACTTCCGGGCGCGTCAGGTTTTCGTGCATGCTCTCCACGGAAGGTTGTTCCGGCTCCTGCTTAACCGGTTCGACATCGTCTTTGGTCAGGACTTTGTAGCTGACGATTTTTTTATTAATTTTATGTGTCATGTCTGTAGTCTCAATCATTGTTGCAGAGCCTTGTGAAGGCAGCGCGTTTTTACTGATGTTTTCACTCGCCATCAGAATTTTCCGTAATAGCCTTCTTTCAAGGCATCGAACAGGTTAGCGGCGCTGTGGATTTCGCCGTCGTATTCCACTTCTTCGTTGCCTTTAAATTCCACTACATGGCCGTCTTCGAGCGTGAATTGGTAAGTGGTGTTTTCCAGGTCAGATTCTTTAACCAATACGCCTTGGAACACTTCGGGATTAAAGCGGAATGTGGTGCAGCCTTTCAGGCCTTTGTCGTAGGCGTACTCATAAATTGACTTGAAGTCTTCGTATGGGTAGTCGGTCGGCACGTTGGCGGTTTTTGAGATCGACGAGTCGATCCATTTTTGCGCGGCGGCCTGAATATCGACATGCTGTTTCGGCGTTACTTCATCTGCGGATATGAAATAATCCGGCAGCTTCTGCTCAGGATTGTCGCTGTAAGGCATCGCATCGGCATTGACCAAAGCGCGGTAAGCCAGCAGTTCAAAGGAAAACACGTCGATTTTTTCTTTGGATTTTTTACCGGCGCGGATCACGTTGCGCGAGTAATGATGCGCAAAGCTCGGTTCTATACCGTTGCTGGCGTTGTTCGCAAGCGACAGCGAAATAGTGCCGGTCGGCGCAATAGAGCTGTGATGGGTAAAGCGAGCGCCGGTTTCGATCAGTTCGGCGACCAGTTCGGGTTCTTCTTGAGCCAGTTGCTGCATATAGCGGCTGTACTTGGTATGCAGCAGTTTTCCGGGCACCCGGTCGCCGACTTGATGACCGTCCGCGATCATTTCCGGGCGTTTATGCAGCATTTCGCCGGTGACAGTAAACATTTGCTCCATCATAGGGGCCGCGCCTTTTTCTTTGGCGAGCGCAAGTCCGGCTTTCCAGCCTTCTACGGCCAGTACTTTGGTCACTTCTTCGGTAAATTGCAGCGACTGTTCATCGCCGTATTTCATGCCCATCATGGTGACGGTCGAGCCCAGTCCCAGATAGCCCATGCCGTGACGGCGTTTGGTAAGGATTTCTTCGCGTTGCTGGGCTAGGGGCAGGCCGTTGATTTCAACGACGTTGTCCAGCATGCGGGTGAAAATCTTGATGGCTTTGCGGTAGTCGGCCCAGTCGAAACTCGCTTCGCCGGTGAACGGTTTTCTGACGAAACGGGTCAGGTTGATCGAGCCGAGAAGGCATGAACCGTAAGGCGGCAACGGCTGTTCGCCGCAGGGATTGGTCGCACGAATCTTCTCGCAAAACCAGTTGTTATTCATCTCGTTAACCTTGTCGATCAGGATGAACCCCGGCTCGGCATAATCGTAAGTCGAACTCATGATGATGTCCCACAGACGGCGGGCTGGCATGGTTTTGCTTATTTTGCAGGCGACCAGGCCGTCTTTGTTAAGGATGTAACCGTCTATATAGGGCAGGTCGCGCCAGATGATTTGCTTGTCATCGGTTAGATCCAGGTTATCAAGTTGAACTTGTTTTTCTGTGACCGGAAATGACAGCGACCACGGCTGGTCGTTTTTTACCGCTTCGACAAATTCGGCGGTGATCAGTAGCGACAGGTTGAATTGGCGCAGCCGTCCGTCTTCGCGTTTGGCGCGGATAAATTCGATGACATCTGGATGGCCGATATCGAAAGTCGCCATTTGCGCGCCGCGTCTGCCGCCTGCGGACGATACGGTAAAACACATCTTGTCGTAGATGTCCATGAACGATAACGGCCCGGAGGTGTAAGCGCCGGCGCCGGAAACATACGCGTTTTTAGGGCGCAAGGTCGAGAATTCGTAACCGATACCGCAACCGGCTTTTAGCGTAAGTCCGGCTTCATGCACTTTGCCTAGAATATCATCCATCGAATCGGCGATGGTGCCGGATACCGTGCAGTTAATCGTCGATGTGGACGGTTTGTGTTCCAGTGCGCCGGCATTGGAAATAATCCGCCCGGCCGGAATGACGCCCTGACGCAACGCCCACAGGAAGTCTTTATAGCACTGCTCTTGTTTGGTTTTGCCTTTTTCCACGCCGGAAATTGCCCTGGCAACTCGTTGATAAGTTTCATCGATGGTGCTGTCGATAGCATCGCCATCTTTGGTTTTTAAACGATATTTCGTGTCCCAAATATCCATTGAAGCGTCCTGAAAAGGTATTTCAGTCACGGTGTTTGGAATGACATGTAGCTTTGCCGACATTGAGAGATCCCTCTTAATAGTGAAAATTTAAAGACCGGCCTATTAAGGCTGGAGTTCGATATGTAGTGATTGTTTTTTAGAATAACACAATATGTAGTGTTTTTGCGAGAAAATAAAAACAATGCGTTGAAACTCACAATTGCTTTTATTCAACCAGGAAGCCGCCGCTTTGATGCTGCCACATGGCGTAATATTTGCCTTGTTTAGCCAGCAATTGCTGATGTGTGCCTTGTTCTATGATTCTGCCTTTTTCCAGCACGATGATGCGATCCATGCTTAGAATGGTGGAAAGACGATGGGCAATAATCAGGGCGGTTTTATGCTTAATCAAGTCAAAAATAGCCGTTTGGATCTGTTTTTCGGTCAATGAATCCAGTGCGCTGGTGGCTTCGTCCAGAACCACAATCGGCGCATCTTCCAGAAAGGCGCGGGCAATGGCGATGCGCTGTCTTTCGCCGCCGGAAAGCTTGACGCCGCGCTCGCCGACCAGTGTGTCGAATTGTTCGGGCAGCTGTTCGATAAATTCAAGGCAATGGGATTTTTTGGCGACATCGATAAGCTTTGCCTCTGAAATATCCGCGCCCAAGGTGATGTTGTCCCGTATCGAGCGGTGAAATAAATCCGGTTGTTGCGGCACCATGGATATTTGCTTGCGTAATGAACTCAGCGTAAAGGTTTTTGCATCCAGGCCGTCAAAGCTTATGCTGCCTTTTTGCGGGTCGAGAAAGCGAAATAACAGTTTAGTTAACGACGATTTGCCGGAGCCGGATTGGCCGACCAGCGCGATTTTTTCACCGGCTTTGATGTTCAGGGAGAAGTTCTCAAACAGTGGGTTTGCTTCATGATAGGCAAAGCGGATATTGTTAAAGTCGATGGCGCCGCTGGCGATGATCTGTGCTTGGGCATGTTCGACATCGATCTCAAGGTCTTGCTGCCTGAATACATCGGCCATTTCGGACGCATCCGCCAGGGCCGTGAAAAAGTTCCTGAAATTGCGCCCGAACTCCCATAAACGCTGGATCAGCATGATCATGATCGATTGAAACAAAACAAATTGGCCGACCTGAAAATCGCCGGTTTTCCATTTTTGTATCATCATATAAACCAGCAGCAACTCAATGCCGAAGGTCATCAAGCCTTGCACGGCAAAGGAGATAAACTGTAGCGTCCAGGCGATTTTTTTCTTCCGGTAAACAAAATTTGATGCTTGATTGATGCGCTCCTGTTCGCGGGCTTCCATCGCAAAGCTTTTGACTACGAAAATATTGCTGACTGCATCGGAATACACGCCGCCGACTGTCGAGTCGGCCTGGGCTACAGCTTTATCGAAACGCAGTTTCCATACCGAATAGCCGATATTCCAGCTGATAAAGAGCATGACCCAGATTAAAAAATAGCAGGCGAATTCCTGCTGTTGCCGGTAGAAGATCGTGAATGCAATGCCGACTGCGACAATGTTCATGAAAAACTGGAATAAAAACCAGTCCATAATGGTTTCAAACGAACGCGAGAAGCGGTTGGCTTGTTTGATTAAACTGCCGGAAAAGCTGTTTTCGAAAAAGACGTATTTTTGTTTTTTGAGCACCTCGAAACAGCGCTTTTCCAGCAGGTTAACGCCGCCGGCATCGAGCGGAACAATCGCGACTTCAAGCAGTCGCCATGACAGCCAGATGCCCGCATAAATAATGCCGACTTGTTTCAGGTTGTCCAGCAATAGGGTCAGGGTTGCGTCCGAGTAGGGCGCTGCCAGTCCGTTGGCAATGTTTTTATAGTAAACCGGCGCTAATAAATCCAGGGTCATGGCGGAAGCCAAAGCGAATAGGGCCAGCAGGAAAAACCATTTTTTCTGCCAGACCACTCGGCTGTATTCTTTAAAGATGATGTCCATTAGTTGTTTTTTGTAAGCGGAACGCCCTATTGATTAACTGATGTTATGCCAGTGATTGAGGGGGCGGCACCACGAAGACACGAAGGACACGAAGTTTATTTTCTTCGTGTCCTTCGTGTCTTCGTGGTGTTTTTATGTGGTTTGAGTAGCGTCAGTTATTTATTAGCCCGATGCTCAATAATATCGTCAACCACGGCCGGGTCGGCGAGCGTGGAGGTATCGCCCAGGCTGCTGATTTCATTGGAGGCCACTTTACGCAAAATACGCCGCATGATTTTGCCGGAACGGGTTTTGGGTAAGCCCGGCGCCCATTGAATAATATCCGGGTGGGCAATCGGGCCGATTTCTTTTTTGACTAGATTGATCAGTTCTTGGCGCAGCTCTTCTGAAGGTTCAATGCCGACATTCAGGGTCACATAGGCGTAGATGCCTTGTCCCTTGATGTCATGCGGATAGCCGACCACCGCCGCTTCGGCGACATTTTCATGCAGCACCAGAGCGCTTTCGATTTCTGCGGTACCCATGCGGTGGCCTGATACATTGATCACATCGTCAACCCGTCCGGTAATCCAGAAGTAGCCGTCTTCATCGCGGCGCGCGCCGTCGCCGGTAAAATAATAGCCGGGGTAGTTTTTAAAATAGGTGTCGATAAAGCGTTGATGGTCGCCGTAAACGGTGCGCGCTTGTCCCGGCCAGGATCGTCTGATGACTAAAATGCCCTCGGCTGCGCCTTCCCTGATCCGGCCATCGTTGTCCATGATTTCAGGCTTGATGCCGAAAAAGGGCAGGGTGGCGGAACCCGGTTTTAACGCTATAGCGCCGGGCAATGGCGTGATTAAGATGCCGCCGGTTTCGGTTTGCCACCAGGTATCGACGATCGGGCAGCGGCCGTCGCCGACCACATGGTAATACCATTCCCAGGCTTCCGGATTAATCGGTTCGCCGACGCTGCCGAGTATCCTCAAGCTGCGGCGTGAACTGCGCTTAACAAATTCATCGCCCTGCGCCATCAGCGCCCGGATTGCGGTCGGTGCGGTGTAGAAGATGTTGACTTGGTGTTTGTCGATCACCTGCCAAAAACGGTCGGCAGCAGGGTAAGTCGGTACGCCTTCAAACATTAGGGTGGTTGCGCCGTTGCATAACGGGCCGTAGATCATATAGGAATGGCCGGTCACCCAGCCTATATCGGCGGTGCACCAGTAAATATCGCCGTCGTGATAATCGAAAATATATTTGTGAGTCATGGCCGTGTGCAACAAATAACCGCCTGTGCTGTGCAGGACCCCTTTGGGTTTGCCGGTGGAGCCTGAGGTGTACAGGATAAACAACGGATCTTCGGCATCCATCTCTTCGGCCGGGCAGTCGGCCGTAGCGCTTGCCATCGCTTCGTGATACCAGACATCGCGCTGTTCGTGCCAGTCGACTGGATTGCCGGTGTTTTTTATGACGATGACTTTTTCAAGACCGGGACAGGCTGCGGCGGCTTCATCGGCGTTGGCTTTGATGGGTACGGTTTTGCCGCCGCGGTGACCTTCGTCGGCACAGACCAAAAACCGGCAATCGGCATCCAAAATCCGGTCTTTTAACGCTTCGGCGGAAAAGCCGCCAAACACTATCGAATGCACTGCGCCGATGCGGGTGCAGGCCAGCATTACCGCTGCCGCTTCGCTAATCATCGGCAGGTAGATGCAAACGCGATCGCCTTTTTTTGCGCCTTGCGCTTTTAATACATTGGCGAACTTGCAGACTTGTTCATGCAATTGCCGGTAAGTGATTTTTTTGTCCTGCGTCGGATTGTCGCCTTCCCAGATAATCGCGACCTGATCGCCGCGCGTTGCAAGATGACGATCCACGCAATTGACGCTGACGTTGAGTTTGCCGCCTTCAAACCAGCGGATATGGCCGGTCTTGAAATCGCAGTCCGTGATTTTATCCCAAGGCTTTGCCCAGTCCAGAAACAGCTTAGCCTGTTCAGCCCAAAAAGCTTCGGGTTCTACGATGGAGCGCTGATACAGGGTTTTATACGTTTCAGCGGTAATGTGGGCTTTAGCTGCTATTTCCGGTTTTATGTCATAAATTTTAACGTCTGACATGAGTTAATCCTTGGGGTCGGTTGAAAAATGTATTAAGGGTATTTATCAAGTATGGAATGGATGCCATTCTTATATAAAGTTCTATTTTAGAGGTTAAGCATAATGTCCATGCGCTCATGAAGGATACGCGAGACGCACACGGCATCATCAATAACACGATAGATGATCAGATGTTGTCCTGTGGGAAATATTCGATGCGCCGCCGAGAGTCCAGGGCGATGGTGGCCGATTTGCGGATATTGCTGAATCGTTAAAAGCGCCCTGTCAAGAATAGTACGGTAAGTGTAGGTCTGTGCTTCGCCCCATGTTTCTAAGGCATATTGCAAGATGTCGGCAAAGTCTTCTTCTGCTTGCGGCGAGAGAATTAATTGCACATCAGAAGATGACATCGGGATTTATTTTCTTACCGTGTTTGGCATTAGCTAAAGCTTTAGCTGTGATTGTTTCCAGGCGTTCTGGGGTATAAAGAATTCCCTCGCCGCGATTAAGTTGCTCATCACCGATTTGCACAGCGGCACGAAGAGCAGCCAGTTTTTCATCTTCTTCCCGCATTTTGCGAATTGCTGCACAAACAACTTCAGACGCACTGTTATAGAAGCCCGTACCCACCTTGCTTTGTAAGTATTTTTCCATTTCAGGGGATAGGTTTATATGCATGGTAAGCCTCGAAAAATATACATAAAATATATTTATAACCTATATAGAAAGAGTATTTTTGACAAGTCTTTTCTCGATTTTTTACGGGCTGATAAATATAGTAAAGAAGGTTGTGGTTGTTTAAATTTGAAAAAAATTGTGCAGCTTCCGTAAAATCAGCATTTTTATACAGAGCCGGTATATTTAATAGCGGCTTATTTTTCAAGTATAGCTATTCAGAACTATTTTATCCCTGTTACTATCAAGCTTGGCAAGCGATGCAGCCTGGAATTTTCTGGAAAGTATTTTAACATTCATCTAAGAGGGACTTATGAACAATCGATTACTATGCGCCGCATTATTGTGGCTACCTGTTCTTGCCAACAGTGCTGAGACTAAAGTTTCAGAGCATGTGTTGGCGAACGGGTTGAAAGTGCTGGTTAAGGAGGATCACCGCTCTCCGGTTGCGGTGTCTCAAGTCTGGTACAAGGTGGGTTCAAGTTATGAGCCGGGCGGTATTACCGGTGTTTCCCACATGCTTGAACACATGATGTTCAAAGGTACTGACAAGCACGCCCCCGGCGAGTTTTCCCGGATCATCGCCGAAAACGGCGGCGAGGAAAATGCGTTTACCGGCACCGATTACACGGCTTATTTTCAAACCATGGAAGCATCCAGACTGGCGGTCAGTTTTGAGCTGGAAGCCGACAGAATGCGCAATCTGCATTTATTGCCGGATGAGTTGAAAAAGGAACTGCAGGTGGTTACCGAAGAGCGGAGGATGCGCACCGACGATAATCCGCAGGCAAAAATGCAGGAACATTTTAATGCGCTGGCTTATACCAATAGCCCTTATAAAAATCCTGTGATCGGCTGGCCTTCGGATATTGAGAATTATAAGGTCGAAGATCTTCAGGCTTGGTATCAGCGTTGGTATGCGCCTAATAATGCGACGCTGGTGGTAGTAGGCGATGTGGAGCCCAAGGCTGTTTTCGCATTGGCGGAGCAATACTTTGCCCCTCTTAAGCCCAGCGAACTTAAACCGCTAAAGCCGCAGGTCGAAGTCGAGCAGTTGGGTGTTCGAAAGATGACCGTTAAATTGCCGGCAAAACTGCCTTATTTGGTCATGGGTTATAAAGTCCCGGTGTTGAAAACTGAGCAACAGGAATGGGAGGCCTATGCGCTGGAAGTCTTGGCCGGTGTGCTGGACGGAGGCAGCAGCGCCAGATTGGAGTCGGGATTGGTGCGAGGCAAGCAAATAGCCGTTTCTGTCGGGGCAAGTTATAGCTTGCACTCAAGATTGCCGGAATTATTTACGCTGGAAGCGACACCTGCCGAAGGTAAAACCGTCTGGGACTTGGAATCCGCATTAAAGGAAGAGATTGCCAAGTTGCAAATGAAACTGATCGATAACGAGGAGTTGCAGCGGATTAAGGCGCAGGTTCTAGCTAAGGCAGTTTACGAGCGCGATTCCAATTTTTATCAGGCCATGCAGTTAGGTATGCTGGAGACAGTCGGCCTGGGTTGGAAAAAAGTCGATGAATATGTCGATAAGGTTAATCAGGTTACTGCAGAGCAGGTACGCGATGTGGCGCGTAAATATTTGATCGAAGATAAATTGAGTGTCGCTTATCTGGAACCCTTGCCCATCACTGGACACATTACCGAGACTAAGACTGAAAAAGGAGTTAGATAATGCGTATTCATCTGTTAAGTTTTATACCCAAAGGGCATAAGTTTCGTTTGAGCAGACAAGCTGCTCAACTCAGCTTTATGTTGGTAGCTTGGTTTGCGGCTTTCTGCAGCCCAGCGCAGGCCGCTGCAAAAATAGAACACTGGCAAACGCCGCAGGGTAGCCGGGTTTATTATGTCCATACCGAGGGTCTGCCGATGGCGGACATACAGGTTGCTTTCGATGCAGGCAGTGCGCGTGACGGGAGCCGGTTCGGCTTGTCTGCATTAACGTCCGGATTGCTTGATACCGGGGCAGGACAGTGGAATGCCGATCAGATTGCCCTGCGCTTTGAAAGTGTCGGTGCGCAATTTGGCTCCAATGTTTCCAACGATATGGCTTCCGTTTCGCTACGCACCTTAACGGATAAGCCGTTATTCGATAAGGCACTGGAAACTATGCAAGTCATTTTGACCAGTCCAAGTTTTAATGAAGCCGATTTCCAGCGGGAAAAAAACCGGACGCTGGCCGGTTTAAAACAGCAGGAAGAATCGCCCGCCGAGTTAGCCGGCATTGCCTTCTATAAGGCTTTGTATGGCGATCATCCTTACGGGCATCCGACTCCCGGTTCGATCGCCACTGTTTCCGGTTTGGCATCTGCGGATTTGCGCAGTTTTTATCAAAAATATTATGTGGCCGCCAATGCGATGGTGGTGATTGTGGGCGACTTGTCCAAGCAACAGGCGGAACAAACCGCAGAGAAGTTGGTAGGCGGTTTACCGACAGGTCAAAAACCGGAACCTTTGCCGGAAGTGGTTATGCCGGTCAAAGCCAATATGCAGCACATTGAATTTCCTTCCTCGCAAACGCATGTTCTGGTTGGGATGCCAGGCACATACCGTAAAGATCCTGATTACTTTAATCTGTATGTTGGCAACCATATTCTGGGTGGCGGCGCGTTGGTGTCCAAACTTTTTGATGAAGTCAGGGAAAAACGGGGACTGGCGTATAGTGCGAGCAGCTCTTTTGGACCTTTGTTCAGGAAAGGGCCATTTGCGATAAGCTTGCAAACCCGCAATGACCAAACCGGGCAAGCACTGGAAGTTCTTAACAAAACCCTAGCCGATTTTATTGCGCAAGGGCCTACAGAAGCCGAGCTGACTGCCGCTAAGAAAAACATTACCGGCGGTTTTGCTATGCGTTTCGATACCAATAAAAAACTGGCCAGTTACGTGTCCATGATCGGTTTTTATGAAATGCCGCTGGATTATCTGGATACGTTCCAGCAAAACGTCGAGAAAGTGACGGCAGCATCGATAAAAGACGCTTTTAAGCGGCGCATCGACCCGCAGTTAATGCAAACGATCACCGTAGGCGGGAGCGCTAAGAAGAGTGAAAAATAAGCTCAGGATTATCGGCGGTGATTGGCGCAGCCGGCAGTTAAATTTTGTCGATGCGCCGGGATTAAGGCCCACGCCCGCCAGGGTCAGGGAAACTTTATTCAACTGGTTACAGTATGAAATTGTCGGCAAGCAGTGTCTGGATTTGTATGCAGGAAGCGGCGCTTTGGGATTTGAAGCCGCTTCCAGAGGAGCGAAATCGGTCGTCCAAGTGGAAAACAATGCTCAGGCTTGCCGCTGTCTGAAGGACAATGCCGTTGCGCTGTCGGCCGGGCAGATAAAAATAGTGCAAAGCGATGTGTTGCGGTATCTGTCGGGAGATGCACAGGCTTTTGACGTGGTATTTCTCGATCCGCCATTCGGTCTGAATATGGCTGTTCAAACTTGTAGGTTGCTGGAAGAAAAAGGTTGGCTGGCTGAACATGCCAAGATTTATGTTGAAACGGAACGGCATTTTGATTTGTCAGGCATGCCCGAAAATTGGCGGCAGCTAAAAAGTAAAAGCGCCGGCGAGGTCGGCTATCATTTATTTGAGCGGGTTGAATAAGTGAATGACGACTTATAAATTATTTCTCCCAAATTATAAAATCGATGATGCTATCAATTCTAAAAACCGTCTCAGGCCGTTTGGCTCTGTTGGCTGGATTTACGCTGATTGTCGGTGCGTCAGGGTGGGCGATTCAAAGCTATAAACCTGAACAGCCCATTCGCATCGGCGTACTGCATTCGCTGACCGGCACAATGGCGGTCAGCGAACGGCCATTGGTTGATGCAGTGCAGTTGGCGGTGACTGAAATTAACGCAAACGGTGGTGTGTTGGGCCGTCCTTTGGAAATGGTAGTGGCAGATGGACAGTCGAATGGGGCGGTTTTTGCTCGTGAGGCGGAGCGACTCATCACTCAGGAAAAAGTCAGTGTGCTTTTCGGTTGCTGGACATCATTCTCGCGCAAAGCCGTCAAGCCTGTCGTGGAGAAATACCGGCATTTGCTTTTTTATCCCGTGCAGTATGAAGGGCTGGAGCAATCGCCAAATATCATTTACACCGGATCGGCGCCGAATCAGCAAATCATCCCCGGCACACATTGGGCTTTGGAAAATCTCGGAAAGCGGGTTTACCTGTTAGGTTCGGATTATATTTTTCCGCATACTGCCAACCGTATTATCCGTGACATAGTGCGGGTTGCCGGCGGTCAAGTCCTTGCCGAACGCTACCTGCCTTTAGGCAGCGGCGACATGACGGCTAGCGTGGAAGAAATTCGGCGACTTAAGCCGGATGTCATCCTCAACACTATTAACGGGGACAGTAATTTCAATTTCTTTCAGGCGCTGCAAGCGACGGATGCGAAGGATACCCCGATTCTATCGTTCAGCGTTTCGGAAGGCGAATTGGCGCAATACGCTGAGTTATCGCTCAACGCCCATTACGCCGTGTGGAGTTACTTTCAATCGATTGATAGCGTCGCTAACCGCCGCTTTGTTGCCGATTATAAACGCCTTTTTGGCGCTCATCGAGTCACCGGCGATCCGATTGAAGCGGCCTATTTTGGCGTACATCTTTGGGCGCAAGCGGCGCAGGATGTGGGCGTTGTTGACCCTGGCCGGGTTAATAATGCAGTGTTGCTGCAAAGTTTTGATGCCCCGTCCGGTATTGTATCTGTGGATAGGGCAACGCGTCATGTTTGGAAAAGAGTGCGCATTGGCAAGACTCAGTCCGATGGTCAATTCAAGGAGCTTCAAGCTTCGCTCTATCCGTTGCGTCCCGAGCCGTTTCCAAGCTATCGTTCCAATGCCGAGTGGCAACAGGTCGCCGATCAGATCAGCAAGGAGTTGAAATGATCAAGCTGTTGCTGAGCCGTCATTCTCTGGCTCTGCGTTTATTGGCGGGGCTTTTTTTGATTTCAATTATTCCTCTGGCAGGCGTTTCACTGCTAAGTTTAAGCAATTTCGAAGCCGCATTGAACCGTATGGTTATTGCCAACATGTCATCAATTGCCGATAAAAAAGCGGATCAAATTGATACCTATATCAATGAGCGCCGGGTAGACATGTACCAACTGAGCCGTTTTCCGGATATACGGAATATGTTCACGGCGTTACAAGCGGGGCATGACGTTGGCGTTGATTCGGATGCCTATCGGCAGGCTGCGGTACGCGCCGAAAAGTTACTAGCCGAGCTTGCGGCAGGCTATGATTATTACGATATGCTGTTTATCAATTTGTCAGGCGAAATCATATTTTCATTGAAAAAAGAAGCCGACCTTAGTACCAATTTACGTACTGGACCTTACCGCGACACAGGGTTGGGGCAAGGTTTTCAGCAATCAATGGCGCTGTTGAGCACAGAGTTTTCTGTGTTCGACAACTATGCGCCTTCCGGTAATAGGGCCGCCGCGTTCATAACCACCCCTTTGCTTAGCAACGGCTTGCCGATAGGCGTGTTGGCGGCCCAAATCAATCTGGAAATCTTGCAACCTGTCATAGAAGATCGTACCGGCTTGGGTGAAACCGGCGAGGCTATTTTGGCTCAACAAACGCAGAATACGGTGACCTATACCAGCCACTTACGCCGTCTTGCCGCGCCTTTAAATCAAATTCCAATTGAGCAAGCGGCCATGCCGATGCAACATGCATTACATGGCGAGCGGGGACAAGACTTGAGCGTGGACTATTCCGGGCATGATGTCGTTGCCGCCTGGCGCTACCTGCCAAGTTTGCGTTGGGGCATGGTGGTTAAAATAGATGCCGAGGAAGCATTGGCGCCTTTGCTTCGATTACGGCTTCATACCTTGCTGGTGCTGGGAATTTTAGTGTTAATAGCAGGTGCAGCGGCATTTTTTCTTGGCTTCTCTATCATCAATCCGTTACACCATTTTATAAACGTCATCAATGAAATTACTCTCGGCGATTTGACGCAACGCGTGGCCTTAAGCCGGCAGGACGAATTGGGACAATTGGCTGTGGCGTTCAACCGGATGGCGGATGAGGTGCAAAACGGGCGCGACACCTTGGAGCAGACGGTTGTAGTTCGCACGGCTGAATTAATGATTGCAAAAACCGATGCGGAAACCGCATTTCACAGCTTGAAACAAACCCAGGACACCTTGGTGCAGTCTGAAAAAATGGCGGCACTAGGCGGGCTGGTGGCGGGGATTGCACACGAAATCAACACGCCGGTAGGCGTTATCCTGATGTCATCGACACATTTGGAGACGGAAACGGACAAGGTTTCCAGCCGTTATCAACAAGGTGAGCTAAGCGGTGACGAACTGGAGAGTTATTTTGATACTGCCGGCCAGTCAGTCCGGCTGATGACCATTAATAGCCAACGGGCCGCGGAGCTAATCAACAGCTTCAAGCAAGTGGCCGTCGATCAAACCGGCGGTGAACGCCGCGAATTTGAGCTTAAGAGTTATATCGAGGAAATTGTGTTAAGCCTGCTCCCTAAGCTTAAAAGAACAGCTATCAGTATGACGCTGGAATGCCCGGAAGGACTGATTGTTGATAGTTATCCGGGCGCATTATCGCAAATTTTAACCAATTTCATCGTTAACTCATTGCAGCATGCCTATCAGCCTGATCAAGCCGGCAGGCTCAAAATTCGAGTCGCATTATTGTCCGATGATAATATCCGGTTGCTATATAGCGATGACGGACAGGGTATTCCGCCGGAGCTGCAATCCAAAATATTCGATCCTTTTTTTACTACTCAGCGCGGCAATGGAGGTAGTGGCTTAGGACTACATATCGTTTATAATGCTGTTTACCAGACCCTTAAAGGCCGGTTGCAAATGCATAGCGCATTTGCCCAAGGCACTATGTTTACGCTGCATTTTCCGCGTGTTTGTCCGCGCTGAAACCAATAAGTTCATCTTTTATCTTTTTAAATAATTTAGTTTAAAAATCATGACTCTACCTAAGCCGCTTAATCTAAAATCATCCTCTGCGGCCCCTGATAATGCGAGCACTCGTCAGCTGGCTCCCTGGCGGATTTTGATTGTTGATGATGATGTGGAAGTCCATACGGTGACACGGCTTATTTTGTCTAAAACCCTATTTAAAGACCGAAAGGTTGAATTATTGAGTGCTTATTCGGCGGCAGAGGCGCAGCAAATATTGCAGAGAGAGCGAGACATTGCGGTGATATTGCTCGACGTGGTGATGGAAACCGAAGATGCGGGGCTGCAGTTGGTGCACACCATTCGTCACGAACTGGATAACAAGGCGGTGCGGATTATTTTGCGCACCGGCCAGCCCGGCCAGGCACCGGAAGAACGAGTCATCATTGATTACGACATCAATGATTACAAGTCAAAAAGCGAGCTGACCGCGCAAAAACTGTTTACCACTGTGATCGCCTCATTGCGCACTTACGAAACCATTATCTTGCTGGAAAAAACCCGCTTAGGCCTGGAAAAAATTATCGACTGCTCGGATTCCCTGTTTCAGGTTAATTCAATACGTGAATTTGCTTCCGGTATGTTGACGCAATTAAGTTCATTTCTCGACTGTAAACCGGAAGGCATTCTTTGTATCGAAGGATATTTAGGTGTAGGAGCATCGCCGGATACCGATCATTCATGCAATGGCTTGGCAGTTATCGCTGCTGCGGGCAGATATAACGATTGTTTGACCTGTTCGAACCCAATGGATGAGGTGACTTGTCGACATAAGGATATGGTGGCGCATATTCAGAAGGCATTGCGTGAGCATAAAAATCAATTCGATGATGATTACACGGTGCTCTATTTAGAAACCGGCGATCATAAAGCCACTATAGCTTTGGTGCATAGCGGTCAAGTTGTCGATGAACATGACCAACGCTTATTGACGTTATTTGCTTCCAAAATCTCAATCGCGCTGGCGAATGTCATTCATTATCAAAAAATGGTTTCATTCGAAGAGGCCGCAACCACTGATTTTTTAACCGGTTTAAATAATCGCCGTCAATTGCTCAGACTAGGCATCCCGTTGCTGGCGGGTGCACAGCGTAGCGGTACTCCGCTGACAGTGGCAATGCTGGACATCGATCATTTTAAGCATGTTAACGATACTTATGGACATGATGCAGGCGATGTGGTGCTTAAACACATTGGGGTTTTACTGAGAGACCGCTTTCGCCGCAGCGACATCGTTGCGCGTTACGGTGGCGAGGAATTTTGCATACTTGCCCCGCAACTTGATCCCGAGCAGGCGTTTGAATTGTTTGATGAGTTTCGCTATGCACTGGCGAGGCAAACAATAAAGGTGCAGGATCATGCTTTAGTCATTACTGTAAGTATCGGCGTTACCACCGTATTATGCGATACATTGGACGAAATGATCGCAAAAGCGGATGATCTACTGTACAGCGCTAAGCAGGCGGGGCGGAACCGCGTAGTTATTTCTTCTTAATTAAGCTGATTATTATAAATGAGTGCTTAAAACCAGCCGATTGGTATAGAATTGCCGCTTTTTTTGAAACCTACAGATCATGCCAATCACCGCAATTTATCCGGGTACATTTGATCCCATTACCAATGGGCATTTGGATCTGATTGCCAGAGCGTCCAAGCTTTATCGCAAAGTGGTTGTTGCGGTGGCTGTTAACAGAGGCAAAACTCCGCTATTTTCACTGGATGAGCGCGTGGCTTTGGCTAAAGCAGTGACATCGGAATTCCCCAATGTGCTGGTGATCGGCTTTGATAATTTGCTGGTTGAGTGCGCCAAACAGCAGGGAGCCAATGTAATTTTGCGGGGATTGCGCGCGGTGTCCGACTTTGAATATGAATTTCAGCTGGCCGGAATGAACCGGCGTCTGGCCCCGGAGCTGGAAACTGTATTTCTGACTCCGGCCGAACAATATGAATTTATTTCTTCGAGCATGATCAGGGAAATTGCACAGCTGAACGGCGACGTGTCCTGTTTTGTTCCTGATATTGTTCACCAATCTTTAATTAACAAATTTAGATCCAAATAAAGTATGGCCCTGGTTATTGACGAAGATAAATGTGCCCGATGTGGTGTTTGTGAACCCGAGTGTCCGAATGAAGCTATTATGCAGACTGAGGATGCTTATGTGATAAATCCGTCATTGTGTACCGAATGCAAAGAACGTTATGGAGAACCCTTATGTGAAGCGGTGTGCCCCAACGACGGCATCCACAAAACCAAAGATAGTTTGTATAAAAAGTGTTTAAGTCTTTTTGGCTGAGCAATTATTGTTCGGCAATGTTGTAGTGTGTAGGAGTATGTATGGCCCTTATTATTAATGAAGAATGTATCAATTGTGATGTATGTGAGCCGGAATGCCCGAATGGCGCAATTTCTCAAGGAGCGGACATTTATATTATCGATCCTGCATTGTGTACCGAGTGCGTAGGACATCATGATATACCTCAATGCATGGACGTTTGTCCGGTCGATTGCATAGATAAAGATCCGAAGCATGTTGAGGATAAGGAAAGTTTGTATCAGAAGTATTTGAAATTGATAGGCTAGGGGCGGCTGATATTCACCACGAAGACACGAAGGACACGAAGAAAAAGCTTTGCGTTCTCGGCAATTGCTCAGCTGCTCAGCATTGCTTTCGACAACCGCTCCCTGCGTTGTTCTACTTCTCCATTTGTGGGGGCGTACCTTCCTGTATCCCAGCAGCGGTTCGTGTGTCTTAGTGGTGACGATTTTTAAGTTTTTAAATTTTTAAACCAATCCAAGCTTTCAATCGTAGTTCCAACCGGCTTATATTCCGCTCCGACCCATCCCGAATAGGCCGATCTCTCAATGACTGAAAACATTCGGTTGAAATCAACTTGGCCGGTACCGGGTTGCCCTCGGCCGGGGCAATCGGCAAACTGGATGTGACCGATTTTATCGGCATGCTCGGCAATAAATGTCTCGGGTTTTTCACCCATCATTAACATATGATAAATATCGTACTGCATAAATAGTCCAGCGCGGTTAAGCTGATACAGTACTTCGAGCATTTGCGATTCGCTATGGATGATAAATCCAGGCATATCGTGAGTATTGATTGCCTCAAACACGGTTTTAATGCCTAAAGGCGAAAAGGATTCGACGGCGAAACACAGATTTTCCTTAAAAGTTTCCAGATATTGCTCCAGGCGGCTGTTATCCAGACAGCGGCCCGGCAACACATTAATCGCTTCGGGTTTTAATAGCTCTGCATAGTTAACGGTTTGAGCGACAGCTTTCTTAAATTGATCTTGCTTTTCAGGCACGCAAGCCAGCCCTTCGCCACCTTGCAATAAATCGGCAGCGGCTACATTGAATAAAACCAGTTTTAAATCGTATTCGTCCAGTTTGTCTTTTATGTCGGTTGCGCTTAAGTCGTAAGGAAATTGAATTTCAACGGCGTTAAAGCCTGCTTGCTTAGCGGCCTTGAAGCGATCAATCAACTCTACTTCGGCAAACAGCAGGCTCAGATTGGCGGTAAAGTTAAGCATCGGTTTTAGTGTAGAGTTTGATTAACGTGGAGGGATCTTGTTCAAGGTAACCGTGGCTGCCGTGCAGTTGCATCAACTGCGAGGCCAGGGCGGACATCGGCACGGCAGTACCTTGCTTAGTGGATAAATCGACCGCCATGTTTAAATCCTTTAATAGCGTTTTTACCCGCCACTTAACCGGCTCAAAGGTGTCGGTCGCCATTTCGGGGCCGACGATTTGTAAGGGCTTGGAGTCTGCAAATCCCCCGCTTAACGCTACGGGGATTTGTTTTGCATCAACACCGGCCTGTTTGGCCAGCGCCATCATTTCGGCGATAACCAATACGTTGCAGCTGACTATCATCTGATTGCAGATCTTGGTGATCTGGCCGCTGCCGACCTCGCCCATGTGGGTTAATTGCTTATACAGTGGCGCGAGAACCACTCGGGTGATTTCGATATGTTCCGTAATACCACCCGCCATAATCGCCAGATTGCCTTGCTCTGCACCGGCAACGCCGCCGGAAACCGGCGCGTCGACCCAGCCCATGCCGCATTGTTCATGCAGCAGCGATGCCAGTTGCCGGGTGTTTTCCGGGTGAATGCTGGATAAGTCAATCAGCAATTTGCCCTTAGTGCCGCTAGTTGCAATCTCATTGCGCACAATCGATTCTACGACTGCGGTATCGGCTAGGCACAGAATAATCACCTCTGAAGCCCGGACTAGTTCGGCAACGGACGAGTAAGCTTTAGCGCCTGCATCAGTAACCGATTGGAGCTTTTCAGGGCTGCGGTTCCAGACATTGACGCTAAAGCCTGCGTCCAGCAAACGCAAGCTCATGGGCTTGCCCATCAGGCCGATACCGATGAAACCGAGGGTGGGTTTTTTATTTGACATGGTTGTTAATTTATCAATGGTTAATATTGAACTGAAACGCCATGCGGCGTTATCGGATAGCCAAATTCCGGTAGAGGCGGCTTTAACTATAAATTCTAAGATATAATGACACTTTGTGGCTTAAGTCAGGCCACTTTGGCGCTTTTTTATTATAAATCCTTGCTGCGTTCTATCGGCAAGTTTAACTGAGAGGAAGTTTGCGTGGCAAAAGCTAGTGATTTAAAAAGAGGTATGGTGGTTGAAATAAACGGCGTACCGCATGCGGTCAAGCAGGTCGATGCTAAAAGCCCATCATCCCGCGGCGCGTCAACTTTGTACAAAATCCGCTTTACCAATCTTAAAACCGGTCAAAAACTGGATGAGTCTTTAAAAGGCGACGATTTCTTTAAGGATGCCGATTTGGTGCGAGCCAAGGTACAGTTTTCTTATGTGGACGGGGATAACTATATTTTCATGGATATGGAAGATTACACCCAGTACAGCTTGAGCAGTGAAGATTTGGAGGATCAAATCGATTATTTGACCGAAGGGCTTGAAGGCATAGTGGCCTTGTTGGTCGATGATGCGGTGCTGGGTATTGAACTGCCAAGTTCTGTGGTATTGCCGATAGTAGAAACAGCTCCGGCTATTAAAGGGGCGACGGCGTCAGGGCGTACCAAAACGGCCAGGGTGACCACCGGGCTGGAGGTTCAGGTGCCGGAATATCTGGAGCCTGAGGAACTGATTAAGATCAATACCGAAACAGGGAAATTCATGTCACGCGCTTGAGCCATGACTAATCGTTTAACCGTTGCCCAAGGCGAATTTGAACTAAACCGCTTGCCGAAACGGCCGCGTGAACTGCTGCTCGCTTGGGATGCGGCGGATGAGTATCTGCTTAACACGCTTGCCGATGCTTCGGCTACGCTCAGCACAAGTAATTTGCGGGTTTTGATTTTGAATGACAGTTTCGGCGCATTGGCTGTCGCGCTGAATGAGCTCCGGCCATATGCGGTATCGGATTCCTATTTGTCGCAGCAGGCAACAAAACTCAACCTCGCTGCAAATGACCTGCCTGAAAACAGCGTCAGCTTGCTGAACAGTCTTGACCCGCTGGAGGGGGTATTCGATCTGGTGCTGATTAAGGTGCCGAAGACTCTGGCATTATTGGAAGACGAGTTGATACGCTTGCGTCCGCATGTAACAGCTTCAACCCAAGTCATCGTAGCAGGCATGATCAAAGCCTTGCCGCCCTCGGTTTGGAAATTGCTGGAACGATTGGTCGGGTTGACTACGACCTCGCTGGCAAGAAAAAAAGCGCGGCTGATTTTTGCATCCGTTGATTCCGGGTTAATTATTCCGCCCAGTCCTTATCCTGTTATTTACCGGCTTGAAAACACCGAGTACCTGATCACTAACCACGCCAACGTATTTTCACGCGATAGCCTTGATATAGGGACGCGCTTTTTTCTCCAGCATCTCCCGTATCGGCAGGATGCCTGCGACATTATCGACTTGGGTTGCGGTAACGGTTTGGTCGGTTTAATCGCCGCCGAACGCAGTCCGGCCGCAACCGTGCATTTTATCGATGAGTCTTTTATGGCGGTGGCATCGGCCAGGGACAATTTTTATCGTGTATTTGGAGAGCAACGCGAGGCGACTTTTCGGGTCGGCGATGGCTTGATGGAGGTTGAATCAGAGTCGGCCGACCTGATTCTTTGCAATCCGCCGTTTCACCAGCAAAATACGGTAGGCGATCAGATTGCCGTCAGCTTGTTTAAACACTCGCAAAGAGTATTGCGTAAAGGCGGCGAGCTATGGGTGATCGGCAATCGGCATCTGGATTATCATATTTATCTTAACCGCCTGTTTGGTGCATATGCGGTAATCGCATCCAACTCCAAATTCGTTATTGTGAAAGTTGCATTGGCCGGTTAACTTAAAATTCAGGCAAAAAAAACTCCCGGAGCATAAGCTTCGGGAGTGAGAAGTCAAACAGGAGAGATACTGTTTGAGGTAGGATACCAAGAGGTGGGTAAAAAACTTAGCTATGCAATCTGTGATTCAAAACTATATTGGTGAATATCGCAGCTGTTGCAAACATAATGGTTGAAACAATGAATTCGCCGGAAATAAAACCCAAAATACCAACGACAAACATCAGCCCTATTAGAATATCTCTTTGAAAGTCAGTCATTTTAAAGCTCCTTTGCTATTTTGCGAGAAAGAATTAATCAGCTTTGGATATACTATACCCACGTACTTATTGGTTGACAATATCAGTAATTATTGATTAATAGTTTCCTATATGTAGATAATTGCCTTTAGATGTTGGCATTAAATGCCGGATATATTTAAGTTAGCGAAAGGCAAGACTAAGCGCTAAGTATTTTGACGCGACCTGGGAGCAAACTTTTAAATTCTTTGCCTTGTGGTCGGTGGCTTTGGATAATAGCTGGTATGAATTCATATTTTCAGTTGAAAAACGACTGAAATTATTTAATAAAGCTTTGTAATGACAAAGCGTGAGACGAGGATATGCAAAAAAAAGAATACCAATTAAAGCCGGGGAGCCCTTACCCTTCCGGCTCCAGGGCCAAATCCAAGGGCGTTAATTTTTCCATTTTCAGCCGTTATGCGACGCATGTAGAACTTTTGCTTTTTAACACCTCGGATTGCGTTGAACCCTTTCAAACTATAGTGTTGCAAGAAGATATTAATCGCACTTTTTTTTCCTGGCACGTTTACGTGGCCGCATTACCGGTTGGCACATGGTACGCTTGGCGCATGGACGGCCCTACTCAAGTCCGTGAAGCGGGATTGCATTTTGATAAGGACAAACAGCTGATAGACCCTTGGGTACGCGCCGTCAGTCATAAACGTTGGAGTCGCAAGGCGGCGTGTATGCCGGGCGACAATAAGCTTACCGCTATGCGTTGTGTCGTAGTTGATGATCGTTATGATTGGGAAGGCGATGTGCCGCTACGCATTCGTAGCGAAAAAGCCATTGTTTACGAACTGCACGTAGGCGGCTTTACACGGCATCCCTCGTCAAAAGTAGCCAATCCGGGTACTTTTGACGGCTTGATTGAAAAAATCCCTTATTTACAAAAACTCGGGATTACTCACGTTGAACTATTGCCGGTAATGGCTTTCGATGAGCAGGATGTTCCGAGCCACACTGCCGATTTGGGACTGAAAAACTACTGGGGTTACAGTACCCACAGTTTTTTTAGTCCGCATCCAGGCTACTGCGTTACTCCGGAGCAGGGAACGCATGTACATGAATTTCGCGACCTGGTCAAAGCGCTGCATCGGGCGGGCATTGGCGTCATTATGGACGTCGTGTTTAACCATACCGCAGAGGCCGGGGCTGATGGCCCAATCATCAATTTCAGGGGCATCGGCGATGATATTTTTTATCATCATGACAAGTTTAATAAAAGCATTCTTCACGACTACACCGGCTGCGGCAACACGGTAAACGCCAATCACCCCTTGGTGTCCAACTTCATTATCAGCTGCCTGGAATATTGGGTCAGGGAAATGCATGTCGATGGTTTCCGCTTTGATCTTGCCAGCGCGTTAGCGCGAGGGGAGGGCGGCGAAGTTTTGCAGGATCCGCCTTTGCTTTGGGGGATCGAATTGTCTGAGCAACTGGCAAAAACCAAGCTGATTGCCGAGGCCTGGGATGCGGCGGGGCTGTACCAGGTCGGCAGTTTTCCCGGCTATCGTTGGGCCGAATGGAACGGCAGATACCGGGACGTTATCCGGCGTTTTGTGCGCGGCGATAAAGGGTTAGTCAGCGAGCTTGCAACCCGTCTCTGCGGCAGCAACGATCTGTATGAACACAAAGGCCGCTTGCCTATTAACAGCATTAATTTCGTAACTTGTCATGACGGTTTTACCTTGTACGACTTGTTCAGTTACAACGAAAAACATAACTATGCTAACGGCGAATATAATCAGGACGGCTGCAATAATAATTTAAGTTTCAATTGCGGCATCGAAGGAGAGACTAAAGATGCGAGCATTCTGGGGCTACGCAGAAAACAGGTGAAAAATGCATTCGCCATGCTGCTGCTCAGTCATGGCGTCCCTATGCTATTGGCGGGAGACGAATTATTAAACAGCCAGCGCGGCAATAATAACTGTTATTGCCAGGATAACGAATTGTCCTGGATAGACTGGAATATGACTGAGCAAAATGCCGACATGCTGCGTTTTGTGCAATTGATGATAGCGTTACGAAAAAGACATCCATCCATTATGAGGCGGCGTTTTTTGACCGGAAAACCCGCTAATGGCAGGGGAATAGCTGAAATTCAATGGCATGGTGCTGAACTCAATAAGCCGTTATGGGGTGATCCTGAGGCCAAGGTTCTGGCTTTTACCCAGGCCGGAGTCGAAAATGACGAGCCCGACCTGCATGTTGCAATGAACATGTCGGATCAACAAGTTATCATTGAACTGCCGGTTATTTCCGGTCGTGTATGGTGTCTGGCTTTGGATACGTCGCTGAAATCGCCGCAGGATATTGTGCTCTTGCATGATCAAAAGCCGCTACACGAAAAATTTTATCCGCTGAATAGCCGGACTGTTGTGGTTTTTGAGAATGGACATAATTGAATAAATCAGCCAAGTACCGTAGATCACTTCCACTCAGACTTGGTTCTCTTCTCTGCCGCTTTTCTCTGTACCGATGGTTTTTATGGAAGCGGCGGAATTGCCGCAGTGACCGAGCGGATGACAGTCATCGATGCATGTTTTGCATTGAGCCTGTTGCTTCTCTGCCTCTCAGCCATCATTGCTTAGCAAACACGACAAAACCGTTGGCAGGTATCTGCACGTTCAGTCTGCCTTGGTCCGACCAGAGGCTTGCACCATAATTACCTATGTTTCGACCGCCGTAGATTGGGGCGTCGCTGTTAAAAATTTCCTTCCAACGGGCGTTAGGAATACCCGGCAAATCTTTTTCGATGACGTAACCGTTGGTAAAAGCCGTATTGTTAAGGCTTGCTGCGATGATGACTTCTTCGTCTCCGCTCCACCGCTTGAAAGCAAGGACGCGGTTGGAATTAGACACATGAAGAATGTCGATATTGTGGCTGCGAATCGAGCGTAGTCGCCGACTGAGGGTGATAAGATCCTGATAAAAGCGAAATAGCGCTTTGCCGTTTCCATTCCGTTCGCCCAGTATGTCTTCGCGGTTTTCCTTAAAGTTATCGAACGTGTAGCGTTTTTGTGCTCCGATTTCTTCACCCATAAAGAACATCGGTATCCCCGCGGAAAGCAGCGAAAAACCGAAGCATAGGCGAGAGCGTGCTTCTGCCCAAGGGCGCGTGCCATCAGAAATCGCGGCACCGTTGACGGCTGTTACCATGGTTCGGGCTGTGCCGCCGGCGTTGCCTGCCTCGTCATGAGACTCGTGGAAAACGACTTGGTTGTTACGGCTGTTGTACAGTGCGCCGGAAAACCAGTCCATTTTGAGCAACTCGCTGTCGCCGTATCCGGCTAGTTTTAACAGACGCGCTTTGTTTCCGGCCATATCGGAATCGCCGATCAAGTTGTGGTAGAACGCTGTTTCCCATCTGGCATTGAATCCTAGCCCGCCTTGCGCTGGCGATTTTGTCACAGCATCCCATTCCGTATGATCCTCCGCAATCAGCATCACTGTGGGCTTGATCATATGTAGCGTCCGACTCCATTCCCGCAGCAACTTCTGCCCGAAAATATTGGCGCTGCCGACCGAACGTCCGTCTGCGTGGAGCACGTTGTCGCGGTGGATCGCTTGGGTCAAGTCCACGCGTAATCCATCGACATGCATTTCCTCGATCAGGAAGGCGGCGCTGCTGATGAACTGCTGGCGTACGACTTCGTCCCAAAAGCGTGGTGTATAACCGGTGGAGCCGTTGTCAAGATAGCCGCCATGTCCCGGAGTCGGGCGCTTTGCGGACGGCTGTAAAAGATCTTGCGCTGCACGTTCATAGTCCGGGTAATCGCTTGGCTGCCCCTCATACCAGTAATAAATATTCTGTTCGGGAGCGGTCGAGTCGTATTGCCACTCGGCACGGCCTGCCTTAGCGTCGTAATGGTTGTAGACCACGTCCTGAATGACGGCGATACCCCGGCGGTGACACTCCCTGACGAAATAGCGGTATTTGTCGCGCCCTCCGGCACTGGACTCAATACATGTGTGGTGCGTGTCGCCATAGCCCCAAGCGGCATTGCCTTTAAACTCGGCTAACGGCAACAGCTCGACGGTGTTTACACCGAGGTCGACCAAGTGATCAAGAAATGGCAGAGCATCACTCAAATTGCCGATGCGGTCTTTGCCAAATCCCAATGAGCCTATATGTAATTCGTAAATAACCAAGTCTTCCAAGCGGGTGGGTATCGGCAAGCCGGATGTGAATTCAGTAGACCAGAACTTTTCTGCGGTAATCAGATCCGGTTGAATCCCGTCAGGCGCAGACTGAAATCCCCGGCGCACTACATCGGGATCAATGACTACACTGCAACCGACGGTGCCGTCCAATGTGTCGACTGTCTCATCCCAATGGCTTTCAGCGGGGTCGATGTCGCCTTTACCGATCTGGCTTCGGGAAAAAATATCGGTGCGATAAACAATTTGCCCTTGAGCATTCCGGATGCGATACATGTAAGGAAGGCTTTTAAATGTTTCATAGTCACCGCGCGGCCCGCCTTCCCAAATGCCGTCGGATAAGCGGGACAGTGCGACCACGGGTTGCACTGGATCGATTCCGGTGCCGTCATCGGCAATGTAACCATTGGCCGGGTTCCCGAAGACCACTTCCACATTTTGTGCGTTGGGCGCCCAAACGCCAAAACGCAGACTCGGCGTGGCGTTTTGCGAGGAGAAATGCTTGTTGGCTCCCAACCGGCGACCGTAAGTGAAATAATAGCGTTCGATTTGTGGCGTCCCTCCATCGTTATTGAGCCGGAACTGACGATGGCGTTCCACGGAGTCAGCATCATGCACTTCAGTCGGAATGCCCCAGAAATTGGTGCCCTGCGGCCCATCGAGAACCACTCCCCACTTGAACGTCTTATCCTGATCGGCAAGGTCAAGTGCGACCGGGGCTATAAAGATCGGGCATCCGTCTTCGCCTATTTCCTCCTGCATCGGAATCTCTGTCCAATTTTCCGAATATCGGCCATTATCATCCCAACTGCCTCGCAAGCAGGCATTGCGAAAAATAGTTCTCTTCAGGCCGGTGATAAATTGAAGTTCTACTTTTTGCATTTGCATAATATTTCCTCATTTTCCAGTTACTCGATTGGAGTTTAGATCGAAGGGCTGCCGTTGATGCAGTCTTAAGCTGACGCTTGGTTTTTCGTATTCAGGCAGACGATTCAACGGTATGAGGAGCCATAATTGAATCTCCTAATTACTACCTTGTGTATTTTGTGACCGGAGACTTTTACGGCTCGCGAGAAGTTTTTACTCCATTCATGTTGTGGTTTTGGCAGGATTTATAATCAAGGATCAATATAATGATAAAACCGGTTGGAGTATGCTCGTACCAATACCTATGTAAATATCCATAACTTCAATGGGTTATGTTAGATCGGCGCTATGTCAACGGCGAGCTTAATCAGGATGGCTGAAACAATATATGGTGTCTGGCTTGGGACAGGTTGCTGAAATCGTCGCAGGACATTTTGCTATTGCAAGATCAAAAGCGACTACGGCTAAGTAGCCGGTTATTGCGAGTTGTAACTTTGGCAGTAATTATCGAAAATGCCGGCCTGTTTCAAGGGTAATTAAAACCTCAACTAGACCATGCGGGGTTTACTACGTATACTTGAATCAACTTGCTTTTCTAGGTCATCTTTAGCGATGCCCTAAGATATGTATGGAAGAATTTTAGATAAGGTGACCGTAACCTTTAAGGCTGGTGATGACGCTTTTGTATTCAGGACACAATTCCAAAATCAATCTATCGGCGAAAGAAATGCTTAAAATAAGCCAGGAAATTACCCGGAATTTTACGCCATGTTTTTCAAGCCGGATGCCGGAGCTTGTCGAAAAAGTCAGGCTCTCGCCAAAAGAGTTACTGGATATTAGCGAAGAAATCGGTCGGGATTTTGCGCCGAAACCATCCTCTTACAACGCTCCCGAACTGATGCTTTTGCCCGTTGATCCGGGACACCTTTATGCTTATTGGCATCTTGAAGGAAGCACCGAAAAAGCCGCATCCGATAACGATAACGAAGAGCAACTTACCTTAAGAATTTATTCGCAACCCGACGAACAGAAGGCGGATGCCGAAGCAGCGGTATGGTTCGACGTAGCCATTGATAGCGCTATCGCACATCAGCAAGTATCCTTACCGGCAGCGGTTGACGACACGGCTTATTCAGCGGCCATTGGCAAATGTTGCGCCGATGACAGCTTTATTGAATTCGTGCATTCAAACATCGTTCATGCTCCGCATGGACAAACGGCGTCGGCGACTTATTGCTCTGGCAATAGCGCGTCAGGCCGAGGAATCAGCAAACGAGCGTGATGACAAAAAGCTTACCGCGTGCTGGACAAGGATTCCTGAGTCTTATTCTCCATGCACACCTTCCCTATGTGAGGCATCCTGAACATGACAGTTTTTTCGAGGAGAACTGGCTGTTCGAAGCCATCACCGAATGCTATCTGCCGCTGATCGGCGTGCTCGATCGGTTGCATGAAGATAAGGTGGACTACCGGCTGACGCTGTCATTGTCGCCGACGCTGATATTCATGTTGCGCGACGATTTATTGCAAGAACGCTATCTGAAATATCTGCATAGCCGACTGGAATTAGCCGAAAAGGAAATTACCAGAACCCGCAGGCAGCCGGAATATCAAAAATTAGCGCGGCTGTATCGCCGTTTTTTCCTGAACGCGTTAAATATCTACCAAAAGCGCTATCAAGGCGATTTATTGGCGGCGTTTAAAAAACATCAGGCCACAGGCAAGCTTGAGTTGATAACGACTGCCGCGACCCACGGCTTTTTGCCGTTGCTCAATGTCAGCGAAACCGCAGTCCGCAATCAGATTAATATCGGCGTAGCAACGTTTAAGGCCAACTTCGGTTGTAATCCGACCGGCTTTTGGCTACCTGAATGCGGCTATTATCCGGGCCTTGAGATTGCACTGGCCGATGCCGGTATTGAGTATTTTTTCGTCGATACGCACGGCGTGATGGATGCAAGCCAACAGCCCCGTAATGGCGTCTATGCGCCGCTTGATTGCGGCAACGGCGTTGCGGCGTTTGCGCGAGATCCCGAATCATCGCAGCAGGTCTGGAGTGCAAAAGAAGGCTATCCCGGAGATCCCGACTATCGCGAATATTACAGCGACATTGGCTTTGAGCTGGACTTGGATTATATCGCGCCTTATATTCTCGACGGCAAAACCCGAACCAATACCGGCATCAAGTATCATCGTGTGACCGGCGATAACCGGTTCAAGGAAATTTATAATCCAAGGCAGGCCAAGGCAAAAGCGTATCAACATGCTAGGGATTTTATCGAGAAGCGCCAGCGCCAAATCGACCGGCTTGGCGCTAGCATGGACAGACCACCGATTATTGTCGCGCCTTACGATGCCGAACTGTTCGGTCATTGGTGGTTTGAAGGAACGCACTGGCTGGAATGCGTGCTGAGATTGGCAGGCGAAAGCACCGGCGGCGTTCAGCCGATCAGTTGCGGCGACTATTTAAAGCAGCAGTCATCTATTCAAATAGCCACGCCTGCCTCATCGACCTGGGGCGATCAAGGCTATTCCTCTTACTGGATCAATGAAACGAATGACTGGATTTATCCTTTGCTGCACAAGGCCGAACGGGAGTTGGAAAAACTGGCGAGCGATGTTCAAAGATTAACGCTGACTCCGTTACAGACGCGGGCGTTGAATCAGGCTGCCAGATCTATTTTGCTGGCCCAAGCCTCCGATTGGCCGTTTATTATGAAATCGGGGACAACCGTCGATTATGCGAACAAGCGTGTTACCGATTATCTGGCTAGGTTTAATTATTTACACGACAGCTTCCGCAAGAACAGGATCAACGAGCGCTATTTGTCCGCGCTGGAGATCATGGATAATATTTTTCCGGACATTGATTTTCGGGATTACAATCCTTCAAGCTAGAAAAAGAAGTTTCACCACGAAGACACGAACGACTGCATGGATGCAGGAGGTAGAGCAACGCAGGAGCAGTTGCCGAGGACACGAAGAAAAATAAAAGCTTCATGCTTTATCTCCC
The DNA here is from genome assembly GCA_036561025.1 of Methylobacter sp. Classification (GTDB taxonomy): domain Bacteria; phylum Pseudomonadota; class Gammaproteobacteria; order Methylococcales; family Methylomonadaceae; genus Methylobacter_A. Next base: position 86,627 of record DATBQB010000013.1, on the reverse strand, counting down.
TCCCGTGTGCTACGTGGGAACTAGGGAACAGGATACGTACTCACATGCAAAGGATGTCATAACTAACAAGCACTCCGTGTGTTCTGGATGTCGGCAATCCCTGCCGACATGGCGACGTATGGGTATTTATCTTGTTCATAACGTATAAGGTAAAAACTTCGTGTCCTCGGCAACTGCTCCTGCGTTGTTCTACCTCCTGCATCCATGCAGTCGTTCGTGTCTTCGTGGTGAATTAATTAATCTTTTACTTTCAGCTCAAGTCAGCAATTACGGAGACAAAGGATGGACAAAATCCAACTGCTGTATGTAGAAAATGTGATTACCCGAAAAAAGCCCGGCGTCCAGCAGACGTTGAGCTTTTTTATGCGGGTCGAAAACATAAGTCATGACAAGCGGATCGACGTAGTCTGGGCTGGCGAAGACGGCGTATGGCAAACCCTACCGGCAATCTATCACAGCAAGCTTGAACACGATCAGGAGTATTGGCAGGCTCAGGCAAGCTTCCAGCTCAGCCCGGCCAAATCGCTGCCCGGCAATATCCAGTTCGGATTGCGTTACCAGGTTTCGGACGCTGAATATTGGGATAACAATCAGGGCAAAAACTATTCCAGTCAAGCCGACTCAGGCATCAACGTAACGTGCTCTGCACCGGTTTTAAACACCGGTTTTGCGAATAAATTAGATGAAGGACAAAAAAACGTTCCGATCACCGTAGCGGTCGATAAATTCGCCGATGCCGATAAAGTAACCGTACACTGGACCACAGATAACTGGCAGCACACCCATAAAACCCAGTGCTATTTTAAAAGAAACTACTGGGACAAAATTGCGCTCAGTAATGCCAGAAACCCCAATCAGTATGGATATGCAATCTGGAAAGGCTGGCTTAGAGTCGGCCAAGCGTTTCGCTTGCAATACAGCATCTCAGTTGAACGCAACGGACAGATTTTCTGGGACAATAATCACGGTAAAAACTACTCGCTCAGCCGCGAGCCGCTCAAGGTTTTGATTCTTAACCTGCATTGCTATCAGGAAGATAACCAGGATTATAAATTTTCCCAAATAGCCAAAGCGATTGATGAACTGAATGCTGACGTTGTTTGCTTTCAGGAAGTGGCCGAGCTTTGGAACGACGGGGCAGGGGACTGGGAGTCCAATTCCGCCAAAATCATTAACGGTCGCTTGGCTACGCCTTATCATATTTACACCGACTGGTCGCATCTGGGTTTTGACAAATATCGGGAAGGCGTTGCGATATTAAGCAAATTTCCGCTGATTAAGCCGGATGCCAGGTACGTGTCGGGCAGTCATGATGTTTACAGCATTCATTCCCGAAAAGTAGTCATGGCGCAAATCAAGGTGCCTTATATCGGACGGGTGAATGTTTTTTCGGCGCATTTAAGCTGGTGGGAAGACGGCTTTGCCGAGCAATTTCAATGCTTGTGCGACTGGGCCGAGGCTAAACAGTCGGCGCAGGTTAGCGCCACGTTGTTGTGCGGCGATTTTAATATTGCCGCCGGTTCAACCGGCTATCATTTGGTGGTCGATGCCCACCAATATGACGACCAGTATTTGGCAGCCAACTCTCAGGGCGTGTTTGAAAAAATCTTTAGAGTTAACGATCCTTATTGGCAAAATTATCTGAGCGATGATTACCGTATCGATTATATTTTTTTGAATAAAACCAGCGAACTGAAGGTTACGTCAGCGAGAGTTTTGTTTACCGAGCAGGATTATGGAAGGGTTTCAGATCATTGCGGTTATTTTATGACCTTTGAGCCGTAGGTTGAGTCGCCTAAAGCTTCTACTGCTGGTAGCGTAACCTGACAAACCAATGCTGAACATGCCCACGGCCTTTATCATGGAGATAAATTTATATGCAGATAGCTGAACACTATGCCTCGCCGACTCATGCAAACCTGGGCGGTTCTTTTCAAAGAGTAAACGATTTCAATGACAAATTTTATATCCGCTGGGGAAAAATAGATTTCGACGTATTTTACGGCGTTCAGGCTAATGTAAAGGTTATCTTAAAAGTCTATCGCGATGCGATATGCGAAACTTACATAGTGGATACCGATGCCTATGATATTCACTGGGACCGCCACAAACGCTGTACACGGGACTTTTACATACACCCGTTTTCGAGTAACTTCGGCCAGATCAACTGCATTAAGTTCGCCTTTATCGTGCATCTGGATGAGCACTCCATTGCCTCCCGGAATGAATATATTTTTATGGACTGGCAGCAACTTCAGGGAGACCAGCCGCAGCAACGAAAGATCATCGGAGACTGGTCAACAGCCAGCCACTATCGGACTTATGAGCTGAATGCCGGTGAATTGCAGAGCGATGTCGATTGGTACAACCATCATTTTGAAGCATTGCAACTGGTGCCCAAATTCACTAAAGGCCAACAGCACCATCCTTATCATCCCAAGCGCTATATTCATGACCTTATCGACAAAGTTATCCGCTGCAAGCATGAGAATCCGGGGCGTTTATGCACGATAAAAGTCAGTGTGGATTGCATTGACGACCATGACTTTATTACCCATTTAATAAGCGCCAGCGATCAGGGGGTTTTGGTACAGTGCATCGTGGATTGGCGAAAAATGACCCTGACCAACAGCCAGAATTACGCGCGGTTAAAGCGTTCTCGGATTGAATTGATCGGCGTATTTTGCAGCCCCAAGCATCATCTGATCGAAGTGGAGCCGGACATGCATACCAAATTCATTATTTTTAATGATGAGGACAGCATACTCGGTTCGTTCAATATCACCTTCGATCGCTGGTGGGCTAATTGGGAGTCGGGGATGACTTTCCATTCCAAAGGCATCTGTCGTCTGTTGGACAATATTTTTCAAAGCCAGCGTGGCGGCGTCATTCAAAAATACGGTATCGATCCATTAAGCCATTTCAACCTGTTGTATACCTTCGGTCGGCACGTCATGCTTAACGGCAAGCCCTATCGCCCGCATCACGCCATATTGGCGGAAATACACCGTGCTAGGCATTCGATTAAAGTGTCCTTGTTTCTGATTGGCGATTTGCTGGGGGATCATCATGATAGCGTGGTCAATGCGCTGATACATGCCAAGAACCGGGGCGTCCACGTACATATTTTGCTGAATGGGCACTTGGCTAGACAGGGACGTATCGGTATAGAGCGATCGATGCATGATGAGCTGAATCGTCCGTTGCTGCCGACGGTAGATCGGTTAAAGCATGCCGGTATTCCGGTAGGCTTGGTTTACGGACAAGACGACCATCCGGTGCCGTATTCCCCGATCCATTCCAAATATTGCATTATTGACGATTACATTGTCATCGAAGGCAGCTTCAACTGGTACAACACTTCGGTTTTTTCCCATGATCTACTGGTTGTGGCAGCCAATTACGAAGTGGCAAAGCCTTATTTGTATGAGTTCGAGCAAATACAGCAGTCATTCAGGGTGTATTATTGAAGAGTGTATATCACCTCCAATTTTCAGTTATTCATAGGCCTTGATCTTCAAAAGCCGCTCCACACTGACAATTTTATAGCCATTTTCTTTTGCAAAATTAAGTATGTGATTTAATACCTGAATGGTTTTATCCGAAGTGTCATGAAACAGGATAATAGCGCCCGGTTTTATTTGTGCTTGTACGCGCCGGGTTATGGTTTGCACGCTGTCATTTGTTGTATCTAGCGAGCGGATGGTCCAGCCTATGATATTGTAATTCAATAGCTTTGAGGCTTTTGCAATATTGGGCGTGGTAACGCCATAGGGAGGGCGAAATAGTTTCATCCGTTTGCCTATGATTTTGAAGACGCTTTCCGCTGTCTGGTTTAGCTCATTTTTAAAGCCTTGCAGGTTTTTAAAATCGATATAAAAAGCATGCGTGTAGCTATGGTTGCCAATGCTGTGTCCGTCTGCATCGATTTGCTTCAAAATGCTTTCATTGCCTTGAATGTTCTTTCCAATGACAAAAAAAGTTGCCGATGCATGGTGCTGCGCTAATGTTGATAGTATCTGCGGGGTGTATTCCCGGTTGGGTCCGTCATCGAACGACAGGGCAATTTCTTTTTCCGAAACATGCCCATGGCAATAGGCTTTAGTGTGAAAGTTGGATTGAATGATTGCCGAACCGTAAACGATTAATGCCAAAAAAACTGCACTTGGCAATACCAGCCACCCTAAGCTGATTCCAAAAAATATGTGCAACAAACCAATAACGCCGATGGCGATTATGAAGCTGTTGCGGGCCGATTTGAATGTCATTTGATGGAGTTTGTTAAAGGTAATTTAACCGGACAAACCAAGGGGAGTAGCTTGAGCACGGTCTCCTTGGTTTTTTTCGTGAGTTGATGTCGAAGTTGATGCGTAATGGCAGGGGATAATTACCGCTACAGATGGCTGTATAAAGTCATGTATTGCTTCGCGCTTTTGCTCCAAGAATAGTCTTTTTGCATGGCGTTGGTTTGTAGCTGTTTCCAGGTTTTAGGGTGGCTGTATAAAATCAGTGAGCGCTTAATGGCTTCCATCAATGCGCCGGGACTTGCTTCATTGAAAACAAGGCCTGTTGCAGTGTTGTCGTTCAGCGATTCAGGGACAGTATCAGCGACGGTATCGGCCAGTCCGCCGGTTTTTCTGACTATGGGTATAGTGCCGTAGCGTTGGCTGTATATCTGGTTTAAGCCGCAGGGCTCAAAGCGCGAAGGCATCAGGAAAATGTCTGCACCCGCTTCAATCAGATGAGCCAGCGTTTCGTCATAACCGACAGTGATCGATATTTTATCGGGGTGGCTTTCGGCAAAATTATGCAAGCGCTGTTCGAAACCCTTGTTACCGCTGCCGAGTAGTATAAATTGCAACGGATGGGTCAGCATCTCGGGAAGACATTCCAGTATCAGGTCGATGCCTTTTTGTTCTACCAATCGACTGATAAGCCCGAATACGGGAATGTTTTTGTCAATGGGCAGGGATAACCTTTCCTGTAGCGCTGCTTTATTGAGCGATTTTCTATTCAGCGTCAAGTGGTTAAATGGTTGGCTGATGTTGGTGTCGGTTTCAGGATTCCAGTGATCCGTATCTATGCCATTGATAATGCCGCTCAGAAAATCTTTTCGGTAACTTAACAGGCCTTCCAAGCCATAGCCAAACTCGGCTGTTTGAATTTCCTTGGCATAGGTTGGACTTACGGTGGTGATGCGATCCGAATAGACCAGTCCGCCTTTAAGAAATGACAGCATGTCATGAAACTCTATGCCGTGCGGGTTCCAAAGTTGGCCGGGCAAATTTAAAGAAAGATAAGTCGCTCTTGGGAATATTCCCTGATAAGCCATGTTATGTATGGTGAAAACGATAGTCGGGCGGCTGTATTCCAGGGATAACAAGGCAGGCACCAGCCCGCTTTGCCAGTCGTTGCAGTGGACGATGTCGGGTTTCCAATCCAAATAGCTCCGGTTCATCGCAACTTCTACCGTGACGCGGCAAAACAGGGCAAAACGTTCAGCGATGTTCGCCCAAGGCTTGCCGTGCTCATCAACATAAGGATTGCCGGGGAAATTAAAGAATTCCGGACAATCTACCAGCCACACGATGACGCCGGTACCCGGCAGCTGGGTTTCCAGGATATTCACTGCATAATTGTTTACATGGACTGTGCTTAGGTAGCGAACTTCTTCGGTCGTTTTGATGGACTGGTAATTGGGCATGATGATGCGCACATCTTCGCCCAATTCCGATAACGCTTTGGGCAGACTGCCGGAAACATCGGCCAAACCTCCGGTTTTAATCAGGGGATGGGCTTCACTGGTGACAAAAAGTATTTTTTTCATTTACCTTAATTGTTAGTTGTTGGCATTTTTATAGTATTCGCGCATCAAAGCCCGGCACTCTCCAACAAAAGTGGAAATACAAGTGCCGAATCTTGAGATGCGATGAGTATTTTGCAAGTCGTAAAAATACTTATGACTATAATTTCAAAATTACGCCTCCCAGAGGCGGTAGGGTAAGACTGATAGAATGGGGCTGATTCATCCATGCTGTAGGTTCTGATAATGCCATGCCGTTACCGACATTACTGCCGTCGTAATAACCGGAATCGGAATTGAATATTTCCGTATAAGTGCCTGCCACGGGCACACCGATCCTGTATTGCTCACGGGCTACCGGGGTAAAGTTAAGCACGACAATCAAGTCTTCATGCTCGGTTTTGCGCCGATAGCTGATGATGGATTGTTGCACATCATGGCAATCGATCCAGTCAAAACCCTGATGATCGAAATCGTGCTGGTACAAGGCCGGGTGTTTTTTATAGAGTTGATTCAGGTCTTTTACCAGCGATTGCACGCCCTTGTGATGCGGATAGTCCAGAACATACCAGTCCAGTGCTTTGTTGAAATTCCATTCGGTGCCTTGCCCGAACTCGCAGCCCATAAACAGCAGTTTTTTGCCTGGATAAGTGTACATCAAGGTGTAAAGCAGCCGAAGATTGGCAAAGCGCTGCCATTCATCACCAGGCATTTTACTGACTAAAGAACCTTTGCCATGCACGACTTCATCATGGGAAAAAGGCAGGCAGAAATTTTCGGTAAAGGCATAGAGCATACCGAAAGTGAGCTGATCATGATGATATTTGCGATGTATCGGCTCCTGGCTCATGTAAGCCAGCGTGTCATGCATCCAGCCCATATTCCATTTCATTGAAAAGCCCAGTCCGCCGGTCCAGGTCGGCCGGGTTACTTGCGGCCAGGATGTGGATTCTTCCGCCATCATCACTGTGCCGGGATGTTGATGATGAGTGACGGAATTGAGCTCTCTTAGAAAATCGATCGCTTCCAGATTTTCGTTGCTGCCATACATATTGGGGATCCAGTCATTATCGTTGCGGGAATAATCCAGATACAGCATTGAGGCGACGGCATCGACCCGCAAGCCGTCAAGATGAAATTCCTCCAGCCAGAAAATGGCGCTGGACAGCAAAAAGTTTTTAACCTCATTGCGGCCATAATTATAAATTAATGTGCCCCAGTCGCGGTGCTCGCCTTTGCGCGGGTCTTCGTGTTCATAAAGCGCGCTGCCGTCAAAACGAGCCAAAGCAAAGCTGTCTTTCGGGAAATGGGCGGGTACCCAATCCAAAATCACGCCGATGCCGTTTTGATGGCAGATGTCGATAAAATAACGGAAATCGTCCGGTGTGCCGTGGCGACTGGACGGGGCAAAATAGCCGGTGGTTTGATAACCCCAGGAGGCATCCAGAGGATGCTCGGTCACCGGCAATAATTCAACATGAGTAAAGCCCATTTCCTTGACGTATTCAACCAGCTCGACAGCCAGCGCACGATAATTGAGGAAATTGCCAAGATGATCGCGTCGCCAGGAACCTAAGTGAACCTCGTAGATGGACATAGGTTCATGCAGCCAATTATGGCCGACACGGTCATTCATCCATTGCCGATCCTGCCAGATATAGCTGTTTTCATGGACTACGATTGACGAGGTATTGGGGCGAAATTCAAACTGTTGGCCGTAAGGGTCGGTTTTTAACAGAACTTCATGGGTGTTGCGGTTTAGTATCTCGAATTTATAGTAACAACCGGCCTGCAAGTCCGGCATGAACAGTTCCCAGATGCCGCTACCGCCCAAGCTGCGCATTGGATTGCAGCGCCCGTCCCAGCGATTAAAATCGCCCACCACACTGACCCGTCCGGCATTGGGCGCCCAGACCGTAAACAAAACCCCGTCAATCCCATCGACGCTATGCAGATGTCCGCCCAATTTCTGGTAAATATGCCAGTGCTTGCCTTCGCCGAATAAATGCTGGTCGAACTCCGGCAACTGGGTGCCGAAATCGTACGGGTCATGGTTTTCGTGGCTGTTGCCATCCTTGTCGACCCATGATAGTTGATAATGTTCTGGCAATTGTTCAGTTTCAGCGTTATATTCAAAAAAGTCCGTATCGGGCAGCCGGTTTAAAACCGCGCCGTTGTGACTAAAGCATACCGTTTCTGCATAAGGCAGATATACCTTAACCTGAATATAATTGTTCTTGAGGTGGCGACCCAATACCGAAAAAGGATCATGATGTCTGGCTTCCATGATTTTTAGAGCATCTGAATCAAGTGCGTTTATCACCAGGGGTGGTGTGTGTGCCGCAAACCCGTCTGGAACAGGCTCGGTATTAGATTGCTTTTTCACTATGAATAGCCTCTGTGTAGTGGAATAATAGTTGCGTGAATGTTACCAAACACATCAAGAGTTGTCAGTCTATTCCACATGGAGATGAAAAATGTCTGCGTCAAGTAATCAGAAGTATGATCATAATATCAGTCACCTAACCCGTAACACTATTGCATTAATATTGGCGGGCGGTCGCGGTTCGCGGTTAATGAATATGACCGATTGGCGCGCCAAGCCGGCAGTGCCTTTCGGCGGCAAATTCCGGATTATCGATTTTCCTCTGTCGAACTGCGTGAATTCCGGTATACGCAAGATAGGCATTTTAACTCAATACAAGGCGGATTCACTGATCAGGCATATTCAGCAGGGCTGGGGATTTTTGCGTGGTGAATTCGGTGAATATGTCGATTTGATGCCCGCCCAGCAACGGCACGATGAGAACTCCTGGTACCTAGGGACTGCTGATGCAGTTTTTCAGAATATCGACATCCTGCGCAGTCGCAATCCTGAACATATTTTAGTGTTGGCCGGCGATCATATTTATAAAATGGATTATGGCGCGATGCTTGCCGATCATGTCGAAAAAAAAGCCGACTTAACGATAGGTTGTATCGAAGTATCGTTGCAAGATGCAACGGCTTTTGGCGTGATGGATGTTGATGACAACCGGCGAGTCAGAGCTTTTGTGGAAAAACCGGAGCATCCCCCTGTTATGCCGGGTAGAACGAACACTGCGTTGGCGTCCATGGGTATCTATATTTTTAATGCCCGCTTCCTGTTTGAACAATTGCTCAAAGATGCGGATACCAAAGGCTCAACCCGTGATTTCGGTAGAGACATTATTCCTGCCGTGATCGATAAATATGTCGCCAATGCCTATCCCTTTTTGGATTTGCAAAGCGGAGAACAAAGCTATTGGCGCGATGTAGGTACTATAGACGCATACTGGTCCGCCAATATGGAATTGATCGGGGTAAATCCGAATTTAAATTTATACGATAAAATCTGGCCTATATGGACTTATCAGGAGCAAACACCGCCAGCCAAATTTGTTTTTGATAATGACGACCGACGAGGACAGGCTGTGGACTCTATGGTTTCAGGCGGTTGTGTGATTTCTGGGGCAAAAGTCAGGCATTCTCTCTTATTTTCGAATGTCCGTGTTAATTCGTACACAACTTTGGAAGATACTATTGTTTTGCCCGAAGTTAATATCGGTCGTCATTGCCGTATTACCAAAGCGATTATAGAAAAAGGCTGTGAAATTCCGGAAGGCACTGTCATCGGTGAAAACAAAGCGGAAGATAAAAAAAGATTTCATGTGAGTCCGGGCGGAGTCGTTTTGGTTACAACAGATATGCTGGGGCAAAAAAGACACTACGTTCGATAAAAGTTATGGGGTTTTGGAATGAACTGCTACCTAAAAAATGGAAAAGTAAAATCGTATGTTAGATAAAAACAAGTTGAAATTAGTCTTGTGCTGGCACATGCACCAGCCGGAATATAGAGACTTACAGACAGGAGAGTTTAAGCTGCCATGGACCTATCTGCATGTCATTAAAGACTATGTGGATATGGTCGCGCATCTTGAAGCAGTGCCTAAGGCCAAGGCGGTGGTGAATTTCGCTCCGATCCTGCTGGAACAAATTGAGGAATATGCCCGGCAACTCAACGGTTATTTGCATGACCGCATTTCGATCACTGATCCATTATTAGCGGCCCTGGTTGATCCCGGCATTCCAGCAGACCCGGAACAACGCATGAAATTGGTTAAAGACTGTATGCGGGCGAACAGGGAGAGGCAAATAAACCGCTATCCGGCTTTTAAAAGATTAATTGAAATGGCCGATTGGCTTGAAAATCATTACGACTCCTTGAATTATGTCAACTCACAATTTATCAGTGATATTCTGGCTTGGTATCATTTGATTTGGATGGGGGAAACAATAAAGTTAACGGATAGTCGAATAAAGCGTTTGATAGAGAAAGGCTCCGGTTTTACCTTGCACGACAGGATTGAAATTGTGGAGGTCATCGCCGAGCAGCTGAGCAGTGTTATTTGTAGATATAAGGCATTAGCCAGGAAGGGGCAGGTTGAGCTTTCTGTGACGCCTTATGCCCATCCAATCCTGCCGCTTTTGTTGGACTTGAGTTCTACCCACGAGGCGATGCCGAATGCTCCTTTGCCGGAGTTGGATACCTATCCGGGCGGAGCAGAGCGGGTAAACTGGCATCTTCAAAAAGGCGTACAAACTTTTAAGCGATTATTCGGCTTTAAGCCTAAAGGATGCTGGCCTTCAGAGGGCGCTATCAGCGATCAGACATTGAAAATGTTGGGCGATTTCGGCTTTGACTGGACCGCAAGCGGCGGTTCAGTACTGCATAATAGTTTAAATCTTACTGAAAATTCAGAACAATCAGGAATTCATCATCCTTTCAAGCTTGAAAAAACCGATATAACCTGTTTTTTTCGGGATGATGGCTTATCCGATCTTATCGGTTTTGAGTACTCCAAATGGCATGCCGATGATGCGGTTGGTGACTTAATCCACCATTTGGAGAATATTGCTGACCATGAATCCGGCGACAAGGTGGTTTCCATTATCATGGATGGCGAGAATGCCTGGGAATACTTTCCAGCTAACGGTTATTATTTTCTGAATGCTTTGTATCAACGGCTGGCCGATCATTCGAACATTGAATTAACTACTTTCTCAGAATGCTTGCAAGATAAAGTTGAAGTTAAACCGCTGGCGAAAATGGTTGCGGGCAGTTGGGTTTACGGTACTTTTTCGACTTGGATAGGCGATGCGGATAAGAATCGAGGTTGGGATATGCTAGGTGATGTTAAATGGACTTTTGACAAGGTAATCTCCGCTGGCAAATTAACGGATAAACAAGTGCAGCAGGCTGAGCTTCAGTTGGCGGTTTGTGAGGGTTCTGACTGGTTTTGGTGGTTTGGGGATTACAATCCTGGGGAAGCTGTCAGTAACTTTGAAAAACAATTCCGACTTAATTTGGCTAATCTTTATAGATTATTGGGAGAAGAGCCTCCCGCTTATCTGGCGATGTCGTTTACGCAGGGTTCCGGTGCCCCGGCTATGGGAGGCGCAATGCGCCCAGGCGTTGAGTTTGCATAAGTGATAGCCCATCCCTACAAGCTGAAAACTTAAACGAGAGATCACTAAGTGTGAATGACATTTTAAACAAACGACGCGCCGGCATTCTGTTGCATATTACATCGTTACCGGGTACGGGGCCTCAGGGCGACTTGGGGCAGGAAGCTTTTAACTTTGTAAAATTTCTGCATGATACCGGAGTAAGTGTATGGCAGGTTTTGCCTTTAGGCATGACTCATGCGGATAACTCCCCTTATCAGTGCCTGTCTGCTCACGCCGGTAATCCCGTATTAATCAATATTGATTGGTTGGTGAAGCAAGGTTGGTTGCAGCATTCTGATAAGTGTGAGGAGTGCGCCGGAAACTGCGCCACAGCATGTCACATAACAAAAGCTTACTCTGGATTCTTGGAACGTGCAGAGCAAAAGGATAAGGATGATTTTGAATACTTTTGTCAGGCAAAGGCGTTTTGGCTTGATGATTTTGCTTTGTTTCTAGCGCTTAGGTTTGAATTTAATCAGCAATGCTGGAATCAGTGGCCTGAGCATTTCAAGGAAAGGGATGAAAAAGCAATAAAAGAAGCGCGTCGCCGCTTAAAAACACAAATTGAATGCATTAAATTCGAGCAATATGTGTTTTCCCGGCAATGGCTGGAGTTAAAGGCTTATGCTAACCGGCACGGCGTGTTTTTGTTTGGTGATATTCCTATTTTTGTGTCTTACGACAGTGCTGATGTTTGGGCGCATCGGGATATTTTTAAACTCGATCAATCAGGAGAAATGTCTGTCGTGACGGGGGTGCCCCCCGATTATTTTTCTGAAACAGGTCAGCGCTGGGGGAATCCGCACTATAACTGGGATCATCTGGTAAAAACCGGATTTCATTGGTGGGTCGATAGGATGAAAACTCAGCTTGAGCTGTTTGACATTCTCCGGATCGATCATTTTCGAGGACTCGAGGGCGCTTGGGAAATACCTGCAAATGAAGAAACTGCACAGAATGGGGCGTGGGTTAAAGCACCGGGCAAGGCGTTATTGAATGCAATAAAGGCCGAGCATGGCTCGATTCCGTTGGTTGCTGAGGACTTGGGCATTATTACTCCCGAAGTCGAAGAGTTAAGGGATGAGTTTGATTTACCGGGCATGAAGATTTTGCAGTTTGCGTTTGGTGACGGTCCCGATAATCCTTATTTACCGGACAATTATGAAAAAAACTGCGTTGTTTATACCGGTACTCACGACAATGACACGACTTTAGGCTGGTTGCAGAGTATTGGCAACGATGAGAAAGACCACATTTACAATTATCTTGGCAGTCCGGCAATGCCGTTGCATTGCGCACTGATTCACGCCGCCTTGGCGTCTGTTGCAAATCTTGCGGTAATTCCGATGCAGGACATTCTGGAGTTGGGTTCCGAGCATCGCATGAATATCCCAGGCACCATCGAAGGCAATTGGAAATGGCGTTTTCAGTGGGATCAGCTGTCACATGAGCGTGCGGTCAGATTTGCGTATCTGGTTGGGTTATTTAACCGTGGTAAATAATGGGGCGACCCATGGTGTTTGCCGCCCCTGAAAATACCTAAGTAGGGTTAATCGTCGTCCTTATGAGCAGCTTGTTTAGGGAGAGGGAGCAACGGAAAGTTGTAACTGCTCAGAATGGTTCGAATCTTATCTGCGTTCTTTGCTATCAGCTTATCCAGGGCTTCTTTTCTTTCTTTGTCGCCTTTGCGGACGCCCATCGCCATAGCAAAATCAAATTTCATGTCAGGCGCTGATTTCATCGGAATCATTGAGTAACTGTTTTTCGGGCTTTGTGAAGCGACGTAGCTCGCCATAGGTCCCCACAAAATAACCATATCGATTTTCTTCGCTTTAAGATCCTTCTCTATTTGCATCGCTACATTATTTTCACTGTCGCCTGACATTGATTGATAGGGAATGCCCACGTCGAGTAGATCATTTTTCTGCATCCAGGTTGTTCCTGGTCCACGGTCAAACATCGCGATTTTTAATGATTTTTGTCTTTGCAAAGGCGAATCGGCTAGTTGGTCGGCATCGGTAATATCATCCCAACCACGTCCTTTTGCGATTAAAAGTACATAAGTTGATTTATAGTAGGGCGTGGTTGTTAAGGTGAGGTCGTAATCTGCCGGGACGCCCATAACGACGTCGCATTTATATTCGTTAGTCTCTACATCGCTTTCTTTTAACGGAGCATTTAAAGTGTTGCGGATAAAGCCGAGACGTTGCGGAAGCCATGTGTATTCGATCGTTTGCCCAAGTTCTTTGGCAAAAAGTTCTGCGATTTTATTTTCAAAACCGTCTTTGTTCTTCGTGGAGTAAGGCGGATTCAGCGGGTCGGCGCAAACTTTGAATTTTTCTTCAGCTGAGGCAGTAAAGCTGCATGCAGCTAGAAGTAAAATGGCGAGGCATGTTGTATGTTGAGGTAAGGTCCTCATTAATATCTCCTAAGCGTATCAAACAATAAGGCATGATAGTTTACTGTATAAACAGGCAAAAAAAAGCCCCGGCTGATAAATCAACCGGGGCTTTCAATACAATCTAAAAAATCAGATCGATTTAGTTACTGGGTAATGTGAATACAGTTAATGTACCGCCCAGTTTAGTGAAGGAGCTTAAGCTTCTGTATGCACCCACAGCGCCCAAACCTTCAGAGTTTGAGTTTGCTTCACCAGTGTCAAGACCGGCAGCGATACCGATACCTGCCCAGCCGCCGATACCTGAAAGAACGCCAACATATTGTTTGCCGCCGAATTCCCAAGTATTAACGTTACCGATGATGCCGGAAGGTGTTTTGAACTTGTACAGTTCTTTACCCGTTTTAGCGTCAACCGCTTTCAGGTAGCCTTCCAGAGTGCCGTAGAATACTACGCCGCCAGCAGTTGCAACAGAACCTGACCAAACAGAGAATTGTTCTTTGTTAGACCAAACGATTTTGCCTGTTTTGGCGTCGTAAGCTGTGAACTGACCCAGGTTAGTTGTGTTGTCAGGTTTACCTGTCATAACGTCCGCACCGGCAGGCATCATGGTTAAAGTAGCACCAACATAAGGTTGACCCGCTGTGTAAGATACTTCGAATGGTTCGTAGTCCATGCACAGGTGGTTACCTGAAATATAGAACAAGCCGGTTTGTGGAGAGTAAGAAACCGGTTGTTGGTTTTTACTTCCTAACGCAGCAGGGCAAACGCCTTGTGTGTTAACGTCTTCGCCGTTTTGCTCAGTACTGTATTTAGATACAACTTGTGGACGACCGGTGTTCATGTCGACATGAGTTGCCCAGTTAACTGATTTGTCGAATTTTTCAGCAACAAGCAGTTCACCGGTTTCACGATCTAAAGTGTAGCCAAAACCGTTACGGTCGAAATGCACGATAGTTTTGTGCATTTTGCCTTTAACTTCTTGGTCAACCAGGACTGTTTCGTTGATGCCGTCAAAATCCCACTCATCGTGTGGAGTCATTTGGTAAACCCATTTAACAGCGCCGGTGTCAGCGTCACGAGCCCATAATGACATAGACCATTTGTTGTCGCCTGGACGTTGTACTGGGTTCCATGTAGATGGGTTGCCTGATCCGTAATAGATCAGGTTCAATTTAGGGTCGTAACTGGTCCAGCCCCAAGTAGTACCGCCGCCGATTTTCCATTGGTCGCCTTGCCAAGTGCTTATGCTTGAGTTTTCGCCAACGGGAGCAACTTTGCCGTCTTTCCAAGTAGTTGTTTTCTTGGCGTCGATCAGGGTGTCTTTGTCAGGACCCATGCTGTAGCCTTTCCAGACTAACTCGCCTGTGTTGATGTTATAAGCCGCTAAGAAACCGCGAACACCAAATTCGCCACCAGAGATACCAGTCAAAACTGTATCTTTAACAACTAATGGCGCAGAAGTATTGGTCATACCCAATTTAGGATCGCCGTTTTGTACGCTCCATACGCGTTTACCGGTTTTAGCGTCCAGCGCAGTTAAAACGGTATCAGATTGTTGTAAGAAGATTTTGCCGTTACCGTAAGCTAAACCACGGTTAACAGTATCGCAACACATAACAGGAATAGTCACATCAGCATCTTGTGTTGGTGTGAATTCCCAGATTACAGATTGAGTTTTTTGATCGATTGCGTAAACAGTGTTAGGGAAAGGCGTGTGAATGTAAAGAACATCATTAACAACCAAGGGGCCGCCTTCGTGTCCACGCAAGACGCCGGTAGAAAAAGACCAAGCTGGTTGCAAGTTCTTCACGTTAGTAGCGTTGATTTCACTTAATTTGCTGTAACGAGTACCTGCGTAATCACCACCCCAACTTGCCCAGTTGGCAGGATTTTGGGTGAGTTTTTCAAGATCGCTGTTAGCAGTTGAAACTGCTGGTGCAGCTAAAATAGCAGCCACACTGGAAGCAAGCAGCCAACTTTTCAAAGGCTTCTTCATATTATATTTCTCCTGGTATCCTGTTAATTTGACAGAATAGTGATTATGTTTTTTAGGACTAATATTAGTTTTTAGGGTGTTTTCATGTTCCATGGAGACAGGAAATTTTCACTCTAGGGGCCTAAATTTAATGATTTTGCCTCAAAAGTCAACTTTTAAAGGTATTACCTATAGGATGCTGCATGTAACGTTTTGATAAAACACAGGGTGTTTCAGAGAGTTTTAAGGTTTTCAAGATATGTCGCTACGGATGAGACTGCCTGAAATGTTATTGACCCAGACGATTGTAAGAATATATGAAGAAGATATTCGGTATCGATTGAACTGAAGGTATTGAATATAAATTCAGGATTTATCCCCCAAAACAGGTGCATAAATTTAAAGAGTTTCAATTCGATAACCGTTACTGCTCCAGCATAATACTTCGGCTGTATTCTTAGTCCATGCAGCCAATACAAAGCGTTGGGCGGCTTGTCCATCTATTTTGAAGTTGTGGACGGCAGGACGGTGCGTATGTCCATGAATCAAGCGCAGACAGTGCCGTTCGCGCATAATATTAACCACCGTATCCTGATTCACATCCATAATGTCCTGGTTTTTTTTCCGCTTGTGGAAATAACTTCGAATGCGATACCAGCGTGCGGCTAACAATCGTAAAAATAAAGGCTTGGACAGCACGGACTGTTGCCATTCCGGGCTATGCGATTTAACACGAAATGCTTGATAGGGCAGGTCGTCGGTACACAATAAGTCGCCGTGGGTCAGTAATGTCGGTGTGCCGTGTAAATCGATCACCGCATACTCATCGATAAGTGTAACGCCGGTATCTTCGGAGAATTGTTTGCCCAGCAGGAAATCGCGGTTGCCCTGCTGTAGATAAACCGGTGTGCCTGAATCGATCAGTTGTTTAAGCTGAGTTCGGATTTTATTATTGGGCGGAGTAAAGTCGTCATCTCCTATCCAGGCATCGAAAAGATCGCCGAGTATATAAACGGCAGCAGCTTTAGGCGCCCTGTCGCTCAGAAAGGAAAGAAACCGGCGGGTGATTTCAGGCTTTTCCAGCGAAATATGCAGGTCTGAGATGAATAGGATTTCTTGATTCAAGGGAGGCTAAGGGCTAAGGGCAAAAGGCAAAGGGTTAAACTAAAGGCGAGCAGTGGGGATTCCTTTCGCCTTTAGCCTTGCGCCTTTCGTCTATTTTATAACTTCCGCTTTTTCGATAACGATGTCGGTTTTAGGCACATCCTGATGACCGCCACGGTTGCCGGTGGGTTGTTTAGCCATCGCATCGACAACATCCATGCCTTCAATAACTTCGCCGAATACAGCATAGCCCCAGCCGCTTGGTGTTGGGCTGCTATGGTTCAAAAATGAATTATCTTTATAGTTGATAAAAAACTGGGCAGTTGCCGAATCTGGAACATTGGTGCGCGCCATGGCTAAGGTGCCGCGCTTGTTTGCCAAGCCGTTATTTGCTTCGTTTTTGATAGGGGCATGAACCTCTTTCTGGTTAAAGTCAGTATCAAAACCGCCACCTTGCGCCATAAAGTCGGGAATTATGCGGTGGAAAATGGTGCCGTTGTAAAAGCCTTCGTTAACGTAAGTCAGAAAGTTTGCTGATGAAATAGGCGCTTTTTCAGGATTCAACTGAATAATAATCTCGCCCAGAGACGTTGTTAATTTAACTTTTGATGGTGTATCAGACATTTTATTTTCCGTTGCAAATGAGAGTGTTGTGGTTAAAAGCAGCATCATGGAGAAAATGAAAGTGCGCATGGATTTCCTAATAGATTGATGCAAAAACAAATTTTAAATGTTTTTGCGTTGAAAGAGAAGCATAGGCTTGGTAGGCCAGACCGTTTTGTTTAATTTTCCTAGCCTGCCAGTCGAACGGTAAAGAGCTGTAAAGATAAATAATATTTGGAATGTCAGAGCTGATTCTGCCGTTGATCTGCGATGAGTACAAGTTAATTGCGATATAATCGTCATGACGGGTTGTAGTGCTTTATGTCAGCAGCTTGAGGCTTCTTTGGTAGCCGTTACAATAATAAACTTTTGGATAGCCTGTGTTTTTCGAATCTGAACGTCAGAATTTTTTCCGCCCATTGAACGGAAAACGCCGCGAGCTGGTGGTGGCGTGCCTGCGCTCTCTGTATGAGAGCTTGCATGGGCCTAGCGCCGATTATTCGCAGAACCTGACTCGCGACACCTTAAAGGATTTGCTGGCCCCGACCGTGCAGAGCTTGATCAACAATATCGCAGCCGATAGCATTCTGGACGAAGATGAACTGTCGGGACTGGATAACGCCGACGATCAGCAATTAACTAACGCGCTGATACGTGCTTTGCTGAAAGACGGCTGGCTGGAGACCTTCGGCGACCGCGCCGGGTTGGTTACTGCCTACCGTTTCACCCGCGCCGGAAAGCTGTTCGCAGAAGCTTTATGGTCGCTCGATCGCCTGCGCTCGCGCAGCCGCCAGCGCAATGTGCGCAGCTGCCGTAATGCGCTGGAAGCGGCGCGCAAAAATATCGATGCCTACGATCTGGTCGACGCCTATGATTACGCCGAAAAAATCATCAGCGACTTATCGGAGGGCGTCGATTATTTCCAGGAACTGGTGCGCCGGCTGATGTCGGAAGCGACCAATACGCCCTGGGACGAGTTCATCGCGTTTTTGGACCGTTTCGAGAAGGAGTTTAAAAAACAGCTGACCGCCGACAACGTCGAACGCCATCGGCAGGCGATACGCGACAGTTTAAGCCGCTTGCGCAATCTGGAAGGCGACAAGATCAACGCTTTCGAGAGCCAGTTGCAGGACATCGCCGCCTGGACACATCAGGAGCGGGCCGATACCGCGATTTTTGATTGGCTGCTGGACCGCATCGAAGATCGGGTCGAAGTCGCCTGCACCGCCAAGCACCCGGAACTGATCAAGGCGATGAACATTTACATGCGCCGCGCCGCCGGCATCGTCCAGCAGGCCTTGATGCTGCAAGGCGGGCAAAGTCGGCAGGCCTACAGCCGGGCCATCGCCCAGGCGGCAACGCTGGAAGGCGACGCGCAAATCGGTTTTCTGGAACGATTGGGCACCGCCATCACCGTCAGCGAAATCCGTTTGCTGGACCCCGCGGCGTTTAAATTACGCAGCGCCTCGCAACGTCGCAAGGCACTGACCGTTACCGCGCTGCCCAAAGTTAGCCGCGATGCACGCTTGCAGGCGGCGATGCAGCGCAGCGAGGCGGCAGCCTTCACGCTGTCCAACCATGACGTCGTCGATTACATCCGCGGCGAACTGCGCCTGCAGCAGCGCTCGGTGCGGCTGTCCAGCCTGCCGATGGAGACCGCAACCGATGTGCTGCAGGCCATGCAGATGGTGGAGGCGGTGCGCTCCTCCCGCGATGAAACGCTGAATGCCAAAAAATTGCCCAGCCGATTACACAACGCTTACTACACAGGCAGCGATTATCAAATTGAATTCAATCATGACTCTGACTCAAACCCTGCTTGACCGGCTGGAGCCGGAAAACCTTAAACTGCAACGCTTCCAGGAAATCGCCGCGCGGCTGTTCGCCTGGGGTATCATCGTCCGCGACGAAGACGGCGTCGAACAGCGTTGCTACGACGATGCCTGCCGCATCGAAAACCTGCTGGCCGAATATTTTGCACTGTCGGGTTTTCGCTTGGTCCACGACCTGCAAAACGAATTTTTCAGGCTCTACGCGCCCGGCGCACAGATTCCGGGACTGGCTGAGGACGATAACGATCCAACGCCGTCGTTACGCGCCCGGCTGTCCGCCGATTTCGTCGCCGCAGCATTGGCCTTGCGGTTCTTATACCAGCAAGGCCTGGCCGAAGGCGGCGGTCGCCTGAGCGACGACGGCGATGTCTTGATCCGTTTCGAGGAGCTGGCGACCACACTGCAAATCCAGATCAAACGGCCGTTGCCGGATAACCTCGGCGATCGCGACCGCCTGCTGAAGGATTTGAAACGGCATCGTTTGATTCAATACGGCGCGTTGTTCTCAATGCTCGATGAAGATGCGCTGATTGCGATACGCCCGACCATCCTCGGCATTATCGGCGAGGATGTGCTGGCCGCGGCGTTGGAGGCGGAAGGCTTTGTGGAAGTAGTCAGCGAGCCGGAAAGCAGAGAGCAAAACCTATGAAGCTCGATAAACTGATCCTGGTTAACTGGGGCGCGCTACGCAGCGACGAATACGAGATGGGCAATATGACCTTGCTGACCGGTCCCACCGGTTCCGGCAAATCGACGCTACTCGATGCGCTGCAAACGGTGATGACCGCCGCCCACCAGAATATCTACAGCTACAACCCTGGCCAGGACGAAACCACGCAAACCTCGCGCGGCAGCAAAAGCAAGCGCACCTTGTGGTCCTACATCGTCGGGGCTGAAGATAACCTATTTGCCCGCCCCGACGGTGCGCACGGTTATGTGGCGGCGGTGTTCAAGCCGGACGAGGGAGAAGACGGCAAGCCGTTTACCGCGCTGATCGGCGCAGCGGTGCGCGTCGACGGCTCCGGCGAACGCCGCCAAGCGGTGCAGGAACGTCTGGCCTTATTGCTGATCGACGACGCGACGCTCGGTTTGGGCGATCTTGTTAACTACGACGGCAACGGCAATATGTGCGTGGTCGAGGTCGAAAAAATAGAAAACCACCTCAAAGCCCGCTACCCGCAGGTAATGAATCTGCGCGACGCTAAACGCGAATACCTGTGCCAACTATACGGCCGGTTTCGCGGCCAGCGCAACGTGTCGTTTTCGGAAGCGGAATTGGCCGCCAAAGCCTGGAGCCAGTCCATCGCCCATAAACCGATCGGCAGCGTCGACGATCTGGTGAAAACCCAGATTCTGGAATACGACATCCAACAATTGCCGCAACGCATTACTCAGATCAGCGGCTTGATGCGGCAAGTGCATCAACTGCGTATCGAAGGCGACCGGTTGCAGGAGAATGTGGTCCGTCTTGAAGGCATCGAAAAAGCGCTGACCAAAGCCAACACGGCGTATGAAACCGCCGTTCAGTACCAGCTGGCGCATTCGCAGCGGGTGTTGCAGAGTGACCAGTTACAGATACAGCAAGCCAAAACGGCGGTTGCCGAACTGGACAAGAATATCCAGGCCGCAAACGCCAGGATAGACGCGTTGAACCGCGACAAGAAAGGCCATGTCGACAGCCAGATTCAGCTCGCCGCCCGTTTGAGCGGCATTGCAGCGGCCGATCAGAAACGGCGGATAACCGAACGTCTTGAGGCGGTTCAACTGGAGGCGAAAGCGGCGATTGCCAGCCTGCAACAAGCGCTGCAACAAGCCGGGCATTTGCAAGCCACCGCGCAGAATATTATCGGCATGGAGTTTCCGGCGTCGAAACGCGAGTTGTCGGCAGCGGCAGAGTTACTGGCCGAAGTGATGGTTGCGGTCGGGCAAACGCCGTGCCGACAGCTTGAGCAGCAACTGCTGTCCGAACAAGACCTGCATGACATGCTGGTCACGGTGCGTGCCTTGGAAGGCCTTAACGATGGTTTTGAAAGGCTTTATCAAGCCTTGGCCGGTACCGAGAACAGTTTTGTTGCCGCGGTGTACAGCCAGATCGGGCAACTGCAGACACGCCTCGAAGGAGCTCAGACCCAGGAAAAGAAGCTGGCCGAACGCAAAGCCAATCTGGCGGAGGGCGGCGCGGATTATCCCCGTGAAATCGCGATGGCGTTAAAGGCTTTTCGTAGCGAATTGCCTGCCGCCCGCGCCCAGGTGCTGTGCGACCTGATCGAACCCAAAGATCAGTCCTGGCAACAGGCCATCGAAGGTTATCTTGCCGGTGCGAGGTTTAACTTTGTGGTCGATGAAGACTGGGAAGCGCGGGCCATCGAATTTGTCAAGGAACGCCGACTGCGCGCCAAGGTGATCCAGGGCTCGCTGTGTAAACGCGACGCCAAGCCGGAGCGCATACCCAAAGACGCCATCGTCCACGAGCTGCATACCGAATATCCTTTGGCATATGCCTATCTGGTCGCCCAATACGGAGATGTCGTCAAGATCGACCATGTCGAACAATTGCGCTACACAAAGCGCGGGGTCATGAAAGACAGCAAAGCGGCCGGATCGCGGACCCTTTTTACTGGCGAAGCAGACACGCTGGTATTCGGTAAGGAAGCCCAGCGCCTGGCGCGGCAAAACGCCCTTGAGGCACACGGCAAGGTCGAGCAGGAATTGCAGGCATTAAAAGTCGAGGGCATGCACTTGAACGGTCTGCTTGGCTCGCTTCGTGATTTGCAATCGCCGAATTTTGCCGATGTCACCAAGTTGGAGAAGACGGTTCACGACAGCCAAGCCGCAAATGCCGATCTGGCGCGCCTGGATTTGACCGAAGTCGATCAGTTGGAAGCCGAAAAAAATACGCTGGATCAGTTGATTGCCGAGCTGGAAACACAGGTAGATCTGGCCAACCGCCAAGTGGGCAAATACCAAGGCGACAAAGAACAACAGCAGAGAAAATCGGCCGCGCTGGAACAAGGCTTGGCCGACAGGCAGCAACAGATCGAAACCGATTTGCAGCCCTTGAAATGGATAGCTTCCGTCAATGAAGGCCTGTCGTTTACCGCGCTGCAGCAAGCGGTCGACGCTATCGCCGATTCAAGCGAATTATCCAACAACCAGTTGCAGGACAGACACGGCAAAAAACTGATCGAAGCCACGGCCGCCTTTGGTCTGATACACGAAAATATCGCCGATTACAACCAGCATGCCCGCAGTCATGAGCAGCTGCATTTGCAATACGACAGCGAATTGCGCGACGCCGATTTTGCCAGCCAATACCGGCAGTTGATTCAGTTGTTCGAACGGCTTAAAGAGCAATTGCGGGAGCAGCGTGAGATCGGCTTCGTCAAGAATCTGGATAAACTTCGCACTGCCGAATCGTCGTTCAAGGATGTGTTCACCAAACAGTTTTGTTACGAAATCCGCAACGCCGTCGATCAGGGTGTAAAGACCCTGAAAATTTTAAACACCGAACTGAACCGGCTTAAATTCGGCACCGATAGGTTTCAGCTGGATTGGTCGGTCTGGGTGCCGGAGTTTAAGGAATATTACGATTTCTTCTGCGCCGCCTATGACATGTCCGAATTGCAGGAGTCCGGTGACCTGTTCGATACCAACGAACTAAGTCCCGAGCAATGCAAAGTTCGCGACCGACTGGTCGGCTTTTTGCTTTCGGATGACCAGGAACGTGCGTTGAAGGAATTGCAACGGGTGGCCGATTACCGCAACTACCGCCGCTACGAAATCTGGAAGGATTCCGACATCGGCTCGCGTGTCGCATTGTCGGAGTGGGGCACCGGTTCCGGCGGACAGCTGGAAACCCCAGCCTATATCGTCCGCGCCGCTGTGGTGACCAACCGCCTGAAGCATTTCGACAAGGGTATGAACCTGAAATTGCTGGTCAACGACGAATCGTTCGCCAAGATGGACGAGCGCCGAGCCCACGACGTGATTCGTTTTATTCGCGACAGCCTCGGTATGCAGTTGATCTGCGCGATGCCGACCAAACATGCCGGTGCGATCAAAACCGAGTTTACTAAAGAGTGGAGTTTTACCCGCACCGAAGCCGAAGGCAATGGCGAAGTCGATTTTATCTCTGAAGCCGACGAGCGCGACTTGAATTCCGATAAGCTGCGCAAATTGTGGGAGCTTCGCCGTCGGCAGATTCGTGAGCAAACCCAGCTGGAATTTGAAGCCGAGGAACAGACTAATGGATGAGTTTGGAAAAATTAATTGATCCACGAAAAGCACAAAAAGCACGAAAATATTAAAACGGGTTATCCAAAGGACAAATATTTAACTAATTAAAATATGCCCATTTATTTCGTGTTTTTCGTGTCTTTCGTGGACTAATCGCTGTTTTTAAGATGGCAGAATTCCTGTGGCTGCATCAGTCCACAGGGTCTAATTGGGTTTTGTATATTAAGCCAAGTCTGCAATAATGTTTGCAGCTAACCTGCCCATTTACCAATAATTTTTATAGCAGGTTATTTTCTTTTTAGTTATCCAGTCATTTAATTTCGCCCATCTTTAATGGGTTTTGCAAATAGCTCACATGTTGAAAATATATAACACCCTGACCCGAAAAAAAGAACCGTTTCAGCCGCGCATAGCAGGTAAAGTCGGTATGTATGTCTGCGGCATGACGGTTTACGATTATTGTCATATCGGTCATGCGCGGGTCATGGTGGTGTTTGATACGGTTGCGCGCTATTTTCGCTATCAGGGTTATGAACTGACCTACGTGCGCAACATTACCGATATTGACGACAAAATCATTCAACGCGCCATCGAAAACGGCGAAGAATACGGCAAGTTGACCGAGCGTTTTATTGACGCGATGCACGAGGATGAACGGGTGCTGGCCGTTCTGCCGCCCGATCTTGAGCCGAGGGCGACGCAATCCATCGCCGATATTATCGCGATGATTAAAACCTTGGTCGATAAAGGACTGGCTTACGTCGGCACCAATGGCGACGTGTTTTATGCGGTGACCCAGTTTAAGGATTACGGGCGGTTATCGGGCAAGAATTTGGACGATTTACAGGCAGGCGAGCGGGTTGATGTCGATTTGGCCAAGCGTAATCCGATGGATTTTGTGTTGTGGAAAATGGCTAAAGCCAATGAACCGGCATGGGATTCACCATGGGGTTTGGGACGTCCCGGCTGGCATATCGAGTGTTCGGCGATGTCTACCTGTTGCCTTGGCAATCATTTCGACATCCACGGCGGCGGTATGGATTTGCAGTTTCCGCATCATGAAAACGAGATCGCCCAGTCGGAGGGCGCGACCGGCGAGAAATTCGTTAACGTCTGGATGCACAACGGCTTTGTCCGGGTTGACGATGAGAAAATGTCCAAGTCGTTGGGCAATTTTTTTACTGTCCGTGAAGTATTGAAACAGTACAGGGGCGAAATAATTCGTTTTTTTATATTGTCCAGTCATTATCGTAGCCCTTTGAATTATTCCGATGAGCAATTGAATGATGCAAAAGCGGCTTTAATACGGCTTTATACCGCTCTGCGCGGGGTGGAAACTATAGCGGATGCGCCGGTTGAGGAGACTTATAAAAGCCGTTTTGAACAGGCGATGAATGATGATTTTAATACTCCGGTTGCGTTGTCCGTATTATTCGATTTGGCTAGAGAACTTAATAAAACCAAAGAAGTAGATAGGCAGAAGGCCGGCTTGTTGGCGGCCACATTGAAATCTTTAGGTGGTTTGCTAGGAATGCTGCAAAACAACCCTGAAGGTTACTTGAAAGGTAATGTTACGCTTAAAATTCACGATCTTTTGAGTACGACCCATGTTGATTCTCCAGAGTTAATAGTAGTGAGTGGTATCTCTGAAGAAAAAATCGAACAACAAATCCAGACCCGCATTACTGCAAAAAAAGCCAAAGACTGGGCTATGGCCGATAAAATCCGTAACGATCTAAAAGAGCAGGGCGTAATACTGGAAGATTCGCCCGACGGCACAACCAGCTGGCGGCGGGAATAATTTTTATCGTTCCCACGCTCCGGCGTGGGAATGCCGAGGCAGACGCTCCAGCGTCCCGCAACGCTGGAGCGTTGCGGACTGAATTCCCACGCTGGAGCGTGGGAACTATTTTAAAGATGGAATTCAAGCAAATACATCAAGGTTCTAATGGCCGATCATAACAAGCCACCGTCAAACGATTTGGCAAAAAAATCGTTAAATTTAATCAGCAGTTTTCTGTCAAAAAAAATCCGCACCGTTTATTACAGCGCTAGAGAATCCATTGGTGAGCATAAGCGCGACATAGTCGTTTCTCATGTTGAGCAGGCTTGCGTCGGTTTGCAGGAGACCAGAAACGAGTTTGAAGATGCGCTGGAGCGCTTTAAAACTTTGGTCTGCGTAAATGAAACAGCACTGGATCATAAATACAATCTGCTCAACAGACAGTATCAGTTTTGCTGTGCTAAATCCGATGCGGTAAGCGACAGAATCAGGGCGATTGAACAGGTCAGCGAGGCGCTGTTTGTAGAATGGGAAAACGAACTCAACGAATATACTAACCGTAATCTGCGAGCCCACAGCAAGCAGCAGCTTAAAATAGCCAGACAAAATTATATTCGGCTAATAAGGTCTATGCAGAAAGCCGAAGCTAAAATCCAGCCGGTATTGGCAGCATTTAAAGATCAGGTGTTATATCTTAAACACAACCTTAATGCTCAGGCTATCGCGGCATTAAGGCATGAGTTTATTGAAATAGGTATTGATATTTCCCAGCTTATCCATGCGATGGAGCAAACAATTGCTGAGGCAAGTCAATTTGTTGCGGTATTAACCGATCAAAAAGCCTTGCCTAGCCGATAACGTTAGAGCTTGTACAAAACATCGTTGGCTTTGTCTTTAGGGTCTTCTTTTTGACCTTTGCGGTTATCCTGATCGATTCTTTCTTTGCCGAATTTGGCGATCATGTCATCCCAGCTTGTGTATTTTTCATAGCCTGCAAAGCCGTTATTTTTCCGTTGCTGATAAAGTTCTTTGCCCAATGCAATGATTTCTTCAGGTTTTTTACCGTCAACAGCGTTAAGAAAGTCTTTTTCGCTTTTAATGGAATCGCGAAGCATCCAGAAAGAGACTTCAAATTCAATGCGAGCATCCGGAGATAAGCGGTTTTTTAGCGCCTTGACTGATCTAAAGGCAGTACGAGTATTATGGCCGTTGATTTGAGAGCCTTTGCTACATGCAACTAACGATGTGCAGCAAAGAATGAGCAGAAGAATAGGTAATTTCTTCATAAAGATAACCTCAAGTTTAAATAGGGACGCATGTCATGATATTTACATGGATTGGGATTGTTATTATATAACGTCAAATCGCCAAACGAAGTAAAATAGTCGGTCATTATAATCCTGAGCTAGCTTTTTATGCTGGAATTTATCCAATTATTAAAACAACGTTATCAAGCGGTTCTAGCTCAGCTGGGCAATGAGGCCGTCAAAGCAAACTATCAACAGCGGATCGACCAACTGATTTTGGCTGAAGCTTTTATACGTAAGGGCCAGTTGATCGATGCATCGCCTGAGCCGTTGTTGCACATAGCTGTAGTGGGGCCGACTCAGGCCGGAAAAAGCTCGCTCGCCAACGTGCTGTTAAAAAGCAGTGTCGCCGGAATCAGCCCTTTAGCAGGTTATACCATTCATCCCCAAGGTTTTTGCAATGGCGTCAGCGTTGCAGATTGCAATGGGCTGCAACGTTATTTCGGACGCTTCCAGCAGTTGCAACAAACACAATTAAGCAAAGACAGGTACGATGCCTATTCGCTGACCGAAAACACCACCGATTCGGAACTCTTACCGCATGGCGTTTTGTGGGATACGCCCGATTTCGATTCGATAGACTCAGCTACGTACCGGGAAGGCGTCATCAGAGCGGTTGCGTTGGCGGATATGGTTATTCTGGTAGTCAGTAAGGAAAAATATGCCGATCAATCGGTCTGGGACATCATGGTAGCCCTTGAAGAGCTGCATCAGCCGACGATTGTTTGCCTGAATAAACTGGTTGAAGGTTCCGAAGCGGTCATTATTAATTCATTAAAAGAAAAATGGCGGCAAGCCAGAAGCGATGAGTTCCCGGAAGTCGTTTCACTGTATTACCAAAAGCCGGGAGGGCTGCCTGTATGGCCTGAGTCCAGGCAACAGTTGCTTAACCAATTGGCAAATAAGGTGCGTTTAGAAAAACACGCGCGCTTTGAACAGGAGTTATTGAAACGGCACTGGCAAACCTGGCTGGAACCGGTTTTTGCCGAGCATCAGGCGTTAAACGATTGGCACGAATTAATCGATCTGATGATCAAGCAGGCAATGGAAAGTTATCAGCGTGATTACCTGAATCATCCGCACCATTATGAAACCTTTCAGCTTGCTATGGCGGAATTGCTGAACTTACTGGAAGTACCTGGATTAGCCCGCATTCTGGCCGGTACGCGTAAGGTCTTGACCTGGCCGGTCAGGCAAGTCATGAAACTGGGGCGCAAAGGCTTACATATTCCGGACAGCAGCTACGAAATAGCCTTGTTAAATCAAATAGCCGAACATGCGCTGATCCAATTGGCAGACAAATTGCTGGATAAAGCCGATCAAAACCAACAGGGCCAGTGGTGGCGGCAGATAAATACTATGTTGCGCAATCAGCGGCAGGACGTGTTACAGGATTTTTCCCAGGCGGCAAAAAAATACCATCTGTCTTTTCAGCAAGATGTGGAAAGCGCCGCGCATCGTTTACATTACAAGCTGCAAGAACAGCCGATGGTGTTAAACAGCTTGCGAGCAACCAGAGCGACTGCCGATGCTACCGTTATTGCAATCACCTTTTATATGGGCGGCATAGGTCTGCATGACTTGGTCATTGCCCCGGCGATGCTGACAGTGACTTCGTTATTGGCTGAAAGCGCAGTAGGCGGCTATATGCAGAAAGTGGAAGCCGAGTTAAAACAAAACCAATTCAATACCGTAAAACAGGCATTATTTATCGAGAATTTGCGCAAAAAATTAGTGCAGTTGCCTGAGCAATTGTCGATGGCGACTCATTTTAATATCTCCCCTGACCAGCTGCATGCGGCAGAGCTTCAACTCACGGAAAAACGCAATGGCTTACGATTACTCTAGTTTGGTAGAAAAAACAAAACACTGGGCAAAGCAGGCCGTTGCAGCCGGTTGGATTCACGCAGACGCCGCTCAGCAGTTAAGCGACGTCGATACCAGGGCGCCCGATACCTTGTTTAACCACGATGGTTCCAGGCCGTTGATTGTAGCGTTTATGGGCGGCACCGGCGTGGGCAAGAGCTCCTTACTGAACCGCCTGGCAGGCAAAGCCATCGCCAGAGCCGGAGTCGAGCGCCCCACTTCTCGGGAAGTCACGCTATATCATCACCATAGCGTCTCGATAAAGCATCTGCCCGAACAACTGCCGCTGGCGCAAATCAAAATCGCCGAGCATGACAACGAATCCAGGAAAAGCGTGATCTGGATCGACATGCCCGATTTCGACAGTACCGAGCAAAGCAACAAGCATCAAGTATTGGAATGGCTGCCGCATATCGATGTGCTGATTTATGTGGTCAGCCCCGAACGTTATCGGGATGAAAAAGCGTGGCGATTGCTGCTTTCAGAAGGCGGCAGGCATGCTTGGCTGTTTGTCCTGAATCAGTGGGACAGAGGCCAGACCGAGCAGTATGAAGATTTTAAAAAGCAACTGCATAAAGCCGGTTTTGCCGATCCGGTCATATTCAAAACCGTGTGCGGCGAAAGTTTGCAAAGCGATGAATTTGCCGTATTGGAGTCGACTATTAGCTCGTTGGCGACCGAGCATATCGTTGCACAACTGGAACAAAGAAGTTCCCAGATTAAAAGAGACGAGTTAAAGCAAAACCTGCAAAATGCCAGCCGTTTGCTGGGTTCTGCATCGATTTTTCAACGATTGCCGACACTGTGGCAAGATCAATGGCAGCGTACAGCCCATGTATTGCAACAAGGTTTTGCCTGGCCTATACAGCAGTTGGCAAGGCACTATGCCGACCATGCGGCCGATTTATTAAGCAATCCGGCGGCAGCCAAATATTCAGCAAGCGGCGCTAAATTGAATTTATGGGACGATTGGGCCGAAGCCCGGTTTAGCGATGCGTTGGATGAATTCGTCATCAATGCCGACCAACTTGGCGTTCCGGTCAACCCGCTTAAAAAAGAGCTATCCGCGCTACGTGAAAAAGCCCCCAAGATCGTCCAGGCACAAAGCGAACTGGCCGCCAGACAAGCATTAGCGAACCCCGGCAATGCATTACATCGCGGTTTTTTAAAGTTTATGCGCTTATGCGAAATAATCCTGCCGCTTGCGGCCATTTGCTGGGTCGGCTACCAGGTTTTCATCGGCTATTACACCAGCAATATGACCGAAGTAGGGTATTTGGGCGTGGATTTTGCGATACATAGCAGCCTGCTAATCGCCATTACATGGTTAACTCCTTTTTTTATATTGAAAAAGTTAAAGCCCTCGTTGGAAAAAAGCGCTTTAAGAGGGCTAAACAAGGGCTTAAACAGTGCAATCAATATGATAGATGGTGAAGTGTTGTTGGTGATAGAAAACATCGGCAATCAGCACGCCGAGCAGATCAAGCAGCTAGACGGAATTATTGAACTTTGCGGTGTTGCCGAACGACAACCGTCAATAGACAGCAACAGTCCTTTGGCGCGAATGTTGATTGATTAACGCAAGTGCCTTTTTGTCGTCATCCCTGCAGGGATTGCCGGGATCCAGAACACAGGGATGTGCTAGAGTGAAACGTATGGAAAACAACCGTGTGTTTATATTCTTGCTAGTCGCCCAAACGGGACGCTTTATATTGGAGTCACATCCAATCTTATCGGGCGCGTCTATCAACACCGTCAAAATTTAATTCCAGGATTTACTCAACGCTACGGCGTACATAATTTGGTCTGGTACGAAGTACATGAACAAATGGAAAGCGCCATCTTACGAGAAAAGCAACTCAAAAATTGGTCTCGTGTGGCAAAAAAGCGATTGATTGAAATTCATAACCCGAAATGGCAAGACCTGTGGCCCGGTTTAGCATTGCCATCCATGGCTGCTGGATCCCGGCACAAATCCGTCTGGAACGGATTTGCATTTACCCGAAGGGCTCTGGGCAGGATAGCCCTGAGTGAATCCCTGCCGGGATGACGATAATACAATCAGCGCAATATCTATTAAGTAGTCGTACCTTGAGATTAACAGCGGTTTTCAATTCTACTTTATAAATTCGCTAATTCCTCTCAACCCCTTATAAACCCTGGCCTAAAAAAATAATTGTACAATTTTTAGCCAATTCATATAATATGCACATTAAGGGGGCGACATGGCTTCGACGTGGGTAGCGAAACCTTAAGTGCATGCCGAGGACAGTACACCTCGTAAAATCTACTGAAACTAAAGTATTCGCAAATGACGAAAACTACTCAATGGCTATAGCTGCTTAATAACAGCACCATTCCTCTGACCATCTGTGCTTATGCGGGTGGAGTTTTTAGTACCTTTTAGGTATGAGAGGCGCTCAGAGGTCATCTACATAAGATCGCGCTGAAATCTGTCCGGTGTGGATGCGCTAAAACTCTACGGAATCGCTGGTGATTTTCTTGGCCCGACGGGTAGTCACTGGTTAAATCAAAAGAGCGGGATAAGCATGTAGACCTTGTGGCGGAGTACTTGCGGACGCGGGTTCAATTCCCGCCGCCTCCACCAATTACTAAACCGATAAGATATAGAACCCGCAAGCCAAAAGGCTTAGCGGGTTTTTTTATTGTCCACCATTTTCTGTGATTTGTAGGGGTATGCTCACAATCGGTTCTGAATATATTACTTCGCTATTTGATGTTAATAGTGCCAAAGCAGCTGTTTTGCGGATTTTCGTCAGAACGGTTTCGCGTTAGCAATCCGCCAATCAACCCACAATATCGATAACAACTTGTCGTAATTGCGGTGGATTGCCTAACGGCAAATCCACCCTACGGATTTAAATGAAGCCGACCTGCTGGCGTTTACTTATGTTTAGCGAGTAGGTTGGGCTGAGGCACGAAGCCCAACACTTTGCGGCTCCGATGCGTTGGGCTTCCTTGCGTCAGCCCAACCTACGCACTTGTGGAATTTGTTAAAACTAGGAGATTGATAAATCATGTCCGTTACCACGAATCAATACCAAAATAGATATTGGAACACGCTGAAAGAACTGCGAACACATGTTATGTATTTACAGGATTATGCGGCGTGCTCGGAGTGGTGGGATAAGGCGATCAATATATTTTTGGCATTGGCTTCAAGCAGCAGTATCGCCGCGTGGGCTCTCTGGAAAGAGCAACAAATTGTGTGGGCTTGTATTATAGCTCTAGCTCAAATTATAACTGCTATAAAGCCTTTTCTTCCTTATAAACAGCGTATGAGCGTTATTAGCGCACTGAACGACAAAATTCAGGAACTGGCTCTCGAATGTGAGAGAGGATGGTATGACGTTTCTGAAGGTGAACTGACTGAAAGGGAGATACATAACCGTCAAATTGATTTAAAAAACAAGTCGCTTTTGGCGGAACGCCGTGCATTAAATGGTTTGATCTTACCCAAAAAAAATAAGCTTATAAAGCTTGCCGAAATACAAGCAGATCGTTATCTACGAAACAACTATCACTTTGGAGAATGAAATATGTCTGACACTAACAAAAAGTCACCATCAAACGCTAATTCTGTAGTTATAGCGAAGGATTCAGGACGGTCTTTGCCAGTCACAAGCACCGCTACGCCAATGCCTCCAGTTAAGCCACCGAAACCGGCAGAAGGTCAACAAAAAAAATAATAGTTATTTATCACAACAAACAAAGCGGAAACGCCATTCTTTGGAACCCAGCAATCCTGTTAGGAGAGACAAATGTCAAAAAAACGAGTATTCATCAGCTTTGATTATGATCACGATGAAATCTTAAAAACGTTTCTGGTTGGACAATCAAATCTTCCAGATAGCCCATTTGAATTGGCCGATTGGTCAATCAAAGAAACAATCACCGGCGATTGGAAAGCAAAAGCGCGGACGCGGATCAAATCTGTAGATATTGTCGTCGTAATCTGTGGAGAGAACACCGACACCGCAACAGGAGTTAGTGCGGAGCTTACAATTGCGCAAGAGGAAAATGTTTCGTACTTTTTGCTCAAAGGATACTCTGAAAAAAACTGTGTGAAACCAAAAGCAGCGAAAAGCACAGACAAAATATATAACTGGACTTGGGAAAACCTTAAAAAGCTAATCGGTGGCGGGAGATAGAGTATGAAGAAGGCTCTCGTTGTTGGGATTAACTACTATGAGCAGGTCGGTCAATTGCATGGATGCGTCAACGATGCAAATGCAGTTAGCCAGGTGCTTATGCGCCATATGGATGGTAGTAAAAATTTTGATGTGGCACCGTTTACTGCTGTGGACAAAGACTCGATCATTGACCGAAAACAGCTGAAACACCTTGTAACAGAGTTATTTAAAGATGATAGTGAGATTGCTCTTTTCTATTTTGCAGGTCATGGCCACGTTGAAAGCACTGGTGGCTTTTTGATCACGTCTGAATGTAAACACGGTGATGACGGTTTTTCACTTGAGGAGGTATTGACTATAGCCAATGAATCTAAGGCAAAGAATAAAATACTTATTCTCGATAGCTGTTACTCCGGTATTGCTGGCACACCAAAGTCTCTTGGTGATAAGGCGTTTCTAAGTGAAGGAATGACAATTCTCACGGCCTCAAGCAAGGATCAGTATGCCAATGAAAGTAATGGCTCAGGAGTGTTCACGTCATTGCTAGTGGATGCGTTAAACGGGGGAGCGGCGAATCTTCTTGGAGATATTACACCCGGAAGCATTTATGCTCACATAGATCAGTCTCTTGGCAGTTGGGAGCAGAGACCCATATTCAAGACAAACGTGAAAGCATTTACATCGCTGCGAAAAGTAATTCCACCGATTCAACTATCGGATTTGCAGCAGATCACCGCATTATTTCGGAGTCCAGACTACGAATTTCCCCTTGATCCAAGCTTCGAGCCACAGCCACCAGCACCAAATCATGGCATTTCACCAGATCCACTCAACAATGCGAAGTTCGCTATTCTTCAGAAGTTGAATAGACTCAATCTTGTAAAGCCTGTTGGCGAAGAACATATGTATTTCGCCGCTATGAACTCTAAGGCCTGCAAACTGACGGTGCTCGGAGAGCATTATTGGAACTTGATCACCAAACAGCGGATTTAAATTTTTCTAGCCTAAAGCTGTAAGGTGGATGCGCCGTTAGGCAATCCACCACACTGCGACAGGCTGTTATCGGCGTTGTGCGTATATGGCGGTTTGCTACGCGAAACAGCCATATACTACGGAACTACAAAACTCAAGCGTTAAACTTATATGAATGCCCGTCAATTCTTGGAGCGACCAACAAAAGAAGCCATTCGCGAACTGCCAAAGTTCGAAGGATTGCCGCTACAAAAAATTTGTTTAGTGCGTACAGCGGATGACTTATTTTTTGCGCACAATGAAATCTCCAAAGTTAGCCACGTCGGATTCGATACGGAGAGCAAGCCAAACTTCGTTGCCAATCAACCGAAAACCGGCCCCCATCTTGTCCAAATCGCCACCGAGCAGTATGCGTTTTTGTTTACACTTGATGACTTGTCGGGCAATGAACTTCTCAGCGAGATTATCCGGTCGGATAACATTGTAGAGGTAGGGTTTGGGCTCAAGTCAGACCGCGGCCCACTCTACAACAAATTGGGCGCTACGCTTCATCCGACCATAGAGCTATCCGTAGCGGTACGCCGTTTAGGCTACAAACAGCAAGTTGGCGTGCAAGCGGCGGTAGCGGTTGTGCTTGGTCAGTACTTGCAAAAATCCAAGAAACTAACAACCTCGAATTGGGCCGCCAAAACACTGTCCGACCGTCAACTGCTCTACGCGGCAAATGATGCCTATGCCAGCCTTTGCGTATACCATGAGCTCGTTAGAATTGCGCCCCACGTGTTGCCCTCGGTCCAAAGCTGTAAGGCTGATTCACCGTTAGGCAATCCACTGCATGATGACAGGCTGTAATCTATGTTGCCCGTATGTGTTCTTCATATTATTTCACGGGCTTTTTATATCTGCGATTTAATGAAACAGGGCTATATTATGTAACTGTTAAACATTCTTTTAGCATTTCAAAAAACAGATATGGGAGAGAGAAATGATAGTGTCCTCCATCGGTGCCAGAATCAAATGTGCCCTGGTTCTTATTATCTTCTCGTTGATACCTATATTGCCCGTCACCGGTACGATAGGTTTGTATATAGTGATTTTTCGGCCTATGTGGTTCAAGAAGCTTGTTGATAATGTGTATGCCGATAAAAATGACCGCTAACCTTCCGGGAATCTGATGTTTTCCAATTAGGAAGCCCCGGTTTTTTAGTCGAAGCGCTTGCAAGCGCCGACTTGCTAACGGTAATGGGTGGGTAAGTCGAATTAACCTTTAAAACTCGGTCTGGGCTGTACCAGTCTTTGAGAAAACCAGAAACCGGTACAGCTTCCATCTATTAAAAACTCACAAACTATATGATTTCTTGGCAATTAATCGTCAAGGTCAATACAGTGTGAATATGTCTTCCTGTTGAAGAGTAGCACTACCATCAATGTGAGGTGAACAATGCTATTAAATATCCATCCTATGCTTTTCATGGAGATATTTCCTCGAGGTGAATGTATTAAAAGTAAGCTCGCAATCGTCAGTCATGTCGGCAATATTATTGATTTTGTTTCCGGTCGACATCTTTGTTATTAAGGGCGAATATTAAATTTCCTATCATTCTGTACATCCCAATAAAGCCATTTTAATAAAACTGAACTAGCAGAAATTGGTCTATATTTCTGAAAATAAGTTATCCAGACGTTTTTATTTGGCAGTGTAAAAAAATGCCATTTATTTAATTTTATTATGTAACAGTGTCTTGGTATTTGTGTGATTTCATGTCAGAAAAATTTGGCTGAAATAGCGGGCTGGCTGCTCCTGTGTAATGGCGAATCTAAATGAGTGTTTTATCGTAGGCCACGCTCCTTAAAAGAGCAAGGTTTATTGTTTTTTATGGTCTCAGGCATTTTCAGTGTTATTTATAAACTACTGAAAAATAGTAAATATTAATTTCTTGCAAGCTCAAGCTGTTCCATATAAGCTCATGCATAAGGTGTACCCTAGAGTGTACCCTAAGTCCAAAAAGCATGGTTAAGGGATATGTTGAGCATGGCTAAGTTAGAAGACAAACAAATTAGGACGTGGATAAAAAACAATATCCGTTTCGATGCGAAATCGGACGGCAGCGGTTTGTATATCCGTTATCGGGAAACAGACAAATCGCCTATCTGGTTTTTAAGATTCAAGATCGCCAAAAGAGAGCAGCGACTAATACTTGGCAGATACCCGGACATTTCTTTAGCTGATGCACGAAGAACCGCAGCCATACATAGATCGGAAATCTTGAACGGCCACAATCCTGCCGAAACCAAACGCGAGCTTAAACGCGCTGCAGCGGAAAAGGCGATTAGCGACCAATCAGCACAGACCGTATCGGATTTGGTTGATGAGTTTTTCCTGAAAAATGTAGACGGGAAATTGAAAACGGCTCATGCCAGGCGATTGAGAGTGAATAAATATTTAATCCCTGCTATTGGAAATCTAAGTATTAAATCCGTTGAGCCTATGCACATTTCAGCCATGCTGAATAAGATTACCGACGCCGGCGCCCCAACAACCGCCAATGACATTTTGAGCCACGCCAAACAGATATTTAACTATGCGATAAAGCGCAAGATTATCAAGCACAATCCGGCAGCAGCCTTTAATTCTTCCGATGCCGGCGGCAAGGAGTCATCACGCAAACGCTACCTTAGCCATAATGAGCTTACTCGCCTGTTTGGTGCGATGCGTGAGTGCGATAAATTTACTAGTCATCATTACCTTTGCACTAAGTTGTTATTGTTGCTCGGATGTAGAAAAAGCGAGCTATTAACAGCAAAGATCGCAGACTTTGATATTGAAAAGGCAGTGTGGCGAATGTCGCTGGACAATAAAACGGAGTCGGCCATTGATATTCCGTTATCGCGACCGGCACTGGACATTATCGGCGAACTAATAGCGCAGAGGATCGGTAATAGCGAATACCTTATACCGGCGATGGGGAGTCGAACCGGCAAAAAGCTGCATGCTGATCAAGGCTATTTGAATAAGCCGATAAAGAATTTATTGGCGCCTTTGATGGGAGATATTGAAAATTTCACGATACATGATTTTAGAGCAACTATGAAAACCAACCTTAGAAAACATATTGGGGTTGATCGGTTCGTCGCTGAGAGGTGTTTAAATAACAAAATATCGGGCATGGAAAGTGTTTATGATCGCGGTGATTATTTCCAAGAGCGCAAAGATGCGCTGGAATTATGGGCGGCGTTTTTAGATACTTGCGAAAATGGCTTGGATTGGAACCTGAAGCTGTAAGGTGGATTCGCCGCTAGGCAATCCATCACATGGCGACAGGCTGTAATCGGCGTTGTGTGTATGTGGCGGTTTGCTACGCGAAACCACCTTATGGGATTGCCCGACCAACCGCTAACTTCCTACCTGTGTTGATTAACCGAAACAGAAGTGAAGACTTTTCAAGCCGTCTACGCCGTTTTGTTGATACAACTGAAAGTAATCGCGCAAAGTCCTTTCACAGGTGCCCACCAATAAGGCGATTCTATAATTAGGAAGCCCTCGGCTTTTTAGCCAGAGCGCTTGCAAGCGCCGACGCACTAACGGCAATGGGTGGGTAAGTCTTTCCTTTTTTAAAATAACTAATGTTTCCGAAGTAAATTCAATGTTTGTTGTCATAGTAACTCTCGTTTCCAAAGCGCTTTATTACGCAATTAAACAAATTTAATTAAAAGATGATAAACAAACTAGCTTAAAGGTTAATTGATCATTTTTGGATATGTGCGAATACCTATATTGAGAAGCCGAGTCGGGCAACATCATTTGGTTGCCCGACAGCAAAAGTTCTTATTTCTCCAATCTCTCCACCGCTCCCTCAAACTCATTTTCTCCCATTTCGCAGTCCACACACTCGCGTCCCAGATCCCTGCAGGCGATAGCCGTCGACCCCCGTTGCCGACAAACGTATCCAGTACCATATCACCCGGCTTTGAACTGGCCTCGATAATATGCCGCATCAGATCCAGCGTTTTTTCGCAGGGGTGTTTGCCCGGATACCATTGCACACCGGCTTAAAGTTCCAGACGCTGATGTAATGGATGTGTTTGATCGCCGTAAAGTGTTGGTGCTGTTTTTATACGACGAAAAGGGCACGATATGCCCTCTATCAAACTATAAAGATATAGAAGAAACCAGCAAGGCTTTAAACATTAAACTTATCTTCAATTTTTTGTTTGTAGTTTAAATAATGAATGGTTTGCAGTTGCGCAAGGTTGCCGATCCGAAATGCAGTAAGCGGTAAGTCTATATCTGTAATATGAATCGGGTAATTACTTTTAGCGCTTCTGAATTGAAGTATATGTTGATAAGCCGCATAAAAGACTTTGTTGCCGTGGTCTAGCGAAGAAAATTCTTTTTCATTGCAGTAGATCGTATAGATAATGCTATCGTCGGTATCTTCCCCTGTGATGCGAAGGCTTAATTCCTGATTTAAAGATGCCGTATTCAGTCGTACAGGATTACAGGAAAAAACGTCATCAGAACTTTTCTCGATTTCGTAATACTCAATATCCACGAAATTTTCAAACAGAGTGCGGCTGACGATTGATTCTAAAAAAGTGGCGTATTGCTTTAATACATGGCCAATGCTTGCCTTGTTATGCTGCTGAGTATACAAAGTCCCTTTTTCATCAACAATATATACGTTGATGTCCGTCTTATCGTCATAATAGAAAAGCTGGACCGCTTGCGGCTTGTTCATCGAGTAAACAAGACGGATGGGTGTATCTTCAAGGATGGTCTGGTCAAAATGAATGGGGCTGAACTGCTCCTGAGGGCGGCTTAATTCGTCTAACAACAGTTTTTCAGTTGCCAGCATTTTGTAAATTAGAGTTTCATTTTCAGATTGGAATACATAATACGAAGTTTCTCCAGGTAAAATGTAACGCGGTGATTGATTCTGCTGCGGAGAGGAAAAAAGCTTAACCAAGATGCTAAATATTACTTCAACGCGGAAAATAATGTCTCTAGCCCGAGTCGGAGAGTGACAAATAAATTTCACATTTTTTAAAGACAGCGGTTTTTGGCTGTTGTTAATGATGTCCGTTAAACACTTAAATAAACCATCCAGGCCATCCTCGTGAGTGGTTGTAATATCACTCCAACTGGATAACGAAATCCTGCTTATGGTTTGAATAAAGCACTGCCGGTTTATACCATAACTTAGCGGATCGGAGCGCCGCTCACTCATAACGCATAGGCGCTCATTATCCGATATTCCCATATTTATAAGAACCAGTGAATGCAACGAGGTCTTCTGGGTTTGGTAAATATCCAGCGGGGCGTCGAAATTAAAGTTATGGCTAAAAAAATGATGGATATGCCTCAGAATTGAACGCAGCTCTGAATCCGGCATTTGAAGAGAGTGCGAGCTGAAATTGATTAGCAGGTGTTTGTGATAGAGGCCATTGATGACCAGCCAGCAGAGCGTTTCTATTAAAGTCCGGCATTTTTGTATAGGTTCAAAGTTTGCAGCAGTATTTATCTGTACGTATTTTAGATATAAAGCCCATCCATTGATTTTGGCAGCCGGGTTACTTTCTACAATAGATAATGCATTTTCTTTTGAGTGAACTTCGGCATACGTAGTGATAATTTCAATCTTACCCGGCCTTTTCTCTAAAAATGAGTGAAGTTTTCTGCCGATTAATTTTAGATCGTTATTATTTTCCTGGTCTGGATTCACATGGGCTTTGGCGAATCCCATAATCATGCGATAACAGTGGGTCAATTGCTGCACAATAATGGCATGTTCTTCTGTCGCTTTTTGTATATTCCATGATCGAATCTGTTTAAGTTCATCAATAGTAGATGCAGGCCAATTCCAGGATTTAGCAATCTGTTGGATATAGAGTTCCCTGGATGCCCGGGTTTGAGCATCCAAAGTAGTGTCGGATGAACCCATTACTTTTAAATAAAAACTTTGGCGGGCTAAGGCTAATCTTCCGGTATGGCCATTTTGCAAATATCTTTCGACTTTCGTGTAAATCAGCAAATACGGATCGAGATCGACCTTCATGTAGTTGCCCTCATAAACGGCTTTTTTTATGTCTTGGCATAGCCATTCGGGCTGAGGATATTCGCTGGCATAGCATTCCATTAATAACAGTTTCAATAATGACTTGTGGGGTGCATGTAGCGCCTTATAAAGGTGCCAAAGGGTTGCGCCGGTAAACTCCTCAGCCGGGACGGCTTCGAGTCCGCCAAAATCGATAAGCTCATGATCGGGAATGAAGCGATTGGTTATGAGATGTTTTATATAGTGGGTGTAATTGCCTTCTTCATGAGGAGGAACTAACCACCACGCGGGACTTTTTCCTGCAATATAAATTGCAGTCCGATAAAACTCTTCAAGCAGCAGATAATGCTGAGTTTGACCGCTACTTTCAGTAGAAATAGGCGTGTTCCGACCGAGCCGAAATTCTTTGCTGTCGATCAGGAAAAAATGCACTTCCAGTTCTAATGATTCGGCCCAAACTTCTAGAGCCGAGGCTTTTTGTCGCAGCTCATTGATGTCGTTGGATGATAAGCCGGATTGGTGGCATAACCAGATGTCCATATCGCTGGTTTTTGAAAATGCAATGCTACCGACACTGCCCATTAAAAACAGCCCTTCAATAGGATAAATATGTGATGGTATACGGGTGTAATTGAAATTCGTTGCAAACTGCCTGGCGGCATGTAATGTCTCGGCATCAGGATTGTATTCAGGTATCCCGGCGGGGGTCGCCGAGGAAATAAAGCCCGGCAACATCGTAAAGTTGCAATGAAAAAGTAAGGGCAGTAATTCTAAAAATACTCGTTGGCGAGGTTGCAGAAACTCTTGAACGCGCTCTTTACGAAGCTGATTCAAAAGTTTAAACCGATGTTTGATTGAGTGAAGGTCTTGTATGCTGATTTCTTCGCCAGGCGAACCTAAATAAATGGGAAGATGTTGATGTGATTGAGTCATGATGAATATGTATAGTTATATTTTGATGTGTTATCGCACATCAAAATTCGGTACTTTTATTTCCCCTGCTGCTGGAGAGAGCTAGGAGTCTGTCGGAAATGTATTGTTTCGATTACGCTGGTGGATATTTGCGAGCGTATTGATCGAGAAATATTGGTGAAAGTGGTTTTTTATAATTCTATAATTTTTTTCTTGCAGTTAATAGAATTATTTAGTGACAACTTGCCATTTGACTAGTTTCCAGGAAGAGGCGATTTAAAAATCCTATTAATGGTATGCAAACACTCTATCAAAATCTCTCAGTCTTGCTGAAAAATGGGTTCAAAAATGAAAGTGGAATCAAGTCAGGGCTATAACGCTCAGATTTGTCTGGATGGAAAAAACTTGCGGGGCAGTCGTATGAGAGCGAGTAAGGCTGTATCTGCTAAGCACTTATGCCGCCAAGGCTCGGCTGGTTTTGATGCAAGACGAGACGGACGGAAAATCAAACGAGATCACGGCTATATCGGAGATATTAAGCTGCCTGGATTTAACAGGCGCGGTGATGACTGTCGATGCCATAGGCTGCCAGAAAGCCATCGCTGAAAAGATCATCATAGGCGAAAGCTGATTAGCATCCGACTGTTGAACATCAATCTTACAGTCAACAGCGGCAACCCGCGTTCACGGATATTAGTTTCGTTTTTAATTGGGTTGAGGGTGAAGTCTATAAGTTACGCTCTTTACATATGACGACTTATGAAAATCGGCGAGAATGAATCCCACCCTTTGGCTTCCTTGCTGAACTTTGTCGGAATGTTGGTGGCAGACTATGAGCAAGTGCATTTTTCGCGCCCCGAGGCATCGGCTCAACAGGTGCTGGCTTTATTAATACCCGATCGGTATCCGAAGCGGGCTCTGCACAGCTGCCAATACCTTTGTTAATCAAGAATTAAAGA
Organism: Methylobacter sp.; assembly: GCA_036561025.1. GTDB lineage: Bacteria > Pseudomonadota > Gammaproteobacteria > Methylococcales > Methylomonadaceae > Methylobacter_A. The sequence continues at coordinate 45,135 of DATBQB010000013.1, read as the reverse complement.
TTATAGGATGAGTAGAGGCGAAGACGAAACCCATCATGATCTATCATCTACCTCATCAGTTATTCTGCGCCTGCGGGGGGGCTTTTGCTTATCGTCACTAAAGCTTGGCGTTTGCATTACATTTTCAAGATCCTCTATTAATCCGACAAGACAGATCCCGTTAGTTTCTCTAACTTCTTTTAAGAAATTGATGGTTATTTCCAGCAATGATTCATTGATCAGCTTCATATTAACCTCCTATCAAAGTTGATTCGGTTTTCTCATTCTATGTAAAAATTTAATATAATCAATCGGCATGACTACCCAAGCTGCCGGATAGCGCCTCTAACTCAAGCTTTCCCGAGTCCCGGCTCCTTGCAGGCGATTGCTATGCAGATCGGGTAATATCTCGACAATTGAAGTCAATGGGAGCCGTAAGGCGATTTGCGTTAGCAATATTTCACGGATACGGTTGCAGCAGTTTCGCGACTAAACCGGTCCAGCCGGTCTGGTGCGATGCTCCTAAACCATTGCCATCATCGCCATGAAAATATTCGTGGAATAACAGGTAATCATTAAAGTGCGGATCATTTTGCAGCCTTTCATCGTGACCATATGCGGGTCTACGCCCATTTTCATCTTTGCGGAAAATCCGGGTCAGTCGCAGAGACAACTCATCGGCTACTTCATTGATGGATAGAAAAATACCGGAACCGGTCGGGCATTCTATTTTAAAGCTCTCGCCGTAGAAGCCGGCAAAACGCCTGAGCGAAGTGATCAACAGGTAATTGACCGGGAACCAGATAGGGCCTCGCCAGTTGGAATTACCGCCAAACATGCCGGATTCGGCTTCACCCGGCTGGTAGTGCACACTCATTGTCGAGTTGACGCAGCTAACTACATAAGGTTGACCATGATGCGCCCGAGACAAGGAGCGCACGCCGTAGTCGGATAGAAACTCAGTCTCGTCGAGCATTCGTTGCAGCAGCTTTTTCATCCGGTGACCGCCAAGCAGGGATAGCAAGCGGCGGTCGCCGTGCCCCGGCTCGTTCCAATCGGCAACTAACGAAGCCAAATCGGGACGATAATCAAGGAACCATTTCATACGGCGTTTGAAGTCCGGCAGCTTATCCAGTAATTCGGGTTCGATGATCTCTACCGCATAAAAAGGGATCAAGCCAATCATGGACCGTATTTTGAGCGGGATCATTTTGCCGTCGGGAGAACGCAGTACGTCATAGAAAAACTGGTCTTGTTCGTCCCAAAGACCGATACATTGTTCGCCGCCAATGTTGTCCATTGCTTTGGCAATGTACAGGAAGTGCTCGAAGAACTTGGTGGCGATATCTTCATAAACCCGGTCATGCAGTGCCAGCTCCAGGGCAATGCGCATCAGGTTCAGACTATACATCGCCATCCAGCTGGTACCGTCGGCCTGGTCGATGAGGCCGCCGGCCGGCAAAGGGTCACTACGATCGAACACGCCGATATTGTCCAGACCGAGAAAGCCGCCCTGGAAGACATTGTTGTCGTCAGCGTCCTTACGATTGACCCACCAGGTAAAATTGATGATCAATTTATGCATGATCCGTTCCAGGAAGTCGAGGTCGCCAGTGCCATTGTTGCATTGGCATTCGGATTTATAGACTTCCCACGCGGCCCAGGCATGAACAGGCGGGTTGACATCACCGAAATTCCATTCATAAGCGGGCATCTGGCCGTTAGGGTGCATATACCATTCCCGTGCCATCAGCAGCAGCTGGTTTTTGGCAAAGGCAGGGTCGATCATTGCCAGTGTCACGCAATGAAATGCCAGATCCCATGCTGCATACCACGGATATTCCCAAGTGTCGGGCATAGAAATTATGTCGGCATTATTCAGGTGTTGCCAGTCTTTGTTGCGTCCATCGCGACGCTTTACCGGCGGCGGAACCGTTGCCGGGTCGCCTTTCAGCCACTGGGGGATGTCGTAGTAATAGAACTGTTTGCCCCAGATCATACCGGCCAGGGCCTGACGTTGAATCAGTTTGGCATCGGCATCCGTTAAAGCCGTTTGCAACTCGGCATAAAAGTCGTCAGCCTCGCTGCGACGCACAGTGAATAGGGCATCGAAGTCATTAAAAGGCTGTAGGTTATGACCTTTGCTCAGGCGCAGACGCACTTCCGCCTTGCCGTGAGCCGGAACAGAAAAGCTGAAATGCCCCGCCGCCTTGGTGCCGTTTCTTTGCGGATTCACGGCGCGGTGATCGCCATGGATGATGTATTCATGAAAGGCATCCTTGAAATAACCGGCAGTTTGCTGGTTATACAAATGCGGTAGATTGGTTTCGTTGTCGCAGAACAGCAGGTCGGGATCACCGTCGAAATAACAATAATAGCTGCCCAGATCGGCATGCCGGATCATGATGTCATCGGTTTCGGCGGCGGAAAGTGTCGGGCGATTGGCATCGTAGCCCCAGCTCCAGGTGTTGCGAAACCAAAGCTGCGGTAGTATATGCAATGGAGCGGCGTTGGCGCTGCGGTTATGCGCGGTAATTAACATCAGGATGTCATCGACGTCGGCCTTGGCGTATTCTATAAACACGTCAAAGTAACGGTTGTCGTTGAATATGCCGGTGTCCAGCAATTCGAATTCCGGCATGTCTCTGCCGCGCTTGCAATTCTGTTCGATCAGTGCCGTGTAAGGGAATGCCTGCTGCGGATACTTGTACAGCATTTTCAGGTAGGAGTGGCTGGGCGTTGCGTCGAGATAGTAATAAAGTTCCTTGACGTCTTCGCCGTGATTGCCTTGGCTATTGGTCAAGCCGAACAAGCGCTCCTTCAGGATCGGATCCTGTTCATTCCATAAAGCCAAGCCCAGGCACAACCGCTGTTTTTCATCGCAGAGGCCCGCGATGCCGTCCTCACCCCATCGGTAGGCTCGGCTACGGGCCTGGTCGTGGCTAAAATAGTCCCAAGCGTTCCCGTCTTCGCTGTAGTCTTCGCGCACCGTACCCCATTGGCGCTCACTCAGATACGGCCCCCATAATCGCCATGCCGCCTCGCCGCTATTTTGCGCCAGCAGGCGATGTTTTTCAGCATCCGCTTGGGATTTGTTGGTTGATTTTGTCATGCTAGTCACTGCCAGGTTAAATTCAGCCGATGTTAAATTGTAATGATCGGAGCCATGAACCTGATTACCGCTCGGACTTTTTCAAGCGGAGAGATGTCCCAGGTGCTTTTGATATTGTGCGTCGCCTCGGCACACCGCTACACTAGGTCATGGATAGCCTGCAGTAGAGCGCCTACTTTAAGTAATTGGCGGTTTAGCCCGTTAGAGCACGAAGTCAAACCGCTTTACACTACTAAAAGTAAAGAATTTCATCTCGGAAGTGTTAATACCCTCAATAAAATTAGCGATAAGCAGACAAGCCCGTTTAAGGTCGATAACATGATACGGGCAGGACGAAAAATAATACTTCTATATAACATAGTAATGCCCTCCTGGAATAATCGCAGGCCTTGGCCTGAGATTGTTTTCCTCTATGTCAAAAATAAAAAAGCCAAACTACCTCTTGCGTGACTTTTTTGTAGTCACTTTCGGCAGTCCGGCTTTCCGTTGATAGGATCCGCGACTTTCTGCTCCTGTCTTTCGGCAGGATTGGCTTTATCGTATGTGATGAAATTGTGTGGCAGTATTTAATAAATGTCTATGCATACAACTACTTAAAGTTTTTTACGTAGGATGTCTCTGTCATGATTTAGTCAAGTGGGATAAGCATCGCACATTGTTTACGAATGTCAGTCGGAAAGGGAAGGGCGATGATGCTCTACTAAGCATCACAGTCAGTTATATTCTCGGCCAGCAATTCCAATATTGAAACATCACAAGCTCCACATCCTGAACAAGCGCCGGTCATTCTGGATATTCCGTCCAGGTTGTCGATTCCATTATTAATAAACTGCTTAATTTGTTCTTTAGTGGTTCCGCTACAGTGACAAATAACGTCCGTTTTTTTATCTGGGGTAATGTCGTTCATATAAGATTTTCAGTACTATCTTTATCCAAAAGCAATTAATCCGGAGGCTGTTGCTGTAGACGCAAACTACAGATTCTTTTCCTGCAGCCAGTTGATCTCTTTCGCCGTTTGTTCGCCAATCATGCATTCGTCCAGACTGGCCGACATGCGCACGTCGGTTGCCGACAAGGGGATACGGCCAACCATGATTTCAGCTTTGGTTTGCGGATAGAGGGGCGACTGCTCCGGGTCGGCATAGCCGATCGGAAACAGGGCGTTATTATCGGCGTCGTATTTGTCTGTCGCCCCGACTGTATGCAGGAATTCGTGGGCAATGACGATATTGTTTTGTTGGTCCTGATCGACAGAGGCAAAGGCATGAACTACGGCAGCCAAGCCTTTGTCGAGTCCTACTGAATGCTGCAAACTTCTGCCAGCCGTTGCTTCATGGTAAAGCACAAAAACACGGACAAGGCTCATATTGGAATCCGAATCGGGCGTGTTTTTATATGTCCAATAGCGGAATTTAAGCCCCCACCAGATGATTGCCGCATAACCTTCGCCGGGTAGCGGAGCTTCGGGCGGCTGCACTGTCAGCATTGGCCCGATGTGTATTTGGGTGGGTTGTTTAGTGGTGAGCTTATATTGTTCGCTTTGTTGCTGTAAAAACCGGTCAACCGGTATAAACACGCTGTCGTCCAGATCATTGATATATTCGTTGACGACCGGACTATTGTTATCGCCGTTGATGGGGTAAATGACCACACTTAAAGGTTCGGTCCACGACCTGGATTTTAGTTTTTGGTTTTTCGCATAAAAAGCCAGGCCTACAAACACGGCCAGTAAAATCAGGATGCGGATTATTTTAAATAAAGTCATGGCTAACGGGCTGCAAGTGTCAATCGGTTTTCAATGACAAGGCGCTAACAATCTCGGTATTTTCTCTTTTTGGATCGATCACTGTATCCAGTATAAACACCCGATCGTTTGCTATACCGCCTTTTTGCACGATATAGCGTGCAATCGCTTGCGCCCTTTCTGCAGCCAAGTTTTTTAGCCTCTGCTCTTCAGGTTTAATGATGGCTGATAGCTTCTCCTTGGCGACTGCATAAAACTCGTCTGTGCTAGTATCGGCCTTACTGCCTACCAGGCGCAGCTTGCCCAGCAAGGATTTTTCCACCATCAGCGGAAACTTTTCCGCAAATAGCTGTTCCATCAAACGCCTGTAATCCTGGTCGGAAATCACAACATATTCTGCGCGTATTTTTCTGCCGCCCTGCTTATTAACTTCGTCGGCTTTTATTCTTTTAAGCTGATCGTATAAAGCATCGTCGCTGACCGCCGGCCAATCCTGCTCCTGAAAAGCCGCGCCTTTAATTTCCAATTGTAAGGCCGGACGCGTTTTTAACGCTTTAGCTAAATCATCCAGCTTGTTGATTTCCTGCTTACTCAATTCCGCGCTACCGGCAGGAAAGCTGATAGCGCTTAAATCTTCTTCGCTGCCTATTAATGAAGCTAATGCATGAAAAGGCGAGCCGATCACTTTAGTTATCGCATTAACCAACGCATCGACAACGATGCGGCTGACGCTGAATTGAGGGTCTTCCAAGCTGCCGGTAATGGGCATGTTCATTTTTATTTTGCCTTCGGAATCCTTCATTAAAGCCACCGCCAGTTTCAGCGGTAATGACACGGCATTGGGGTTTTCAACTTTTTCGCCCAACTCGAAGCGGTCAATCAGGATATTATTGGAAGCGGTCAGTTCTTTGTCGGCAACTTTGTAATTTAGCTCCAACGACATTTTGCCTTTCTCAACTTTATAACCGGCAAATTGCACCATGTAAGGCGAAATTAACGGCATCGGCATACCGGTAAACTTCAATCGAATATCGTAATCACCCAAGTAAGGACGGATTTCGCCCTTGATGTCGACTGGCGCCAGATCATAAGCATTCCCCTTTAAATCAACCTTGACTATTGATTTCCGATCGGAGGAAATACCGCTCGCGCCGCCGTCCAAGCTTTTGATTTGCGCGGCGAACGGCAAAATCAGGGAAAGGTCGGCAAAATCGGAAGAGCCGTCAATGACTTGGATTTTGCCCAGTTTAAATTTAGGCTTCTGTAATTCCCCCTGGTCCCCCCTTTGTAAAGGGGGGGGCTTATCCTCCTCTTTTTGCAAAGATGAGGATTTGCTTTTCTCAGCAATCATAATTTCGCTAAAATTGACGGTCTTGTCCGGTCTGATGATGACTCTGGCATAAGGTTTGTTAATCCGCAGTGATTCTGCGCTATATAAGTTTGCCGGTGAATCCATATCGATACCGTTAAGGGTTAAACTCTCCCATTTGACGAAGTCTTTGTTTTTTATCTGGTCGCGGGTTAATAAATCGGTAATTTCGGTATTGCCGGTAAACTTAATATCCAACTTATCTTGTGCGGATTTGGCGACGAGGATATTACCGTTAACCGCCAACGCCCCATCGATGACATCCAGACGCGCAAACTCATCGACATAAGCCTGGAAATTTTCCAGTTCAATGTCTTTAACATCAACGGCTATCTGTGCAAATAAGGGTTCAATGACGGCATTGCCGTCAAGCTTGATTGAGCCGGTTTTATTAACCGAGGCGCTGAACTGAAAAGGCAGGTTCGCAGCGTTTTTATTGCTGAAATTGGTCAGCTTTAGATTGATAGGCTTGGCGGTGATGGTGATGGGCTTTTTTAAGCTTCGATCTTCAAAGCTAAGCCCAAAATTATTCAGTGTGATGTTGTCGATTTTGATAATCCATGGCGCTTGTTCCGATTCCGCTTCTGTGGGGGAGGGTTTGGCCTCAGGCAGAAAGGCCTGATAATTAAGCGTGCCTTCGGTGTCCAACCATGCCTTAAAATCGGCGTCGTTTGCTGAAACGGATTCAATCGTTAGCTCATGGCTGCCAAGGTTAAAGCCGATTCCATGCACGGCCAACTGAAGCGTTTTAATCAGTGCGTTGTTCTGAGCTGCTGTTGAAACCTGAACATCGCGCAGTTCAAACTTGCCCTGATTGAGGTTAACGTTAAGTTTATCATCAACATAATCGGCTTTGTAATCGGCTTCTAAAAGTTCATAGCCCTGCAAATCCAGTTGCAAAAGGTCCTGCAAGGCCAGAGCCCGGATTCTTGGCAGTTGCACGTTATTTAATTTGATATGACCGGATGAAGATAGCGGATTAAGGCCGATTGTGCCTTGCCAATCCAGCTTGCCGCCTGACGCTAATTCCAGGGTTAAGCCTAATTTGGCTTGGTTGTCGGTTTGGGTCGTGAAGTTTTCAATAGCAAGATTAATCGGATAAACAGTTTCCTTTTCGGGGCTTGCTAAATGCGCATCTTCCCAATTCAGCTTTCCTTCGTTTATTGACAGCTTGGCGATATTGACAGGGAAAATCTTGCCACTATTGTGCTTGTTTTTGTTGTCATTAAGCAGATCTGTAAAATTGAATCCCCCGTTTTTGTCTTTGGCGATACGGACGATTGGCTTGTTCAGCGACGCCGTATCAAGAACCAGAGCTGCCTGATTGATGGATCGTAGCGCATCAATGTCGATAAAAAAATCATCAAAGCGGGCGAACAGCTGGCCGTCCGGCTCTTGAAGTTCGACCCCCTGTAAGTTTAACTGTAACGAAAAAGGATTAAACTTAGCCGTTGCAACAGATGACTTTCTACCGGTTTTCTGTTGGATGAGTGTCGGCAGTTTCGATTTTACCAGCGTAGGCAATACGTAAAAGCCCAGCGCAGCATAGATACCCAGAAGACCGATCGCTATAAAAACAGCGATTTTGATTTTAGATACTATGTGTCGAACTTTCATAAAATCCAGTGACCTCATCCGTTTTAACTTATCGCCATTATAAACAAAAAAAAGCGGCTCCTCAGATTACTGAGGAAGCCGCTTTTTTAAGTAGAAAATACTAATGAAAAAACCTATAAATCAAGATATCCGGTTTCTTCATGCAGAACATTATCCAAGCCTTGTACTTCCTCATCGGGAGTTACACGTAAGCCTATCCATCTATCCAGTAATTTTAAAATCAGGTAGCTGAATAGTGCGCTCCAAGTCGCAGTAACCACAATCGCCAATGCCTGAACGCTGACTTGGTCCATTATTGAAACGCCCTCTGCTAAACCGAGGCCGCCCAATCCACTTGCTGCAAAGACGCCGGTCAGTAATGAGCCGGTTACGCCACCTACGCCATGAACGGAAAATACGTCCAGAGAATCATCGATTTTCAGGGTGCGTTTTACATATTGAGTAGCGTAGAAACATACGGCGCCGGCGGTAATGCCAATCACCAGCGCACCGAAAGGGCCGACAAAGCCTGAAGCGGGGGTGATGGTACCCAAACCTGCAACCATGCCGGTTACAATACCTAATACGCTGGGCTTACTAAAACGTTTCCATTCTATAAACATCCAGGTCAAAGCGCCCGAAGCCGCGCCGATATGTGTCACCAGCATTGCCATGCCGGCACGACCGTCTGCGGTTAACGCGCTGCCGGCGTTAAACCCGAACCAGCCAACCCACAACATGCCTGCGCCGGTAACTACCATAGTCATGTTATGCGGTGGCATGGCGGTGTTGGGAAAGCCTTTTCTTTTGCCCAATACCAATGCAGCTACCAGCGCCGCAACACCGGCATTAACGTGGATGACGATGCCGCCGGCAAAATCCATTGCGCCCAAATCGGCCAGCCAGCCGCCGCCCCACATCCAGTGACAGATCGGCAGGTAAACAACAATCAACCATAAGCCGCTAAACCACAGCATCGCCGAAAATTTCATCCGCTCGGCAAAACCGCCGACTATCAGCGCGGGAGTAATAATCGCAAAGGTCATCTGAAACATGAAAAAGACTGTTTCAGGAATAGTGCCTTTTAACGACGTGACGCCTATCTCGGGCAGGAATACCTTTGAAGCCCCGCCGATAATTTTTTGCAGTTCTCCGCCGTCGGCGAAAATAAAGCTGTAAACGCCGGCCAGCCAAAGAATGGAAACCAGACAGGTAATCGCAAAGCACTGCATTAATACGGACAGAACGTTTTTGCTTCTAACCAATCCGGCATAAAATAACGACAGACCCGGTATTGTCATAAACAAAACCAAAGCAGTCGAGGTTAAAATCCAAGCGGTATCGGCTTGGTTTAATTGATCCGCAAAAGCAAGATCGGGTAACAGCAAGAGGCCTAAAAACAGCCTTCTATTTATTATTTTTAACAACATCTTTTTTCCTTTGCGCCTTTAAATGGCATCTTCGCCGGTTTCGCCCGTCCTAATACGGATAACCTGCTCTAAATTTGATACAAATATTTTTCCATCGCCGATTTTGCCGGTATTGGCCGCATTAACGATAGTCTCGACGGCTTTATCCACCACATCATCGGAAACGGCAATTTCCAGTTTAACTTTAGGTAAAAAATCGACTACATACTCGGCACCTCTGTATAGCTCAGTGTGACCTTTCTGACGGCCAAAGCCTTTTACTTCCGTTGCAGTAACGCCAGCAACTCCAATTTCAGATAATGCTTCTCGGACATCATCCATTTTGAACGGTTTAATGATTGCTGTTATTAATTTCATATTCTCTCTCACGGTAGATGGCAAAAAGTGTTGATAATATCGGCTGCAATCATAGTGAATTATCAATCAACATACAATTAATAGACCGGATAAAAACACTAAACTGACGTGTTTTTTCTACACTGTTACGTTTTTTTAAACGCAAAAACGGGCGCTTGCGCGCCCGTTGTTTGCCAAAGAATCACTTTTGAAGAAAGTTCATTATGAATTAAATATGATACGCAGTCTCACCATGTTCGGAAACGTCAAGCCCTTCACGCTCGACCTCTTCGCTAACCCGAAGCCCGATCAATATATCCACGATTTTGTAAGCAATAAAGGATACCGCACCGGACCAGATGATACAGATACCCACGCCCCATGCTTGACTGGTGATTTGACCGATCATGCTGTACTCAGCCACTCCGTTGGCAACGTAATCCCAAACGCCGGTACCGCCGAGCGATGGACTGGCGACGATGCCGGTACCCAGCGCGCCGATAATTCCACCCACGCCATGGACACCGAAAGCATCCAGGGAATCGTCATAGCCCAGCGCAGTTTTCAGCATAGTAACCGCCCAAAAACAAACTGCGCCGGCGACTAATCCTAAGAAAATAGCCCCCATAGGACCGGACCAGCCACAGGCAGGCGTAATGGCGACAAGACCTGCAACAGCACCGGAAGCGCCGCCCAACATGCTGGGTTTACCGCGCAACAGCCATTCTGCGCCTACCCATGCCAGAGTAGCCGCCGCGCTGGCCAATAAAGTATTTACAAAGACTAAAGCGGCAAGACCGTTAGCTTCCAGGTTGGAGCCGACATTAAAGCCGAACCAGCCGACCCATAATAAAGAAGCGCCAATCATAGTCATGGTCACGCTATGTGGCGCAAGCGATTCCTTTTTGTAACCGATACGCTTGCCTATCAGCAAGCAGCCCACTAAGCCAGCAATACCGGCGTTGATATGCACAACCGTACCGCCTGCGAAATCCAATGCACCTTTTTGGAACACAAATCCAGCCGTAGCAGTAGCCGCTTCCGCCGCCGATGCGTCGGTATAAGCATCAGGACCGGCCCAATACCAAACCATATGTGCCATCGGCAGGTAAGAGAAGGTAAACCACAAGAACATAAACAACAGTACCGCAGAAAACTTAACGCGTTCAGCGAAAGCACCAATGATCAGGGCTGGAGTAATAGCGGCGAAAGTTAGCTGGAATGCGACATAAATATACTCAGGAACGTAAACAGCCTTGCTGAAAGTGGCTGCAAGCGAGTCCGGCGTTATGCCTTTAAGGAACATCTTGCTAAATCCGCCAAAGAAAGCGTTGCCTTCGGTAAACGCGATGCTGTAGCCGTAAATCGCCCACAATATAGCCATCATCGAGAAAATCACAAATACTTGCATCAACATGGACAGCATGTTTTTGGCGCGCACCATGCCGCCGTAAAACAACGCCAATCCGGGAATGACCATCAGGATAACCAACACAGTCGCGACGATCATCCATGCGGTATCTCCTTTGTTGGCTGTAGGCGGAACCGGAACGGCAGTTTCCGCAACAGAGAATCCTGCATAACCTAGCAAAGCAAACAGGATAAAGGTAGTTAAAAGTTGTTTCATAGTTCCCCCTTAATATTAAAGCGCTTCTTCGCCTGTTTCCCCGGTACGAATCCGGACAACTTGCTCTAAATTGGTTACAAAAATTTTACCGTCACCTATTTTGCTGGTATTGGCTGCTTTGGCAATGGCCTCTACGGCCTGCTCCAGCATAGTGTCAGCCACCGCCACCTCAATTTTGGCCTTGGGTAAAAAGTCAACCACATATTCAGCACCGCGATAAAGCTCGGTATGTCCTTTTTGACGACCAAAACCTTTTACTTCTGTGACAGTTACTCCGGAAACTCCTATATCCGAAAGCGCTTCTCGAACATCGTCGAGCTTAAAGGGTTTAACAACAGCAGTTATTAGTTTCATTTGAGCCTCTTTTATAAATTTAAAATCCAGCGTGATCTATGAGCTAAAGTGGGGTAGAAAAGCATCGTCACCTACTCTAGCCATCCCCATCAAACTGCGTTAGAAGTTGACTCCGAAATCGGTAGAGAACAGAAATTGATCCTGCTTGTTATTACCAAAGGGACGATACTGACCGCCTGTAGCGGCATTTCTTCCATCCACCCAGTCATAACGAACATTCGGACGAATATTCAGCCATTTCAGCGGCTTCCAGTTCACACCAGCGGTAATTCCATAATAACTGGCGCCATTGCCGGCATTACAGGTAGAGGTGAAATTGCCCCCAGCGGCAAAACTGCTACCCGCACCATTGGTTGCGGCAGATACACGGCCAGGAGAGCAAACTCTAAAACCGTTTTGATCGCGGAACCATTCAGCTCGAACACCCGCTGTCAGATTATCTTTAACGTCATACGTTAAGTGAGAATTGACGCCATACCATTCGGCATCGACATTCGGAACAGATGTCAGAACGCCATTGGCGTAACCATGATCATGCTGTAAAACCAGATGGGTTTTAGAAGTAATATTATGCTTCAATACCATACTGTACAGGCCCCAAGATTGGCTGCTGTGCTCCGAAGTACCGCCATAGGTACCGCTGATATTAGCTGAAGTATCCTTATCATCACTAGTCCAGGTAGTACCTGCCAAGCCTCCCCAGTTACCTAACTGTTTATCCCAACCGCCATCCCAACCGCCGGTGGCGCTGCCAGTAGTAACACCGCCCATGACTGCCCAGTTTTTATCAACTGTATAATTTCCCATCACGCCGGTATGGGTGAACGGTTCGCCATATTGCATGGTGTAAGCATGGGTATAGAAAAAGTTGTCCGGAGCAGGAACCGTCTCGTAGCCAATCGGCGTGTAAAAGTGACCGGCCTTGATATTCAAACCATTGCCGATAGGCGCATAAGCCTCGGCATAGGCTTGGGGTAGTGCAATATCGTAAAAACGGTTGCTGTTGCTATTAATCATATTAAGATCCCAATGGTTCCGATTCAAAGGCAGTCCTGTATTCACATCAAATGCGGGAACACCGTAAGCTTGGGTGAAAATAGAATCCGTACCGAACATCGCATCGACACGTCCGCCAAAATCCCACGCATCGCCTTCTGCAGCCACGGCCCGTTGGGCGAATAGGTTTAATTGATTCAACTGGAATTCGCCAGAGCGATCTCCGAAAGTAACCGGACCATTAAAGTTATTAGCCGGGCTTGCTGCGTTATAAGTGATTCCTGCGTTTGCCCAGCCACCGATTTTCACCCCAATATTTTTCATGAACTGGCTTTCATTAGGATCGCCTACCGTTTCAAGTAAAGTGCTGGCTTCCGTCAAGCTCTTAGCTTGTGCTGCCCCAAAAACAGAAACCAGAGCTATGCCCAAAGCCAGTGGCTTTAGTTTGAAATAATTATTGGTTAGATGGCTTTTCATATCAAAAATCCTTAATTTAGTTAAACTCAAGGCGAGACGCCCGCTAAACAACTAAGAGCAAGTAAAATGCCAACTGTATTTGTGCTATACGTTTTTAGGTGGAGAAACTCAGCTATATTGGATTAATTGTATTTATTATCAATAAGTTAAAATACCTATCGATAAAATAAATCATCTGAAATGTGCTTGTAATCATAAGCTTGATGCAATAAAGCAGGAATAATATGCACATGTTTTGGGCGATATGAATTACTAATGCACCATAATGATGCTTTAGTTTTCTGCCCATTACCTGTTTTTAAGGCGGCGTTTGTTCTGCTCGTTTTTTTAGTGGCTAATCCAGCAAAAAAAATGGTATCGTTACGCCGTTTGGCATAAAACACAGATTCTAATAATCCATCTCAGGAGACGAAATAAATGTCTGCAGCAAAAGTACTTAAAATGATCAAAGAAAACGACGTAAAATTCGTCGATTTTCGTTTTTGTGACACCCGCGGCAAAGAGCAACATGTAACATTCCCTGCTCATACAATTGATGAAGATACCTTTGAAGAAGGCAATATGTTTGACGGTTCTTCAGTTGCCGGCTGGAAACACATCAATGAATCAGACATGATCTTAATGCCTGATCCATCTACTGCGGTTATGGATCCTTTCTTTGATGACAACACACTGATCTTGCGTTGCGACATCATTGAGCCAAAAAATATGCAAGGTTACGAACGCGATCCGCGCTCTATCGCCAAACGCGCAGAAGCTTATTTAAAATCAACCGGTATTGCAGACACAGCATTCTTCGGTCCTGAAAACGAATTTTTCATTTTTGACGACGTTCGTTGGGGCACTGACATGAGCGGCTCTTTCTATAAAGTCGATTCAGAAGAAGCGGGTTGGAACTCAGAAAAAGTCTATCCAGACGGCAACACCGGTCACCGTCCAGGCGTTAAAGGCGGCTATTTTCCTGTGCCTCCAGTTGATTCTTTCCAAGACATGCGTTCTGCAATGTGCTTGACACTGGAAGAAATGGGCATGACCACTGAAGTTCATCATCACGAAGTAGCAACTGCCGGGCAGTGCGAAATCGGCGTGAAGTTCAACACTCTGGTTAAAAAAGCTGACGAAGTTTTGGAATTGAAATATGTTGTTGCTAACATTGCACACGCATACGGCAAAACAGCGACTTTCATGCCTAAACCACTGGTTGGCGACAACGGCAGCGGTATGCACGTGCACCAATCTTTGGCTAAAGACGGCGTTAACCTGTTCACTGGCGACCTGTATGGCGGCTTGTCTGAAACTGCTCTGTTCTACATCGGCGGTATCATCAAACACGCTAAAGCATTGAACGCTTTCACCAACTCATCAACCAACAGCTACAAGCGTCTGGTTCCAGGTTTCGAAGCGCCTGTTATGCTGGCTTACTCTGCACGTAACCGTTCTGCTTCTATCCGTATTCCTTTTGTTAACAACCCAAAAGGCCGTCGTATCGAAGTTCGTTTCCCTGACTCAACTGCAAACCCTTATCTGGCGTTCTCAGCGATGATGATGGCTGGCTTGGACGGTATTCAAAACAAAATCCATCCTGGCGATGCTATGGATAAAGATTTGTATGATTTACCTGCTGAAGAAGCGAAAAACATTCCACAAGTTTGCCATTCTTTCGACCAAGCGCTGGAAGCCTTGGACAGTGACCGTGAATTCTTGACACGCGGCGGTGTTTTCACTGATGACGCTATTGACGGCTTTATCGCACTGAAAATGGAAGAAGTAACTCGTGTTCGTATGAGCACTCATCCTGCTGAATACGATATGTATTACAGCTTATAAAAAATCGGGGCGACTTTTTATAGGGTCGCCCTGTTTGCTAGATATACAAAAAACGCCCCTAACAGGGCGTTTTTTTATGCCTAAAATAAGGCTGAGATTTTGTTGAGTTTTTATGAGTTTCTAAAAGCCTGAAAAATAGTTCCAAGTTGGTGCTTTCCAGTAAATGGTATGCAAAGAGAATTGCTGGCAAGGAATTTTAGACGCAAAAACCAAGGCTAGGACATGCGTTTTTTAGAAATATATGAAATGAGCGAATGAGTAGTTGTGTTGAGATAAAACTTGCTCAAACAGAGGGAGGGCTACAGACAATAAGATCGATTTAACTTAAACGAATGATATTAACCATAACAACTATACAGCGGATATATGCTGTTGGGCGTCGTTATGCGGTAATATGATAAATTCGAGTAGCCGGAATTCTTCGTCTGAAGATTTTAAAATTTTTAGAATTTAATTATGATTTGCTATGTTGCTACAAAGCAATAAGATAACTAAATACTAGCTCGACCCAAAACTCGGTCGAGTTTTGGGTCAAGTATATGAGCTTGTTACGCTGGGGTTACATTCTCTGCTTGCGGACCTTTTTGGCCTTGTGTTACTTCCATAGTAACTTTTTGGCCTTCTCTCAAGGTCTTGCGGCCGGCGCCGTTAATTGCACTATGATGAACAAAAACATCTTTGCCACCTTCTTGTTCAATAAATCCAAAACCTTTTTCATCATTGAACCATTTAACGGTACCTACAACTTGCTCTGACATATCACACTCTTACTTAAAAAAATCGCCAATTTTATTGGCGTTACAAATCCCCGCTTTAATAAAATAAAGCCGGCTCAAACTTTAACTATGGCGAATAATAGCATTAAAAATATAAGCAGAGCAAAATATTTTAACTAGGTTCAAAGATAATTCCATCGTGAACATAATGCTGATATTAAAAAAGCTGTAAAGCGAGGGATTTATTTGTCTCTAACTGGATTGTGGATGAACAGTTAGCTGTTGGTAAGCGCCGCGGTAGTATAAAAGTGGCTCACCCGAACGGCACACGCAATCTTGTACTTCACCGATAATAATCCAGTGAGTGCCGGCATGAACTTTTTCTATGACTTTGCATTCCATAGACATCAAACTGTTATCCAGAATGGGAGAACCGGTAATACCTGCTGTCCATGGTGTATTTTCAAACCGTTGCTCTTGGCTGCTGCCGCCGGCAAATTGATTAGAAACGTCTTGTTGAGTTGAGTTTAGAATATTGACAGCAAAGCACTGGCTTTCTTGAATTCCCGCGCCGGTGTCGGCAGATTCATTAATACAAATCAATATTTGAGGTGGATTAACCGAAACACTGGAAAAAGCAGTTACGGTCATGCCTTGAATGCCCAATTTTTCAGAATGTGTGGTAACAACGGTGACACCGCTGGCCCATAGTTGCATAGCTTTTTTAAAATCGTCAACACCAACAGTCATTAATTTCCTCGCTTAATTTTATAAAGATATTGCCTCTTTTTTGAATAAAAAGAGGGGTTACGCAGGTTTTATGATACAGCAGCGGCGCAGACTTGTTAAATGATAGCTCTTTTCATCATAAGATTAATAAGGATGTTTTTAGTCGAAAGCGAGTCTGATAAAGCTTACAGTCTCGTTCATGATAAGCTAATAAAGCCGATTTATGGAGATTAACGATTGAACTCGAAATAGTCTTTAATCGGCAGCCAAGCTGATGACAGATTGCTGAATAACTAAAAATCCCTATCTAATAACACTTAAACTGCGGCCGATTTTCAGGATTTATTTTTTCTTTTCCAGATTTTTTATATCGATTGGAAAATATTTTGATTTGTTCCGCTGTATGGACGAAACATGATTATTATTAAACTGGGAGGAAGCTTGTCCTATTCGGATGCCCTTGTTAATTCTCTGAATGCGGTGGAGAAAAACTATCAGGGCAGGGCAGTGGTTATTGTTCCCGGCGGCGGCGCGTTTGCCGATCAAATCAGGCTGGCGCAACAACACTGGCAATTTGACGATACCACCGCGCACCACATGGCGCTCTTAGCCATGCAGCAAATGGCCTTGATGTTTAAAGGGCTTAAACCCGATTTTGCTATGGCTCATACCGTCTCAGCGATTCAAGACCAACTAAATCGACAAAAAACCGTTATTTGGTCGCCGGATATTATTGAATTGGACAACGCAGGTATACCGGCATCTTGGGATATAACCTCAGACAGCCTCGCGGCATGGCTGGCCAAAACAGTTTCGGCAACCGAACTGATCCTGGTAAAGTCAGCTGCTATTGATGCCAACCTTAGCCTGCAACAACTAGCCGAACAACACATAGTCGATAAAGCATTCTGTGAATTTGTTGCGCAAGCGGCATTTAAAATACAGATTATTAATGCCCAAAACTGGAGCCCGAGGTAACCCAATTTAAGCGTCATTCAGGTAGGGACTCACGTCAGGTTTTCAGGTTAGTGCAAATCTGTTTCAGATAGATTTGTGCCAGAACCCAAGTAACTAAAAAAGAAGATCAAAAGGAATATCAATGTTAAATGTTTGGCAAAAGGCCTGCGTAAAAATAGCCGAGTGGTTTTCGATGTGGATAGTAGCAGGCTGCTTATGGGCATGGTGGCAACCGGAGGCGTGGGTATGGTTCCAGCCTTACATTGCCATCGGGCTGGGCGTGATCATGCTAGGTATGGGCCTGACTTTGCGGCTGTCCGATTTTTCGGAAGTGTTCCGTATGCCCAAAATTATCGCTATCGGTGTTTTGGCGCAGTTTATCATCATGCCGCTGTCAGCCTATTTTTGGGCAAAAGTGCTGGATCTGGAGGCGAGCCTGGCAATAGGGTTGATACTGGTCGGCGCTTGTCCCGGCGGCACCGCATCCAATGTGATTACTTATTTGGCTCGTGCTAATGTGGCCTTAAGCGTACTGTTGACGATGTGCTCTACCTTCGCTGCTGTAGTGATGACGCCATTGCTGACCCAATGGCTGGCAGGCACCTACTTGCCGGTTGACGGCTGGGGCTTGTTTCGTTCGATGGTAGTAGTGGTATTGATACCCTTGATAGCAGGATTATTAATCAATACTGCACTGGATCGTATCCAGCAGCACAAACGCCACGCCGTGCGCGCCGTCATTCATACGGTCGGCCCTATCGTCAGCGTTGCAGTGATTGTGTTGGTGGTGAGCAGTATTGTGGCGGGTAACAAAGCGTCGATTGGGCTGGTGGGGCCAAAATTATTCTGCTCGGTTTTTTTATTTCACGCCACCGGCTTTGCCTTGGGTTATGTTGTGATGAAATGGCTGGGATACGGCAAGGTAGAGCGTCGCACCGTATCGATAGAAGTGGGAATGCAAAATAGCGGACTGGGCGCATCGCTGGCTAAAACGCATTTTGCCGACATGGCGATGGCTCCTGTTCCCGCCGCGATTTCAGCAGTATTTCACTGCTTGATCGGCAGTGCGCTGGCAGGTGTTTGGGGCAGAAGAAGATAAGCACTTGTTCTTACGCAATCAAAACAAACTTTGCGTATCCAAAGCAAGCTTTGGACTCCTTTAGAGCGTCGGAGTTCAAAGCTTGCTTTGAATAGCTGCGGCCTATTTTAATTTTCGTGGATCAAGGCTTCTTAATCACTTCCTCCCGCAACACATCAAACGCGTTGAATGCAATAGTCAGGCTGAGTTTCAGGTTGATGATGCTGGCAACGGTGGAACTGGTGAAAATGCAGATCATGATGGCGATTTGATATTTCACGGCCAGCCAAGGTTCACTGCCACCCAGAATTTGCCCCGTCATCATGCCGGGCAGCGATACCAGTCCCATGGTAGCCATACCGGCGATAGTCGGATTGATCGCGGCTTTAATGGCCTCCCGAAAGTACGGGCGCACGGCTTCCCAGCGAGACGCGCCGAGCATCAAAAAAGTCGTGTATTCGTTTTCGTTCTTGCGTAGTGCCGAATAGAAGCGCTCCAACGCAATAACGTTTCCTTGCAGGCAGTTGCCCAGAATCATACCCGCCAACGGAACGATATAGCGGGCATCGTAAAAATGAGGCGGCTGAATGACCAGAACCACCAGATAGGCGGTGGACAGCACTATGCTGAAGGCAATCGCGACAAAAGTAGCCAGGACAAAATACCGCGCTTTCAGTCCGGCGCGGCGCAGAATGCTTAAATCGGCAACCAACAGCATCACCAAAATCCATAAGCCGTTGAGCCAGGGATTGTTAAGATCGAATAGCGCTTTTAGATAAATGCCAACCAGCGCTAACTGGATACTCATGCGCAGGATGCCGATGCCAATATCCCGGCTCAAGCGCAGGCCGATCAGCCAGAGCAATAACCACGGCAGCAAACAAAGTCCGTAAAGTAGCGCCATCTGCGGCAGCTTAATATCAAGAGTTTCCATTACGCCTTACCTGAGTCAATCGCCCCGCTTCAAGTTCATAAACAATGCCGCAACGTTCCAACCATTCAGGGTCGTGGGCCACCGAAAGCACGGTCAGCTGCGGATCGGAGAACACATCGAACACCACTCGTTTGCTTTCCGCGTCCAGTGCGCTGGTCACCTCGTCGAGCAGATACAGTTTTTTGCCCAACAACAGCCCGCGAGCCAGCGCAATCCGCTGTTTTTCGCCGCCGGAAATACGGCTGCTGTCCCGGTTTAAAATGTCTTCGGGCAGTTGCAGCCGTTGCAATACCTCAAGCAATTGAGCTTGTGTAGGCCGATGGTCGCGATGCGCTTTAAATTGAAACGGCAGTAACAGCGCTTCCCGCACATTTTCAGCACCCAATATCGGTTCTTGTCCGATGTAAGCCGTGCAGCTACGAATGAATTGAACAGACTCCGGCGTTAGCGGCTGTTCCTGAAAATAAACCATGCCTGATTTTAGAGGATGCAGTCCCAGCAATGTTCTCAGCACGCTACTTTTACCGGAGCCGGATTTGCCGCATAACACCGCTTTTTCCCCAACGAACAGGGCAAAGCTGATGTCGGATAGAATCGTTTTTTCGTGGGTAGTGACTGATACTTGATCGAATCGAATGATAGGGAGCATATAAATTGAAGGAAGCTATTCAGTAGTTGGCAGGATAGCACATGGGTGCCAAAAGTAGGCGCCTCTGCGCGTATGCCGTAATGTCGGGCAACGAAATGCTGTTGCCCGACATTAAAGCTGAAATTTTCCGCTCTGGACAATGATTAAAAATTAGACTAGATTCCTTTCATCAACTAACTATAAGGCAGGGAATTATGAAAAAATTGATCGGCTTTTTTATTTTAGTATCGATAATCTCTTGCTCCACTGTTGCGCATTCGCAAAACGTCGAGGAAGTCCAGCCCGGCTTTGTAATGTTGGATGTTCTGTTTTACCGACCCGTGGGGTTGATCGCAACAGTTATTGGCACCGGAGTGTATATTGGGATAAGCCCCTTAACGGCCTTGGCCTCCATACCTGAGCCACACGATGCGTTTGTCAAAACCGGCAAGATTTTAATTCTCTCGCCCGCCAACTACACTTTTGTGAGGCCATTAGGCGACCGAAGCTTTCCCTATAAGCTGCGGCAGGATACACATAGACCGGTTGAAAGACAGAATGACGCAGAAACCTATAATATGACTGTGAAACCCGGGCAACGCCCTGTGCCTCCCAAAGTACCGGGAGTGCAGTCGCCGCCGCGTCGCCCTGATGCTGGCCTATAAATTCCAGGCTCATAGAGTTTTATAATTGCCACGTCGGAGCGCTCGTCGTTATACACAAGTCTGTCCAAGAGTGTCATTTCGGCATGGGTGCTGGAATGGCCTACATCCTGCAACGTCTCGCCTGTTCAGAACGTTGCCAGTTAGACCTTCCAGGTTTTAAAAACCTGGAAGGTCTGCATATCGGCATGTTTCTGGGTACGGCCCGTGGGAACGAGGGGGGATGCGGTGTACCGCAGACACTTGTGTATAACGATGAGCGTCGGAGCGTGGGAACGATAAGAGCTTTCCCATCACTCAAAAAAACGCTTCAAATACACCCCAGTATGCGAAGCCTCATTTTCAGAAACCTGTTTAGGCGTACCCTCAGAAACCAGCGTTCCGCCGCCGTCGCCGCCTTCGGGCCCCATGTCGATAATCCAGTCTGCGGTTTTGATCACATCCAAATTGTGCTCGATGACGATGACGGTATTGCCGTGGTCGCGCAGAGTATGCAGCACGGTCAACAATTGCTTGATGTCGTGGAAATGCAGGCCGGTCGTCGGCTCGTCCAGTATGTACAAAGTCTTGCCGGTGTCGCGCTTGGACAGTTCTTTGGCGAGTTTTACCCGCTGCGCTTCGCCGCCGGACAGCGTGGTCGCATTCTGTCCTAGGGTGATGTAGCTTAAGCCCACTTCAACCAAGGTCTGTAGCTTACGGGCCAGCACCGGCACCGGGCTGAAAAATTCGGCTGCATCTTCAACGGTCATGTCCAGGACTTGGTTGATGGTTTTGCCTTTGTAGCGTATCTCTAGCGTTTCCCGGTTATAGCGTTTGCCTTGGCAACTGTCGCAATTGACGAAAATATCCGGCAAGAAATGCATTTCGACTTTAATCACGCCGTCGCCTTTGCAGGCTTCGCAGCGGCCGCCTTTGACGTTAAAGCTGAACCGGCCGGGCGAATAACCGCGCGACCTTGCTTCGGGCGTCGCCGAAAATAATTCGCGTATCGGTGTGAACAGGCCGGTATAGGTGGCCGGATTCGATCTGGGTGTGCGGCCAATCGGGCTTTGGTCTATATCGACGACTTTATCGAAATGCTCCAAGCCTTCAATCGTATCGCAAGGGGCGGGAATGACACCGGCGCGGTTGATTAACCGAGCTGCATGACAATACAAGGTATCGTTGATCAGCGTCGATTTGCCGGAACCGGATACGCCGGTTATGCAGGTCAGCAAGCCGATAGGGAATGAAATATCGACATTTTTCAGGTTATTGCCGTGCGCATTGCGTATGACTATCTGTTTATCTTTATCGACATGCGTTAATTTTTCAGGGACGGTAATGCCGATTTCCCCCGATAAATACTTGCCGGTTAACGAGTCTTGATTGTTGATAATATCTTCCAGCGTGCCTTGCGCAATAATCTGTCCGCCATGCACGCCGGCGCCGGGGCCTATATCGACAATATGCTGGGCCGAGCGGATCGCGTCCTCGTCATGCTCAACGACGATAACGGTATTGCCGAGGTCGCGCAGACGGAACAAGGTGTTCAGCAAGCGCTGGTTGTCGCGTTGATGCAGGCCTATCGATGGTTCATCCAATACATACATCACGCCGACCAAGCCTGCGCCGATTTGGCTGGCAAGTCGGATACGTTGCGCTTCGCCGCCGGACAACGTGTCCGCGCTACGATCCAGCGTTAAGTAGTCGAGGCCGACATTGACCAGGAATTCCAGCCGTTCCTGGATTTCCTTGATGATTTTTGCCGCAACTTCGCCGCGCTTGCCAGCTAAGTGAAGATGCGCAAAAAAGTCCAAGGATTTGCGGATAGGGAAACGGGTCAAATGGTGTAGCGGCAAATCTTCAACAAACACGTTTCTGGCCGACACATTAAGCCTCGCGCCTTCGCAAACGTTGCAGGGTTTCTGGGACAAATATTTGGCCAGTTCGTCGCGCACCATTTGCGAATCGGTCTCGTGGTAACGCCGATCCATATTGGCGACAATGCCTTCAAAGCTATGGCGCCTTTTTTTGACCGATCCGTTTCCGGTCATGAACTTGAATTCAATCGCTTCATGGCCGCTGCCGTAAAGAATAATGTCTTGGGCTTTTTTGGACAACTCCGAAAACGGCACTTCCGGGTCGAAGTTATAGTGCTTCGCC
The DNA here is from genome assembly GCA_036561025.1 of Methylobacter sp. Classification (GTDB taxonomy): domain Bacteria; phylum Pseudomonadota; class Gammaproteobacteria; order Methylococcales; family Methylomonadaceae; genus Methylobacter_A. The sequence goes on along the minus strand of DATBQB010000013.1, from coordinate 22,439 downwards.
AGCGAACAGATGATTTGATAATAATAGGCATTGCGCCGATCCCAGCCGCGAATCGCGCCGCCGGCCAAACTGATGTCCGGGTTATGGATAATCAGCTCGGGATCGAAATGCTGGCGCACACCCAGTCCGTCGCAACTGCCGCACGCGCCTTTGGGGTTGTTGAACGAGAAGATGCGCGGTTCCAGTTCGCTCAGGCTGTAGCCGCAATGAGGGCAGGCGTAGCGCTCGGAAAACATCAGTTCGGTCGCGTCATCGATGCAGGCGGCGATAGCGATGCCGTCGGCGATGCGCAGGGCTGTCTCAAACGATTCGGATAAGCGCAAAGCGATGTCGTCGCGGATCTTGAAACGATCGACGATGACTTCAATGGTGTGTTTCTTTTTTAAATCGAGTACCGGCGGCTCGTCCAGGTCGTACACGGTGCCGTCGATCCGGGCGCGGATAAAGCCTTGTGCGCGCAAGTCGTCGAGCAATTGGATGTGCTCGCCTTTGCGGTCGTTAACGACCGGCGCCAGTAACATCCAGCGTTGATCTTGTGGTTGCGATAGGACATGGTCAACCATCTGGCTGACGGTTTGCGCTTCCAGCGAGACTTGATGTTCAGGGCAACGCGGCGTACCGGCACGGGCATAGAGCAGCCTTAAATAATCATAGATTTCGGTGATAGTTCCGACGGTGGAACGCGGGTTGTGCGAAGTGGATTTTTGTTCAATTGAAATGGCAGGAGACAAGCCTTCGATATGGTCGACATCCGGCTTTTCCATCATCGATAAAAATTGGCGGGCGTAGGTAGAAAGAGACTCTACATAGCGCCGTTGTCCTTCGGCATAAATGGTGTCGAATGCGAGCGACGATTTACCCGAACCTGACAGCCCGGTGATGACGATGAGTTGATCCCTGGGCAGATCAAGGTCGATATTTTTCAGGTTATGAGTTCTGGCGCCACGAATGCTGATCGTATCCATTAAATAAATCCGGCAATTTAAACAACCGTATAATATACGAGCAAAGCCTTATTAACACAAACGGCTACATACTGGACGGCCTTAAACAATGCTCATCAATACATTAAATTTATTCGTTTTTAAATATATTCGCTTTATCGAAATGCTTGGCGTGCTGATGCGCATTTTCAGCTTCTCTCTGGTCAGTTGGATGGGCCCGGAAAGTCCGTTTCTGTTTGTGTGGGCTTTTAATACCACCGATGCGGTGATACTTTCCTGGTGCTCGATACTTAAGAAAGACAGCGCCTATACCTTGCTGAACGTGTTCTGGATTATGGTTGGCATCGTCGGTATGTTCAGGGCCAGTCGATTTTCAGCCCTTGATTTTAAATCCGCCGGAGAGCAGTTTTTAACCCAAGTCGTAGCGCTGTTTACTTAATCAGCAGAAATGAGCGAATCCGATAAATTAAAGCTTGCTATAATGGACGTCATTAAAATAGTGATATAAACCACTAGGTTAGTGTGGGTACGCATCGCGTCCCCAACATTTCTTGATAATTCTGGTTCAAAAAGGAGAAGCTGGTTTTGACAACAATGCAAGACATTACAAGTTCGATGACGTCATCGGAGAAACGCGCCACATGGTCGTTGGCAAGCATTTATGCTTTGCGGATGCTGGGGCTCTTTATGATTTTGCCCGTGTTATCTTTATTTGCCGAGCAGCTTGAAGGCTCAACGCCTGCACTGATCGGTCTGGCTATGAGTATTTACGGTTTGCCTCAGGTTTTGTTGCAAATCCCGTTCGGTCTGTTATCGGATCGCTTCGGCCGTAAAAAAATGATTATTATCGGCTTGGTATTGTTCTTTATCGGCAGCGTTATTGCGGCGCTATCGACAAGCATTTATGGGGTTTTAATAGGCAGGGCTTTTCAGGGTGCCGGCGCGGTTTCGGCCGTTATTATGGCCTTGGTGGCCGATCTGACTCAGGAAGTTCATCGAACTAAAGCCATGGCGATCATTGGGATCAGTATCGGCGCGTCGTTTGGTGTTGGCATCATCGCCGGGCCTGTTATTTCCGGATTCGGCGGTGTGCAGGGCGTTTTTGGGGTGACTGCGGTGCTTACGCTTCTGGCTATTTTAACGATTATTTATATCGTGCCTAATCCTCAACAATCCAAATTGCATCGCGATGCGGAAGTGGTTCCCGAGGAAATGTTTCATGTGCTGAAAAATCCGGATCTGTTGCGCCTGAATTACGGCATTTTTACCTTGCACCTGATCTTGATGGCTATCTTCGTTGTTGTGCCTTCGTTAATGCGAAATGCGGGATTAACAGCCGGACATGAATGGATGGTTTATTTGCCCGTTTTTGTGATTTCGATGGCGTTCGCCGTGCCGTTCGTGATCCTGGCCGAAAAGAAACGCAAAATGAAACAGGTGTTTTTAGGCGCCATTGCGGTGTTGATCATGGCCGAAGTGGGTTTGTCGGCAGTTCCTCAAAACCTGGTTGGGATTATCGGTTTCTTGTGGCTGTTTTTTTGCGGCTTTAACCTGCTGGAAGCGACATTGCCCTCTTTAATATCGAAGACAGCACCGGCTGACTTGAAAGGCACGGCGATGGGTGCTTATTCAAGCTCGCAATTCATGGGGCTGTTTATGGGCGGGCTTGTTGGCGGCTGGTTTAACGGTAAGTTCGGGGTTACGGCGGTATTCTTATTTTGCGCCGCTGCCGCATTCAGCTGGCTAGTCATATCCTTATGGATGAAGCCGCCTCGCTATGTGGCAAATCTGCTTATTTCGCTGGAAAAACTCAGTGAGCAGGGCGCAAACGAATTCATTGCCGAAATGCTTAAAATCAATGGCGTAGAGGAAGCCACGCTGCATTATGAAGAGGCTTTGGTTTATCTTAAAGTCGATAATCAACAATTGAATAAAGAGCAATTACAAGGTTTGATTGCACACTACGTCAACGCATAATCTGATAGAATCCGAAATGTCAAATGACAATTTATTGTGTCACTCTCGTGCATGAAAAATCAGTAAGTTACAAATACTGAATTGCCAATATTTTATGTCATTTAGTATATAGTCGGGTGTATTGCTCGCAGTGACAATGCCAATTTTACTGTCACTACAGGATTTTTTTGAATCAAACCGATGACATTTGCCCATCAATTCTTGGGAGTGATGGGCTTTTCTTTCGGAAGATACACTATAAAAGATGCAAGCACTAAAAATCTCGGAAAAAGGGTTATATGGTGCGCTAGTCAAAATTCACTAGGTATGCGGTGGGTGATAAATTTTCAATCAGTATCAACTACCTCTACTCTTTATCCTGAAGCAGGAATTATCTATAAGGTTTACTCTCTCGGAGAAGTTAGATATTTTCAGTCATGATGGGATTTTTGTTTCGCAATTGTTCTACATCACTTAACGGCTGGCAATGCCGTGTCTTCTGATCGCGCTATATGTAAGGTGGAAAACGGCGTCTAAATTTTGCCAGTTTTACAACAAAAGAGCGTTTAAATTTTCCAATGGCTATCTACTCTATCATGTTGATATCATTGCACATGAAAGTTTTTTGACTGGAAGGTTCAACGCTGTTTGGTGCCAAATATTGAACGCCGTTTTCCACCCCAAGGCATCCCGTTCAGGATGTCCAGGCAGAAAAGACCGGCCTCGGCTGCTAAGACCCCGAACTTGCAGATGTTGGGCGGTTTTACCTAAACTATGCCGGTGTCCACTTCAATTCCAGCGCATTATGAAATCAACAACCAAAATCATTGCCAGCTTGGCCTTGACAGGATTGCTCGGTGCCTGCTCCGGGCACAAGCCCGCCGTCAACACGACTAGCATCCCCGCCGTCAAACCCCAAACCCAGGCCGAACGGAAAACGTATTACATTCCGCCTCCCAAGCTGCCTGGCCAATGGACCGTAGAGGACACACTGCAAGTTTACGGTAAATACGCGACACGCGAAATCACTCCCTACTTCACCAAGGCCAAGGTGTCCTATCCTCCTAGGGAAGTCACCTTCATCGCCTTGAAACAGGAAAAGAAACTGGAACTATGGGCCAGGGACAGCGGCGAGTTCCGCTTCATCCGCGACTATGACATCCAGTCCGCCAGCGGCGTGGTCGGCCCCAAATTACGCCAAGGCGACAAACAGGTGCCGGAAGGCATTTATCGCATTGAGGAGTTGAATCCCAACAGCCATTACCACTTGTCGATGAAAATAAATTACCCCAACGAATTCGACCTCGTCCATGCCTGGCAGGAGGGGCGCGCCGATCCGGGCTCGGATATATTCATCCATGGCAGAGCCGCCTCCATCGGTTGCCTAGCCATGGGCGATAAAGCGATAGAGGAACTTTTCGTCCTCACCGCACAAGTGGGCGCCGAAAATGTGAAAGTCGTAATTGCCCCGCACGACCCCAGGATCTACCCTCTGGAGGCTGACTCCGAAGAACTTCCGGAATGGACCCCGGAGCTTTATTCGCTCATCTCCCGCGAAATCAAAGCCCTGTCATCAGTGGTGAAGTCGGCAAAAATCGGGTTATGACCAATCAAGGCTGGATTTTGTTAGCCAACCTACGCACTCATTCAACTTCGACCGAGCATTACCGGCCATAACCAGTCGATCAATCATTCCAGCTCAATGGCAGGTGAGAGCCTGAAAACTGCCATTCAACGGCACATCTGCACCATTTGTTTAATAGTATCCTCTCCAAAATGATTTTTTATAGTTAGTTTTGAATAAAATCGTTTTACCAACTATAAGCACTCGCCATTTTTCCCATGATTTCAAATTCGAATACTCTTTTTGCTGCCGTGCTGGCGACGCCATAGCAAACAAGTAGCGGCAACAAGTGCTCTTCTCTGGGATGACAGTATCTTGCGGCAGGGGCGCTCTCCCAATGAATCAACCGGTGCTCCCGCTCCTCTTCAGTAATCTGTCGATTAGAACAGGTGTCAATCAACCAATGCTCGAAAGCCTGATTCATGGCCTGGGATTGTTGTGTCGATGGCGCAAAAAACGCTTTAAGATTATGAAATGAAAAACCGGACCCAATTACAAGTACGTTATCTTTTCTCAAATCAGCCAAGGCCTTACCAATTCGGATATGCTGTTCGGGCTGCAAGGTATTGACTAAAGACAATTGAACACAGGGAATGTTTGCATCCGGATACATCAGCTTTAACGGCACAAATAAACCGTGGTCAAACCCTCGCTGATCATCAAACTGGGCGTCAATGCCAGCCCTGCCTAATAGATTAAAAATCTTGTTCGCTAGCTTAGGCGCACCCGATACCGGATACTCAATTTCATAGGCTTCTTTAGGAAAGCCATAATAATCATAGATCAGCGAAGGAAACACCCCGCTGGTAATAGTTGGCTTATTTTCTTCCCAATGTGCGCTAATGACTAAAATTTCAGACGGTTTTATAAGCGTTGGTGTAACTGTCCTAATAAAATCTATCATGTTTTGGTGGCCTTTACCGCCCAGCAGAGGCAGCGGGCCTCCTCCATGAGAAAGGTACAAAACAGAACTTCGTTGATTAGTTGATTCGTCGTTCATGTTGAACTCAACACCTAATAAATGTTGGTTAAGGATCGGTATGTGAAATCCGGGATTAAGCCTTTTGGAACAGTTAAGGCGCCAAATCAAATACCAATATTTCTGCCTTCTTGGCATCCGTAATCTGGATTTGGCTTTCTTGCTTTAGCAATAGCGTATCGCCCGTGCTGATTTTTTGGCCGGTCAACTCTCGATAAGAGCCGTTACTCAAACTCAACCTTGCCACCATTCAAGTGATACATTGAGCCAACTATTTTTAGTTTTCCCTCTTTTTCCAGAGAGCTTAATACATCACTCCCTTTGCGTATTTCATTGATGGACTGCTGGACGTTGGTTTTGGCTACAGCATCAACGAAGCCATCATTTTTACTACTTCTTTCACCAAAATAGGTTGTCGCGCTAATAGCAGGCTTGATTTTATCCAAAAGCCCAGTCAGGCGTCCAAGCTCAACATTATCGATTGCGCCTTTAATTGCTCCGCATGCTGTATGCCCCATCACAACAATGACCTTTGCGCCAGCCGCAGCGCAAGCAAATTCCAGACTTCCGATTAGATCATTATTTACAATATTTCCGGCAATTCTCGCATTAAATGTTTCACCAATACCCACATCAAGAATAATCTCAGCAGGCGCGCGGGAATCAATGCAGCTCAAGATAACAGCAGAAGGATATTGTCCGGCTGCACTTGCTCTTTTTTGGGCCAGATAGTCATGTTTTAGCATTTTTCCTGTACGAAAACGAACATTCCCTTTCTTCAACCCGGCTATGATCTGATCTGGTGCCAGCTTATCGCGTTCTTCCTTAGTTAAAGCTGCCGCATAAGAAATGCATGGTATTCCTAACCCCACACTGCCTAATATCAACGCCATTGTTACTCCAAAGGCTGTTTTTAATACTGAACGCCGGTTACAACATGAGTGTTCATTAGAAAAATGTTCAATAGTATCTTTCATATTTATCTCCGCGAGTAAAACCAACTTAATCAAAATAGCGAGATCATAATTGTGAGAACCCCTTTTTCTGAATATAAAACCTTGCACGGATTCGCGTTAGCAAGTAACAAGCCTGTGTTGAGTAAAACTGCACGAGGTATGAACTCTCTCGCTACTTGGGGCGTTCCGTTCGTCAACTCTCGATAAAATACAACAGCATCTATGCACGATCTGTCTAATCGGGTGATTTAACATAACCTCTGAAGTGCCTTCTGTAAACGCAATTTAGAAATGTCCTGCATTGGCTCACATTTGCTTGATCGGGCAGGGTTCGATAGTGGCACTTTGCCAATGACCGGTATAGGGAAGCTTAAACCCCTATATCCGAATGTCTCAAAGAGGTTGATTTTTGCCTGTCAATTGACTGACGTTGCTCGGCCCTAAACGGTCTTTGACCTCAGCTATTTGATTGGCTGGTTTAGTGGGCATAACAAGCATTTGTAGTGATCAACAAAAACTATTAGCCTCAACGGACCGTGCTTGCCCGGAGATGAATCGCGAAATTGTTTTTAACCCGGAGGAATTGTCGGCTTATGTGGTGGTCAAGCGGCTAGCCTCCACCGGTTCCGCAGCATCCGGGTGAGGTGGTTGTCTTGTTGGCAAACTTAGGCAAAGTTTCTCGGCAGTAAGGATTTGGCTAAAAATAACTTCCCGAAATCAGTAATCTTTAGGGATGGCTCGGTAGTTCCAACGAGGAAGATAGTTCATCAAACGCAATAGTCATGGTTTTGAGGAAATCTGTGGCGCATTTTTTACCCGTCGCATAGACTCCTGTCAAAATATCAACAGTCACGTTCAATCCCGTGGTAGTTTTCGCCTTCTCCATAAATTGCTTGGCGATGGTGAGCGAATGAAAAACAACGCCCCGACAAGCACGCGTAATATGCGGAAACAACCGATGTTCGATGGGATTATGTTTCGAGCAGTACGGTGGATAGTGCGCTATACGTATGTCCAGTCCCAGCCAGTCGGCCAGCTTTTGTAACGCTTCCTTGAAGACATGCCGATTACTGGCGTTGCTACCGCCACCATCACAAAGCAGCAGCAAACGGCGGGCATTAGGATAATGCGTGCAGCATGCTGTTGCCACCAATGTGCAACACTGTCACAGCAAAATTCACTGGTGTCGTGGCGGTATTGAGGTGGACATAGCCCTCGTTTCGCGCCAAATCATAAAGGCCATGCGGAATCACTTTGCCTTCGCCGGCACTGGGGAAATCATGATCCAGCGTATCCACCTGGGCCTGCGTATAGGTGTGGCCTTCGCGGGCAAAATTTCCGATCAACTCTTTCTTTTTGGTATCCATGCTGATGACCGGATCACCTGCATTCTGATACGCCGCCTTGAGTTTGGCAATATTTTGAAACTGCGCATCTCGGTCAGGATGATTGCCCAGCGACTTTTTCTTCCGCGCTTTACGCTGTCCTAAGCCGTGCTTTTTCAACAGTTTGCGCACCGTGTGCCGATTCGCTGGCGACCCCATTTCAGCCAGTTGTCGGCTGATCTCGCTCCGCGACAAGTTCGTCCATAACACGCCTTCACGCATCGGATCGCCCGCTGTGAATTCGCCAAGCAGCCTGAGAAAGTTGTTTTCCAGCGACTCACTTTGCCCGTTTATGCATTTCCGTTCGCCCCTTTTTTTCGGATCCGGTTGGGTGCGGGATCCTCCTCCGCATCCAATTCGGACAACCCACGCCGCACCATTTTGGGATCAATGCCAAACAGCCCGGGCACATAGTCAATGCCACCATGCCCTAATTGACTGACTCAATCGCAGCATAACTTCGCTTATCTTTTTCTGACAGCCTCGCAAACAATCGTTGCATTTTTAGTTCAATGTCCTTTGGGTATGCTGTCACTCTATAACTTTTCTTCAGTGTGAATTTTCCAGCAATTATTACTTAACTGGCTTCGGTATGCCAACCCGATTTCGGGAAGTTATTGTTGGCCAAATCCTAAGTACGGACGGTCCCTCCTGGGCCCAAGCTCATGTGGATTGGATTACAGCGCCGAGCAATTTTGCCATCACGTAGGAATCCCAAGCACTTATCGCCATGAGCTATGCATAACGATGAGAGCTCCAGCTTGAGATTAATAGCTTTAATTAAGCTGCTCAAGAAGCTGGAGCTTGGAACCAGCGCGCTAGTATATCGTCCCTTACAAAACTTTAGTTATGGTAAGGCCCTCAAATATCAGGCTATATAGGCTTTGCATCGATTCAAGTCACTTGGATAGCATGGTGCCATAACTAAATAAATGTTGGGGACGCTATACTAGAAGGATGCGCTTCCCTGCCTCGGCGATATTTTTATCATCCACTTTATTAACAGAATATCCGGGTTTAATTGCCGGTAATGGCAAACCATACATCTCCCTCCGCCGGATCGCCGTTTAAAATCATCACGACTGGCGCAACACAAGGACTGGGAAGCGGGATCTTCGCGTCGATATTGGCATTACCCTCGCCTATGGGGTTGTGGACGGGAAAAGGATCGGTGATAAGATTGGAAAAAGTGGCGGCTTCACCACCGGGCACATCGGGGGTCAACTGACAACTTACCAGTGCCCGGAAATGGTCTTCATCATTAGGGCTTCCGTCGCCAAAAATAAGCCCTTTAATATTGATAATCAGTCTGCCGTCCGCAAACAATTGTCCATTAACCGATCTGCTAATCTTCCAAGACTGATAATCGCCCAGCACACCTCGCACAGTGGGATCGGAAGGCTGAGAAGGATTGCTCGACAAAAACGGCTTATCCACACCGAACATGGTATTAAAGTGAATAATAGTTTTTGGGGGGTTGTTGTGGGAAAAATCCTCGGCATTCACCGCAAATACCGGCATGACCAGCATAGACAATATCAGGATAAATTTGCAAATTCTAAACATAACGGCTTCCTCATGTATTTGATGGATATTCATCGTTTATGAAACTTTTGCATTTTTCGCGCAGGAGTCAATGATCATAAAAAGAGTATGTAAATCGTTAAAATTTTTAATGCTTTACCTCCTCTTTTCCACAGGCAAAGATACCGGCAATTCCTACCCGGAGAAAAATCCGGTTTTCATGGCCAAACGACTGCTAAAGTCTGTCCGGCGGTTGGAAATAATTTTTAAGAGCTGAATTAGAGCAAATCATAACACAAATGTAATTCATAAAAATTGGTACAAACACCTAACTTGAACGCATCATGTAGTAATTAAACGCATGTAGTAATTAAAAGTACGCAGCTATCGTGATAGTGCGCTTCCGTAGAGCGACAAAAACGCTGTAGGCAGGCCGCATAACCCATCAATCTGAAGGGTCGGCAATCTTGATTGCAACCTGCTTCCCCAGAGGGATTGACAGATACTGAAGCGCACTTTTATCAATATCTGTTAAATCAAGAATGCGGTCGCCTGGAGCAAGAGTATTTGCCGAAGTATGAAGTAGAAAGGGCGCTTATTGGGTGGATAAAAGCCGGGTAGAAATGAACCCTAAGATTTGGATGCTGGTTTAAGTGATGAACTGCGTTTGCCATGTAAGGCTCCATACCCAAAAATGGGTATGGAGCATCTGTCTAGCGCTTTTAGGCTAAATGAATATCTATTAATTCTTGTGCTAATGCGCATCTCGGATAATAACAGTGAGATATTAATAGCCCTTCACATGTGCTTCTACATTTGCCATCGGATTATCGATTCACTTTGATCGGGCAATCCGCATGACTTATTTGGTATAATTAAATATAGAGTGACATCAAATATTGTTCAGTGACAGCAAATATTGTCGAGTGACAGCAAATATTGTCCAGTGACAAAAAAACCATAGGAGAAATATATGCTTAACAAAGTGATGTTAATAGGAAGGCTGGGCGCCGATCCTGAAGTTCGTTACATGCCGAGTGGCGGTGCAGTTACGACACTGAGTCTGGCAACTTCCAGGCGCTGGAAAGACAAACAAACTGGTGAACGCCGCGAAGAAACCGAATGGCACAGAGTGGTGCTTTTCAATCGTTTGGCTGAAATTGCCGGAGAATATCTAAAAAAAGGCAGTCAAGCTTATATTGAAGGCCATATTCGTACCCGGAAATGGCAGGCTCAAGACGGGCAGGATCGCTACACGACTGAAATCGTTGCCGACACGATGAATATGCTGGATAGCCGAAGCGGCGGCACCTCCGAGTTTGGCGGCGATCAGTCGCAGGCCGGATATGCCGGATCTTCATCAAGACCTGCACAGCCCCAGCAAACGCCGTCGCAAGGTTCTATGCCGCCTCCGCCGAATTATGACGACTTTGACGATGATATTCCGTTTTGAGATCGTCTTGTACAGGAAAGTAAATAAGCCCATGTTCTTTGCGGGCTTATTTATTTGGAATAATAGGAATCCTGTTACTTGGTAGATTTTTTTCCATTATTAAGACTTTAATTAAGCAACAGCTTGAGAGTTAGAAATGGATAATGACACTTTAATAAATCAAGCGCGGCATCTTTACTCTGTATTGCATGTCGAACAATATGTGCGGTCTCTAGAAAACAAAACTCAGTTTGACCGTCTTGAGCATTTGGTAATATGGGCTTATTGCCGTTACCAGCGCCGGTTAAATCGCTGTGTTGTCTGTTATGAAGGTCGGTTAAATGACTGTAACCGGGAGTTTGCGGGAAATGAACGGCGGTTTTGCCCTAACTGTTGCCAACGCTCACCAATGTTCAAGGCCATGATTAAAAAATAATTAAGGCGTCAGTACGTATTCACATTCATCGTCCATTCGTGGCTCAACTGCTCTTTTCAGGTTTAACCATTATTCCGCTTCAAAATAAATTCAATAGCCTTGTTTTTGGCGAGCTCGTATCAAAACTCAGCAGCGAGTCTTCGAAATTTAATTCTCCTAAGTATCTATACCTATTGTGTATTTAGCTAAAGAAAGAGTAACTTGATTACAAAGTGGAAGGCAAATTAGCAGTTTTTGATTCAATATACTGAAAGATTGCATCCACTCTTTCATTAACTCTGAACGATTACCGGCAGAACTCTATTGCGTCTGCCTAAAAACAGCTATTTGCAGTTGTTACGAATATCGCAATTACACCTAAACAATTCATCCAACCGTCGATGTGCCTGTCGGTTGTTAGCCAAGCACGGTTATTTCCAACGATAAGTTTTCGGAAACTAACATGTAAAACTATCATCCGCCAGAATACAAGAATCTACAGTTTCACTGCATTCATTGCGGCGTCTATTCTGAGCAGTCTTGGCAGAATTTTTACTGCTGGAATAGATTGCATGGCGGGTATTCCATTCATAAACCTCTGGAGTTTTGCGTTTGCGAACACTGCAAAAAATGGTCGTATTGGTACGACGGGCACATGATAGTGCCATCAGTAGCGCTCGTTCCGCCTGCTCATATAGATATGCCGCCAGAGTGTGTCGCGGACTATAACGAGGCAAGAGGGATTGTTGATGTTTCTCCTAGAGCGGCATCAGCTTTGCTGAGACTTGCGCTTCAGAAATTGATGATTGCGCTTAAGGAGGACGGCAAAAATCTCAACGAAAATATCGGGAATCTTGTTGAGAAAGGGCTGCCTGCCGAGGTGCGGCAAGCTTTCGATTCTTGTCGTATTGCGGACAGTAACGCGACCCGTCCTGGCGAAATTGAGATAAATGGTGCACAGGAAGGCACTTATAACTTGTTCAAGGTAATTAACTTCATTATTGAGGACAGAATATCGAGGCCAATGCATCTTCAGTCTCTTTTCGCGCAGCTTCCTGAAAGGGTAAAAAAGGCCGCCAAAAAACGAGATGGGCTTGATACTTAATACGTACGTAATGAACCCGCTTCGATGAGGCTTTAGCCACAGGTCCGAAGGAGGTCGTTATCATTAACGATGTAATTGTTGTCTGGTTGCAGTTTTTGGCCTGCCTGGTGCTGGTAGGCTATGCCGGGGTTAAATTGACCGTTTATGGCGACGCTATATCCGATAAAACCGGTTTAGGCGGCAACTGGATCGGCTTTTTGTTGATAGGTATAGTAACGTCGGTTCCGGAATTAGCCAGCGGAATCAGCGCGGTAACTTTGGTTGATGCGCCCGATCTTGCGGTTGGCGCTATTTTGGGTGCTTGCATTTTCAATCTGGGTATTATCGTGATTCTGGATTTGTTATATCGCAGAGAATCTATTTATCATTGCGCGAGTCAGGGACATATCCTTTCCGCCGCATTCGGAATAGTACTGCTTGGTTTTAATGGTTTGGGAATGAATTTGGCGTTAAACAAGGAAGCTTTCGCGTTGGGCCGCATCGGCGTCTACAGCCCGGTTATATTGGTTTTGTATTTGGTTGCCGTTTATACGGTTTTCAGTTACGAAAGCCAGCAGATCAAGATATACACGGAACAGGAACCTGATGCCTACCCGAACTTGTCGCTGAGCGCCGTTATCGCACGATACATAGCCGCCGCTTTAATTGTTATAGCTACAGGCATTTGGTTGCCGATGGTTGCGAAGCAAGTCGCTTTGATCATGCGCTGGCAAGAAAGTTTTGTCGGTACCTTGCTGGTTGCTTTCATCACTACCGTTCCGGAAATAACCGTTGCAGTAACTGCGGTTAGAATTCAGGCCTTGGATATGGCTATCGGCGGTATTTTCGGAAGTAATCTGATGAATAACGCGGTTCTTGCGGTCGAAGATATGGTCTACAAAAACGGGCCGATTTTTTCCAAAGTGTCGCCGGTCCATACTGTTTCGGTTATGACATCCTTAATAATGACGGGTTTTGCCATTATTGGTTTGTTTTTTCGCCCTGAAAAACGCATCTTGAAAATGATAGGCTGGATCAGTTGGATGCTGTTATCGCTCCTTTTGATCAATTCGTATTTCCTGTTTATCAACGGCCAAAGTGCCTGATTAAACTCATCAAAGTTTATTATTGAAGGTCAACAATGATGAACTCCGATACGCAAAATTCTCTGCTGATCATTCATAACCGGGTTGCGGGACGAATCCGGATCAAAGTGCCCGGCCTGTATCGGAATGATCGTCTGCGCGCGAATCTGGAATCGAGATTAACGGATCTGGATGAAATCAGGCTCGTGCATGCCAATACCTTAACCGGCAATTTGCTGATTGAATATACAACGCCTCAAGATACCGGCGAAATGCCGGCTGGGATTGCCCGATTGCTCGAAGCGGAATTGGGCGGTCCCCTTATTCGTCATATCGAAAGTATTGATCGCCCACCGAAAAAGGTAGTCAGAAAGCCTAAAAAAGTTCGGCGAAAACCCGAAGCCGCAGCATATCAAGCCCAGCCGCTACAGTTATGGCATACGCTTTCGGGAACCCGTGTCGTCAATTTCTTGCAGAGCAGCGAGCAAGGCCTGACTCAAGAAGTCGCGGCGCAACGGCTGGCACAGTATGGCGCTAACGTGTTGTCAGAACAGGCCGGGCGATCCTCGTTGCAAATGTTCCTGGAGCAATTTATGTCCGCGCCGGTAGCGATGCTCGGCGTATCTGCGGCGGTTTCACTGGCTACAGGAGGCGTCGCAGATACGGTCGTGATAGTCGCAGTGGTCCTGGTCAATTCGGTTATCGGTTACGCGACCGAAAAAACGGCGGAAAAAACCATTAATGCGCTCGGACAATTGACTCCCGAAACCGCGATTGCGCTTCGAGACGGGCTTAAGCAGGAAATCGCAATGCCGGAAATCGCGCTAGGCGATCTTCTCGTTCTGGCTCCAGGCTCTTATATTCCTGCCGATGCCCGCTTATTAGCCAGCCACCGGTTAACCGTAGACGAATCGCCGCTGACCGGAGAGAGTCTTCCGATCGGCAAGAATCATGAATATGTTGGCGAAGAGGATACCGCGCTAGGCGACCGGCAAAACATGGTTTATATGGGGACGATAGTGACCGGAGGCGACGGCCGGGCGATAGCCGTCGCCACCGGCCGGCATACCGAAATCGGCAAAATTCAGGAGTTGGTGGGCATTGCCAAAGCACCGGTAACACCGATGCAAAAACAAATCGATGACATGGGCATGCAGCTGGCTTTGCTCAGTTCGGGTATTTGCGTTTTGGTGTTCGCTGTCGGTCTTTTGCGCGGCCGTCCGTTGCCGCAAATGTTGATGTCGGCTATTTCCCTGGCCGTCGCCGCGGTTCCGGAGGGATTGCCGACCGTGGCAACCACCACGCTCGCGCTCGGAATCAAGGAGATGAAAAGGCAGAAAGTACTGATTCGCCAACTGCCTGCCGTTGAAAACCTGGGCTCGGTGCAGGTCATCTGTCTCGATAAAACCGGAACGCTGACTTTAAATAAAATGAGTGTTGTGACGTTGCAAACCTTGCACACCGGTATTAAAGTCAAACAGCAAGGCTTTTATCATGACAAGGGGAAAGTCGATCTTTACCGAACCGATCAAACATTGCGGCGCATGATGGAAGTGCTGGTGCTTTGTAATGAATCGACGCCTGCCAAAGACGAAGCAGGAGGCTTGCAAGGTTCGCCTACCGAAAACGCACTGCTCCAGGTAGCTATTGATGCGGACGAAGATGTTCATGCTTTAAGACAGCATCGCCCTATGGTCAAAGTCGATTACCGCGCCGAAGATCGCCCCTATATGGTTAGCGTCCATTCACTGTCAGATGGGCAATTTTTTTCGGCCGTTAAAGGCAGTCCTGCCGAAGTGCTCGAACTTTGCCAACAATGCAGCATTGATGGGCGTGTGGAAGTTTTGTCCGAGGACCAACGTAAAACCATTTTAACCTGGAACGAAAGACTCGGTGCCGATGCATTGCGAGTGCTGGGCGTAGCGTATTGCATTACTGGAGACGCCGACGGTTACAAACAGCGAGAGTTCATTTGGTTGGGCCTGGTCGGTATGGAAGATGTGATTCGCCCAGGCATGGAAGAACTCATGGCCCAGTTTCACGATGCCGGCATCGAAACGGTGATGATAACCGGTGATCAAAGCTCGACAGCTTATTCGGTAGGCAAAAGGCTGGGCTTAAACGGCGCTCAGGGCAAATCGTTGGAAATTATCGATTCAGGATATCTGGAAAAGTTGGATCCTTCGGTTCTTGCCGGTTTAGTGGACCGTACCACGATTTTTTCCCGGGTCAGTCCGGCGCACAAGCTGCGTATTGTCGAAGCCTTGCAGCGGAGCGGGAAGGTTGTCGCGATGACCGGCGACGGCATTAATGATGGTCCGGCGCTTAAAGCAGCCAATATCGGCGTCACGCTGGGCGAAAAAGGCACCGATGTTGCCCGCTCGATAGCCGATGTCATTTTGGAAGACGACGACTTGAAAACCATGGTGATTGCGATACGCGAGGGCAGGGCTATCTATGACAATATCAGTAAAAGCCTGCACTTCCTGCTGTCGACCAATCTCAGTGAAATCGAAGTGATGCTGGTCAGCGCCGCTTTGGGCGGGGCTGAAATCCTTAATCCGATACAGTTATTGTGGATCAATTTAGTAACCGACATCTTTCCGGCTCTGGCTTTGGCGCTTGATCCGCCTGAGGTTGATGTGCTCAAGCGGCCGCCGCGCGATCCGAATGCCGCCATTGTGAGCCGTAGCGATTATTCTAAATTGATTCGGGAATCAGGCATCATTACGGCTGGAGCCTTAGGGGTTTACGGTTATAGCTGTCTGCGCTACGGTCCCGGCCAAAAAGCCGGCACCCATGCTTTTATGTCGCTGACACTGGCGCAATTACTCCATGCTTATCGATGCCGTTCCGAGCACAGCTCTATTTTCGATTCAAAGAACCGCCCTTCCAACCGCTATCTCGATACCGCAGTCAGTTTGTCAGTATTAATGCAAGTGCTGGCGGCGGCTTTACCGCCTTTGCGCGGGCTGTTAAGGCTGAGCCCGATAGGCGTCGTCGATATGATTGCGATACTGGCCGGCGCCGGATTGCCGTTGCTTGCCAATGAGGCAATAAAAGGGGGCAACAAGAACATCTTTATTCAGGGGAATGAAAAATGATCACTGATTTTGTGTTTACCTCTCAATCCGTCACCGAAGGGCATCCCGACCGCCTTTGCGATACCGTCAGCGACGCTATTGTCGATGCCTTCCTACGGCAAGATCCTGCTTCCGGAATTACCGCGGAGTGTGCGTTATCAAAGAACGTATTGTTTCTTGCCGCGCGCTTTGCAAGCGAAGCGATTGTCGATATTCCTGAAATTGCGCGCACTGTCATCAACGGGGTCGGTTATCGGCCCGAAGACTTCAATGCGGCTGAATGTACTGTTGTGACCAGTTATATAGAACAATCGAAGACCTCCAGGGAAATAAGTTTTTCAAACCTTGAGGATGAGCAAATAGACCGGATCAGCGTTTCCCATCAAACGACGGTATTCGGTTACGCTTGCCGGCATAGTCCGGAATTAATGCCGCTTCCGATCAGTTTGGCGAACCGGTTGGCTCGGCAATTATCAAAAACCAAGCGGGATGCCGGTATCGCTTACTTATCGCCGGATTGCACCTCCCAAGTCGGCGTTGAATTCGTAAATGACGCGCCGAGCCGGATCGACAGCATTACCCTCGTTATCGGTTGCGACGATCCCGACTTGCCGCCTGCTTTTGCGCAGATCGAAGAAGAGCTCCGCCATCATGTCATCAATCCGGTGTTTAAAAATGCGCCGGTCAAGCCGGACAATTTGACCCGCATTACCATTAATCCCAACGGACCTTATATGCGTAGCGGCCCCGCCACTCATTCAGGCATGACCGGCCGAAAAACCGACAGCGATACCTATGGAAGTTTCGCAAGGCATTGCGGATCGGCCTTGAGCGGCAAGGGGCCGTCGCGTATCGACAGAGTCGGCGCTTATGCGGCCCGCTACGCCGCTAAAAACATCGTAGCGGCGGGCCTTGCGGAACAATGCGAGGTTCAGCTAAGTTACAGCATTGGTTTTTCGGGTCCGGTCAGCATTTATTTAACGACAAAAGGAACCGGGGTTATCGAAGATATGGAAATTCGCAAGAGATTGCTCAGGCATTTTGATTTCCGCCTGGGAGCTATTATCAGGGATTTGGAGTTACAAGAGCTTACGCAACAACATGGCGGTATTTTTTACCAGAAATTGCCGGCTAACGGCCACTTTGGTACTGATGATTTGCCTTGGGAGAAAACTGATAAGGCCGAATTGCTTGTTGAATGAAAGCCGTCATTGGTTTCTCAAGCCGTTATAACCAAATCGGCGGCCTCTGGATTAAGCATTTTTTATTTACCTTTTTAACTTTATTACGTTTTCTTCCCTCAATAACTCAATCGCGCCCCAAAGCAGGCTGGCTGCGGGTGTCATGATCTTTCCCCTGGCTATCTGTTGAATGGCCAGCCCGGTTAATATCAATAGGAACAAAGAACGAGCGTCAATCAAGCCTTCACTGAGTTCCATCAACGATTCATCAAAGCGGTTAAGGCCTGTCGAGGTCAGCGTTGCTATAGGCTGATGAGGAATCGAAAAAGTCTCCTCCGGTTGTTCAGTGATCCTAAACAGACCATTTGCTTGAGCGAATTCGGAAATATTCCCAAATTGAGACTCCGGCCCGTCATGGCAAATCAATACGCTTGCGGACGAAGGATTAAACTGTAGCTGGGTAATGCCGGGAAAGTTGGCGAATAATTTCGCAATGCGATCAAAATAATCGAAGTTGCCTTTCTTTTGCGGAATCTTTAGTCTTACACGTCCTGGTAATTGGTGTTTAATGTATGCAGAAGGGTGATTTTCGTTGCTGTTCATAATTCTCCTCGATCATCTGGGGACTTACGATACGTCGCTGATTCGGCTTGCTCGCTCCCATTTTCTCTTAGAAGTTCGTCTCTGGCCTCAGCAAAAATATCTTCAAGCTGCTCGTTGGTTTCGGCCATTAACTCTCGCCCTTTTTCCGCCAATAATATTCCCGATTTAATGGCGGCGCGGAGGGTGGGGCGGGCTGCTCTAGTGATTGTCGGCAGCATAGGGATAAAGGCTGCGGTTAAGACAGCAGCCCCGACGCCTATGGCGATTCCCAAAGGAAAGCCGCTCTTAATAAAGTCACCTGTATTCATGGTAAGTTCTCCTCGGAAATTATCAAACGGGTCGTTGTAATCCGGTTATCTCTGACGCCTTTGCTTTAACTACACATTGTTATATATGGCTGTTTCCGTCAATAAGTAGTTACACGCATGCCGCCGTTATCTATGATGAAAATTTTTTAGGGCTCATTCCGAATCAATCAGATAGATGATGAAATAAGCCTGTTTCCACGAAAAAAATACTGCGAACCAATGGTTTGATGCGATGAGTTATAATGCTTGAAGAAAGGAATCGCTAAATTAACCGAGGAGGTTGTAAGATTAAAAACATGACAAGATTTATTCATTGTTGGAGTATGCTTTGAATGATCGAATCCAAAAATAGATTTTTCGTCTAAGTATATAAATCATAAAAATTTTTCTCCCTGGTATGAGGTTTTGCACATGTGGAAAAAAATTTACTCGACAGTTTTCACGCCTCGTCTTGATGATCAGGAACTCGCTAAACGTCTTGAAACTATAAAATCATCAATGCCCACGCCGGTTTTTTGGCTGTTGGGAAAGACGCAATCGGGAAAAACGTCGATCATCAAGGCCCTGACCGGCGACAGCCGTGCCCGGATAGGTAACGGCATGCATTCCTGCACCAGAGCTTCATTCATTTACGATTTCCCCGATTCCCAGGATTGCATCATGCATTTTTTGGATACGCGGGGACTGGGCGAAACGGATTATGAACCGGATGAGGATATCGAAGCTTTTCAGGAACAGGCTCACGTACTGATTGTGGTAATGAAAGCCATGGATCATTCCCAGCAAGCTGTTATGAAGGCTGTCCGATCGATTCATAAAGCCAGACCCGATTGGCCGGTTATTGTTGCACAAACGGCCTTGCACGAAGGTTATCCCGACCCGGCTTTCGAACACTTGAGCCCTTATCCGTTTGACACTGAGGACTGGATTGAAATAATTCCTGAGGACTTGCGTAGATCTTTGCTTGAGCAAAGAAAGCTGTTCAAAGGTATCGATGCCCAATTTGTCGCGGTTGATTTTACGCTGCCGGAAGACGGTTACCAGCCGGTCAATTACGGTTTGGAAGCGTTTTGGCATAGTCTGGAAATAGCTTTGCCGCACGGCATTGCTATGATGCTTCATGATATGAAAGAAATCCGCAAGGAGCTGCATGATGTTTACAGTCAAGCGGCGCATCCGCATATTATTGCTTACGCGCTGACTTCAGCAGCGGCCGGAGCCGTTCCTGTCCCTTTTGTCGATATACCTGTCGTGACGTTGATTCAGGCCAAAATGTTTCAGGCCATCGCGTCAATTTATAATTACAAGCTGGATCGAAAAAGTTGGGCCGAAATCACCAGCTCTCTCGGTATTAGCCTGCTGACCAATATCGGTCGCCGCGAGTTAATCAAACTGATTCCCGTCTATGGTTCGGCCGCGTCTTCGGCACTGACCGCTGCAACAACCTACGCATTAGGCAAGACGCTAACGGTGTATTTTCAAAGTCTACGTAGCGGGGCAGCCTTATCCAACGAAGTATTCCGGGTGATTTACAAGGAACAGCTTGAGCAGGGGCAATCGATGTTGAAGGATTATGTTACTGAACTTCAGCAGAAGGTATTGAAATGAAAATGAAAACCCGCTGGACGATGCATTTTTTAATCATCATGATTCCGTTCAGTATCCCTTTAGCAGTAGGCTTTTATTGGTTATGGCGGCAGCAAATGCTGGTTTTATGGCTGGCGGTTTCGGCACTGTTAGCTACGCTATGGTGGCTCATTAACCAGCGTTTGAATCGTTTGGATTTGGAGCTTGAGTTGCTCGATATTTCGCCATCGGTCGAAAAAACCGCTCAAAGCAAACGGGCTTACGAAAAAATTGAGCAAATTTCCGCATCCTACAGAAACAGCAATCCCGATCTGGCCTCTTCGGAATTTTATATGCAGAGCCTGCTTGAAGTGATGCGGGCCGTCGCTGAGCAATATTATCCGAACCGTAAAGATGCTCTGTTGGAAATTAAGTTGCCTTATCTGCTCAAAGTTATCGAAATGCTGGCGCAGGAATTACGCGTCAGTTTGTCCGAAAATGTGCCGGGCAGTCATATTTTCTCGGTCAACGATATTGTTCGTAGCCACCGCTTCGCTAATCGCGGGCTTGAGCTCTATCGCCTGTTGCGCATCGTATCAGCCGGACTGGATCCGATCTCCGCGATGGTTCGCGAATTAAGGATATTCACTACCGATAGCCTATTGACGCATTCCACCGAGGATCTTAAACGCTGGCTTATCGACGCTTATATCAAGAAAATAGGTTATTACGCGATTGAGCTTTACAGCGGCAACATGGTTTTGGATTACAGCTTGTTCGCCAACGCGACACGGCAGTCGCAAGAAGAATTGGACAAAATCAAACGCAGGGAAGCGGCTGTGGCTGCGGAACCGCTTCGCATACTGGTGCTGGGGCAGACCAATGCCGGCAAATCCAGCCTGATCAATACCCTGCTCGGAGCGCAAAAAGCCGAAACCAATGTGATTCCGACTACGGAAGGTTTCACTGCTTATCTGCTGGAGCGCCCGGAATTGGAATCAGCGATTATATTGGATTGCGAAGGTTACGGCAGTGATGACTACCGGAGTTCGTTTGCCAAGGTTTCGGAAGAAATCGTCCGCAGCGACATTATTATTCTAGTGATTTCGGCAACCAATATTGCTCGCGATCCCGATAAAAAAATGCTGCAAGCCATTCGCAAATGTTTTGAACTTAAAGACAAAAGCAGCTCGCCGCCCGTGGTTGTGGCATTAACGCATGTCGATCTGCTACGGCCGGTCAGGGAATGGAATCCGCCTTACGATATTATCAATCCCGGTTCGGTCAAAAAAGCCCAGGCGATAAGACTGATGATGGAAACGGTAACGGCAGAGCTGGGTTTAAAAATCGAACAGATCGCGCCGGTCAATTTAAAACCGGGCTTTGAATACAATGTTGAGGAAGGTTTGGTCCCGGTCATTTTTCAGCAACTCGGGCTGGCCAAGCAGGTGCGTTATCTGCGTTGCCTTAAGGCCTATCATAAAGAAGATTATTGGCGCAGGCTTTGGAAGCAATCTAAAGGGGCAGGGCAATTTATTGCGAACAAAGGCTTCAGCACTTTTGTAAAATCGTCTGTTGCCCTGCCTGAACATACGGAACGAGGCGGGAAAAGTCGTTAACTTCCCCGCCTACGAATAGTTTTTCAGTGTGTCGTAGTTGATTTCTCGTGTGCTGGATGCTTTTCCTGATGAGCGTTAAAGTCTTTACGTGCGACTTTAACGCCATCACGAAAACCTTTCATCGCGTGGCTATTAACGGGCAACATTTTTCCGATCGCTAAAGAAGTAAAAACAACTCCATAGGACATTCCATAGCAGGCACTATATACCGCGCTATCAAATACTTTCGATGGTGCTGCGGCAATTTTAGTGGCGGCTTCTTTGGCTGCTATGGCTCCCTTTTTGACACCCACTAGCGCGATATTAGGTTTCTTAACGGCTTCTTTTGCATTTTCAACCGTCCCTTCTTCAGTTTTTTTGTTGGTTACAGCTTTCATAACTCACACTCCAGAAATTTTCGGTTACTTAACAACCTGAGGTTGAAATTTTTCCTCAGACATATAGAAAACATAGCATATGATTTTTGCTGTTGTCAATTATTGATTTTTTAAGTGAAGCTCAAAATAAGGAGTTATAAATATTGCATAAGCATATGTTTTAAAGGTTTTTATTGTGTATATACTTTAAACGGTCAGGTTTTCGGTTTTTTCAGAAAACAGTTGGAATTTCAGGGTCATCAAAGTTTGCATATTCGCTTTGAAACGAGTACCCAGTTCGGCGATACAGGTATCGATGCTGTTTCTGAAAGCGTCGAA
>DATBQB010000012.1:0-61372 GCA_036561025.1 Methylobacter sp. | reverse complement strand
AGTTCGACGCTTTCAGAAACAGCATCGATACCTGTATCGCCGAACTGGGTACTCGTTTCAAAGCGAATATGCAAACTTTGATGACCCTGAAATTCCAACTGTTTTCTGAAAAAACCGAAAACCTGACCGTTTAAAGTATATTATCGATACAGCTGTTAGCTAAAGTGGGTATTTGGGGTACCTTTAACAGCCTGTTCAAGTCGTGCCTTTTTAGGTGGTTGGTCCGTTCCAGTCACCATGAGCACGTGGTGTTGCTCTCGCCAAGGCACTCGAGGCCTCACACCAGCCTTCACAGCTGTTGCGTCCTTTGTTGCCTCTTATTAGATTGATCAGACTTTTGGCCTTGGCGTAGATCATAAAAAACAGAAGAATCAGCCTTTGTTTCCATGGGGGAATTGGTGAAAAACTGCATATCAGTTTGTCGTCACGCAATCCCTGGTCGATCAGGCCAATAGCCCGCCAAGGATAAATTCTTACCGTTGTCCCCAGAGGAAGTCGAGGGCCGAGCACTACCGCATCCAGCAGATCGCCATCCAATCCAATGAATGCCGGGATAGAACCATAGTTGAACGGGCAGGGTAAGGGGGAAATAAAATCCAACTCTCCGGTGGATCCACGCTTCAAAAAACTACCGCGCGGTATCTCAATGATAACCTCGACCAGAGATGCTTCTTTATTCATATCCGTTGAACTCAATGGATATATAAATTGAGTTTTCTTTGATTCCGTCAATTATCAGTTACTCTATATAGTTACAAAAAAGGAAGCTTATTTTTATTAAGGATGAAACCCTAATGCTGCGAAAATACCTATCCATAAACAACTTTGGCCATAAAAACGGGTAAAGATTTGTCCGGTACTTGCGAACTGGAATGGATGATTAGAATTTACTACTATTTTTTCACTGATCTGGCGGCAACACCTAATTATAACTGTCCATCAATCGGACGTTTTCTGAACAGGTTCAGTAAGCTATCTTTTGCACTTCATTTTGAATCTTTAAGTGTTAATATCTCGTTAACTTATCAACAGTCATGTAGAACACATCGCGTCCATTATTCCTCATAACGACAACTGGAAAAGGACAGCCCTTTCCAGTTCACTGGTTATTTTCTTTCCTTGAGCAAATCGCGAATTTCTGTCAATAGCTGTTCTTCCCTGGAGAACTCCGGAGTAGCCGCAGCTTCTTTTCTCTTAAGCTTATTGATGAGCTTTACCACCATAAAAATAGCAAAGGCAATAATCGTAAAATCAACCAGGGTTTGAATAAAATTACCATAATTAAGCAGCACGGCAGGCGAGTTTCCGGATGCTTCTTTTAGGGTAAATGCCAGCTTGGTAAAGTCTACGCCGCCGATTAATACGCCAATCGGCGGCATGAATAGATCGGCAACAAGGGATGAAATAACTTTGCCGAAAGCGGCGCCGACAATGATACCCACGGCCATGTCGATAGCATTGCCCTTGATGGCGAATTCTTTAAATTCTTGTAACATGCCCATATCGGTATCCTGTATTTTTTGATTGTACTCATGAAGCTGTTGCCTCGTTCGCGTCCTCTGGCAGAAAACCTGGGAACGAGTGGATGGACAGCTCCTCCTCGTTTGCTTGGTCTTGAAAGCTATGGCTCCTACTATTTATTTTTATGTCCTTGCATCTTTTGTTGGCGGTGTTGCATCATTTGAGCATGGTGAGCTTTCATAAGCTCCAGTTGCTGATTTTTTAACGTTTCTTTTTTAGCTGGGTCTTTCTCTGACAAAATCTGATTTGAGAGGTCATGCATCTTTAGCATGTGTTCCTGCATGTTGCGCATATGTTCAGTTTTTTGTTCTTCAGTCATGCCGCCCATCATGCCCATGCCCATCATGCCCATTTCTTTTGTTGGCTCGTCGGCTTTTTGCGGTTCGGCAGCGGAACTTATCATGCTTATCGGTAACAACAGTAATAGGACGGCAGTTGATTTATATAAATGTTTCATCGTGATCACCTTTATTGAGTTGATTTTGGTTAAGAGCCAATTGTATGTAAAAAACAGAGTCCTGCAGAAGTAAAAATATCGGACGGATAAATAACACGGATTATTCTAAATTTATTTGCTTGTACTTCAATAAGTTAAAACACCTAGAGGGACGGTCTTACCAGGATTTTATTGCCGAATAAGGCTCATCTTTTCATAAAAAACAGTTTGCCAAAGCAAATCACAACCAGTGAATCAAGCTGAAAAAGATTGACGTGTCGTCGCGGTCAAAATCGTGTTGCACCCTAAAGCTGGACTCAATATTTTCAACGCGTTTGTGGTAACCCAGCAGTCCGCTGACGCCGTGCTGTCCCGGATTCGGACTGGTAACGCCGACTCCCACAAACAGGGCGTTGATCAGGCTGTCGATTCCCAGCAATTGAGTTGGATAAATGGCCGTTTCCAGTGTTTCTTGGCGACCGGAATTAGGCAGAGCTGAATGAATATAACGAAAATTGATAAACTCACCAACTTCCCATGCGGTAAGACGACGATTGAAGTTAGGGTTCAAATAGCCTAGCGGATTTGAGAACTCCATACCGGTCGGCCCCATGGCGCGCCCTAGCCGGGCATCGTGCCCCAAAAAACCTTTGCGAAACCCCAGACTGCCGGTCACCATCATATCTTTGGAGCCGTTGACTTGGCCGATCGTGTTATCAACATAAAACATTTCGATGGCCGGCCGCAATTCGTGCACCCCCAGGTCGGGCGCAACATAACCCACAGTGCCGCGCCATTGCTCACCATCACTACCCCAGACCGCCATCAATTGTTTGTCGTACAGAGCGACATAGCCGCCGGGGTAATCTTGTCCTTGAAAGCTCTGCCATTGTGTGGACGCGATATATTTAATGGACTGCCACTCGTTCCGGTAGGAAATTTTGGCGAATTTAATATCCTGATTGCTGAGGTTTCTATCAACAAACCCGCCGCCAAAGCCCAAGCCGGATGGCAAGCGGTATTCGCCTTGCACCTCGGTTTGCTTGCTATCGCCCTGTAGAACTTCCTGAGCGCCCAGAATTAAATCGCCAAGCTCGGGTCGGGTCAGTAAGGGGCGTGCAAAACCGCCGAAGTAATTAATATCCTGTCCGCCTGTTTCAGATATCTGTACGCCGTGACCGCCTTTAAAAACCGGAGTCCATAAGATACTGTTGACCTGAAAATCGCCGTTATCCTTACGATCATAAAAAGCGTCAATTTTGCCGCCTTTAAAATAGGGTGAATTAGTATTGTCTGCATGAACGCAAGATTGGAAAGCCAGCAACAGGACAAAAAGCAGTGGATTGAATAACAAGATAAAATCCCAGAGAAATTATACAAATGAAAATATGTGAGAACTACATGGGTAAATATATCGCCTACAGCACCTACTTTTAGCATTCCTACAACAGCAGTTTTTTACGTCTATTCAACTAACAGACTCTGTTTGAATTCATCCGCAGGAACCGGCCGGCCGAACAAATACCCTTGAAATACCTCGCATCCGTATTTTGCCAAATTTTCGCGTTGGACCTCTGTTTCCACTCCTTCGGCAATAACGTTAAGGGCAAGATTTTTTCCGAGTGCCAGAATGGTTCGGATGATGGCTGAGTCATGGTTGTTAAACGCCATATTTCTGATAAATGATTGGTCTATTTTCAGTTGCTCCAGAGGTAATTTTTGCAGATAAGACAGCGAAGAATAGCCGGTACCGAAATCATCCATCGAAAAACTGACCCCCAAATCCCGGACAGCATGCATTTTAATAATAGTGTCTTCCACATTATCCAGAATTACCGATTCGGTAATTTCCAATTTGAGCAGAGCGGGATTGGCGCCGGTTTCCGCTAATATCGTACGCACTTGGTCTACAAAATCAGCCTGGCTAAGCTGTCTACTGCTGATGTTTACCGCCAATTTCAGTTCACGGGTTTCAGGGTAGTTTGCCCAATCAGCCAGCGTTTTACAGCCTTGTTTTAATATCCAGTGACCGATGGGTAAAATTAAACCGGTTTCTTCGGCCAGCGGAATAAATTCGGCTGGAGAAACCATGCCGCGCTTGGGCTGGTTCCAGCGTATCAGCGCCTCCGCACCGACCGGTTGCGCCGATGCATCAACCTGTACCTGATAATGCAAGCTCAGCTCGTTGCGGTCTAAAGCATTGCGCAAATCGGCTTCCAACGATGCTCGCAAGTTTAAGGACTCCTGCATTTCAGGGACAAAAGCGCGTATCACATTCCGACCGGCTTGTTTGGCCTGATACATGGCCAGATCGGCGCGTTTAAGCAGTTCTTCGCTGCTGGTTTCGTGCCCTATAAACAATACAAAACCAATGCTGCCCGTGGAATAGTGTTCGACAAAATGTTGCGGTTTATTTTCGACTGCCATGGATGGCGGAAGTGTCGCAGTCGGTAGGGAACCGACGTGACCGACTGCCATGGATGGCGGAAGTGTCGCAGTCGGTAGGGAACCGCCGCGATTGAGACTAGTTTTCAACAGGTAGAATTCGGCTAAATTACTGCGGATTTTTTCGGCAATGGCGTGGGTCTGGATGGCCGCCTCAATCTCCTGCTCATCAAGACACTCCAGCATAATCACAAATTCATCGCCGCCCAGCCTGGCTACGGTGTCAACTTCCCGCACACAGTTTTGCAATCGCTGTCCCACTTCGATTAGCAATTGATCGCCCCGATCATGTCCCAGCGTATCGTTAAGCGTTTTGAAATTATCAAGATCGAGAAACATTAACGCACCATGCATCCTGGTACGATTGCTGGTGCTGAGCGCCAAGTTGAGCCGATCAAACAGTAAAGTGCGGTTGGGGAGTTTGGTCAGGGAATCGTAGTAAGCCAAATCTTTGATGCGTTCTTCATCGGCTTTGCGCTGACTGATGTCGGTAAAAGTGGCGACATAGTTGGTAACCGCACCTGCCGGATCGGTAATAGCGGTTATGCACAGCCATTCAGGATAGATGACGCCATTTTTCTTTTTATTCCAGATTTCGCCTTGCCAGTACTTTTCGCGATTGATGCTTTCCCACATGGTTGCGTAAAATGCGCTGCTCTGCCGGCCGGATCTGAGCATGCCTGCGGGCTTGCCGATAACCTCATCAGCGCTGTACCCGGTTAATTCGGTAAAGGACTTGTTGACTCGCAAGATGTTATTGTCAGCATCGGTGACGATTATGCCTTCCTGAGATTCGAACGCCGCCGCCGCAATTCTCAGCTCATGTTCGGCTTTAAGCCGCAACTTCTCATGGTCGAAATTATCCAATGCATAAGAAAGATCGTCAGTCAGCCCGCGCATCAGGTCAATCAGGTCGGGAGTAAAGTAGTCTTGCTCATCCGAATAGACCGCAATAGCTCCAATACAGCGACCACCGCGCATAAGCGGAAATGCCGCCGCCGCATTAATTTTTTCTGCAGCGGCCATAGATTGCCAAGGCTGCGTACTGGGTTCATTGAGAAAATTGTTTAGAATTTTCGGTACGCCTTCCCGGATTGCCATGCCCATCGGTCCATGTCCTTCCGATAACGCCTCATCCACCGAGACTTTAATATTCCGGAGGTAGGGAGAATCCGGGTGACTGGCGGCTACTGCATGCACCCAACCGCCCGGCTCAGTCATGCCCACCCAGACCAGTTTAAAGGCAACATGACGGGCTATGGTCCGGCACACCTCAGTCAGTAACTTAACCTCATCCGACTCGCGCACAATAATATCGGCGCTCTCGGTCCATGCCGCATATAAATGGTTGACTCGCTCTCGCTGCCGTTCTGAATTGGACAGAGCGTCCAGCATTTGATTAAAACCGTGCGCTAATATGCCAACCTCATCCTCACCGGAAATATGCGTCCGTACCTTGAGGTTCCCCCCCTCGACCTCGGCGGCTACTTGCATCAGGTGGTGTAATCTTCTTGTGAGTCTCCGTGCCAGCAGGATTGCAGCAGCCACCATCGTCAGCGCCGCAAATAGTATAAAGTTTATACCCATGATCAGGACGGAGCGGAGATTGGCATTGACTCCGTTCATAGTCATTTTCACCCGCACCCATCCGACATGGCGCTGGCCGGCCATCACGGGTGCCGCAACTTCAATTTGACGAGCATTGGCGAGCAACACTTGAGTTTGTGGCGGCGAACCTAACAGTTTTTGATTTTGTGCGTCGGTAACAAATAGCCCAGCCACGTCAGATCGTGTGGAACTGAGTACTTCGCCGCGTAGCGATAAGATATAGGCCTGCTCCAGATCGGGTAAGCCGACAAAACCCTGTAACACTTCCTTTAATCCGGCAATATCGTTGGCTAATACCCATGATGTGCTGCTGCTGGCAAGCGACGAGGCCAGCGATTTACCCTGCTGCATGGCAGCACTATAAAGAAAATTACGTTGCCGCTCGAATAACAGGCCTGCAAGACCTATCATCATAATCAGCGCAACGCCGCCGAATGACCAGGCTAATTGATGTCGAATGGAGCCTCTTAAAAAAAACCGCTGTGCTCTGCTTCGATTACGGGCAATTGTCATTATGTCCCTTTATTCTAAAGGCCGTACTGTTTTGATAAAGGTCGCAATAAATGCTTGTACCGGTCCGTAACTGTCATCATTAGCCGGTTCGAAACGGGTAACCGGGATACGCGCCAACATTTCCCGGCCTTGTTCATGCTGATCGAGATTAAACAGCAGACTAGCAAACTTATTAGCCAGCTCTGCGGGCAAGTCTTTGCGCACCACCCAACCGTTGTTTTGCAGCGGTTCGGTTTGCCATTTGACTTCGAGCTGCTCGGCTAACTGGGGATTTTCCTTGCTGAATGTTTTCCATGGCACCGGCCAAGTTGCCCCGGCCGCGACATGACCGCGCAACACATTGATGATGGAAGATTCCTGCGATCCGACATAACGATTTTCGATGTCGCGGTTAATGTTGATGCCGTGGGTATGCAGATAATATTGAGGCATCATAGTCGCAGCCAGCGCAGTCGGCGCAGGATACGATACGGCTTTACCCTTGAGATCGGCGACGGTGTTAATGCCGCTGTCGCGACGCACCAGAATAATGCCCCGAAAGTCATCGTCATCAGCCATCTTGCCAAACACGCGATAGCCATGCTTCAGCGAGTTGACCGTTTGATAAGGATTGGGCATCGCAAAATCGAAGTGTCCGCTGTAAAGTTTCTTGTCGAATTCTTCATAATTACGCGACGCTTCTAAAGTAAAATCTGCTTCAGGTATGTTTGCGTTAATAAAATCGACGATGGGGCCGTAAACTTCAAACAGTCGCTTGGGATTATGCAAAGGATGGATGCCGATTATATATTTGGGTACTTTAAATTTGCTTTGCGCACTGAAACTGGGTTCATAAGTATCATTGGGCTGTTTGTTCGAGCCTGCAAGCAACGGTAGATCCAACAATAAATTCCACCATTTCATGATAATGGTTTCTTCACTTTTGGAATCATCTTTCGATACTTGGACAGGCTGGGCCTTGTCTGCCGGGCTTTCCACGCCAGGAGCATCGGCAAAAACAGCAAAATTAACGATCAACAACAGCGTCATGAGGCTATATCGGCGTAAAATTTCAATCATGATAGTTGAAGCTCAGCGGCTGAAGTCGTCGGGTGCGCTACGTTAATCTGTAAAACTAGGTATTATTACGTAGGTGGAGTGAATGAAATGATAACCGGAATAGGTGCGTTTTGGAATTCTTTTGAAGCTCTTTATTATAAGGCGAACCTTAACCTTAACCTTATCATTACAATAAGCAAATCCTTTTTGTCATAAAAGGGTAATATGTAGTTTGGTAAAATATTAAGATTATTCTTACTCCAAATTTAATTATGCCTAGTTTAAAAATTCTCGTTGTTGAAGATGAAGACGCTATCAGAGAGATGCTGATGATGGTGCTTGAACAGGCCGGTTTCAGGTCGATTGCAGCGGCGGATACAAATGATGCGCAAAAAGCCATGGATGAGGCCTTGCCCGACTTGATTCTACTGGACTGGATGTTGCCTGGGGTCAGCGGTGTAGAGTGGGCCAGACGTTTAAAGAAAGAGCCCATGTACCGCGAACTGCCCATCATTTTGCTGACTGCGCGAGGCGAGGAGGAGGATAAAGTCAGAGGTTTGGAAATCGGCGCGGACGATTACATGACCAAGCCTTTTTCCCCTAAAGAATTAGTGGCGCGTATCCGCGCAGTTTTGCGCAGAAGCGGAAAAATAAACGATCTGGCGCAAATCACCTTGGGCGATTTGGTTCTGGATACCGAACAACACCGACTCAGCATCGGTGATAAACAATTAGATGTAAGCCCGACCGAGTTTCGTTTAATGCAATTTTTTATGACCCATCCCGATAAGGTTTTCAACCGCACGCAATTACTGGATCAGGTCTGGGGGCGGAGCGTCTACATCGAAGAACGTACCGTTGACGTGCATATACGCCGGTTACGAAAAATTCTGGGCGAACATGGTCGGGAGGATTTAGTCCAAACTGTTCGCGGTTTCGGCTACCGGTTTTCTGTGACGGATTCGGCAACTGCATTTACACCTGAATCCTTGTAACCAATATGGGTGTTTGGCAAAGAGAAATTATTGCAGGATTACTGCTGCTTTTGGCAGTATCGATAGTGGGTGGAATAACCGGACTTTTTATGCCAATGGCACTGGTGTTGACGCTGGGCATTTTAATGCGTCAGCTATACCAGATTAACCGGTTTGAAAAATGGATCCGAACGGGTGGCAGGGCCAAATATCCCAAGACGAGCGGTATTTGGGAAGAAATCTATTACCATGTCTATCGCATTAAAAAGAACGAAAAAAAACGCAAAAAGAAACTGGGCAAAATGGTTGACCAGTTTCGTCAATCCACCGAAGCGCTACCGGATGCAGCCATTGTCTTGGGCCCCAACGACGAGATTGAGTGGGCGAATAAGGCGGCCAGAGAAGTGTTCGGTTTGCAACAATCGGATAAAGGCCAACGCATTCCTAATCTTATCCGTTTTCCTGAATTTATCCGCTATCTTAAATCCGGAAATTATCACGAAGCCGTCATCCTGCCTTCCCCGGTAGACCACCGCATAACGCTGGCAGTGCGAATTATCACTTATGGTGCAGGCTTGCGCCTGTTATTGGCCCAGGACGTTACGCAGCTGAAAAAAATGGAAAGGATGCGCAAGGATTTTGTAGCTAATGTGTCGCATGAACTCAGAACTCCTCTAACCGTGCTGAAAGGTTATCTGGAAACTTTGCAGGACATGGATGACGGTAAGTCATCGTTATTAACCACGTCGTTCCAGCAAATGCAGGGGCAGACCGAGCGTATGCAGCATCTGGTCGATGATTTGCTATTGCTGACACGTCTGGAAACCCAACAGAAAAAAACCGAGTGCGTTAATATTCCGGCTTTATTAAGTCAAATTTGCAAGGAAGCGGAGAGGTTGCACAGCAACATCCCTGACCGGATCGAATTAATCATGGAAACAGACGTACATATCGTTGGCGAAGAGCAGGAATTACGTAGCGCCTTCACCAATCTGCTGGGCAATGCACTTAAATATTCGCCGGAAGATACGGTGGTAAAAGTTCGGTGGTATCGATCCGATGACAGTATAGTGCTGGATGTTAAGGACCAGGGCGAAGGTATTGCGCCGAATGATATTCCCCGAGTTACCGAACGATTTTATCGATCTGAAGTCAAGCGCGCCAAAAAAGTGGGCGGCACCGGGCTAGGCTTGGCTATTGTCAAGCATGTGCTGATGCGGCATGACGCCAAGTTAAGCATAGCCAGTGAATTGGGCAAGGGCAGTCTTTTTAGCTGTTATTTTCCGGCTAAGCGGATTTGTAATTAAACTTTAATTTACATACTGTCCACGAAAAGCACAAAAGCCACGAAAAAACGTAAAGCCGTATGCTTCTCGACCTACGGTGTAGTGCCAAGTCATTCACATCTGCTCGGCAACACTCAGGACTCGCATGCGATTGGATTGGCATTCATGTTCTCTGTACCCCGGATTTTTTTCTTGTCTTTCGTGCTTTTAGTGTTTTTCGTGGACTACGCTTTTCTTATTATGGACGTGCATCCTTAGTCAACTGCCCGAAGTATTATTCAACAGCGCTACCCATCTGAGCGGGGGCAACTCCTTTAAGCCAAGCGTTTACTGAGGGTTCCTCGGCTTGACCTGCCTGATTGATAAAGGTGAACGGCACAGAAACCAGCCTCATGTCCCTGTTAATTTGAACAGCGAAATGCAAATGCGGACCGGAGGTAAAACCGGTGTTGCCTGAATAACCGATCAATTGCCCTGCGGTCACCGCCAAACCCGGGTAAACCTGGGCTTTCTCCAACTCCAAGTGGGCATAAATCGCCATAGAGCCATCATCGTGCAAGATCCTGATGTTGTTAGCTTCGGAGCTGTACGCCTTATTAGTGCCGCCTTTATAAAAATCATCTTCGGCTTCCAGGACAATGCCAGATCTGGCCGCATGAACCGGTGTGCCAATCGGCATGACTATATCTACGGCATATTTATTTTGCTCGTCGGTATGGCTGAAACTGCCGCCGAAAGCTTGGGAGATTTGAAACGATGTGTTGGGGGCTATCGGCGGCAAATAGCTGGTCGTTGAGCTGTAATGCGCTAAGGGTCTGCCGATGATATAGCGGTACTTAAGTCCAAGCTTCCATGGCTCATGCTCATCAATGCCATCTATTTTAAAAAGCGTGTCCGATGCTCCAGGTTCAATAACAAACAGCCGGGGCAAATCAGGCGTAGCTCTGACATTGTCTTGCTCGGTAAAGTCGATTTCGACTTCCACGGGGCCGGCATAATCGTTACGAATATAATATTGGGGATGCCGCTCTTCGCCCGACTGCAATAGCCAGACTAATTGCTTGGGCGCGACTTTAAGCTGTCTGACTTCAACTTTTAGCTCGGTTTGCTTTAGTTCAGTCGCCGTCGGTTTATCGGTAAAATGCCATATACCTTGCTTATCCTGAAATTTATACAGTTTTTTGCCTACCGCATTAAACGAACACAGCAGTAGCAGGATAAAAATCGATAGCGAAACTCGTATCACCGGATGCCTTTTAAACTATTCATCATTTATTAATCTGCGGCTGCTTGGAGGGCTTGTTTTTTGAGCAGCGTGATTCACTTGATGGGGGTGATGGTTCATGTCGGGTTGTGGATAGGAAGGGGCCGGATATAAATACTCAGAAATCAAAATGGGAATAAACAATGCAATCATTACCGCAATTGCAACAAAAGCAGGGTTAATAATACCCGACAACCAGTAAGCGACTAGGCTTCCCCATACCATACGCATAGGCCGAGGCATTTTAATAACTTTCAAAATGTATTCCTTATAGTCAATAGTCTTGTTGACGCGCTTCACTGTGATTGGAAACTACTCGTGCATAATTCGCCATGTGCGGTAAGCAGATAGTGCATGACTGGCCCGAAGTAGAGCTACCAACAGTAAACGCAGGGGCAGTTCCTGTCTTGATAATGGGCTTCACCTTGGTTTTTGGTATTATGACAGCTAATTTCAACGAGTGTCCATTCACAAAAAACGATCATAATCCGATTTAAAAAACATGCATTATTCATACAGTAAATATTGGGATTTTTGCGCTCTACCTGTCGGTATTTTATTTACTTTATCTTTCGCTCCTTTTGATTATTCCAGTCTTGCGCTGATAGCGCTGGCGATTTTGTTTGCCTCTTGGCGGAACGTATCGGCTAAACGCGCGGCTTTGCGCGGCTATTTATTCGGCTTGGGCGCGTTCGGCTCGGGCGTGTCCTGGGTCTATATCAGTATGCACGATTTCGGCGGGGCAAGTGCGCTCGGCTCGAGTTTGCTGACCGGTTTGTTTGCGGGCTTTTGGGCGTTGTTTCCTGCATTGTCCGGCTATCTTTCGGTAAAAATGATCCCGGTAAATAAAGGAGTTGTTCGGATCATAGGGGCTCCCGTCGTTTGGATACTCATTGAATATTTCCGAGGCTATTGGGTGCTTAACGGATTTCCCTGGTTGCATATTGCCTACTCCCAATTGGAGACACCGCTGGCAGGATACATAGCGATAGTAGGCGTTTATGGTACCGGTTTCATCTTGGCCTTAACGGCTTCAGTTGCTGTAGAAATTGTATGCGCGACTGCATGGGCAGCTATTTTGCTCCCTTCCATCTATGACGTTAATGCAAGACCCGCACTGCGGGTTATGCAGGCCGTAGAGCATTGTGGCGGTGAGCTCGTTCGCCCTGAGCGACTAAAACCGCCTCTACAGTTAATAATGGTGCTTGCCGCTTTGTGGGGAACGGGCGGCTTGTTGAGGAATGTAACATGGACGCATGAAATAGGTCAGCCGATTCGCATGTCAATGATCCAAGGCAATATTTCGCAGGATCAAAAATGGCGGCCGGAGAACAGAACCAATACCCTGACAAAATATAAAAAAATGACCGAAGAACATTGGGATTCGCAGGTCGTTATCTGGCCGGAAACTGCGATTCCGGCCTATCTGGATCAGGTTCAAGAAACCTTTTTGACGCCATTGGGCAACGACGCCAAGCTGCATAATACCGATTTAATCGTTAGCGTTCCGGTGCACGATAACGCCAATCAAAAATACAATGCGGTAATAACTATCGGCAAAGAGGAAGGCATTTATCATAAAACTCATTTATTGCCTTTTGGCGAATATTTGCCGTTGCAACCCTTGTCCGGTTTTGTGCTGAACATGATAAACATAAGGCTGGGAAATTTTACCGCCGGAGCATTCAGCCAGCCCTTGCTGAAAGCGGGCGGCTATCCTTTTATAACTTTGATCTGTTATGAAGACGTATTTGGCGATCTGAGTATTCGAGGATTACCGGACGCGGCTTATCTCGTTAACGTGACCAATGACGGCTGGTTCGGCAATTCGATAGAACCTTATCAGCATATGCAAATGGCAAGAATGCGGGCAATCGAAACCGGGCGCTTTTTATTGCGGGCAACAAATACCGGTATGACGGGGATTGTTTCGCCAAAGGGTGAAATCGTCAGTCAAGCTCCGTTGTTTCAGGAAACAGCATTGACCGGAACGATAACGCCGATGGGCGGCATGACGCCTTATGCAAAATGGGGAGACAAGCCGGTTATCGGGATAATGGTTATTTTGTTGTTATGCGTGATGTTTTATCGCAGATTCTTAAAATTAGCGTAACTGATGTTACGCAATCAGCCGAAGAATGATGTAAAGGTGTCGCTCAGGCGACGGTTATTTGAATCGGGGTCTCGCCCCCGAGGGCGAGTTACTTTCTTTTGCTCCGCCAAAAGAAAGTAACCAAAGAAAAGGCGGCCCGGTTGCCGCTTGCTTCCTGCGCTCCTCGCTTTTGCCGAGGGTCAGCAGAAGGGGCTCCTGCCCCTCTGCTGACGTGCGGCATCCCTGCCGCACCCCTCACGGGCTATTCTTGGCAAAAGCTCCGGTGCTCGGCGCGGCAAACGGGATTGAATCTGTGCCAACGGCAAGTTTGTATTGCCATTTGGCTCCATATTGCCGCAAGTTACAGCGCTCAGTGCGACAAATGTGGGAAATGCGGCCCGTGCGTAACATCAGTTAGCGTAACAGCTATTATTGCAGTTGGTGAAGCTCCAGTCGACGCAGTTTCGGCGCCAGTTTTGCCGTAGCAGCAACCACGGTCAGCGTCATCGCACCGCCGAAAACAACCGACGGAACCAGCCCCATCAAGCGAGCCGCAATGCCTGACTCAAAAGCGCCCAGCTCGTTGGACGAGCCAATAAAGATGCCGTTGATTGCGGAAACCCGGCCGCGCATGGTATCGGGTGTCGCCAGTTGCAGGATGGTCGTGCGCATGACCACCGAAACCCCATCGCAAACGCCGGAGAGCACCAGTACTAGCCCGGCAATCCAGAAGTTTACCGATACGGCAAAGCAAATCATGCACAGACCGAACCCTGCTACGGCTCCCAGTAGCCAGCGCCCGGCATGCAGATTGATCGGGTAGCGAGCGAGAAAAATCCCCGTCATCACTGCCCCGACTGCCGGAGCGGCGCGAAGAATCCCAAGCCCCTCAGGGCCATAATGAAAGATATCGTGAATGAACGCAGGCAGCATGGAAACCGCTCCCCCGAACAGCACAGCGAACATATCCAGCGACTGTGCGCCCAAGATGACCTGGTTGCTGAATACGAAGCGAAGTCCTTCGGCGATACTGGTAAAAATAGGCGCACTTGCCGCTGGAGGAGGCTCCTCGACACGTAGCGACAGCAATGCCACTGCGGCACACAGACACAGGCCGGCTGCAAAGCCATAGGCACTAACTTTGTCGGCCCATCCGACCAAGATGCCGCCTAACGCAGGTCCGACCACGAGTCCGAACTGGAACACGGCACTGCCGATTCCCGAGGCTCGCGCATATTGATCACGCGACAAGATCAGGGCGAACATGGCGCTATACGAAGGACCGATAAACGCGCGCGCCACCCCGGTAAAGCCGATAGAGCAGTAGATCCATAACGCAGCATTTCCTCCTAACCAGCCTATTGACACAGCAGCCAGTGTCAGCGCGGTGAGAAATAGCATCAGGCAGGCGAGCACTCCGAACATGCGGCGGGAATAATGATCTACCGCAAAGCCGGCGAACAGCGCGCAGCAGAAGTAGGGGATGACCTCAGCCAATCCGACTAAACCCAGTGCAAGTGTGTCATGCGTCAGCTCGTAGATGTGCCAGCCCACCACAATCGCCATTATTTGGTAAGCGAGAACGATTAGGATGCGAAAAGATAACAGCTTGAGAAAAGCAGAACTTGATTTACTAAAAAATTGCATAGTTGCAGATGAATTCGGTGAAACCGCAAAACGCCTGGTAGTACGGGTTGCGCTTGAATTGCGGCACCGCCGCTTCGTCGCCGAGATTTTCCAGTTGCTTGAGAATCAACAGCCCGACTATCAGCTGTATGGGCTTGGCGGGTCTGCTCAAGCCTTGGCAATAATGTTTGGCAAAGGCCTGATCCAGCTCGCGCCAGGGAATTACGCCGGCAAGGCGGAGCAACGGATCATTGGGATCGAGTTGTTGCAGCAGATCGGTGCCGAATAAATGGGTCTGATGGCCTGTATTGGAAGTAATCAACATTTTTTACCCTTTCGGCCGGAAAACAAAAATATATTTTAACATTTCCGGTCGAGAGGATGCTCTTAAAAGTAGATATTGATTAAATATTTCAATTGGATAAGGTATTTTTAGGGCTGACTAAATATCATTCAGTAGCACCAACTCATCTGAGAGGGAGCAACCTCTTTAAGCCGCGAGCTATATGTAAACCATTTGTTATTTTCCTCGTCCATACCATCTGCTTGAAAACAGTCAGGCTACCCCCCATGTTAGCGGTAACTTAAAAACTCTTATATGAGGCAAATATTATGCGGATGGACAAATTAACCAGCATGTTTCAAACGGCATTGGCGGATGCTCAAAGTATGGCCTTGGGCAAAGACCATCAATTCATCGAGCCGATCCATTTGATGCTGGCCTTGCTGGATCAGCAGGGCGGCAGCATCAGGCCGATGCTGACTCAGATGGGTATCAACACGCAATTGCTGCGCACCGAACTGGTCAGGGAGCTGGATCGTCTGGCAACGGTCAGCGGTTCCGGCGGCGACGTGCAGATTTCCAATGAATTATTACGATTACTGAATTTGACCGATAAGCTGGCGCAAAAGCGCAATGACAAGTTCATTTCCAGCGAGCTGTTTTTATTGGCGGCTTTTGACGAAAAAGGCTTGCTTCAGGACTTGCTTAAAAAAGCCGGAGCCACTAAACAAGCGGTGGAAAAAGCCATCGATGCGATGCGCGGCGGCCAGCCTGTCGATGATCCTAATGCCGAAGAACAACGTCAGGCCTTGAAAAAATACACCATCAACCTGACCGAGCGTGCCGAACAAGGCAAGCTGGATCCGGTAATAGGGCGGGATGACGAGATACGCCGGACGATTCAGGTTTTGCAGCGGCGCACCAAAAACAATCCGGTGCTGATCGGCGAGCCGGGCGTGGGCAAGACTGCGATTGTCGAAGGTTTGGCCCAGCGCATCGTCAACGGCGAGGTGCCGGAAGGTATCAAGGGCAAACAAGTACTGGCGTTGGATATGGCGGCGTTGATTGCCGGCGCCAAGTTTCG
Organism: Methylobacter sp.; assembly: GCA_036561025.1. Classification (GTDB taxonomy): domain Bacteria; phylum Pseudomonadota; class Gammaproteobacteria; order Methylococcales; family Methylomonadaceae; genus Methylobacter_A. The sequence goes on along the minus strand of DATBQB010000012.1, from coordinate 45,202 downwards.
CGGCGAATTCGAGGAGCGCCTGAAAGCGGTTTTAAACGATCTCGCCAAACAGGAAGGCCAAATTATCTTGTTTATCGACGAGTTGCACACCATGGTCGGCGCAGGCAAGGCCGAAGGCGCAATGGACGCCGGCAATATGCTGAAACCGGCGCTGGCGCGCGGCGAGTTGCATTGCGTGGGCGCTACGACGCTGGATGAATACCGCAAATATGTCGAAAAAGATGCGGCCTTGGAGCGTCGTTTCCAAAAGGTATTGGTCGATGAGCCCTCCGTTGAAGATACGGTGGCAATTTTGCGCGGCTTGAAGGAAAAATACGAGGTGCATCACGGCGTCGATATTACCGACCCGGCCATTATTGCGGCGGCGAATCTGTCCTACCGTTACATCTCCGACCGGCAGTTGCCGGATAAGGCCATCGACCTGATCGACGAAGCGGCCAGCCGTATCCGTATGGAAATCGACTCCAAGCCGGAGGAAATGGACAAACTGTACCGGCGTTTGATTCAGTTAAAAATCGAGCAGGTCGCGCTTAAGAAAGAATCCGATGCCGGGTCAAAAAAACGTCTGGAAATGTTGGAGGAAGAAATCGCCGATCTGGAAAAAGAGTATTCCGATCTGGAAGAAATCTGGAAAGCGGAAAAAGCCTCGTTGCAGGGTTCGGCATCGATCAAGGAAAAGCTGGAGCAGGCCAAAACCGAACTGGAAGCGGCTAGCCGCGCCGGCGATCTGGCGAAGATGTCGGAGTTGCAATACGGCATTATTCCCGCGCTGGAAAAGCAACTGCATTCGGACGCACCGGCCGAAGCACAGAAAATGACCTTGTTGCGCAACAAGGTTACCGAAGAGGAAATCGCCGAGGTGGTGTCGAAATGGACCGGCATTCCGGTGTCGAAAATGATGGAGGGCGAGCGCGACAAGTTGTTGCGGATGGAAGAGCAGCTTAGCAAGCGGGTGGTCGGTCAGGAAGAAGCGCTAAAAGCGGTCAGTAATGCGATTCGCCGTTCCAGGGCCGGGTTATCGGATCCGAACCGTCCGAATGGTTCGTTCCTGTTTCTGGGGCCGACCGGCGTCGGTAAAACCGAGCTGTGCAAGGCGCTGGCCGAGTTTATGTTCGACACGCCCGATGCAATGGTGCGTATCGATATGTCCGAGTTTATGGAAAAGCATTCGGTGGCGCGTCTGATCGGTGCGCCTCCGGGGTATGTCGGCTATGAAGAAGGCGGCTATCTGACCGAACTGGTCAGGCGCAAACCGTACTCGGTCATTTTGATGGACGAAATTGAAAAAGCCCATCCCGATGTGTTCAACATCCTGTTGCAGGTGCTGGACGATGGCCGCTTGACCGACGGGCAGGGCAGAACTGTCGATTTCAGAAACACCATCATCGTGATGACCTCTAACTTGGGCTCGGATATTATTCAATCGTTGTCGGGCGAAGCGCTTTATTCGGTTATGAAAACGTCGGTCATGGAAATCGTTAACACCAAGTTCCGTCCCGAATTTATTAACCGGATTGATGAAGCGGTGGTGTTTCATTCGTTGGGCCGCGGACAAATTCGCGCTATTTCCGAAATTCAAATCGAATATTTGCGTAAACGTTTGCAGGATCGCGAAATCGGCTTTGAAATTTCAGAACAGGCGCTGGATTTGTTAGGCGAGGCGGGATTCGATCCGGTTTACGGTGCAAGGCCGATGAAACGCGCCATTCAGCAACAGCTTGAAAACCCATTGGCACAGAAGATATTGGCAGGGGATTTTGTCGCCGGGGATACTATAAAAGTGGATGTCGAGCATGAGACGTTGAAGTTTTCAAAGGCTTAAAGCGTATCGGGTTAGGTTGTAGCGATTTAGTAACTGATTTTACGTATTGTCCACGAAAGGCACGAAAAGCACGAAAAAAGGTAGAGCCGCATGTTTCTTGACTTGCGGCGTAACCCCAAACATTCACACCCTCTTTACTACGCTTAGTAAAGGTGTGCAGGGTTCCATGATTCTCTGTCCCAATTTTTTCGTGTCTTTCGTGCTTTTCGTGGACTACGCTTTTTATTATGTATCTGGGGTAACATCGATTAATAATATCGGTTGTCAATCAGGCCCGAAACGAACCAACCAGCGTCTTGAGCTGCCGAAAATCTTCCTCCGTTGCAGACCGTCCGTAACGCAGCTTAATAAATAAAGCGGTGATGCGGTCAATGTCTGCGGTCTGCTCGGGCAATTTAATTTTCACCCTTTCGGCAAAATCTTTAACTCCTTCGCCGGTGTCTCTGAGCAATCCATGCTTGGCAAGCTTTTTACAAAACCGGTTATAGATCAGCAAAACCTTATCGGCGGTTTTCGGTTTTTGATAGAGCATAAACCAGCAAAGCGCGGCTATTATCGGCGCTATGAATGCTATCATCCCGTAAACCATGGTTTTAATATCATTAATACCGAATGACGATAAAAAGTCGGATTGGCTCTTGTTGTCGTAATTGATAACCCAGCGCTGCCAGTTGTAATCGACGCTGCTCCATAGTTGCCGGGTTTTTCTTAACCAGTTGTAAGCGGGTATATTTGCCGTTGGAATACCGTAAGCGGTTTGTCGGTTTGCGTTAATCTCCCGCTCGATTCTTTCCGGCGCAATCGCGGCTGTTGGATCGACCCGAACCCAGCCCCTGTTCTCCAGCCAGACTTCAGCCCAGGCATGGGCGTCCGCTTGCCGTATTTCCAAAAAATCGCCGACTTTGTTCATTTCCCCGCCTTGATAGCCGGTAACGACGCGAGCCGGAATATGAGCGGTGCGCATTAAATACACGAAGGCGGAAGCGTAATGGCTGCAAAATCCGTAACGGGTTTTAAACAAAAAGCTTTCAATCGGATTTTCTTCCATCAGTGGCGGGGTCAGGGTGTAATGAAAGTCTTCAACTCTGAAATGGTTTAACAGTTGATTGATAAAGTTGTCGGGAGGGCTGTCAAAGCCGTGTAGTTGACTAACCAGCTGTTTAATTTTATCGGACGGTTCTCCGGGCAGCTGTGTTGCAGATTTATATTCGCTAGGGTTGATCAATCCGGTTTTGTAGTTGGTATAGGAAGTCACTTTATACTCGGCGCGTTTATCGGGCCTGTCTGAAGTAATGAGCTGGTAGCCGGCATTCAAGGTTAAAGGCGAAGAAAATTCTTGAGGCATATCCAGCGCAAAAATCCAGTTCTTATCCTGCGGCTCCATCAGGAGCGTGTATTGATAAGGAGCGCCGGTAACGACAGGCTTGTCCAAAGGTTTTTGAAAGACTGCCTGAGTCCAACGCTTGCCATCGGTATAAGACAGAACCGGCCCCCGCCAATAGCGTTGTCGGGAGGGAGGAATAGCGCCTGCAAATTTCACCCGGAAAACCAGTTCTTCGGACACGCCCAGATCGCTGATCGAGCCGGGTTCCATGCTGTCGCTTAATCCTGTCCTGGCGTGGGGCTGGTCGTTAAACAACATCCATCTGGGCGCTTCAATACGGGGAAATAAAATAAACAAAGCGACTGCAATAGGCAGGGATTGAGCGGTAATAACAGCCGCTGTCTTTAATGCTCTGAATATTTGCACTTTACTGCTGTTGATAGAAACCAGCGTTGCCAACAATACACAGCAAACCAGCAGGATATAAGCTGCCATCAGCATACTTTGTTCATATAAAAACTGGGAAGCCGCAACGATAAAAGCCAGATAGCTGATCAGATAAAGATCGCGCTCTTTTTTAATCTCCAATAATTTGAGCCCCAGCGCGATAATAAACAGATTGGTTCCGGCATCAAGTCCGAATAGGCCTTGATGCCGGCTGTACAGCAGGGCGATTCCAATGACGGCCAGTAACAAAATAACCAGTTTGCCCGGCAGCCAATTTTGTCTCCAAACGCCGATAAAACGCCAGCTAAACAGCAGGCAAAAAAAGCCGAAGATGGTTATCGGGATATGGTAAACATGCGGGAAAACAATCAATCCGATGGAGGACAGTAGAAAAATTAAAATGTTTTTGTCGAGTGCCGGTTTCATAGGTTTTGGGCTTTTTTACTACGGGAGTTAAAGGACAAAAAATATCACCACGAAGGCACGAAGGCACGAAGGCACGAAGGACACGAAGAAAAGATTGAACAAATGAGCGCTCATCTTTACAACTTGGTCTTAGAGTTGTCATACCTGGATGGACGGTAACTTGGCAGTTTTTAGTATTTGATCAACGCGAAGTGCCAGCCGACAATTTCACATCCATGTGCTCTCGGCAAACTGCTCCTGCGTTGCTCTACCTCCTGCATCCTTGCAGTCGTGGTTTCCGGCAATCCCTGCCGGAATGACGTGCTTTGAAATATTAGTGTATAACGACGAGTACCGGAGCATGGGATCGATAAAACTTCGTGTTCTCGGCAACTGCTCCTGCGTTGCTCTACCTCCTGCTTCCATGCAGTCGTTCGTGCCTTCGTGGTGAATTATTTAACTATTACTTAACATCATTATCAAAACAACGACAGCGCTTCCAGGCATTTTTGATAATGCACCAAACCATTATCAGGCGGCAAATTCAATCCTGGTAAAACAAAGCCGTAACGGATTCCGGCTTGCTCGGCATCGATCACCCAGCGGCACAGTTGGCTTAAACGTTCTTCGATATTATGGCCGGGCGCATAGTCGTAATCCAGCCAAATTTCTTCTGATGACTGTTCGCCGTCATATTGTTTGCTGAACACGCCCAAGCCTTTGGCAAATGCTTTCCAGTGTATGTGCCTGATCGAATCGCCGGACTGGTATTCCTGCAAGCCGTAAAAGTCATCGCCGCCCTTGCGGCTGAATCCCTGTTGAGCGTCTATCGATGAAATTTGGGGAAACGGTATTTCAACATGAGCCGGTTTTGGATAAACCAAGGCCTTAAGGTTAAAGCGGATCGGCGACCAAGCGCGAAACAAGCCCAGCGGATAAGTGCTGGATAGCGTGACTGATCCTGCTTGGTGCCAGCCTCTTTTTTGGGTTATTGAGTAAAGCGTAATATTGACAGTGCTGTGCTCTTTTATCGCCAGATTTTGAGCATCTTGCAGTGTAATCTGTAACTGGTAGCGTTCCAGATCGGTCGGGTTGCCGATATGGATATCGAACCCTGCTGCTTCTCCGGCAAACACGGATTTATTCCGGCCTTTTTGTACAACCAGGCCGGCTAATGATTTGTAGCTGTGTAAAATGGTGACGAAGAAAATACTCGCCAGTAAAAAAGTCAGCATGTAGGCCAGGTTATTGTTATAAACGAAAGCAATCAGCAATAGCAGCACAATCAGCACGACAAAGCCCAAGCCCCGTTGGGTGGGCAAAATAAAGACACGCCGGTGATTTAAGGTAATCGGCGTATCGACCGCTTTTTCACCTGAAACAAAGCGGCTGAGTTTAAAGCGTTCTTTTAAGGTCAATGGACGGCGACATTAGTTAAAATGGGGGCGACGATTGCTTCCGACTGGGTGTTGCCCGCTCTTAACCGATGCCCGGCGACTGCCGCTAGCACGGCCTGAATATCTTCCGGGATAACCGCATCGCGTTGATCGATAAACGCCCACGCTTTGGCCGCAGTCAACAGCGCCAAACCGGCTCTGGGCGACAACCCGCAGTGATATTCGGGCGAATTGCGGGTAAAGCTAATAATGGCTTGGCAATAATCAAGCAGGGCAGCCGATACATGAATCTGGGTAACCGCCTGTTGTATCTTGTGCAGTTGTTCCGGCGGCAATTGCACAGGCAGCGACTCGCATAGGCTGTGCCTGCTTTGTCCGCTAAGCAATTGCCTTTCTGCATGATGATCGGGATAGCCCAGTTCGATGCGCATTAAGAAACGATCCAGTTGCGACTCAGGCAACGGGAACGTGCCTATTTGATGGGACGGATTTTGAGTGGCGATCACAAAAAAAGGCTGGGGCAGCGGATAGGTTTTTCCTTCGACCGTAACCTGATGCTCTTCCATGGCTTCCAGCAACGCGCTTTGCGCTTTGGGCGTGGCGCGGTTGATTTCATCCGCCAACACCATCTGGTTAAAAACCGGGCCGGGATGGAATTTAAATTCGTGGTTTTTAGCATCGAATATGCAAGAGCCGATGATGTCGGCAGGTAGAATGTCGCTGGTGAACTGAATCCGCTGATAATCTAAACCCAGCAATTTTGCCAGCGTGTGCGCCAGCGTGGTTTTGCCGACGCCGGGAATATCTTCTATAAGCAGATGGCCGCGGGCCAGCAAACAGCAAAGTGCAAGCCGAACCTGCCGGGGTTTGCCGAGAATGACTTGGTTGGCCGAATCTAAAAGCTGATGGATTGCATTTTGCATTGGGGATGTTAGGATGTTTAAGTTACGAATGAATTGAAGTTCGGCTTTATTATAAAGCAAGATTCAAACGCCACTATGATTGGACAAAAAAGAGGGATTTGCTATGAAAGAATATGAAGAAGTGCGCCACAGTCTGATTGACATGTTGGAAGAACTTGACGATCGGCTGGCTAAAATTACCCAGGATGTCAAAGAACCTTTAGACAGGGACTTTGAAGAGCAGGCGACCCAAGCGGAGAATGATGAAGTTCTGGATAGTTTGGGCAATGCGGCCCGGACGGAAATAGAAATGGTCAAGCAGGCTATCGCCAGAATAGATAAAGGCCAGTATGGACTGTGTCAGGTTTGCGGCGAGCCGATCGGCAAGGAGCGATTAAAAATTATACCTTACTCCAGCATGTGTATAAAGTGCGCCAGCCAGGCAGGCCGCTAAGGATTTGAACGACCAATAACTCTTAAAAGGCGGCCGGTCGGTCGCCATTTATGTCCTTAATGCTGTAATTTACCGAAATAAAACAAAATTTGCTCAAATCTTTTTGTTTAATAAGCTTGCCGCCCTTATAATTCAGCAAAACTTCCAAGTTTTTTCATTTCCTATCATTTCACTATAACCCGAGACTTGTTTAACGATGAAAACGAAAATTGCCCTATTTTTAGGACTGTTATTTATTACTAATGTAAGCTTTGCTGAAATAAAGATTGGCTTTGTCAATATACCTGCCGTTCTTGAAAAGGCCCCCCAAGCAGAAAAAGCTAAAAAACGTCTGGAACAAGAATTTTCTCCGCGTGACAAGCAATTAGTTGCTCAACAAAAAGAAATCCAAAGCATGGACGATAAAATGGCCAAAGATGCGGCCGTAATGGGTGAATCAGCGCGAGCTAATATGGAAAAAGACATCTTAAACAAAAAAAGAGATGCAAAAAGAGCTCAGCAGGAATTTAGCGAAGATTTTAATGTTCGCCGCAATGAAGAATTGGGTAAATTGCAAAGCCGTATCGTTGAAGTTATTCGCGGTATAGCCAAAGAGCAAAACTTTGATTTATTGCTGACCGATGGCGTTATTTATGCCAGCGAACAGATTGATGTTACAGCTCAAGTTCAACAAAAATTAGCAGCCCTGCCCAATTAATTGATTCTATCGCCATTCCTAACTGGTTGGCGATTCTCAAGTCCTCACCATAAAAGCGGTTGATTCTCCCGCTTTTATGGCGCTCTCCGTTGAAAGTCCCTTCCAACTGTCTCATATGAACAAGCAACAGCTCATCAAGAAGCTCTCATTGGAGCCTCATATTGAAGGCGGTTATTTTTTCAGAACTTATAGTTCCGACCTGAAAGCGGATTTAGCTTCCAATGCGAAGCCGAGATGTTTGCTGTCCTCTATTTTTTATATGCTGACTGACGACAGTCCGATTGGTTATTTGCATAAGAATAAATCGGACATCATCCATTATTTTCATGGCGGTTCCCCTTTAACCTATTTAATCATTGATCCTGACGGTAATCTTGATAAGAGAGTGCTTGGCCTTGATCTTGATGGGGGACAGCAACTGCAATTACTTGTTCGAGGAGGCTGCTGGAAAGCGACCGTATTAGAGGCGGGCGAGTTTGGCTTAATCAGTGAAGCGGTATCTCCGGGGTTTGAATACGAGGATATGGAGCTGGCTAAACGGGAAATCATAAAAAATCAATTTCCGCACTTATGGGATCGAATTTCAAAATATATCCGGTAGATCCGCTCGACAAACTTCTGTTCTTTAAGTTACTCCCAGTCATTTTTTCCTAGCCGTTTTTGCTGGTTTAACATCGAACGTAACCACTGCAATAACGCTGCACAGCTTTTTATAACATGCGGCGCATAAAGTTTTGCCCTATTCAACAGCAAAATGCTTATCCGAAAGAACATCAAGCCGGCTAGATAAACCCTATCTTGCAGTCGATAAAATAGCGGACGTAGCGCCGCAAAATCTACTTCCCGATCCTTGACCTTGCCGTGCCGATGCAGCCAGCGCAACAGGCCGCTGACATAAAGAACGAACAACCCTATACCGGAAAGAAACCAGAGAAACCGGCCTGTCGAACCAAAAGCCTCGCCGGTGTGCATAGGCCAGATCCAGGATGTAAAAGTTTCGCCTGTAGTAAATCCGGATGGGTCGCGGACTTCTTTGACTTGGCCGCTCCAGCGATCCAGCCAGACTGTAGTATAGGGATGCCGCTGGTTGATTTCACTGCCTTGACGTAGATTGATGCGATAAATGCCACTGTCGCCGGAGGGCGTAGTCACCCGTCTGAGTTCGGCTTTGGGGAACGGGCCGCGTGCGGCAAATTCTGCCGACTCCAGGCCGACCGGGTGATTGTTCGGGATCGCCGTGCTGACAATATTACGCCCTGTTGCTCCGTGTTCCATGCCGGATGAACCGGCCAGTGTTTCCAGTACCAATGGATAGCTCAGGTTAAAACCGGTAAATGCCAGCAACAATAAGATCAATGCGCTAAACAGTCCAACCAGGCGGTGCAGGTCGAATGCAAGTTGCACCATGCTGATATTTTGACGAATCCGTATCGCCAAGGATGGTGTGTATGCCGTAAGCCTGTCGGGAACAGGCTCGGCGATCGCCAAGGATGGTGTGTATGCCGCAGGTCCGCCGGGAGCGGATGCCAGGGATGTCGAAAGCCTGTTGGGAACAAGTGAGACGAGCTCTGCCCAAATTCCCCGAATACCCGGCCACCATAAGTACATCCCGGTACCGATAGAAAACATCAGCAACAAACCCAAAATGCCCACTGTATTCCAGCCGAAACGGTCAAGGCGAAGCTGGGTATGCAAATCAAGGAACCAGGTGGTTACTGTTTGCCCCCAGAACCGGCTGGCAACAACTTCGGCGGTATAAGGGTTTACCGACACCATTAGCGGCGCATACAGCTCAAAGAAAGTTTCTCTGGGCTTGTCGTACCAGACAGTAATCATGCTGTGAGGAGACCTGGGCATTTCCAAAGTCCATGATCCGTAGCGGTCGGGATGCGCTGTCTGCACAGCGGCCATAATTTTATCCAGAGATTGACGTTTGCCCGATGGCTGCTCGATAACCAGTTTCGGATTCAACAGTTCGTCCAATTCTTCGCGGTAAACACTGATGCTGCCGGTCAGCCCCATCAGTGCAAAAAAGAATCCGGCGATTAATGCCAAATAAAGATGAATCTTAAGCCAGATTGCCCGGTTGAGCAGATATTGAGTGGGAAATTGCATGGCGCTGCCAAGGACAGAAAAATAATGATTATCCCATACGGGATTATGCGATGTTTATTTTTATCCGAGCTGCGAAAGCGTGGTCCACGAAAGACACGAAAAGGGTATGCAGGAAATAAGGATGCAAAAAGCAAAGCGCGTCCTCCTTGATTAGAGAGGAGGACGGTATGCCTGTATCAAGTCACATACCTGTCATGGACGTTGTCAAAATGGATGTGGCAGAATGGTTGGCATTGCATCGTTAGCCGAGCAATATACTGCTCTATGTTTTTTCGTGTCGCCTCGGCAACTGCTCCTGCGTTGCTCTACCTCCTGCATCCATGCAGTCGTAGAGGCGCCTACTTTTGGCTTTCGTGCTTTTCGTGGACAATGCGTAACATCAGTTAATTATCCATCTCAAGCTTTTTCAAACGATAGCTTAACGATCTGAAAGACAGTCCCAGCTGTTCGGCTGCTGCTGCTTTGTCCCATTCATTTTCTTCCAACACAAGGGTAATGGCTTTTCTTTCAATTTTCTGGAGATGTTCTTCCAATGTTCCCAAAGCCGGATCATATTCCGGAGATTTGGCAACTTTATGCACATCTACCGGCAGATTCAAATCATCGGGCTCTATGCGATTGCCGTCATACAGAGCCAGGGCTCTTTCCAGAATATTTTCAAGTTCGCGAACATTGCCCGGAAAATGATACTGCTGCAACGCAGCAAATGCCGATGCCGATAGAGTTGGCCTGTCTTGTTTGTCGGCGCCGGTCAGTTTGGCCAATATATGATCGACAAGGGCGGGTATATCGTCAGGCCGCTCGCGCAAGGGTGGAACATGAAGATCGATTACGTTGATACGGTAATATAAATCTTGCCTGAAACTGCCGTCCCGAACCATGTCGCTAAGATTTCGATGGGTGGCACTGAGCAAGCGAATATCGACCGGGATTTCCTGCTGTTCTCCGACCGGACGGATCTTTTTTTCCTGTATGGCGCGCAGTAATTTGACTTGCAGGGACAGCGGCAAATCGGCGACTTCATCAAGAAATAAAGTGCCGCCTTCCGCAGTTTGGAAAAAGCCTTTTTTGTCGTTGAATGCGCCTGTAAAGCTGCCTTTTTTATGGCCGAAAAACTCGCTTTCCATCAGCTCGTGAGGGATAGCTCCGCAGTTGATCGCAACAAAAGCATGGTCGCCACGGGAACTTTGCTGATGAATCAGCCTTGCAACCAACTCTTTGCCTGAGCCTGATTCGCCGCTGATATAGACCGGCGCTTGACTGCGGGCGAGTTTCTCTATTTTTGCCCTGATCTGCTGCATGATTAAAGACTCGCCCAATAGCGTGTGCCGTGTTCTTCTTTCTTTGGCAGGGCTCGCATCGGAAAGCTTTAAAGCATTGTTAACAAGCAACTTAAGCGCAGGTAGATCAACCGGTTTGGAAACAAAATCGAAAGCGCCTTTTTTCATCGCCAGAATAGCCGACTCCATGTTGCCATGTGCGGTAATAACGGCAACCGGTATCGGGACAGGCAGTGTTTGTATAAAGTCAACCAACTCTAGACCATTGCCGTCGGGCAGATTCATGTCGGTCAGGCAAAGGTCGAAGGATTTTTGCTGTAATAATGTTTTGGCACGGGCAATATTTTCAGCGCAGCATGTCTGGATATTCATCCTGTTAAGGGTGATTTCCAGCAGCTCACGAATATCGGGTTCGTCGTCTACAATCAGTGCCAGTGGTTTATTCATATATCAATTAATGTCTGTTCTGCATTCAACAAGCAAAGCCGAAAACAGCTTCGGTTATCGGCCGTTAAATAATAGCTCAATTTTGCCTGATTTAATTCGGCGAGCTCTTTTGAGATATAAAGTCCTAATCCTGTGCCGCTGGAAGATGTGGTAAAAAAGGGTTCAAACAGGTGAATCTGGTGTTTGCGGCTGATGCCGGAACCGTTATCGATGACTTCTATGCAGGGCGCCTGCCGTATGGCAAAAACGCGTAAAACTATTGGTCCAGCCTCGGGCTTGCCATACTTCAGCGCATTCCGGCACAGGTTGTCCATAATCTGCCTTAAATGGCCGGGATCTATGAGTGCACATAAGGATTCTTCCGGATATATGAGCTTGAACGCATCAATATTAACGGAATGTTCAAGTGTGAAGTTTTTCAGGTAATTGTCCAGCCATGGTTTCAGATGGATCTTTTCCCGTCTTGAATCGGTTCTTCTGGAAAGCTGCAAAATATCTTCAATAATATGATTGACCCGGATTGAGTGGGTCCGGATGATTTCCGTTAGTCTTTGATCCTGAATAGATAACAGCGGATTTTCCGAAAGCAATTGTCCAGCGTGACTGATAGCGCCTAACGGGTTGCGTATTTCATGAGCAATGCTGGCGGTGAGCCGGCCTAGCGATGCGAGTTTGCTTTGCTGCACCTGTTGATTATAAAGCGCAATATCCTCAAGAATAATCATATAAAAAAACTCATGGCCTGTTGGCAGGAGCATGAACCGGCTATGAATTTCAGACTGATTCGGCAGTTGCAGCAGCACAAGATTTTTTTCCGGATCGGATAACCAAATTTGAAAAGCTTCAGCTAAATATGCCGAAATATCGCCAAGTTTGACCGGTAGTTTCGATAAATTTGCCAATCGTAATGCAGACTCATTGGACATCTGAATGGCCTGCTGCTTGTCGGCGATAATGATGCCTGATTGTAGATGCTGAATAATGTACTTGTTCAGATCTTCCAGTTTAATAATGGTTTGTTTTTGCTGATCGGCAAGCTGGAATATCTGCTCGCTACGCTTTGCGAGGATATACGACAGCAAGGCAATCGTGAAAAATGCTGCGCCCAGCATTCCGGCATTCGCATAAGAGGTCGAGTTAAAACTGTGTGCGTAATTAGCAACGAATTGTTCGGCTAATACGGCCAAACTGGCTAGCGCGGCAAAAAGCATCGCACAGCGGCCTCCGATTAATAACCCGCCTGCGGCAATGGATACCGCAAGCAAAGTACCCATGCCGCTGTTAATGCCACCTGAGGCATGCATGATCAGGGTGAGAATGAGTATGTCTGTAAAAATCAGCAGTTGCGCTTGCGTGGTGTACCCTGTGAGCCGCCAAGCTATGCAGATAACGGAGATAATTGAAAGTACCAAGTAGCTTTGGCTGCTATAGGTAAATAATTTACTGTCGTAAGTGCCGAGCAATGAAGAATCCGTGTAGCTGTAAAACAAAGCGACAAACAAGCCGGCCAGGATAAGCCGATAAGCTAAAAAAACTTTCAGTAATAACCAGGCCTGTTGGGCGGGGATGCTGTAGCCTTTGGAAAATGGGCAGGGAAAGATGGTCTCGTTGGTATTTGGCGGCATATTGCTTTTAAAATGGCGTTTTGCAGGGACTTCGTTAAAATGCTCAATAAAGTTCGTTAAGCGTAGCAGTTAGTTGTCATCTGTGTGAAAAAATACCCGCCGATCCGGTCAATTGAGGAGCAATAAATGAATATTCATGAGTATCAGGCTAAACAGCTGTTTTTGCATTACGCCATACCGGTGCCTGATGGCAAGCAAGCGGCCTCGCCGGAAAGAGCCGAGCAGGTTGCCGGAGAACTGGGCGGCGACGGTTGGGTAGTTAAAGCGCAGGTTCATGCCGGAGGCCGGGGCAAAGTCGGCGGCGTCAAGCTGGCGAAAAGTTCGGCTGAAGTAGCCCAGTTTAGCCGGGAGATGCTTGGAAAGCGGCTGGTGACCAATCAAACCGGCGCGGAAGGTTTGCCGATTAACTCGGTGCTGATAGAAAAAACCTACCCGATCAAACGCGAGTTATACCTGAGTGTGCTGGTTGATAGGGCCAGCCAGCGCATTATTTTTATCGCATCGGCAGCGGGCGGCATGGATATCGAAACCGTCGCCCACGAAACGCCGGAACAGATTATTTCGGTGCCGGTTCATCCTGCCGCCGGCTTGCAAGGCTATCAATGCCGGAAAGTCGCTTACGCTTTGGGGCTCAAAGGAGCGCAGATCAAAGCCTTAGGAAAAATCATGCAAGGCTTGTACGACCTGTTCTTAGCCAAAGACGCCAGCCAGATTGAAATTAACCCGTTGATAGAAACTGACAGCGGCGAGTTGTTAGCGCTGGATGCCAAAATCAATTTCGACGATAACGCCGTCGAAGCGCATCCCGATATAAGGGCGATGAAAGATGCCGACCAGGAAGACGAAAAAGAAAACAAAGCCCAGCAATTCGGGCTCAATTACATTACCCTGGAAGGCAATATAGGCTGTATGGTCAACGGTGCGGGGTTGGCCATGGCGACGATGGATCTGGTCAAACTCAAAGGCGGGCAACCGGCCAATTTTCTCGATGTCGGCGGCGGTACCAGCGTTGAAAAAGTCTGCGAAGCGTTCAAGTTGATCCTGTCGGATCACAGCGTGAAGGCGGTCTTGGTAAATATTTTCGGCGGCATCGTCCAGTGCGACATTATCGCGGCGGGTATTTTAGCCGCTGTCGAACAGGTTCACGTCGCGGTGCCTGTAGTGGTGCGCCTGGAGGGCACCAATGCCGAAGAGGGGCGTGCCTTGTTAAGCAACACCGGACTCAATCTTTATGCTGCGGATGATTTGGCGCACGCCGCAGAACAAGTCGTTGCACTGGCGGAGGCCGCATGAGCATTTTAATCGACAAAAACACCAAAGTGATTTGCCAGGGCTTTACCGGCAAACAAGGCACTTTTCATTCCCAGCAAGCGCTGGATTACGGCACGCAATTAGTCGGCGGCGTTACCCCGGAACGCGGCGGCGAAACGCATTTAGGCTTGCCGGTGTTCAACACCGTGCAGGATGCCGTCAATAAAACCGGCGCAACCGCCAGCGTCATTTACGTCCCGCCTTTTTATGCTGCCGACGCGATTCTGGAAGCGGTCGATGCCGGAATTAAATTGATCGTCTGCATCACCGAAGGCATACCCATATTACAAATGCTGCGCGTTAAGGCGGCGATGGAAGGCACCGGCGCGTTGCTGATCGGCCCTAACTGCCCCGGCGTGATCACTCCCGGCGAATGCAAAATCGGCATCATGCCCGGCAAAATTCATTTGCCCGGATCAATCGGCATCGTATCGCGCTCCGGCACTTTAACCTATGAATCGGTACATCAAACCACCGCGCAAGGCTTGGGACAAAGCACCTGCGTCGGCATCGGAGGCGATCCTATCCACGGCATGAATTTCGTCGATGTGCTCAGCCGTTTTCAAGCCGATGACCAAACCAAAGGCATCGTGATGGTCGGCGAAATCGGTGGCGGCGAAGAAGAAGAGGCAGCAGACTATATCAAAGCACATGTCACCAAACCTGTAGTTGCGTATATCGCAGGACAAACCGCACCTCCCGGCAAGCGCATGGGCCATGCAGGCGCGATTGTGACCGGCGGCAAAGGCACCGCGGAAGGCAAAGTCGCCGCGCTTAAGGCGGCAGGGATTGAAGTGGTGAGTTCGCCAACTGATATAGGCGTGGCGATGAAAGGGTGTTTGTAAAGACTAAAGACAATATTAAGGTGCGCTTTGGCACACTTTGTATAAAACGAATAAAAAGATAAATATCACTTCACAACTTGAAGTGATATAAAAAAACGCAGGTTAAAGATTGGCCCTACATCAAAAAGTTTAAGAGGAAACGTCATGAATACCGCCGAAATCATTTATGAAAAATCCAAAGCCTTACCCGAATCCTTTGCGCTGGAAGTGCTCGATTTTATTGGCTATTTTGAGCGGAAAAAGCTTAAAGTCTCGCCATTTAAAAAAACGGATATAGAACAAGGGTTCGGTTGCGCGGGCTATACAGGCGAAACTAAATCGTTAAATGATATGGAACAGGCTATTGCTGATGACATCAGGCAGTAATGGCATCAAGCATGATTGCTGTTGATACCAATATTTTGGTGCGTTATGCAGTAAATGATGAGCCAGTTCAATCCCAGCAAGCTAAAGTTTTACTCAAAAATACGGATCAGTAAAACAACGCTATTGGAGTTTGAATGGGTACTCAGGTCGGCATATAAATTGTCACGCGAATCGATCTTACATTCAATTTTAACAATATGCGGCTTGCCCAATATAACTGTTGAAAGCGCGTGGCAGGTTGCTCAGGCCTGTGAGCTTTATAGCAAAGGCTTGGATTTTGCTGATGCGCTTCATTATTACTCAGCGAATACTAGCGTTGAAAAATTCTATACATTTGACGAAAAGTTTATTAGAAACGGCAAATTATTAAACTTACAAATTGGTAAACCAGACCCTATCCTGGATTAGCCCGTCTCATTACAAACCGTTACCGGCTTAACAATAGCTTTAATACTTTCACTACATGACCCTAAAAATAGCCCTAGCTCAAACCAACTTCCTGGTCGGCAACATCGCCGCCAATGTCGATAACATCACTCAAGCCGCCATTCATGCCCGTGATGAATTAGGCGCCGATATGATCGTCTTTCCTGAACTGACCCTGACCGGCTATCCGGCGGAAGATCTGTTATTGCGCGACGACTTTATCACCGTCGCCAATAACGCGCTTTATCAGCTGGCCGACCGCGTTGCCGGCATTGCAATGATCGTCGGCTTTCCCGAACGCGATGGCGACACGCTATACAACAGCGCAGCGGTGCTGCATCAGGGCGCGATAGTGGCCTGTTATCGCAAACGCGCTTTGCCCAATTATGGCGTGTTTGATGAACAACGTTATTTTACGGCGGGAAGCCAGCCTTGCGTATTTGAGTTCAACGGCACGTTTATAGGGCTGACTATTTGTGAAGACGTCTGGAAGCTTGGCATTATTGAAGACAACAAACAAGCGGGAGCCGAGTTACTGCTGACCATTAACGCCTCACCGTTCAATTCGGGAAAAATCCACCAGCGCGAAGCCATTATTTGCAGCCAGGTTAAAACCGCCCAGATTCCATTGGTTTACGTCAATCAGGTTGGCGGTCAGGATGAATTGATTTTTGACGGTGCATCTTTTGTCGTCGACGCACAGGGACAAATCGTCTTTCGCGCAGCGGAGTTTAAAGAACAAGTCAGCATGGTCGAGTTTGACGGTAACCATCCTGTGAAAAGTACCTGCGCTCCTCTCTACAATGAGGTCTCCAGCGAATATCAGGCCCTGGTGTTGGGCATTAAAGATTATGTACGCAAAAACGGTTTTCAAGGCGCGATTTTAGGCTTGTCCGGCGGCATCGATTCGGCGCTGGTTCTGGCTCTGGCCGTTGATGCGCTGGGTGCTGATCGAGTTGAAGCTGTTCTGCTGCCGTCACGCTATACGCAAGACATGAGTAACGAAGATGCGGTACTGGAAGCGAAAGCATTAGGCGTGAACTACCATATCATTCCGATAGAACCGGCAGTTAATGCCTTTACCGGCATGTTGGCCGATATTTTCGCCGGTACGGCCAAAGACGCCACCGAGGAAAACATTCAGGCGCGTTGCCGCGGCGTGGTTCTAATGGCGCTGTCGAATAAACAAGGCAAGTTGTTATTAACCACCGGCAACAAAAGCGAAATGAGCGTCGGCTACGCAACGCTGTATGGCGACATGTCGGGCGGCTTTGCGCCGATCAAAGACGTGCCCAAAATGCTGGTTTACCGATTGGCACAATATCGCAATTCGTTATCTCCGGTGATACCGGAACGGGTCATTACCCGTCCGCCTTCCGCAGAACTGGCACCTGATCAGGTTGATGCCGACTCCTTGCCGCCTTACGATGTGCTGGATCCGATACTGGAGCGTTATATCGAGAAAGATCAATCGGCTAATGAAATCATCGCTGCCGGATTCAGACGCGAAGATGTAGCAAGAGCCATCAGTCTGGTAGACCGCAATGAATATAAACGCAGACAATCCCCGCCGGGAATCAGGATAACCGGCAGGGCATTCGGCCGCGACCGGCGTTACCCGATTACTTCGGGTTATAAAGGTATTTAGAAGAAGCGAATTGCAGAAGTTTTATTCTCATCAATTTATGTTCAATCAATAAAATATTCACCACGAAGACACGAAGACACGAAGACACGAAGACACGAAGGACACGAAGTTTTATGTAGCTACTGATATTGTTGGTACTCCACCCCTCTTCGGCAATTGCTCCATGCATTGCTCTACTTCCTGCATCTTTGCAGTCGTTCGTGGTGATATGCCTTAAAGGAATAGATTACCCTTTCTCAATTCCTGGCTATTTGTAATACAATGAGCAGGTTTACAACCGTTTGTTTCGATCACCTAATGTTCCTGCCAGCGGGTTATAAAACAAGGTTATAGCTGTGTTGGCTGTCGATCACCTGTTGATTTTTCAATAGAGACACACCGTCTAATGCATAGCCAATAAAAAAGTATTACTGCTACCTGTTCATGCGTAGACAGTATTTAATAATTAAAAAAAGGTCAGTTATATGTGTTGGAGTGGTGAAGCGTCAGGCGTTTTAGCCGTCGCAGGTCTTAGTACCGCAGCTTATGTTGCGCTTAAACAAGGGGAATCGAAAGAACTCTGGATTCCGTTAACTTATTTTGCCTTGATGGAATTATTGCAGGCAGTCACTTATGTCTATATCGATATGTGTGACAATCCGAGTAATCAGATACTCACGATGCTGGGCTATTTGCACGTCTCGTTCCAGCCGTTTTTTGTCAACATGGTCGCGATGTATTTCATCCCGGAAAGCGTCAAATTAAAAATCCAAACCACTGTTTATACCCTTTGTACAGTCGGTACCGTGTTCATGCTGATGAAGATGTATCCTTTTGGCTGGGCGGGATCTTGCAACATCGGTATAGAAGGCTTTTGCGGACCGAGTGTTTGTTCCACTTCCGGCTCTTGGCATATCGCGTGGCAAATGCCGTTGAACGGCCTGATGTCGGATCCTGTCGGCTGGCTGTTCGGCTTTAACTGGGGCTTGCATGCGTTTACTTATATCCTGGTCGCTTTTTACCTGCCGGTTATATACGGCTCTTGGCGTTTTGTGGGTTTCCATTATTTAATCGGCCCGTTTATTTCAGATATTACCACCACCGACCCGAACGAGTATTCAGCGGTTTGGTGCTTGTTTTCTATCGCTTTATGCGTATCGGTCATTAAAACTCCGATCAGAAAATATCTGCATGTTAAAACCTGGCCTTTTTACAAAAAGTATATTGGCGATTCGCTGTAGTACGAAGTGCTTAGGTCGAGCTAGCTTCAGCCTAACCCGACCTATTTAAACTGAAGGCTGAAATAGCTGACAAACCAGCCAAAAGACTTAAGAAAAATTCACCACGAAGGCACGAACGATTGCACGAAGCTTTATTTTCTTCGTGCCTTCGTGGTAATTAAATATCTGTTTGTTCCCCAATATTCCACACTTGATTCTGATGCCGCCTGCGGGTAATCAGAAGTTACGATTTCTTATTACGGTCCGCTCTTTCATTGGCTATGCGCCCTGTTCTATACTGCTAGCCAATGCGTAATTTCCAATTTTTTAATTTAGTAGGGCTGTTACGCTTTTTTCGTTCATCACGGGAGCTGTCTAATGCAACATCAGCAAACACTTACAATTGATGGAAATCAGGCTGCCGCGACGGTAGCCCATAAGCTCAACGAAGTCATCGCGATTTATCCGATAACGCCGTCGTCGAACATGGGCGAATGGGCCGACGAATGGTCGTCGCGCGGACAGGTCAATTTATGGGGGACGGTGCCGCAAGTCACCGAAATGCAAAGCGAGGCCGGCGCCGCCGGAGCCATCCACGGCGCGTTGCAGGCCGGATCGATAGCAACAACGTTTACCGCCTCACAGGGTTTGCTGCTGATGCTGCCCAACATGTACAAAATCGCCGGTGAACTGACGCCGACGGTGTTTCATATCGCCGCCCGTTCGCTGGCTTGCCAGGGCTTGTCGATTTTCGGCGACCATAGCGACGTGATGTCGGCGCGGATGACCGGTTTCGGCATGCTCTGTTCCAATTCGCCGCAGGAAGTCATGGACTTTGCGTTGATCGCCCATGCCGCAGCGCTGGAAGGCCGCATTCCGCTGATGCATTTTTTCGATGGATTCAGGACCTCGCATGAAGTCGCCAAGATCAGTATGCTGGATGACGATGTGATGTTGGCAATGATTAATGAAGAATGGGTATTAGCTCACCGAAGCCGGGCCTTGACGCCTGACAATCCGGTGCTGCGCGGCACGGCCCAGAATCCCGATGTGTATTTTCAGGCCAGGGAATCGGTCAATGCCTATTATCAGGCGATGCCGGGGATCGTGCAGGGCGCAATGGACGGATTTGCCAAGCTGACCGGCCGATCTTACCGTCTGTTTGAATACGTGGGTTCGCCGGAGGCCGAGCGTGTCATAGTGATGATGGGTTCCGGCGCGGAAGCCGTAGCGGAGACGCTGGATTATCTGAACCGTCAGGGCGAATCGGTCGGCTTGCTTAAAGTGCGTTTATACCGGCCTTTCGATGCCGCCAGTCTGTTAGCGGCGCTGCCTTCGACTTGCCGTAAAATCGGTGTATTGGATCGCACCAAAGAGCCGGGCGCGGATGGCGAGCCGTTGTATAAGGATGTGCTTGGTGCAGTGGCCCAAGATTTTTCCAGCGGCGCGGCTAAATTTTCTGTGCTGCCGAAAGTGGTTGGCGGCCGTTACGGTTTGTCTTCCAAGGAATTTACGCCCGGCATGATCAAAGCGGTTTTCGATGAATTGAAACAAGCCCAACCGAAAAATCATTTTACGATTGGCATCCACGACGATGTCACGCACAGCAGTCTGGATTGGGACGCGTCTTATCGTACCGATGCTCACGCCGAAACGTTTCAGGCGATGTTTTACGGCCTGGGCAGCGACGGCACGGTCAGCGCCAACAAGAACACCATCAAAATTATCGGCGAAGCGACCGATTTGCACGCCCAAGGTTATTTCGTTTACGACTCGAAAAAATCCGGCGCGATTACCGTCTCGCATTTGCGCTTCGGCCCCAAGCAGATACGCTCCACGTATTTGATCGGCGAAAACGACGCCGATTTCATCGGCTGCCATCAGACGATTTTCCTGGAGCGTTACGACATGCTCGCCAATGCGGCGGAAAACGCGGTGTTTTTATTGAACACGCCGGAACCGGTCGAACAGGTTTGGGCGTCGCTCCCAGCCAAAATGCAGCGGCAAATGATAGACAAAAAAATCCGCTTTTATGTAATCGACGGCTATGAAGTCGCCGAAAAAAGCGGCATGGGCAAGCGCATCAACACCATCATGCAGACCTGCTTTTTTGCAATATCCGGCGTGTTGCCGCAAGAGCAGGCGATTGCCGATATTAAACACGCGGTCGAAAAGACTTACGGTAAAAAAGGCCGCCATATCGTCGAACTGAATTTCAAAGCCATCGACGAAACGCTGGCGAGCTTGCATTCGGTTCCGTTGCCGACAGCGGTTAGCAGTCAATTCGACATCCTGTCCAGAATCAGCGATGCCGCGCCCGATTTTGTCAAACGGGTGACCGGCGAAATTATTGCAGGACGGGGCGATGCGTTGCCGGTCAGCGCGATGCCGATTGACGGCACGTTCCCGACCGGCACGGCGGCTTATGAAAAACGCAACTTGGCGCTGGAAATCCCGGTCTGGGAAACCGATTTATGCACCCAATGCGGCAAATGCGTGATGGTTTGCCCTCATTCGGTGATCCGCAGCAAAATCTATTCTAGCGAGGTGTTGGACAACGCGCCGCCTACGTTTAAGCATACGGCCATGCTGGGCAAAGATTTTCCGTCCGGGTTAGCAATCACCTATCAGGTCGCGCCGGAAGATTGTACCGGTTGTACATTATGCGTCGATATTTGCCCGATCCGCGACAAATCCAATGCCAGCCGCAAAGCCGTCAATATGCAGCCGCAACCGCCGCTACGCGAAACCGAGCGCGATAATTGGGATTTCTTTTTGTCGCTACCCGAATATGACCGCAAGCTGTTGAAAACCAACACCATAAAAGGCTCGATGGTGTTGCAGCCGTTGTTCGAGTTTTCCGGCGCTTGCGTGGGCTGCGGTGAAACGCCGTATATCAAATTGGCGTCGCAATTATTCGGCGACCGGATGGTGGTTGCCAATGCGACCGGTTGTTCGTCGATTTACGGCGGCAACCTGCCGACCACGCCATGGACTAAAAACCCGGAAGGCCGTGGGCCTGCATGGAGCAATTCGTTGTTCGAAGACAATGCGGAATTCGGTTTGGGGATGCGGATCGCTCTCGACAAGCAAAACCAATACGCCAGGGAGTTGTTGGCCTCATTGCGCGAACCGTTAGGCGGCGAGTTGGCTGATGCGATACTGAACGCCGACCAATCCGATGAAGCGGGAATTTATGAGCAGCGCGAGCGGGTCGCCGCACTTAAACGGCACTTACAATTCTTGAACAATCAGGCAGCCCAAACCTTAACTCAGTTAGCGGACAGCTTATGCAAAAAAAGCGTCTGGATTATCGGCGGAGACGGCTGGGCTTACGACATCGGCTATGGTGGCCTCGACCATGTCTTGGCCAGCGGGCGCAATGTCAACATCCTGGTTCTGGATACCGAAGTCTATTCCAATACCGGCGGGCAGACTTCCAAGTCCACACCGCTAGGCGCAGTCGCAAAATTCTCCGCCGGCGGCAAGGCAACGGCCAAAAAAGACTTGGCATTGCTGGCGATGGATTACAGCAACGTCTATGTCGCTCATGTCGCTTATGCCGGCAAAGACACCCAAACTCTGAACGCGTTTTTGGAAGCCGAAGCCCACGACGGTCCGTCCATTATCATCGCTTACTCGCCTTGCATCGCGCACGGCGTCGATATGTCGAACAATCACAGACAGCAAAACCTGGCCGTCAAAAGCGGGCATTGGCCGTTGTTCAGGTTCGATCCCGGAAAAATCAAACAGGGCAAAAACCCGATGCACCTGGATTCGCCGGAACCGTCGATTCCTTACCGCGATTTCGTCAAAACCGAAACCCGTTTCAGCATGTTGTGGCAAACCCATCCCGAAGATGCCGAGCGTTTTCTGGAACAGGCGCAGCAGGATGTTAAAAACCGCTACCATTATTACAAACAACTGTCTGAGCTGGAGTGGAACGAATCGACCAGTGTTTCAGCGGTGAAAGCCCAACTCAAGAGCGAAAGCGCCAAGGAGACCGACAATGGTTGATTTAACGACTGATTACATAGGCTTGAAACTGGCTAACCCCTTGGTGCCGTCGGCGTCGCCGTTGAGCAGGGACACGGACAGCGCGCGCAGACTGGAGGACGCCGGCGCATCGGCGCTGGTCATGTATTCGCTGTTCGAAGAAAAAATCGAAGCCGAGGAACATCAAATGGACCGGTTTTTTTATAATCAAGCTATAGGACATAATGAATCGGATTCGTTTCATCCGATGCCGGATAACATCCAAACCTATCAGGAGCAATACCTGGAGCATCTGCAACAACTCAAATCAACACTGGCGATTCCGGTCATCGCCAGCTTGAACGGTACTTCCTTAAGTGGTTGGGTCGAGTACGGCAAGCAATTGCAACAGGCTGGCGCCGACGCGCTGGAGCTGAATATCTATCATCTGGCCGCCAATGCCGAAGAAAGCGGCAATAGTGTCGAGCAGCGTTACCTGGATATATTGCAGGAATTGAAAGGCCAGGTCAGTGTGCCGATTATCATGAAGCTCTCTTCCCAGTTCAGTTCCCCGATCCATTTCGCCAAACGCCTGGAGGCCGCCGGAGCCAATGGCATCGCGTTATTCAACCGTTTTTATCAGCCCGATATTGACCTGGAAACACTGGAAGTAGTGCCGAAACTGGAGCTGTCATCGTCGGCGGAAGCATTAATGCGGATACGCTGGACGGCTTTGTTGTACGGACGGACTAAATTGTCACTAGCCGTAACCGGCGGTTTCCACCAGACGCCGGATGTATTGAAAGCGCTGTTGGCCGGAGCCGATGTGGTGCATCTTTGCAGTGTATTGCTGAAACACGGTGTGGGCCGTTTAAGCGAAATACTGACCGAAATGGAACAATGGCTGGCCGAGCATGAATACGAGTCGGTCAACCAATTAAAAGGCAGCGTCAGCCAGCAACACGCCATTGATCCCAGCGCTTATGAACGCGCGAACTATGTGCAGGTGTTGGATAGTTATTCCAGCCCGGCAGGGGTGTTGAGGTAGTTTTTGTTGCTCGATTCTCGTTCCCACGTAGCGCGCTCGTCGTTATACACAAGTGTCCGCGAGACGTCGTCATCTTAGCAAGCGTGGAAGGCCTTCGCGTAGGGCGTGCCGTGCGCGCCTTGGGGAGCTCAGAGACCGGCAGGATTTAACTTTTGCCCAGTGGACGTTGAACAGCTCAAGCCGCTCAACTGATTTCATGCGCGTTATAAGGCGCGCACGGCACGCTCTACGTTGGCTGTTCGGTACCACGCCGGCATGACGGCTCTTGAACAGCATTGTGTATAACGACGAGCGCAGCGCGTGGGAACGAGGAAAAGCAGGAACTTGGGAACCTGCGTAAACCCCGGAAACGGAATTAATTTTAACCGGAGCATTGCATTTGGCAGGCAAAGACGGTTTATTGGCGCAATTACGTCAACACGGCTATAAAGTGGAGCCATTTTGAACACGATTGAAATAATGCCAAACTCGCCAAGGTCGGAGTTTGATTCGGACTTGCCTGTTTTATACCGGGACGAATTTCTGGTGGCAATCAACAAACCGGCAGGATTATTGGTGCATAGGTCAAATATAGACCGCCATGAAACGCGCTTTGCGGTGCAATTGTTACGCGACCAACTGGGACAAAGAGTATTTCCGCTACATCGTCTGGACAAACCCACTGCCGGTGTATTGGTATTTGCGTTAAATCCGGAGATTGCCCGAAAAATGATGACAATCTTTATGGCCGATAATAGCGTGGAAAAAACCTATCTGGCCGTAGTGCGTGGTTACAGCGCTGAGCGGGCGATTATCGATTATCCGTTACAGGAGCAACTGGATAAAATGACCGACCGTCTGGCACAACAGGATAAAGCCGCCCAGCCCGCAATTACCCATTATCGACGTCTTGCCACAGTGGAATTACCGTTTGCGGTGGGACGTTACCCGACCAGTCGTTATTCCTTATTACAGCTTTCGCCAAAAACGGGTCGTAAACATCAACTGCGTCGGCATTTAAAGCATATTTTTCATCCGATTATCGGCGACACCACTCATGGGGATGGTAAGCACAACGATTTTTTCCGGCAACAATTAAATTGTCGGCAACTGTTGCTTGCCTCGACCCAGCTCAATTTTCCACATCCCGTTACAGGACAACGGCTGGAAATTCAAGCTCCGTTGGATGCTGGTTTCAGCCGAATGGTTACGGAACTTAACTGGAATGTAGACAGTGCATAGGATGTGCCTCCGCATATTCCGTGATCCCATTATCTTCTTTAGCAACACTCAACAAATGGAGTTAGCAAAATGACAAAACAGCAGCTGGTAAAGCAATTTTGTACCGCTCGTGACACAGCCTATCGACTGTCGGAACTGGCTTCGATAGACTTCGAAGCTGCCACGAATTTTTCCGATCCCTCCGTGTTCATAGACACGACCGTTAAGTTTCAAGAAATTCAGGGCTTCGGAGGGGCTTTCACGGAAGCGGCGGCGGTAACGTTGGACAAAATGCCGGCCCACTTGCGGCAAGAAATTTTGGAAGCCTATTTCTCTCCAGACACGGGCAATGCCTATACCTTATGCCGAACCCACATCAATAGCTGCGATTTCTCGCTGGGAAATTACGCCTATACGGAAGTGGACGGCGATGTCGATCTTAAGCATTTCAGCATCGAGCATGACCGGCAATCCCTGATTCCGATGATTCGCGAGGCCATTGATTTGTCGGGCGGTAAGTTAAAGCTGTTCGCTTCACCCTGGAGCCCACCTGCCTGGATGAAAACCAACGGGATGATGAATAACGGCGGCAAGCTTAAGCCGGAATATCGCCAAGTCTGGGCGGATTACTATATTCGTTACATTCAAGAATACGGGCAGGAGGGCATACCGATCTGGGGACTGACGGTGCAGAACGAGCCGGAAGCCACGCAAATTTGGGACTCCTGTATATACACCGGCGAAGAAGAGCGGGATTTCGTCAGGGATCACCTCGGTCCAACCCTTCATGATGCCGGGCTTGGCAATGTTAAAGTGATTGTCTGGGATCACAATCGCGACCGCCTGTTTGAGCGAGCCAAGGCCGTGCTGGACGATCCAAAGGCCGCGCACTATGTCTGGGGCGTCGGTTTCCACTGGTATTGCGGGGATCATTTCGACAACGTGCAACTGACCCATGACGCCTATCCCGATAAACACCTTATTTTTACCGAGGGTTGTCAGGAAGGCGGTCCGCATCTCGGTTCGTGGGATACCGGAGAGCGTTATGCCCACTCGATGATAAACGATCTTAATCGCTGGACCGAGGCCTGGGTGGACTGGAACATGGTCCTGGACGAAACAGGCGGTCCCAACCATGTGAACAATTTATGCAGCGCGCCCATTATTGCCGACACCCAAGCAGGAGAAATACTCTACCAAAGCTCTTATTACTATATCGGTCATTTTTCCCGCTTCATCCGCCCAGGGGCTCGCCGGGTGGCCTGCGCTAAAACCCTGGACAGCCTTGAAGCAAGCGCATTTTTGAATGTTGATGGGACTGTGGCCGTAGTGGTTTTGAATCGCACCGAGCAGGCAAGTGACTTCATTCTAAAGAGTCAGGGATTACAGGCTAAAACCTCAATACCGGCTCGGGGAATCAAGACTTTTGTTTTTTAATAACTGTTGAGCGAGCTGTTTATGCCCGATATTTTGATGTGTATGAATGTCGGGCAACGAACAACTGTCGCCCCGCCACAATTTTATACTGTTTGACAATAAAACCAGCTCTAATTAAATTGATCGTAATAATTAAATTAATCGATATTGAGGTTATCATGGAAATATGTAACACGAGTGATGCCAAAAGGGAATTTGGGGAAATCCTACTGAAAGCCCAAAAAGAGCCTATTGGTATCAATAAAAACGGGAAGCTTGTGGCGGTTATGGTTTCAGCAAGCGAATATGAAGAATTACAATTCTTAAAAGAGCAATGGTTAAAATCGGAACTGCAAAAAGGTCTTGATGATTTACACGCGGGGCGCATTAAAGAAGGTCAAGATGTGATGGATCGTCAAAGAAAACGCATAACGAATGCCGCGCTATAAGTTTACCGAACAAGCTGAACGCGATCTTGATGTAATCATTGAGCATACTTTAAAAAACTGGGGACAATCTCAAGCCTTAAAATATGTAGACGGACTTGACGCGTTACTTGGAAAGCTTGCACATGAGCCTTCGCTTGGTATGAACCAAGATAGCATCTTTAAGGATTTATTGAGCTTCCCTTATGTGAGCCATGTTGTTTACTATGTGAAAAACATGGATGGTGTGACGGTTATAAGGCTTCTGCATAAACGCATGGACACAAAAAGACGTTTTTCGGCAACGCAAAAGATAGAGTAAAGGGGCGAGCTGCACTTATTTTTTTTAAAATTAAGAAAAACGGGCAGCCAACATGTCGGGTAACGAAAAGCTGTTGCCCGGCGGCACTCATCGGAATGGCACAAGTGCGGCTTATTTCCCAAGATGCAATGCGTTTTCAAGCGTCTGACGGATAAACCGTTGATAAGGTACACCTGAGCGCTCGGCTTCCTTTTTGATCGCGTCAAACAGTGTTTCAGGCAGGCGCATGGTAATGCTCTTATCCTTTGGCTGAAACTCAAAACTAACAGGCTTCATGCCTGACAAGTCATATTGGGTTAAATCGGCTTCGTCTACAAAAGCCTCGGCGGCTTCATCGGTTTTAAGTTTTGGAAATTTCTTTTTCATAATGTTCTACCTCTTTTTGGTGCATGTAACGGGCGCTAATGGGACGGATTAAAACGTCGTCGCTATGAGTGCGCAAGGTAAAGGCAATGAATACGCTTCGGCCTTGGTTGGTTTTGCCAATGCCGATAAACCGATCTTCTCCTTGGGAATGGGTAGGATCAGGAAAAACCGCCATGGTCTGACGAAATGCGGATTCTATTTCTGCAATTTCAACGCCGTGTTTTTGGCACTTTTCCAAGTTGCCATGATTCCAATCGAATCCTGCTACATTGTGTATGCTCATATTTTATAATGTGCGTTTGTATGTACATTTGTCAAGTTATATCGCTTGTCGAGCAATGCTCATAAGTCACTTGCCAGAGCCATGTAGGGTACGCTGTGCGTATCATAGAACGCTGAAAGGTACGCACAGCGTACCCTACAAGACTGAACTCTGCCGACGCTATCGCCTGCAACGGCTTGAAGTGTTCGGTTCAGCCGCGCGGGGAACCGATTTCGCCCCGGAAAGCAGCGATGCCGATTTTTTGGTGGAGTTCTCACCGTCTGCCGATAGCCCTACGCTAAAGACATTTTTTGGATTACAAGCTGACTTGTCGCAAATCTTGGGGCGAACCGTTGATCTGGCGGAATCCCTATGTTCAAGCCAGCGTCAATCGAAGCCGCGAAGTTATCTATGCAGCGTGATCCACGCGCCTATCTTTGGGATGCAAGGGAAACTGCCGCATCAATACTGGAATTCGTGGCGGGCAAAACCTTCGAGGACTATACCAATGACCGGTTGTTGCGTTCCGCTGTCGAGCGCCAGTTCGAAATCATTAGTGGGCGCTTAATCAACTTTGCAAAATAGAGCCGTTATGGGCCGACCGTATCATCGATGTACAGCAAATCATCGCGTTTCTTAACGTGCTGATTTATGTTTAAGGTTATGCTTCGGTTAACGACCTAACGGTCTGGCAGATTATCGATAAATCCTGCCGACACTATACCTAGCCAAGACCGCGCCAGTAGGTAATTGCACTAGTATTTTTTCCTTACCTTTCTCCTTAGAATAAATTTGATATAGATCAAAAGCTTTAAGAACGGCAATAGAATGCGTGCTTAACAAAGAATTACAAAGAGAGCTGACTTTGGACTGCAAATGATCCTCGAGTTACGTTAAATGACAGGTCGAGGTATGTATTTAGTCAAGCCGGCAGTCTAACTTCATGCCTGGGAGGTTCCGGTTTTATGCGCAAGATTCATAAAGCAGGCGGTAATAACTGGATGATAAACAGATATTTAAACGTTGAAATTATATAGCTCCTTGTCGTCTAACTCGCTGATCCAAAGTCAGGGCGTAGGTGATCTATATAAGATCTATGCGGAGGCTCAGCGGGATGGTATCGATTTCAATCTTGCTTATATCCCGAAAAGCTTTAACGCCGCCCCTCACAGGGAAGAATTTGACACGGACTATATGCGCAAGCTGTACCAGACCGGCTACGAGCTAGCCGTCAGAAGATACCAGTGGGAAAAAAACCGCCGGGCTTGTAAGAATAGGGCACACATTTATGTCACCTCGCCTCGTCAACCGCAAATCAGGTAAGGCGGTGACTGATTCGATCCCTTCCGCCTTGAGGCCGTTCTAAGCTCATGTAGACAATCAATCGAACGGTTGCTCATTCCTAACCGAGAAAATGCAGGTATTTCAACGGAGCGTAGGAAAAATGAAAAAACATGCACTCGCTATAGCAAGTTTGATCATCTTGACTTTAGTGAACAGCCAAGCGGCTAATGCAAAGAAGGACGCTACGCAACCGGCCGGAATCGATCGCACGGTGCTGCCGATTTCTGAACCTAAATATACCCCGATCACCGAGCTCGATGCTCGCAACGCCAAGGCCCCGGCCCGCTTTGAAGTGAAGACGCCGGAAGGAGCGCCCAACGTGGTCATCGTGCTAATAGATGATATGGGCTTCGGTACGAGCAGCACTTTCGGCGGCCCGGTCGCCATGTCGACGCTGGACCGGCTGGCGCAAGGTGGCCTGCGCTACAACAATTTCCATACGACGGCGCTGTGTTCGCCCACACGCCAAGCCTTGAAGACCGGCCGCAACCACCATACCGGAAACACCGGCTCGATCATGGAAACAGCGACGGCGTTTCCCGGCGATACCGGGGTGTTGCCGAACAGCGTGGCGCCATTGGGCGAGATATTGCGGCTCAATGGCTACAGCACCGCCGCCTTCGGCAAGTGGCACGAAACCGCGCCTTGGGAAACCAGCGTCTCGGGGCCGTTCGCCCGCTGGCCGACTTTGCAGGGCTTCGACAAGTTCTACGGCTTCATCGGCGGCGAAACCAACCAGTGGGCGCCGACCCTTTTCGATGGCGTAACCAAAGTCGAGCCGCCGCACGATCCGAACTACCATTTCACCACTGACATGACCAATCAGGCGGTGTCCTGGATCCGTTACCAGCAGGCGCTGACGCCGGACAAGCCGTTTTTCGTTTACTACGCGCCCGGCGCCACCCATGCGCCGCATCATGTCCCCAAGGAATGGGCCGACAAGTACAAAGGCAAATTCGACCAAGGCTGGGACAAGCTGCGCGAGGCCACGCTACAGCGGCAGATCGAGCTTGGCGTCGTGCCCGCCGGCACCAAGCTTGCCGATAAGCCCGAAGCCATCAAAGGCTGGGATCAACTCACCGCCGACGAGAAGCGGCTGTTTACGCGCCAGGTGGAAGTCTTCGCGGGCTTCGCAGAGCAGACGGACCACGAGATCGGCCGCCTGGTCAAGGCGATCGAGGACTTGGGCAAGCTGGACAACACCCTGTTCATTTACATCGCCGGCGACAACGGTGCCAGCGCCGAAGGCAGCATGGTGGGCATGTACAACGAGATGACCTATTTCAACAGCGTGCCGGAGACTGTCGAGGATCAGCTTAAATACCTGGATCGATGGGGCGGGCCTGAAACCTATCCGCACATGGCGGCGGGCTGGGCGGTGGCCTTCGACGCACCCTTCATGTGGACCAAGCAGGTGGCCTCGAACTATGGCGGTACGCGCAACGGCATGGTCATTCACTGGCCGGCAAGGATCAAGGCCAAAAACGAGGTCCGCAGCCAGTTCCATCATGTTGTCGACATCGTCCCGACCGTGCTTGAAGCCGCTCATCTTCCCGAGCCCACGGTGGTGAACGGCACCAAGCAGACCCCTATCGAAGGCGTGAGCCTGGCGTACACCTTCGACGATGCCAAGGCCAAGGACCGCCATCGCACGCAGTATTTCGAAATTTTCGGCAACCGCGCCATCTACCACGATGGCTGGCTGGCCGGCACGGTGCATCGGGCGCCATGGGAACAACAGCCACGCCATCCGCTGGCCGAAGATGTCTGGGAGCTTTACGATGCACAGCAGGACTTCAGCCTCAGCCACGATCTGGCGAAGGAGAATCCCAAGAAACTCGCGGAGATGCAGAAACTGTTTATGACAGAAGCGCCTAAATATAACGTGCTGCCGATCGACGACCGCTTGTTCGAGCGCTTTAATGCCGACCTGGTGGGACGGCCGGACCTCATGGGTGGCCGCACCTCGCTGACCTTGGGCGAGGGCATGACGGGCATGCTGGAAAACGTCTTCATCAACGTTAAAAATCATTCCAAGACCATCACCGCCGAAATTGAAGTTCCCCAAGGCGGCGCCAAAGGCGTCATTCTCGCCCAGGGCGGCCGGTTCGGCGGCTGGAGCCTGTACCTGAAGGACGGCAAGCCGGCCTACACCTACAACTTCCTCGGCCTGAGCCACGACACCGTGATTGCCGCGGACGCGCTGCAAGCGGGCAAGGCTACGCTGGTGTTCGATTTTGCCTACGATGGTGGCGGGATGGGCAAAGGCGGTACCGGGACACTGTCCGTCAACGGACGGAAAGTCGCTGAAGGGCGCATCGACCGCACGCAGCCGTCGGTATTCTCGGCGGACGAGACGGCCGATGTGGGCGTGGACGAGGCGACGCCGGTGGTAGACGGGATTGGTGAAGGCTCGCAAACGCGCTTTACCGGCAAGGTCGAGAAAGTGACTGTCGAGGTGAAATGAGTCCGGCAGAGTGGGCGTGAGTACTACCTAAAGAAGCCGAAAGGCGGGCCGGATTGAGGTGTGCGCTTTGTGATCACGCTGCTGTTCCGGAAATAAAGTATGTAAAAGGCAGAATTGAAGAAATCCATGTGAATGAAGTTGTCAATCGTTGAGAAGAGAAAATGCCATGAAGCTACTACCGATGTTGAAACATGAAATCAAAGAAATAGGTTTGGTTTCTCTTTACTTTTTCTTTTGTTTCGGCGTGATGCTCACTTTAAAAAAACTTTTTCTGGCTGACTATCAGATCGAAGTTTCTGTGCTTTCGAAGGCGGTTATCAGCGCACTCATCGCCGCGAAAATCGTGATCATTCTCGACAAGACGCATGCCGGTCGCCGATTCGACGCCAGTTTTCCCCTAGGACTGGCCGCACTTTACAAAACGCTGATCTATATCTTGGCGACGTTTATCGTCTTGTTCCTGGAGAAACTATTTCATGCCTATAGGGAGAGCGGCATGCTTATGCAAGCCATTTCGTATGTGTGGGAGCATAGGGATCGCAACCTCATATTTGCCAAAGTGCTCTGTGTCGGGTTGGCGTTTTTTGCGTATCACCTATACGCGGGGCTTGACCGCCGCCTCGGTGAGGGAACGCTTGGCCGTCTGGTTACGGAACGTCCGAATTTGCCGGAGCAGACGCCGAACCCGGATAAGGGATAAGAAGGCAGGGTTTAGTTCCCAAGACTAATGACAAAAGAGGTTAATTTATGGCTTGCGAGATTTTGGAAATCGATAACGAGATCATACGTATCCGCATTTCAGGCGTTATGAGATTGGCTGACCAGAAAGAATTGCAGAAAGTGGCCCGCGATTTGATTGATCGGGGCTTGAAGCCAAGGCTGTTGGTGATAACGGAGAATTTCGAAGGCTGGGAAAAGGCAGAGGAATGGGGTGATGTCGGCTTCTTGACAGACTATGGCGACGCTATTGTAAAGATGGCGATCGTCGGCGATGAATGCTGGAAGGAGCAGGTCTTCATGTTTACCGGAAAAGGACTCCGCGCCACAGAGATTGAATTCTTTCCTCCTTCCTCATCAAAGGAGGCCGAGCTTTGGGTGCGGGCATGA
Source organism: Methylobacter sp. (assembly GCA_036561025.1). Classification (GTDB taxonomy): domain Bacteria; phylum Pseudomonadota; class Gammaproteobacteria; order Methylococcales; family Methylomonadaceae; genus Methylobacter_A. Next base: position 12,560 of record DATBQB010000012.1, on the reverse strand, counting down.
ACGGAAGATGCGGTTCCATGATCCGGCGCCCGGGAAGAGAACGGATTTGTTGTGTAACGAGTCGACAACCGGCCGATTCGGCGATACCCGGATATTGAAATGAGTGGTGGAATTCAAAATATGGATCTCACTAACGCCGCACTTTTATCTTTAGTGGGGTTATTTCTCGGCATACTGTTTGCCTTGGATGGGGATCGCCAGACATTTTTATTGATTACTCTGCCTGCGAAAGCAGAGGGGCCAGCAGTTGCGGATAAAACCGCTGCCGAAAAAACAGCGTCAGTTCCGCTTACCATTCAACCATAACCTCTAAAGGAGGTGACCGATGAAAACAAATAAACAATCGATACTCAGGACGGCGTTATGCGTAGCGGTCATGACTACAATCTTAGGTTGTAGCGAGAAGGCGGCTGTGACACAGCCGGATACTTTGGCGGCCTCGGAAGCGGGTTCTCGAACAGTGGCAAAACCCGCTGTGGCGGAACCGGCCGTAGCAAAGGATATACTCAAGCGCATGGCTGAATTCCTGGCCAAGACGCCGCGGTTCAGCGTGAACCTCGCGGACAGTTACGAAGTGCTCCAGGAATCGGGCCAGAAAATTGAATTCGGCGAGAACCGGAAGATCATCGTCAGCCGGCCCAACGGGCTGCGCGTCGAAGTCGAACATAGCGACGGCGAGAAGCATCTTGTTCAGTATGACGGCAAGGAAATCACGACATTCAGCCCATCCCAGAACGTCTACGCACAGGTTTCCAAACCTGGCGGGATCGACAATGCGGTCATGTATTTTCTGAGGGATCTTGGCATGCGTCTGCCGCTCGCCATTCTCTTGACCAGCCGGTTTCCGGCCGAACTTGAACGCCGGACCCAAGCGCTCGATTATGTGGAGAAAACGGTTATCGATGGAACTCCCACCCATCATTTGGCGGGACGTACCGAAACCGTCGATTATCAGGTCTGGATTCCGGAGGGCGCTCAACCGTTACCGCTCCGTATCGTGTTGACCTACAAGAATGCAGTGGGCCAGCCGACTTTCAGAGCACAGTTTTCCGATTGGAACCTTGCGCCCGGAATTCAGGATAACCAGTTCACGTTCACTCCACCCGAAGGGACACGGAAGATTGCCTTTCTCGCACAGTTGCCCAACCTCGCGCGTGAGGGAATCACAAACCCAGAACATACCGGAGGACAGAAATGAATACCAAACCTTACTTGATCGTTACGGCTATTGCGGCCACAATCGTTTTACTAATAGGGTCCGTGAATGACGCTGTCGCCCGTGGCCGTGGCGGCGGTGGCGGTGGCGGCTCCCGCGGTGGTGGCGGTTACTCTCGTAGTGGCGCCGCCGCGAGCGGCAGCTTCTCGTCCGGTTCGATGAGAGCAGGAAGTTCGGCGGCCTCCGCATCGGGAACGTCTAGCCGGTCTCAGGCTGCACAGACCTCTGCCACGAACAGAGCGGCGGCCCAGCAAAGCCGTCAGTCGACTTCGACCGAGAATCAGGCCCAGCGGCAGTCTGCCTCGGCCCAGAACCAAGCGCAGCGGCAACAATCCTCTAGTCAAAACGTCGAGACTCGCCAACAAGCCGCCACGAACAGGGCGCAAAGCCGGCAGCAAGCCGCGCAGTCCTATCAGGGGGCTTACCCGGCAGGGGGGTACTATCCAGCGCCGGCCTACGGATATTACGACGACGACAATTGGGATGACGGCGAAGTCGCGGCTGTGGCAATCGGCGCGGCTGCGCTGGGTGCGGTCGGAGGTTATGCCGCAGGCCAGCCATCAGATACGTCCACGACGACTGTCTACAACGCGCCCCCTCCTTCGGGCTCTGCGGGGTTGCCCTGCACCCCCAACACAACTGTGGTCAAAGGCGTGACCTACTATCAATGCGGTTCTTCTTGGTACACCCAGGCTTACGGGAACAGCGGCGTCGTTTATATGCCCGTGTCGGCGCCGTATTAGGCTCATCGGTTTAGGAGGGAAGTCATTGGGCCGGATAGATTGTTCGGCTCAAACCTTCTCGACCGTTGTAAGGTAGTAAAAAATAGCTTAGAGATGCAAATGTCAAAAGAAAGCGGTTCGCCAATTATCAAAGGAAGTTTCAGACTAGAGCGCTGCACGGCACTAGCCGACGGTGTCTTTGCCATCGTGGTCACTCTGTTGGTTTTGGGTATCGATATCCCTTCAGATCACAATTTCTCTGAAGATGGGTTTTATAAATTTCTGGAGCGCATCAGCTTCGAGCTTATATTGTATGCGATCAGCTTTTGGCTTGCTGTCACTTATTGGCTGCAACACGCTGCAATCATGCATTACTACCGCGAAGGAAACCGCACTCTCATCTGGCTTAATCTGTTATTTCTGTTTCCTGTGACATTGTTGCCGTTTGTTACAGAACTCAGAGGTACTTACCGTCACGAAGAATTGATGACCGTGCTGTTTGGTACTTTACAAATTTTTATCGGTCTCGCTCTTATCTTGCTATGGAACTATTCCAAGTCTAACCCACACTTGCTAACCCGCCCGATAGACGAGGCTTTTCGCAGAAAGGTGATGTGGAGAATGCTGGTCAGCCCAATCATCGTAAGCGTGATCGCTATGGGTTTTTCGTTTGTAAATATACACGTCAGTGCGCTGTTTTTCTTGAGCATCCCCTTGTATTACCTGTCTCACCGAGAAATCGACCAAAACTGGACCGAGTCCCGGCCTCGAGGAGAATAGGCCGTGCCTGCTTGCTTTCGGTTCCAACGCTTGCGAAGAATTCAGTTCTTAGCTATGTCGTTAGTGTTCGTTGCATCCAACTCGGCAGGTCAAGACCTCGAGCCGCGCGCCTACGCCAACGCCCCTGTCGGGCTAAATTTTCTGATCATGGGCTACGTCCACACGGAGGGTGGCGTGGCGACCGACACCGCGTTACCGATCGAAGATGCGCAGGTCGAGGTTCATTCCACGGCTTTTGCCTATGCCCGTTCACTGGATGTTTTCGGGAAATCCACCAAGTTCGACGTGGCGCTGCCCTATGCCTGGGCCTCGGGTAGCGCCAAGGTTGTGGGCCAATTCCGCGATCGCGAAGTATCCGGTTTTGCCGATCCCAGATTTCATTTTTCGGTCAACCTTTACGGCGCTCCCGCACTTTCCATGGAAAAATTCGCAGATTACCAGCAGGACACCATTGTCGGCGCCAGCCTTGAGGTAACCGCACCCGGAGGCCAGTACGACGCAGACAAGCTTCTCAACATCGGCACCAACCGCTGGTCATTCAAGCCGGAAATCGGGATTTCCAAGCGCCTGGGGTCGCTGACGCTTGAGGTGGCCGGAGGCGGCCGATTCTATACCGCTAACGACAACTTTCTCGGCGGCAAAATCCGTGAGCAGGAACCGGTCTATTCGGTACAGGGACATCTGATTTACAGCTTCGGATACGGCATCTGGGCGGCGGTGGACGGCACCTTTTACACCGGTGGGCGAACCAGCGTGGATGGCATCAAAGATAACAACCAGCTAGAGAATTCGCGAGTGGGAGCCACACTCGTGCTACCCGTGAACCGGTACAACTCGGTTAAGCTTTACTACAGCACCGGTGTCTCCGTCCGCACCGGCAGTAACTTCGACATGGCCGGGATTGCCTGGCAATATCGCTTCGGCGGAGGGCTTTAAGGTTTTACCGCAAATATTTATAAAGCGTAAAGCCGCACTTATCTGCGGACAAAGTTGTCCAGTTAAAGCCACAAGTTGCTTATAAGACGGTATAGAATCCTTAGTTGGAAAAGAGACACAAAGCCCTCTACAGAGGGACGACCCCACGGATGGGGGAGGTAGAGCAACGCATGGAGCAGTTGCCGAGAGGGTTGGGTGACGACTGCAAGGATGCAGGAGGTAGAGCAACGCAGGGAGCGGTTGCCGAGGGGAAAATAAAATTAAGGAAAAATACTTATTTATAGTGGTCTAATAAAAACGGACAGAGAGATAGTGATGTCGTCGGTAATCACCATGAAAAATTCGACGGCAGCGGTTACTGTTCAGGTCTGAAAGCGCAGGAAATTCCTCCTCCTCCTCCTGCTGCACGTATTTTTGCCATCGTTGATGTCTTCGATGCCTTAACGTCGGCGCGCCCTTACAAATTGCCGTTCAGCTACCAAGAATCGATAGATTACCTCCAGCGAGAGGCAGGTAAGCATTTCGATCCGGAGTTGTTGGATATTTTCCTTGGTATTGTCGAGCCCTTGCATCAGCGATTTGCAAAACATGAAGAACATGCCAGAAACGAATTGGCCGAAATTATTCAACAATACTTTAAGTGCGATATTTCTGATTTATTCGACGAAAATCGTTAACGGAGGACTAATTCAGGTCAGAAAATGAACTTTGTATGCGCAAATGATTTCAGATAGTTCGTAATTAGTACAAATGCTTACCTGATTACCGACAAGCTTCATCTGCTTCCGGTAATTGTTACGCCCTAAAGGCTACGCCACAAACTTAAGATTTATTGCATTGGTATTTGTGCTTATTGTTATTCTGTTAAAAAATAAGGAAAATTAACTGTAAATATAAGCAGAGTGGTTCCTAAATTGATTTGGAAGCCAATTTGTTTCAACTGGCTGAAGCTTATAGCTAATCAGGTTGCAAAAAATATTTATTTTCTAATGTGCGCAAATTACATTAGAAAATAAAGGTAGTTCCTAATCGACGCCGCGGTTTCTTTATTCCTCAAAGGACATGGTCATGCGATGAGTAAATCTTGCTGGATATTATTCCTGGCTAGTTTAACCGGTTGCATGGTGGGTCCCGATTATCGGGAGCCCGTGCCCGTCGTCTCGAACCGCTGGCAGGCCGGAAGGGAACCCGCCGCCGGTCTGAAATCGATCGATCCGGAGACCCTCAAAACCTGGTGGAAAAGCTTCGGCGATGCCCGGCTGGATCGCTTGATGACCCAGGCACTCTCTGGTAATTTGGATGTGAAGATCGCACTCACCCGCATTGACCAGGCCCGCGCCCAGCGCCGCGGCACCCGGGCCGAACTGTTTCCAGAGGTCAACGCCTCAGCGAACGCGGGGAGGTTTGACAATCCCTTACCAGGTATTGTGCCCACCAGCACCCGCTTCAACCTGTTCGAGCTGGGTTTCGACGCCTTTTGGGAAGTCGACCTGTTCGGTCGCCTGCGGCGCCGGTTGGAAGCGGCGACCGCCGATCTCGACGCGGCGGCGGAGGACTATGCTCAATCGCTTGTGACGCTGACGGCCGATCTGGCTCGCGCCTATGTCGAATACCGGAGCCTTCAGGACCAGCTGCGCATCACGCGCTCGAATCTGGATACGCAGCAGCACACGCTGCGACTGACAGAAAGGCAGTTCGAGGTAGGTGGCGGCACGCGGCATGATGTGGTGCGGGCGCGGGCCCAGACCGAGACCACGGCCGCCCAGATTCCCTCCCTCGAGGCCGGGCTCGTCGCCACACTTCGGCAACTGGAAGTGCTGGTGGGGCGGCAGCCCGGTGCGCTGACGGCTGACCTGGATGAGCCCGGCCCCGTGCCGGCAGCACCGGGACGGGAGCTCCTGGCCTCCCCGGCGGCCACGATCCGCCATCGCCCCGATCTCCGCGTCGCCGAGCGCCGGCTCGCGGCCGCCACCGCCCTGCAGGGCGCCGCGATCGCCGAGTGGTTCCCGAAACTGTCACTGGCGACTTTCTTGGGCTTCCGCAACACCAATCTCGAAGACTTGTTTAAATCGGCCTCCTTCTCCTACGGCGTTGCCGGCAACCTCCTGCAGCCGCTGGTCAATTTCGGCCGCATCCAGGCCGGCATCGACCTGGCCGACGCACAGCAAAAGGAAGCCTATCTGGCTTTCGAGAAGGCGGTGCTGGAAGCCCTGCGGGAGACGGAAACCGCCCTGACCCGCTATCTCCAGGAGGAGGTGCGGCGGCAGACCCTGGCCCTCTCGGTGGCGGACCAGCGTGAATCCGTTAGGCTGTCGCAACTTCGCTATCAAGAGGGTGCCATCTCGTTCCTGGACGTGCTGGACGCCCAGCGCGCCCTCTACGCAGCCGAACTCGAGCTCGCCCGGTCCCAAGCGGCAGCCTCCACCAATCTGATCGCCGTGTACAAAGCGCTGGGCGGCGGGGCGAACGCCCAGTCGCCACAACCGGAATCCATTCAGGGGAAATCATGAGCAAGAACATAAAATCAGCGCTAATTCTCGTCGGGGTCGTCGTGGCCGTCGCCGTGCTCTGGTGGGTCATGCGTCCCAAAGGTCTCCCTCCCGGCATCGCTGCAGGCAATGGCCGCATCGAGGCGACCGAAATCGACATCGCCGCCAAAATCCCCGGCCGCATCGTCGAGGTCCTGGCGCGGGAAGGCGACTTTGTGCAGCCCGGAGAGGTGGTCGCGCGCATGGACACGCTTACGCTGCGCGCCCAGCGGGCCGAGGCCCAGGCCCAGGTCCATCGGGCTCAGGATGCCTACCAAACAGCGCAATCCCTCGTGGCGCAACGCCGGAGCGAACAGGCCTCCGCGGAAGCGGTCGTGGCCCAACGCCGTGCCGAACTCGATGCCGTCGGCAAACATCTGAAGCGCTCCCAAGCGCTCGTCGGTGAAGGCGCCGCTTCTCGCCAACAACTTGACGACGACCGCGCCCGGACGCTGGCCGCCCAAGCCGCGGTCAGCGCGGCGCAAGCGCAGATGGCGGCGGCACGGGCCGCCATCGAGGCGGCGCAATCGCAGGTCGTGGAAGCGCGGTCGGCGATCGACGCAGCCAAGGCGACGGTCGAGCGCCTGCAGGCGGACATCGACGATAGCGAACTAAAGTCACCGGTCCTCGGCCGCGTGCAGTACCGCGTCGCCGAGCAGGGTGAAGTGCTGGGCGCCGGCGGCCGGGTGCTCAACCTGATGGACCTTACTGACGTCTACATGACCTTTTTCCTGCCCACCGATCAGGCGGGCAAAGTCGCCCTCGGCAGCGACATCCGCCTGGTGCTCGATTTCCTACCGGACTACGTGATTCCGGCCAAGGCCAGCTTCGTGGCCAGCGTCGCCCAGTTCACCCCGAAAACGGTGGAGACCGAGAGTGAACGCCTCAAGCTGATGTTCCGGGTGAAAGCGAATGTCGCTCCCGAGTTATTGAAACAGTATCTCGAAGGGGTCAAGACCGGTCTGCCCGGCGTCGCCTACGTCAAGATCGATTCGGCCACGTCTTGGCCCGCCTCGCTCGAGGTCCGACTGCCGCCGCCACGGCCATGAGCCCCGCTTCCGTGACCACCGTCGTCCGAATTCAGGACGTAACCCTCCGCTATGGGGAGACACTCGCCCTGGCCAGCCTCAGCCTGGATATTCCCGCCAATCGCATGGTGGGCCTGATCGGCCCCGACGGCGTAGGCAAATCCAGCCTGATGTCGCTCCTCACCGGCGCCCGGGCGATGCAGCAGGGCCGCATCGAGGTGCTGGGCGGCGACATCGCCGACGCCGCCCATCGCCGCGCCGTCTACCCGCGCATCGCCTACATGCCGCAAGGGCTGGGCAAGAACCTCTACCCCACCCTGTCGGTGTTCGAGAACGTGGATTTCTTCGGCCGCCTGTTCGGCCAGGATCGGGCCGAACGCGACGCGCGGATTGCGGAACTCCTGGAAAGCACCGGCCTCGCGCCGTTCCGCGATCGTCCGGCGGGGAAGCTCTCGGGTGGCATGAAGCAGAAGCTGGGGCTGTGCTGCTCACTGATCCACGACCCCGACCTCCTAGTGCTGGACGAACCGACCACCGGCGTCGATCCCCTGTCGCGCGCCCAGTTCTGGGAACTCATCGATCGCCTCCGCGCGCGCCGTGCCGGCATGAGCGTGCTGGTCTCGACGGCCTACATGGACGAGGCGGGACGCTTCGACTGGCTGGTGGCGATGGATGCGGGCCGGGTCCTCGCCACCGACACCGCGTCCGAACTGCGCGCCCGCACCGGCGCCGACACCCTGGAAGCGGCCTTCATCCGGCTGCTGCCGGAGGAAAAGCGCAAGGGCCACCGGGACGTGGTGATTCCGCCCCGCACGACCTCCGGCGCGCCGGAAATCGCCATCGAGGCCCACGATCTCACCATGCGCTTCGGCGATTTCGTCGCCGTCGATCATGTCAGCCTACGGATCGAGCGGGGCGAGATCTTTGGCTTTCTCGGCTCCAACGGTTGCGGCAAATCGACCACCATGAAAATGCTCACCGGCCTCCTGCCGCCGAGCGAAGGCGAGGCGCGGCTGTTCGGACAAATCCTGGACGCCGGCAATCTGGCCACCCGCCGGCGCGTCGGCTACATGACGCAGGCCTTCTCCCTTTATTCCGAGCTGACCGTACGGCAAAACCTGGAACTGCACGCCAAGCTGTTCCATCTCCCCAATGCGGAGATCCCCGCCCGCGTCGCCGAGCTGACGGAGCGCTTCCAGCTCGGTCCGGTCATGGACACCCTGCCCGACGCCGTGCCGCTGGGCGTGCGCCAGCGCCTGTCGCTGGCGGTGGCGGTGATCCACCGGCCGGACCTCCTGATTCTCGACGAGCCGACTTCCGGCGTTGATCCGGTGGCGCGGGACGGTTTCTGGGAGCTGATCATTGACCTCGCTCGCCGCGACCGGGTCACCATCTTCATTACCACCCACTTCATGAACGAGGCCGAGCGTTGCGACCGCATCTCGCTGATGCATGCGGGCAAGGTGCTCGCCAGCGACAGCCCCGCCGCGCTGGTCGAGAGAAGCGGCTGTGCCACGCTGGAAGAAGCCTTCATGGATTATCTCAAGGAAGCGAGCGGCCTGGACGACGAGCCGGCGGGCGCGAGCCCAACTCAGGCCGCCAGCACGCCTGTCCAGGCCTCGACCCAGGCGCACGACCATTCCGTCCAACCCAGCGCCCGCTTCAGCCTACAGCGCCTGTTCAGCTACACTCTGCGAGAAACGCTGGAACTGCGCCGCGATCCCATACGTGGGTCAATCGCCCTGCTCGGCACGCTGTTTCTGATGGTCACATTCAGTTACGGCATCAATTTGGACATCGAGAATCTGCGCTTTGCCGTGCTCGACCGCGACCAGACCCTGCTCAGTCAGAACTACGCCCTCGAAATCAGCGGCTCGCGCTACTTCATCGAGCAGTCGCCGATCACCGACTACGACGACCTTGATCGCCGCATGCGCAGCGGCGAACTGAGCCTGGCGCTGGAAATGCCGCCCAACTTCGGGCGCAATGTCGAACGCGGCGACGCGGTCAAAATCGGTACCTGGATCGACGGCGCCATGCCTTTCCGCGCCGAGACCTTGCGCGGTTATGTGGAAACCATGCACCAAGGCTGGCTGCTGGAGCAAGCGCGGCGTCGTGCGACGAGCGGTGTGCCTGCCGGGCTGATCAATATCGAAACGCGCTACCGCTACAACCCCGACGTCAAAAGCCTGCCGGCCATCGTGCCGGCCGTGATCCCGATGCTGCTGATGATGATCCTGGCCATGCTCAGCGCGCTTAGCGTGGTGCGCGAAAAGGAGATGGGCTCCATCCTCAATCTGTACACCACCCCGGTGAGCAAGACGGAGTTTATCCTCGGCAAGCAGCTGCCCTATATCGCCATTGGCATGGTCAACTTCTTCCTCGTCTCTGCCATGGCGGTGTTCGTTTTCGGTGTGCCGATCAAGGGCGACTTCCTGTTCCTGACCTTGGCCGCGCTGCTCTACGTGATCGCCTGCACCGGCATCGGGATGTTGGTCTCGGTTTTCACCCGCACCCAGGTCGCCGCCATCTATGCCAGCTTCCTCGGCAGTTACATCCCGTCCGCACGCTTTTCCGGGATGATCGATCCGGTGGCGTCTCTGGAGGGCGGGGCCCGCTTCACCGGGGAGATCTTTCCCGGTACGTATTTCATGACCATCTGCCGCGGTACCTTTTCCAAGGCCCTGGGCTTCGCCGAGCTCAGTCCCGAGCTGCTGCCGCTCGCCCTCGCCATTCCGGTGATCCTGGGCTTGAGCATCGCGCTGCTGAAAAAACAGGAGCGATGAGGTTGCAGAAAAACCAGTTGATTTTTCATGTATATGAGAAAAGGTACCTGTAATGAATCAGTCAATCATCAGCGCGCTTGCCGCGGTTCTCGGGTCTCTGGTCGGGGGAGCTTCCACCATCGCGACCGCGTGGTTTACGCAAAGAGCCCAAAGCCGGCAGGAATCGGTGAATGCGGAAATTCGACGACGCGAACTGGTCTACACCGAGTTCATCAATGAATGCTCCAAGTTGGCGATTGAAGCCTTCAATCACACACTCGAGAATCCTGGAACGCTGATGAATGCCTATGCGCTTCTGAACCGTATCCGGCTTATTTCGTCGGATCCGGTCGTTGATGCCGCGGACCAAATGATCAAGGGCATTGTAGAACAGTATTTTCAACCCAATCTGCCCATGGAAGAACTGCAAAAAATGACGGCTGCAGGGCGCGCAGACCCTCTGAAAGAGTTCAGTGTCATCTGCAGAGAGGAACTGCGCCGACTGAGCCGTGAGAGCTAAGTTCCCCGGATCCTATGTTCCAAGTTTGCAAAATCCCGAAACTAAGGCGTTTCCGTATGGACAATTCCATCATCCACGCCGGGCGATCCGACCGAATGCCCAGCGGCTTCTGAACTCGAGGTAGGCCATGCACACCCTGTTCAACATTTTCCATCTCGGCGTCAAGGAGTTACGCAGCCTCGGCCGCGACACCATGATGTTGATCATCATCGCCTTCGCGTTCAGCGGCCAGATCTATGTGGTCGCCACAGGCATCCCCGAATCGCTGCACAAGGCACCCATCGCCATCGTCGACGAAGACCGCTCGCAACTGTCGCAACGCATCGTCAATGCCTTCTATCCGCCCCGTTTCCTGACACCGGCCATCATCGACCCATCCGCCACCGACCCCGGCATGGATGAAGGGCTCTACACCTTCGTCCTCGACATCCCGCCCGATTTCCAGCGGGACGTCTTGGCGGGGCGCCAACCGACGATCCAGGTCAACGTCGACGCCACGCGCATGACGCAGGCTTTCCTCGGCAACGGCTATATCCATGTCATCGTCGACAGCGAGGTGACGGCCTTCGTCCAGCAGCATCGCGCTGACGCCATACTGCCGGTCGAACCGGAAGTGCGCGTGCTCTTCAATCCGAATCTGAGCAATGTGTGGTTCGGTTCGGTGATGGAGCTGATCAACAGCATCACCGCGCTGTCCCTCATCCTCACCGGCGCGGCGCTGATTCGCGAGCGCGAGCACGGCACCATCGAGCATCTGCTGGTGATGCCGCTGACGCCGTTCGAAATCATGATGGCCAAGGTGTGGTCCATGGGCCTGGTGGTGGTCCTCATGGCAACGGCGTCGCTCGTCCTCGTCGTGCAGGGCTGGCTCGAAGTGCCCATCCAGGGCTCGATCGCTCTGTTCGTCCTGGGGATGGCGCTGCACCTGTTCGCCACCACTTCGCTCGGCATCTTGCTGGGCACCGTGGCGCGCTCGATGCCGCAACTGGGACTGATGATGGTCATCACCCTGCTGCCGCTGCAGATGCTGTCCGGCGGCATGACCCCGTTCGAGAGTATGCCCGATTGGGTGCAGAAGATCATGCAAGTGGCGCCGACCACCCATTTCGTCTCGCTCGCCCAGGCCATTCTCTACCGCGGGGCCGACATCACGATCGTCTGGCTGCAGTGCCTTACCCTGCTGGCCATCGGCAGCGTCTTCTTCGGGCTGGCGCTGAGCCGCTTCCGCAAGACCATCGGTACGATGGCCTGACCAGGACTCAATTACGTGATGGATAACCGTGCGCTTTTTCACCTCGGTACAACCTTAAAGCAGTCATTCAGCAACCGCCATTGATCGTCAACACCCGACTCTAAGCGGACGGCGAGGTTCTGCAAAATTCATTTTAAATACAATAGGGGCGTACTACTATTTCCATAAAACATCGTATGTACCCATTTTCGATCTAAACCGTGTAGCCAACAGGGCCGAGCCGAAGCGATGAAAAAATAGGTTATGGAGTCTTATTACATCAGGTCATCCAACCAGCCACCATTAAACCCAGCTTGCTTTAAACCGGACACAATGTAGTGGGAGCGGCGCATGATGTCCCAAATCAAACCGGTTCTGTAATTTTCGATCATCAAAATGATAGGCCCTTGGTCTATAGCAAAATGGTAAGGGGTAACCCACCATCCTGTGGGGCTATCCGCTACCTCATAGGTCTGGTTGAACGAAGGATAATACCCGTAGCGACTATCCACACCGATATTAAGCTGCGCCATATGATTCATGGTAGGAATAACTATCTCCGGGGCAAAGGGAAGTGAAGCAATGGCGACCCATGGCGCAACGGTACCATCATCGGGCCCGTCGGGCGCTCCGCGCGCAATATAATCATAGAACTGTCTATCCACGCCATTTATCTTCCTCGTCATCCAACCAGGACCATCGCAAGCAGTGAATCCCCAGCAATGCTCCCCATAGCCGACAAATCCATGTGGATTTTGAATTGCGTACTCCCGATGCAGGTATGTTGCTTGCCGGCTATTCTGAAAATAGTCCGTGTTATGGTCTCGCATAAAC
>DATBQB010000011.1:0-102969 GCA_036561025.1 Methylobacter sp. | reverse complement strand
GTATACGACATGCAGCTTTTTCTTGGTCAGTCCTGATGGAGGCTCCATGAATTGTTGATACATTTCGTCTATGGCTTTTTCGGTAAAATCGATCTTTAGCATGTCAGGTTTTGTGTTTAAATTTGGGTATTATACCCTCTGTATTTTCCGCAAATTTGACCGGGCGGAGTATAGAACACGGTATCTACAACATACTCCTCGATAAATATTACGTAACTGAAAAAGGAATACCGCAAAATTCGATGTATCGAATAGCGCGTGCTAAGACTAGGAGACTGTCAGATTTAACAGCGCAAAAATGTTAAAATAGCACCATCGAAACACTGAACTAAACACAAAAATGGCTACCCAATTCATCCTGATTGATCGCGACACCCCTACCTCTTGCCACCGAGTGTTCAGGATTATTTACCCGAAGAGCATCTGGCCCGTTTTGTTGTTGATATTGTTGATCAGCTGGATTTATGTGCTTTATCGGCCGTCTATGCCGGCAAAGGCAAAGCCCCCTATCATCCGGCAATGCTGTTAGCCTTGTTGCTCTATGGCTATGCGACCGGGGTGTTTTCCAGCCGCAAGTTGGAAAAAGCCACGCATGATTCAATGGCCTTCAAATACCTCTGTGCCAACGAAAACCCGGATCACGACACCATCAACCGCTTTCGCAAACGCTTCAACAAGGAGATTGAAGGCTTATTTGTCGAGATATTGGTGCTTGCGGAAGCGATGGGGTTGCTTAAGCTGGGGGGCACAGTGAGCCGGATGGCACCAAGATTAAAGCCAATGCCAGCAAACATAGGGCCTTGAGCTGGGATTATGCCAATCAACTGGAAGCCCAGTTCAAACAGGAAACTTTGTAGCGGCTTGAGCCGTGTGCGGAGAAACCTGCACGCACGGTTCTTGGGGGGAAGATGGCGCAGCAATACGCTGTGAGCAAGCCAAAATTGAACACATGTTCACAGGCAATCTCAAATAAAAAATGATATCTAAGAGCAGTTAGCCAGCTTTTCTTTGATACAATAAATCGAATGATCGAATGATCGAATGATCACATATCATGACCTCGTGGCATAGAACTAAGGAATTGGCCATGGCTATCATTAGCGGCACCATAACATAGTGGGTAGAAAAGTTAATTGGCTATCTCATTAAATAATAATTAACGGACTTTGCTATAAATGAAAAGTGTCTTCGAATTCCGTGACGAGCTCATCTCCGACTACAGCTCTTTTTCACGTAGTTTCACCCGTATCGCTGCCGTAGATGTTATTCAAGAAGTCGAAAGTCAATATAAGGATGGCCGATACTGGCCAGAAGCACTGATTCAAATCAATCCCAATTACAAGCGTCAATCCACCGTGCAGGAACTTGCTGACCAAGGTATTTTGCAAAAGCAATGTGCTGAGATTTTCCAAGTTGGGAAACAAGAAAAAAATCCGCAACCACTGCATTTATATACTCACCAGTTACAGGCAATAGCCCAAGCCCAATCTGGCCAAAGTTACGTTGTAACTACTGGTACCGGCTCCGGCAAGTCGCTGTCGTTCTTTATCCCTGTGATTGACAAGATTCTTAAAGAGAAAGCGATCGATCCGATGGTTCAAACCAGAGCTATCGTCATTTACCCAATGAACGCATTGGCTAATAGCCAGCTTGAAGAATTGAATAAATTCTTGGAAGGCTATGGGGCCACCGAGCAGCCATTTACTGTCGCACGCTATACAGGCCAAGAATCAACAGCGGAGCGTGAGGCCATTGCAGCCAATCCACCGGATATATTGTTAACCAACTTCATGATGTTGGAGTTAATTCTGACACGGTTTGAAGATACTGATCGTAGAGTTGTTGAACACTGCAAAGGACTCAAATTTTTAGTCCTAGATGAGTTACATACTTATCGTGGCCGTCAAGGTGCTGATGTTGCATTATTAGTGCGTCGGCTGCGCGAACGATTACATGCTCGTGAAATGATTTGTATAGGCACGTCCGCTACCATGTCGAGCACGGGTAGCGTATCAGATCAAATGCAAACCGTTGCTGAGGTTTCCAGTAAATTGTTTGGCACACCGGTTTCAGCTAACGACATCATTCGCGAAACATTGGAGCGTGTTACCGATCCGTCTAAAGATGTTGCGTCTGTTCGTAGTCAGTTATCTGAACATATTGTCAGATCTGAGTTTGCATGGCCTACTTTTGAAGCATTTCAGCAAGATCCTTTAGCTATTTGGGTCGAATTAAATTTAGGCATTGATCTTCCCCCCGAGGGAGAACCTCATAGAGCTAAACCTATCAGTTTGTCAGAAGCATCGGCACGGTTAGCCCAGGACGCCGGTTGCTCATCAGATGTTGCTAAAGCTGGCCTACAAAATTTTCTTATCGCCGTACAGCATGAGGTTACAACACCACAAGGACGCTCACCCTTTGCATTCAAACTACATCAGTTCATTAGCGGCCCTGGAAAAGTCCACGCCACGTTAGAATTACCGGGTGAACGCCATATAACCTTGGATGCCCAACGCTTCGCCCCTGGACGGCAAAATGAATCAGTCTTGTTATATCCCATCCATTTCTGCCGAGAATGTGGACAGGAATACCATCCAGTTTGGCGAGAAGAACAAGGCAGCGTTCATTATAAACCTCGAGAAATTGACGACATTAGTGCTGATGACAACGAAGACGTAAAGTTTGGCTTTTTGTGTCCATCAACCCTAAATCAACAATATCAAGGTCAACTGGAGGATTTACCAGAGATTTGGCTTGATCTCAGCAAGGCTCAGCCTAAAATTAAAAGCAACTATAAAAAAGTGGTTCCTATTGCTACTCTTGTCGATGCTCAGGGTAAAGAGGGACAAGGCGAGCATTACTGGTTTATCCCCGGTAAATTCCGCTTCTGCCTGAATTGCAGTTTCGTCCATGAAGCTCATGGTAAAGACATTAACCGATTAGCAAGTTTATCCGGTGAAGGTCGTTCGTCCGCTACAACCATGCTGACGCTCAGTGCTTTGCGCCAATTATTCGCGGAAACCGACATACCAGAAGGCATCCCCGATCCCAGAAAATTACTTGGTTTTACCGACAACCGCCAGGATGCAGCATTGCAAGCTGGTCATTTCAATGACTTCGTGTTCTTACTGACTCTTCGTGCCGGTTTGCTTGCAGGCTTACAGAATAATTCGGGCTTTTTAACTGAAGAAAACTTATCCGATGAAGTATTCAAAGCACTGGGTTTTCAACGAATCGATGCGGCTACTTTGGCCGAATATTTGCGCACACCTAAATTGATGGGACTGGCTCGAACCGAAGCGCAACGCACATTACGCTTCATTCTGGGTTATAGGTTATTAAGAGACTTACGCCGTGGATGGCGTTTCAACAACCCGAACCTGGACCAACTCAACTTACTAACCATTCAGTACCGTAACTTGGATGAGTTTTGCGCCGATAATTCAGTATTCGGCAAACCTGGCTCAGTTTTACACAGTCTGTCACCTGAAAACCGCGCTGCATTTTGTCAGTTGGTCTTTGATGAAATGCGCGGAGCCCTTTGTTTAGAAAGCCGTTACCTGGATGCAGTTGAACAAGATAAGGCCAAGACTACCGCACATCAATATCTTAATGAACGCTGGGCGTTTGCATCCGACGAGTCACTCGCAACTGCAAAATACCTGATCCTGGGTAAACGCCCAGAATACAAAGGTAAGCCTCGTGCTGATTTGGTAAGCGCAGGTCCCCGTTCACGTATTGCAAAGCAAATTAAACGTGCCGGATTCTGGAAAAAATCGCCTTTCACAAGCCAGGTTTCCTCATGGAAAGAACAAGAAATAGTGGATGTCCTTGAGTCGTTATTACAGGCAGCGGCCAATTATGGATATGTACATAAGCACACCATAGATAGTTCTATTGTAGGATGGCGACTCAATGCGGCCGCAATGGACTGGTGCATTCCACCATCCACGGATACCAACGATTCAGTCAAATCCAACTCATTTTTCCGTCAGCTTTATTTAGTGATGGCGGAAATGCTCAAATTGCCCTCACACCCTCTATTTGATTTTGAAGCACATGAACATACCGCACAGGTCGATGCCGCCCGCAGACAATTGTTAGAGCAACGCTTCCGGTATACTGACAAAGATCGGCAAGATTGGGCTAACAATCCCTCACATGAAGCTCCCTTGGAGCGCCTTCCAGTCATGTTTTGTTCGCCGACCATGGAATTGGGCGTCGATATATCTGCCCTGAATACCGTTTACCTGCGCAACGTCCCGCCCACACCGGCCAATTATGCGCAAAGAAGTGGCCGTGCCGGGCGTTCCGGCCAGCAAGCGCTTGTCATTACCTACTGTGCAGCACAAAGCCCGCATGATCAATGGTTTTTTCACAATGCGGACAAAATGGTTCATGGTATCGTCAAACCACCAACGCTGGACTTGGCCAATCGTGATTTGGTTGAAAGTCACCTACATGCGGTTTGGCTTGCCTGCTGTGAAGTGGAACTCGATAGTAGCATTGCTCCATTGGTTGATCTTGAGCAAGATGGTAAGCCGATCAAGCCGGAATTATTGGCAAGATTTACCAACCCTGATGTGTTGAATAAAGCCACCCAATCTGCTCAGCGAGTCATAGACCAATTGCAAACTGAAATTAAAGATGCCGGTTGGTTCCATTCAGGATTCGTGCAACAAATCATCAACGAGTCGCCACAAGCCTTTGCTATGGCTCTCGACCGCTGGCGGAGCCTATTCGAAGCCACTCGCAAACAAATGGACATGAGCGATAGCATCGTTAAAAGTCATACTGCTTCAAATGCTGATCGAGACAATGCACGCCGTCGCTATGGCGATGCAGCTCGGCAATATTCAATACTGTTAAAAAGCAGCAACACGCAAAATTCCGACTTTTACACCTACCGTTACTTGGCCAGCCAAGGTTTTTTACCGGGCTATAACTTTCCACGATTGCCGTTGATGGCCTGGATTCCTGCTCGCGGCGGTGCCACAAATAATGGTAAAGACGATGAAGGTAGTATGGTCAGTCGTCCGCGTTTTCTTGCCCTATCCGAATTCGGCCCTCGCAGCCTGATATATCATGAAGGCAAGATGTATCGGGTAGTCCGGGCCAAACTCAATGTCGGTTCGTCAGAACACGTATCTGCTAACAGCACCTTGGGTACGGTATCAGCGTTAGTATGCAGCCAATGCGGTTACGGTCATCTTGGGGATGAAAGCGGCTCTGCTCCATTGGAAAACCGCTGCGATAACTGTGACTCCTTACTGACCGAACACGATTGGGTCAATCAGCTTTACCGCATTGAAACCGTTGAAACCTTACCGGTCGAGCGAATTTCCATCAATGACGAAGAACGCCAACGCCAGGGTTTCGAACTCCAAACCACCTATCGTTTTTTACCGGGGGCAAGCGGTGAACCGCAAAAACAGGTTGCGCAGGTGATTCATCAAAGTGAAACACTTTGTGACATTACATATTCGCCCGCTGCCCGCATCTGGCGTATCAACCGTGGCTGGCGACGCCGCAAAGAAAAAAACCAGCTTGGCTTTTACATCAACCCGATTACCGGTGTCTGGAGTAAACAAGACGATCCTAACAAGGATGACGCCACAGATAATGATGACGCGTTGTTGGATAAAGTACCAAATCAGCGCATCGTGCCCTTTGTTGAAGATCACCGGAATGTGTTGATTCTTACACCAAATCCATCGCCTAAGCCCTTATCCGTTGAGGCGATGGCTACCCTGCAATCCGCACTTAAACGCGGGATAGAACAAACCTTTCAGATCGAGGAAGCCGAATTGGTTGTTGAGCCATTACCAACAACCGACAACCGCCAAGCCTTGCTGTTCTATGAAGCAGCCGAGGGCGGTGCTGGCGTATTGACGCGCTTGATTAGCGAACCGACCAGCTTATCCTGGGTGGCGAAAGCGGCGCTCGATCTGATGCACTTTGACAATATCGATCAGGTCACCGACACTGATGCGCTTTTTCAGCATGAAAAGAAAAATGCTGCGGGTGAAACCACTTGCGAAGCCGGCTGTTATCAATGCTTGTTGTCTTATTTCAACCAGCCTGATCACGACAATATCGACCGTCGCAATCTGGATGCCTTACGAGTATTGATCGGCTTGGCTCACGCCACTGTATCTCCTAAAGAAATACAAAGCCAAACTGAACCAGACAGCACAAATGACGATAACCTGGTTGACCAGTGGCTAGCCACTCTAAAAGTAGCCAATCTCAAACAACCGGATGCGGTTTCTGTATCGGTTAACCAAGGCCAAGCCACCGCAGCCGGTCAATACAAAAGCCAACGTATACTAGTATTTATTGAAACCATCTCCACCAACTTAAAAAATCAATTACAAGACAAAGGTTGGCTGGTTCTGGACTTTTCAAAGCCTGACCAATGGCCAGCCTTATTTGCACAATACGCTGATTTAATCGGTAACAAAGAGAACATTGCATGAACATGCCTGCCCCAAATTTTAGTATAGGCAATCTGGTAAAAGCCCGTGGCCGTGAATGGGTAGTACAGCCTGACTCCAAACCCGATTGGCTACGACTACGACCTTTGGGCGGTGCCGATGATGACATCATCGCCCTGATTCCTGAGCTCGAATTTCAGCCGATCGAACCAGCTACCTTTCCTTGGCCTGCATCCGACAAACCTGGTAATCATGCAGCGGCCTTACTGTTACGTGATGCTTTACGTCTAAAACTACGTGCCGGTGGCGGACCATTCCGTTCTTTCGGCAATATCGCTGTAGAACCCAGAGCTTACCAATTGGTGCCTTTATTGATGGCCCTACGTCTGACAACCGTCAGATTACTGATCGCTGACGACGTGGGTATCGGCAAAACCATCGAAGCCGGCCTGATCGTGCGGGAACTCATGGATCGCGGCGAAATCAGCCGTCTGGCTGTACTGTGTCCTCCGCATCTGGTGGATCAATGGCAAAGCGAACTGTCCGATCGTTTCAATTTACACGCTGTAGCACTTACATCAGCCAGCGCCAGTCGCATTGAACGCGATTTACCGCACGGCGTTAGTTTGTTCGATCACCACAACTGCGTAGTTGTCAGCTTGGATTACATCAAAAGCGAACGTCACCGCGAACACTTTCTCTCTATTGCCCCGGAATGTGTCATCGTGGATGAAGCGCATACCTGTGCCAGCAGTGGTCAGAGCAAACAACTACGTTTTGAATTATTACAACGCTTGGTTGCCAACGAAGAACGGCATTTACTACTGCTCACGGCCACCCCGCATTCCGGTGATGAAGCGGCTTTTTACAATCTGCTCTCGCTACTTGATCCCAAATTCACTGACCTGCAACATCGCACATCTGCAGACGATCCTCTTCGGCGAGAATTGGCTCGCCATTTCGTACAGCGTCGCCGCAAAGACATCGACGAATGGCACGATACTCGCGGATTTCCCAAACGGATGACCACCGAAATTACCTACCAACTCAGCGGTGACTGGGGGCAGTTTTTCGATGACGTGCAAACCTATTGCCGCGAGTTAGCTGAATCCGTTGAGCAATCCTGCAACGGCAACGCCCGCTTGATTTGGTATGCCACATTGGCCTTATTGCGCTGCGTCGCCTCTTCGCCTGCGGCAGCCGCCAAAGCGCTGAACACGCGGCTGGCAGGTGCGTTGGATAACGACACCTGTTTAAGCGATGACCGGCTATACGATGGTCAAGCCGATGATCTGGCCAGCAGCGATCTGGAGCCACCCGCGCAATTGCAAGATGCCGACCGTTTACAGGGCTTAATCGCACAGGCTATAAGCCTTAGCGACAAAGCTGGCGACCCCAAACTGGCGGTACTCATAGAGCACGTCAAACACCTGCTCGCCGAAGGTTATAACCCGGTCATCTTTTGCCGCTATATCGCCACTGCGCATTACGTGGCCGAACAGCTCCGCAAGCAATTTCCGACGGTGATGATCGAGGCCGTGACCGGCGAATACACTCCGGAAGAACGCGAACAACGGGTGCAAGCGATGGATGAAGCTGACCAACGCCTACTTGTTGCTACCGACTGTTTATCTGAAGGTGTCAACCTACAACATCTGTTTACCGCTGTCGTTCATTACGATTTAGCTTGGAACCCCACTCGCCATGAACAGCGTGAAGGACGGGTTGATCGTTTCGGCCAGCAAGCACCGGAAGTTCGCTGTTCCATGCTTTACGGGCAGGACAATCCTGTCGATGGCTTTGTGTTAAACGTCATCCTGCGCAAAGCCGAGGCCATTCGTCAGGAATTGGGCATACTGGTGCCTATGCCGGAGGATGAAACCCGCATTAATCAGGCTTTAGTCAAAGCCGCTTTGATGAAGCGCGGCGAATCAGCCAATGCCCCACGTCAATTCAGCTTATTCGATTTTGAAGAAGCCGCAGCGCCTTTAAAGCCGTTGCAAGCCCAATGGCAGGATGCCCTGAAAAAAGCCAAAACCAATCGCACTGTATTTGCCCAACGTCGTATCCGCCCCGAGGAAGTCATGCCGGAGTGGCAAAAACAGCAATCCGCCCTCGGCACCGAGGAAGATGTCAAACGCTTCGTCCAAACCGCATGCGCCCGTCTCAATGCGCCTTTGGAAACGGGTAAACGCAACACCTATAAATTGTTGCCTCAACATTTCCCGGAAAGCTTGAAACAACGCCTCAGCGACGAAGGTATAGAAAAACCGTTATTGCTGAACTTCACTGAGCTGCACCGCAGTCATCCGGTTGTGACCATATTGGCCGAACACCTGCTGGAAGAAGCCTTGCTGGGTGATAAGCCTTTAGCCGCTCGTTGTGCAGCAACCGTAACCGAAGCGGTCGACGTCGTAACCACGCTCTATCTATTGCGCTTGCGTCATCAACTTGGCTATGTGCGACGCCGTCAACCTTATCAATTAATGGCCGAAGAAACCGTCACTTTGGCCGTGCGCGGACGAACCCAACCAGAATGGCTGATAGATGAGCATACTGACAACCTCTTGAAATGTCAGCCCAGTGGCAATTTGCCGTTGGATGTTATGCAACGCGAAATTAATCTGGCGCTGGATTTTATCCAATCCCAATCGGATCGCGTTCAAGCATTGGCACAGCAACGCGCCGAAGCTCTGCTCGCCGATCACCGTCGAGTGCGCGAGGCAGCCCGCGACGTCGGCCAATACAGTGTCAGTCCCTGTTTGCCGGTCGATATCATCGGCGTTTACGTGTTACTGCCTGATGCACTGTAAGGAAATTCTATGAAACGCATCCGCAAAAATCACGGCGCCCTACTGAATTTACCTACTCTGCGTTTGGAAGGCGGCCTGTTTTTACCCGATCAACTGGAAAAAGCCGCTCTCGGCCAAGCCAACCTGCAAACCGAAGCCGATTACCGTATTCCAGCCGGCCTCAAACTCAAAGACGAATTCAGCCGAGCTTTTCAGATTGCGTCCGCACAATGGAAGCATTTCTCTCCTAACCTGGAACGTCAAGATATTGATTCTGCCCAAGTCACGGTTAAGTTCGTTCAAGATCTGCTTCGGGATGCCTTGTCATATCAGCCGGTGGAGTTGATCACGGGTCTGCCTATCGGTGACCGAAACTACCCCATCACCGCATTGGCCGGTGGCAGTATTCCTGTGGTCATCACACCGCATAACCAGGGTCTTGATGAACCCGATCCACGCTTTGCCATTGTTGGCAGCGGCGCACGCAAGAAAAGCCCGTTTCAATTAGCTCAAGAATTTCTCAACGCCAGCGACCAGCATCTCTGGGCATTGGTTACTAATGGCAAACAACTGCGCCTGCTGCGCGATGCTGCCACCCTGACTCGACCCAGCTTTTTGGAGTTTGATCTGCAAGACATGCTGGATGGCCAACGCTTTGCTGAATTTGGCATGGCTTGGCGGATATTGCATGCCAGTCGTGCCGGCATCAACGGGGACTCCATCTGGGAAGCATGGCGCAACGAAGGCCAACGTGAAGGCACTCGTGTCCGCGATGGATTGCGCCAAGGTGTGACGGATGCGCTACTCAATCTCGGTAATGGTTTTATCGAACACCCGGCCAACGAAAGCCTGCGCCTTGACTTGCTTGAAGGGCGCTTAAGCAAGGAAGAGTATTTTCAGCAACTTTTACGCTTGGTGTATCGGTTTATTTTTCTGTTCACCGTCGAAGAGCGCGGGGTCTTACATACCGATGACAATACCCAGGAAGCCATAGCCGCTCGTAAAGCCTATGCCGAAGGCTATGCGCTATCCCGTTTGCGCGACCGATGTTTGCGCCGCCGCGCTCGCAATGTATTTGATGATCACTGGCAGGCGCTGCGCATAGTATTTCGCAGCTTGGCACACGGCGAGCCGCGCTTGGCTTTACCGGCTCTTGGTGGCTTGTTTGCCGACAACCAATGCCCGAATCTGGATGCCGCTAGTCTCAGTAATGCCTATTTGCTGGACACCATCAAACAACTGCGTTGGTCCAACATTAGCGGCAATCTGGCACCCGTTGATTACCGCAATATGGGTACCGAAGAACTGGGTTCGGTTTATGAAAGCTTGCTGGAATTGGTGCCGGAAATCGACATCCCCGCCCGCCAGTTCGGTTTTGTCGGACTGACCAGCGAAGGCAGTACTCAGGGCAACGCCCGAAAAACCAGCGGCAGTTACTACACGCCGGATAGCTTAGTTCAGGAGCTGATTAAATCCGCGCTCGATCCAGTCATCGAAGATCGTTTGACCAATCAACCGAAACCCATAGATGCGTTGCTCGATATTAAAGTCATCGATCCGGCTTGCGGTAGTGGCCATTTCTTGCTGGCAGCAGCACGTCGGCTAGCCGAACGCTTGGCGGTGCTACGGGCACCGGAAGGTGCAGTCAAACCGCAAGATTACCGTCATGCCTTACGTGAAGTCATCAGTAAATGTATCTTTGGTGTTGACCGTAACCCAATGGCCATCGAATTAGCCCGCACCGCCTTGTGGCTGGAAGGGTTTGAGGAAGGCGTGGCGCTATCATTTCTCGACCATCATTTGCTGTGCGGAGATGCGCTGATTGGCTTGACCGATCTCAACCAATTACAATTTGGCATACCCGATGCTGCATTTAAGCCCTTGTCGGGCGACGATAAGGCGATTTGTAAAGACATCGCCAAGGCCAATAAAGAGGCGCTAAAAGCCTTCGCCAAACTCAAAACTAATCGCAACTTGGATATTGCTCTGGACGATACCGATGGCTTGTCGGAACTGGAAAAGTTGGAACAACTGCCCGACGCGACCACCGCCGAAATTGCCGCCAAGGAAGTCGCCTATCGAGAATTTCTGCAACACGCCAAAGACAGTCGTTTGGGGCATGCGGCCGATTTGTTAGTCGGAGCCTTCCTGGCTCCAAAGGCGGATGCCGAAGCCACATCCTCTACGGCGACTAGCCAAAATCTATACCTGGAACTGTTTACCGACCAAACCGCAACAGAATTATCGGCGGTGCATCAATCAGAACGGCTAGCAACGGCTCGGCAACTTTGTGTAGAGGCTCGTGTACTACATTGGCCACTGGCGTTTCCACAAGTGTTTGCCAAAGGCGGTTTTGATTGTGTGCTTGGAAATCCGCCGTGGGAAAGAATCAAGCTGCAAGAGGAAGAATTTTTCGCTACCCGTAACCGTCATGTGGCGGAAGCCAAAAACAAAGCCGTGCGTAGCCAATGCATCGACTGGTTGGCGCAAGGCGTATTAGCCCAGAAACTTTATCCCGACTTACAACGCGCTCCGCACGAATGCGAAGCAGAACAACGCTTGTATCAGGAATTCATCAGCGCCCGCCGTACCGCCGAAGCTGCCAGTGTGTTTGCTCATGTTAAAGGCGATGATGGCGGACGCTATCCATTGACAGGTGTCGGTGACGTCAATACTTATGCACTGTTTGCGGAAACCATCACTCAAATAACCGCCGATAATGGTCGAGCCGGTTTCATCGTGCCGACTGGCATCGCAACCGATGATTCCACCAAAGCCTATTTTGGGTATATTGCGCAAAATGGCCGATTGGCTGGTTTGTATGACTTTGAAAACCGCGACGCTATTTTTCCAGGCGTCCATCGCAGCTATAAGTTTTGCTTGCTGACCTTAGGCAAAGCCGAACAAGCCGAATTCGCCTTCTTTCTTACCCACACCGAGCAATTGACCGATGATCGCCGACGCTTTGCCTTGAGTGCAGAAGATTTTAGCCGCATCAATCCGAATACTTTGACTTGCCCAATATTCCGCTCACATATGGATGCCGAATTGACCCGGAAAATTTACCAGCGTGTGCCGGTATTGATTAATGAAGCGCGTGGGAAGCAGCAGGAACAAAATCCTTGGGATATTCGTTTTATGGCAATGTTTCATATGTCTAATGACAGCCATTTGTTTCGGGATAATCCTGGGGGAAAATTATTTCCATTATATGAAGCTAAAATGGTCCACCAGTTTGACCATCGTTGGGCGACCTATAGAAAACAGGACGGCAAGGATATTTCTGGCGATGTGCTATTGGTGGAAAAACAAAACCAAGATTTCTGCACAACACCTCGATATTGGGTGGACGAGACCGAGGTTTCGCAACGACTTCGGGATAAAGGCTGGCAGCGTAGTTGGTTGTTCGGATGGCGCGATATATGCCGGAATACTGATGTAAGAACTTTAATTTGTTCTGTTACTCCCATCAGCGCTATAGATGGTGGATTTCCATGTGCACTTGCGGTTTCACCGCCAATTAAATTGGCTGCACTGATTGGGAACCTAAACACCTTAGTTGTAGATTTTGTGGCTAGACAGAAGGTAAGTGGTGCTCATCTCAAGTATTTTCATATCAAGCAAATCCCTGTTTTTGGGCCTGAGCATTACACCGACGCAGACTTAAATTACATTGTTCCCCGTGTCTTGGAGTTGACCTACACCGCTAACGATCTGCAATCCTGGGCGCAAGACCTAGGTTACGAAGGTTCACCTTTCACCTTCGATCCGGATCGCCGCGCCCAGCTCCGTGCCGAACTCGACGCATGGTATGCCAAAGCCTACGGCCTAACCCGCGACGAACTACGCTACATCCTCAACCCCGCCGACGTTATGGGCGACGATTACCCCTCCGAAACCTTCCGCGTCCTCAAAAGCAACGAGCTTAAGGAATTCGGCGAGTACCGTACCGGGCGCTTGGTGCTTCAGGAGTTTGACCGCATGACGTTGGCCGAAGCAAAAGGCGTTTCCTACCAAAGCCTTCTGATTCCACCGCCTGGCCAACAAATATCAGTTAGTTATTCGCCGCAAGGCATTCTTCGCGATCAAACCGACGCCAAATTGGCGGGCTTATTACTGTCAATGATCCGGGAACGCGAATCCATTGCGCGGCAGCAACTTGATTTGGCGCTGCTGATTGCCGGTAAAGATGGTTCAGTTGACAACCAGTTGTCCGCACCAGTGCAGACAATATTGACTCGTTTCCGTGACAGTGGTTTGTTCGAGTCTGAGCGATTAGAGCGTATACAACTCTTACTACGTTATTTTGAAGAAGAACGCGCGATCAGAATCGACCGAGAAACGATAAGCGCATTGCCCAACACAACGCCTGAGGGAGTACTTATCGAAGCGGACATGTTCTCGTTAGCTAGTGCGTTGTTAGATATAGCCGATGATCGATTACGCCATCAAGATCATTCGGAATCGGGCGACGACTCTCAGTCATTAGCGAAATTCGGTTAATTGAGCGGTTTTATGGAAGACCTTATCAATCGTCTTACCCAACAAAAAACCAGCCCTCGGCTTTGGATTGAACGCTTGGCGATATTCAGTGAAGCCAAGGTCGATCAATGTATTCGCTCGATTAGTTTTCGGCGCGGTTTGAATGTGATTTGGGCTCATGAACCGGCTTCCGGTACGCATACCGGTGTTCATGCCGCCGGTCACGGTGTTGGGAAAACATCGCTTTGCTTGTTGATCCGCTACTGCCTTGGCGACAACGCCAAAGCAGTAAATGCGCTGCGTGACGAGTTGGCAGGCGAGTTTCCGCATGGCGGCGTGGGCATCGTGGTTCATGTCGAGGATCAAGCCTATGCCGTTTTTCGTTTTTTTAATGCTTACAAAGAGGGTTTGGTCGCTATTGGCAGTGATCTTGAGTCATTGATCGTTGCGGGTAGCGGCGAGCACACCTTTAAGGAATTTGAAGTTCATTTGTCCACTACGATGATGTCGCAAGTGTCTCCACGCGCCATTCCCGAAACCAATCAAGCTATCGAATGGCGGCATGTGTTGGCCTGGATGACTCGCGATCAAGGTGCACGCTTCAAGTCTTTTTTTTCCTGGCGGGAAGGTGAAGGCATCGGTTTACAACGCTCCCGACAAGACCCGCCTATTGTTATGCGTGCGGTGTTGGGGCTGATGAAACCGCAAGAGTCAGAGTTATTGGTGCGCATCCACTCACTTGAACAGGCATTGAAACGGTCGCAACAAGAGACCGAACGGTTGCAGCAAGAACCACAGTTGATTCGCCGCCGTATCGAATCCGAGCTGCGGGCTTGGTTACAAGTAACGGACGATTTACCGTTACGCACCGACGATATATTTAAGGAATCGGTTGAAGACAAGGTCACTGAGGCCCGGCAAAAAGCCGAAGCAAAATTAGTGGCGGCGGATAAGGAGCTTAATCAATCGAATGACCGACTGTTTAAATTTCGTTTGGAATTTTCCGAACTGGAAAAGAAGTATCGGCAAGCTGATGATGACTTTCAGCTATTCGATGAAGCCCGAGTTCAGGATGAAAGTTCGGTCCAAAAAATCAACAGTCGGTGCGAAACTCTTGGAACGCTTACTGACTTTTGCGCGGATGGCAATATTTCCTTTCAAAACTGCACGCACATCAAAGATGAAATTCGGAAACTGCAAGAAACAGTCAGTCTAAAGGATCATCGAGATCAATCGATAATCAAGAGAAATGCGGACGATTGGACCAGTCGGGCCGTTAATGCATTGGCCATTCGGGATCGTCTTAAACCACAACTCGATTCATTGCGTAACCAGATATTTTCAGTGGAGCAAATTTGTAAATCCATCCAAACCAGGCGCGACACTGCGCTAATCGAAGTGAACCGGGGTAGCCGGTTGTTGTCCGAATTGGCGCGATGGGAAAAATCGTTTGGTTCCGCAGAAACCGCAGATTTAATTCGGCAATCAGAGAAAAGTACGAAGAAAATTACCGACGATATTGGCATTGCACGTATGCAACTTCATCTTAGTCAGAAGGAGCGGACCAGTCGCCAGCGTGGCTTAGGTGAGTTGATGAACGCTTTGGTGCAAAACTTATTTTCTGATGAAACGCTCGGTAGTTTTGTTGTTCATGACGAATATTACCCATTCCAACTATCAGTGAATGGCGGCGAAGCGTATTTCGTTTTGGAAGTGCTGTTGGGAGATTTGGCTTGTCTTTTGGATAGTGCTGATTCTGGTAGTGCATTTCCTGGTTTGCTTATTCATGACTGTCCACGAGAAGCGGATATGAGTCCGGTGCTTTATGAAAAGCTACTTTCGTTGGTTCAACAAATAGAGCAGCAAGCTTATGCAGATCAAGTGCCGTTCCAATACATTGTGACTACTACATCGCCACCACCAAGCTCGCTTAGGGAATTGCCTTTTCTGCGGGAAACCCTTGATCCCAGTACTGATGACGGTTTGTTGTTCAGACGGCGTTTTCAATCTAACCAGCGGAATTTATAAGTAATCGTGAAACATGATTAAAGTATGATGAACAAACTAAAAATGAACGAAACAAGTATATTTATTCCTTTTCCTTGCCTTACTTACCATTATGGTAAATAATAAAAATGTAAGTCGTTACTCAGGATCCCTGCCTGAGTCAGTAGCGACAAATCGTAAAATAGCCGGCGGACCGATCTATGGACCAGATGAAGTGTTAGCGCTATTAGATGAAACAGGTAGTGGTTGCATTAGAGCTTGGACTAGAGGCTGCATCGAAGATTTACAGAAGTATTCGATGGACTTGGATGATGTAGAAGAACTAATTCGTCTTTGTTTTCGGTCAGGAAGATACATCGATTCAGAGTGGTGCCAACAAAAAACTGATGGCCCATGGGCTGCGTGCGACTCCTATCAAGTGACGCAACGGAAATGGGTAAATTATGCTCATAAAGAAATGGACTTTGAAAATTACATAAAATTTGCAATTGGCAAGACGGGTCAACTTATGTTGTTGATATCTTGCCATCCCTCAGAAATTAGGTGGTAGTTATGACTAAACAAGGCGAAATTTGCCCCATTTGCGGCGAAGGGCATCTTGAACATAGAGTCGAAAAAAATGAGGTGGAATACAACAGTCATTCAGCACAACTCGATTGCCATTATTCGGTTTGCGACTCATGTGGTTCCGAACAGGCTAGCCCTAATCAAACTCGCGATAACAAGCGGGCGATGATGGCATTTAAAAAGCGAGTAGATGGTCTTTTGACAGGTGCTGAACTGAAAGTCCTTAGACAACGTTTAGGCATCAATCAGGCGCAAGCGGCTGCAATTTTTGGTGGTGGTCCGGTAGCGTTTTCAAAATACGAGAACGACGATGTGATGCAATCGGAAGCAATGGATAAATTATTACGAGTGGCATCAGAGTTTCCCGATACTTTTGGCTATTTGGCCCAAAAAGCCGGTATCAATCTCCCATGCTCGTCGCATCCATCGGTCTTACCTTCTGAATCATCGAAATACGTTCGTCCAGAAATATCAATAAAAATCGAAAACGAGGCGACTGAAACTAAACGGCCACAACTACGCGTGATCCGTCCCTCGAAGCCCGTTAAGCAAACTGCTTCGGAAGAATGGGTAGCAGCTCCCTCTCAGAGATACGCCTCATGCTAACCGAGAATTTGCAAAAAGCTATCGATACCTTGCGTATCCATGATGTTTATCTGAGAAATTCTATTTCGCAATGCTTCAACGGGTTTGACCCCAAATACACTCAAGACCTTGATAAGCTGGAGACACAAACCAAACACGCGGTTAAACAATCTCAAGTTGCGCAGCTTGATGATTCTAAATGGCTGATGCGCGTTTTTATTGAATTAGGGGTAAGACTTGTTGATCCACTTAGTGAATCAGAGGATGATTCGGTTAAAGCAATGGTTGAGGCCGAATTTGTGGCTGAATACATCACGGATGAAGAGCCCGGAGAGGAATGCATTAACGAATATGCATTGAAAAATGCTAGTTTTCATGTCTGGCCTTACTGGCGAGAATACCTGATGAGCCAATGCGGCCGAATGCATTTACCCAGATTGGTTTTACCTACCGTACAGTTTGCCAAAAATAGGCACGAGAGTGTCCCGCCAGTAATAGATTAAGTAATCATTGCTTTCTGATTTGAACATATTATAACGCGCGCTAATTGAAAAGACTGGGCATGAGAATGGGTTTGAAAACATTCTGCCTGGTTTAGATGACTCCGTGTTGCTAGGCTCGGCAAGACATCGAGCTCAAGCTACGATTACTCTCGATAAAGAGCAATTGTTTGTTGAAGTTCATTCACCCGTAGCTAAGCATCTTTATTCTGAATTGACCCGGAGTTTTCCGGCGACTCCACAGCAAGGTGAACGATTCATTCTGGGAAACATTGATGAATTGACAGTCTTACTTCGTCGAGCCGCAAATTTAGCTCATTCATTGCCTAGCCAAGTATCTGTTGATTTTGAAGTAAAAGTTTCGGAGGAACTTACCAAGTTCTCTGCAGAAGGCATTAGCAAGACTGAAATTGAGCGTATAGTTCGTCAACGGGTTGGGCAAAATGCTTTCAGAAACGCCATGCTGGATTATTGGGGCGGTGCCTGTGCAGTAACGGGCATTGATGTGCCGGAAATCTTGCGCGCCAGCCATGCCAAGCCGTGGGCAGATTGTCTTAATGATGCTGAACGTTTAGATGTATACAATGGTTTTTTGTTAAGTGCCAATCTTGACGCGATGTTTGATCGGTACCTGATCACATTTGATACTAACGGAAAAATTGTCATAGGATCGCGTTTAAGTCAGACACAACGACATTCACTTGGGTTGTATCCAGAACTAAAATTACGGTGGCTTGCTGATGAGCATTTCCTTTATCTTGAATATCATAGGGAACTATTCAACATTACCGAAACACAGGTTAGGCAACAAGACCGTTGACCTTCAATTGACGTTGTGCGCACTAATTTGCGTGGCAGAAAGCAGCGATGACACCGTGTGGGTTTTTCCGCGCCATTGATACAACGCAGTTCCAGCGTTTGTTTGTGGAATGGATTCGGGTCTGATTGAGTCCTGAAGTGGCGGCAATTGATGGTAAACTGCTTCGTGGCGCTATGATGGTGGGCAAAAGCCGATACACTTGGCATCAGCTTTTGCCATCGAAGCAGGAATCGTCTTAGGGCATTCTGATTTAACTTAACGAATATTTTTAGGTACTCCCCAACCGTATACCATGCGATCACTATTTGCATTCGGATAACAAACGGTTCCTTCATTATTTAGTTGCCATCCTGAGCCGGGTCTACGGCACGTGGCCAATTGAGAAATATCGGTTGATTGACTAAGCTCAAAGGCCATTTTACCGATAGCCGTATTAGCCCAACTTGCTCGGGCTTTCTCGTCATAGGCAATTTGATAGGCATCGGTCAGCGCTTTTTTATAGAACGTCGATTCGATGAACTGGTAGGTGAACAAACTGATGCCAGCATAAAACGACACGCCAATAACAGCTGCGCAAACTGTCCAAGTTGTCGTGACTTTTAATTCCCGTTTCCGATATAAACTTTGCGCGGTGATAGCAAGGGTCTCGCTAATATTTTTTATGGCAGCTTTCGAGGCTTTATCCATCGATACTTCTGCCACCTTTTGCGCCTTTTGTTCAAAGGCTTTGATTTCGCTTTTATGCAGCTCAGTCAATGCAACAACGGTTTTTTTTATCGCGATCAACCCTGATTGATTGATCGCCAAAATTACCCAGGCAGGGTCATCTGGCCCTAGTCCATATGCCATGGCAACCTTCATCACCTTTTCCCGCTCATCGGCGGTCAGGCTATCAAGCAACGCTTGAAATGCTTTTTGGCTCATTGATAGTCTCCTGTTGCAAGTGTTCAGTTAAATTCAGCGCATGTAATTGCTCATCGAATTCTTTCAGCCATTGATTGACCCGGCAACGGTAGGCGAGTTTTAGCTGCCCATCATCCACGGCTTGCCAGAATGGTATGTTTTTGACGTCTAGCTCTGCCAGTACGCCGGTACTGATTTTTGGCATACTTATTTCCAAGCCATTATGTTTTGCCAGTGCTTTCTTGCCTTGGCCGGATTCGTAGAGATGAAAGTCAGCATCGTCTCCAAAAAAACGATTTTTCACGACAACGTAGTCGGCGTTCGCTCCGGCCAGTTCAATCATAGCTTTGACCGATCTTACAGAAGCTTTAAATGGCGACATGACATTACACAGAGTCAACTGGTAACCATGATCTATTACCACCTTGAAAAAATTTATTTCCGCTTCAAGTTTTGCCAGATTCGAAATTGCTGCTGCCGGCAAATCTACAATGATGAGTGGCTGATTCGACTCCAGAATCTCTAAAAACTGATCGCGGTGTTGCTCATCCACAATTTGCGCGCTAATGACTCCAGCACCTTTGTAAAATTGCAAGAGCTGGCCTACCTCACCATCGCCGTCAACAAACAACACTGAGCTGCTGAATTGCTTACGAATTAGATAATCTGCCACGCCGCGAGAAAATAGGCTTTTGCCGGTACCCCCTTTGTCTGTTAGTACCAAAATTAAGCGCTTAGTCTGTTTGTTGTTCATCTAATAATCCTCTAGTTGGTTAATAAGTTTTTCTGTTTGTACGGCAATTTGACCGCTTATTTTGGCCGCTATTTGTTGGGTTGGCTGTGAATAAACCTGCTCAGTTGTCATCTGTTTGTTGATCTTCGTAATTAGCTCAATTTCTTTTGTAGTTGCTTTTTGAACAGTTGCTGCAATCTCGGCAGGCACTTGATTAGTAATTGTTCTTTCTGCTTGTTGAGTTACTTGTGCAGGCCGTACTGCTGTTTTTTTACCGGATCCTATTCCTGTCACCCGCTTACCAAATCCCAACTCCTGTTGGCAGTGCTCGCGCAGTGTTTGCTCGCTGACATACAAACTCAGCTTATCGGCTAATAAACTGCAAATAATTCGATAAGAAATACCGCTGTCCTTGAATCGTCCTAGTTCATCGTGAATCAATCGTAGCTTGTCGCGCACAGTGACTTTCACGCTTTTACGATTCTGGCTCAAGGTCGCCTGAACAGATTCACTGAACAGTGCTTTCTTGCGATTTATATCTTGATCGGATGGCAGTATTTTTTTCACTATTTTGATCCATGCTATTGCTTTTTTTTAGTTAATCTAGCATGCTGTAAATGCACTGTAAACTATTGTTTCTTATTAATATATATACATGGAACGCCGTAGATTCCCAGGGAATAACAGAGATAATCTGTTCAGTGAAATTTGATTAAGCCAATAGTTTTTTGTGCGCCTTTGGGAGGGCAAAAATGCCGACAATTGTTCATGAATGAAAATAGATAGCATGATGAAGTTCACAGATTTGAACATTTTCAGAAAAAACTGCGCTGTGTTTTTAGATGTCAACGCACTTGTTCTCTGTCTACGTGATACAGGGACGTAAGCAAGCGTTTACAAGCAGCTACTTTTGGCATAACAACTAAAAAATTAGTTACAACTTTAAGGAAATAATTGCGATGAAACGAACACAAAAAGAAACTGCACAACCACCTGCGATATCAATGTCGCGTCCTAAATGCAAAGTGGTTAGTTTTCGGCTAACTGAGGAGCAGCATGCGCTACTTGTTGCTCGCTGCAATAATAGTCACGGTGAATCACTCATGACGCCATCCGAGTACGCTCGATATACGGTACTGCATCAACGTATTGCTCAACCGAGCGATGTGCCACTCGAACGCTATCGTCTAGCTATTGCTGCACAATTAGCTACGGCAGTGACTGACACGGTGCAGTATCTTGATCAGGTCGTGCCTGTAAGTCATGAAAAGCATGTTCACGGTTTTCAGCATGTTTGTGATGAGTTAGCCAAAATTCAGAAAAGCATTCTGCTTCTGTTGAGCAACACCGATAAACTGAATCGATAATTGGGAGCCGATATGACTATTATTAGAATCACTGAGCACACCGAGGGTGTGGAAGATTACCTAGTTCATGGCGCCAAAAAAGGCCGTTCACAACACCGTAATGAACTAGACCTACGGGTGCCAATATATGGAAGCTTAAGCGTATTGGAAGCTACCAATTGCTATGTGCATAAGAATAAAGATTGGAAACACAATTACTGGCATATCACGATTTCACCGGCATGGCTTCATCACGATATGCGCCCCTATGAACTAAGACAGATGATCATCAGAACGCTGGAATGCTATTTTCATCTCTACACGCGCGAGCGACTAGCAGCATACGCAGAGATACATTATCCGAAGCAACAATCTGCTATTGACCCGGAAACACAGGAGGTCAAACAACGTTTGCCGCATGTGCATTTGGTGATCAGTAAGCTCGACCTGTGGTCGAATAATCAACTGCGTATTTTGCCCTATAAAAAATCAGTCGCTGAAGCATTCCAAATCTGGCTGAACCATCAACATCCTGCCAGTAACTGCATGCAATACAACGTAGTGGCACAACAGGCGCTACAAATAGTTCGGAATTACCAAACATGGCATCGACAGTGCAATATGATTGATCTCGATATCACTCCGTACTGCCCACATATGCTATTACATTCGCCTACATGGCAGCCCTACGTTCAACCAGATGCTGAAAGTGAAAAGATATTCAAACGTTTGAATTCAAAATTGCCTGGCCAATCAGAACAATCTATTTCTACTCATTCAAACTTTGATGCATTACAAGGTTTTCGGCAATGGCTGAATGATGTAGCCGTCTGGTACGCCGAATACCAAACGCAGGCGCTATTGAATCAGCGCGTGTCAATGTCTACCATTCTCAGCGCTGCCGTGGATAAATTTGGACTGATGAGGAATCACTATCAGGTTGTCATTCATACCAATACACATGAAGAAATGGCGATTGATACTCGCACCAACAAGACGTACATCGCTGTTTATTTTGCTTATGACATCTTGCATATGAGTATGCCTGAAACTATAAAATGGCTAAAACAATTGGATCCAGCGTTTGATCAGGCATTGTCTGAAAAAGCAGTTATTGATGGAATGAAAGCGGATGAAGATGATATGCAAATTCGGCTCTCTTAAAAATCATATGATAGTCTAATCAAATTGCTAATCCCAGCTTACTCGAAATTCGTTCGCTGGGATTAAGATAATATTGACAGTCCAAATAAAAAATAATTGAGAAAAACATAAATTGTAATAGTTCAGACTTAACCTGACACCGCTCTTGAAAAGAGAGAGGGTTACTGGAGATGCAAAGTAGCGTCCAAGATTTACCATTATTGGCGTCGGTTTTTTCAATCAAGAAAAACAGCGTATCTAATAAACAATAATAAGATAGTGATTCACGGCTGGCAAATTTTCCACGCCCTTTAACAGTGATAGAGACGCTGAAGTTAACTTTAAGGGCAAGTTGCGTTGCAACGATACCACGCATCCACAACCGATCCGAAGCCAGACTTTATCGCAAAGAAAAAGATAAGGAAGCCAAGCTCAGCTTTATGCCCATGCATTGATGGAAAATCGCCATGGCTTAATTGTCGAAGCCGAAACCCTCAGGCCATCGGCACAGCCGAGCGTGAAGCCACACTCAAGATGTGTTGGCGCCGGTTGAAAACTCAAAGTCTTGATCAATCCTTGCGGCGGCCAAAAGAGCCTTGCTGTATGGTGCTTCTTGTATTGCTATTTTGTCGCCCTGCTTTGTTAGGCTTGCCTAACCATTGGCATGTCCTTATTATCCGCCGCGCACAGTGACACCTGAAACTGGACAACATCAGTCATAACGGCATTGATGAACTGGTGTCCATCCAGAAACGAAACCCGCTTATTGGCTTGTACCAATAAGATCAGGGCTGCAGTGCCGGGGATAAGCATGTGATGCCTGTAATAGCTTTCTGATCTATAGGCATATTATTTTCCCGTCATCAAAATGCCTTGAAACGCCGAACTTGGGATATCCCCGCGGATTACTCACAATGCGAACCCCTGCAATCTCGTAGTCCACTGGCCAGTGAATATGGCCATGAAACCAAGCGGTTATTTTGTCGCTATGCTCAGCGATAAAATCATCTAAATTCGACGCATAAGCCGGATCTTTATCAGGGCTGGATCGGAACGACGGCGAATGATGGGTAACAACAACGGTTTTGCCATTGTGTGCAATGGCCAGTTCTTGTTTCAGCCAATTGATCGCCGCCCTATGCAGCAAATAGGCCACGGTAGGCGAGAAAAACTCCGGCTCAAACCCGAAAAGACTATCCGGATTCATTAACCCTACTGCCTGCTCTCTGTTTTGCTTATTTCGCCACCAGTCGACACAGCGAATGTATTCATAGTCGCGCATCAAATGCGTTGCCATGGTAACGGACAACCGGCAATAACGATTGAAATCAGACCAGAGCGTAGTTCCCAAAAACCGAACGCCATTTATCACCACGGAATCGTTGTCGAGCAAATGAATCCCAAACTCTTTTGCTTTCAGTTTCATTTCGCTCATGACCGACAAATCGGATTCATAAAACTCATGATTTCCCGCCACATAAACAATTTCTTTATTGGTGAAACGATTTCTGGCCCATTCCAAACCCTGAGTTCTCTCGCCAATATCGCCTGCCAAAACAATCACATCCGCATCAAGAGGATGATCAAATCTTAATGACTGGTAGTTGACGCAAGGATTAAACCGGAAATGCGCGTGCTCGGTGTGAATATCACTCGTTAAAAATATCTTCATACCCATCCATCATCAAAAATAGTCACTGGTCACAACTTTTTCATCTCGACACCGATTAAACATTGACCACTGCTCCCAAACGTACTTTGCATCGTCGTGACATCCTGGCCCGCCCATCAGTTGATACAAGCGCCCGGATGACGTTCTAATTAATCCGTTATCCCGGTCAAAAGATTCAATAGCCGAAGTCGTCCGCCCTGCAATATCCTTCAGCACATAGCCGACCAGATGACGCGTGGGAAATGCGTTATCCCCATAAACGACCTCTCTGACCGACCATCTTGCAATCGCTGTAGCGCAATCACCTGGTTTTGGTATTCCGTAAATCATTTTCTTAGCTCTGTGGTTAAATTGACTTCCGAGTTGCCCGCCGGCCAGGTTGACAATGCCGCTAATCGCTACGTCGGTGCCCTCGACTTCATTGGGGAGTCTGCCCTGGTAATACCGATGGTGATGTTGGCAAAATTGCCGTGCGGGTCCCCGGCAAACAGCACACGGTTCACTTGATATTCAGGCATGGCCCCTTAACCCTGATCCGCAGCAGCTTACCGGTATACTGATCAGTCCGTTGAGCATAGTGATTGATAAACGCCACCATACCCTCCGTCATGGCATTCCCGCCGCTCAGCAACACGGATAACCGACCATTTTTTACCGCGACCTTAAACGACGCCTTGGGCATGCCGTTTTTTTCAATGTGCCAGTCGGCGATTTGTTCCAGGATGATGACCAGACGCGACCACCCCAAACCCAGTCCATACGCGGGCGTGACCATTGACTCATTTTTTTTGCCACCAGTGTTGTGAGGCTCAACATGCGCCTCGCATCGGGTCACTAGCCAGCCGTTGATCAATAAAACGTCCGCCGGCACCCCGCAGACGTCACAGGTGATCAATGAAATCCTCTCGGCCATTGAGACGATGCCGCAGGCATAATCATCACAGGACGAGTGATAAAAACGCAAGCCGCCAAATTTCTCTTTGACCTGTACCGCGCAGGTATCTGGCTGGTGGCGGATCAGCAAGATGGACACGGTATCAATCAAATCGTACCAGCCATCGCCGCAGGCAAAGCCCCAGCACATCAGCGTATTGATCCGGTCGCCATGACGATCCCGGTACAATGCTGGATAAGTCCTGCATAACAATTCATCTAATTCAGCTCTCATGTGCGCTCCTGTAGAGGGTGTCGTTATAGAGGTAAAGATTGCCAATGCCTTGGAGCGTTTGGTTCAAGGCGCCACAAGGCCAACGTTTTATGGGACACTTAAATGTCATGACACAAAAAACCGATCCCGCTTTTACGCGGTTCTTCGGTGTCGTTCGCACGAATATCTTCGGCCATAAGAAAATTACGCCTTTCCAAGGCCGCCTGGCCAAAAGCCAGATCCAGCAGCTTTCGCACCTTACGCGGGTGATGGGAACACAACTCATGCATTGCTTCCGGGCGAATCATCGTTTCAAAATAAGAGCCCGACGGATGATGACTGATGAACCGCTGATACAGATTGTTCACAATCGCCCTCATCTGGTTTGTGTCGGGCTGCACAATGTGGAACACTGCGAACCGGTCAATGATCGGCTTCTCCAGAGGTTCCAGGCTATTGGCTGTCGCTATCCAATTCACATGCGAGGCATCGACTATCAGTTCCGGCACCGACAGGTCGTAAAACTCCCTGGCCTGTCGAGGTTCCAGCAATAGATGCAAGGCGCTCAGGGGCTTATAAGCACCATCCGAACGCGCTTTCTCGACCTCATCAAGCATAAAAAGGGGATTAGCGACGTCGCCGAAGACCAACGCATTAAATAACCTGCCCGGCTGTGAGTTAGACCAGTAGCTTTCAGCGCCCGTTAATGCCGAGCCGGTTTGGGCATTCGAGATATCGATGATTTCCAGTTTAGTCCTGAAATCCTCGGCCAGGGTGAGCATGAATTCCGTTTTGCCAACACCCGGACCGCCCACCAGCAAAAAGGGCGGTAAACGCAGCACCTTGTCGCTAACAGCCGACAGCGCAATATGTTTGCGGAGAAATTCGATGACTTCCTTGAAATTCGGGAACTTCTGCTCAAGGTCATCACAGTATTCACGCCAATGTTCAGGAATTTCCGCCAGGCGCTTATGGGGCGGACTCAACCGAATGCGCTTCACCAACCCCTTGATCCGAGTTGTTTGATCTCGAGTACCCTCCTGATAATCCTTCTCGAGTCTATCTACCTCGGCCATGCTGTAAAGAGCGATCTTAACCGCTTTAGAGTCCGTACCGTCCTCGCCTGCTTTGTCCAACTCTGCCTCCTGTTCCTCCACCGCCCTGTCGTCATCATCCGTGTCGAAAAGTTCATCATTATCCCGAGCAAATTCATCAAACAAATCCCGAAACTCCGCTTTGTCAGCCTGAGAGCCTTGCACTGCGGAGGCGAGTTGCTGGGAGGTTTCCTTCTCCCATTCCCGTTGACCACAAGACAGGCAGACACGCACCGCCCGTACGCGGTAATTGTCGCTGGATTTAAACCTGGCTAAAAAGGGATGCCGTTGCAATTCCTCCGGGTCATGAATGTCCAGGCTCTGCAACGCATCACCGCATTGATAGCAATGTGTTCTGGACAGTACCTGCGCCCGGTTAATGGCATGCTCCAATGCTCTTTGCTTGGCGTCGACGAGGGTCTTTGGCTGAATAAAGATAAAGAGTTCGCGCTGATACTGTTCGTTGTCAACAGGCTCTTCGATGATGCGCAAAAATTCAAGTTCCGGCGGTGATCCCAAGATGCCTTCTATGTTAGCGCATAACTGGCCAACGACCGCCGTTAACCCCGTGGAAACCGATACTGTCCAGCCCTTGGCCCAGGGAAAACAGGGCGACAAGGTATCAATCACCTGTTCTGAGTGGATTGGTGGATCTAGCAAAAACGATGGTTTGCGCATAAAGCCTCCTCTTGAAGTTGAACGCAGAATCAATCATACACTTAATTTAAAGATTAACAAGTTCACATTTAAATTTTGTGATTTACATCCTGTAAACACCTTGCCTACCCATTATCTAAACTTATTGAAAAAACAAGTTCACATGTTGATTTCGTTAACTTACAATGGGCTTTTTACCACCCCTTTTGTCTCTGCTACGGCAAGCTTTATGAACACCTTTATTCTTGATGTAATCATTGCCCGAGGCTGGTCTATCAGACACCTTGGCGAACTCACCGATATTAGTTATTCCGGCATACGGGATTACCTGAAAGGAATGGAGCAGCGCTTATCTCAAACGCGCTTGAGCCGGGTCTACGACCTGTTGGAGCTGGATAAAGAAAAGGGCTTGAAAACCCATACGCTCTATACCTGGTGCATCGAGATACAAGTAGAGCGTCTGGCAGCGTTAAACCGGGTCTTGCAGGGTACGATTGATCGGTATACCAAACCCGACACAGCGGCGGGTGCCTCAGAGTCATCGACAGATACAAAAACTGCTTCTAGTCATAAGTTTGAGGTGATCCCGCTTTTAGGCGGCGATACAGAAGGCTTGCCCGCGCCTTATTGGGTTCTACACTGGCTGGACATTTATATTTTGGTTCAATGGCAATTACCCAAGGCTAAACGCGTCAAGAAAGTCCCTGACTTCTATTCTCAGCAGGATTCCCGTAACGCTGATCTGCCGCTGGTCAATCCGGACATCAAAATACTCAGTTCTGTTTGCTGGGCGCCTGGCACAGAATTAAGCCCGGAGAAAGTCGCGGGGATTCACTTAACCTCGGCGCAATTGATTCAGTTAAAGAAAGCCGAAATGACAGAGCCACTGAAACTGGAAACTCTTAAGGATTGGCTTCAGGCCGAACCAAGTGAAGACATTTTCTGGCTGGTGGCAATGAAAAAAAAACCGGATCAGTCTACAGAAAGCCCTTTTAATGAAGCAATAGCGCGCGAACCGGCCCCATGGACTTGGGAAATGGTATTGGAGAAACTGAAACGCCGCTATACGCAGCCCGAAGTAGCTGCTAAAATGTTAGATTTGGAGTGATATTCCCAAATAGCCAGCTAAAGGCGCAGCTGAGCATTTGATTTACCGGCAAGGTAAGTCTCGATTCGAATGACTTGTTCATAGTAACCAAGATAGTGAAGATGAGGGGATATTTAGGATTGGCTTTTTGTGATGTACGTGCCTGCAAGGCATTCTCTGGAGCGCTACAACTTTCCCTCCAAATCCTAACCCATACCTAACCCAAGCAAGAATAATAAACACAACAATTAAATAAACCATTGAATTTATGGAGCCAATGACGGGAGTCGAACCCGTGACCTACTGATTACGAATGCGAAGTTTTGCTATGTTCAGTAACAAACCACAACAAACGATAACAATAAAATCAATAACTTGAATCATTTTAATTATTACTAATTATTACCATTTACTGCCATTATTTATATTTAATTGCAGTAAAAATGCAGAAAAAATGCAGAGCAACTATAATCATAACCCTAGAAGTAAAGCGGGCTCGAAGATGCTACCAACATCAACAAGCCCTATCCACTCACTTAACAGATAAGGTTAAGCAAATGGCATATTCATATTATAAGCCGATTGCCACCCGAGAAGGCAATCATGGCAAACATTACCGAACGAACCTTAAAAGACGGAAGCAAGCGTTACACCGTCATTATCAGAATCAAAGGTTGCGAGTCCAGAACGGAAACATTCAGACGGCTAACCGATGCCAAGAAATGGATAGCGAAAACCGAATCAGAAATCAGGGATGGCAAACAGCTTATTCCCCGAGCCGCCTTAAAGAAAACCCTTGGTGACGCAATAGACCGCTATATCAATGAGGTTTTACCAGAAAAGCCCGCATTACAGGCCGACCAAACAACACAGCTCAATTGGTTCAAGGCTGAGCTAGGCAATACACCACTAGCCAATATTACTACACCTTTAATCGTCCAGTGTAGGGATAAGCTGAATACTGAAATGGGGCAACGCGGTAAAGTTCGCAGTCCTGCGACAGTTACACGCTTTCTGGCGGCTTTAAGTTCAATGTTTAGCCATTGCATATCTGAATGGGAATGGACGCAAGACAACCCCGTAAAGCGCGTAAAAAAGCCCAAGGTATCAAATGACCGCGTTCGGTTTTTGGATAATGACGAACGGCAACGATTTTTAAAAGTCTGCCAAGAATCCAGCAACAAACAGCTTTATTTGTGCGTCATTCTCGCTATGTCCACTGGAATGCGGCAAGCCGAATTAATGGAATTGACGTGGAAAGATGTAGACA
Source organism: Methylobacter sp. (assembly GCA_036561025.1). Lineage (GTDB taxonomy): Bacteria > Pseudomonadota > Gammaproteobacteria > Methylococcales > Methylomonadaceae > Methylobacter_A. The sequence goes on along the minus strand of DATBQB010000011.1, from coordinate 73,727 downwards.
TCAAAGCAGGTTTTCTACTACTCAATAAAACAAAAAACGGAGAGAAGCGGCGTGTCCCATTATCTGGGCATGGTTTGGAGCTATTACGAGAGCATGCCAAATTAAGACGGCTTGATACCCCGTTATTATTCCCCGGCAAAAAAGACCCGTTAAATCCTATCGACTTAAGGCGACCTTTTGAAAACGCTGTAAAACTGGCTGAGATAGAAGATTTTCATTGGCATGACCTACGCCATTGCTGTGCATCATACCTGCTTATGAACGGCGCAAGCTTGCCGGAAATAGCCAAAATTCTGGGCCATAAAACTTTAGCCATGGTGATGAGGTATAGCCATATGAGCAACGACCACGCAAGCGGCATTGTTGCTTCGATGAACGCTAAGATTTTCGGGGGTGTGTGATGCTTTATTCGACGCCTTTTTTAAATAAACCGCTTTGGGAAGAGGATGAAGCAATCATTTTTTTAATGAATATTGAAATACCCATGTGGAAGGCTAAAAGTGAAATACGCTCATTAGATTTTCAGGAACAAAATGATACCAAATTTAATCCTGAAAAACTTTCGCGCAAAATGGCATTAGAAAACTGGCTGAATAACCAAACAAGGCTTGTCGATAGTATAAAAAATCACTTAGCGGCAGATGTAAGCCTAGGTAAGTTGAAACAAATTATCTTAAAAGATAGGCCGCACTATCACCGAGAAAAGTTTATTGATTGGGTTTTTGACAATCAGATTTGTCAGTTTATCGGCAACAAAGAGTCATTAAGAATATTTGATGAAATACGTAATGAAACTGACAATCAGGCTAAGGCAACACAGCAGCAAGCCAAACCCGTGGGTGATGCTGGCGCGGTTGATGATGCAATCACAGAGCCGGTAAGCGCAAAGGTTATTCAAAACAAAACACCACGCACACGTAAAACCAATTTAAGCCGCGCAGTTGATGCAGCCATTAAAACATTTGGTAGCAAACCAAGCTTTGATGAATTGTGGCAATTTTTTCAAGGCAACAAGGACGAAACCGGTTTTATTCAAGACTACACCGACACCCATATAATCTGGATAGATACAAAAGGGAAGCTTCACGACACGCAAAAAGAAACTCTTGCCAACCATTTATCGCGGGTAAGAAGCTAAAAATCACACCTATCATCACGGGTATTTGTCCTAAGCAATACCCGTGATTCTGTCCTGAATAATTGATACCAACACAAGGGAAACCTTGTGGAAAGCCTGCAAAACAGGAAAACAAACTTTCTTTTTGGAATCAATAAATGCCAACTTTATTAACTGTAAATCAATTCACAGCCAAACAACCAGCTTTCACACTTGGTGGTATTCGCGCTCTTATATTCAATGAACACACCAACGGCCTTGCCAAGTCCGGCGCAATAGTCCGAATTGGCCGCAAGGTGCTTATTGATGAAACCAAGTTCTTTGCTTGGGTTGAGTCGCAAAACAAGGCGGTGGCGTAATGATTATCTCAAAAGTAATCAGAGACAATCGCCGCCACATCACCCGCGCCGATTACAACGACACCAAACCCTTGTTAAGTTCTGAGTATGTGATATTCCCCAGAATTGGCAGCCTTCAATCTAGGGCATTAAGACGGCTGTTACCGGCTGGCGTGATGCTATCACACCGAGAGTTTGATTTTGCATCCCATAGCTATCGTTTAGGCGGTCATATCGACAAGCTGAGAGATAAAGGGTGGACGATTGCCAACCATGATGAGGCAGCACTGACAAAGGATAAGGTGCGGCGCATTGCAAACTTTACACGCTACGAACTGTTTGCAACGTTTACGCCGGAACTGGTCGAGCGAATTAAAGCGTTTTGCAAATCAGTGGATGACTTTGAAGCAAGGGGGCATGATGCAACATAAGATTAAAAAGGCCGCTGACTATACGACCAGACCAGCGACCCAATACCAAAAACCACAAAATCATTTTATCTTAATTGTAGGGCGAGTAAAGGCTGGATTTGTAAGGCTTGCGGTCTGGGTATCAATTGCCATAGGTGTGTAACTGATGCCGACACTATACGACGCAATGAGGGCGGCAGGATTTGAGCCGCCCGGCAATATTAACGCCGGTCAAACTGTGAGATTTTCCACCAACGGGAAGTCTAGCGACAAGGCCGGATGGGTTCATCTATTTCCTGACAGCAAAGGCGCGGCGTTTGGGTGCAATCGAAGCGGTGAGCAGCACGTCTGGCAGGAGGCGAGAGATAAACCATTCAATGAAGCGGAACAGGCAAAATTTAAGCGTGATTGTATCGCGGCCAAGAAAGCGTCGATTGTTGAGAAAGAAGCCGCCTATGAACAGGCAGCGGCGACCACACAGGCAGAATGGGAAGCATCGGCGACAGCTCCTGAATCACATTCATACTTGGTGAAGAAGGGGATTAGGCCGAACATGGCGCGGGTTGATGGTCATGGAAACTTATTAATTCCGGTCTATGGTCTGGCTGGACAAATTCAATCTTTACAGCGCATTGCTCCTGATGGCCGGAAACAATTTGCCAAGGGCGGGAAGATGCGCGGCGGTCATGTTTGGCTTGGTGAGCCTGAGAACGGCGCTACATTGCTATTATGTGAGGGTTTAGCCACGGCTGACACGCTACACAGGGCAACAGTTCACGCGGTTTGTGTGTGTTTTTCGGCTGGCAATTTGCGAAATGTTGCGGAAGCTATGCGGAAGAAATACAAAAAGGCGACTCTGATTATTGCCGGTGATGACGACACCAAGACCGAGGGCAATCCCGGACGCACCAAGGCAACAGAGGCAGCGCAAGCAGTGGCGGGTACGGCAGTTTTTCCGGCTAATGGCGGTGATTTTAACGACCTGGAACAATCCGAAGGACTGGATGCGGTACGAAGGCACTTCGAATTGATACAGTTGCCAATAGTTCAAACCGTATTTGATACACCGGCGCTGTCTGGCACTGACTCAAGGGATGGAACAGGCAGCACAAGGCCACTATCAGAATTAGGCAACGCCAAGCGATTAGAGGACGAGCACGGCGGAAATATTCATTATGTGCATGATGCTAAGGCGTGGCTACATTGGCGCGGTGGCACTTGGGTTTGGGATGTTGACGGGGCAGCGGTGCGAGGATTGGCGGCAAGATTACCCCAACAGATTTACAACGAGGGTGGCTTACATTTAGCTGATGCAGAATATTTTGCTAAGTGGGCGAGGACAAGCCAGAAAGAAAGAACCATTTTGGCTACCGTTTCATTGCTGCAAGACTTCGAGCAAGTACGCCTACCTTTAGCGTTAGTGGATGCCGATTTATTCAAAATTGGATTTGATAATGCCAAGCAGGTTCTTGACCTACGCACCGGCAAGGCACGACCGGCGAGACAAGATGATTTTATCACCAAGTCATTAAGTGTTGACCGGCTGGGCGATTCATCGAAGGCGGTACGCTGGCAAGCCTTTTTAACTCAAATCTTCGGGGATGATGTGGAGCTGATTGACTGGCTTAAACGGTGGTGCGGCTACATGCTGACCGGTTCCACCTCGGAGCAGATATTTATATTTTGTTTCGGATTGGGCGCTAATGGTAAATCTGTTCTTGGTGATATTTTACGGCATATCCTGTGCGACTATGCGCGGGCTATCGCTTCGGAAACACTGACGGAATCCAAGAGAGCAGCGGGAAGCGCAACGCCTGACCTTGCGGAACTGGTGGGCGCACGTATGGCAATGAGCGCGGAAACTGAGGACGGAGCGGCACTGGCGGAATCATTAATTAAAAGTCTGGTATCAGGCGACACTATGACTGTTCGAAAGCTCTATACGGCTCCTGTTCAGTTCACGCCACAATTTAAACTGATGATGCTGGGCAATCATAAACCAATTATCAAAGGCAACGACCACGGAATCTGGCGGCGGGTTCGGTTGATACCGTTCAAGCACACATTTAAGCCGGAAGAACGAGACGCGGGGTTATCAGATAAGCTCAAGACCGAAGCTCCACATATTCTGGCGTGGATGGTCGAGGGTTGTATTGATTGGCAGAAACGCGGATTAAGCGACACGCCTATAACTATCCAAGACGCGACCGGCAGTTATCAGGAGGAACAAGATTTAATCGGAAATTGGATGGTGGAATGTTGCGACCTGTCACCAATGAACGAAGCATCTTCAACCGATATTTATACAAATTACCAAGCATGGTGCGTGGCTAACGGACTTCGACCTAATAGCAATGTAGCGTTAGGTCGTCGATTGGGTGAGCGTGGCTATACTTGCCGACAGTCTAGTGGCAAGCGGTTATGGGCTGGAATAGCGGTTAAACCACATGCCTATTCATCAAATTATTAATATCAAAGTGCGGATAGTGCGGATAGAACCCTATTTTAGAAAAGTCCTACGGAAAAAAATTATAGGAAAACTTTAGAAAAATGGCTTTTATCCGCACTATCCGCACTCAACCCCAAAAGCAGATTAATTAAACGCTCACAAGCAAAGTCATAGAACGGCGAGTTTATGGCGAGGTCATGGCACAAATTAGGATTAAATCGATGAGTACATTAGAGCAACGAAAACGACTTAAAGACTATTACCGAAGAAGCAACGCAACCTTTGAAGAATGGGGAAAGCGTGGGTATCAATATCCACCGCCTAAACATGAGCCGATGCCAGATAATTTAAAAGACTTACAGTGCGGCGCAAAAACCAGAGCCGGAACGCCATGTAAGCAAAAGGCAATTTATGCCAATGGCCGCTGTAAATGGCATGGTGGATGCAGTACCGGAGCAAAGACCGAGGAAGGGAAAAAGCGTTCGGCAATGAATGGATTTTGCCCTAAGAAAAAGCGAAGTCATACAAGTTAATAAAAGTTAAGTTTCAAGCGCCGTATTAATGGTGCAATTTCCGACATACTGACATACTAATCACAGTCGCAACATGATGTGAGTTACGACTCTTTTAGCGACAGGTTGTGTCAGCGTAGTTGCCAAATGCCGATATACTTGTGTGACATTTGATTGGGCTGATATTCTGAATAGGTTGAATTGACTGGACAGCAGGTTGGGTGATTTGTGGGTAAGATGGTACCGATTGCCGTAGGCCTTGGCTATACCCTTGAGCGACTGCCCCAAAGAGTTGAATGCCAGCACCTAAGCCTTGCAGTAAGGTAGTGCCAATACCCGCTTCATTTTGCTGTTGTACTGGTTGTTTGGTAAATGAATTGCCACAAGCAGCTTTCTCGGCACGGTCAACTAAACTTCCCGGAGGTATTGGGCTCAAATGACCTGCAATAGAAGATTCGGAATGAACAATATCGCCTTCACCCATATTGCCGGAGAAAACTGAAAAAGCTAGCGGTAGCATTTGATTATTCATGCAGTCGAATTCAATTTGTATCTTTTGTGACAGAAATAACACACCATCTTTTTGCTGAACCGCTTTAAAGTCATGTAACATCCATATTTTTACTAGATAACCATTTCTTTGAATAGTGCTCAAATTATTATAAAGGGTACCGTCATGGTTTGAATCTGCCATAGTCCACACCGATGTGCCATTGCTTAAAGTCGGGCGGATTGCTGATGTTTTCAGTGCCGCTTGAGCGGCCTGCGGGCTAGTGTAAGTTTTTTGTTGGGCAGCCTCTTCAGTTTGCTGACTTGCAATACTTTTCATTAATTTTAGAACACATTTCCCGTTTTCCGGTGTCTTCATCTTAAAGCCAATCTCTGCGCACTGTTCTTGCAATACCCCAATGTCTAAAGCATAACTATTATTTGTTAGCAGAAGTAAGCTGGTAAAGCAGAAAATAATCAGATTGTTACTAGGCTTATAGTTACTTATATTCATCAATTTATTTGGTTTCATTGAGTTGCAATACGCAATTGCCGAAATCTGTACTACCAGCCTTAAAGCCCAGCTCTTTGCATTGATTCTTAAATCCATCGAGGGGCACACGTTGTTTTTGTCTTTCAGCGTTTAATGTCTCTTGTGCCTGTATCGCGTTGAGGTTTGATGCTTCCTTATCGCGTTTGGCTCGTTCGGATTTTATTCTTTCTTCTTCAGCAATCTGGCCTTTTTTGGCTTCTAGCAACGACTCTTTTATTGGTCTGAAATCATAATTTAGTTCAATGCTAGTCTTGGCATCTTTATAAAGGTTCTGTTCTTCTGCCCCCAACAAGTCACAGTCCAAGCATGTGACCTTTAAATTTGTATTTTTAGATAGTTTAGTATTTGATATTACAGAAGTTAGGTTAATTACATCGGTTGGTGCAACAACGAAAACATAATCCTTATCAAAGCCCGAAACTAAAATTTTGTGGTTCTTCTGAGTAGGTCGCCATTCAGACTTCCCTGTTTTTACTTTTCTTGTTTTGTCTGAATATGAGCTTTCCTTTTCCTTAGCTACGCATCCATTTGTAAAAGCATTCATTTCTTCTGGATGCACCATCCACACGCCTAGGCCAACTGGAGTAAAAGTCCCAGTAAGCGGATGCGCTTCGTACTTAGATTGCACTATTGTTTTTACTACTGGCGCTGAAAATTGCTCAAACAAACTATTGACAGTCATCGTTAACGTTAAATTAGCTCCATTCAAATTCGCTGATTCGATACCGCTAAAAACCTTCAACGGTGTTATTTCATAAAACTCACTTTTTTCAGAGGTTTCCTCTGTTATAGTTTCATAATCTACACGCGTGTCCCTGTTCGCCAGTTTCTTAGTGAATTCAGCGGAACGTCGGCAAATGTCTGGGTCTTTGGTATTTGTCGATGCACAGCCACCAAGTAACAGAGCCATAACCGCAACATAAAATAACTTCATCGATATTCCTTCATTTCTTAATAGTGTATCCAGCCCAGGTTACTAAGGGATGAAACAAAAAAACTGAGTTTAAGTGTAGTTCATTTTACTATTTAATGTTTAAGCTTATTTCTCAAAAGCCACTGAAACCGCCTAAAAGCCCCCTAATAAATGCAATCGAACGCACCGGCTATTGTAGAGACAGCGAGGTATGAAGTAGCGTTATGGGCGCAAAAACCGTACACCTTAACCCTTATCGGTATCGGTATCGGCCTAGAGTGGCAATCCGTACAGCAGATTACCGATTGAAAGTTGAACGGAGTTTCAAGATGAGCGCAGGAATTGAGTATATTCTAGGTTTAAAAGGGCATGGTGAGCGCGGTGAGGAGCTAAACAAAGGGCTAAACAAAAAAAGCGGCTAAAATAAGCGTGTGAACAAATCGCGCGAGAACAATGCTGTGAACAAAAAAACATAAAAGTAATCATCGAACCAGCGGCGGGTTTTCAGATGCAATACGTAGTGATTTTGACTATCAAGATGCAACTTATCGTATTTTTGATAGAAAAGATTTAAGCAAGGTTATGGTTACCGCTTCTCTTGGTGATGCTTTTTTACATGGCGCAGCAAGAGGGGCGACTTTTGGAGGCGTTAATATTGATGATGACCAGTCAAGATATTCAGGCGCTACGTCCGCATATTTAGCTAAAGATAGACCGTCACAGGTATGCAAAGTTCTTGATGGAAAGTTATTAATGACTCCGCAGTGGGAGTTCGTTTATCTTTGCAATGAAAAACCTAAAATTTAACAAAAACAATGCCAAGAACTGTTGAATTAGCCGTCGACTACTAACGATATAATGCTACGCTATTTCAAATAGCCAAGGCCGGGTAACACCGGCTTTTTTGTGCCTGAAATGTTGGCAAGTGTTGCGGGTGTTTTTTAGCAATTGCAGAAAAATTGCAGAAAACTAAGATTTCCACTTAAAAAACAACTTGGAAATACCAATAACTTACTGTTTTATATGGAGCCAATGACGGGAGTCGAACCCGTGACCTACTGATTACGAATCAGTTGCTCTACCAACTGAGCTACATCGGCCTTGATGCTTATCGTACCTTAAAATACCACTGCAAAACTATTTAAAATTAGCTATTGGCTGGTAATTCTCCCGCATATCCAGTGCTTCGGCTACGGCTTTGCAGGTGATTTTGCCGTTGCAAGTATTGATTGCTTTGACCAGCGTTTTATCGGTCATTAAAGACGCTTTCCCGGCATCGGCTATTTTCAGGACATAAGGTAATGTCGCATCGGACAATGCGATGGTTGATGTTCTGGGGTACGCGCCGGGCATGTTGGTTACGCAATAATGAATAACGTCGTGCTTGATGAATACAGGAATGGTGTGCGAGGTCGGCTTTGATGTTTCCATGCAGCCGCCTTGGTCGATGCTGACATCGACAACCACCGAGCCCTTTGCCATCGACTTTATCATGTCTTCGGTAATTATTTTAGGCGCTTTGGCACCATGAATGAGCACCGCTCCTACGACCAAATCGGCATCTTTTATATACTTGGCTATATTTTCAGGAGTCGATAAAAAGAACTCCACTTCAGGTAACAATGTGTCTTTGATTTTTTGCATATTCGCCGGATCAATACCTGCAATAAACACATTGGCTCCCATTGCAACGGCTACTTGAGCGGCATGCTGACCCACCACGCCGTCGCCGATGATCACGACTTTGCCATGCCGCTTGCCCAGCACTTTACCTAACTGTACTCCCCTGCCCTGATTGAATTCGGCAAGATAGTAGCCGCCCATCAGCGTCGCCATGTTGCCCGCAATGGCGCTCATCGGCGCGAGCAAGGGTAAGCGTCCCTGTTCGTCTTCCAATGTTTCGTAAGCTATCGCTGTTATGCCTTTTTTTAACAGCTCTTGCGTCAAGCTTGGCGTTACACCAGCCAAATGAAAAAAGGTGAAAATTATCTGCTGCTCCAAATATTGATATTCGGATTCTAAGGGCTCTTTTACTTTGACGACCAAATCGACAGCCCAGGCAGCAGCGGTGGAGACCAGTTGCGCACCCGCCTGTTGATATTGCTCGTTGCTAAAGCCCGAGCCTAATCCTGCATCAACCTCAACAAGAACCTGATGACCTTGTTGAATTAGAAAATGCGCGCCGTCAGGTGTGATTGCAACCCGGCCTTCCTGATCTTTTGTTTCTTTAGGGACGCCGATTCTCATTGCGTTAACCTGGCGTTCTTTGCATAACTTAATGCACCCAGCAAGGCGACTTCGGGATTGATGCAGACTTTAACCGATATTTTCTGCAACACCGGTCTACAGCGGCCTTTTGCCAAAAAGCCGTGGATGAATTCGCCTTGTTGCAGCACGGGCAGGATTTTTGCGCCTATACCTCCGGCCAGATATACGCCGCCGTAAGGCAAGCATTTGAGCGCCAAGTTTCCTGATTCCGCGCCATAGAGCCTGCAAAACATTCTTAACGCTTCGACGCACAGTGCATCGTTACCGGCAACGCCGGCTTCGCCGATGACTGCAGCCTGATCCCGCTCTGTCATTTGCTGTTCGGTTTGCGAGCTGGTTGGCGCGTAGCTTATTTTTTTAAGAAATTGATAAATATTGACCAAGCCTTCGCCGGATATCAATCGCTCACAGCTGATATGCTCAGGGTATTTTCCCATCAAGTGCCTGAGCAAGGCTATTTCCTGTTCATTAGTCGGTGCAAAATCCGCATGCCCGCCTTCACTGGCAAGAACATGGTGAGAAGCGCCATCCCATGCGATGATTGCCTCGCCCAAGCCGGTTCCGGCTGCAACTACGGCAATGTTGCCTTGCCGGCATTGCGCATCGGGATTCAATTCTACAAAGTTGTGCTCAGGCAAATCCAGCAAGCCCCATGCCGTGGCTTCCAGATCATTTAACAGCCAGACGTTTTGGCTATTGACGCGTTCGCCGATTTCTTTACTGTTGAGCACCCACGGCAAATTGGTGGTTTCGCAACGTCCATTGACAACGATGCCCGCTACGCCGATGCAAGCTGCTGTTATCAGGGAGCAATCGGCATCCGTCAAAAACGAGGCCAGCAACTCGGTAAACGTTAGATAATGAGCGCTGGAAAACTGCTCTTTTCTTACGCATTTAACATCTCCATCCTCAGTCTTAAACAGAGCCAGGATGGTTTTTGTGCCGCCTACGTCGCCAGCCAGAATCATTGTGTGCCTTCGTAATTGTTAAATACTTTGACATGTTTTTCATGATCGAAACTGACCACTTTATACGGATCTTTTTTATCGCCCATTTCCATGCCGGGACTGCCGTTAACCATGCCGGGAACCGATAGGCCAATAATTTTAGGCTTGGTTTTCAACAGGGTTTTAATGTCATTGGCAGGTACATGGCCTTCTATGACATAACCATCGACGATGGCTGTGTGGCAAGAAGCCAGTTCTTTGGTAATACCGTATTTATCTTTTATAGCTTGTACATCGTCGGTAACGATGTCTTTTACATTGAAATTATTTTCTTTCAAATGCGCCAGCCATTTGCCGCAACACATACAGGTCGGGCTTCTGTGAACCGTAATATCGATAGGCTTGCCGGCATCCTCAGCTTTTACTCCGGCATTAATAATCAGTAAACCGACTGCAAAAAAAAGTCTCATTATGTTCATGGTCGCAACCTCTTTATTGATTAAATGATAGCTAATGCTTAAACCTGATGATAAACCCGGCTGTGCTCATGCACGGCATCAACCATCGCCTTAACATGATCGGGGTTCATATCGGGCAAAATACCGTGGCCTAAATTGAACACATGGCCTGAACCCGAACCGTATTTATGCAAAATGGTTTTTACTTTTTCGGTGATAACTTCAGGGCTCGCATAAAGCGAAACCGGATCCATATTACCTTGCAAAGCAACCTTTTGACCCACCCTGGCGCGAGCCTGCTGTATATCGGTCTGCCAATCCAGTCCCAACGCATCATAGCCGGAATCGACCATGGCTTCCAGCCAAAGCCCGCCGCCTTTAGTGAACAGGATGGTTGGAATCTGCTGCCCGTCTATATTCGTTTTAAGCAGTGCCCTGACCTGCTTGGCGTAGTATAAGGAAAATTCGGCATAGTCTTCTGTCGTTAACATGCCGCCCCAGGTATCGAACAACATGACCGCTTGGGCACCCGCTTCAATTTGGGCATTCAAATAGGCCGCAACCGATTGCGCCAATTTATCCAACATGACATGCATCAACTTGGGCTGCTCATACATCATGCCTTTAACTTTTTGGAAACTCTTACTACTGCCGCCTTCGACCATATATGTTGCCAAGGTCCAAGGGCTTCCCGAAAAGCCGATTAGAGGTACGCTGCCTTGCAGGTTTTTTCTTATCAGCCGAACTGCATCCACTACGTAGCGCAAGTCGATTTCAGGATCTGGAATCGGCAATTTATTCACATCCGCCGCTGTTCTTACCGGATGGGTAAATTTAGGGCCTTCGCCTTCGGTAAAATAAAGCCCTAAACCCATTGCATCGGGAATAGTCAAAATGTCCGAAAACAAAATGGCCGCATCAAAGTTAAAACGACGTAAGGGCTGCAAGGTAACTTCGCAAGCCAACTCAGGATTGGTGCATAGATCTAAAAAACTGCCCGCCTGCTCTCTAACTTTTCTGTACTCCGGTAAATAGCGCCCCGCTTGACGCATCATCCAAATCGGCGTGTACTCCACAGGTTGTTTTAACAGAGCTCTAATAAAAGTATCGTTTTTTAATACGGTCATGAATTTGATTATTAAGGTTTAAAATTTTATGGTGTTTACTTATAGGAGACAATCCGATCGTCTCCTGTGGATACTAACTTTACTTTTTCGAGTTTATTTTTCTTACCAGTGCATTGTGGAATTCAAAAGGCAAGGATTGTCTGGCTCTATTGGCTGAAGCAGCATCCGGGTATGAACCATATTCTAAAATAAACTTCTCTTTACCATTGGCAAACGTATTAACCACTCTAAAATCCGGCCCCATCGCAGGATATTTCCTGAGCATGTCGTCAGCTGATGATTGTTTTGATAAAACCATAAGTTGCAGGGTGAAGTTGTTTGTTGGCGATGCCCATGATCCCTCAGGCTCTGCTTGTTGAGGCGCAGCCGCTTCTAAGACTGGCTGTTCAGGAACCGCCGCAACTTCTACGAGCTTTTGCGGCAGCTGTATTGTTTCCAGAGCGTTAGGCATAGCCGGTTCTATACTATTAACCGTTTTGCTGATCTCCGCCTGTTTCGGTTTTTCTTGTCTGGCTACTATATGCGGCTCGGCAATTTTCTGCTGCGCAACAACAGACAGTCCATTGTTCGGCTTCGGATCAACTGAAACCGTACTCACAGATGCGGATTGGACTTTATTTTCCGACTTTTCAGAGTTGGACAGTTCAACACCGTTAACCGTTTTGGTCATCTCCGCCTGTTTCGGCTTTTCTTGCGATGTCTCCAGCGACTCGACAATTTTCTGCTGTACGACAACAGCTTGCTTATTGTCCTGCTTCTGAGCAGTTTCCACCGCACTCACGGCTTCAGGTTTTGCTATGGAATTAACGGATTGCTGATCATCAACCGGTGGCTTTAATGTTTCGCTCCCTTCATTTGCCGGTGGTAATTGCTTCTGTTCCGGAATGGCTGGCTGAGCAGGCGGCAGCGGGAGCACTATCTGGGACTCCGGCCGTTGTGGAATAGCTTCGGTATTGCCCGCTTTGTTCTGTTCATCAAGCGGCACTTCTTTACTATTGTTCGATGATGTTATCCACTGAACGCCGATTGCTATAGCAATCGCTGTTGCAATAGCAAGACCAATTATCCATTTTAATTTTCCACCTTGCTTAGTACCGGATAAGCCTGATATTTCGGCAATAATTCTTCCCGGAATGCCATGCGTTTCACGGTAGATATGCGCTATCATATTTTCATCGATGGCTTTAAACGATAAGTTAGCATAGGGTTTTGTTGAAAGATGCTGTAAAAAATCACCGCATTGCTTTTCTGACAAGGGGGGAATTTCAATGATATGGCAATCATCAATAACACGATCCGATCCGCGTTTCACCTGCAATTCGTCATGCGTTAAAGCGAAGATCAACCTTAAAACGGGGTTTGCCGCTGCATATTGAATGATTGCCGTAATCAGGCCGGGCACTAATTCCCCCGCATTATCAACAATCACTACTATTTGCCTATGTTGATTTTCGTACTGCTTAAAAGCCATAGATAGCGACTTAACCGGCGTATCAGTCTTATCCTGCTTTATGCATTGAATTAATTGATCATAAATCGCTTCAAAACTTAAATCGGCATTACCTTGTATAAGACAATACCGCCATGATTCAGTCTTACGCGCCTGCAAAACGTTAAGCAGAGTCGTTTTGCCGATACCTTCCGGACCGCAAATAACAAGAGCTTGTGTCAGGTTTGAAAGCAGATGAATTAATAAATCAAGCTTCTGCATTCGTTCCTTTGTTATCAGGGAATTAGCCGCCGTATTTATCTGTCCAGCGAACTGCCTTCTCACATGATAAGTAAAAGTATCATCTTCTACCATAGGTTTTTAGCGTCATCTTCAATAGTTCTCGATCTACGTCAACGGGCAATGTTGCGATGCCGATCTTTTGTAAAAGAATCAGCCTGATTTGACCGTCTACATTCTTTTTATCTACTGCCATTAATTCCAAAAACCGGTCTGAATCAATTTGTTCCGGCGGATACACAGGCAGTTTGGCTTTTATAAATAGTGCAATAATTCTTGCGACATCTTCCTCGCTTAGCCAGCCTTTTCTTCTGGAAAGATCGGCGGCTTGGCAGGTACCAATGGCTACCGCCTCACCATGAAGATATGTACCGTAACCGGCACCGGTTTCTATCGCATGGCCAAAAGTATGGCCTAAGTTTAAGGTCGCCCTGATACCGGTTTCGGTTTCGTCTTCAGAGACAATTTCAGCTTTATTAATGCATGAGCGTTCTATAGCATAAGCCAATGCCTGCTTGTCTCTGGCTAATAACGCATCGATATTGTCTTCCATCCACGCAAAAAATCCAGCGTCCCTGATCAGGCCGTATTTAATCACTTCGGCCAGACCGGCTGATAATTGGCGATCGTCCAGTGTGTCTAAAACATTGGCGTCGGCAATAACGCATTGCGGCTGATAAAAGGCGCCAATCATGTTTTTACCCAACGGATGATTAACTCCGGTTTTGCCACCTACCGAAGAATCGACCTGCGCCAGCAATGTGGTGGGTATTTGCAAAAAAGCAATGCCCCGCTGATAACAAGCCGCAGCAAAACCGCCCATATCGCCAATAACACCGCCACCTAGAGCAATCAACGTTGCGTTACGGCTAAATTTGCAAGCCAATAGCTTATCAAAAATTCGAGTTACAAATTCTAAAGTCTTGAACTGTTCGCCATCGGGCAGTATTACTGTTTCGACGCTATAGCCCTGCAAATTTTTTAAAACCTTATCCAAATACAGAGGGGCAATAGTCTCATTAGTGACCACAACAACTTGCTTGGACTTTATATGATTTATGAACAGTTCAGACTGGCTCAATAAATCAGAGCCTATATAGATCGGGTAACTACGGTCACCTAATTCAACCAGTAATTTTTTCATATTTATTAAGCTTTGGAAGGTTGATTAATTTAACGTATCAACCTATATGGATTTGTTTACTAACGATTAACCGAGTTATATTCTTCCAAAATACGACTGACTACTTCCTTGCTTTGCATGACGCCTGTATCAATTTTAAAGTCAGCACATGACAAATACAGCGGCTCACGCTGTGCGAATAGAGTTTCTATTCTTTCTCTAGGATTGTCGGTTTTCAATAATGGACGTTGCGTATCTCTGCGCGTCCGCTCCAAAATCCTTTCTACCGAACATTGTAGATAGACGATAAAACCATTTTCTTTCAGCATGTTGCGGTTTTCTTCGCGTAAAATAGCACCGCCGCCGGTAGCCAGTACGATACCATCCATTTGCGTCAATTGCTGAATCATTTTCTGTTCCCTATCCCTGAATCCTTCCTCCCCCTCAAATTCGAATATGGTCGGAATATCTACGCCGGTTCTTTCCTCAATCGCCTTGTCACTGTCATAAAAAGGCAATTTAAGCGCTCTGGCCAACTGCCGTCCTATCGTAGTTTTTCCTGCACCCATGAGGCCAACTAAATATATATTCTCTGATCGCGTCATGACCTGCCTTATGCGGGGAAACCATTAAAAAAGGGGGCATTATGCCCCCTTTTCGCTCCAAGTAGAAGCAATCAATCGCTGGCTATATTATCTTTCATGATTTTTGGTGTGACAAAAATCAATAACTCTTTTTTGGTTTTATTGGCTGTCGAATTTGTAAATAAAAACCCGATGCCCGGTATATCGGCGAAAAAGGGGATTTTATTCTTGCCATATGATTCAGCACCTTCATAAACTCCGCCTAAAACAACCGTTTCTCCATCCTCAACAAGCACCGAAGTTTTAATCTCTCTTTTATCGATCCCAGGGTTACCTGATACCGGATTACTGGTATTGTTCGCATTATCCTTCGTAATCAACAGATTCATAATAACCGATCCGCTGGGAGTAATCTGCGGCGTTGCATTTAATTTAAGAACTGCATCAATATAAGTAGTTGTTGCCGGCTGATTTGCGGTAGAAGGCGTCGTAACCGGAATTTGCACACCTTGCATCATAACTGCGGTACAACGATCCATGGTCATTACCCTTGGATTGGATACTATTTCGCCTTTCCCTTCAATTTGTAATGCCTGAAGTTCAAGATTCAATACATAGTCGGCACCTCTAACAAGAGTCATGCCCAAAGCCCCCGGCGGAGTTGCCGTTAACCCGGCCACACCCAAATCAACCAGCTGGCTATTTAGCGTACCTATTTGACCACTCGAATTAACTTGAGCATTAGTGTTACCTTGGGTTCCAGAACCGCCTACTGCAAACGATTTACCACCACCTACACTTGCCTGCTTTCCTGCGCCAAACTTAACGCCTAAATTTTCAGTAAAACTATCATCGGCAATAACAACACGCGCCTCAATCATCACTTGTCGCACAGGAACATCAAGTTTACGTATCAGTTTCTTTACCTCTTCCAGACGTTTTGTCGTCTCGCGCACAATCAAGGTATTGGTTCTGGCATCGACAACAGCCGATCCACGGGACGAAAGCAAGCCAAACTTGTCATTATTTGCCTCTGAGCCGCTTGCCCCTGCCCCTTGACTGGATTGCCCAGCAGATGAAGTCCCTCCCCCAGCGGAACCCGACGATGAGCCGCCAGAGGAAATCGATGCGCCAGTGGATGAAGCGGCTCCAGTTGCACCTGTCACCCCGCAAGCACCAAAAGCGCCGGTATCTTGACCATTCAATAGATTTCTGAAGTTCTCAGCCTTAGCATAATTGATTTTAATATATTCAGTCGTCAGCGGATCTAATTGTTCAACGACTTTTTCTGTTTCCTGCTGCTTTTTCTTATAGTCCTTAATTTTGTCCAACGGTGAAATCAAAGTGACATTGCCGGTCTCATACTTACCCAGATCCTTGGTCATCATAATGAAATCTAATGCTTCATCCCAGGGCACGTCGTCCAGTTTTAAGGTAATCGTACCTGTTACATCATCACCGGCGACCACATTTTGCCCGGTAAACTCGGCCAGGATCGCAATAACGCTACGTATTTCAATCTCCTGAAAATTTAAAGACAATCTGTCGCCGGTATATTTAGTGCGCGATTTATCCAGAGCTTCCTTCTCTTCATTGCTTAAAGGACGAAATTCAACAGTCAATAAACCGTCTGCTTGAAATACGGAATAATCATAAAGTTCATTTTGCATTGCAACTGTAATTGTAGTTTGCTGTCCGGACGAGACCGTATCAATAAACTTTACAGGCGTTGCAAACTCGGAAACATCCAGCCGTTTAGCTAAGCTTTCAGGTAATCGGGTATTCAAAAAGCTTATGACAACTTTTCCTCCTTCTTTTTTGGAGTTAACGATGGTGTTGGGATTTGCCAAAGAAACCAAAATGCGTCCTTCGCCTTTATCGCCACGCTTAAAGTCAAAACCGCTAATATCTTGTGCGGGTATTAATGCCGCAACCACCGCATTAGTTGATTTTGCTACAACAGGTGTTGCGGGCTTTGTAACAACTGGTTTCGATGCAGGAGCTGGCATCACTGCTTTTGCTTGAGTCAGGGTCAGCAGCACTTTATTACCGACTACCTTGGTTTCAAAAGGTGTTGCCTCAATCAGATTAACAACGACACGAACCCTTCCAGCCGCCTCTACCACATAGACACTGCTTGCTGCCCCCTGATTTATCGGGTACATTTTTTTTGCCAAGGCGCTTTTCACTCCGGGAAAATCAAGAGCTATACGTGCCGGATTATCGGTCTTAAATATTTGGGGAGTAATGGCGGCCCCCGTCATTTCCATTTCAATCTGGAGCTTATCTCCAGCCTGTGTCGCGAAGTCTATACCTGATAATGCCAACTCACCGGCTCTAACAGATGTAATTTGAAATATAAATAAGAATAGACCTAAGCCAATGCGCGTACATAATGGTTTCCACGTATTATCCAGTGCCTTGTGGGTATTCGCCATAATGCCGCTTTGTTTGTTATTCATTTTTTTGATCCTCAAAATTACTCTGTCAACGCTATTGAAGCTGGTTGTTCTCGCCATGTTCCGGGCTTATCAGGGATTATTTCCATCAATTCAATTTTATCGCTGACTATCCGTATGATTTTTCCATAATTTTTACCCATATAGTTTCCAACCTTAACGCGATAAACTGTACCGTCACTGGCCTTTACCAATCCCCATAAACTCGACTTCATATTTAGCGTACCTACCATTTTTAGTCCATCCAAAGGAAACGCTTCCAATTCTTCTTTGCGCCGAGTGGTATCCGGTTTGATGCCGCTACCCGTTGAAATATCTACACCTTCAGCCTGTTCAGGCTGCTCCAGCGGTTTAAATGGATCGCGTAGGCCTTCAGGTTTAAACATAAAAGGTTCAATCACCTTGATTTCAGGCAAGGGTTTAATAGGTTCTTTAGGCCTAGCCTTAACTTCCGAGATATAGCGATTTAAATCTGAGAAGTCATCATTGCCGCACCCTGCCAATAAAACCATAAAAGCCACGCAACTTACCTGCAAAGCAGCTCGCGCACTTCTTATCGTCATACTAGACTCTTTACGGCTGCAAGGATGCAGAAGGTGGAGCAACGCAAGGAGCAGTTGCGGAGGCGACAGTAATTTATTGCGCTCCATTACTTTTGCCCCCTTTTCTTTTTAGTCACTGCAGTCGCAGTTCCGTCATCACCTTCGTTATAGGTCTTTACGGTTGCCGTCATCCTCATCTCCCCTTCCTTACCATCGGGAATAATATTTACGTCGTGTACGGTAACAATTCTAGGCAACGAGGCTAAGCCACTGACAAACAAACCTAACTCCTCATATTTGCCAATAACCTCAATGCTGATTGGCAGCTCTGAGTAGAAGTCTTTACGAACCGGAGCTCCGGGCTTGAATAATCTGAACTCCAAACCGCTGGCCAGTCCTGTCTGAGAAATATCAATTAACAGGCTTGCAACTTCTTCTTTTGTAGGCATTTGACGAATCATATCCTCCAGTTCCGTTTCAATTTGCGCCAACTGCTCCTGATAATCCGGAAGATTGATCGATTTTTTTTGCTTCGTCTCAAATGACTGTTTTAATTCCAGCTCTTTCTTCTCAGAAGCATCAAGCGCCGCTAACTGGTCAAGTGTGTCATAGTAAACGCCTGCGCCAAAAACTATGGCACAGATTACTGAAATAGTTGCAGCTTTAATGGGTAATGGCCAAGTCCCTGCCTCATTAGGATCCCAATTAATTTCTGACAGATTCATTATTTCCCTCCAGCCGCAGCTTGCGCATTTTGATTACCTTGCTTGGCATGCAAAGTAAAATCGCTTAACTGCTCAGGACTAACTTTGCTTGCCGACTGAATCACATCAAGCGTTGGAACGTTTAGCCAAGCTGAGGCTTCGATGGCTCTCATGAAAGCTGAAACGCGGGCATTGGATTGCGACTTGCCCTGAAAAGTCAGTTCGGCACCCTTCTGGTTAAATGTCGAGAGAAAAACCCCATCAGGTGTAACCTTAGGAAGCTCATCAAACAAATGTACAATCTCCGGGCGGCTTTCCTGCAATTTTTGAATCAGTTCTATCTTGGCCAGCAACTTACTTTTCTGCTCCTCAATAGTTTTGATTTTGGCAATTTTTATATCCAATGCCGCAATTTCGTCCTGTATTATTTTGTTTCTTTGTTCCTGATACGCCTTTAGCCCCTCAACATACATATGAACCCCGCCAAAAATAATCGCAGTAAACACAACAGCCACACCAATCGCATTTATAAAATCCTGCTTTTTTTGGGCTCGTAGTTCTTCACGCCAGGGGAGTAAATTGATTTTTGCCATTAGTCAAAGCTCCTCAATGCTAATCCGCATGCAATCATCATTGCCGAAGCGTCATTACTCAATGACTGGGGTTTTACCTTATTGGATAAAGCCATATTGATAAAAGGATTGGCTATAGCAGTAGGCACTCCTATAGTTTGCTGAACTAATTTATCGATGCCCGGTATCGATGCACAACCGCCTGCCAGAATAAGATTATCGATACGCCTGTTCGCGCTTGATGAAACGAAAAACTGTATCGAACGCTGAATTTGTTGAAGCATTGCTCTTTTAAACGGTTCAAGTACATCGACTGCATAATTGTCCGGCAACCCGCCCAGCTTTTTTGCCAAACCAGCCTCTTCATAAGTTAATCCGTAGCGGCGCTGAATCTCTTCAGTCAGCTGTTTACCGCCAAAGCCCTGTTCCCTTGTGTACACGGTACGGGAATTATATAAAACATTTAAAGCCGTCATGGTTGCCCCAATATCCACGATGGCAACTGTTTGGCCTTCTACTGCATCCGGCAATTGGTCAATTAACAAAGTAAATGCATTTTCCATTGCAAAAGCTTCAACATCGACAATTTTTGCTTTTAAACCCGCCTTTGCCAGCACCTCAACACGATCCTCAATAATTTCTTTTCTTGATGCAGCGAGCAGCACATTAACCATTTCCGGGTTACTTTCATTTTCGCCCTGCACTTCAAAATCGAAATTAACCTCATCAAGCGAATAAGGCACATACTGGTCTGCCTCGACCATGATCTGCTCTTCCATTTCATCATCGGTTAATGAAGCCGGCATCGGTATAACTTTGGTCATCACTGAGGAGCCTGCAACAGCCACAGACGCTTGCTTTAGCTTGGACCCGGATTGCTTTAACGCAACTTTTATCGCATCGGCTATCACTTCAATGTTTGCTATATTCTTGTCAATCACAGCGTCTTGCGGCAAAGGTGATACCGCATAACTCTCAACCCGATAACGAGCGCCGACCTTACTCAATTCGAGTAATTTTATAGCCGCCGTACTGATATCAATACCAAGAACAGCGCTCTGTTTCTGACTAAACCAACTCATGAACTAACCCTTGAAAAACTTGATGAATTATATGATCGACCGGTTGCAATAGATCTTTCGGCAATTGCTCCTGCATTGCTCCTGCATTGCTCCTGCATCGCCGAAAGCGCCTACTGTTGGTGCTTTCGGCAACCGCTCTCTGCGTTGCTCTCGGCAATTGCTCCATGCGTTGCTCTACCTCCCCCATCCGTGGGGTCGTCAGCCACAATCAACCATTACAAAACTTATTTACTGGCGAAAGTATAGTAGCCTTTTTTATTTTGATGCTTAAAATGTTCAATTTATTTGCTCGACCTATTGCTTTTTATCTCCAACGAAAACATTGTAGAAAGCGACTTCGTTGATACAGTTTTATCGCTACCCTACCGCTTCCCAGGATCACTTGTGGCTAAAATTCTAAAATGGTTTGCTATTTTTTTTACGGCCATAACTTTGGGCACAGCAATCTTCGGCTATTTCCTATACAACAAGCTTTCAGCCGACCTTCCTGATGTTAAGACTCTGCATAATGTTCAATACCAGACACCTTTGAGTATTTACACTAAAGATAGCCTGTTGATTGCTCAATTTGGCGAGAAGAAACGTACACCGGTTAATATAGAGGAAGTCCCCCAACAGCTTATTAATGCTTTCATTGCCGCAGAAGATGACAGTTTTTATGAACATCCTGGCGTCGACTTTAAAGGCCTGCTCCGTGCCGGCCTACAATTAGCCTTAACTGGTAAGAAAAAACAAGGCGGCAGCACTATCACTATGCAGGTTACCCGCAACTTCCTGCTTAGCAGTGAAAAAACTTATACCCGTAAGTTAAAAGAAATCATGCTGGCGTTAAAAATTGAACACGAGTACCCAAAAAACAAAATACTGGAACTTTATTTAAACCAGATTTTCATGGGCCACAGAGCTTATGGTATTGCTGCAGCTGCCCAAGTCTATTACGGTAAATCTTTAACTGAGTTGAGCTTGGCCGAACAAGCCATGATTGCCGGTTTGCCTAAAGCGCCGTCTGTATACAATCCAATCACTAACGAGGCACGGGCAATCGAAAGACGTAATTATGTTTTGTACCGCATGCTTGAGCTTAACCACATCACTCAGCAAGACTATGAGCAGGCATCCAAACAACCTTCTACCGCAAAGTTACAATCCGTCTCACCTGAAATTTCAGCACTTTATTTAGCCGAAATGGTGCGGCAAAAAATTTTCGAGCTCTACGGCGAGCAAGCCTATACTTCTGGATTCAAAGTCTATACGACAATAAACGGAACACTACAAACAACGGCAAATCATGCATTGGTCAATACTTTGCACGCGTATGATGAGCGCCACGGATATCGGCATTTACGCATTAACAAAGGCAGTCATTTCAACGAGCTTCCAATCATCGGCGACACCTTTCCCGCCACTGTTTTACGTATAAAAAACAATGTCGCAACGGCCACTCTTCAAGACAACAGCCTCATTGAAATACCGTGGGAGAACATTAAATGGGCCGGTAGCTCTATCTCTCACATATTAAAAAACGGCGATATTATCCGTGTTCGTCAATTACCGAATAATACTTGGGCTTTAACGCAAGTACCTGAAGCAGAAGGCGCTTTTGTTTCATTAGATCCTGCCGATGGAGCCGTTTTAGCGTTAACCGGCGGTTTCGATTTTTTTCGCAACAAATACAACCGAGCGACCCAATCAAAAAGACAGCCGGGGTCGGGCTTTAAACCTATTATTTACACCACAGCTCTGGAGCAGGGTTACACCCCCGCCAGTCTTATCAACGATGCGCCGATAGTCATCGACAATCCAGGCCAGGAAAACGAGTGGCGGCCGGAAAATTACAGCAAGAAATTCTACGGCCCAACCAGCATCAGATCGGCTATAACCCACTCAAGAAACATTATCTCCATTCGCTTATTGAAGGAAATGGGTATTGAAAAAGCTGTTGCAACGGCATTGCGCTTTGGCTTCACTGAAGAACAAATACCCAAAACTCTTTCTTTGGCACTGGGCAGCGGCTATGCTTCCCCGCTGCAGATGGCACAGGTTTATGCCACATTTGCTAACGGCGGCTTTCTCGTTAAACCTTATTTTATTGAACGCATTGAATCCAACGAAGGCGAAATTATTTATCAGGCCAAGCCTAAAATTGCCTGCCCTACCTGCGATAGCACTGAGCTATTAAAACGCAACTACGCACCCAGAATTATCACGCCGCAAATTTGTTTTCTTATGAATTCATTATTAAGGGATGTTGTGCAGCACGGCACGGCAACAGGCGCAAAAATACTGGGCAGACAAGATCTTGCAGGAAAAACAGGAACCACAAACGAACAGCGGGATGCCTGGTTCAATGGTTACACTCAATCCAATGTCGCTACCGCCTGGATCGGATTTGATGACTTTTCGCCGCTTGGAGATTCTGAGACGGGGGGTGTAGCCGCACTGCCGATGTGGATAGAGTTTATGCGGGTAGCCCTGAAAGACACCCCGGAAGCGCCTCTTGAAATGCCTGAAGGAATAGTCAAAGCATTTATAAGTCCTGAGACCGGTCTGTTAACAACAGCCTCAAATAAAGGCGGGATATGGGAGTTTTTTCAAGCGGATCGTGTGCCAACCAGTTCCACATCAGACGATTCGACAAGTGATTTCGATAGCCCTGATGAGAAGCCTACAGAAAACCTATTTTAAAATGGCAATGCCAATCCAAGAAATCCGTAGGCCGGGTTAGCCCATCAGGCGTAACCCGACAAATCGAAACCAATATGCGGGTTACGCTATCAGCTTAACTGTCCATGACACTGCTTAAACTTCTTGCCTGAACCGCAAGGACAAGGATCATTACGCCCTACTTTATTGCCCTCCCGAACAAACGGTTGTTCTGTAGTAGTAGCTTCTTCCTGTTCAGGCGCGTGTAACGATTCCTCGTAAGCTTCCAAAGTTGGCGCCTGAGCATGCTCAAAATGCATTTCCCTGGGCGCTTGCATTTGTTCATCAATAGCGTGAACGTCTTCTTCCTGTCTGACCTGAACTTTAAACAGAATTCCTATCACTTCATACTTGATATGCTCAAGCAGGTTAGTAAACATTTCAAACGCTTCGCGCTTGTATTCCTGTTTGGGATCTTTTTGTGCATAACCTCTAAAGTGTATGCCCTGACGTAAATAATCCATCGCCGCCAGATGCTCTTTCCAACTGTTATCCAACACTTGTAGCATCACTGACTTCTCAAAATGCTGTAACACTTCCTTGGACATTTGTTGTTCTTTGTCTTTATGGTTTTGTTCCAGAATTTCGATAATACGCTTACGTAATGATTCTTCCTGCAACGAGTGGTCTTCAGCCAGCATTTTACGCACTGGAATTTCAACATTAAATTCCTGATGCAGATGCTCTTCCAAGCCCTTGGTATCCCACTGCTCGACCATGGTTTTTGCTGGGATATATTGGGTAATCACATTGTTGACCACGTCTTCACGTATCGCGGTGATAATGTCGGATATTTCTTCCGCCGCCATCAGCTCATTACGCTGCGCGTAGACAACTTTGCGCTGATCATTGGCGACATCATCATAAGCAAGAATTTCTTTACGCACATCGAAGTTGCGATTTTCAACCTTGCGCTGAGCGCTTTCAATCGAACGGGTTACCCAAGGATGTTCAATAGCTTCACCATTGCCCATACCTAACTTCTGCATTAAGCTTGCAACGCGATCCGATGCAAAAATACGCATCAAATCATCTTGCAGCGACAGATAGAAGCGGGTTGAGCCGGGATCGCCCTGACGACCCGAGCGGCCTCTTAACTGATTGTCGATACGACGCGATTCATGCCGCTCCGAACCAATAACATGTAAACCGCCTGTGGCAATAACTTGCTCATGCCTATCCAGCCAAGCTCCACGGACTTGATCCTTATCGGTCTCACTGGCATCTTCGCCCAGTGCTGCAAGTTCCGCCTCCAGATTACCGCCGAGTACAATATCGGTACCCCGTCCGGCCATATTGGTAGCAATAGTAACTGCTCCCGGCATACCGGCTTGTTCAATGATATGAGCTTCACGCTCGTGTTGTTTGGCGTTAAGCACTTCGTGTTTAATAGCCTGCTTTTGCAATAATGCGGACAGCCGCTCAGAGTTTTCAATCGACGTGGTTCCCACCAATACCGGCTGTCCACGGCTAACGCATTCCTTAATATCTTCAGCAACGGCAATATATTTCTCGTCGGCAGTCAGGAACACTACGTCACCCAAGTCTCTGCGAATCATGTTGCGATGCGTAGGAATGACCACAACTTCAAGACCATAAATCTTGTTCAACTCGAACGCTTCAGTATCCGCAGTGCCGGTCATACCAGACAATTTTTCATACAAGCGGAAATAATTCTGGAAAGTGATAGAAGCTAAAGTCTGATTTTCATTTTGAATAGTGGCATGCTCTTTCGCTTCAATCGCTTGGTGCAGACCTTCCGACCAACGCCGTCCCGGCATAACCCGACCGGTAAATTCATCGACGATAATCACTTCATTATTGGCGACGATATAATCAACGTCTTTTTTAAATAAAACATGACCCCGCAATGAAGCATTCAGATAGTGCATCAGGCGAATATTGGTCGCATCATACAAACTGCTTCCTTCCGCCATCAAGCCATGTTCGACCATTAAATGTTCAACCCGCTCATGGCCTGCTTCGGTCAAATACAACTGGCGTACTTTTTCATCGACTGAATAATCACCCGGCCCGTCTTCTTTTTCTTGTTTGGTCAGGAATGGGATGATTTTATTAACTTTGACATATATTTCGGTGCTTTCTTCGGTAGGTCCAGAAATAATCAGCGGCGTTCTCGCCTCGTCGATAAGGATCGAATCCACCTCATCAACAATAGCAAAGGTTAGGTCACGCTGGACTTTCTGTTCCAGGCTAAAAGCCATATTGTCGCGCAGATAATCGAAACCGAATTCATTGTTGGTGCCGTAAGTGATGTCTGACGCATAAGCTTCGCGCCGTACGTCGCTTTCCATCTGACTGATAATCACACCGGTTGTCAAGCCCAGAAAGCTGTACAGCTTGCCCATCCATTCCGAGTCGCGCTTGGCCAGATAATCATTAACCGTAACAACATGTACGCCGCGCCCTGGCAAAGCGTTCAAATAGGCCGCCAAGGTTGCCATCAGGGTTTTGCCCTCACCGGTTTTCATTTCGGCAATTTTGCCGTCATGAAGTATCATGCCGCCAATCAACTGTACATCGAAATGACGCATGCCGAAGACTCTAGTCGACGCTTCCCTGACTGTTGCAAACGCTTCCGGAAGCAGATTGTCCAGTTTTTCACCCTGCGCCAGACGATCACGAAACTCCTGCGTTTTTGCTTTTAACGCATCATCAGATAATTTTTCGTAATCAGAAGCTAGAGCATTGATCTTTTTGACCAATGACTTTTTCTTCTTTATCAGCCTGTCATTACGGCTTCCTATAACAAATCTAACCAACTTACCCAGCATGTTTTTTTCCGGTTTGAATTTAGTAAATGATTGAATAAAACCGTGGGATTATATACCCTCCACTGTTTTAGTTACAGTTAAAAACGCTCTTTGATCTTCTCGATAAAAAAGACATTATTGAATAATCGACCTAATGATAAAAAATCAGGACCTTCTGACATGATTGTTTGCAAATTTCATTACCGAGAATCTGATGCCTAAATACAACAAGAACCGCCCATCATAAAATCGAAAATTCCGTTATTTTTAGTAGTGAACCGACATGACTATAACAACGATCAAAGCAAGCTTTATGCTCCAAAAATTACTTGGTTTTTTTCATCAAATACAGCTCTTCAACTTGCTTTCTAGCCCACAATGTCTTTCTTAAAAACTTCAAACTCGATTTGATGCTTGGGTCGTTATTAAAACATTTGATGTCGATTATCCTACCCAAAGCAGCCCAGCCATAATCGGCTACCAGTTCTTCGAGAATCATTTCCAAGGTAACGCCATGCAGTGGATTTCCCGGTTGTTTTTCACTCATAATTTAACCTGAGTTAATCTTCATGTTCATAGCGACGGCGTATCGCTTCTTCTCGGGCATCATTGATTTCTCGCAGAACGCTACGGACATCTGCCAATTTATTGCTAACCTGAAATCGACCGGTCAACACAACTTGTGGAGTCAAGTCACCGCTCTCATAAAGCTTCCAGATCTCTTTGCCATACTCGGTAACGAGCAACTCGGGAGCAAAGCGGCCAAAATAGTCGGCCAAATTATTAACATCGCGTTCCAGCATCTTGGCGGCATTATTGTTCGCCGCGGCATCAACTGCTTGAGGCAGATCAATAATGACTGGGCCATCCGCATCAACCAATATGTTGTATTCAGAAAGATCGCCATGCACAAGCCCGGCACAAAGCATTCTAACCACTTCCTTAATCAGCAACCCATGGTATTCAAGGGCTTGCTGTCGACTCAATTCAAGATCGTTAAGCCGGGGCGCGGCGCTGCCATGTTCATCGGTTACCAGCTCCATCAACAATACGCCCTCGACAAAGTTATAGGGCTGAGGAACACGCACGCCTGCAGCGGCAAGACGGTATAAAGCATCGACTTCGGCATTTTGCCATACTTCTTCCTGCTGCTGCCGTCCAAACCGGGTGTTTTTCTCCATAGCGCGAGCCTGACGGCTATTTCGCACTTTGCGTCCCTCCTGATATTGGGCCTGCTTGTGAAAACCGCGCTTATTAACATCCTTATAAACTTTAGCACAACGTATCTCGCCCTCAGAGAGAACAACGTAAACAGCAGCCTCTTTGCCGCTTTTTAGCGGACGAACAACCTCGTCCACAAGACCATCCCGCACCAGCGGTTCAATACTTTTTGGAGTTTTCATAGCCGCCCTTATACGCCACCTTGGCAACAGTTAAAAACATTTGCGGCCTTCTTCTTCGACATAGACTTTGATCCGGTAATTCTTTCGCTCATATTTTAGTTTATTTACAACTACTCAGCAGATGCTAATTTTATAATAAAACACGAGTCACACTTTAGATGGATTTTAAATCAGATATGTTTAGAGTAATTCATGCCATCCGTGTTCTATTTTTCTAGATGATGAAAATTACTTTATTCTATGGTACACACATCAACAGGGTTGGCGAGATTAACTTCAAGTCACTTGTGTTCAGCCTGCAGCACGCCCACTGGCGAAACAGGCCGTTAATAAGTAGCCGCCCGTCGGCGCTTCCCAATGCCCGATTATGGCAGTGCGAACATTAAACGAGTATCAAAGCTTAATAGATACAGCGTCATATCATAACTGTCACATTAAACCACATATCGGATTGGTCATATTCTAACCCATAGTCATTTAACATTCTCACATACTGATCTGCACCGTGGAGCCGTAATTAAGCGGAACCTTTTTATGTCAACGGCTAGCTCATCATTAGTGATTTCTCAAGACGGATGGCGGCGACTTAGCCAGTCTCGAACGCCCAATCCCGCGCATAGGCCAGTGGCGAAGGAGGCAGTAAGCAGATATCCACCGGTAGGTGCCTCCCAGTCAATCATCTCGCCGGCGATAAATACGCCGGGCAGAGCGGTGAGCATGAGGTTTTGATCGAGGCTGTTAAAGCACACGCCGCCGGCGGTGCTGATCGCTTCGGCGATGGGCCGGGTTGCGCGCACGGTGATCGGCAAGGACTTGATCGTCGCCACTAGCGTGGACATATCGGCAAACTGTTCCTTACTGAGCACCTCGTGCAGCAAGGCCACCTTGATGCCGGCAATGCCTACGCGACTTTGCAAATGGCTAGATATCGACCGCGATCCGCGGGGTTTACTGACTTCGGCTAGCACTCGCTCAGCGTCGCGTCCGGGTACCAGATCAAGCGTGAAGGTAGCACTGCCATGGGTATTCAGGTGCTCACGCAGCCGTTGCGAAAACGCGTAGATCAGGCTGCCTTCCACGCCAAGCGCGCTAATCACCATTTCACCTTGCCGCTGCTCGGTATGGCCCTGCGTGTCGGTAAACGTCAGCGCCACCGATTTGAGTGGCGCCCCAGCAAATTTGTCGCGCAAATGCGAACTCCACGACACCTCGAAGCCGCAATTAGCACTTTGTAATGGAACGATCTCTACGCCCCGAGCCAACAACCATGGCACCCAGGCTCCGTCCGACCCCAGTTGCGGCCAACTGGCACCGCCTAGCGCCAGTACCGTCGCCTGCGGCTTGATCGTAATTTCTCCGCCCGGATTGGCCAGCCGCAATGCGCCATCAGCATTCCAGCCCAGCCAGCGATGACGCACGTGCAGGCGCACACCGGCACTGCGGAGGCGGTGCAGCCAAGCCCGTAGCAACGGCGCGGATTTCATCTGCGTGGGAAACACTCGGCCCGAGCTGCCGATAAAAGTATCGATACCCAGCCCGTTTACCCACGAGCGCAAGGCACTCGGCGGCAGCCGGTCGAGTAGTGCTTGCAGCTGCGGCTGTCGATCGCCATAGCGGGTGCAGAAGATGCTGTAGGCTTCGCTGTGGGTGATATTCAAACCACCGATGCCGGCCAGCAAAAACTTACGGCCGAGCGATGGCATGGCGTCGTAAACATCGACCTGTACGCCCGCAAGACTGAGCATTTCAGCAGCCATCAGCCCAGCCGGACCCCCACCGATAATGGCAACTTGCGGAGCGGTGTAATCAGTCATAGAGGCGGGCTGGTGAAGTTTGGACGGGGGCGCATTCTAACATAAATACCGCAGTTGAAAATTCGAACGCGCAAAAAATCCTTTTAATCCAATGAAATATACAAAATTGCCCCTCATCCAATAGGTAATCAGAAAAATCTGGTTAATCCATAAAATTCGGCATCTTATGCACACGCTGACCAACGTGCCGCCATCATCCAAACCTTGCTGAGGTACTGTTCAGTCATCATTGGCTCGGGCTAATTTGGTAGTGTACCCCTCGGACATTGATGAAGAGAATGGAAACTCGCGGAACATGGAGGAATAAGTCGCGGATTTGTAGATGTACAGCCTTGATTGCAGCATCCGAGACCTGTTCATCGGCTCTATCTCTCATTGACCATTGCACCATTATCTCATGATGTAGCTGTATCCTTGTGCCCAAAAAATTGCTGGAGAATCAGGAATTATTAGAGAACCGATGTTACGCACAGGGTGTACTTCTCCCGTTTGCCGCGCCGAGCACCGGAGCTTTTGCCGAGAATGGCCCGTGAGGGGTGCGGCAGGGAGGCCGCACGTCAGCAGAGGGGCAGGAGCCCCTTCTGCTGACCCTCGGCAAAAGCGAGGAGCGCAGGACGCAAGCGGCAACCGGGCCGCCTTTCTTTTGGATACTTTTCTTTCGACTGCATGGATGCAGGAGGTAGAGCAATGCATGGAGCAATTGCCGAGAGCAACGCAAGGAGCAGTTGCCGAGGCGGAGCAAAGAAAAGTATCTCGCCTTCGGGTGCGAGAACCCGATTCAAATAAACTGTCGCGCTAGCGACGCCTTAAGTCTAAATTCGACTGAATGCGTAACATCAGTTAGAGAAGTTTTTATATCGAATTAAATATTCACATCCATGAACGCGCCAAATATACTATCTACCCACAACTGCTTGACGCTTGGGGTCTTCCGATGCCACGAAAACTGAATCATACCGTCGCCGTCGCATGGCTATTGATCGTGAGTTTTATAACGCCTGGAATGCCCGCTTTTGCCGCCCCTCCGGCAGTTGAAGAGGTGTTGGGCTTGATGGGAATGGACAGGAGCCAGATTGCCGAACTAGTACAAGGCAAGCCCGTCACTTATGCCTTGACTGAAAGCAGTGCCGACGACCTCGCCATGGGCATCGCCTGGTATCTGCCGGTTCCTTTGGTCAAGATGTCCAGCTATTTGCGACAGGAAAACCCGGACCCGCTAGACGTTGAGGTCACTGCGTACGGGTTATTGACCGAGCACGGCGGAACGGCTTCCTTTGCAACTGTCGTGCTACCCACGGAAGAAACCGAGGCTTTACTGGATGCCGAACCGGGCGACGAATTCAACCTGTCTGCCGCTGAGATCGACAGCTTCAAAACCCTCAAGCAGATGTCCTCCAAGGCAACCGAAGACGGGGTCTTACAGCACTACCGGGAGATTCTGTTCCAGCGCTTTGAAGCCTATCAGCGCGGAGGCACGTATGCAATAGCTCCGTACGTGCGGGATGAGAGCCGGGATTCTAAGCCCTCCTTAGAACTCCGCCAAGCAGCAAAAGCAAGCGCCATCCTGTCGCGTTACTTTCCAGCCTTGTACAAGGTTTGGCTGGATTACCCAAAACCTTTGCCGCCCGGAGCGGACGAGTCCTTCCCCTGGGTAGAAAAAAAAGTAGAAAGCCGTCCTGCGGTCATCCTCAGGCATCGCATCAGTATTAATTGGAACGGCGGAATCTTGGTGTTGACTCGCGAATTTTATGCGCCGCATTCATACAATTCCAGCCAGTGGCTAACCGGCTGCCTAGCCTATCGCGACGGCACGGTGGTCTTTCAGCAGGTACACAGCTACACCGATCAAGTGGCGGGAACAGCCAGCGATGTCAAGCATATAATCGGCCGGCAATTGCTGGAAGACAAAATGCTCAAATCTTTTGCGCGCCTTTGCAGTGTCTCGGGTCAATGCCTTTAAATAACTGGGAGTTTTAAGCCGCTGGCCTGCTTAAGGTCGATAACTTGTTTATCTAAGACCCGATGCCAATGGAGGATGGGACGCCGAGCCGGCTTCTTTGAGCTCCTGTCGAAACTTGTCGAACTCCTTTTTCCAGGACTCTTTGCTGTAGCCCCAATTGCCCTCGTCCAACAGCCGCTCACCCAGCGCGAATTCCGATTTTACCTGGGTTAGAGCATCCTCCTCGCCCTCATCCCAAAGTGCCTGGGCATAAAACAGGTGGTTGAGCGGATGCCCCGGATGTTCCTTGACCGCCTTTTCCAGCAGTTCCAGTGCCTTGTCGATATCGCCTATGCCATTGGGCCAGGCCGGAGCTTTAAGATACAGTGCCCCCAAAAGGCGCAGCGGCCCGCCGTCGTCAATGTCGGGACTGAAGGCCAGTGCTTGCTTCATCTCGCTTTCCAGCCGGTCAAGGTTCTCCACGGCCAGGGTGAAGTGTTCGCGCACCGCCAGGCCAAGATTCGCCGCCAGGTAATAATGCACCGCCCCGTTACCGCCCTGCGCCAAGGCGGTTTCAGCAAAGCGAACGCCTTCGGCGGCCAGTTTTTCGAGTTTTTCCTGGTTGGCTTCGCGTTCGGCCAGATGCAAACAGATCCGGCTACCCAGCGCGGTACGGCGTACTGCCGGGTCCTGGGTATTGCGCAGAACATTCAGTGCGCAAGCAAGGGTATGGGTATCACTTAAAGGGCCCAGCTGATTTTGTTCGGCAACCAGCATGGCAGCCGTCTGCTTGGGGCACCCGGAAAGCTGGTCAGGCTGGACTTGGCCTTTCTGGAGGCCGGCACAGCCCACCAGAAAGGCCGGAATCGAAACGGCAAGGAGAAATCGTGCGCTGTTCAAAGTCTTATTTCCCCTCAGCCCACAGTTTAACCATCGGCTCGAACACGGCAGCATCCACACTGGCGAAGGATTCCACTCCGAACATATCGCATAGCTTTTTGCCTTCGGGGTCGATACACATCCCCTCCAGCGCCTTGCTGAAGCGGGCGCGTTCTTGCGCTTTCGTGGTAGCGCTGTTGGCCACCACGCCCATCAGAGGGATTTTCTCGGACGTGAAGACGGCTTCAAGAGGCGTCGCCATATGAAGCGATCCGAGTCCCGCGAATTGTTGCTCATTCAAAATAACGGCATCAAGCTCCCCTTTATCCAGAGAGCGCAGCGCGCGGATAGCCTGATTGGACGGTTTTAGGACAAAGAAACCGGCAGGGTCGTATTTTCCGGCGAAAACGATCCTGCCGATGAATAATGGCTCTTCCAATGCCGTGCCGCCCAAAGTTTTTCCTTTCAGCTCGTCCAGGTTCCTGTACTTGTCCTTCTGGACCATTACCCGGTAACGCTCGGTAGTGCTGCCTTTGATTTTGGGCTGAACCACCGGCACCAAGTTGTGATGATTGCGCAATTCCAAATAGAGGCCCAGCGAGGTGATCGCGAACTTGGGATTTTTTGCGGCTATCTGCTTCCTGCATTCGTCCGATTTGGTGGTGAACAGGCTGCTGAAGCTGTTGGCCTGCCACTGGCCGACGCGTTCCAGCACCCGCAACATGGAGTTCATCGCTTCGCTGGCGTCCTTGGCATTAACGGATCCGCCAGGGTAGCACACCACGATTATTTCGGGATTGGGGGCTGCCCTTACGGAGAAGGAAATCAACAGGCTGGCAATAATAAGATAAATTTTTGGCATTATGGTTTCCTCTTGGAATCAATCAACTGTCCGATGGCCGGGGCCACGACGAGGGTTGCGGTCAGGCAGCACAACAGCCCGATGGTGATACTCACGCCCAGAGAAGACACGCCCCGGTAATTGGCCAGCATAATAGCGCCCAGGCCCGCCAATTCGGTGCCTGCGGCCAGTCCGATCACTTTGCCGGCGGCCAGGCTGACTTGTAGCGGGGTATGGTGTCTCAATTCACCCCAGCGGTAGCTGAACCACACCCCGTAATCCACCGCCAGTGCAATCACGAGGGGCAGTGCAACGATGTTGGCGTAATTATAACGAATATCGCCCAGGGCCATCAGCCCCAGCATCCAGCCGCCGCCGATCAGCAAAGGCAATGTCGCCAGCGTGAAACCGCGCACGCTGCGCGTCGCCGCCATGACCCAGAGCAGGCACAGCGCCAGGGACAATTGCGTGCCACGGGTAAAACTTTCCACCACGGATTTGGATAGCGCCTGGTGCGTGGTTGGGAAGCCGGTCGCTTCCGGCGAGACGCTATACACGTCTTTTATCAATGCATCGAGATTGTCGGGATCGTACACGGTTTTTGCCGGAAAGGCGTAGACGGCGATGCTGCCGTCAGCGGCAAAGAAGCGGTCGCGCAGGGCCACTGGCAACTGCTCCGGGGTGAGAGGCTGGGCCTGCCGCCAAGCTTCGATGACTTTAAGCCCGGTATCCGCTCCGGATAGCAAGGCGCGCAAGAAGCTCTCACTACGAATCCGGCCCAACTCGCGATCTGCGGCGAGTTTGGCCGAGATGGACGCAACTTGTTCGCGCACTTTTTCCAAACTTTCGACCAGTTTGGAATGCCCCGCGGAGAATGCCTGCTCCTGAGCCTCGTCGATGATGGCGGCGCTGTTTTCCAGAACTGCCTGCAATAACTCGAATGATTTTACGGACAAGCCTTCCCGGTCGAGTTCGGCGACCTGTTTGGCGTAGTCAGTCCGGGCGAACGACTCGCCGATGCTCACGGCTTTACGGAGACGTTGGTCGGCATCCGCAGGAAACAGGTTGGTCAGCGACTGCACCTTGGCAACCGTCTTGAGTTTGCCCGCCTCATCGGTGATCCGCCGGGCTTCGGCCATGTCCTTGGCGGTAAAAATAATGACTTCGGACTGGTAGTCGCTTTCCGCCACCATGCGGCGTTGGTAATAGGCGGCCTGGGAATCTTTGGGCAGCATCGCCAGAACGTCGTAGTCGAACGGGATGGCGAAGCCTTTTACTCCGCCAATGACAGCACAACCCAAGGCCAACATGACCAGCACTACCGCAACGGGCTTAGGGAACGCGCCAGTATGTTTCCATATTCGTGCCGGAACTGGCGGCGTGCTTAGCGAGGGGATGTCTCTCAGCTTGGGCGGCAGTAAGGCGTAAAGTGCGGGCTGGATCATCCAGGTGCTGATCAGGATCATCAACACGCCTTTGGCCGCCACTACGCCCAGTTCGGCAAAGCCCGGAAAATCAACCGTGGTCAAGGCGCCGAAGATCAGCAGCGAGGCGACGCCCGCCGTCAATACCGCTATAAAAGATGAGCCGATGCCCTCCCCGATAGCTACGACCAGGGGTTTGCCGAGGCGCCGCTCATCGGCGATGCGCGAGGAGGTGAAGATGCCGTAGTCCGCTCCCAGGCCGAACAGGATGGCGATGAAGGCGGCGGTGATCATGGTCAGGTGGCCGACGGTGACCAGGGCCAGACCCAAACTCCACAGCACTCCGATCCCCATAGGGATGAAAATCAGCACGGCCCAACGCACGCTACGGACTACCAATAAAATCAATGCGACGATCAGAGCGGCGGAAGTAAAAACTACCTGGGTGATATCCTTGCGGATATTGACATATTCCTCGTACTCGATGGCCGGTAACCCGGTCAGGCCCACGGTGGGAGGTGTATGGCCAGCGGCTTTGGCTTGTTCGGCCAAGTCCTCCGACACCTGCTTGACCTTGTCGACGAAAGGGCCAAGGTTCTTGAAATCTTCGGAAGAATTTTTCGGATGGACGAATAAAAACAGCATCCGTCCGTCGCGCGAAGCAAAATAGCCGTCGGATATGTCCCCTGCCTCGTTTTTAGCCAGTAACCGGTTCCAGTTCAAATCGGCTGGCGCTGTTTCCGCGGATAGCCAGCGCTGCCACTCTTCCAGGAACAACGCCGTCAGGTTCAGGCTTGCTTCAGCGGTTTGCAGGTCGGTGTCAGCCCCGCCCAGAGGCGGGTGGTCTTTGCTCCAATTCAGCGCTTTGCGCAAGTGTTCTTCCATCCCGCCGTCCGCCGGAAGTGGCTGATCCGCCATCGCGGCCAGCTTGTCCAGACTCTCGGCCGGCATCAGCAGGTAGGCGTGGTCCAGAAAAAACGTCATGTCGAGACGGGCGGTCGCTTGGTCGATCTCGGGCTCAGCCCGAAGTTTGGCGGCCAGTCCTTTGGCAAAGGACTCCAGTTCGCTACGCGGAGCGCCTTCCAGAACCACCATTAGGTCCGAGGCAGCGCCGAAATTTTTCAAGAAATCGTTGAAGCGCTTCGCTACCGGCGTGTTCTGGGGAAGCAGCGCCTGCCGCGAGGTGTGAACCGGCAGTTGCGCCGTTGCCCATCCGGCCAGAATCGACAGCGCCAAAGCCGTACCCAAGATCCGCCAAGGGTTTCGTGCAGAGTATTCGGCGAGTTTGGCAATGCGCTGGGTGATTTTCATCGGCGAGATATTCCGTTCGTCAATTCGCGCAAGTAGATTGCGTGTTTTTGGCGCGCTCCAAATAGCCTTCCCACTTCCGTGCGGTCAAGCGCTGGAACATCGGCACCACGGGGTTGAGTTCTATGGGCGGCGCATTCCAGTAAGTTTCATAGCTTAATTGTTCCGCTTCCAGAGCGATGCCGTCTTCATCGAGTATCGGCTTGAATACCAATGGCTTGGCAATATTCAACACCAATTGGGTCAGCCACTTCGGGGTTTTCATGGAAATCAGCGGAATCTTCAAAGCATCGAAATAAAACAGGAAAAACACTCGCGTGGTCCGCTCGTCGATTGGCAGCATAAACGACCAATTCTTGATACTGTCGCCGGTGTTGGTCCATTGGTAAGGATACTCGTAGCACAACTCGATGGAACGGGTATTGACCCGGTTGCGGTCAACGAAAATCCCGGAAATCCGGCCGCCGGCCATATAGGCATCGTAAGTCAGGTAAACCCTGTCGTCATCGGCCTCGTGGTGGGTCAGTTTGGCATCAATGAAAGGCTTGTATTTACGGTGCAGGAAGGCATGGGAAAAATCGCAGATATTGTCGATCACCATGGAATGATGCGTGCGCCATGTGTAATCCACGGCAAAGCTGGCCCAGGCGTTATCGCCTGTGAGTTCGGGTATTTCCGGTATTTTATGCTCGCCGGCCCGTTCCGGATCGCCGGGGAACAACCAGATCAGGCCATAGCGGACTTGCACGGGATAAGTCCGCAGCTGTTTCCTGATAAGCGGGTTACCGAAGCTATCATGAGAATAATCCTCCAGCCAGCCTTCCCTGTTGTAGGCCCAGCCATGATAGGCGCAGCGCAAATTGCACTTGTCCACCGCGCCATGGGTAAGCTTTAGCTGGCGGTGCACGCAGAGGTTGCGCATGGCCGCGAGTTCGCCGTCTTCGCCGCGATAAAGCGCAATGGAGGTATTCCAGAAAATTACCTCTTTCACCTGGCCTTTTTTTACTGCGCTATCGTATTCCACTACGTACCAGCGGTCAGGGTCCATTCCAGCAGCGCGGGCCTTTTGCCGAGAATTTTTAGCTTCCGCAAAGGAAGGAGGTGGGGATTTCGTCTGCACGCTGTTCATCTTCTGGGCTCCGGTTCGTGGTTAAGGAAGGATCGATTGTTTACTTGGCAAGGGTGATCAAACCCCTGCGCACGAAATCTTCGTAGGCTTCCTGCACTGCCTGGGATAATTGGGTGGGCTGGTAGCCCAATTCCTGTTTCGCCTTGTCGTGGTCGGCCCGGCGCCGCATCTGGAGCAAGCGCACTGCGCCCGGCGTAAAGCGTCTGGGCAGATTGGGGAATGCCCTATACCAAGTCTTGTCGGCCACTTCGGCCAGCATGGCCATCAGGTATGGCGGCAGCCGCAGTCTCGGCAACGGACGGCCGGTAGTTTCCCTAAACAGCGCCAGCAGATCGTCCACGCTGGCGTAGGCGGTGCTAAAGATGTACTTCTGTCCTGAACGCCCATGTTTCATGGCTAATACATGGCCTTCGGCAATATCGCGGCCGGATACGAACTCGAAGCCACCGGGAATATAAGCGCGCAGAGAGCCGTGAGCGTAATCGATCAGTACGCGGCCCATGCGCGAGGGCACGTAATCGTGGGGTCCGATGATGGCGCAGGAGGTAGCGGTTACCACATTAACACCGTTGGCATGTGCCTTAAGGCACTCATGCTCGGTGAGATGCTTGGTAAAGCCGTAAGGCAAATGGCGTTCAAAAGGATAGAACGGCATGCCCTCGTGGCTGGAACGATCCGGCTCGTAGCCGGTGGCGCTCAGCGATCCGGACACTACCACCTTGTCGACGCTGTGGCGCTCGGCCGCCTGAAGAATATGGATTGTACCGCGGACGTTGGTATCGAATATTTCGCGCTTATGGGCCGCATTACCTTGAATGGTCGAAACCAGAGCCGCGCAATGATAAATGCGGGCGCAGCCGCGCACGGCGGCGGATACTGCCTCGCTGTTGCGCAGGTCGGCAAACACACGCTCCACGTCGAGACCTTCCAATGCGCCGTTACCGCGTTCGGAGCGCATCATCACCCGCACTTGCTCGCCCTCTTCGAGCAGGCGGCGCACCAGGTTAGCGCCAAGGTGTCCGGTGGCGCCTGTAACGAGCGTGATTCCAGCGCTCATTGCATCAGCCCGAGGTAGCGCCTCCGAGGAGGGAGACGGCATATCAAGCCGGGGAATTCAGATGCCATAGGGCTTGTTTTAAAACCGGTTTGGCAAAATATCATACGCACTGCTTCATTCTGTTCTTTGCAATTTTGACCATATGTTTGTAAGTTCATTTTCTAAACCTTTACCAAGCGACAGGCGGTTTATGGCTTTAGCAGGATAACCTTGTCCGTAAACAGCACGACTTAAGGCCGTTGAATATTTGCGCCATAACCGGAATAAGCAAGATATTTTATTTTTTCGAGATAACGATAAAAAAACACTGCCAACGGCACTTCGTTTTTCAACAATGGCTTAATAATGGCAATTGCATCCGAAAGAAGTTTTATGGCCTTGGGTAAATTTGCAATGTTATGACGCACTAAATTGCTGGCGCCGAACGCTGTCAAAAAACAGAATTGTTTCATCAATGTGTAATGGCTCCTGTTCAGGCCGGCCAACATGGCAATCGACTCTTGCGCGTTAGCACCGCCGCACTGAAGATATTTGGATACCGCCGTTTTAAGTAAATCGTTAGACATGACACCGTAGAGCGCGTTAGCAAGAATATTTAGATTGGCATTGGCTTTTTGTCTTTCCCGGTAATAGGCTTCGATTTTTTCGTGAATCAAATCGGTATTACTGAAATCAGGCATAGCCAATAAATGCGCACTCAATATTTGGATATCCGAAAATACCGCTGTCAATCCGCCGCCCGTTAAGGGATGGCGCATATTCAAAGCATCTCCCAGCAACACTGCTCCTTTCCGTATGATGGGTTTTGCCGCCATGTAATGGTTGGGCATGACC
This sequence comes from Methylobacter sp., assembly GCA_036561025.1. Lineage (GTDB taxonomy): Bacteria > Pseudomonadota > Gammaproteobacteria > Methylococcales > Methylomonadaceae > Methylobacter_A. Next base: position 35,246 of record DATBQB010000011.1, on the reverse strand, counting down.
TTAAATCCGCCTTCCTGCAAGGCTTGTTGATAGCTGTTAAGCATACAATCGGGGATATAAGGCGTCACATTGACATCCAAATGGGTTTGTATCAACTGTTTTCTAGGAAGCTGTTCACTCGGAAAATCAATTAAAATCCTGACTTCATAACTGGAAATCGGATAACAAATGAACGGCGTCGGCCCTGATAAAAACACATGGCCATGTTTTGGAAAAGGTGTTTCACAATCTTTTAAAATCAAGCCGATAAAGTAAGACGTTACGGTTTTTTCGTTATTGCTGAGATGCTCTCTAAAGTTTGAAAAGAACCCGTCGCTGGTAATGGTCAAAGGCGCATGTATGGTCTTAATCTTGGACGTCAGCGAGTCCCGGTAAGTGATGCCGGCAATCTCGTTCCGTTCGTTTTCCTGAAGCTGCAATGCTTTGCCATGAATTTGCGTAACCGTTGCATTTTGCAGCGCAGAAGCCCTGATTTGCTGCAAAAACCGGCCATTGTGCAAGCCCATTCCTTTACAATGATTAGGATAAGGAATGGTGATTTTCTCGCCGTCTTGCAGGATTGCGTAACCTTCAACCGGTTGCGCATCAAAACCATCCAGTAAATGCCCAAGCCCCATCTGTTTAAGCGACAACACCGCTCCAGGTTGCAATAATTCACCGACAATGCGCTTTTTTTCCTCAAAGGATTGATCGACTAACGCGATCCTAATGCCTTTGGGGGCAAGATAAGCGGCGATGCTTGCACCCGCCATTCCTGCGCCAATAATGCAAATGTCGAACCCGGATTCCTCTGAGCTACTTGATGCACATCCTTTAAACTGCGGTGATTGTTTTATCATTTTTGGACGTCCTGCTTAAAGTGTCGATTCAACGCCCAGATAGGAAAGATATTCCTATAATTGGCGTAAGTTATCATGCAGTTGTAATTAAAAACACCGGAAATATTTTCCTGAGGCCAATCGCCAATATCGGTCTGTCTGTTCAGCAACACACTGATACCCGTTTCGGTAACTGTCTCATCGTCAAAATCAGCGGCCATCAGCGCCAGCAACGCCCAAGAGGTATTAATCACTTGAGACAAGCCGGCTTCGGTGTACGTCAGCGTCGAACAGGATTTAAACGTCTCTCCCCAACCGCCATCCGCTTTTTGCTTACTGACTAAAAAGGCGCAGGCCTTGCTAATACTGGCCGTTAAGGTCGTATCGTCATAATAGCCTTTGCCCTTGGCCTTACTGAGCGCTTCCACGCCAAACCAGGTGGCGTAGGTGAAACAGACCGCCCAGCCGCCGTACCAGGAGCCATCCGGTTTTTGTTGCTTAAGGATAAAATCGATTCCTGATTTGATGGCTTTGCGTATTTCGCTATTTTTATAGGCCGGATAAGTTTCCTGAATTTCCATTAATGAAATAACGCAAGCCGCAGTACATTCCGTCCAGGAGTAATCGATCATAATATCGGCAAACACTTCGGATGGGTTGAGCTTTTCCAGCCATTTTGGTGCGCGAGTCAGTTCATACGTTGCCCAGCCGCCATCGCTATTTTGATAAGAAAGGAGTGTGTCAACGGCCTGTTTGATGCGCTGATCATCAATCGCCGGTTTAACCAGTCCGGAACGATGAACGGCCAAAGTGGCGCTTAGGCCTTCGGCCGTGCAATCGGCAACCGGCCAGCCGTTTTCCGCCGTTGAAAAAGGCCAACTGCCGATCATCGGATGACGGAAAAACTCGGCATGCGTCGGGTGTTCGGCCTTGACTTGCGACAGCTCGATAAACCGATAGCTTTTTGCGATAGTCGCAGGGAATAGTTTGCCCAGGTCGCTTTCCAGCATGGCGCGGGTTGCAAAAGCAGTATCCCAAAGCTGCGAGCCGTTGTAGCCGTTCATTTTCATGCCGTCTTCGGCCACCCATAAATAATCAAACCAGCGCGCGACATGCTTTTTGAATTGCCCGGAATCCTTGCCGTAGGCATGCCAGATACAAATGGAATTAATGGCTTGATTGACGGGGCCTATATTGATGTAGTTGGTTTGCTCATCCTCGGCATTGAGATATTTTAAAATGTAGTCTGTGGACTTTTTTCTTAACCAGGCGCATTTGAATTTTTCATAGTTATTGGTGAAAAAATTCATCCACTTCATTACCGGAGACGGCGTCGTGTAACAATCTTTTTCGCATACAACATTGCGTTGTTTCGGCCAGTCAATGGACGCGAAATCCTCGTTATAAATTTCCTCTCTTAAGGACAGGATCAGTTCATTTTCGGGCGCTTTAATTCGCTGCGCATAGCAATAGGCCATCGGCAAGTAGACCATGCGGGTATGACACCAGTAACGCCATGGATGGACCGGCAGCCACCGGGGAAACAACCACATTTCAGGAAACAGGCTGTTAAAGCCTTGCCAGTCGTAACAATTCAGCACCGCCAGATAAAACTTTCCCCAGGAGGGAATGCCGGTCGCACCGCCATTGTTTTTGATCCAGGTCCTGGCCTGGACCAATTGCAGATTATTTTTATCGACGCCAAGAAGACGCAATGACACGTATTGCATGACGGTGCCGAACATCGTCGATTCGCCCTCGATATGCATGCCCCAACCGGCATCTTTATTTTGATGATTGAATAAATAAAGCTTCATCATTTCCCGATGCGCTTTGGGAAACGGCGTGTCTGAAATATAAGAGGCGATCAGCAAACCAGGCAAAAGAAATAGCGGGCCGCCGTAATCGCCCGGCCAATGGCCGTCTTCACTTTGCAAATAAGAGTAGTAGTTCATTCCCTTGATGAGCGCATCGATGACTCTTTGCCCATCGGGATTCTCTAACTGCGGTATTTGCCCGGTAAATTTCTGGAACTTCGTGTCAGTGGCTGCATTTCTGAAAACCTTATCGCCGGAATTGGGATTGCCGGATTTATCAAACTGAAAATCTTCCGCAAACTGCGCTATGTCTTGCTCTGTAATATTATCGACGTTTTGCAAATGTGCATCGATATTGCTTGAGCCGGGTTTGAACGCCCAGACTTGCCGTCCGTTATCAGTGAGTAGTTGCCAGTTTTTCCAACCAGATTTTATATTCAGCATAGGTTCCTGTGTGTTGACTATTATCTTGGTTAAACGCCCAATACCATGCTTGAATGGATGGCAAGAGTATTTTTAATTTATTTATTAAACAGAGCAATACGTAACATTACTAGGAAGCCTTTCATTTTTTTCAATAAACCGGGCGGTTTGCGTAAACGCTCATGGCCTGGCAGCAATTGCCCTTTGGCCAATTTACCTATTTTTCTTTTCACGGCCGGATCGAGCTTACCGTCAGCGGCTAATTCGAAAAACAAGGCTTTCACATTGCCTAAATCAAAAAAATCCCGTTGCCATTCCCATTTGTAATTGCCTCCATAGCGAAACCAGGAGCCGCCTATGCCTGCGACTTCATAATGCGTGCCGTCTTCCCGTAGCGCAGGCGACACCTGTCGCCAGAGGCCAATCACTTCGCCCTGTTTTTCATCGATTAATATGCGGTGGTACGGATAGCGCCATTGTTCAAAGCCTTCCATTTGCACACCTAAAGCCCATTCTTCTATCTGTTTACGGCTGCGCGCGACAAACTCTTCATTAGGCCCGATATTCCAGCGATATTCTGCGTCGTCGGTGTACATTGCACCTAGGTACTTGGGCCAGTTGCCTTCTTTTTCGGCGTCACGATTCGCCTGCAACCAACGTTCAACCATTTCTTCAAGTTCTGCTCTGGGATATGCAGTCATTCTATGCCTCTTTTAGTGTGTTAGTCGGATTTAATTTTAATTGCCTTGGCCGGACAGTATTTTTCGGCTTGTTGTGCTTTTTTCAGCAACTCCAGCGGCGGGTTCTCTTGCAAGACGGTTAAATTCCCTGCATCGTCTACCTGAAAAAGTTCAGGCGCTTCAGTCATGCAGGTTGCATGGCCCTGGCAAAGCTCTCTGTCGATTGTTATTTTAAAGCGCGGGCCTGGTTGCGCTCTTTCCTGGATGATATCTGTCGCTGACCCGGCACAAGCTTCTTTAATCAGCGAGCGTTTTTTGTATCGAACACGGCAAGGCGATAGCGGTTGCACCACCATTTGGGTGAAGTCATCCTGGTACGTGTCTTTGTCATCGATCAGTTCAAAGCTATAGCGGCGTAACAGAATGCTGAAAATGGCTTTGAGTTGCAGCATCGCAAAAGCGTTGCCGCTGCACTTATGTTTACCGCCGCCGAAGGCAATCCAGCTGAAAGGCACAGCATCTTCCTGGCGGGTTTCCGAGTAACGATCAGGATCGAACTTTTCCGGGTCCGGAAAAACATCCGCAATGCGATGCGATACGCGTGGCGAGGCGCAAACGTATTTTCCGGCTTTTACCGTGTAATCTTTAAACTGAAAGTCTTGCATCACCTTGCGAATTAAGAATATCAGCGGCGGATGCAGGCGCAGCACTTCTTTAATGACATTTTCCAGTGCCGGAATTTCCCGTAACGATTGAAAAGTGACCTCGCCATCGGCGCCGAAGTGCGCATCAAGTTCATTCAATACCTGCGCCAACTGTTCAGGCCGGCGCGCCAATTCCAGCAAGGTCCAGGCGGCTGTCCCTGCTGTTGTATGATGCCCTGCGAAAATGGTACCGATTAGCATGCCCGTTATTTCATGCGCGGATAAGCGGCTGCCGTCGTCATAGCTGGCATCAATCAGTAATTGAAACGCATCTTCGCTTTTTTCCGGTTTCTGCGCTCTTTTGGCAATGATGCCGGTGACTAGTTCCTGAAGTCTTGCGCGCGCTTTATCACGGCGGCGAAATACGGGTAACGGCAAATAGGGAAAAACAAAGGCCAGCGGATTTACGCCTTTTTCAAGATCGTGATAGATTTTCGCAAACTCTTCATTCAGTTCGTAACGGAACTCATCGCCAAGCAGGCAGTGGCTGGAGGTATAAATGGTGAGTTCTTTCATAAACTCAAGTAAATCAATTTCGCCGTTATCGCCCCAATCGGCAATCATTTGCTCGACTTCCCCAACGATCACTTGGGCATAGCCGCGCATCGGTTTATCGCGCAATACCGGCATCAGCATCTTAAGCTGCTGGTCTTTCTTATGCGGCGGCGCGTCAAAAACCACGCCCTTGCCGAAAATAGGCGTCATGATTTTATACGCCTGGCTTTGGTCCAATTGTGCGTCGGGAGCGCGGAAAAAAGCTTCATTTGCTTCAGGGCCGGTCATCAGCACCATTTTTTGATGAAACATGCGGAATTCGCCGATTTCTCCCAGTTTATTCCTGAGTCTCATCATGTAGTCGAAAGGATTTTTGCCAAATTCGAGCATATGCCCTAAAAGAGGCAATGCACCGGGCATTTGGGGAGGCTCTTTGCCTGACAAAACGTTTTTTTGGGTATTAGTTGCAACCATAGCTCGCTCCATCTGATGTATTTGTGCATTAGATAACGCTGACGCTATAAGATCCAGTTTCCTCGGAAAGCGTTAGCATTTGAACTCAACAATAAACCCCATTAAATTTATATTCAATCAATCATGAAAAAATTTCCTTTTAACACTCCAGGCAGCGCACGAAAAACCATGCTGCCAGCGAGAGGTTTGAGCGAATATAAGCTGTAAAAATCTGGATCTGATCTGATATAGCGAAATCAAGTTCAGACTTATTCTGTCCTTATTTTTTGAAATAACAGTGAATAAGCGCTTCCGGCCAATTGCGGGCATTTGTTTTACACTTGATGTTATTATTCAAAAAATAATTTTCGATTCAATGATGGTTCGGCAAAAGAGTTACCTCTTCTTAACTTAGAATTTCAGAGTGGCAATCATGAAAAAATACACCATCACCCGCAGAGACTGGATAATCGGCGCTACTTGTGTCGGTCTGGGTATGCTCCCGGCCTGTGGAATTCAGGCACCTCGATCCGACAACATCAGTCTGGAGCCTTATCCACGTAATGCAGCTGAAGGCTTGCTTCGCTTGAAAATAGGCAACCGGCGCTTTATGGAAGATAAGTCTATCCATACGCACGAAAATGCTTCTTGGCGCAATCTTCTCGTAGAAGAGCAGAAACCATTCGCCACCGTTCTAGGTTGCAGCGATTCGCGCGTGCCACCCGAGATGGTTTTTGACGTAGGATTCGGCGATATATTCACGATCAGGCTCGCCGGCAATATCATCGCGGAAGATGTAATCGGCACATTACAATACGCTGTGGCTCATCTCCATACACCATTGGTGGTGGTCATGGGTCATGAAAATTGCGGGGCGGTAACGGCCACTGTCGATGAAATGCTCGAAAAAACCAGGGAGCTCGAACATATCGAAGCGCTGATTGCATTGATTAAGCCCGGCTTATCACAGATTGATTTAAAACTGGATCGGCCGACTCTGCTACATGCCGCCGTGGAGGCTAATGTTCGTTGGTCCATGCGACAACTGATGTCTCTTCCAGGAGCGGCGCGGGCACTGCGGGAAAAACGTGTGACCCTAGTGGGGGCGGTCTATGAGTTGAATTCCGGAAGGGTGCGATTTCTCGATTATTGAGCCGGCAATTAAATAGCTCGATAGGATATACTGACCAAAAGTAGGCGCTTTAGGCGACGTAGTGAAGCGCATCATTCGCGATCAATGCCCCCCCCTTACGTCGGCAGCATCCTATAGTTAGCGCACCTTATCGCGTTGCCGGAATGACGGACTTGTGTATAAGGAACCGGAGTCGAAGTTAAATCACCTTGACTCCGAAAGCTTCCAGCAATCTGATCAGCTTGATCAACGGTAAACCTATCAACGCATTCGGATCGTCACCCTCGATTCGCTCAAACAATGCAATGCCTAAACTTTCCGCTTTAAATCCGCCCGCGCAGTTAAAAGGCTCGTCAAGATCGACATAGCGCTCGATTTGCTGCCGCGATAACACTCTAAACGTTACGGCACAATGATCACAGTCGACTCGATATTGCCCGTTACGATTGTCGTAAACACAGACGCCGGTATAAAAGCGCACCGTTTTACCCGAGGCAGCCGCCAATTGCGCAATTGTGTTGTCGCGGGAGCCGGGTTTGGTGAGCAGTTTGTCTTCCAGCATCGCCACTTGATCCGAGCCGATAATCAGGTGTTGCGGAAATTTAGGCGCAAGCGCTGCCGCCTTTTGCAGCGATAAACGCATTGCGGTCTGCATCGGCGCTTCACCGGGCAGCGGCGTCTCATCGATATTCGGGCCAGCCGTATCAAAAGTAAGACCGAGTTTTTTCAATAATTCGCGGCGGTACGGCGAACTCGATGCGAGGACCAATTTAATGGCAGTAGTCATAATGATAAGTGTCTAAAAATGATAGAAATCTGAACCCAATCTGACATTATTGGAAATAAGCTTCAAGTTCGACTTGCGCTGGTTAAATACGGCCGATCGTCTTGGATCGGCCAAAAGCAGTAGATCGTAGGGCGGTTTCGCGCCAGCAAACCACCAACTGTAGGCGCTTTACGACTGCACGGATGCAGGAGGTAGAGCAATGCACGAGCAATTGCCGAGGCGACGCAGAATATCCGATCAATTGGACATAAAAAATGCCGTTTGGAACAATCCGGGCGAGAATCAGGTTCAAAGTGCTTTTCATGGCGGATTGCTACGCGAATCCGCCTTACAGCGTTACAGCGTTGTTAGCTTCTTTCTGGAAAATTCCAGCTTTCTTTCTCACATAGTGCTCTCAGCTCATCAGGACTTTCAGCTCCTTCATCATGAACTTTTTTGTGTGGCTTCGGATTAATGATATCTACATTATTCAAATCCAAAGCCAAAGATGGATCATCAGATTTTCTTATACGATGATGAGCAGCGGCATTCTTTTCCAATGATTCACCTGTGTACTGGCAAGCCGTTATACCTTCTACTGCGATTTTCCTCGACTTCAATTTTGGTAAGTCTCTTCTAATCATTGACTCTTCTATATGGCGATCTTGTGCAACCGTAGGATTATCTCGATAGTCCCTAAGGCACTGATCACTATATTTCAATCGCTCATGCATATAAGCATCCCGAGGCTGTTGGATTCGATCGCCAATCTCTTTCTGCACAGCAGTCACATTTATGTATCGCTTGTCGCCATCCTGAAACTTGTCTTTTGGAGCAGCGTTGATATAAACCCTATTGGCTCCCTTGGCGTCAGTACAGAGCAATCTTGGCAAGCCACTCTTCTCAATAAAGCATTTCCCTCCGTAATCACCACCATGCTTCACTACTGTCTTTCTGATTTTTTCAGCATCCTGACTATCTAGAGCTTTGCTTTCCTCGGTGAATTGAATATTTATCTCCGAAGCTGATCTTACGGCAGGATGATTTTTTTGCTCGTCACACATCCTGAACATCCTCGTCATAATCAATAAGGATGTCATAAATATCTTTCAGCGCTTTAAAAGCTTTGCCATCTTTGTTACTCGACTTGTCAGGATGAATCTTGCTGGCGATTGACCTAAACCATCTCTTGGCAAGTTCTTTGTCTTCATAGTGCTGGTCGGTTAATCCTAATTTCTCACTTCTCTTTTCACCGTCCATTTCTGTTAATAAGAAAATGTATTTCTCTTCTTCTGAAATAAATGGCCCAGTCTTAAAATCACACCACTTCTCCTTCAGCAAACGAGTCGCCTTAAGAATCTCTTCATAGCTCTCGGCATCAAGCTTGAAAGGAGCAACGATATGGTTAATTTGTGAAACAATTTCATCAATCGTTCCGATTGATTTTAAGTCCTCTATGGACTCTGCCTTGTGTATTTCCATCGTCAACCTCTAGTTTATTCTTAATCAGTCCGCGTACCGCGTAGCTCCGGTTAACGATAGCGTAATCGGAGGAATGTTGGCTTCGAAATGTGCGATTACGCAAGCTAATCGCACCTACATTTTGAAAGACAGCTTATTTGCCATTAGCTGTCTCTGCAAATTAAATTTTATTTGGCAGCAATGGATCGGAGCCGAAACAATCGCTTCCAGGTTAAATCCAAACTAATACTTGAACCTGTCAGATCGAATGCAGATTTTTACATATAAGTTACGGTTCTTACCCCGTTTTTTCCAATCTCCTCATCTCCACCGGCGAAGCCCTTCCTTTCGAGGAAACCTTGTCGTACACCTCATCGAAGGCTTGCCGGCAATACGGCAAGCGCTCCCGCAACAAGTCGTAGCCGGCATGATCGAACATCATCCTGAAATCTTCCCTGCTCATGAAGGTTCTTGCATACAAGGCTTGGTAGCCCTGGTGTTCGATGACGAATTTTTCCAGCAACGGCAGGGCGACGGCATTATCGAAGCCTTTCTTGCCAGGAGTGCCATAGGCCCCGATATCCACGTACATTTCGTCCACAGAGCCGACCTCAGTCCTGAAAGGATGCACAAAGCCCGGATGTTCGCCGTTATCCTTGATCGCCATCGGCGAAAGCCATAACGGATATAAGCAAAAATGCGCGTCGAAATACTCAATGGACTGTTTCAGATACCGGATCGGCATCAGCATGTCCTGAATCACATGAAATTTTTCCCTGAGTCGCCGGGTGGTTTGCGTTTCCGTGTATTTCAGTAATTCGATCCGGGGAGGCACGGCCCAGCCCAGCAATGCCCTGAATATCGGATGGTTGCCGAACGGGATGATTTCCTCCATGGCCCAGAAATAGCTCCGGGTATGTCTGTGATAATAATCCCGCACCGGCACATATTCGACGCCCTGCTCTCTTCGCTCCAGGTAGGTTTGGACATGTTTGTAAAACCAGGGCTTGTACCATCGTCCGATGGCGTTCAAAGATCCGTCCGGGCCTACGGCATCGACGAACTTGCCGACCATGATGACCGCCTGATCGCGGCCGTAAACCAGACCCTCAACGAAATCGTTGTTTTTGGTATCGCGAGAGGCTTGCTCGAAAACATCGACTATTGCATCGAGTGTATAAACAGGCCGGAAGTGAAGCCGGACATACTTTTTGACCGGAATAATTTTCAATTCGGCAGCCACCAGAAAGCCCAAGGTACCGTGGCTCCACGGAATCTGATAAAAAAGATCGGCATTTATCGAAGGAGTACATTTCAACAGCTTCCCTTCCGCCGTCACGATCTCGAAGGATTCGCAAATGTGCTGGAACAGCCCGTATTTATGGCTGCTGGTTTCCACGCCGAATCCCATAATCAAACCTCCCACCGTCAAGCTGTCCAGTTCCGGCAGCACCGGCAGCGTCCAACCTCGGGATATCAGGCTGCGCGAAATCTGGCCCATGGTCGCCAGCGGCTCCACCCTGACAATCCCGCGATGTTCGTCGATTTCAAGCAGGTCGTACATCCCGATATCGATCTTTCGGTGTGAAAGCTTGTATTTAGGCACCAGCTCGCTCATGGTTTTCCAGCCTGACCTTGCGGTGCAAAGTTTTTGTTCCGCCCCTTGCATTTTCCAGTCCTCGATTTGCCGGATCACCGCTTCAACCCTGGCGTCGTGTTTTGCGGGAGCACTGTTGAGGCGAAAAGAAATCCAGTTGCGGACGCCGGCATAGGCGCCATAGGCCGCTGAAACGGGCAGGAGGAAAATGGTGGCGAATATTCCGCGGTAATGGGTTAATACGTGTTCGAATATCTGCTCGATTTTTGTCATTCGATTTATCCTGAATTATTCGGTTACGAAAGTGGTCTTAACAATGAGCCGAGTAGAAAGGCTGTCATCCTTCGCCGGGAATAATGGTTTTATTAGTACAGGTAACAGCCGTTCGCCTGCTTTTTGTTGGCCGCAAAGCTAACGAAGCTGAATACTTGAACCCAGCGATTGGGTATGCCATGATCAACCTCACCCTCCTTTCATCCGGAATTTCTTCAAGGTCTCAATAAGAAACGGCCATCCGGTACATAGGAAAAAATGGCGTGGAGTACAATCTGTTTCGGTAAATGGTCACCTTTAAAACTGATCATCGCATCTTTCAATTTCTAAATAAATTGTCGTTCAGTTTGACAAATTTTGCGACAGAAGCATAAATTAAGTCCTAATCACATTATGTAGCTTTTTAATCGCCCACTTAACTTTGATAACAAGGAATTGACTATGAATACATTTCCAATCGATCTTGGCGCTTATCAACGCATCACTTTAAACGCAAACAATGCGACACTGACTGACGAACAACGCGCCAGTCTCAAGGCTAATATTCAACTGTGCCGCGACGCGATCGTCTTTTTTACTGCGACCGGAGCAGCGAGAGGCGTCGGTGGACATACCGGCGGCCCCTACGATACCGTGCCGGAAGTCGTCATTATGGACGCTTTGTTCCGGGGCGATACCGATAAATACGTACCTGTTTTTTTTGATGAAGCCGGACACCGCGCGGCCACTCAATATCTGATGTCTACTCTTAACGGCGATCTGCCTGCTGAACGTCTGATGGAATACCGCGCCGCTCATTCTCATTTACCGGGTCACCCTGAACTGGGTTTAACACCTGGCGTAAAATTCAGCTCGGGACGGTTGGGTCACATGTGGCCCTATGTCAACGGCGTGGCTATCGCTAATCCGGGAAAAGTGCTGTTTTGCCTAGGTTCCGACGGTTCGCAGCAGGAAGGTAATGATGCAGAAGCCGCACGCTTGTCCGTCGCTCAGAATTTGAATGTCAAATTGATTATCGATGATAATGACGTAACCATCGCCGGTCACCCTTCCAAATATTTGCCCGGTTGCTCTGTAGCCAAAACGCTGGCCGGCCACGGTTTAACCGTGTTGGAAGGCGACGGCGAAAATATCGACGATCTTTATCAGCGTATTTGCACGGCCATTAATATTGACGGCCCCGTTGCGGTTATCAACCATCGTCCTATGTGTCCGGGCATTGCCGGTCTGGAAGGCTCAAACCACGGCCATGACGTAGCCCCGGTAAAAGTGGCGGTAGCGTATTTAGAGTCTCGAGGCCGTCAGGCTGCGGCAGATCATCTTAAAACAATTACAGCGCCAAAAAACGACGCGGTATTCCTGGGCTCCAGCGACAAGTGGGATGCCAACCGCAACGTTTTCGGCGATGCGGTAGTCGCTATTATGGGCCGGATGAGCGAGGCCGAACGCATCGAAAAAATTCGCGTCATCGACAGCGATCTGGAAGGTTCCTGCGGCCTGTCCAAAATTCACAGCGCTTATCCTGAAGTGTTTATCTCTTCAGGCATTATGGAGCGCGGTAACTTTTCGGCAGCGGCCGGTTTCGGGAGGGAAGCGGGCAAGCAGGGCATTTTCGGCACCTTTAGCGCTTTTCTGGAGATGGTGGTTTCTGAAATTACCATGGCGCGTTTGAATAATTCGAACGTGCTCAGTCATTTCTCGCATTCAGGGATTGACGACATGGCCGACAACACCTGTCATTTCGGCCTGAACAACATGTTTGCCGATAACGGCCTGAGCGACGGCTATGCGACTAACCTTTACTTTCCTGCTGATCCGCTGCAAATGAAAGCCTGCTTGGAAACCATCTTCTTTAATCCAGGCTTGCGTTTTGTGTTCTCGACCCGCTCGAAAGTACCGACTATTTTGAATACTAAAGGCCAGGACTACTTTGGGGGTGACTACAAATTTGTTTCCGGCAAAGATGAAGTCATCCGCGAAGGAACTCAAGGCTATATTGTCAGCTTCGGCGAAGCATTGTATCGGGCGTTGGATGCAGTAGAACGTTTAAAACAGGACGGCATTGATGTAGGCTTGATCAACAAACCAACCTTGAATGTAATTGATGAAGAGATGATGGTTAAAATCGGCAGTTCGCCGATGGTATTGGTTGTCGAGTCGTTTAACCGAAAAACGGGATTGGGTAGCCGCTTTGGCTCCTGGTTGCTGGAACGTGGACTGGCTCCAAAATACGCGCATATTGCTACACATAAAGAAGGTTGTGGCGGTCTATGGGAACAATTCCCGCATCAAGGTATTGATCCGACGGGGATTATGGCCGAAGTTAAGGATCTACTAAAAGCTTAATCCGGATGCCGTAAATCCGCCTTTCCGGTTCGATGAGGGAGGTGTGGAAACGGGGTTATGGTTCGGCTATTTGGCATCGCCAGACGAAAGGGGCGGAAACAGATTGGCTTACCTAACGCTACCGCGCCAAATCCCCATGCTACCGATTGTTACGATTTGCGACAGACGACTTATCGGCCCTAAGGCGTCAATCACCCAAGGTTTCCGGAATGGGTACTATCAGCAGCAAACCAGACAATCATTTATAAACAAGAGCAAGTCGGTCGAGCTAAAAGAAAGCTCGGCTACACTGAGTTTATTCGTTGCGATCAAAATCAGCGGACTTTCCGCTTGTTTTAAAGTTATACTTCGTTGATTATAGGTATTAATCCAGGCTAGGCAGAACGTAACCAGACAGACACTTCTAAAAATCCAGTAACTGTCAGATTAGGTTTGAACTACTGCAAGTGAACGCGGTTTGCCATTTTCGTGCATGCCCGCACTTTCAATTCGGCCGGTTCTAATGCCCAAGCCACATCGCGTCCCGTATCCACCATTACTGGTCACGCCTATGAAGTCATTGAAAAAAACATCGACCGGCCTGCCGCATACAAGAATAGCCTTGCCCGTGCTGTTGGCCGTCGGCTTGCTCAGCGGTTGCCAGCTTGAGCCTACTACTAAACTTCCGCCTATAACAGACTTCCCGCAGTCTACCATAGCCCCTCCGCCGGACACGGTAGAAGAGATTCAGCCGAAACTTGCCGGTATTACCACACGCGAGTTCGCCATCGCCAAAGACAGCGGCATCGTTGGCGGTCTTGCCGAGATCACTGTGCAAAATGGCGATACTTTGCCTGACATCGCCCGGCATTTTGGCCTGGGCTATAACGATATCACCATCGTAAACCCCGTTATCAACCCCTGGACTCCTGAAGCGGGCGCACGCGTGATGCTGCCGTTGCGGTTCATCCTGCCCGATGCGCCACGCAAAGGCATCGTGCTCAATCTCGCGAACATGCGGATGTTTTATTATTCCTCGAAACAGCCAGATGCCGTGTTTACCTACCCGATCGGCATTGGCCGTGAAGGCTGGAATACCCCACTAGGACAAACCACTATCGTCGCAAAAACAGTCAAGCCGACATGGACTGTCCCTGAATCCATCCGACGCGAACACGCGGCAAAAGGCGACCAGTTGCCTAAAACGGTGCCCCCGGGTCCCTATAACCCGCTCGGCGATTATGCGCTACCGCTAGGCTTTGGCAACTACTTGGTCCACGGCACCAACAAGCCTTACGGCGTCGGCATGCAGGTCAGCCACGGTTGTGTGCGGCTTTACCCCGAAGACATTGAGGTACTGTTCAAAAAAATTTCGGTCGGGACGCCGGTGCGGATCATTCACCAGCCTTATATGACGGCATGGGAAGGGGACATGCTTTACCTGGAAGCCCATGAGCCGTTGCAAAAGTGGGCGGACCAGAAGCAGCAGCAGCAAAAGTCGCTGTTGAAACAACTGCGCCAAAGCATCGCCGAAAAAGGTGTAACCGTGGATTGGGAGAAAGTCAACCGTATCCTGCAACGCGCCGACGGCATCCCCACCCCGATCCTGGCGGTCAGCCCGGAGTTGCCGGAACTGGTCGCGCAAGCGCCGGAAGTGCAACATCCCGAGCATTTCTACGGGGCGCCGGTGGTTCCAGAATTGGCCGACAGCGACTTGGTGCTTATAGTCGCCGACTTCGCCAACGAGGTAACGGCGCAACAACTGGCGGCAATGCTCAACCATCAAGGCCCGCCAATCCCTGCGCGACAAATTGAAAAAGACGGCTCTTATCAAGTGATCGCCGGCCCCTTCAAAGACCAAAAAGAAGCTGAATTGGTTGCACATCGCATCAAGATGGATTTCGAGATTGATGCCAAGCTAGGGATGGTGACCATACAATAGCCCATACGCATCAACTAAGTAAAAAGTGATCAAAACGATGCGCGAAACCGTCGCAGACCTGAAGAACAAATACAAGGAAACGGCTCACGTTGTCGTTTTACACTTTCATGTCCGATTGTCCAGCATCGGTTTGATATGGACTTGATGAGAACCGTAGAGAGAAAGAAGCTTATCAAATGGCTCAGAATGGGTAATATTCATTCCTCCTTTTCCAGCCATCAGGAATTTTCGTCCCGCAGAAGGCATAGCATCATAAAGATCAACCCTGACTCCTGCCTGGCTTAAAACTTCCGCGGCCATCAATTCAGAAGGACCACCGCCAATAATCACGACAGCTCGATGGTCGCACCGATTCCCTACCGACTGCGGCACTTCTGATCTCCATGGATATACAATACCGCTTAGGCCTTAAACTGATAAAATTAAATCTACTATGGACTCCAAAATCACATGAATTCTGTTAGCTCCAACATTTTTAAAAACATACCGGATCAATTACCGGAAGAACTGATGGAATGTATCTTCAAGCGGAACAATATTCGGATTGAGCGCATTATATCCAAAGGCCATATTACATCGGCAGGACAATGGTATGATCAAGACTGGGATGAGTGGGTAATATTACTTCAGGGACAGGCAACTATCCTTTACGAAAAAGACAATCAAACCTTTCATTTAAGTGCCGGCGACTATTTGCTGATTCCTAGCCATACCAGACATCGAGTCGAATGGACTCTACCAGAGCTTAATACCATCTGGCTGGCAGTTCATCTACACGAATGAAATTCATTGAACACTGGAAATGTCTGCATCAGACGCTGTATCGATTCCCGACCCAAACAACACAGCTAATTCACTAAGAAATCACTTTGGTTGGCAACTGTCATGACCGATTGGTTAAAATAGGGAATGGCAAATTTTTAAGCCTTTAATAATAAGCTTATTTTTGATGCCTTGATGCGGAGTTTGCTACCAGTAATCGGTTTATTTGTTCAAGATCCTCTTGCGAAAGACTGCTGGATGCTTGTTTTAGCTTGACTGTATTCAATAAATAGTCGTAGCGAGCACGTGAATAATCTCGTTTAGCCCTATATAAATTTCTTTGTTCATCCAGCACTTCAACCAGTGTCCGGACACCGACGTCAAAACCGGCTTCAGTCGCTTCCAAAGCAATCTCGGCAGAGCTAACGGCAACTTTTAGAGCTTCTACACGACTAATGCTGGTCGTAATTCCTCGATAGGCATCTTTTACCTGACGCTTTACCGTTCTTTTTGCAGCCGTTAAATTCTCTTTAGCCTGTTCATATTTATAACTGGCCTGACGGGTTTTGGAATTTACTGCACCGCCTTCAAATAAAGGTACATTCACGCGCAAACCTACAATTTCTGTCGATCCTTGTAGACCAAAATTATAGTTAGTGTCGTAGTTACCCCAAGAAGCAACCAAATCTAACTTTGGTAAATGTCCATTGCGCTGCAAATCAATCGCTTTTCGAGAAAATTCCATCTGATTAAAGGCTGAGATGACGCTGAAGTTAGCGATTTCAGCAGAGTCACTCCACGCCGTTATATCATCCGGCTCCGGTCTAGCTAGTGGAATAGTTTCTCCCAGATTATTTAGCATGATGTTTTGCTCGCCAATAATCGCCGTTAACGCATCTTTTTGGGTATCCACATTGTTAGACGCTTCAATTTCATTGGCAATAGCCCTATCGAAAGCAGCTTGAGCCTGACGACTTTCGGTAATGTCAATAAGGCCGATTTCAAACCGTTGCTTGGCCTGTTCAAGCTGTCGTGAAATCGCCTGTTTTTCTGAACGGCTAAATTCAAGATTATCCTCGGCAGATAATACATTGAAATAAGCATCAGTGATTTTAATCATCAGTTTTTGCAGCTCAGCCTGGTAATCCGCCTCGGCTTGAGCTATTTGATTATCTGATTGACTTAGCTGTATCCAATGATCCCAGTGAAACAGTGGTTGAGTTAAGTTCACAGTCATATTGTTATCAGTGTATTTTTGTAAGCCCTGCCCCTGATAATTATTATTTTTATTAAATAAACGAGTCGAATTTCTAATACCTGTTGCTGAAACATTAGGTAGGAAATTCGCAACACTTTGGTATTTTGATTCGCCAATAGCAAGTTGACTGTCATACGCTTGTTTTAAGACGGGATCATTTTCCAACGCCAGCTCATAGATTTCCAGCAAGTCCTGAGTATATGCAATGGGTGAAAATCCCATTAAAAAAACAACAATAAAACCGGATAAATAATTAGATACAACTTGCTTTATCATATTGATTAACATGCAATTTAAATTTTTCGGATTAATACAATCAAGTATTCAAAAAGCTAAAATTCGAAGCCGTAATACTCAAAAGATTAAAGCATTTTATACCCTTACAAAACAGGCATCCCTGCATACCTTCCAAGCACCGATAGATAACGGACTTAAACACGAAGCAAATCCAAATGCATAAATATGGTGGAGTTATCGATGGGCCGGCGTATGCACAAGCAGGACGAATTCTGAGTTGAGATAGATGAATACCGTTCAGAATAATAGCGCCGACCTAACATTTCCAGAGCGACAAAAAAATATTCAGCTTCTCTAGCAAGATTGAGAATGAATAATCTAGCAAGTATTGTTGAAAAATATCTAAACAATTTTTATATATTTGTATGATAAGGGATAACTGTAGCGTTTTTTCCATTGCTTATCAGTTTTACAATTTTAGCCCAAACGCTACCTAATATTCGTAGCGCTGCAATGATGTTTACATTATTTGCTGCTACTCATCCAAAGCCTTTTACGCACATGGAGAGAGACAACATTATTATCTAAAGCTGCATTCCCACAGCCGAAAATACACAAGTCGAAATAGCGCAGTAAAAATCAATTATGTTACCAAAATATCATTTTACTCATTTATAAGTATTTTGGGGTTTGTGTATTATAAGGCTATGCGGGTAGAAGTGTGAGAACGATACCGTTCTCACAAAAAGTTAACATGCAGCGGTTTTTTCCCGGTACCTGGCTGTATTCTCTCTATGCCTTTAGCGTGATTGTCGAGTGCCACACTGACATAGTGCTGAATCGGCAACGTACCCATCATAGTCTGAGCATCGAAAGCAGGAGAAGCCAGATAATTCATTGCTCTCCAGTAGCGTTCAGATTTCCAGATGTCAATGAAGCGTTCTTCAGTAAAATTGCCTATATGAAGTTTGGAATAGCGGGCATTAAAAAACATGCCGGAAGGTGCTACTAAGCCACTACCACTAATTTGCAGCAAAAACTGGGGACCATAGAAGCGGTTGTACGAAGGTTTATCGCCATCCTTAATTTTGTCCCACTTAACAATAACTTTTGTTTGTTCGTTGCTCATAGACTCCGCTTGAACCAACAAGTTATGTAGGCTTTCGTACAAACTGTAATCAATACCCAGAGTGTGCTGCTCATCATCCGAACAGTGCTTTATCACAGCATAGTCAACACCCAAATCAAGGCCAAGCTGCGCAAACGGAATGATCTCGTCTTTTAGGTGCGGCATTAATACCATTTGAATACCGAGCGTTACAGATAAACCTTTCCGCTTCTTAAGGTCAACTGCGTATTTAATGTGCTTAATAGCACGATCAAAAACCTCCGTATGCTCCGGCCCTTTGTACATAATGCTCGCGTAGCTTTCCGGCCTACCGGCAGCAACTGTAAATCGCACCCACGTTAGATGAGGCAAAACCTGTTCGATTTTTTCCGGCTCCCACTCCCATGCGTTTGTCGCATTGCCAACGTCGATCCCTAGCTCTGCTGCATGCTGGATAAATGGCACGTAGGCTTTTGATAGCGTACTCTCACCATCTGAAACCAGAGAGACACTGCGTATGCCGATGCTAGAAAAATCATCGAGCAAGTTGAGCGCGGTAGCAGTCTTAATGCTACTGCGTGCCTGTGATTCTTGCATCATTGCATAGCAGAATGAGCACATTGCTCCACATGCACGGGTTAGCGACATGTCAACACTGACTGGAGCTATTCGTTCCCCGGCTTCCCAAGCATCTACCCGATCGGTGTGATAAGAGAGTTTATGGGAATCAAGGATCAACGCACCTTCTCGCGTTTGAACTGCTTCACTCATGATTTCACCTCAATTCCACGAAGATTTCTCAACGAGTTACGATCACCAAAAGGCTCTAGCCAAATGACCAGACCCTGATCAATCGATTCTTTCAGAAAAGCTTCAATATCGAGTAACAATGTTCCTCGAATGGATGCAGAAACAGATTCAAGCAATCTAATGATTATCTGACCATCCTGTTTTGCTTCAACTGGTATAAAAATTTTATTGGAGAATGCCGTATTGGCAGTCAACGTATTATTGACGAGGACCAGTCTCTCGTCATCAGACAATTGGCACCAAGCCTGCCCCGGTGTCGGCGATTCCGTACGGGCATAACAGAGATTACTACTCATAATTGATTAACCTTCATTTAGTTATCGACTAACTTATTATAGATGGGGATTAAAAGGGCCCAGTGAATCCACGATTCGGTGTGTCATGAGGTCCATCCCGTAACAGCGTTTCGCATAACTCACGATAAGTCTCAGTCTCTGTGTTGCTATCAATTCCCAACATGTCGAGTACCGCGTCAGCAATGGTTTGCGGGCCGGGATAATAGTGCTCTGCCATAAAGTGAGATGTGGGTGTTGGATGGTCAGGCGATGCGATGCGCACAGGACGGGTTTTTAACACGCCAAAAGCCTTCTCGACAACTTGACTGATCAGTTCACCGGCAATACTGCCGGTACGGTACGCTGTGTCCACTACAATCAATCTCCCTGTCTTTTGAACTGAATTCAAGACGCTCGTCACGTCAAGCGGATTTACGCTACGCATATCCAAGACTTCTATACCGATACCCATGATGGACATCAATGCCTTAGCTGCGATTAGAGACTCGACCGCCATGTAGGAAAAAGCAGCAACCGTAACCGCATCACCTTCATGCAACACTTTTGCCTGTCCCAGTGGTACGCGATAGTATTCTTCAGGAACATTATCTTTAATTTGGTGTAACCAGCGATGCTCAATAAATATAACTGGATTATTATCTTCAATCGCTGAAATCAGCATTCCCTTCGCATCATAGGCTGTTGTTGGCATAATGACCTTCAGGCCAGGCACCAGCGAGAACATCGCCTGTAAACTCTGCGAATGCTGAGGACCTTGTCCCCAACCACGGCCAACGATTACGCGCACAACGATAGGGACGGATGCTTTACCATCGAACATGTAGTGCCATTTGGCGGCGTTATTTACCAACTGATCCATCGCCAACAAAGCAAAATCGATCCGCTGATGAATCATAACCGGACGCATGCCGGACAGTGCAGCCCCGATACAAACGCCTGTTACACCATTTTCGGAAAGCGGCATATCAAAAACACGCCGCTGCCCGTATTTTTCACTCAATTCAGCAGTCGTGTTAAAAATTGCTTTTGGATCTGGCACACCCTCGCCAATAACAATCACTCGCGCGTCTTGCCCCATAGATTGATCTATGGCTTCGCGAACTGCCTGTGCATAGGTGATGTCCCGCTTCTCTAGATCAGGCATAAATTCGCTCCCCTGAGTCTTTAGTAGAAGGTTTCGCACTAGAAAGGGCGAACTGGAAAGCATCGGTGATTTCTTTCTGAATCTCCGCCTCATACCCGTCAATATCCGACTGCGACAACAAGTTGCTTTCTTTAAGACGCATTGCAAATTTATCAATTGGGTTATCTTTCAGACCATTCTCGATTTCTAGCATTGAACGATAATTAAGACCGTCATCAAAATCGGGACCACAATGCTCCCTCCAGCGATAAGTACTCAATTCTATAAATTGAGGACCGTTGCCTTGCCGAGCATTATCGACGGCAGCTTTCGCAATGGACAAAACTTCTTCAATATCATTACCATCACCAATGGTAGCGGTCATTCCATGTGCCTCGGCTATTCGGTAAATTGGACGATTCGGCTGTCTCTCGGTCAGGCGTGTGTAAACGGAAAATCCATTGTTCTCACAAACAAAAATAATGGGGAGCTTATGCAACGCGGCAAAGTTCAACGATTCGTGAATAACCCCTTCTTCAAAACAACCATCCCCAAAAAATACAACACTGACTCGGTTTTCATCCCTTAAAGATGAAGCCCATGCTGATCCAACCGCCAGCGGTACTGTTCCTCCAACTATCGGCGTTGCGCCCATGAAACCAACATCCAAATCAATCAAATGCATAGAACCGCCCCGTCCCCCACAGCATCCAGTTGATCGGCCATACAACTCTGCAATCATCGCGTTCAAATTGCCTCCTTTGGCAAGATAATGACCATGTGCTCGATGATTACTAAACATTACATCATTCGCAGAGAGTGCGGCACATACGCCAACAGCAATAGCCTCCTGTCCAATACACAAATGCATTGGGCAACGCATTTCCTGTTCGGCATAACGATCAGCCAATGCTTCCTCAACACGTCTTATCCGCAGCATCGAACGAAACAATGCGAAATGGTTTTCCTTCTTCATCAGTTAATTCTCTTTTATTTCAATAAGGAAGTAACATACTTATTGAGGATGATCGGATTAATGGATTCCCTGTTGCAAACAATCTGAACATCCATCGCCGCAGCGACACTACCTACAAAAGCCGCCACCTCGGGATCAAGCCCTTTCGCTGCACATAAACCAGCCAATGACAAGAAGGCGTCGCCGGCACCAATACGATCAACTACCTTAGTCGACAACGCCGGCACTTTATGAAACATTTTTTTCTGACGGTCGAACATCATCACACCATTGGTACCTCGTGTGACAGCCAGTTGCTTAACCTGGACGCGTTCACCAACTTGATCGCACACAATTTCAAGTGCATCATGGCGGTTATGAGCTGCCAAACGTAATTCAGGTTCGTTCAGAGAAACAAAATCCGCATGAGGATAACGGTGAATCACATGGTAACCGCGATTGCCGCTGTTAATTTGCGTGTTAACAGAAAGAAACTTGGCTTTATCAGCCAAAATTGCAACCATATTCTGAGTAATAAAGCCATTGCCAAAATCCGGCACTACTACCACGTCATACGAACTAACATGGTCATTAAGCCACTGGCAAATCTTGTTTTCTGTTTCTCCTTTGACTGGATCATCCCTGTAGAAGTAGACCTCAAACAATTTAGACATGTCGACATCAACGAAACGTCGTTTTGTGACTGTTGGCGCATCTTGGAAATAGAAAAAAGACGGGGCAACATTTGGCAACAGCTTTTCGCGGATAAATAGTTCGTGGTTATCAACGGCGCCTAATCCTGTCACCAGAGTGACGCAGTCGGTGAACCCGGCAATATGGTTTGCAACAGCAATCGCACCGCCTGCAAATTGTTCCTCGGAATCGTAACGAGCAGCAAAAACATTTCCTTTACCAGTTTGTCCGAGCGGGGTTGTATAATGGTACTGGTCAATGATCGCGTCGCCAATCACCAACACCTTCAAATCGGAAAGCGATGCAATTTGACTTTGAATCTCCTTGTCCGACCAACGATTACGGAATCCTTGCAGAAACTCCTTGGTTTCTGGTGGAAAAACGTCGAAATGTTCATTTAACAAGTTACTGGAGCTGAAGGTGATTTCGTCGGTATAAAAAATATGCCCACCATGCGCTTCGACGGCTTCTTGCTCCAGCGCAATGTTTCCAGTCACATCGTCGCCGTGCGAGCGATATTCGCCCCCTTTGGCATAAATACTCGGACGAATTTCATTCAGTGCCTCAACAGCAGACACCGCATGGTTGATTGCAACGAAATCGACACAAGCTAAAGCAGCGATATTTTCGGCACGTAATTGCTCATTGAACACAGGACGCCCCGGGCCTTTATTTACATAGGCATCGCCAGTTATGGTCACAAGCAGAACGTCGCTTTCCTGGTTCGCCCGCTGCAGATAACGTATGTGGCCAATATGCATCAGATCAAAAGTGCCATGACACAAAACAACACGCTTTCCTTCTGCGCGCAATTTCTGTGAGAGTTCCGCCATTTCCCCCAAACCGATTATTTTTTGAGTTGTCATAACACTGCTTCCTGCTCGTAGCCGGCACCAAACCGATCAGAGATATTGTGCAAAATAAACTGATGCCCTATTTCCACTAACCCATAATCACTAGAATCAAGCCAAATATTAATATCACCCAGTGAACGTAGTGAGTTATTAACAGTGAATCCGCTAAGGGTGATAACTAATCCTCCATTATCAGCCATTTGCAAGGCCGCATTGCGAATATTCTTTGAATTTCCAGAACTGCTGATCGCAATTAGTACATCTCCTGGTTTTGCCATCTGTCCCAACAATCGAGCAAATGCATTCTCATAAGCGTAATCATTTGCCATACAAGTTAATACTGCAGGTTCGTGCAGCGTAAACGCACGCAGTTTGGCTACATTAACAAGATCAATAACTGTATGACTAGCAACCCCTGCACTCCCCCCATTGCCTATAACATATACGCTACCTTGACTATTTCGGACTTGAACAAGCATCTGCATGACGGCCAATATTCCTGACTCTACTCCCAACAAGACACCATCTTTTCCTGTTATCTCACTGCGCTCAAGCAATGCCCCAAATTGAGTTATACAGTAAGGCAGCGACAGATCTCTTCTTGTAGTTGTCTTCATTTTTTTTCTTCACCCAAGTATTGGAACCACGCTGCAGTGGCCTGATTGATAGTGGCAGGATTCCACACCGGAGCATCTCTCCAGTCATTAATGTGCTCGATCATGCGGCCCACACCAGCTTCAAAATTGACCCGCGCTTTCCAACCAAGCAAACGTTCTATCTTGGATACATCACCGAATGTACAGTCTGGCTCACCTGGGCGTTTGGCAATGTACTCGATATCCCCCCCTAACAGTTCAACAAGACGATTAACGCTGTAGTGATTCCCACTGCCCACATTCATCGCTTCCCCAGAAATATCCGACTCTGCCGCACACAAAAATGCTTCGGCGACATCAGTCACGTAAGTAAAGTCTCTGGTCTGCGTTCCGTCACCGACTACAGTAAATGGCCGTCCATTGAACTTTTGCGCTAGGAATACACCGAACACAGCTCCATATGCTCCCGATGTGCGTGAGCGCGTTCCAAATACATTGAACAGACGTAAAGAAAGGGCGGGTAATTTATAGACGTTAGCCCAATGAAGTACCAATTCCTCGCCCATATATTTAGTCAAGGCATAGGGATACTGAGGTTTGATCGGCGATAACTCTGGCGTTGGATAAACGTCGGGAATGCCATAGCTTGATGACGAGGCGGCATAAAGTACTCGTTTAACACCGCTCATCCGTGCGCTTTCGAGCACGTTAAAAGTGCCTGTAACATTTGTACTGTAGTACTGAGCCGGCATCTCGATGGAAGGTACTATATCCGCCAATCCCGCGAGATGGAATACCCAGTCTACGCCCTCGAACAGCGGCTGCAACGACGCGGCATCGCGGATATCTGCTTGGGCAAATGTAAATCTTTCGTGTTCGGTAATCGACTGCAAATTTTTCAGCCGCCCTGAGAGCAAATTGTCAACCACAAGAACATCATGTCCTTTCTCAATCAACAATTCCGCCAAGTGGCTTCCGATGAAACCAGCACCGCCGGTGATTAAAGCTTTCATGATGTCCTCAAATAAAATTAACGTGCTGCACTAGGTTCTCTTGCAACTGGTAAAGATAACGGTTCACCTCATCCATGCGGCAATTTTTTCGGCATTCTTTAATATCCAACTCATTTTTTATGTAATGGAAATTAGCTTTTCGCTGCTCTCCTTCCCAGATGTCTTGAAATGATTGATTGTTTAGGTTGCCGTATTCAAAGCGCTTGTCAAGCAAGTAAGCGCTACAGCCATAGACTGAACCATCAGCCATCACATACGCCCAAAAAAATGGAGTTGCATTACATTTCTTGTAACGAGTGCCTTCTGCTTCCATATATTTTCTCATAGTATTTTCACGAAACACCACATGAAAGCTCTCTGTGCTCAATTTTCCCAGTGATTCGGCCATTGCCATGTAAGCGCTATAATCAACGTTTTCATAAACATGAGTTTCACTGAACATATGCTGCGAATATGGTTTGACTACCAAATAATCCAACCCGATTTCGTCTCTGCATAGTAGTGCCAGCGCTTCCATCTCATCTGCATTCTCAGGCAATAGCAGGGATTGCACGCCGATCACACAATCCAATCCATGCGTTTTTTTATACGCGACAGCACGTTTCAGATTATCGACAACTCGGCCAAAATCTCGTTCCTGTGTTTGATGGATTTTCGAGTAGGTTACTGCTGTACCGGCATTGAGGGAAACTTTGATCCAGGATGTCCGTGGCAAAGATTGTTCAATGAAAGCATCGTTCATAACAGTGGCGTTAGTGGTAAACGACACATCTATCCCGGCGTCTTTAGTAGCTTTTACAATTTCATTAATTTTTTTATGTAACAGTGGCTCGCCTTCTCCAGCATACATAATACTCTTTACGCCGAGCTGCCCCATTTCAGACAGACGTCCGGTAAGCATATCAACGTCCAGCATTTGGCTTTTATAACCAATATAATCCACAGCACAAAAAGAGCAGCGGTGATTGCATGCGCCGACGGGCGACACTTCAATATATATAGGATAAACGCTCTTAGCCTTTTCCCAATCCCCCCCTACCTCAACAAACTGCGCAACCCGACGGGGATGAAAAATAAGTTTATGGCTATCAATACGAAAAATGTCGGTCATTATAAATTCCAGAAAAACTGCAACAACTCGGAAGCAGGAAATACTTTTAAATCAAAACGCTAAGATCACATTCACCCTATGGCAGTAAGGCCTATTTTTTATAGCTATAATGATTTTTAATCGCTCTTTGACAAGCTCTACTACAATCATGTTTGTTCATTATTTTGCAACACATTAGTTAATAAATCATTTTTTAAAATATAGACCTAAGGTAATTACTCAGCCTAAGATTATCTGAGATACAACATGATGTTAGGTGTGAAATCAGCTAAATTAACTAGATGTCTTTTTATCTCATTTTATACCAGTAAAAACCGCTACAAGCCATGTGATTTATAGGCTTAGTAGTTACAAAAAACTGTTAAACCCCATGACACCATAGTATCGGCTACCTTACTCATGAGGAGTTGAGCAATAAACTCACCACCAAAAATGAGCGTCTCACCGACCGGAAGTTTTCTTTATAGTTCGTCATGCCATCTAAGCGGAATGTTAAGCTTGTTTTACTAATAATCGCTTGTTAAAACAAAACGTATTTTCACCCCGACTGAGGATATCAAAATCATATAAGGAAATATTCCGGAAAAAGTTTTTTGACACATTTTGGAATGGTATCATCCAGTCGTGTAACTCAATAATAACCAGCGGAAACAGATCCAGCCATGGAGCATCTTTCGAGAATAAAATATCTTCACCACCTTCAATATCGATCTTCAAAATGAACGGAAAGTAGTGAGCGTCGAAAGCAGACAACACCGACGGGATAGTGTGAGATTCGACTGCTTTATTACCTGTTTCACCGACACGGTATGAGATAGGCGAAAAATCAATGTCATTGATGTACATTACACCGATTTCCTTGCCTAGCGCACCCTGAATCACTTGAGCGTCCAGACCAGCCAAATTATGTTGTGCAAGTTGTGCATTTTCCTGATCAGGCTCGATCGCAACGGTTTTCAGCCCTGAGTAGACATTATTAAAATACAGAGAGGCCGTGCCAATATTGGCACCCGCGTCGATTAATAAAGGCTTCAATCCTTTATTGGTGTTTTCGATAAAATACTGGTTTAGAGACTTGGCTTGTTCCCACTGACCGAGCGCGAACATTTCTTGTTGAAAAATCATATTAATAATGGCGCTATCAGACTCTACTTTCGGTCTGCCGGCCATTTTTAAATTTTTGCCTTGAAAAGCAAATTGATACTCAACGAATTTTGGGGGTTCGTTGGCGGATGCGCTTGCAATTTCTTGGCGTTCTATCTCTCTTCGCTGATCCAACGCCTCTTGGACTCTGCCTTGCTGCTCAAGCATTTTGAACAGATTCAATCGTGCCTGAGTGAAGCTGGGATTGAGGCTGATCGCTTGCCGATACGCTTGTTCCGCATAGGCGTACTGATTCATATTCTGTAGCACCACCCCCAAATTGAAGTAAACAGCATAACGTTTTGGCGACTGATCATGTTCCAGCCATTGTCGATATAACTGAATCGAGCGAGTTCGCAAATTGGCAGCCTCAAGAATTTCGGCTGCATTGAATAAGTCGATCAAATCGAGCGTACCCGATTGAGCACTTTTAAAAGCACTGTTAACCAAAACTTCCTGTTCAGCGCTCAAATTTTTCGCGGCACCGAACTTAAGGTATTCATAGCGCTCCAAGTGCGGCTCTTTTACGTCGTTTATTTTTCTGACAATCTCTAACCCTTGTTCTTCAACCCATCTGATATAAGCCGCTTCATCTCTTTTATAGGCATCAGAACTATTACTCTGGATATAACTAGCGTCAATTGGGGATTTACCAGTTGTATAATGTAAATGCTCAATATATATTTCCGGGATATATTTTAGAATTCCGCAGCTTTCCCCAATAAATTTAAATGTATTATCTGTATACAGATGCCTCATATAATTTCTAGGTAAATAACTACCAGCTATCTCAAGCATTTCTTTTGACATGAAGCCTTGAGGCAATCTTTCGCCCTGTATCCCATCGTTCCAGTGTAAAATCCATAACCTATGTCCACTGGATGCCTCTAGCTTTTCCAATTCAGCTAAGAGGATACTGTCCCATCGAGGCGAATGTATTATTTGGTCGTCATTCAGAACCATATAGCCATCATAACCCGGATTCATATCGCATAATCTATTGATTTTAGCGGCTAAACCTATGTCTCCCTCAATGATATACGGCTTGCCCTCAATTATTTCAATATTTTTATTCAAAGACTCATCGTTGTTTTGAAAACAGAAGAAAATATCGGATTGAGCACTATTAGTTTTCCAACTTTCATAAGCCTTTTTTAGACCTTCCGGTCTGTTTCTTGATGGTAAAAGTACCGCTATTTTATTCATTATAATCTCTCGACCCTCGGTTCGCTCATTTCTAAAAACATGTTTATATTTAATTGACTGCAATATTCAAAAGGGGCGTTCTTTACCAAAAAGCAACAAAATTTATCAAAAACAACCAATCTATTACAAAAAATAAGCGAACCCAGCCTCTCATTTATAACCGCCTCCAATCCAGAGAACGGTTCTACAATTCGATATAAATTATATTCTACTGTATAACCGACATTTCGCAAACCCATTCGCAATCGCTTGATTTTTCAATAATCTTTTTCGCAACTAATCTTCTATTGAAATTTAATGCATTATGATCAATCACCTATGCATACTACAAGTCCGTTCGTACAGCGCCTCACACTGCCAGATAGCGCAACAGGCGCGATTCGAGGCATGTTCGTCACTAGGTGAACGCAGTTCCTATTTCCTGATGCCCTATCGTGCGCCAATCCTGTCGAAAAAATAGCTCTTCTGTATAAACAATCCCTTTATCCCGATGAATATTCCAAATTAATCACTTGACTCCACATTTCTTGAACTCCTTGTTTCAAGCTATACTTCGGAGTCCATCCGGTAGCGGCTGTGAGTTTTCTGGAATCCAGCACATTGGCCAACACGTCAAAAGGCC
The DNA here is from genome assembly GCA_036561025.1 of Methylobacter sp. Taxonomy (GTDB): domain Bacteria; phylum Pseudomonadota; class Gammaproteobacteria; order Methylococcales; family Methylomonadaceae; genus Methylobacter_A. Next base: position 6,573 of record DATBQB010000011.1, on the reverse strand, counting down.
GCGACGGACGATGTAATGTGCGAATACTTCTATCGTTACCAATGACCTCGCGAAGCACGGACAAAACGTCAGAATTATCATACCCGATCCCGCTGCCTATATTGTAGATTTCTCCCGCAACACCGCCATCAAGAAGAGCAACCAAGCCTTCAGCAAGATCATCGATGTAAATGTAGTCTCTCACCGTCCCCCTCTCTCCAAAAATTTCCACCTCAATGTCATTCATTGCACAGTACATAGAGACCCCAATAAAGCCCTGCGGTTTACGGCCGTATTGGCCAATACCATATGCATTGCTCGGCCGCGCAATTATTACGGGAAGGCCTGTCATCAGAAAGAAAAAACTGGCATATTTTTCTGTTACAAGCTTGGAAATACCATATGGAGAAACCGGGTTGTTTGGATGGGACTCATCAATTGGCAAATACTTTGGATTTCCGTAAACAGTTCCTCCAGATGAAACCAAAAGGTAGCGTCGAATACCTCGTTCACTGGCCAATCGTTGTAGCGTCACGGAAGCGGGTAGATTCAAAACAACATCTTGAACGGGATCGTCATAACTGGTTTTTGGAGTTGTTCCATAGGCTAGATCAATAACCTCTGTAGCACAATCGAGCAAAGGACCGATAAAACCAGGATCGCTGATGTCGCCCGAGCAATATGTAACTCCATCGGGCAGTGGAAACTTTGGAGACAAAGAACGACCAACGGCAATTATCCTACGATCGGACTTTTGGATGAGCTTATTTATGAGAGCTTGACCGATAAATCCACCGCCACCAGTGATGAGAGTCACACGGACTGGAAGCACTTTATGATTCAACTCGCCCCCCTCACAGAATATTGAAGGAACGCATTAATATGATCTTCCATGAAAAGTTTCTTAAGCTGAAGAAAGTCAATCATAGCAATGGTAAGTTACGAACCAGCGTATTGATGTCCAGATTAATTGACGAAAAAAGTTCTTGTCTCAACATCGCCACTGACCGATTGAGAGGCGGATGCTTACCATAAATTTTGATATAACACTCAAGCAATCCAGCTTGATTCGATTTTCCACGCTGCTCACTATCATCGTCAGCATTTTTGTGGATTCTCGGTCCGAATATAGGCAAATGCTTAAGTGATGTACTTGCGCAAGCACTAAGTATGAAATCCCAGTCCTCATAAGCAATATTCGTATCGAAAGTAATTTCTGAAGCCAAGCGCCTAGGAAAAACCAAGCAATTATTCGGAATAAAATTCTTCACGTATACCGTGGAAGAATCATAGCCTCCGATATCAATCACCTGAACTTCCGTAATGCAACTCTCCCCACCATCAAGTTTCTCGTGAACAACCTCAAAATTAGTATAATAAATTTGATCATTGGATGAACAGTTCTGCAATTGATTTACAATATTCTCCAGAAAATCAGGTTGAAACGAGTCATCATCATCCAAAAAAACAAAGTGATCGCCAGTTATTAACTTCATCCCAAGATTCCTGCTTGTCGCTGGCCCCGAGTCCCCGACTCTTTGGATGAATAAATCGCCAGCGCGCATTAGTTCAGAAGCAATCTGATATGTTTCTGAACAATTTGAATCTGAGACTACAATGATCTGATGGCATTGATAGGTTTGCTCTTTTATGGATCGAATAGCTCTGCTCAAAAGCTGCGGCCTATTATGCGTCGCAATAATTACACTAAATTCTGGCAAAACAGTCTCCATTAAATCAACCTAATAATAGGGCACCGGACGTGCCGCGCCTTAACCGTAAACTTATTAGCATACCCGTGAGCCTTAGTACGGTTCAGTAAATTGCAGTTTAGCGATAAGCGTGCAATTGCGGAATGATGTCCGCTTGCAATACCCGATGGCGGAACTTCAGTATCGCTGGATGAAATTGGTTACCTCCAACACCTGTCCATTCGAACGGATATTGCGAGATTGAACCGTCCGGTAAAATCACACCGAGATGATCCATAGGATGCTGCGCTGGATGCTTTTGCAAAGTGGCGAAATGCTCGTCAAGATGGCGGTGCGTATTATTTATCCATTCGGTCGTGAGTGCGGTATGGCGTCTAAAAATCAAGCTGCACACACCGATTAATTCGGCATAGTATTCGCGCAGTTGCTCGCCCAAAGTGCCCGGCAGTTGAGCTACGCTACTTGGACTTAGCTCGCGGTAACCTAAAGCTAAACAATCGGTTTCGTTGAATTTTTCAAAATGCTCAGTCCACGGTTTCAAGATTGGTTTAATATCGGTATAACCCCCACCGAAATGATGAAGCACATACACACGCAAGTAGTCAGCCTTGTGTACTTCACTGAGCAAAGGATAAGCCGGATGGAATGGGAATCCAGGCACTTCCCAGTCTTTGATAGTTTCGTCAGTGATAAACACAACCGGACGACCTGAATGCTGAAATATCGATTGTAGCGCCGCCGAGCGCTCGGGCGACATGGCGTTTTTGCCGATCCAGCCAGTGAATATGATGCCTGCACGGAGCGCGTCGAAATGCGCCAACTGGTTTCGTCCGACCTGCACATAGGATGATGTCAATTGACTGGCACTCATTTCCGTCGGACTCGGCCGATACGCCACCTGTTCAAATACCTGCTCCAAATCGCGGACAAAACTCGGAGTATCGAACAAGACACAACTCATGCGGTTATCGATCAGTTGTTGCTTCATCGCCGCAACCCGTTCAGGGTGTTCGGCCAACTCCACTGCCTTGTTTTCGTAATCTTGCAGGTTATAAGTGATCAGCTCCGGCAAATCAACAGCCTTCAGTAAGCTTCCGGCCATACGGGAGGCAAAGGTGCGGCCCGTGTAGGTCAACAATGGCAAACCGGCCCATAGTGCATCGCTTGCGGTGGTTCCGGCACCGAACGGAAAAGTATCGAGGAACAGATCAGCCAATTGAAAACGAGCCAGATAGTCGGCAGTGCCGACACGCCCGGCAAAGTGCAGACGATCACGTGCGATGCCCTGCTTCTCAGCATACTCACACAGATTTTCACGCACCGAATCATTGTCGGCCACCAACCATAGAATGCTGCCGGGCGTCCTCTTCAAGATGCGCATCCAGGTACCAAACACTTCGGGCGTAAACTTGAAATTATTGTTAAAGGAACAGAAAACAAATGCGTCTTCCGGCAAACCACAGCTTTCCTTAGACGGAGGCAACCCGATAATGCGCTGACGGTCATTGATCTGAAAAGTGTGCGGCATATGCAGCGGCTTCTCGGTAAAAAAGGGCTCCAACTCTGGCGGAAACACAAATGGATCGGATAACACGTAATCGATCTCAGGAAGCGAGGTCGGTCCGGGAAAACCAAGCCAAGTGATTTGCACCGGTGCCGGGCGATACGACAGAATGTTGTGGCGTGTGCCACGAGTCAGTCCATGCAGGTCGACTAAAATATCGATCTCGTGTGAGCGAATCAGGTACGCCGCCTCCTCATCACTGAGGGCACCGATCTTGATATGGTGATCCATACCGGCAATCACTCGTGCACGCAACGGCGAACCGTCCTCATGGCTCCAACAGAATCCGAAAACTTCGACCTTGGAACGATCATGCAAACTATATAATTCGGCGGTCAAAATTGACACCGCATGTGCGCAGAAATCGGATGACAAGTAACCGATACGCAGACGCTCGTGTCCGTAAGACTGCTTGGAGGACAGGTAACGGACACCCTTCAACACCTTTTTATCTACATAGCGGCGCGAAGTTTCCAGCTGTTGCGCCGGATCATCTGACGCGCCCAGCATCGCCAGCGGAGAGGTGCCCATAATCATGTCCTCCACTGCAATATCCTCGGAGCTATAGTACACCGGCCACTCGCACAGTTTCTGCCGCAGATGTACCCAATGCGTCATCACATCCATTTGCTTAGGGTCTTCTTTAAGACTGCGGGTGAACATAGCCTCAGCCTCGACCAGTTCTTTGCGGATTTCCAGCAGACGGCCCAGATTGTTCAGAGCCTGTAGATAAAACCCCCGGTCAGCCGGCGATTCCAAATTGACAAAGGTGAGCACGGCTCGCCACATAGCGAGCGCCTCTTCAGGCCGATTAGTACGCTCAAGCAAAGTGCCCAAATTAAAGTGACCTTCAATGAAAGTCGGCTTCTGTGTAATCGCAGCACGATAAGCAGCCTCGGCACCAACATCATCATTAACGTTGGTCAGTGTCACCGCCAAGTTGAATTGTGCGACATATGCGATTGGTGAATCAGTGCGTTCGAGCCAGATCCGGTATAACTGAATAGCAATATCTGGATGCTTTCCCTCGGTTAAGCGTTGCGCTGTGCCAAACAGATCGATAATCGGCAACCCTCCTTGACTAGCTAAAGCAAAAGCCGACTCTGTTGCCTGAAGCAGGCTGATTGGTTCAGCAGGAACCGGGGAACCTGAATTTTGCATTGTGTTGATTGATGTAGTCATTGTTGTGGCATTGTTGGACGGATGTAGTTAACCTAAAACATGGAGTTTCTGGATATTCTCGCTCAACATCTCACTGTCGTGCGCGATGAAATCGCCACTGCGATACAGCATTACGTAAGACAATCATATTGATATTTGATTTCAAAAATAACGATAGCAAGATTAACCATAAAAGCAACAAATACAAAAAGTTATTACATTAGAAATATCATTGCTTTTACGATCAAGCGGATACACCTTATTAACACCCAGAAATATCATTAAAAACAAAAGCTTGTAAAAACCCACTATAATTTGTAATTGGTTAGTTTAATGGTCTTTTTCTTTTGATTATCATAGAACCTAACATGAAAAAGACGACAAGACCTTTCAGTCTTGTCGTCTTTTCTTAAAGCAACTTCTTACGAAATTATGACGCTAAGAAGCCAGTTTTCGATGGATCATTTGGCAATAACGAATCTCCAGTAATGCCCGCAGAGCTAGACGTTTGCGCAGAGCCAGTAATCGGATTTCCATTAGCATCAAATTGATTCAATGTGCTAACTATTCCGCTTACGCTACCCGCAACCGTCTGACCAGTTGACTGCTGTGGATCGGTCAACTGATTAGTCGTCGAGCTACCAGCACTACCTTCTGCACTGTACGAAGAAATCGCTTGCGTCAAGTCACTAACCTGATTTTGCAGATTTTGAGGCTTGTCAGCAACAAACCAGACATCGGCCATAGCATGGCTAGTTCCATTGTTGGTTTGATAACTTGAAGTCAGGCCAATCACATTACCATTACTATCAACTGCTGTCTTTTGAGCATTTAGATCAAGTTTGCTAATACCTAATGAATCAAGTGTAACCATTTCACCAGCTTCAGTAATACCATCCGAATTTCTATCTACCCAGACTTTAAGATCAGCCCATTGTGCATCTGCGTTAGTGATTGAATTATCACCGTTGCTGTCCAGTTCGCTCAAAGCAGCATAACCATCCTTGGCCTTTTGACCGTTGGAAAGAGTCGTAGAGCTACCGAATAGTTCGGAACCATCGTTGACCTTACCATCATGATTGCGATCCAGCACTAACAGTCCGTCTGTTGAAGAAGCCCATCCGGTTTGAACTTTATGCCCGTCTGCATGCACGTCGAACTGCACCCCAGAAGAGTAACCCAACGTACTGACTCCATCACCGTTCAAATCAAGGACGATAGGCGTATAGAGTCCGGTTCTTGCATTATAGGCTCCGCCCACCAGAGCTCCAATTTCGTTGGTTGTCATCGCGCCTAACTGAGTTGTATTCAAAGCTACAGTCTGAACAGACGTCAGCGCCATAGTTTGGGTTGTTGTCAGAGCATCGATTTGTGCAGTAGACAGCGTGTGAATTTGCGCAGTCTTCAACGCGGCAATTTGAACCGTAGTCAACGCACCAACCTGTTCCGAAGTCAACGCAACAATTTGATCGGTCGTCAACGCCTGAACTTCAACGGTGGTCAATGCGGTGATGCGACTGGCGCTCAGCGCAGTAATGTCGCCGATTTCGATCGCAGCCACCTGTGCCGTCGTCAACGCTTGAAGCTGCACGCCTCTCAGAGCACCCACCTGTTCCGAAGTCAACGCAGCAACTTGAGTGGTAGTCAAGGCTCTCACATCAACGGTTCCCAGCGCTCTGATCTGATTGGAGCTAAGTGCAGTGATGTTGTCAGTTGTAATCGCTTCAACTTGCGCAGTCGTCAACGCGGCAATTTGAGCCGTGGTCAACGCAGCCAGCTGAGCCGAAGTCAACGCAACAATTTGATCGGTGGTCAACGCTTGAACATCGACGGAGGTCAATGCAGCGATGTAGTTGGTGCTCAGCGCAGTGATGTCGCCGGTTTCAATCGCAGCAATCTGCGCGGTAGTCAACGCTTGAAGCTGAGCACCGCTCAACGCACCCACCTGATCCGAAGTCAACGCAACGATTTGATCGGCGGTCAAGGCTTTCACATCAACGGTTTCCAGCGCTCTGATCTGATCGCTGCTCAAGGCTTGGATCTGGTCGGAAGTCAACGCTTTGACATCGGCACTGGTCAATGCCACGATGCTATCCGTACCTAACACGGTAATGTTGTCGGTTGTAATCGCTTCGACTTGCGCAGTCTTCAACGCGG
>DATBQB010000010.1:0-76971 GCA_036561025.1 Methylobacter sp. | reverse complement strand
CGGTGATAAACTCATCAATACTTTCCGGCAATAGCGTGGTTTGTCTACGGCATTCGCCTTTAATGAAACGTTTCATCCGCTCGCTCCCATCAATATATTGATGGATATTATACCAAATGCTACGTTTTGACACAGTCTGGGCCGAACTACGTCACTCGCGAACAACCAAGTTCACCCTGCATGCTGAATGTTTTTTGATCCTTAAAGCTGATCAGGTCGGAGTGGTCGCAATCTCGTCACCCCGACCCGATCAATTCTACAATTCCCGCGTCGCGCTGAATTTAATATCCGGCCAGCGCTCTTCGGTCAGTTGCAGGTTGACTCGGCTGTTGGCAACATAAACCAGGTAACCGCCGCCGTCTTCAGCCAGATTATCAAAAACTTTGTTCTTGAACTCTTCCAGTTTGGCCGGTTTGTCTGAGCTTACCCAACGCACGGCTGAAATGGGTATGGCGTCATAAACGCACTCGACGTTATATTCGCTCTTAAGCCTGAACGCGGTCACGTCGAACTGCAAAACACCGACCGCACCCAAAATAAGGTCGTTGTTCTTTAACGGCCTGAATAACTGGGTTGCGCCTTCTTCGGTCAATTGCACCAATCCTTTTTGCAGGGCTTTGGCTCTTAACGGATCCTTTAACACGACGCGGCGAAACAACTCCGGCGCAAAATAAGGAATGCCGCCGTATTTAAGCATTTCGCCTTGGGTAAAGGTATCGCCGACCTGGATGGTACCGTGGTTATGCAGACCGATGATGTCGCCGGGGTACGCTTCCTCTACGCTTTTTCGGCTGTCGGCCTGGAAGGTGATCGCGTTGGCAACCTGCACATTTTTACCGATACGGACATGATGGATTTTCATGCCTTTGTCGAATTTACCGGAACACACTCTTAAAAAGGCAATCCGGTCTCTGTGAGACGGATCCATATTAGCCTGCACTTTAAACACAAAGCCGGTAAACGCCGGCTCATCCGGCAACACTGTGCGCTGTTCTGCCTCTCTGGGTCTGGGCGATGGCGCATATTCGGCGAACGCATCGAGCAATTCGATAATCCCGAAATTGTTGATCGCCGAGCCGAAAAAAACCGGCGTCAGGTTGCCCGCCAGATAGTCTTCAAGATCGAATTCATGGCTGGCGCCTTTAACCAAATCGATTTCATCCCTGAGTTCCTGGGCCTGATCGTCCAGCAACTCGTCCAGCTTTGGGTTATCCAAACCTTTGATGATTTCAGCCTGGGCAATTTTGCCGCCATGCTGGGCGCTGAACAGGTGAATTTCATCTTTATACAGATGATAAACGCCCTTAAAGCGTTTACCCATGCCGATAGGCCAGGTCATTGGCGCGCATTTGATCTTCAGGACGTTTTCAACCTCGTCCATCAATTCAATCGGTTCCCGCCCTTCCCTATCCAATTTGTTAATGAAGGTCAGGATCGGCGTAGTGCGCAGACGGCACACTTCCATCAGGTTGATGGTTCTTTCTTCTACGCCCTTGGCAACGTCTATCACCATCAGTGCGGAATCGACCGCCGTCAAGGTACGGTAGGTATCTTCGGAGAAATCTTCGTGACCAGGGGTATCGAGCAGGTTAATAATGCTGTCGTTATGCTCAAACTGCATCACCGAGGTGGTCACCGAAATACCCCGCTCCTTTTCCATTTCCATCCAGTCTGAAGTCGCATGGCGCGCCGCTTTGCGGCCTTTGACCGAGCCTGCCAGCTGAATCGCGCCCCCGAACAGCAACAGTTTTTCAGTCAGTGTGGTTTTACCCGCGTCAGGGTGCGAAATGATAGCGAATGTTCTACGACGTTTGGTTTCGGAGCTTATTTCAGTAATCGACATGTTTTAACGCAAAAATAAGAAAGAGTACCCATTTGTTAATGGGGGGCGAATGAATGATTGAAGACTTCCTTTGTCAATGATGTAAAAAATTCTGTTGGAATAACAGTACTACCGATATACCTAAAGCTCATTCTTAAATAGCAGTAAATCAGACTTTTTTAAAATGCCAAAGCAGCTTCAGCTGACTAATTTTACCTAATTCATATAAAATAAGTAAGCTTCAGTCTCTCTCAATACAGAATGAGAGTGTTTTTACAGATAAATCAGCCATACAGCAGGATGCTTTCTTTATCCCAACAATGGCTTATTATTACGAGGCCGGCATTCAACATAATAGCCGGGTGCTGGCTAGGTAAAAGCGCCTATTGATTATAGGGACGGATTTTTTTATTCTATAAACGCTTACATAGTATCAACTGTTTTTTAAGGTTATGAATGATCAACCAAGCATTGTCTTTTCGATTGCTGCAACAAAGTACAGTCTTACCGTGCCACCTAATCATTAAATGGAGCAAGAAATGAAAGAAAATCGATTAGCCGGGCGGTACCCTACATTTTGTAATGTCGATCTTGATCCAGGTACAGGCGTAACGCGTAATCTGAGCACTACTGGAGTCTGCTTTACAACGGATAAGGCTATTGAACCGGATTTAATGCTACGCTGCTTTATTCCTATGCAAAAAGCGGGAAGAAATATGGTTCGGCTTCGCTGTGAAGGCCGGGTAGTACGTGCGCATAAAATTGTAGATGGTTGGGAAGTTGCTATTCACTTCACAACGTTCGAGTGGTGACCACAGGCATTATGGCTCTGTAATGGATAAATCAAAGTAAACACGCCTGAGTATGTTTTTCAATATACATCAACTTTTGCCGCATCAATCAAACTAAACTCCGCTGATACGACTATCGCCCACCAAATCGGGTATAAATGAAACAATAGCGTTTTTAATAGCGACAGCCGCAGCTCGCAAAGCTTGTCGTTCGCTTTCGTTCAACTCAGGATGCAAAAGGCGGATGATGCCGCTACGTCCTACCACCACTGGAATACTAAAGCAGTTATCTTGAATACCCATCCAGTCGTCAAACCAAGTGGCGAGGCATGGTGCGGTATTCGTCGAAAACTATGGCTTCAATAACCATACATGTCGCTGTGGCGATAGCGTGGTTGGTATAACCTTTAAGGCGATAAACTTCAAAACCGGCTTCGGTAACCTGCGCAAATAACTGTCGATGAATAGGGGTGTCGCCGATCTGTTCCCCTCCCGCTTCTGCGCTACTCAGTATCGGTATTTGGTTGGGGCCGTGTTCCCCCAGAATATAGGCGCGAAGATCGTCAGGGTGAATATGCTCTTCCTGTGACAGCATGGCGCGAAAACGTGCGGAATCCACCAGCGTTCCGACCCCCATCACTCGATTGGATGCAAAATCGGATAACTTATACGCCGCATAAGTCATCACATCGACCGGATTGGTCACGATAACGAACACGGCGTTGGGATTATTAGTGGCCAGCACAGGGATCAACTCCCTGAGCAATTCTGCGTTTTTCTCCCCCAGTTGAAGACGCGAGGTCACCTGCCTATCAGACGCAACCGATGCACTAATAACGACAATATCGGCATCCTTTACCTGCTCGTTAGTACAACCCTCTATGCGCATCGGTCGAGAGCAAAAAGCCAACGTGTGTTGCAGATCCAGAGCGTCGCCCCTGGCTTTTTCATAAGTGCGGCCGGCAATCACCAGGTGGTCGCAAATCTGTTTTATAACCAAGGCATAAGCAAGCGTTGAACCGACACGGCCGGTTCCGATGATGGCAATTTTCATAAGGAAGCGATCCTAAATTTTAAAAACGCGACTATTGTCAATTAACCGGCATAACGCTTAAATTCCCAGCGAACGCTCAAACTCATCCAACGGCAAAGGCTTGCCGAACAAATAACCCTGAATAGCAGAACAACCGTGAAGCTCTAAAAATGCGCGTTGGTCTTCTGTTTCCACACCTTCTGCGATTACTTCCATACCCAGATTGTTGGCCATGCCGATAATGGTCTGCACGATCACAGCATCGGTGGGTTTTATACCGATATTGCGCACGAAGGAGCGATCGATCTTTAATTGATTAAGCGGCAATTGCGTCAGGTAAGCCAACGATGAATAGCCGGTGCCGAAATCATCCATAGAGGAACATACCCCGATTTTTTTGAGTTCCTGCATTTTGATAATGGTATCGTCTATATTGTCGAGTACCAAGCTTTCAGTAAGTTCGAGCTTGAGTCGGCCCGGCTGGATGGCATATTTTTCCAGCAGGGCGCAAACTTGTTCTACGAAACAGGCTTGATGAAACTGATGCGCACTCACATTGACGGCAAGCTGCAAGTGCCTAGTCTGAGGAATATCTTCCCATATTTTGAGTTGGGCGCAGGCTGCTTCCAACACCCATAGACCTATCGGCAGGATTAGTTTGGTTTCCTCAGCCAGCGGGATGAATTCCATAGGCAAAATCAAACCGCGTTCAGGATGTTCCCAGCGCAACAACACTTCAGCGCCGATAATCTGATGGTCATGGTGTGCCTGCAACTGGAAATAAAGCTTGAATTGATTTTCCGCCAGCGCACGGTGCAAGTCTGCTTCCAAAGCCGCGCGAGCCGTAACCGCAAACTGCATCTCCGGGTCAAAAAATCGTAACGTATTGCGCCCCGTTGCCTTTGCCGCATACATCGCAATATCGGCTCGTTTCAGCAATTCATCCACAGTCTCCAAATGATCATTAAATAAGGTAACGCCGATGCTTGGAGTACTATGGTATTCGTAATTGCTCAGATGATAGATTTGATTAAGGGCGGCAAGAATTTTTGCGCCAACCTCCTCCGCCTGGATAGCGGCCTCCTCTGGATTCGTACTCAACTCTTCAAGCATTACCACAAATTCGTCGCCTCCCTGCCGGGCCACGGTGTCGCTTTTGCGTATGCAATCGACGAGCCGCATGGCAACCTGTGTTAACAGCATGTCGCCCATATTATGACCCAAAGCATCGTTAAGCGACTTGAAGTTATCGAGATCAATAAACAGTAAGGCGCCATATTTTCCGCTTCTGCCGCTAACAGCAAGCGCCTTGCCAAGTTGTTCCTGAAACAAGCGGCGGTTAGGCAAGCGAGTGAGCGGGTCGTAATAGGCCAGTCGATGAATCTCAGCGCTTGCCTCCTTATTACTGGTAAGATCGGCAAAAGAAGCAACGTAATGAGTAACGGTGTTGTCAGGTGCACTAACAGCCGAAATATTTAGCCACTCTGCGTAAATCATGCCGTTTTTCCGTCGGTTCCATACCTCGCCCTGCCAAAAACCCTGCTCTTTCAAAGACGCCCACATCTGTTGGTAGAACGCTTTGTCATGCCTTCCGGAACTGAGTAGATGCGGTGTCTGACCCACGGCTTCTTTTGCGGTATAACCGGTCAAACGGGTGAAAGCTTGGTTGACTCTAATAATAACGGCATCAGAGTCGGTTACGATCATCCCCTCTTGAGACTCAAAAGCAATGGCAGCGATGCGCAACTCTTCATCATTGCGTTTACGCTCGGTGATGTCTATCTCGATGCCCGCCATATGCAGGGGATTTCCCTTGGAATCGCGCTTAATTACGGTGCCGCGATTCGATATCCAAATCAACGGTCCCGTTAGAGTGCGAACGCGATATTCAGCCTGAAAAAATGGCGTACGGTTTTCTAAGTGCGCCGTTAAAGCAGCATGATAGGCAGGAAAGTCATTAGGGTGGATGCCATTTTCCCAAGTATCGACATGAGGCTCTATGTCTTCCAACCGGTAGCCTCGTAGCTTGGCCCAGCGTTCGTTAAAAATAACGCGTCCCGTGGTGATATCCCAGTCCCATGACCCCATCTCGGCGCTAGCCAGAGCCATGGACAAAGTGTGCATCTCAACCTCATGCAAAGCTCTCTCAGTCAGTTGGCTTTCTGTAATATCAGTAAGGGTAATATAAAGTACCGGATTTTTGTCGGCATTTATTACGCGTCGGCAGTCTAGCTGAACTGGAAACTCGGTACCGTCGCTACGTTTCAGCGTCAGCCAAGTATTTTGCCGTTCGTAATGCTTCTTTGCGTTTGAGAAAAAAAGATGCCAATGATCGGCGTAGGCGGCGGTAACGAAAACTGAAAAATGATGATGCAATAATTTTTTGCGCTCTACTCCGATTAGTTCGAGAGCAGTGGAATTAATTTCGTCGATCAGGCCATCATGCGTGAGAATAAAGTAGCCGACCGGGGCAAAATCATAAAGCTCTGCATAACGATCCAGAGATTCCTCCAAATCGGCATGAGCGCGCAACAGCTCCCCATTTTGTATCTCCAGTTCGGTCTGGTGTTGCGGAAGTTCATAAAGCAAATCTTGTGTATGACACTTCCCTGTTAGAAGATGATAAGGTTGCCCCCCGGTTTCTGCCCAGAGCGGGTTCTTTTTAATTGTTTCCTTTCTCATTAGGCACCTATATAAATTTATGGAATATGCAGGGCAAAAATACGTCGTGTAATTAAAATCATCTAATTTTTAAGAACCATATTCTCAATTATCTATTAGCTGGTTATAACTGGCTATTTTTGCGATATATTGAAAAAACTGTAGCAAATAACTTACACTCCAAATTAAATAAATAAAGTATTTTTTAAGTTTAAATTGATGTTACTTACCTTAACAAAGCAAATTCATAAATAAAATACGTACCAGTACTTACCAATTACCGAAATAATCCGGTTCTTTTTGTTAACCAAATTTTTGGCAACAAGCAATCTTGTGTATTACGCTATGATTGTGATAATGTTCGCTATAACCGGCTAATTTATTGTAACTTTTAGTCATTTAAGTCAAGCAAATCATTTTTCTTTGTTGTCCCTTCACCCCTGTATCTATTGCTTTAATGGATTTTACGAGGACTCATATGAATACAGATTTTCGAATTGCGCTAATTAGTGACGACCTCTATCATCAAGGCTTATTAAAAGGGTATTGTCATGCGCATAGCTATGAACTTTTTGAAACAGCAGCCGACATGGAATCAATTAATGTAATGATCCAGATGCAGCCAAATATAGTTATATTAGCTAGTTATCCGGTACAAGGTCAGATCAATAAATTGATTCGTGAAGCAAGTATTAATCATAAAATACCAGTATGTTATTTACACAATAATAACGCTTCCGCTTTGGAAGAAGAAGTGACTTCTTGGGTTGATGCTGTCTTAGATGCGTCATCTGATATTAATCAACTGGATCATTATCTGCATATTAGATTCAAGCATCACCATCGCTTTATTCAAGAAAAAAGAAATCGAGCGAGACGGACTGCTAATGATCGGAGACTGCTGATGCTTCAGCAGCAAGATGCGTCTGCCTGTAATAGGCAGTCAGCTAACAACACATCCGGAAATGGTAATAACCGTTGTTTTATGATCGAACCTTTTCAAATTGATCAACGTTCCAAATGCGTCCTGTTTAAGGGTAAATCGCTGAATCTGACACGTAAAGAATTTGAGCTTTTCGAGTTGCTGACGCAGGACATCGATCGCGTGTTTCTGACCGATGAAATTATCAACCATGTGTGGCCTGAAAATAACCGGGTGACTAAATCAGATCTTTATCAATATATGCATTTATTAAGAAAAAAGATTGAAAATGACCCGAATAATCCACAATGGATTTTGACTGTGAAAGGTTTTGGATACAAATTAAATGTGCCCGCATCTGCTTAAGCGGATCCGTCAGCCATAGGATTCATCTTAGTCATCATGGATATGCCAAGCCTTTTGAGCCTGGTGTGGATTTTGGGAAAAGGCACGTGATGAGTGCCCTACTTGGTTTTAAAGAGAGACTTTGTGAAAACACTTTATTACAGTCATCCTGATTTTCTTCTTCATGAAACAGGTACAGGCCATCCTGAATGCGCCGATCGGCTCAGGAGCATAGAAAAAGCATTGGCAATGCCGGAATTTTCAACTTTAATCCGGCAATCTCCCCCCCTTGGGACAGAGCAACAAATCAGGCTGATTCATTCCCAGTCTTATATTGACGCGATTGTCAAAGCCATCCCCAAACAAGGCGAGCACTATTTGGACCACGACACGGTGCTGTCGCCTGGGTCAAAACAAGCCGCTTTTCGTGCAGTTGGAGCTGTCTGCGACGCTGTCGATAACGTCCTGACCGGCAAAGCCGACAATGCTTTTTGCGCTGTACGCCCGCCGGGCCATCATGCTGAACCTGATATGGCAATGGGTTTTTGTCTATTTAACAATATAGCGATTGCAGCCGCTTATGCGCGTCAACATTATCAACTCGAGCGCGTCGCCATTGTTGACTTTGATGTCCATCATGGTAACGGCACACAAACGGCTTTTTACAATCAGCCCAATGTGCTTTACATGTCCAGCCATGAGATGCCGCATTACCCCGGCACCGGTCATCCTGAAGAAACCGGCGTGGGTAACATTATCAATGTGCCTCTGGCTTCGGGTGACTCTGGCGTTGAATTCAGGCAAAAATACAGCAGCATTATTTTACCGGCACTGAAAAAGTTCAGCCCTGATTTACTGCTGATTTCAGCCGGCTTCGATGCCCATAAGGATGATCCGTTAGCCTCTATCATGCTGGTTGAAGATGATTTTAAATGGGTTACTCAAGAATTAATGACCATTGCTGACAGTAGTTGCAATGGCCGGGTTATTTCAGCGTTGGAAGGCGGTTATAATCTCAAGGCATTGGCTGCCAGTGTTGCTATTCACGTTAAAACTTTAATGACCTGCTAAAATAACATTCCGCTAGGAATATACTCGATAAGTAGCGGATAAACGACAATCTATTTTTGCGTCGTCAACTCACTTGGACTATAGTTCAAAAATATTTCAATATTGCAACAATTAGTATATGACCACGCAAAAGATCATCTCTCAATTTGAAAAAATCGCCACCATTGGTAACGAACTTTCCGCTGATTTACAAAGAATCATCGGCCAGGTTGAAAAATTGACCGAGATCGGTATTGCGCTTTCCGCTGAAAAGGATACGACGCAATTATTGGAAAAAATTCTGATAGGAGCCAAATCCATTACCAACTCGGATGGAGGAACAATATACCGGGTTGAGGGAAACACTATTAAGATAGAAATCATTCGTTCCGATAGCCTTGGTATTTACTTTGGAGGCGGAGGCAACAACATCAACATTCCGAATATCCCTCTGTACGGAGAAAATGGCGAACCCAACCTTAAAAATGTCGTCTGTTATTCCTACCACAACAACAAAACCATCAATATTGCCGATGCTTACGATGCCGATCATTTCGACTTTACCGGCACCAAGGCATTCGACAAGAAAAATAATTACCGCTCAAAATCTTTCCTGTCCATTCCTTTGACTAATCACCAAGGTGAAATCATCGGTATCCTGCAACTGATTAATGCCATAGACCATCAAACCAACGAAATTATCGAGTTCGATTCAGTCTCACAACGTTTTGCCGAGGCATTAGCCTCTCAAGCAGCAACCGTACTGACCAAACAGCAACTGATTACCGATCTGGAAAACATGTTCGAATCACTGGTCAAGTTAATAGCGACTGCGGTTGATGAAAAGTCGCCCTATACGGGCGGGCATTGTCGCCGAGTCCCGGAATTGACTTCCATGCTGACAGAAGCCGCGCATAATACTAACTATGGTTATTTGCAGGATTTTAAGCTTACCGAGGCGGATCGTTACGAGCTCACTATCGCGAGTTGGTTACACGACTGCGGCAAAATCATCACGCCTGAGTACGTCATTGACAAGGCGACAAAACTGGAAACAATTTTCGACCGCATTCATTTATTGGAAACACGTTTTGAAGTACTAAAACGCGACCGGGAAATCGCGCTGCTCAAACAGCAGCTTGCTGACAATAAAATCTCATCGCCTGAACTTGAACAAACTTTCCAAGACAATATTGCTCAATTAGACGATGACTTAGCATTTATCCGCCATTGCAATACCGGTGGAGAAGCGATGTCAGATGAAGACATTGCCCGCCTTCACTCATTACAAAAACTTACATGGTCGTTGAATAATGTCGATACTCCCTTACTAACCGATGAAGAGATCTACAATTTAAGCATATTCCGAGGCACGTTGACTGTAGAAGAGCGAAAAATCATCAACAACCATATCAACGTTACCATTTCCATGCTGGAAGCCATTAAATTCCCAAAACACTTACAAAACGTCGTTGAATATGCGGGCGGTCATCATGAACGTATGGACGGCAAAGGATATCCAAAAGGACTTAGTCGTGAACAAATGTCCATCCCGGCACGAGCTATGGCAATAGCAGATGTCTTCGAGGCATTGACCGCAAAAGACAGGCCTTATAAATCAGGAAAAAAACTTTCTGAAGCATTGTTTATTTTAAAGAAAATGAAAGAAGAACAGCATATTGATCCCGATCTGTACGACGCATTTATCGAGCAGAAAGTCTATAAAAAATATGCCGAAAAATTCCTTGATGATTTCCAAATCGACATTGATTAAATAAATAGCGTTTTAAGTAAAAAATAAGACCTAATTAATTCAATGTTTAAATTTTCGTGATTATTTCTTAATCTGCTTTAGAAACGGATACTTTCACTGTCTCTTACGCGTTGCACACCTTAAATCGACTTGGCTTCTTTGATGAAATTCAGCAATAAATGGCTTAAATCCTACCGTTTTCTGGCCTGTACTCTGATCACGCTGTTATTCATGGCGCACACTGCTCATTGGCTACATATTCCGACCTTGCAACGTATGGAAAACATACTATATGACTTGCGCTTGCGGGCAACCGTTGCTAATACTATTGATCCGCGCATTGTCATTATTGATATAGACGAGGAAAGTCTTGCTAGAGAGGGCCGTTGGCCTTGGCGCCGGGATAAATTGGCTTATTTGGTCGATATGCTGTTTGATTATTACAACGTTAAGTTACTAGGTTTCGACGTGGTTTTTTCCGAACCGGATACCAGCGGGGGTGTAGAGTTATTGGAAAAACTGGCATCCGGCCCATTACAAAAAGATACCGATTTTTTATCGACGCTGGAAACGGTACGTCCGCAATTGTCCTACGATGACATGTTTGCCAAAAGCCTGGAAAACAGGCCTGTGGTTTTGGGTTATTCCGCTAGCCATAAAATCGAAAAGACGCCTGAGGTGGGCACGCTGCCAATCCCTTTGGCCGCGGCAGAGCAATTACCATTCAGTTCATTACTGTTTGAGGAAAAAAGCTACGCCGCCAATTTGTCAAAACTTCAAACTGCGGCCATGTCCGGCGGTTTCTTTAACAATCCCAATGTCGATGAAGATGGCGTTTATCGAAGACTACCGCTATTAATCAATTACAACAATCAGATTTATGAAGCGTTGTCGCTAGCCTTATACAGAACCTTGCTGGATATGCCCGAAGTTAATTTTATTACCGGCGACGTCTATGGCAAGAGCAATAATCAGCTTGAAGCCCTGAACATCGAAGGCTTTCATATCCCAGTCGATGAAACCAGCACCCTATTAGTGCCCTATCGGGGGCGACAAGGCAGTTTCCCTTATGTTTCTGCAACCGATGTATTAAACAGTGTTGTCCCCCAAGACCAATTAAAAGACAAGATTGTCATTGTCGGCACATCGGCGGCAGGCTTGCTCGATTTGCGGGTAACGCCTGTACAAAACCTGTACGCAGGGGTGGAAGTACACGCCAATATTCTCAGCGGCTTGCTCGATCAAACCATCAAATCCAGGCCCGACTATATTCTTGCGGCTGAATTTACTGAACTGCTGCTGATTTGCCTGTTGTCTGTCTTTATATTTCCCCGCTTACCGGTATTTTTATCCGCCATCATCTTCAGCTTATTACTTATAACAGGAATAGCGTTCAATTTTTACTGCTGGGCAATTTGGAACATCGATACCATACTGGCAACTCCGATCACTTTATTGATCGCGTTATACGGTATCCAGATATTTTTCGGCTTTTTCTTCGAAAGCCGGAAGAAAAAACAGATGGGCAACATGTTCGGTCAATATATCCCGCCCGAATTAGTGGAGCAGATGAGCCAATCGGATGAAGAATTTTCATTAAAAGGCGAAAGCCGGGAAATGACGGTATTATTTTCCGACGTCAGGGGCTTTACTACTATCTCCGAAGGTATGGAGCCGCAGGAACTATGTGAACTGATTAACGATATTTTAACGCCGGTAACCCGCGTCATACATGAACACAAAGGCACTATCGACAAATATATCGGCGATGCGATCATGGCGTTTTGGGGCGCTCCGATGCATAATCCTCAACATGCCACCTACGCGGTAAGGGCTGGTCTGGCAATTTTGCAGGCATTAACGACCATCCAAAAGGATTTTAAAGCTAAAGGATGGCCGGAAGTTGACATAGGTATAGGCCTTAATACCGGAAAAATGAGTGTTGGCAATATGGGGTCGCAATTTCGCATTGCCTATACAATAATGGGCGATGCGGTCAATTTAGGCTCACGCCTGGAAGGACTTACCAAGCAATATGGCGTAAAAATGATAGTCAGCGAAAGCACCCTTCAGGCGGCTCCCGAGTTTACTTACCGGGAACTTGACAAAGTACGCGTCAAGGGCAAGCACAAGCATATTACTATTTATGAACCGTTGGGTGTAACGGAAGACATCAGTTCCGAGCAATTGCAGACTCTCGACTTATTAAACCAAGGCTTATACAACTATCGACAGCAACATTGGAGCACTGCACAAAACATTTTTGAGCAACTAGCAGAGCAATACCCACATGATAAGTTATACTCAATTTATCTTGAGCGGATAGCCTACTACCTTAAATCCCCGCCTGAAAACGATTGGGATGGAGCATTTACGCATACCAGCAAGTAAACAAGAAATATTTTGGCAATTGACTCACATTTTTTACCGCCAAACTTAAGGAATTGGCCTAGCAACCGATACTATGTAGTAAAATAATTACAAATATACAAAGTGGGCTTAATCACAATGAAAATCCCTCGGAAAAAGCAGTCAGCGCACCACCACTCACTGTTTAGTGCCAGTCTGCCATTGCGGCGTGCACTAAACTTAGCAGTTTTGGCGGTACTCTACCCTTCTTTTTCCTACGCCAACCCGAACGGCGCACAAATCGTTAGCGGGCAAGTCAGCATTGATACCGCTACGCCGGGCGTGACCACCGTCACCAACAGCCCCAATGCGATTATCAACTGGCAAAATTTCAGCATCGCTCAACACGAACTGACCCAGTTTATCCAGCAAAACGGCCAAAGCGCAGTGCTGAACCGCATTATCGGTCAAAATCCCAGCGAGATTCTGGGGCAACTGACCTCTAACGGCAAAGTGTTCCTGATCAACCCTAACGGCGTCGTGTTCGGCGCCGGTTCCGTAGTGGATACCCAGGGCTTGATTGCCTCCAGCCTTAACCTGAGCGACCAGGACTTCTTGAGCGGCAACTATCATTTCATGGCCGGTTCCAGCGCAGGTAATGTCATCAATGAAGGCATCATCCGGGCAGGAAAAGACGGCAACGTCATCCTGATTGCACCACACATCGAAAACAACGGCATTATCAGCAGTGACGGCGGTTCCATTACTTTGGCGGCTGGACATGAACTGACCATCACCAACCTGGATAACCCGGAGATTCGTTTTCAAATCCAGGCGCCTGCCGATAGTGTAGTGAATTTAGGCAAGCTGTTAACAGAAGGCGGCGTAATTAACGTGTTTGCCGGCACCATCAAGCACAGCGGCGATATCAATGCCGACAGCGTTGAGATAGACGCACAAGGCAACATTCGACTGGTCGCACAACAGGACATCACGTTAGCAGCGGGCAGTAAAATATCAGCCAATAACAGCCAAGGCGATGCGGGAACCATCCATATTGACAGCCAAACCGGCACCACTTTGGCTCAAGGCACCATAAAAGCCAAGGCCACTCAAACCGGCAAAGGCGGCAGCATAGAGCTGCTCGGCGAACACGTCGGTGTATTGGATCAGGCGAAAATCGACGCCGGCGGCCAAAACGGCGGCGGACAGGTTTTAATCGGCGGCGATTATCAGGGCAAAAATCCCAACATACACAATGCCAAAACGACTTATGCCAGTAAGGATACAACCATTAAAGCCGATGCCAAAAGCAATGGCAATGGCGGCAAAGTCATTATCTGGAGTAACGATAACACCCGTGTTGATGGTGACATCAGCGCCAAAGGCGGCAGTCAGGGTGGCAACGGCGGTTTTATCGAAACTTCCGGCGCCCATATTAAAATTGCTGATTCGGCTCTTATTAGTACCCTTGCTCCCTACGGAAAAACCGGCACTTGGCTCATTGATCCCCATAATTTCACCATTGCTAGCGGAGGAGGTGACATTACTGGCACGCTACTCTCCTCAATGCTGGTCTCCAACAGTGTCACCATCAGTACTGCCACAGGAACCAACACATCGACAAATCTTTATGCGACAACATCCGGCGATGGAGATATTTTCGTCAATGACAGCATAGCCAAAACTGGCGCCACGCCAACCACATTAACCTTGGCGGCAGAACGCAGAATTATAGTCGACGCCCCAATTGGTGCGACCGACGGCAAGTTAAATGTCACTTTACAGGCTCGAGCAACGGATGGCGTCGGCAATGTCTGGATCAAAAACAACATCACCACCAACGGCGGCAATCTAGTGGTTGGCGGCGGTTCCAACCTAACCACGGGCTATGCAGTTGGCTACAACGCCGCAGGCTCTGTTGATCAGCGTTATGGCGTTTATATCAGGAATGCTACTATTTCCACTGGCACAGGAAACATCACCATTCGTGGTCAAGGCGTTGACAATGCCAGCGGCGATGCTGATGGCATCGACCTGTGGGACAGTACGGCCATATTACAGACAACTACCGGCAATATTTCACTCACTGGACAAGCGGGCAACACTCCCACTTCAGACTCTTCAGGTGTATATATAGGCGGCACGGTTCAATCATTAACTGGAGGCAATGTAACAGTCACAGGTACAGGCGGAAATACATCCTCCTCTTCTGTCATCAATCGTGGCGTCTATGTTGACTCGGGAACAGTAAGCACCTCCGGCATCGGAACGCTGAGTATTACCGGCACGGGTGGTCAAGGCGCCACCGGAACTTATAACGCCGGTATCAAAACCTACGACTCTACCTTAAGTAGCGCCACAGGCGCATTAACTCTTTTCGGCACCAGCGGCAACGGAACTGACTATAACAAAGGTATTTATCTTGATACTACCGATATCACTACCAGCGGAGGAACTCTGAGTATTACCGGTATTAGTCAAGGCACAGGCACTAACAACTACGGCATCGAAACCTATTACGCTAACCTAACCAGCGGTTCAGGTGCTCTGACTCTTAATGGCACCGGCGGTAACGGGACGAATTGGAACGAGGGTGTTTATCTTGAACAAACCGACCTAACCACTGCCAGTGGAGCACTAAGCATTACCGGCATAGGTCAAGGCTCGGGAACTGACAACTATGGTATCAATACTTATTACGCTACATTAACAAGCAACTCAGGCGGCCTGACTCTTGATGGCACCGGCGGTAATGGAACAAACTGGAACGAGGGTGTTTATCTCGAACAAACCGATCTAACCGCCACCAATGGAGCGCTGAGCATTACCGGCACGGGCCAAGGCTCCGGGACTGACAACTACGGCATCGAAACCTATTACGCTAACCTAACCAGCGGTTCAGGTGATCTGACTCTTAATGGCACCGGCGGTAACGGAACGAACATTAACGAGGGTGTTTATCTTGAACAAACCGACCTAACCACCGCCAATGGAGCGCTGAGCATTACCGGTACGGGTCAAGGCTCCGGGACTGACAATTACGGCATAAAAACCTTGAACGTTACACTAGACAGTGGTTCGGGTGCTATAACCTTTGATGGACTCGGAGCGGGTGCTGCCGCAGGACTTAGTTTTAATTCCGGCACCGTTATCGGAGCCGCTACCGGTCAAACCGGAGATATCACTTTGATCGCCGATACTGCTACCGGTAGCGACAGCATCATAATGACGGGAGCCACCGCACCCAAAATCCAAAGCGGCGGCACCTTGACGCTCAAACCTCTTAATAATGCTACTACTATCGGCTTGGCCGGAGGAACCGGCACCTTCAACCTTTCCGCCACCGAACTGGGCTATATTCAAAATAGCTTTTCCAACATAATCATCGGTAATAGCACAGGTACAGGGTTAATTTATCTGGGAACAAGCGGTTGGACGGTACCTTCGTTGTCTAATCTCACCCTACAAAACACTGGCGCTTCAAGTAGCAACATTAATTTGAACGGTGCCCTTACCTTAGACAACAGCAAAATCCTTACGCTAAACACCAAAGGCATGATTACTAATAACGCACCAATAAGCAGCGGTATCGTTAATCTTCTTGCCTCTACAGGGATAACTCAGAATGCCGACATTACGGCTTATCACAACATCACGCTGACCGCCAATGGAAACAGCGGCACTGGTAATTTCACCCAGAACGCCGGGACGATTACAAATACAGATACAGTTAACCCCGGCAACATTACCATCAATGCTTATGACATACAGGTAGGGGCGACTGCTTCCAAGCACAACGTGGCTCTCAATGCGGCGCATGACATAAAGATAATTTCTCAAAGTTTTCTTGGCGGCGGCACGGCGCAGAATTTTCATGCTGACGACTCATCTTTTACCTATACGCTACCATTTGGATTCACCTACTACGGTGTGGCATACAACACTATGTATGTCAGTTCGAACGGAATTATTACTTTCGGTGGCGGAACATCACGATATACAAATTCCACAGTCGGTCTCATAGCAGGCGATACGGGATTACCAATGATCGCCCCGGCATGGAGCGATTGGGTAACTTATTCCAATCTGGGCAAGGATATTTATATCCATCAACCCAGCGCTAATACACTTGCTATCAGGTGGGATGTGGCAAATTTCGGGAACAACAGCTACTCGGCAGATTTTGAAACAGTGTTGACACAACAAGGGGATATCGCATTCAACTATGGAGCCGCGACAGCCATGAACCCCTCCTATACGGCAACCATCGGCGTATCTAAAGGCGACAACGTGCATTATACACTGTCCACACTCGACAACCCGGCAAGCCTGAATAATCTTTCTTCCGCCTTGTTCAGCTACGATATTACATCAGGGAACTATCTTGAAACACTGGGAAGCAACGTAGGTGGAAATATCACTGCGGTAAATGATATTTCTTTGGTTGCTGCCGGA
This sequence comes from Methylobacter sp., assembly GCA_036561025.1. Lineage (GTDB taxonomy): Bacteria > Pseudomonadota > Gammaproteobacteria > Methylococcales > Methylomonadaceae > Methylobacter_A. The sequence continues at coordinate 59,787 of DATBQB010000010.1, read as the reverse complement.
GCCTTGAACATCAACAATCCCATCACCGCAACTAGTATCTATGGACAGGGTGCCAGCGATATTACTTTAAGCTCACTGGGAACATTGACATCCAGCGGAACAGGCAATGCCATTGTTCTAAATTCAGGATCAGGCAATTTTAGTAACTACGCAGGCGTCACAGCACTTAGCAATACGGGGGGGGGGCGCTGGCTGGTATACTCTACCTCCCCAACACTGAATACCTTTGGCGGGCTGACAAGCGGTAACTCTGACTTATGGAGCAAGACCTACGCCAACTACGCCCCTGCCAATGTCGTGGAAACAGGCAACCGCTACCTGTTCAGCCGGATAGATCCGATAGCTGCTCAAGCAGCGGCAGACGCGGCAGCTAAAGCAGCGGCAGACGCGGCGGCAGCTAAAGCAGCAGCGGACGAAGCGGCGGCTAAAGCAGCAGCGGACGAGGCGGCAGCTAAAGCGGCAGCGGACGAGGCGGCAGCTAAAGCAGCAGCAGACGCGGCTGCAGCTAAAGCAGCGGCAGACGAAGCGGCAGCTAAAGCGGCAGCAGACGCGGCAGCAGACGCGGCAGCAGCTAAAGCAGCAGCAGACGCGGCTGCAGCTCAGGCCGAAGCAGATGCTAAAGCCAAAGCAGAGGCAGATGCCAAAGCAGCCGCAAATGCTGTGCCGAATTTATTGGATGGGAAACCTCCAACACCTGTTGAGGTTACCTTAACGAATTCCTTAGGACAGGTTACCTCCGTTGTAACGACAACCCAATCAGGGCAGCCACTAACTAATGCACTGCAAAGTAATACCGAAAAGACGAGTAACACTGATACAACCGGTAGTTCTACTGACTCTTCAGCAGCAAAAGGCAAAAATTCCAAGCAGTGCACTAAATGATAATCCATTCATTCTCTTTCAATAAAACGGCCATGCCTATTCAAGTAACTCAATTTATTAAAAGTTATGGTTTATGGCTGTGCTTATTAGCCGCAGCCCTGCCCGTCTATGCGGCCCCTCAAGTCGTCGGTCACATCAGTTTTGTGAAAGGCAGTAATGCCGCCCAGCTACCAGGGGCGGCACCTCGAATTCTCGGCAAGGACACCGAGATTTTTCAGGGCGACAATATTCAGACGACCGAGCGCAGTTTTGTGATTATCGAATTTACCGACGGCGCCAAGGTGACTGTGCGTCCAAACAGTAATTTTAGTATCGATCATTATGATGGCCAATCTGGCAATAAAACGGCGCAACTGGAGTTACATGAAGGGAGCGTTCAAGCCAGTACCGGCGATATTGCTAAGGGTGACCCTAAAAACTTTCAAATAAAAACACCAACCGGCACGGTTAAACCCGGTTCTGAAAAAGCAGAGTTTGCTATACAAGTTTGTGACGAAGCTTGTGCCAAAAATGCGCAAGAAGTCGCCGACAAAAAAGAAAGAACTGAAGAAAGCATAGTGGCGCGTGTGGTTGACATTAAAGGCGAGGTAGTCGCAAAAAAACTTGCTGACAAAAATGCAAAAGACCGACCTCTGTCAGTAGGTAAGCCTTTATATAACTCCGACACTCTATACAGTGAAAAGGATAGCTACGCACTGGTAGTATTTCCGGATGGTCAGAAAGTCACTTTGGCTGCCGATAGCGAAATGGAAATTAAAAAATATATCTACAACATTAAAGACAAAAAAGATCAGGTCTTATTTCGTTTAGCCGCGGGTGGGATGCGAATGCTAACCGGCAGTATCGGCAAAAACGATCATAATGCCTTTGCCTTGAATACCCCAGTCGCCACTATCGGTATAAGAGGCTCCGCGGGGGATTTAGATGCAAGCGGAGTTGTTACTACCACTGAAGGAGAGTTAACTTCAACCGACCCGGATGGGAACACAACTTCGGTGCCAGCGGGATTTACCTTGCTCCCCGATGGTACGCTAGCTCCATCAACACCTAATGACCTAACCCGGATTAAAGGAGCCGATCCGAGGACAGATAAGACTAACTCTAAGGATGTGATTAAAGAACCCACTAAAGCCAGAGGCGATACATCCGTTAGTTCTATCAGTGGAAAAACTACCGTTGAGTCTAATGATGGTAAAAACACTAAAACAGTAGAAGAAGGTAAAACGTCCACTACAAGCACCAACGGAGAAACAACGATAAACTCTGATAATGGCTCATCTGGTGGAGGTTCGTCCGGTGATGGCACTCCAGGGAGCGGGGGAACGTCCGGGGGAGGAGGCACTCCGGGTGACGGTTCATCCGGTGACGGTTGTTAATGTAACTGTAGAAGCATTGCGATGCGACGCTTCTACATAGTAACAATGAAAAATTCAGCCACACAACTGACTGACTCTCAAAAATTCATGAAAAGACAACACAAAATGGATAACAAAGTTCATTGGCATATTACCCATTTGATCAGGTCAAGTTTAATTATTGCCAGTTTATATTTGATCGTTCAAACGCTCTGTTTTGCCGCTGCTCCGCAGGAATTCAAATTTGATGTTAAACATTTTTCAGTTGAGGGTTTCTCACCGCTTTCACAAACATTTATTGACGAACATTTTAAACCTCTACAAAATCGGCCCTATACGCTTAAAGAGTTACAAGAAGTCAGCAAGGCACTTGAACAGGTTATTCATGAACAGGGCTATCCGCTTTATCGCGTTATCTTGCCGCCGCAAACGCTGGATAGCGGCGATATCAAGCTGCAAGTTGTAACTGTAGACGCATTGCACTGTAAACTATCTACACAATAACAGGATAGTTCAACTATACTACGCAAAAAAGCAATTAAAAAAACAATGAAAAAATGATTAAAAAATTTAATTGGTTTACTGCCGGTATAATTAGATCAGTTTTAATTTCCGCCATATGTCTAGTCTCTCAAACACCGTGCCTGGCCGCTGCACCACCTGAATTCAAGTTCGACGTTAAGCATTTTTCAGTTGAAGGCTTATCGCCGCTTTCGCAATCATTTATTGACGAACATTTTAAACCTCTACAAAATCGACCCTATACGCTTAAAGAACTACAAGAAGTCAGCAAGGTACTTGAACAGATTATCCACGAGCAGGGTTATCCTTTTTATCGCGTTATCGTACCACCGCAAACCTTAGCTAGTGGCGATGTAAAACTGCAAGTGATCTCTTTTACCTTGGGTGAAATAGAGGTAACCGGGAATAAATACTTTACCCGGAACAATATCATTGCCAGCTTACCGATCCTTAAAAAACCAGAATCGCCCAATACCCAGGATTTAGCCGAAGCAATTAAAGTAGCTAACAAGCATCCTTCAAAACAGATACAAGTCACCTTTAAACCCAGTAAAACCCCTGATAAATTAGATGCTAATGTTGCCGTATCCGAACGCCGCCCCTACCAGGCGTCTTTAATCGCTAACAATTACGGCACATCCAGTTCAGGCGATTACCGGTTGACCGGCACACTGCAATACAGCAATTTATGGGGCTTGGATCATATCGTCAACGGCAGTTACTCGACCTCTCCTGATCACGCTGATACCGTTCAACAATATGGCGGCAGTTACAGTATGCCTATTTATCAACTGAAAGGCTGGCTAAGCGCCTATTATGCCAATTCTTCGGTTAATACGGGCACGGTGGCAACTGATTTAACAGTAACCGGTTCAGGCGAAATGTATGGTATTCATTATCAGCAGTTTTTACCCAAATTGGAAAAATATGAACATAGCCTGGATTTGGGTATCGATAATCGCTACTTTATCAATGACGTTCAGTTTCAAAATACCCAAATAGGCGCCAATGTCCGCAGTGCGCCGTTCAGCGTGATGTATAAAGGCGAGTACCCCTGGCAGAATACTCATACCGGCTATTACGTGCAGTGGGTCGGCAATACTGATTTCGGCGGACATAATACTCAGGCCCATTATCAGGCGGCTCGCCTTAACGCGAAGCAAAATTGGGATTTGTTGCGCTTTGGCGGCAATTTCTCGGTCGGTGTTAACGAATGGATCGCACAAACCACGTTTACCGGCCAGCATAGCCACAGTCCGCTGATCGCCGGAGAGCAACTCGGCATTGGAGGCAGTTTTGATGTCAGGGGCTATGATCAACGCGAAACCGGGGCCGATAGCGGCCAGATAGTAAAATTTGAACTGACCACACCGGCTTGGCCTGCTCTGAGCATCGTCGACGGGCAAAAAACCAATTTATTCGTCTTTTATGATTACGGGCACGGCCGCTTGCAAAGCACAACGCCGGGACAAGTCAAGGACTGGAACCTGAGCGGCACAGGGATTGGGGCGCGTTTTCAATGGCGCGAATATTTCATGGGTAATATTGCGTTCGCCAATGCGTTGGACACAGTTGAAAATGGAACGACCAAGGCCGGCAACAATCGCATCCATGCCAATATTGTGTTTAAGTATTAACAGTCGATCACAATTTTTCTCTATTAAACCTAAACGAACTATATTATCCAGAACGTTAGACTGTTCGGCGGTAGCGTAGTACTGGCGAGCCGAACAAGGCCACGTAATCAGCAACCGCTATGCCACAAGCAACGTGGTGGCGAATTCAGAAAATTTTAGGTCCATCTCGCACAGCATAAACCTGACCTAGCCAAATAAACATCCCTGCATGACAACCGCATTAAATATAGATTGCTAAATGGTGTTGAGTTTTTTATTATCAAAATAGAACTTAGCTTATTCAATGAGTACTTTTAGCGGCAATTCAGGTGGATGAACTATGAACTTATTTAAATTTGTCAGATTAACCCCTGCAATCATGCATGAACCTAAAAAGTCCATCGGACTTTTTCATTGAAAGACATGCATCAGCTCACAATCCACATCATTATCATTGAGCTGATTCGTTCAAATGACGCCGTACCGCATATTAAACAACTTACTCCTTCCGCCGCTAGGTTTTTGGGCTATACCGAGAAAGAACTCATCGGCAAGCCTGTTGACCTTATCTACGCTGCCGGAAATGACAAGGCATTATGGCAGTCAGCCTTTGCCAATATAACAAAAAAAAACACCGGGCAAAGCCTTTCTACCCCGGTCAGGACAAACTTTACCGGTGAAGTAATTACCAAGGCAAATAACAGAATCCCGGCATTGATATCGCTTTCTGTTTTATCCGATCTGGCATCTGATAAGATCGACATTGCCTTACTGATTCAGGAGCGGTCTGAAGAAGACCTCAACACTGAACTGGCGTTAACTGAAAGTGAAGATCGTTTTCGACAAATGGCGGAAATGGCTGGCGAATGGTTATGGGAGCAAGATACTGATGGTTATTACAGCTATAGCAGTGCGGCTGTTACTCAAATACTCGGTTATCGCCCGGATGAAGTACTCGGCAGGCACTATACCGAATTTTTAACGCCTCAGGATAAAGCAAACCAGCAAAGATATGCGACCAGCCACCAGCCTTTTTACGCGTTGCTGGCTCACTACCGGCATAAAGACGGCCACCAAATATTGACCGAATCGACCGGATTACCGATTATCAACGCCCAGGGAAGACTGATTAAATGGAGAGGAGTTGATCGGGACATTACTGCCAGGATGCATTTTCAAGATGCGCTTATCGAAAGTGAAAAACGCATCCGCCTGATTATTGAAAGCTCCCTGAGCGCCATTGTGATTATGGATTCTTACGGCATCATTATCGACTGGAATCACCCGGCAGAAAGAACATTTGGCTGGACTAAGGAGGAAGCCATCGGCCGGCGTCTTGATGAATTAATTATCCCTTCCGCACAGCGTGATGCACATAGACAAGGATTGGAACGCTTTCTGCGCACAGGGGTTGGCCCATTATTAAATCGGCTGATTGAGCAAACCGCCATTCGCCGCGATGGCACCGAATTTCCTGTTGAACTGAGTATCTCACCGTTAAAACTGGGTAATTCCTATATATTTAGCGGCTTTATCGACGATATCACCGAACGTAAGCGCTTGGAGCATAGGTTTCGGCAAGCGGTAGAATCTGCACCCAATGCGATTGTTATGGTAAACAAATCAGGAACGATTGAGATGGTCAATTCGCAAACAGAGAAATCTTTCGGTTACTTACGCACTGAACTAATTGGGCAACCGATTGAAATATTAGTACCGGAGCGCTTTCGTAATACTCATATTGCTTATCGCCAAGCATACCTTGCGGCCCCTGTGTCCAGACCGATGGGCGTGGGTCGAGACCTCTACGGGCTACGAAAAGACGGGACTGAGTTTCCGGTTGAAATAGGCCTCAGCCTGATCGATAGCGAAGAAGAAACACTAGTACTGAGCACCATCATCGAAATCACTGCCAGAAAAGCGGCCGAGCAGCAGATTCGCGAAGCACAGATCAATCTGGCCATTGCTCAAAGTGAAATCAAGATTGCCCAACGCATCCAGGCATCTCTTTCACCTTCGGCACCTATCAGATCCACTCATTTTGAAGTTACCGGTTATTGTCTGCCGGCCGATCAGGTTGGCGGTGACTATTTTGACTATTTTTACCGCAATGAAGATCATTTGGACATGATTATTGCCGACGTTTCCGGTCATTCCATCGGCCCTGCGCTGTTTATGGTGGAAACCCGCAGCGCCATTCGAACTCACGCAAGCGGCTCGGCTACGCCCGCAGAAACCCTAAAGGTTCTCAATAGTTTTCTTTTTGAAGATTTAGACAGGTCCGACTACTTTATCACGCTGTTTTATTTGCAATACGATATTACCTATCAGCAATTAAGTTTTGCCAATGCAGGACATCCGCCCGCACTGCTACTCAGATCATCTCAAACTGAATGTAAGCAATTGGACGCTGAGGGATTAATATTGGGTGTAAACAAAAATGTTATTTTTGAAGAGAGAAACATCACACTATCCCAAGGTGATTTGGTTCTGCTTTATACGGACGGTTTAACCGAAGCAGAAAATGCCCACGGCGAATTTTTTGGCCTCAAGCGCGTCAATGATATTCTCGTTGAACATGCGCAACATTCTCCTGAAGCCATCATTGAAGTATTGCTGGAACAGCTAAAACAATTTTGCCGCACTGAATCATTTAACGATGATATTACTTTAATGGTTTTTAAGCATAATTAAATCAATTTATACTGTACGTTAGTGCAAAAAACAGTAACGTATAACTGCATTACCCAGTACACACATCATTCTCGCTTCTGTTCGCCTAAGCAAGATTGTATCCTCATTTTAACCATCTTAGCTTCTTTAGCAGTCGGACTTAGCAACCTTTTCATTCTTTGACTTTCTGCTTGTAAGGGATTCCTTACCATTTGATGTGTTAAATTCCAATCTCGAACATCGAAAAGATGCTGAGGCGTTCTCAGCTTAGATTTGAGGATAAAATAATGCTTAGACAATTAACGGAGGAGGCCTGGATTCTTTACCTGAAAATCTTGGATATTGAGCGCAAACCGGGCTTTTTAAGCGAGTACGAAGATAGGATATACAAATTAACAGATCAAGCTTATTCCAGATATATGCGACGGAGACATGCTTTGGAGCTTCATATAATTAGAGATTACAACCGGCAAAACAGATAGGAGATAAAAGCCTGATAAACCTGTATGCAAAGTTTTCCTAATTATCAAGAAACTGGTTTAAAAATAATTTACAACAACCAGCAATATCCCCCCTGCAAACACGCCCGCCAACACATCATCCAGCATGATGCCCAGACCGCCATGCACTTGCCGATCAATCCATTTAATAGGCCACGGTTTGAATATATCGAAGATTCTAAACAAGATAAAGCCCAGTACTACAGCTTGCCAGGTAAAGGGAACCAGCCATAGGGTTATCAAGTAACCGGCAATTTCATCCCAGACGATGCCGCCAAAATCATGTTCATCGAGTTTTTTTGCAGCTATATCGCAAATCCAGATACCGGCAACCGTGACGATCAATGTCAGCAAGCTATAAACATATAAATTGGTTTGCGCAAACAGCCAATAAACTGGAATGGCTGCCAGTGTACCCATCGTGCCTGGCGCTTTTTTTGCCAAACCGGAGCCGAAACCAAAAGCTAAAAACAGTACAGGGTCGGATAATATCTGCTTGGGCGTCAGTTTATTTTTACCTAACTGGGTATTAAGAAAAATGCTCAAAGCCTTTTACCTCTAATGGTTGGATGTGGCCTGACTTATTCAAACGCAAACCTGGTTGGGATTCTATGATGCCGATTTTAGTGGCCGATACGGTTAACTTATCAGCTTGCTCGGGGCTTACGGTAAAACATAACTCATAGTCGTCTCCGGCGGTCAGCGGCATACGCCAATCGCCGGTATCGTTTATATAGGATCGCACAGCGTTAGATAACGGCAGCGATTCCCAGTCAAGACATGCGCCTACCCGGCTTTGCTCCAGGATATGGCCCAGATCTCCGGCCAAGCCGTCCGATAAATCGATGCAGGCGTTGGCAATGCCGATTAAGGCCTGCCCTGCTTCGATTTGCGGTTCCGGCCGGTTGAATCGCGTTAACGCCGCCTCGGAATCGGCACAGACATAGCCTTGCTTTATCTTTAATCCCAATCCCGCATCGCCCAAAAAACCGGTCATATAGATGAAATCGCCGGGGCGAGCTGCTGAGCGCATTAAAGCCTTGCCTTTAGGAACTAAACCCATAGCTTGAACGGTTAAAGTTAACGGGCCGGACGTGGTGTCGCCGCCAATCAAATCCACTGAATACCGTTCGGCCAAATTTAAAAAGCCTTTGGCAAAAGCTGTTAACCAATTTTCATCAACCTTAGGCAGGGTTAATGCCAGCGTCACCGAAATGGGCTGGGCGCCCATGCTGGCAAGATCGCTCAAATTGACGGCCAACAGTTTATGACCGAGCAGTTCAGGGTCGGCTCCGGCAAAAAAATGCACGTTTTCCACCATGGTATCGGTAGTCACGGCCAACTGATAACCATCCGGAATGGACATCAACGCGCAGTCATCGCCTATGCCCAAGTGGGTTGAGGGATTTTTGATGCGCTGCCGGGTGAAAAAGCGTTGAATTAAAGCAAATTCGGAGATAGGCATGAGATTTACTCATTATTTATAACAACATATCACCACGAAGACACGAAGGACACGAAGAAATAAACTTCGTGTCTTCGTGGTGAATAAAAGCTTTTGATCTATTTACCTTGCGCCTTACTCTTAATTTCCACCGCTCTTTTTTGCTGCGCAACCTTGTCCAGAATACCGTTAACATACTTATGACTGCCGTCGGCGCCAAAGTACTTAGCTAGATTAATACCTTCATTTAAAACAACCTTGTAAGGCATATCCAACCGATGCAGCAACTCGTACACACCGATTCTTAAAATCGCCCTTTCGACCGGGTCAATCGTATCAACAGGACGGTCTACAAATTCGGACAGCGATTGATCGATCGCATCCAAATTTTTAGGCACGCCGTAAAACAACTCGACAAAATAACTTTTCTGCGCGTCTTTTAAGCGCTCTTCTTCCAGAAACTGCCGTTCGATCTCGCTAAGATCCTGACCGGCCATTTGCCATTGATACAATGCCTGTACAGCCGCTTTTCGGGCATTGGTTCTAGCTTGACTCATTATATTTCCAGATTATTAAATAAACTCACCATTTCAATGGCAGACATTGCCGCTTCCGCGCCCTTGTTACCGGCTTTGGTACCCGCACGCTCTATCGCCTGCTCAATACTGTCGACAGTTAACACGCCAAAACTAACCGGCACATTATATTGCAAGGAAATCTGAGCCAAGCCTTTCACGCACTCGCCGGCAACATATTCAAAATGCGGCGTGCCGCCCCGAATCACAGCGCCTAATGCGATAATCGCATCGTATTTTTTAGCGGCCGCCACGCGTTGCACCACCATCGGCAACTCAAATGCACCGGGAGCCTTAACCAGATGAATATCCGCTTTATTGGCACCGTGGCGCACCAGCGCATCAATCGCACCGGCTTCGAGTTGTTCAACGATAAAACTGTTAAACCGGGAGGCTACGATACAGAATTTTCCGCCTTGAACGAGCAGATTCCCTTCAAAGGTTTTTAATGTTGACATAATGTTTCTCTTGTGTGATTAACGTGTAATGTTATGGAATCGCGTAGGGTGAATTGATAATTCACCACGAAGGGCACGAAGAGAAACCAAGTTAAAAACTTCGTACCCTCGGCAACTGCTCCCTGCGTCGCCTAAAGCGCCTACTGTTGGTGCTCTACCTCCTCGTCCTTGCAGTCGTTCGTGTCTTCGTGGTGTTATTTTTTGCCTCTAAAGTAAATATTTTCAGCCCACATGCTCGGCGACTTCCAAATCAAACCCGGACAACGCGACATATTTTTTCTGAGCACCTAAAACCTTCAGTTTGTGCACCCCCAGGTCGGCCAGTATTCTGGCGCCAGTGCCGGTAGTGCGCCAATCAGCAGCTCCAACAGTCTGAGCAGAATTAACAATACCGTTATCTTCCAACTGGTAATGGTGTATCAATTCCGCCAGCGATTTATTGTCTTCATTTTGCCTGATAACCACCAATACTCCGCGCCCTTCCTGAGCTATTTTTTGCATGGCCGAACGCAATGGGATGCTGCAGTCGCTACGCTTGGATCCAAACAGATCATCCAGCAGATTCCGCGCATGAACCCTGACCAAAATCGGTTCGTCGCCGGAAACTTGCCCCATCACCAACGCCAGATGCAGGTTATTGTCGTTTCTGTCCTGGTAAGCATAAAGCCTGAAATCGCCGAATTCGGTCGGATAAGCGCATTCGCTGATACGTTCCAGGGTGTTTTCGTGCTGGATACGGTAATGGATCAAATCGGCGATAGTGCCGATTTTAAGATCGTGCTGCTTGGCAAATACCTCCAGATCAGGCCGTCTTGCCATTGAACCGTCTTCATTGAGTATCTCGACGATAACCGCCGCCGGTTCGACACCTGCTAACTTAGCTAAATCGCAGCCCGCTTCGGTATGTCCCGCACGATTTAATACTCCGCCGGGTTGTGCCATTAACGGGAATATGTGGCCCGGCTGCACCAGATCATCGGCCTTGGCGTCCGCCGCTACCGCACATTGAATAGTGCGAGCCCGGTCGGCTGCCGAAATACCGGTAGTTACACCGGTTGCCGCTTCGATAGACACGGTAAAATTAGTTGAATGCGCGGTTTTGTTTTCATTGACCATCAATGGCAAGCGTAACTGCTGACAACGCTCACTGGTCAAGGTCAAGCAAATCAGGCCTCGGCCGTAACGGGCCATAAAGTTAACGTCTTCCGGGCGCGTAAAAGAGGCCGCCATGACCAAGTCGCCTTCGTTTTCACGGTCTTCATCATCCATAATGATGACCATTTTGCCTAAGCGTAAATCTTCTATAATTTCTTCGATGGTATTCATTTTGCCTTTGGATTGTAGGGGTAATCCCTTGTGGTTGCCCTTAATAGTTACCCTTTTTTACACATTCGGATAAAAGGGCGGGGACAAGCCCGGCCCCTACGGTTGTTAGTCTAAAAAACCGCTTTTTTGCAATAATTCTTCTGTGATGCCGCCGCAACTTTTAGCCGCCGCATCACCCTTGATTAACCGCTCCAGATAGCGAGCCAGCAAATCCACTTCCAAGTTGACTTTGGTTCCGACCACCGCATCGCCCAGCGTGGTTTCCTTAAGCGTATGCGGTACGATATTAACGCTGAATACAGCGCCATCGACTTCATTGACGGTCAGGCTGATACCGTTGATACAAATAGAGCCTTTCTCGGCAATATACTTAGCCAGGTTATCGGGGGCTTTAAATTTAAATCGAAAAGATCGCCCGTCCGCCTGTTTTTCGGTCACCGCACCGATACCATCGACATGGCCGCTGACGATATGCCCGCCTAACCGGGTCGTCGGCGTTAAAGCCAGCTCCAGATTTACCGGCGTACCGACCGTCGCAGCATTTAAGATGGTTCTGGACAAAGTTTCATTGGAAACATCGGCACAGAAATAATTTGTTCCCAGCTCCACTGCGGTCAGGCATACGCCGTTGACGGCAATACTGTCACCCAACGCGACATCATGCAGCGGTAATTTTCCGGTCGCTACGGTCAATCGGCAATCGCCGGCTTTCTGCTCAATTGCCGATATTTTACCCACTGCCAAGATAATGCCTGTAAACATGTAGCCCCTACAATGGTGTATAAATTAATTTTAAATCCTGACCAACTTGCCTGACATCACGCAGTTTCAACTGCTTTTTATCAGCCATCTGTTGCAAACCCGGCAGGTTAAATAATCCGCGCCCCTGATCACCTAAAATACAGGGCGCCATATAGATCACATATTCATCAACCAGCCCTTCAGCCAGCAATGCGCCATTAAGCACAGAGCCCGCCTCAATCAGCAGCTCGTTGATTTGCTGCCCTGCTAAAAAATCCATCACTGCATGCAAATCAAGTCGTTCGTTTTTACAAGGCAGTTTATAAACCTCAAAGCCTGCCTGTTGCAATGCGCGTTGTTTTTGCTCATCCTGCACACAGGTTAAAATCAGGCTGCGCCCCGGCAATTTACCCATCTGCGCGGTAGTCGGCATGTTCAGATGCGTATCCAGCACCACCCTGACCGGCTGCAAGACCTCTTCATTTACACGGGCATTCAGCGCTGGGTCATCCGCCAGCACCGTATTGATGCCGGTTAAAATCGCCGAACTCTCCGCTCTTAGCCGATGCACATCGGTTCTAGCTTCATCTGAGGTAATCCATTTGCTTTCACCCGATGCCATTGCGGTGCGTCCGTCCAGACTCATCGCCAACTTGCTGCGCACAAACGGACGGTAAGCAGTCATTCGTTTGATAAAACCGCGATTTAGCGCTTGCGCGTCTTCCTGCAATACGCCGCAACACACTTCAATCCCTGCCGCTTTAAGCTTTTCAAGTCCCCTGCCCGATACTTGAGGGTTTGGATCCTGCATGGCCGCGACGACCCGGCTGACTCCGGCTTTTATCAGTGCATCGCAACACGGCGGAGTCCTGCCATGGTGACTGCAAGGTTCCAGCGTTACGTAAGCGGTTGCGCCCTTCGACTCCGCTCGGGACAGGCCTTTGGCATTCTGTACATTCTTTAACGCTTCAACTTCCGCATGCCCTTGACCTGCTTTAACATGCCAGCCCTGCCCTATAACTGCATCGTCCCTGACCAAAACGCAGCCTACACGGGGATTAGGATCGGTCGTATAGCGCCCTCTTTTAGCCAGGTTAATGGCTAGCGCCATATAAAAAGCATCGCGCGCCGCTGACATTATCTTTGTCGCCCCGGTTCCCTACCGGTTGCGGCACTTCCACCATCCTTGGCGGTCGTTTGTAAATCTTCAATCATTTCGGTGAATTCGCTGACATCCTGAAAACTGCGATAAACCGAAGCAAATCGCACAAAAGCCACATGATCCAATGAACTTAACTCTTTCATGACTTTTTCGCCCAGCTCCTGCGCCGATATTTCCCGCTCGCCCGAGGCCCGCAAATCCTGTTTTATTCGATTGATCGCGGCTTCAATATCGTCACTGCCTACTGGCCGCTTTTCCAGTGCCCTGAGCATACCTGAACGTAGTTTGTTTTCCTCGAAAGGCTCACGTATGCCGCCACGCTTAACAATTCTAGGCAGTGTTAATTCCGCCACCTCGTGTGTAGTAAATCGTTCTTTACAGGCATTGCATTCACGCCGACGGCGAACCTGATCGCCTTCATTGGCCAATCTCGAATCAAGAACTCTCGTATCTTGTGCTCCGCAAAATGGACATCGCATATAGTTAAGCCACTATTTTTTGGTACCGATGAACCTCCAAGGATGGAGGAAATGTCGACGACTGCCAGAAGCAGCCGCGGCAAAGCCGGTCTTCAAATTTGAAAACCGTTAATTTTATAACACTCTGCATTTTATCTGTATTTTATTTTCTAAACTATACTGTAGCCTTATTCAAACCTACTCAACCACACCGCCCAAGACCCTGCAAAATGAAAGAACAAGAAGGCGTAATAAAATACCAGCTAAATCATACGCAACAGTCGATTAACCACCTTTTATCATTAACCGAAATCAACGCTTGGCGAACCATTGCCGTCAGACTTGATCTTATCGGGCAAACTCCTGAACGATACGACAATATCGGATTCGGCAATATCAGCCAAAGAACCGCTCCAAGCAGCGGGCAATTTATCGTTAGCGGCACTCAAACCGGGCATATTGAGCACCTCAGGCCTGAACATTACTGCCTTATCGTCAAAGCGGAACCTCACCAAAACCGGCTCCAATCCTGCGGCCTGTGCAAACCCTCATCCGAATCGATGACCCACGCCACCGTTTATGCCCAAGACGATACCATTCAGGCTGTTATTCACGCACACAGCCCCGAAATATGGAAACATACCGTAGCACTCGAGCTGCCCCATACTGGCGCCGATGTTCCTTACGGCACGGTTGAAATGGCGATGGCTGTTGAGGAACTATTTCAATCCGGCAAGCTAATGCAGACCTCATTATTCACCATGCTGGGCCATGAAGACGGAGTAGTTGCTTTTGGAAGCAGCATGCAGGAGGCTGCATGGGAACTGATTAAATATTTATCATTAGCCATCGGCATTGAACAACAAGGCATTACCCGATAGAATGCGCGCTCCTATTTAAGCGACTCTTAATGAAATATGCCGGAAATACTGATCTACACTACCAATATTTGCCCTTATTGCATGATGGCTAAACGCCTGCTCGACAAAAAAGGCGTTCACTATACAGAGATCAATGTGGATGCCGAACCCGGCTTAAGAGAAGAAATGATGATCAAAACCAACCGCCGCACGGTGCCTCAAATCTATATCGGCGATTATCATGTCGGCGGCTTTGACGAGTTATATGTGCTGGATCAACAAAAAAAGCTGGATGATTTATTAACCGTTTGTCCGCATTGAAACTCAGACTGTCTGGTATCTGCAACCAGCCTGATCAATGGTTTAAACCGGACTTGCCAAATTATTTTGAGAGTTATTTACGCCCAATGATTATCACGGGTTTCACGTATCAAATATACAGCAAGCAGGCTGATAGCCGCAGCCAATGAGACATAGCCGCCAACCCAGGCCAAACCTCCCTCAGTGACCAACCGTTGCGCAATATAAGGTGCAAACGAAGCACCAAGTATGCCGCCTAAGTTATAAGCGGTTCCCGCACCGGTATAGCGTACTTTGGAGGGAAACAATTCCGGCAATAAGGCTCCCATCGGTGCGAAGGTGGCTCCCATCAGGAATAGCTCCAATGACAAGAAGGCAGTGATTATTAACGGCGAGCTGCTTTCCAGCATCGGCTTTAACAGAAAACCGGACAGAAATGCTAAGCTTCCGGCGACAAGCAATACGGGCCGCCGTCCGAAACGATCACCCGCCAAAGCCGATAACGGCGTGGCCGCAGCCATAAATAATACCGCCACGCACAACATACCAAGAAATTGCTGTCGCGGAATTTGCAGTGTAGTGGTGCCGTAGCTTAACGAAAACACGGTTGAAATATAGAACAACGCATAGCACACTACCATCGCCATTGCGCCCTGCACCAACGAGGCGACATGAGATTTAACTATTTCACGAAGCGGCAAGAGTACTTGTTGGTGTTGCTGTAACACTTTGGCGAATACCGGGGTTTCGGCCAAGGCCAGACGCACATACAAACCGATCATGACCAGCACCGAACTCGCCAGAAATGGGATACGCCAACCCCAGTCTTTAAACTCTTGATCGTTTAGAAAATGAGCCAATAGCAAAAAACTGCCGGTCGCGCAAAGAAACCCTACCGGCGGCCCCAACTGCGGAAACATGCCATACCAGCCTCGCTTTCCAATCGGCGCATTCTCGGTCGCCAACAGCGCCGCTCCGCCCCATTCTCCGCCCAAGCCGATGCCCTGCCCAAAACGCAACAAGCATAACAAGATCGGGGCCCATGCGCCGATAGCGTCATAGCCCGGCAACAAACCGATCAATGTAGTGGATACGCCCATCACCAGAAGCGATGCAACTAAGGTTGTTTTGCGCCCGATGCGGTCGCCAAAATGTCCGAACAACATGGCGCCCAAAGGTCGAGTCAGAAAAGCTACGGAAAAAGTAAGAAAAGAACTGAGTGCTTGGGTTGTGGGATTGCCGCCGGGAAAAAATATCGGGCCGATAACCAATGCCGCTGCCATGCCGTAGATATAAAAATCATAAAACTCGATAGCAGTGCCGATGAAGCTGGCTAAGGCAATACGGGTAACGGATGGAGCAGTTTTGGTCATGAATGCCTTGAATGACTGATGCTGGGTGAAACCATAGAAATTTTCATTTTAAAAGTTATTTTCAATGGTATCGGCATTGCCTGCCGTTATGCAGGGCCTGCCGTGCGCGCCAAAAAATAACCCTGCTATCGAAAAAGGCGCGCACAGCGCGCCCTACATTAATATCAATCCAACTTAATCCAATCTTCCAGTGCCTCGATAATAGCTTTCGCCTGATCTTTGCTGGAAATATTGAACTTTGATTTTTGCTTGTATTCGCCATTTTGCTTCTGGTAACGGCGAATAGTGTATTTATCGGGACCGTATTCTTCTTTAGCACGATTCCAATCCTGATAACGGTACATAACCGTAGCCCATGCACCTTTGGTCAGCACTTTTTTGTCCAGCTCCTTAACTGTCTCAATGCCGCCATCTTCGTACGTTACAGTCAATTCGTCTACAGTTTCAGCCATGTTAATTCCAGGTAATTTATGCAATAGCCGTTCAAGCGAACGGATGTTCCAGGATAATTGTTTCGTCTCTATCGGGACCGGTTGACAAGATAGCAATCTTAACACCGACCAGCTCTTCGATTCTTTTGATGTACGCTTTGGCGTTATCCGGCAGCGCATCAAAATCGGTTACACCGGCAGTCGTACCTGTCCAACCCGGCATATCTTCGATAATCGCATGGCATTCTTCATACTGATCCGCGCCTAATGGAGCTGTCTCAGTAACGGTGCCGTTAAGCCTGTAGGCGGTGCAAATGCCGACCTTTTCAAGACCGTCAAGCACATCCAGCTTGGTTAAACAGATACCACTCAGACTGTTCATTTTTGCAGATTTACGCATCGCGACTGCATCAAACCAACCAGTACGACGCTTGCGCCCGGTCGTAGCACCAAACTCATGGCCTACCGTACCTAAGTGATCGCCGTTCACATCATGCAATTCAGTCGGGAAAGGGCCGTTGCCTACACGTGTCGAATAGGCTTTGGTGATACCCAGCACGTAATCGAGATCAAGCGGCCCAATGCCGGTACCGGTAGCAGCGCCGCCCGCCGTGGTGCTGGACGAGGTCACATAAGGGAAAGTGCCGTGATCTATATCCAGCAGCGCACCTTGTGCGCCTTCAAATAACAGGTTTTTGCCTTGATCTTGGTATTTGTATAAAACTTCGCTCACATCAGTCAGCATCGGCTTGATTTGCTCGCCCAGTTTTAGCGCTTCATCAAGACCTTTTTGATAATCGATTGAATCAGCATGATAGTAATTAGTCAGCATGAAGTTGTGGTACTCGACAAGCTCTTTAAACCTTTCAGCGAAAACCGTAGGATTTAAAAAGTCTCCGGCCCGTAAGCCTCTTCGTGCGGCCTTGTCTTCATAAGCAGGCCCTATACCGCGGCCCGTTGTACCAATCGCCTTATTGCCGCGGGCTATTTCACGCGCTTTGTCAATGGCTACATGAACCGGCAATATCAGTGTGCAAGCCTCACTGATAAGCAATCTATTTCTGACAGGAATACCGGCTTTTTCCAGAAACTCAATTTCTTCGAGCAAAGCATTTGGCGACAAAACCACGCCATTGCCAATCATGCACTGCACATTTTCCCTGAGTATACCGGAGGGAATAAGATGCAAAACGGTCTTTTCTCCCTGTATAACCAGAGTGTGTCCTGCATTATGACCGCCCTGAAACCGGATGACGGCTTCCGCCTGCTCCGTTAACAAATCGACCAATTTACCTTTTCCTTCGTCACCCCATTGGGTACCGATAACAACGACATTTTTTCCCATAATTATTCCAAGCTGGCTAATGGTCTAACGACCCAATTTTGATGATCTTGTTCCAAGATAGATGTACAACCGATCTCTTCTGCATTTCCAGTTTGCCCTGGCAATTGCTGAATAACAATCAGTCCTTGAGCACGTAGGTCCCTGATTTTTTCATTTAACATTGCATCGTCCAGATACGGAGCGAATATCGAGGCTCGAGGTTCTTCCTTGCAGGATGTTTTGCCTAATACCGACAACACTTTCAAATCCGCACTAAAACCGGTCGCAGGACGCGCACGTCCAAAAATAGCGCCGATATTGTCATAGCGACCGCCTCTGGCAATCTCCCTGCCCACCGAAGGCACGAAAGCCGCAAAAACCACGCCGGTGTGATAATGGTAACCTCGCAACTCGGCCAAATCGAAACTGACCGGTAATGACGGGAAATTGGCCGTTAATTTATCCGCAATCGCTTCCAAATCCGCTAAAGCCTGCCTGACTTCGCCATTAGCTGCCGATAAAACCGCTTGGGCTTTGGCAATGGTTTCCTTGCCGCCATTCAGCTGAGGCAACTTCAAGAACATAGTCTTAAGCTGTTCATCAATACTGTAGCAAACCATCAACTCCTGAAGCTCGGGCCTGGCCTTACGCTGTAACACGTCAAACAACTCGGCTTCCTGCACGTCAGTTAACCCAGCCTGTCTTGACAACGCCCGATAAATGCCGACATGGCCCAAATCAAGATGCACATTTTGCAATCCGGATATCGCCAACATTTCCAGCATTAAGCGTATAACCTCAACATCGCTTTCCTTGCCGGCATGGCCATAAAGCTCGGCGCCTATCTGCATCGGGCTTCTGGTTTTTTCGAGCGGATCGCCTTTGGTGTGCAAAATAGTGCCTGTATAACAAAGACGGGTCGGCCATTCGGCATTAAAATTATGCGCATCGATTCTGGCGACCTGCGGCGTCATATCCGCCCTCACCCCAAGCATTTCACCGCTGATCTGATCGGTTAGCTTGAAGGTTTGCAATTCCAGGTCATGACCTGAGCCGGTCAACAAGGAATCCAGATAATCTATGAACGGAGGAATGACTAATTCATATCCCCAGCAAGCAAACGCGTCCAGTATCTTACGCCGCAAGCTTTCAAGATGCTTAGCCTCTTCCGGTAAAATCTCTTCTATGCCGTCAGGCAAAAGCCAAGAGTCTTTTTGTTGCATTTTTTTATATGTCCACTCAAACAAAACGCCCCGCATGCGGAGCGTTGGTTACTAGTATGTAGGGGCAATCCCTTGTGGTTGCCCTTGCCTTGGGTAGGCTTGAGCAACTCTGGGCAGGCACACAAGGCCAGCCCCTACTTTTGTTGCTTGAAATATCTAAAGAAATCGGAATCAGGATCAAGCACCATCATGCTTGAGCTGGTAAACGTCTTTTTATAGGCATTCAAGCTGCGGTAGAAAGTGAAAAACTCTGCATCGGCTCCATAAGCTTGGGCATAGATTTCAGCAGACTTTGCATCGCCTTCACCGCGAAGCTTTTCTGCATCCCGAAAGGCATTCGCCATAATAACAACCCGTTGTCTATCGGCATCGGCACGGATTCTTTCCGCTGCTTCCGCGCCTTGCGAACGGAATTCACGGGCAACCCGCTCACGTTCCGCTTCCATTCTACGGAACACAGAACTGCTGACTTCTTCCGGCAGATCGATGCGCATCACCTGAACATCAATAATTTCCATGCCCAAGTCAGCCGCAAGAGGCTTGGAATTTTTAATCAGTATTTCACGAATAGCCTGACGATCCGTTGAAACCAATTGCTTGATATTACGCTTGCCGAATTCTCCCCGGAAAGCATCTTTAATGATTTGGTCGAGCCGCAGATTAGCTTGATCTATGTCACCGGCAACAACCGTATAAAAAGTAGTTACATCGCCGATGCGCCATTTAACAAAAGAATCAACAATGACGTTTTTCTTTTCAGCAGTTAAAAAACGCTCCGGTTTAGCTTCCATCGTTTGAATACGCTTATCGAACTTTTTCACATTGTTGATAAGCGGCCATTTAAAATGCAGGCCTGGCTCGTAATCATTCTTTACGATTTCACCTAAACGAAATTTAATTGCCTTTTCTGTTTCACTGACGGTAAAGATGCACATCATGCCGATAAACAACAATGCGCCCAAGCCTACCAATATTTTATTTTGTGTCATTAGCGTCCCCTTGCGTCACGGCCGCGCGTTGAAGATCGCACAGAGGGTTGTGGCGTTTCAACCTTTACCTGAGCAGGTTGCTCTGCTGTGCTTTGAGGAAGAACATTGGGTTGTTGGACCGAAGATTGCTGTTGAATCATTTTATCTAATGGCAAGTAAAGCATATTGTTAGTGCCTTTAACGTCAACCATTACGGTATTCGTATTAGACAATACGGATTCCATAGATTCGATATAAAGGCGCTTTCTGGTAACCTCCGGTGCTTTAGTATATTCCGTAAGTAATTTGGAAAACCGGTTGGATTCACCTTCTGCCTGAGCAATAACCTGATCTTTATAACCCTCGGCCTCCTGTATTTTTCTTGCTGCGGAGCCGCGTGCTTTCGGCACAATATCGTTGGAGTAGGCTTCCGCCTCATTGATTAAGCGCTGCTCGTCTTCACGCGCTTTAATAGCGTCTTCGAATGAGTTTTGCACCTGTTCAGGCGGCTGTGCATCCTGAAGGTTGACGCTGGTAACCTGAATGCCGGACTTATAATTGTCCATAACTTCCTGAATCTCTTTTTTAATCTGAGCCACGATTTCACTACGGCCCTCGGTTAAAACAAAGTCCATTTTGCTGCTGCCGACCACTCCACGTTGTGTACTTTCGGTGACCTGTTTCAAGGTAGCCGCAGGGTTCACTACATTAAAGATAAAATCCTTTGCATCTTTAACTTGATACTGTACCGCCAAACGTACATCAACAATATTTTCATCTTTGGTTAGCATTAACGCTTCTTTCGGCACCGAGCCTAGAGCCTGTTCAGTGCCACCGCTACGGTAACCCACTTCAATATATCGCTGCTGTTTAACATCAACAACATTAACCCGCTCAATAGGCGATGGAATGTGCCAGTTCAAACCCGACTGAGTTGTTGCAACATATTTACCGAAACGAGTTTCAACGCCATGTGTACCTTCATTGATAATATAAAAGCCGCTTAAGCCCCATAGCACTATCGCACCGGCTATCAGAAAACCAATACTTTTCAATGGAGGAATACCGGAAGAGCTGTCCCCGCCTTCTTTGCCGCCGCCAAAAAAACCTCTTAACTTCTCTTGCAATGAACGTATTGCTTCATCTAGATCAGGCGGGCCTTTTTGATCACCACGACCGCTCCAGGGGTCTTTCTTATCACCACCAGGCTCATTCCAGGACATAACTTTGCTCCATATCGGTTACTTAAACTTTCACACATCCCGCAGGATAATTTCAACTCTCAGCAAGGGCAACACCCTTTAAACTTACCGTTTCATTTTTGATATTCTATCGTAAATATCGGCAAAAGGCGAAAGCCTGCCTCTTTCAATGCAAAATGAGCTTGGTAAACACTCGTATTTCGTCATTATGGAATGATGAAATTGACCTTGATCATAATACGACATCCAAACAAGCCGATGCCCCTGTTCTGCGGAAAACTAATACGTAGGATTGGATAACATTATTTACCACGCCAACCGAAGATCATAATCGGAGTTGTTCTTTTAACTTGTCAATGTCGTTAGCAACAGATTTTCCAGCTCTTCGATAGGCACCGGCCTTCCGAACAAGTAGCCTTGGAATACTGTGCAGCCCAGAGATTTTAGAAGTTCATCCTGTTCGGTATCCTCCACGCCTTCCGCGATCACCGCTATCTCCATTAACTTACCCAAGGTGATTACACTATGGATAATGTAGGCATCATTGTTATTTTTCTTGATGTCATCAATGAAACTTTTATCGATTTTAATCTGGTCGAAAGGCAAATTTTTCAAGTAGCTGAGCGATGAATAACCGGTACCGAAATCATCCATGGCAAGAAGAATGCCGATAGATTTGAGTTCGAGCATCTTTGCGATAGCGATATCTATTTCTTTCAATACCATGCTTTCGGTTAGTTCCAGTTTTAGTCGCCTGGGTTCGATAGCATATTGAGCCATAATCTCGCGTATTTCATCGACGAAACCCGGTTGATAAAACTGTTTGGCGCTAACATTCACTGCAATACTTAGATTTCGGGCAAAAGACAGGCTTCTCCATGCTTTGAGTTGGGCGCAGGCAGTTTCCAGCACCCAGCGCCCAATGATCAGGATGATATCAGTCTCCTCGGCCAACGGAATAAACTGGACTGGAGGAATCAAGCCCAACTCGGGATGATACCAGCGAATCAACGCCTCCACGCCAATCATCTGTTTCTTGTCATCAACCTGAGGTTGATAGAAGAGTTTTAATTGTTCATTGTTGATGGCCTGTCGCAACGCGGATTCGAATCTTGCCCGTTGCTCCAATTCTTGCTGCATGGCAGGATCAAAAAACCGGTATGTATTCTTGCCGCTCTTTTTGGCTGCGTACATCGCAGTATCCGCCTGTGCCAACACGTTGTCGGCTGTAGCACCGGAATCGCAAAACAGCACTATGCCGATACTACTGGAGCAGTTATGTACCACGCTACTTAGAATGTACGGTTCCGCCAGTACTGAAACAATCTTTTCCGCAACGGTTCTTACCTGGACGGCGGCGCTGTCAGACGCCGTGCCAAGCTCTCCCAGTAGCACAATAAATTCATCGCCACCCAATCGCGCTACGGTATCCGTTTCCCGTACACTGACTTTCAATCTGTGCGCGACTTCGACCAGTAGCTCATCACCTACTCCATGCCCCTGAGTATCATTTAGTAACTTAAAATTATCCAGATCCAGAAATAGCAACGCGCCGTAATTTTCAGTGCGCCCTTGAATGGCGATAGCATGGTCCAGACGTTCAGTCAAAAGACGCCGGTTCGCTAACTTGGTCAACGTATCGTAGAAAGCCAGACTTTTAATTTTTTCTTCGGATGCTTTACGTTCGGTAATGTCCGTAAAATTCCCCACATAATGGGTAACGCATCCAAAATCATCCTTGACAGCCGTTATGGCGAGCCATTTTGGATAGATATGGCCATCCTTGTGGCGATCCCATATTTCGCCTTCCCACTGACCTTCGCTTTGCAAGACGCTGTGCATCGCGCGATAAAAATCCTGATCATGACGACCTGATTTAAGCATGGAAGGTTTGTTGCCAATGACTTCTTCCGGTGTGTAGCCGGTAATCTGGGTAAATGCCTGGTTGACGCGCACAATAATCTCGTTGGCGTCCGTAATGGTGATGCCTTCCAAGGTCTCGAAAGCGGTGGCGGCAATGAGCAGTTCTTGTTTGATCCGTTTGCGTTCGGTAATATCTTTGAAGAAGCCAACAAAATATCCTTCATCTTCGTCGATGAAAGAAGCATTGACTTCAACATCCCACACACTCCCATCCTTACGGCGGTGCCGGGTTTCAAACATATCCGTCCCTTGCTGCATGATATTACGGATATGTTCAGCCGTTTCCTCCTGCGTTTCCTTCGCTTCCAGATCGGTGACCCGC
Organism: Methylobacter sp.; assembly: GCA_036561025.1. GTDB lineage: Bacteria > Pseudomonadota > Gammaproteobacteria > Methylococcales > Methylomonadaceae > Methylobacter_A. The sequence goes on along the minus strand of DATBQB010000010.1, from coordinate 36,149 downwards.
ATACCGACCAATTCCGTCTCTGAATATCCGGAAAGGCGGGCATATGCAGGGTTGACTTCCAACAGACAGCCCTCCCTATCCACTTGCCAGAAACCCTCTCCGGTGGTGCGAATGACCGAATGATATTTTCTATGCCGCTCGTGGAGTTCGGAGGTACGTTCGACAATCTTTTGCTCCAGCTCGTATTCGGACGCTTTTAACCGGCTAAGGGTGCTATCCAGTTGTTCGGCCATACTGTTGAATAGTTGCGACAACTCGGCGATTTCGCTGTAACCTTCCAAGGAAACTCGTTGCGTGAAATCTCCCAGAGACAAGGCCTGTGCCATGTCAGCCAGAGCAATAATAGGTTTGGACATACTCCTGCCGATCATCGTTGCGATTAACCAGGCAGAACAAGCAAAAAGGAAAGCCGCGACGCTCAGGCCCATAACCAATCGTGTCAATGGCGCAAAGGCTTCCGCCTGATCGATATGCGCCATGATGCAGCCCCCCCCAATTTCCGGTACGAACCTAAAACCATGGATAATGGAAACGCCGCGATAATCGAGATTGAGTGTTTCGTCATTTTCACTGTGTAAACAGTGTTGCATCGGCATGGCTGAAATGGGATTGAAAAGCCCTTGTTGTGAAGAATAGCGTGGCTTGGTGATGAAAAAACCCTGATTATCGGCTAGAAAGGTTTCTCCTGATTGTCCCAACACTTTAGAACCGACGAAAATATCTTGCAGTTCCTGTCCGGGATAGGTCGTCACCAGACTAAAACCAGACACCGGGTCGGCAGCGATCAGGGATAGCAACGAAGCACCGTTTACTGTAGAGATTGCCGCTATCTGTCCAGGCAGAAACGATTTGTTTATCTTATCGAACGGTATAGCGTCGCCACCCCAAGTAAGATCGCTCTCGATTCCCGAATGGAAGGTAAAGCCGACGACATGATTGATGGTGGCAAACTGCTCCAGTCTGGCCCGAACGCAGCCATTGATGCCCACGTCGCTGTAACGACAGACGGCAATCAATCTATCCAGCAAAGCCTTACCACGCTCGTTGTCTCTGTTCAGCTGCATACGCAGCTCTTCATGACGTGCGTCGGCTATATGACCTACGTTCTCGATGCGGCTTTCTTTGATCTCGTTATATACGAACCAGTATGCCGTTGCGCCTATCAATCCGGTGGGTAGCAGAATGCATAATAATAGCGTGACAGTTAAATGCGTTTTTATCGATCTCATTCTCATCGTTTGCTTATTTATGTAGTTTTTTAAAACACAAATAAAATACCCTTTGTTCCTTTATTTCCAATTTACACAATTTTATTAAGTGTAACATCTCAGGAACGAGTATAGGTATAGTTTCTAGCGACCGAAACAGAAACTAAAGAAGCGTATAATGATGAGAATAATAGCTAATGCAATATTTAAAAAAGTACTTCCTCGATAATAGAATGCCGAGTTGATATTTACATGTATCAAGGTCATGTAAAGTCTAACTTAAACAATTTCAAAAGAGAAAATCACCGTAATCAGTGTCATTGAGAACAATCCTAACAAAAAGATCATTTCCGCCCAACGCTCCAAACGCTCTGTGCATTGCTCTAAACGAATCGATGAAAAGGAAAGTAAGGCACTAATCATGAACAATAAGCTGTCTATAGCCAAGGCTTTATCGATCAAATAGTTAGTTAGGCCAGGAGTCATGCTTTTAACAATACTGATGACCATGATACAAACACCAACCATCGTTGCCGAATTCGGCAAAATGTGATGAGAAAGATCGCTGGAATTATGATTTTTCATAAGCATTTTTTACACTAATCGATTAATCACAAGTTTTGCTATCCGGCCCAACCCGGTTCTTCGCCATAATAAAAGCGGTATGAGGCACATGCAAAAGGTCGGCAATTTTTCGAACTAGATATTCTTCGTTCATATCCAATACGCCATCAATAAATGCAATTTTCCATAGCGATTCAATTAATCGAACTTTTTGCTCCAAACTGTATTCCTTATTAATCAAGGAAGTATATTGAAAGTAATCAGTCGCCTGCTTTCTTTGTTGTTCGGCTAATTCTATTAAAGAAGCCGTTTGCTCAGCAGTTAAAGAGAAATTTTGTTGAATCAGGGCCAAAATAATTTCTTGTTCTTTTTTCTCGACCTTATCGTCCATATGCATCATTTCCAAGAACAAGACGACGGTCGCAAGTTGTAGCTTATCTTCTGAAATGTCATCTTGCGCTGAAAGCGCAAGATGCTGCTCAAAAAAAAGTTTGATCCGGTTAAGCATTTTTAAAGGGTTCCATTTATTTCGATGAACTCATCGCATCAAGATTATTTTGTGCCTCAGAATGCCCCTGATCTGCGGCTTGCTGATATAACTCAAGAGCTTTGGCTTCGTTCTTGGGTACGCCTATGCCATTTTCATACATATAAGCAAGGTTATATTGCGCATCAGGATCGCCCGCTTGCGCTTCCCTTTGCAACTGGGCGATCTTGTCTTCTGTCACAGTAACCATAACGGGAGCGACTGCTTTTGCCTGATTACTGTTGTCTGCCTGTTCAGTGCAAGCCATGAGCAATGCCCCAGTTATTACAACGGTGGCAAAAGAAAGAGGGGATATGTGTTTATAGTGTGATGTCATTTTCTGATCCCATACAGCAATTGTTAAGTCCAATCGTCCCCACCATCACTGCCCCCATCGTCATCCCATGAAGACGCATCCGCTATGCCGAAATCAGTTCCGCCCATATCGTCGTTCTCGCTCATGCTACTGGGTGCTGCTGCGCTCCATGGAGAAACATCATGACGTGGCGGCTCGGGAATAACGCTATCCTTATCGCCATCGATAAAATGATGCATCAGCGCTTCACCTGCCACGACCCCGGCGCCCAAGGCAGCGCCTGTTGCCAAACTCCCCATAAGACCTGACCCCGTTCCTCCGGCAGTTGGCTGCCCCATTACCGGACCAACTCCACTTCCGCCAACGGTTGACATGTTTGGATTGACAGCATTACCGCCATAACTATTGGCGGGAATCACATTGGAATTTCGTCGACTCATGTATCCAATTAATAAAACGACTAAGCCGATACCTAAGATCAAAAGAATCCATGGCATCCAATTATTAACGGCAGACGGTAGACTCTGACGGACGGCGGCATTGGGTTGCACTACGCCAGTTGATGTAGAAGAAATCCGGCTCTTAAGACTATTCACTGCCTCCGGCTTCGCAAAAGGTAACCCAGGCTGTAATCGTTCAGCAGTGCTTAGTTCGACGCCGGCGTTGCTGAGCAAGCCTTGTTTTGCCAATAATTCGGCTTCCACAAAATGCGCCTTGGCGCTATTGGGATGGTCATGCAGTACTTTGTCCATCATAGACTGCGCTTCATTAAATTTCCCTGCTTCAGCCGCCAAGTAGACTTGATGCATCGAGGGTTCTTCTTCGGCAACAGCAGGCGCAGCTAAAAACAGCAGAGCAAGGCTGATAATGGTAGGTTTTAACATTTGATTCAACTCCAATTCTAAATTATGTAGTTTAATAAACGATGAGCTAATGCTTTCGCAGTCCTACGCTAAGGCAAAGCGGGAACCTGAAAGTGTTTTTGTAAGTCCGTCAAACGCGGCTGATCCAAAAAAACATCGTCAGGATAATAACCGATATGACGAACCCCGAGTTTTCTCAATAATTCCACCTGATCAATAAAAATCGGCGACGGAGTTTTCTCCATAGTTTTCCAATTGACCGATTGTAACTCAAACAGGGATTTCTTTAGACCTTCGGGATAATGAGCCGCTGCGGTAACCAACTCTGTCAGCCATTGGACAGGTTTTTCCGCCGCGTCCTTAAATGGCATGGCTTCAATGGCAACGTAATCGTAATGCGCCAAAAAGGAAAGGAACGACTGAGCATACCATGCTTCAGTATCTTGTTTTAACAAGGGTAAAGCATATAAATTCCGCGCTGTTTTTATACCGGGACGGTTATTCAGCACTCTACTAGCCAGCTCATCGGTAAACTGGCTAATCAGCTCGATTTTGTGCCGAGTCCATGCCTCTCGCACTTTGGAGGTTGCATGTATTTTTTCAAATTGATCAGGAAGATTCCAGACGTCGCGGGCAAAAGATAACGCTAAAGGCGATACATCTTCATGATCTGATAAAATGCCGTCATCATGAAATAAGATACCATCAACATTACAATATCGGCCTAAGTCCTCATAGAGGTCGGTTATATAGTGTCGCGCTTCCGGCTGAAAAACCGAAAGCCGCGTATAAATATGACTGGATTTTTGTGCTTTACCGTCTCGCCATTCCTGCACATACCATGAGTCCGGCAGCTTGTTCTGAAACGCAAAAACCGGCATCCACGCATACACCTTCACACCGGCACGGGTTTTCAATTGCCAAGCAACGTGGCTAAACAGATCCTGTTTAACCGGCAAATGCCGGTTAGGGAAATACAATGCATCGGCATTACCATCGCCATTTGAATCCGAGTACGCCTGAAGAAAGACAGTGTTGATGTGCGTGTCTGTGATGCGTCGAATCTCGGCTTCTATATTGCGCTCAGTCTGTCTCGGGTCTTTGTCGTAGAGAAAGTCCATGTCCACACGCGCCACCCGCAAAGGCCTGTCGGCGCGTAGTTTACTCACAATTTCAGCAAATTGACGGACATCCGGGTTATCCGTCATGATTAAACGGCGCAACACATCGATATTGGCTACCGTATTAAAGCCGTCAATCAAGCCCATGGTCATAGACATTCCGGCTTCGCGCGACGCTGCCAAGGCAATATTATTATATTCCCCATACGGCCAAACCATAACTCTGGGCCACACTCCCGCGTGTTGAAAAATGAACTCGGCGCTTTTTCTTAAGGCTAGATGGATACGCTCCCGATACTGTTCATCGGTTTCATAACGCCCGGTCGCCATGTCATATAAACGAGTGACTGTCGCGGCTTGGCTGTCGCCTTGCGGATTGGCAATAGCGCTTTTGTGCAGATCATAAGTATGAGATGCCATTTCTACCAAGCCGGATTTCACCATCTCTCGTACTTGATCCCACGTGAGTAATTGCTTGCCCGGTTCGTCCGGCGTATCAATGCCCTCTATCCAGGTACCTATCAAAGCGACAGTGGCCGGGTAATGATATTTTTTTAATATCGGAAAAACCCGGGTGTAAAAACTCTGATAGCCGTCATCAAAGGTTAACAACACAGATTTATCAGGTATTGAATTCTTGCCTTCCGCCGCATCAAGGACGTTCTGCACACTGATAATTTTATAGCCGTTTTTCTTCAGCCAAGCCAAGTGTTCTTCAAGATGATCTACGCTGACATCCATCGAGTTTAATAAGGCTTTTGCACTACCGGCTTTCACTATATCGTGGTAATTGAGTACCAAAAAATGATGTTCTCCAGCATAAGCCGCCGCTGTAAAACTTGCTAGAAAGAACAATAAAAATAAATTGTTAAGCGACTTAAGAACCATAACGATATTTGATTGATGCATAATGCTCTGCCATGAACCTTCGTTTTATAGGCGGGACTTCGATTTTTCAACCCCACATTTAACTGCACAAGGAATCTACTACTTATGCTTGACCATGGTTTCATGGCTTGCTGCGGCTTTCTGGTGTTCTTTCGACAACGCTTCATGATGTGCCGCCATCATTTCGTGATGCTGTTTTAAATCAGCATACCCGCCTTTTTCATATTCCGCAGCCATTAATGATTTGTAATGTTCAACCATCGCTTTATGATGCGCCACTTTTTCCATATGAAGCGCGGCATCTTCTATATGCGCTGCACTCGATTCAACAGGTGGAGCCCCAGCCAGTAAGGGTGCAGAAATAACACCAATGTAAACAGTCAAAGCAAAACTAAGACAAATATTTTTTTTCATAGCCACTCTCCAAAACAACATTCTATAGAAATAGATTTTTGTAATACTGGAAAGTCAAAAGCAACTTATAGGCCACGAATAATAAACACACATAATTCATTTAATAAATAATTACTTACAACAAACCTCCTTTATTTTTATAGGGGCGAATCAACCACATATACCCAGGCTTTCGGTGCAAAACCACCGGTAAAACTAAAAGCCATACACTTCCCTGTAAATAGATCAATTACTCTCAAATTTGCATTTGAATGATTGAGTGGTCTTAAAAACAGGGTTGGGGGTTTTCAACCAAAAGCTTTGGTTGATTTAAACAATGACATAAGAAATTTTCTATACCTTCATCCAATTCTTATCAGCTTAGCTGCAACAATATCCTGTAATCCGTACTGCAACTTAACTCGCCGACAACATTTAAGTAGTCTGATTTCTCAGATATTTTCTTCTTACACCTGAGCTAACACTCAAGTATTGACATTAAGATTGCCAGGTCCTGGCACGGCTTATGCTTTGTTTAAAAATATCATTTCTTATTAGACATGAATTCCCAGTACGTTAACGTACCTTTTCGAGGTTAAAAGATAACAGCATGGCTTATCGTGAACATACCCAGTCGATTTTGGAAGGCTCCCAGAACAGTATCGATAACTTTAAATTTGACCTGGACGCGGCTATAGAAAATATCGCGCATTGGCTGCCGACCCAAGGGCCGATCAAGGATTTTATTCATCACAACACTTTACACGCCGTCCAGCATTATCCTTTTCACGAAGGCGTAGCTGTCGCGGCAAAAATTTTCGGTGCCCGCAGTTATTTGCCTTTGGAAGATTATCAAAAGTTATATACACAAGGCAGGATCAACAGCGACGCGATTGATTGGGCTATTGCACATTCCGGGTGCGCAAAGCAAAAGCACGAAAAACTTCGTGAAACCCTGTTTGAACAAGACGATACCGGGCATTATCCTCCGGTTTCACTAGCCAATCATGGCATTCGCAATGCGTGGTTAACCCAGCTCGAAGTCAACATGAATGCTCTGGCGCATCCAATACTGTTCCGTCTGCTGGGCAATTTTCTGGATCAAGGCATTAGTCGTTGGTGCTTACCCAAAAACGGCGAACATTTCTGGGATTGCGTATTGAGGCTCACACAAAACAGTTTATTACCGCTTTATCCTTTAAATGAACCGGGCGTAGATGAATTGCTATCTGAAACACCTGATAATGTGATTCAAGCATGCCTGAAAAGAATAGTTGGCGATGAACAGCTCTATGAGCAATATCTGCTTGAGTTGCTGTTGGCTCATCCCGGCTGGGCCGGTATGGTGCACATCATTGAGCAAAATCCCAGGTCGCTGCTTGCCCGCCGTGAAATTTCGCTGAAACAAATGCTCGCGGTGGAGTTGATCATCGAACTGGCCTTTTTATATAAGAAAAAAGGCAATCACTTTCCCAATGTTGCTGCCATGCCTCATAAAGACAACACTCCGCTACTCAAGAATGGAACGGTCAAACCAAAAATCCCGTTACATTTGAAAGTCTGGCACGAAGCCATGGAATGGTCTTTACATAAAGAATTGCTCGCGGCCCTGAAATCGAATATTCCGCATTCTGCAACGAAACCCCAAGCTGAAGCCCAAGCGCTGTTCTGTATCGATGACCGCGAATGTTCATTAAGGCGTTATCTGGAGGAAATCAATCCGGCCATAGAAACATTCGGTGCAGCTGGTTTTTTCGGTATCGATTTCTTTTATCAAGGCTTGGATGATGCTTATCCGGTTGCCCAATGCCCTAATATTATTGTTCCTAAACATTTGATCAAAGAATCGGCCAACAAACCGAAGCCGGACAATAAATCCAAGAACGACAAGCTGACCAATATGCATTTCACCGCTCACTCAATGTTCCGGGGCTGGCTTTATACGCAGACCTTGGGTATCGGTTACGCGGTGCGGATGGCCTGGAATGTATTCCGTCCGGGATCGAAATTACCTGAAATCAGAACCTTAAGCGAAGTCGACTCGCACTCCCATCTGCATCTGCATAGGGAATCCGATGAGCCGACCGAAGACGGGTACTTACTGGGATTTTCTTTTACCGAAATGGCGGATCGCGTCGGCGGATTGCTGAACAATATCGGCTTGACTAAAAAATTTGCGCCGCTGGTCGTTATTGTTGCCCACGGCTCCAGCAGCGTCAATAATCCCCATTTTGCCGCTTACGATTGCGGGGCATGCTCGGGCAAACCCGGAGCACCGAACGCCCGGGCCTTCGCCTGGATGGCTAATAATGAATCGGTACGAGCTATCCTGAGCGAACGCAGTATCGAAATCCCTGACACAACCCGTTTTATAGCGGCACTGCACAATACCAGCCGCGATGAAGTCACTTATTTCGACCCGCATTTGCTGGAACAACACCCCGTTCCCGGCTTGCATACTTTCCAGCACACCATGAAAAAAGCCCTGCAACGCAATGCTCGGGAACGCTGCCGCTGGTTCGAACTGGGCCCGCAATCGCATTCTAACGAAGAAGCCCACGAGCATGTCGTGGAACGCGCATCGTCAATATTCGAACCGCGCCCGGAATACAATCACTCCAATAATCTATATGCTATCGTTGGCCGAAGAGAATTGACGCGAGGTTTGTTCCTGGATCGCCGCGCTTTCCTGCATTCTTACGATCCTGCAACGGATACGCAAGGCGACATCATGGCCCGTATTCTATCCGCAGTTATCCCGGTCTGCGGCGGCATCAATCTGGAATACCTGTTCTCGCGCATCGATAATTCGGTTTATGGCGCAGGCACCAAACTGCCCCACAACGTGATCGGTTTACTCGGAGTCGCCAACGGCGTCGAAGGCGATCTGCGCACAGGGCTGCCGTCTCAAATGATCGAAGTGCATGAACCTGCGCGGCTGCTGATTGTGGTCGACCAAACACGCGACATTCTCGATAAAACTATCGCCAAACTAGGCCCGCTTAAAGAGTGGCTCGACAACGAGTGGGTGAGATTTGTATCTTGCCATCCTACCAGTCGTGAGCTTTTCCTGTATTCCGTTAATGGCTGGGAAGCAGTGGAATTACCGGACAACTGCGAGATCCCTCACTCAACCCATTCGGAAAAAATCATTGTGGGTCAAACAAAGACAATACCTGTTCATCAATTTACTGGGAGGCGCGCATGAACGGATTAATCTTAACCAGCCAGTTCATACCTTTACTGGGCTTTTTATTGATCTTCCTGTCCGACAGGAACGAGAAAAAAATCGCAACCATCAGCTTCTGGTGCAGCCATGCCTTAGGCTTGAGCATTGTCGCCTTACTGATTCTATGGGCCATCGCCGGTTTCCCGAACCATGAATACGAGTGGTTTACGCTGTATGAAACCGGCGAATACCGTTTCCCGATATTGTTCTACCTGGATCGGGTTGGCGCTGTTTACTTATTTTGCGTATGGGCGATTTTCTCAATTATCGTCAAATATTGCCGCGTCTATTTACACCGCGAAGCCGGTTACAAGCGTTTCTTTTTGACCATATTCGGTTTCGTATTCGGCCTGAACATGGTCATCATGTCAGGCTCCATCGACATGCTGTTTGCCGGCTGGGAAATTGTCGGCATCGCCTCGTTTCTATTAATCGCATTCTACCGGCACCGCCCACAACCGATACGCAATGCCTTAAGAGCCTATACCATTTACCGGTTTTGCGATATTGGCTTACTGTTGGGTTCATGGATGAGCCATATGCTGTTTCATGAAAGCCAGCATTTCAGCCAATTAGCCAATTTGTTCGATAACCCGGAAATGCCGCCTGCCGGCTATGCCTCTTTGCTGCTGTTGTCGTCCCTGATCCTGATTGCGGCTTCCGGCAAATCGGCACAATTCCCTTTCTGTTTTTGGCTGCCAAGAGCCATGGAAGGACCGACGCCTTCCAGCGCTATTTTTTACGGGGCATTATCGGTGCATTTAGGCGTATTTTTGTTGCTGAGAACCACGCCGATCTGGAGTTATCATTATTTAACCCGCTTTAGCGTATTCAGTATCGGTTTGTTGACTGTCGTCATGGCCAGCATTTTTGAAAAAACGCAGTCGAATATCAAAGGGCAAATCGCGTATGCATCGATTACCCAAGTTGGATTCATGTTTATAGAGCTTTCCTTAGGCCTTGAAACGCTGGTACTGGTGCATTTTTTAGGCAATGCATTTTTACGTTGCTATCAATTATTGGTATCGCCATCCATCGTAGCGCATTTGTTAAGAGTGGAAGGCTCAGCCGATACCGATTTTTATATTAAAACCAACAGCCCAAGATTTCAGTTTTTGCCTATCTCAATTCGTAACACGCTACCTGAGGTCTTACAAAACACGCTTTACGTATTCTCACTGCAAGAAGGCAACCTTGAACTATTGGTTCGGGCTATTCTTTGGGAACCATTAAAACGCATTGGTGCAACCATTAATAACATAAACCCCTGGCTGAAACTTGCTAATGCCTGCGGCTTTTTCGGACTGTTTTGGCTTGTAATTACCACAGTCGGCGTCGATAGCAAATATTTGGCGATCCCGATATCCGTTTTTATGGTGCTCGCATCGTTGAGCGCTTTCAGCCAAAAGCACAGCCCTTTTCGCGTCTGGAATATGATCGGCCTGAGTTCTATCTTGGCGGGAATGGCAGTTTGGTTTTTAAACCCGGCCGCTTGGTTCGATGTGGCAATATTTACCAGCGGCATCATCCCTGCCTGGATTTTAGGGCTAGCGGTATTAGCCGCGCTGCTTAAACATAACAATTTTGACGATTCGCCATTCGCTTACCGTGCAATGGCGGAAACTCAACCGAAACTGTCGTTGCTGTTGTTTTTGAGTTTCTTGGGACTGGTCGGATTTCCTATTTCACCGGCTTTCCTTGGCGAAGATTTATTGCTTTCTCATGCCAGTAATCATGCCCCATGGTTTGCGCTGCCTATTACCATTGCTTTTGTCATTAACGGCATCGCGGCCGCTCGAGTGTTCCAAAGGCTATGTCTGGGCAGACCGACTGAACTTAATGTCGCAGTAGAGGAGACGGGTATAAAAGCACAACCCGTTATAGCGACACCGAAACCTTATGAGGCTTGAAAGCTAAGCATCTGAACACCTATCAGTCTAACGAGAATATCCAATACGTCATTCCGGCAGGGATTCACGTCAGGCTATCCTGCCTGACGCCCTTCGGGTAAATGCAAATCTGTTCCAAACAGATTTGTGCCGGAATCCAGGGGCCAGGGATGGCGACGCATTACGTTAGCAAAGTGATAGGCGCCGACAAAGCGAGTCTTGAGGAGGAAAAGATGCGTTTATTGAGTGAGCCACATCCCTGTGCTTGAATTCCGTTACTCGCCCTTTGGGTTTGGGCCATATTCATTGTCGCCGGACGTGCTGTCTTGAACCATAAACACAAAAAGCACGATACCGCCGACAATCGGAACAAGCGGAATCAACATCCACCAACCGCTACGGTCAGTGTCATGAAGCCTTCTAATCGTTACCGCTATGCCGGGAATCAGCACAGCCAATGAGTAAATGCCGCTTAACAGGCCGACGCCGGTTTCAAAATTAAAAGTACCGGTCATATAGTCAATGGTCGCAAAAAAGGCGCTGATAAGAATATTAAACAACATAAAGAACCAATACTCTTGCCGACTGGCTCTCCCGTTGAACTCTGCATATTTTTTCAAAACTTCCAGATACCAATTCATGATATTTTCCTTCTACTTTGCCCCGTTGAGTTTGTTAGCTGACTGCCGGGGTGATGCAGTCAACTAAATATTATGTTATCCCAGCAATGACCAGATGTAGGCCGGAATAAGACCATCCAAGGCTCTCCTGAGCAAAGCCGAAGGGCGCGTAGCGCGAGGTGGCGTTTCCGGCGAATTCGGGTGGCATTTTGCCGGAAACACCGGTTCTCGCTATCGCTCAAACCGGCTTATTCCGGCCTACTGGGCTGGGCTACTTTAGCTGCGCCGCAATTGGAATTAGGTCTTCATTGGGAATGAGGTTAAGCTCCATAAGATTAAAAACATCAGCCCCTAACCCTTGTATTGTCATTTTTCCTGGCAAAACGTCGGTGGGGCCGAAAGCAACACCGCCACCAAAATTAATAAATCCCCTGTGATATAGATCGAGGCATTCGTATAGGACCTGATAAAGATCTTTGTGAAATTGGCCTTGATTCCGATAGTCTTCATTACGCAAACCAAAGCTATCCTTCACCACCGCAAGCTTAAGTAAGCATAGCTGCCTATAGGTCAGCTGTTCAGCAGTCTTCCCTAGCTGATGCGCCATGTGCGCCCCTACCTCTGATTCAAATGCGACGCTCGAAAGTAGCCGCGCCATGTAAGGAATTTTCTTTTCCTCTGGTTCCCTTTGGCATTTCAGGAGAATGCTTTCAGCAATCTCTTCTGCGTCAGGCCGCCCGACTTGCTTTTGATCAAAAAAACCATCAGTGCGAGTTTTTTCTCCAGCCTCCAAACGTTGACGAATCTCACCAGCAGCGAGTGCCAGAACACCGCCAACCCGAACTGCTTCTCGTGGCCCTAAGAGACGCTCAGACGCTTCTTGTCCGATGTGCTTCAAAGCTATTGCCGCAGCGGCACCACCTGCATCAAATAATGCAGCTCCGGCCGGACCACCAGCAAGAAAACCAAGCGCGCCACCAACAGCACCGCCAGCGATTTCTGCGCCGCTGTTGATTAACCGGTGGATGCCATCAGTCTCGTTTTTCTCTTTGTCAGACATCAGCATGGCTCCTTGATTGAAATGCATAACGCTAAATAGACACCTAAATAGGTAAACCTGAAAGGGTGCATAGCACCGCCCTGTTGTTTATTGAAGTTTCATTGTAAACAAATTCAGTACTAGATAAAAAACTAATTACCCAAAATCTACTCCCTCGTATAACCCAGCAAATTTGCTTTATCCCCCCTACCCCTTATAATCACCCCAGCTTTCAGGTTCCAGAAGGTTTTTCAAACCCAATGGTTAAACGGGAAGTCGGTAAGGTTTAGGCCAAATCCGACGCTGCCCCCGCAACGGTATATAAGTAAAAGTTTCATCGAGATGCCACTGTGTTCACGCATGGGAAGGTGATGATTCAGGCTAACGCCACTTATAAGCCCGGAGACCGGCCCGAGAGTTTAATTCGGTACAGCGGAGGGCTGTCAGCGAAAATGACAGTACAGCTCCGTGTCATCTCTCGTTTTCTTTGTCCTCTGTTGTGTAAAACAACTTTCCATGCGCGGGCGGCGCACGAGGACAAACATGCAAAAGCTCATCTTCAGTTCATTAATCATTGCCGGATTTATCCAGACACAACCCTCGCAAGCCTCAACCGACGATGAAACAAAAACCGTTACTCTGGAAACGATGGAAGTCAAAAGCCAAGCAGCCGATTTACAGGGTGTGGCCGCATCGGCATCGCAAGGCGTAGTCGAGCAAGCGAAGCTTAGTTATCGACCCTTGGCGCGAGCCGGTGAACTGGTTGAGGTCGTACCGGGCGCGTTGGCGACCCAGCACAGCGGTTCGGGCAAGGCCAACCAGTTTTATTTGCGCGGTTTTAACCTGGATCACGGGACCGACTTTTCGGTGATGGTGGACGGCGTGCCGATGAACATGCCCAGCCATGCGCACGGGCAAGGTTATCTGGACTTGAACAGCGTCATTCCCGAGTTGGTCGACAACATCGAATACGGCAAAGGGCCTTATTACGCCGATGCCGGCGACTTTTCTTCGGCCGGTTATTCGCGCATGCACACGATGCGTAGTTTACCCAAAGGGCTGCTCAAATTTACCGGCGGCGAGTTCGGCTATTACCGCACGCTATTGGCGGATTCCACAAAAATCGGTTCAGGCGAGTTACTGGCTGCGGGCGAATTCAATGCGTATGACGGCGTATGGAAACAGCCGGAAGACTTGGGCAAATACAACGGCATGTTGCGCTACACATTGGACAATAAAGACTGGGGTTTGTCGGTCCACGCCAAAGCCTATCACTCCAGTTGGAACGCAACCAACCAGATTCCGGAGCGGGCTATCGATAGCGGCACACTTGACCTGTACGGCAGCATGGACCCTTCCGATGGCGGCGACAGCAGCCGTTACAGCTTGTCCAGCAACGTCTGGAGCCGGGGCGACAGTTATAAAAACGACTTTAACGCCTATCTGGTTTATTACGATCTCAACCTTTATTCCAACGCTACCGGTTTCCTTGATAATCCCGTGCAGGGCGACCAAGTACATCAAACAGAGCGCCGCGTGGTATCCGGCGGCAACGGCGAACAAACCTGGTTTGCCAAATGGTTCGGGCTGGACGTCGACAACAGCTTAGGTTTGCAAATCCGCCATGACGAGGTCATTGGAGCCGCGTTAAACCACACCGAACAACGCCGGATTTTCCAAACGGTGCGCCAGGATGACATTAGCGAAACCAGCGTCGCGGTCTACCTGAAAAACCAGGTTCAGTGGTTGGAAAAATTCCGCAGCATTTCCGGTTTACGCGCCGACTTTTTAGACATTAATGTTAACAGCCGGACACTCGCGGCCAATTCCGGCCAACGCAACGCATCGTTGCTGAGCCCAAAACTCAGCCTGATTTTCGGCCCCTGGGTTGATAACGAAGTGTTTGTTAATCTGGGTTACGGCCATCACTCCAACGACGCACGCGGCGCTACCATGCGCGTTAATCCGGTGAGTGGCGATCCTGCATCATCGGTCTCGCCATTAGTGCGGTCACGCGGCGGCGAAATCGGGCTGCGCAACCAGTTTATTCCGGGGTTAAACTCCACAGTGGCGCTATGGTGGATGCAGGTGAATTCCGAACTGATTTTCGTCGGCGATGCGAGCAGCACCGAGCCCAGCGGACGTAGCGAACGTCACGGCGTGGAATGGAGCAACTATTACCAAGTTAACGATGCCCTGACTCTGGATGCGGACCTGTCTTTTTCAAAAGCGCGTTATGTCGGCGTGCCGCGAGAAGTTAACCATATATCCAATTCGGTAGGCCGGATAATCAGCGCCGGAGCGGTGGTCCAGCTTCCCTTTCACACATTTACATCATTACGCCTGCGACACTTTGGCGACATTCCGCTTAATGACTCAGGTAGTTTTACCGCAGGCGATACGACGCTGGTTAACTGGGGTTTTGGCTATCAGCATAAGGATTTGAAACTTGAACTCGATCTGTTCAATTTGCTGGGCTCTAAAAGCAATGACACCGCTTATGCCTATACGTCCCGCTTGCCGGGAGAACCAGCCGCAGGGGTGGATGGCATACTCAGGCATCCGGTGGAGCCACGCATGTTAAGACTGACGGGTTCGGTTAGGTTTTAATCTTGCTTCCGTTTGCTTTATCAATATAACCCCCTATAATTGCGCCTTGCTTTCAGGTTCCAGAGGGTTTTTCAGACCCAATGGTTAAACGGGAAGTCGGTAAGGTTTAGGCCAAATCCGACGCTGCCCCCGCAACGGTATATAAGTAAAAGTTTCATCGAGATGCCACTGTGTTCACGCATGGGAAGGTGATGATTCAGGTTAACGCCACTTATAAGCCCGGAGACCGGCCCGAAAGTGTAATTCGGTACAGCGGAGGGCTGTCAGCGAAAATGACAGTATAGCTCCGCGTCATCTCTCGTTTTCTATTGTCCTCTGTTGTGCACTCACAACCATTATGCGCGGGCGGCGCAGAGGACACACATGCAAAAACTCATCTTCAGCTCATTATTACTCACGAGCTTTAATACCCAGTTACATGCGCAGGAAACTCCGCAAAATCTTCCCGATCTAGTTGTTACAGCAACCCGAACCGAGACAGCTAAAAACCAGCTGGCGGCTGCAGCGACTATCTATACCCGGAAAGACATTGAACGCCTACAGGCTAAAACCATACCGGAACTCTTAAGCGGCACCACCGGAATCGATATGGTGCAAAGCGGCGGTTACGGTAAAGACACCAACATATATATGCGCGGAACCAATTCCGACCACGTGTTGGTGTTGATTGACGGTATTAAAATCGGCTCTGTTACTTCCGGCACTACACCCTTTCAATTTATTCCGATCGATCAAGTTGAGCGGGTGGAAATCATTCGCGGCCCTCAATCGAGCCTTTACGGTTCTGAGGCTATAGGCGGGGTTATCCAGATCTTTACCCGCAAAGGCGGACGGGAGAATAAGCCCAGCGTCACCCTGGATGCGGGCGGCGGCTCCTATGACACTTACCGAGCTTCCGGTTCTGTCAGCGGTAAATGGAAAAACAGCTGGTATACCTTGGCTTCATCTCAGTTCGGTTCTCAAGGTTTTAATTCCCGACAACCTGTACCAGGACGCTTCGGCGTTAATGAACCGGACAAGGACGGTTACCTGAATACGGCGCTGAATGCTCGATTAGGCCACCGTTTTGACAACAATGCCGAAGTTGAGGCTTTTTTTATGCGGGCTGAGGGAAAATCCGAGTTTGACGGTAACTTCCAAAATAAAACCGAATTTGTAGAACAGACTGTCGGCACGACAGCCAGCATGAATATTGTCGATAACTGGCGTTCACTACTGCGCTTGGGACAAAGCCGCGACGAAGGCGACAACTTTGCGCCTGATGGAACATTTTCCAGCCGATTTAACAGTACCCGCTGGAACGCCAGTTGGCTGAATGAGGTTGCATTGTCTGACGATCACCAGTTAATTATCGGCTCAGATTATCGACTGGATCAAGTAAATAGCTCAACCGCATACAATGAAACTTCCCGTTATGATGCCGGTATTTTTACCGAATTACACAGCCGCATTCTGGACGATCATTTTATCAACGCATCGGTACGCGGGGATAAAAACGAGGCGTTTGGCGATCAGCTGACCGGCAACTTCGGCTGGCGTTATAACGGGGGCTACGGCATCAGCCCGTTTGCAAGCTTTGGCAATGCGTTCAAAGCGCCAACATTTAACCAGCTTTATTTTCCGGGATTCGGTAATCCCTCGCTGAAAGCCGAACAATCAACTTCGTTTGAAGAGGGTGTGGCCGGTAACCATGATTGGCTACAATGGGAAATTCGCGGCTATCATACCAATATCGATAATTTGATCGTGAACGTCACCAACCCTGCAACCTTTCTATCCAGCGCGGAAAATATCGGCAAGGCGCAAATCGACGGCATTGAAGCTGAAATCGGCACGCAGTTGATGGGCTGGAACAGCAAATTGAACATGAACCTGTTAAGCCCTAAAAACCGGGAGTCTAATATGCGGCTGCCGCGCCGTGCGGAAAAAACCTTATCTTATGATTTATCGCGCTCATTCGGGCAATTTGACCTGGGCGCTAATGTACTGGCTCAAGCCGAGCGTTTTGACGATGTGCTGAACAGAACCAAGGTTGCCGGTTACGTGACCGTTGATTTACGCTCGGCCTATCATTTAAATAAAAACTGGATGCTGAGCGCAAAATTAAATAATCTGCTGGATAAACAGTATCAAACCATCAATACCTACAACACCGCAGACAGAAATTTCTTTCTTTCAATCCACTATAACAACTAACATTTTGGAGACAACATCATGAACATAAAACAATGGCTGCAAGCTGAGTATTTACCTATCCCCCTGATCGCACTGATGGTGCTGACGCGTTTTCATCACTTTGGCGACGTATTGCATCTGCCCGATGCGTCGTTAACGGTTTTTTTCTTTGCCGGTTTTTATCGCAAAAAAGTCTTCTTTGTCTTCTTGCTGGCTCTGGCGGGATTGATCGACACCATCGCCATTGCAAACGGCACCAGCAGCTGGTGCGTATCGCCCGCTTATGTTTTCCTGATTCCTACCTATGCGGTCATGTGGTTTGCAGGCCGCTACTGTTCGGCATTTAAATCATTGAAAATGGCTGAGCTGGGAATGCAGTTCTGTGTGATGGCGCTGGCAACATCGGCTGCATTTGCCATTTCAAACGGCAGCTTTTATTTGTTTTCAGGTCGTTATACCGATTTATCCTGGGGACAATATATTGCACGTGTAGCCCAGTATTACCCGCCTTATGTCAGTTCCGCCCTGATTTATATGGTTTTGGGTTATGGCATTATGAAGCTGGTCAAATCATTGCCTGCTTTGGCGGCTAGTCATAAAGAAGTTTAAAGAAGTCGCTTTGGGTTAACGGCTGTTGTACTTCAGAGGGTCTTATCGTTAACCCAACATCGGCCCAAAAGTTTTCTGAGTCTAGTATTCAGGCTTATTACCATTGTTTGTTGTGAGTATTCATGATCAAATTACCCGTCTTTTATGTGACGCTACCTGAGTTTATTTTAGGCCGTACAAAATTTACACAACAGTATGAATCAACAATGATTTTTAAATTTTATATATAGACAAACAAATAACGCAATGTTTTGCGTCTATTAGAATGTCTAATATTAGTTAGGCCCATAGGAATTAAGTATCGTGGCAAAAGGAAAACCTAAAAAAGAGTTTCAAGAGTATATTTCTGAGCCAACCAATGCTCATGTGGGGCATGAAGATTATTTATCATCTCCTGGTACGGCCTTTTTGAAATATACAGTTGAAGCAAAAAGCGCTGTTGATCTATGTGCCAGAAAATTTCCTACAAAAGGAAATGGCGATTATCAAAAAGATGCGCATGATAGTTTACAGCACATTGTTTCTGCTTTACTTCCAGCAATAATGGGGCATTTTGAAACATATCAGCGTTACCTATTTGCGGGAATGTTTGATTGCCTCTGCTTATTTAGAAAAATTCGATATAGACGCATTTTTTAAAAAGATTTCAAAAACGACTGAAATTGTTATTGATCCAGTGAGGCTATCAGCTCATCGTGGTTTAGGTGCTGAGTCCGTCGGGCTTGTAATGGCTGATTGTTTAACCGGATGGCATAACCCGGATCGAGTTAATCAGTATTTTGATGCCTACGGCTTGAAACGTCAGTTATTTTCCTCTGATGACTGTGCTCGCTTAAAGGTATTATGGCAATTGCGTCATTCCATAGTTCATACTGGTGGAACGCTTACTCTTCCGGATTCACAAAAGGTATCTGAACTAACGCCACATGGAGATAAAAAGGTCGTGTTTGAGAATAACTTCATTTATGAAGTTTCAAGAAAGCTCCACCCGCTGGTTAAACATTCTACAGAGGGTGTGGGGGCACCATTCAAGGCGCGTTTGATACCGGGTGTCCCAGCAGAAATTACGAAAAAGGTAATTGATTTGTTCTCCGTTACATCATCGGTGTCGGCGTGGTTAAGGACTTAACAAACGCAATTAACTCGGACAATTTTCCGCTGATTTGTAGGCTGGATTCGCCGCTAGGCAATCCGCCGCAACTGCGAACGGCTGTCATCGGCGTTGTGCGTTGATTGGCGGTTTGCTATCGCGAAACCGCCCTACCGCTTAACCCGTTTTCTGCTCGCCTTCTTTAGAACCCTCAACCGACCATAATTTCTCAAGCTGATAAAATTCACGTGCCTGTGCGTTCATCGCATGGACAATCACGTCGCCCAAATCCAGCAACACCCAGTCTGAACCCAAATCGCCTTCCATGCCCAAAGGTTTAACGCCGTTTTCTTTTAGCTTTTCCGATACATATTCACATAATGACTTCAGGTGACGATCCGAAGTCCCGGTCACTACCACCATATAATCGGTAAAACTGGTTTTTCCCCGGACATCGAGTGTCGTTATGCTTTGTCCTTTGCGTTCATCCAAAACTTCCTGGACAATTTTCAATATCTGTTCTGCTTGCATTCAAATTCCTAGTGTAAAGTGTTTGCACATCAAAACCCGGTTTTTTAAATCTCCTCTCCCTAACCCTCTCCAACAGGAGAGGGGACAAAGGCACCGAGTTTTGAGATGCGATAATGAGATCAACATGTCTCGTAAAGCTTGTGTTGCTTGATGTATTCTATGACAGCATCGGGTAATAAAAAACCCGGATTTTGTTTTCTTGCAATTATGTCCCTGATAGCCGTTGCCGAAATATCCAGTTGGGTGATTTGCTGGAAGCATAATTTCCCTGCACTGTTTTGCGCCAACTCGCTAGTATCTTTAGCCAGTCTGGTTTTAAAAAAATCATCAAGTGCCTGTGTTTCAAAGCCCGGCCGGGTCATCACCACGATATGCGCATAGTCGAATAACCGCTGCCATTGATGCCAGCCGGTTAAATGTTTAAACGCGTCAGTGCCGATAAACAACAACAATGACTCAGCGGGAAATTCTTGTCGTAGCGACTTCAATGTATCGACCATATACGATGGCGTTGGATCGGATGCCTTGTGTCTGTCCAGCTCTCTGGTATCGATCTTTAATCCCGGCTGGTTTTTTATAGCCAGCTCCAGCATCTGCAAGCGCATCTCGGCTGTTACGGCGGGCTGTTCGCGATGCGGCGGGTTAGCGCAGGGAATCAACCGGACTTCATTTAGTCCGAAGATATCCTTAACTTCAAGCGCCGAGCGTAAATGTCCATAGTGAACAGGGTCGAAAGTACCGCCGAAAATGCCGATCATCTATTGCCGGATATGGCCGTCACCCAAAACGATGTATTTTAATGAAGTCAGACCCTTTAATCCCACAGGCCCTCTGGCATGCAGCTTGTCGGTACTGATGCCGATTTCTGCGCCCAATCCGTATTCAAAGCCGTCGGCAAAGCGGGTCGAAGCATTCACCATCACCGAGCTGGAATCCACCTCCCGCAAGAACCGGCGGGCTAAAGTGTAATCTTCGGTCACAATCGCTTCGGTATGCCCGGAACTGTGTTGATTGATGTGCTCCATCGCTTCATCGATACCGTCAACAACCCTGATCGACAAAATCGGCGCCAGATATTCGGTGTTCCAGTCTTCCTCTGTGGCTCTAATACAGTTTGGAACCAAGGAACAGGTTTTAAGACAACCGCGTAATTCAACGCCTTTTTCGACATATTTTTCAGCCAGCAACGGCAATACTCTTGCGGCAATGCCCTCGGCAACCAGCAAGGTTTCCATTGCATTGCAAACGCCGTAACGATGGGTTTTGGCGTTGAGGGCAATCTTGATGGCTTTATCTATGTCGGCTTTATCGTCGATATAAACATGGCAGATGCCATCCAGATGCTTGATCACAGGAATCGTTGCATCTTTGGAAATGCGCTCGATCAAGCCTTTGCCGCCACGTGGTACGATCACATCGACGTATTGATCCATAGTAATTAATTCACCCACCGCAGCGCGATCCGCTGTTACCACGATTTGCACGGCTTCAATCGGCAAACCCGCAGCTTCCAGACCTTGAGAAATACACGCCGCAATCGCTTGATTGGAATGTATGGCTTCCGAGCCGCCTCTTAAAATACAGGCATTGCCGGATTTAAGACACAAAGCCGCCGCATCGACGGTTACGTTGGGACGGGATTCGTAAATAATGCCGATCACGCCCAACGGTACGCGCATTTGGCCGACCTGTATGCCGCTGGGCCGGTAGCTTAAATCGCTGATTTCGCCGACCGGATCGGGTAACGCTGCAACTTGTTTTAAGCCTTCAACCATCGCCTGAATGCCGGATGATTTTAATTCCAGCCGATCCAGCAAAGCCGCATCCAGACCATTACTTTTGCCTGCATCCAAATCCTTACGATTTTCCGCTATCAACAGTTCATGACTGTTCTCAATGGCTTCGGCGATTTTCAGCAAGGCCAGATTTTTTTTGCCCGACTCGGTACGGCTTATTTCCCGTCCCGCTTTCCTGGCCTGCTGGCCAAGTGTTCTCATGTATTCTCTAATATCCACTAGGTTCTCAATAACTGGATGAACATTATTTAATTATATCGTTTAATTCAGCTTTTTGACAGGTTTTAAACTCAACAACTATCGGATATTAAACAGTTTTATAAAGTTATCTAAATCAAAAAGAGCGTTCGGCCTAAGTTGTACCAACTTAATTATCTGCAAATTTTGGAGTTACGACTATTTAACATAGAACATAAAAAAGGGCGGAATATCTCCGCCCTTTTCCTGTAATACGGAAATTATTTATTGCCGGCTTGGAGAAACCCCAACGCCTCTTGAGTGGATTCGGTGGCCGATTTTGCATCGCCCGTTTTACCTTGGCTAATAGCTTTTTCCAAAGCTTTTACGGCGGATTGCATTTGGGTTTTTGAGTGGCCTTGAGCCACACTTTCGGCCATTTTTGCATGTTCTAATGCCTGTTCTGCATGTTGGACTAATGCCGGCGCTTTACCTGCTTTACCTTGTGCTAGTGCAGCACTGGTATGTTCAATTGCTGTGTATGCATGTTCTTCAGCAAAAACTGTAGTACTTAGAAACAACAATAAACTTGCACATATTAATGTTAATTTTTTCATGATTTTGTCCTCATTTAAGTATGGGTGATGATCTTTATAAAAAGAAACCAAACGACAAAAGCCAGGAAAACTAAATCTCTTGTCAATTACATGCCAAACCAATTCAACTTAAAGAATTAGTTGTATGTGTAAAGCAATCACAGGATAAAGGAGGGTAATTGTTTGTACAATTAGTAGAGTTACTTAAGTATATGAAACGACTAGGTATTTAAATGACTTACGTGACTTGCATGAGTTCATAAAACATACATAAGAGTGCTAACGAACTTATCCCTATCAGCTTAAGTTAAGAGTTATGCGCTCTTTAATAACTATCAATAAAACAGAAACAATCTATTAATTTATAGCTCCATTGTAAGCATATAGATGCATACGTATAATATTTTTCATTGAGAAGTTATTCGTTACGGCTATTTCTATAATTAATAGATTGGAGCCGCATATTTCTTCAACTGTTGTTTGCAAGTGTTGCTATTTTAGCAAAATTGCCTGAGATCCAAGTTGATCTTCAAAAGTTTCATATACCTCCTCGTAGTGTGAAAGTTCAGAACTATTCAGTGTCTGTACACCTTTCCTCCCTTTGCCTATGGCACTGGGAGGTTTTTTTTGCGTGAAAAATAGATGAGACCTAAGCGCGTCTATCGATCTGATAATCCGGAAACCTTTCAATTAGCATTTCCGCGCTATTAACGGACTTTGGATAATCCGGATTAATTTTGAGCTGCTTTAAGACGATTTAAGCGAAGTCACTTCCACAATAATATTGCTCAATATCGGAATGAAATAAAAAATCAACCTCGCATATAAAAATCCGCCCGGCTTTTCCGTACAAGCGAAGTTAACGGATTAAAAGTTGATAAACAACGATCCCATAATCAAGTGATGCATGGTGTTGTTAGTGTGAGTAGCATCATCCAGGTACTGGTTGAGGTAACCGGCTTCTGCCCGAAAGGTTTTGTTGAATGACCAGCCAAGACCTGCAAATGCACGGTTCTGATCAAAACCGGACTTACCGCCGAATTTGGTTGAGTTGACTCGGATGAAAAACTCATCCCAAGCAATCAGGCTCAAACGCGGCTCAAACGCCAGAGGATGCATAAACCGAAGCATCTGACGTGGCCTGAAACGAACATCATCGCCTTGTATGAAGTTGCTTTCAAACATGGTTCTAAAGCTGAAAGTTCCTATATCTGTGGGTAATACATAACGAAATGCCGGCCAGACATCTTGTTGGGAAACATAGCTTTTCCCGACATTTTGAGTAGGTAACCAAGTGTAACCAGCCCAAATAGTGGCCCGATCACTGAGCGAATAACCTACCGCTGTACGCACCATGCCCTGATACCAATGATTCCAGTTGTCGTCGAACCGGGATTGGCCTTCCAGCCAGATACGCCCTTTTTCCAATTTAGGATTCACGACTTTCAGGCTGCCTTCGCCTACGACTTGCATCCAGCTACCGGCGTCCTGAAGCAAGTCGTCTGCTATACAGCTCATACTGGCAGAACCCAGAAGCACTGCGGTGATTCCCCATATTTTTATTTTTTTCTTCATCATTTAGTTTTCCTTATGGTTTTAGCAGGCTCTTAAAGCCCTGCCCTATTTTGTGTGATTAATTGCAAGTATTTCTTTAGATGGTTTTTGCCCTACGAGACCGGGAACAACAGCGAGAAAATAAAACTTTTCCAAATGAACACGGATGCCAAAAGTAGGCGACACTGATTAGATGGGTTTAAGCGGAAACATTCATCAAGCTTAGCAATCCTTTCATCAACTCCAAAGGTGTAGGTGGACAACCGGGAATCACTACATCGACAGGAATGACATTGGAGACCGCACCGCAGCTGGCGTAAGACACACCGAATTCGCCACCGCAAGCCGCGCAATCGCCAGCTGCAACCACCCATTTGGGGTTCGGTGTTGCTTCATAAGTGCGTAGTAACGCAGTCTGCATGTGTCTTGAAACCGGCCCGGTGACCAACAGCACGTCAGCGTGTCTTGGCGAGGCTACAAAATGAACGCCAAAACGTTCAATATCGTAAAAGGGATTATTCAGTGCGTGAATTTCCAGCTCGCAACCGTTACAAGAGCCCGCATCGACTTGGCGTATTGCAATACTGCCGGAAAATTTCTTGTCTATATGGCTTTTAATCTCAATACCCAGTTGCTCAAGCTCTTCATCTTTGGGCGTTTTAAAACGTTCTGTGACAACACCCGTGGTCAGGATTTTTTTTAAAATTCTCAGCATTTTCCTTTCCTATAAATCATTGCCCGAATAGGAGCCATTCAGGGATTTGTTGCATACAGGAAAATCCGGCACGATATTATTTAACACCAATTTTTCCAGCGCAGGCCAATTCAATTGGCTGGGATCGCGCGGATAAAAACGGGCGATTTTGTTATCCGCATCAAAGCGAATGTGGCAGATAATTTCACCACGCCAGCCTTCAACAATACCCAGACCTTCGCTGCCGGCCGGTGGCGTTTGCCATTCTGCACGTAGTTCGCCGGCAACGAGGCGGTCAATAAATTCTTCCATTAAACGTAAAGCTGCCATGATCTCCTTGTACCTTACCCATAATCTGGAGGCAATGTCGCCCTGATTTTCCAATGCGACTTTAACCGTAACTTGATCGTAGGGCGCATAGGGTGCGTCGCGCCGCACATCCTTATCCTGTCCGCTGGAGCGGCCGACGTAACCTACAGTTCCAAATGCAGCAGCGATTTCTTCAGACAAAAAACCGGCCGTATATAGCCGGTCTTCCAATGAGGAATTAAGATCCAGTGCGAGTATGACCTCTGCCAGCTCTTTTCTTAATTCAACAATCTCCTTCTTGATCAGGGAGCAAGATTCATCTGACAGGTCACACGCAACACCGCCGGGGACTATTCGATCCATTAACAAGCGATGACCGAAAACCGTTGCATTGGTGCGCAGCCAGAGTTCGCGTAAGCGGGTAAACTGCATCTGCGCGAACACAAAAGCGACATCGTTACAGATAGCCCCTATGTCGCCCATATGGTTGGCGATGCGCTCCCGTTCCGCCAGAATGCCGCGTATCAAAGCGGCGCGAGGAGGAATTTCAACACCAGCCGCTTGTTCCATTGCCATACAAGCCGCCCAGCAATGTCCGACAGTGGTATCGCCGGAGACACGTCCCGCCAATCTAGCTAAGGACTCGGGCTCTCTGCCTTCGGCAATTTTTTCTATGCCTTTATGTACATAGCCCAAACGTTCTTCAAGATTTAAAATCAGTTCGCCGACGGCTTGAAACCTGAAATGCCCTGGCTCAATAATACCGGCATGCACCGGGCCTACCGGAATTTCATAAACGCCGGTGCCGTGGGATTTAATAAACGGATAATGCATGTCGGGTGGTGTAATGCCAACCGGCGCCCCCTGAACAGGAAAGTCTTTTCGTAACGGATAGCTGTTTTCAATCCAGGCTTGATGCCGCGTCCAACGCCTGTTATCCGGGTGCCCGATAAACTTAATCCCGAACATGTCTTGAGTATGACGCTCACTGCGGTTGGCTGCCGGATAAACCGTGGCTTGGCTTGGCAGTTCCGGATTTGAATCGTCAATGATTGTGCGTAGCAGGATATACTCGCCTTGTTTCTCAAAACAGGCGTTGATAAAGAACCGGTTTTGAACGTGTTCCGCCCATCCGGCCGCCCAGCGCAGGTTTTGCTGTACAGCCAGCTCAGCAAACCGTTGCCATGCATGGCTTTCGATTTGCCATAGTATTGCTGAGGATAAATCGATCTCTGCAACAGTAATATCTGCACTCAGCCGAGCTAAAAAATCCGCAGTCCAGTTTGAAGCATTCATAACGGCGTACTCCCGGAAATCAATAGTGTCGCCTGTGAAAACCAGTGTGCCAAAAATCCTGGAATAGCCAGACCCAGCCAAAGCACTAATGCCAGATGTATCGTAACCGGCCATAAGTTGGCAATAATCGGTTTCTGGTCTTCGGGCCTGTCACCGTAAACCATCGGCTGTATATGCCTGAACAATCCGGCAAATGCGATACCGATACCCAGCAACAGCAATGGCGTCAACCAGGGATAATTGTCCATGGTGGCCAGCAGCACCAGAAACTCGCTGGTAAACACACCGAATGGCGGAAATCCGGCAATAGAGATGGTGCCGATCAGCAAGCCCCAACCGATCTTGGGCTGAGTTTTAATCAAGCCACGTATCTGGTCTATTCTCTGGGTTCCGGCAAGCTGTGCCGCGTGACCTACCGTCACAAAAATGGCCGACTTGGTCAGTGAATGCACGGTCATATGCAGCAAGGCCGCGAAAGTGGCCAGCGGGCCGCCGATGCCAAAGGAAAAAGTCATCAGCCCCATATGCTCAATGGATGAATAACTGAACAGCCTTTTAATATCTTTCTGCCGGTGCAGCAGTATCGCGGCTACCAAAAACGATACCATGCCGAAGCCCATCATTAAGTAGCCGGCCATATTGGAATGCGTCGCGCCATCCACCAGCATTTTATTGCGCACCACGGCGTATAAAGCATCATTCAACAACAATCCCGATAATACCGCGGACATCGGTGTGGGGCCTTCGGAATGAGCATCGGGCAACCAGTTATGCAAAGGCACCAAGCCGATTTTTGTACCGTAACCGATCAGCAAGAAAACAAAGCCGATTTCAAGAATTTCCGGATTTAATTTGGCCGCATTTTCATAAAGCACAGACCACAGCAAGGCATTCTCCCCATCGCCGATCTGCACCGCCGCGTAATATAGCAAAATGGTGCCGAACAGTGCTTGGGCAATGCCCACGCCGCACAAAATAAAATACTTCCACGCCGCCTCAATAGACTCCGGAGTGCGATACAAACTTACCAGTAATACGGTTGCCAGCGTCGCGCCTTCCATCGCCACCCACATGATGCCCATATTATTGGTGGTCAACACCAAGTACATGGCCAGCATAAAGCCTTGATACATCGAATGATAAAGCTTTAAACGAACGTCACTGAGCTTGCCGATTTCCTTTTCATGCTCCATATAAGGGGACGAAAATATCGATGTAGTGAGACCGACAAAGGCAGTTAGCACAATCAAATACACATTAAACGGATCGATTAAAAAAGCCCCGCCCGATGAAACAATGGTGCCTTGATTGAGCACGTTAATCGCCAGCCAGATGGTCGCCAGTAAGCAAGCGCCGTTAAACCGGACATTGAGTTTTCCGGTGTCTTCCCGGTGCCCTGCCAGTGCAAAAAATACAATGCCGACTAACGGTATTAATAAAACCAAATAAGCGGCAATCATTTCTCCACCTCGTGTAATTTGTTCAACAGATCGACATCCAGCGAATCGATACTGGTGCGTATATGCAGGAAAAAGATGCCGAACAGCACCGCCGCCACTAATACGTCGAACGCAACACCCAGCTCAACTACCATCGGCATGCCATTGGTTGCGACGATCGCCGCAAAAAACAAACCATTTTCTATCGACATAAACCCGACTACGTGAGCAATAGCCTGCCGATGCGAAATCATTAGCAACATGCCCAGCAGTACCACTGAAAGGCTTACCGCCAACGCATTCAGCATAACCACCGACGAGGACTGCACAATAGGATGTAATACGTAATAACTGAATACCATCAGACTCGCTCCGCCCAGCATCACGGCAGTATTATTTTTTAATGCTTCAATATCGCGATGCATATTCATTTTCAAAACCTCCCGCCTTAACATCCACGGAATAAAAATGACTTTCAACACTAAAGTCAGCACGGCTGAAATATATAAATGATGGTTATTCAGGCTGTACGCCGCCAATGCTGTGGTCAACGTTAATAAAAAGCCCTGCATCGCAAACACAAAAATCAGCCGCAGCAATCTCCCCTGACCTAACATAAGAAACGAAGTAAGCCCCACCAATGCAGCCATTGATAAAATAGCCTGAGTATAAAAATCCAGTTGTTCGATATTCATGAGCAATATCCCAAAAAGCTAAAGGCGATTTGTCCACGAAAAACACAAAAGACACGAAAAAAAACAGCAAAAAAAATCGTGTTGCCGCTCTTTTCGTGTTTTTCGTGTCTTTCGTGGACGATTCTTTTGGTAGATCCTTGCGTGATTATTTTCGTGCTTTGTGTGTTGCCTTTCGCCTCAATCATCTCGACGCCTCCAAAATGATGTGGCTCAGCATCCCTAATAACCCTAACAAATAAGCAAAACTCAAATATTCCTGCACTCGAAACAGGCGCATTTTTGCTACCAGAGTTTCCGCTATCGCCAGAATAACAGCCAGCACCGCAAGCTTGCCCATAATAGCCAGCAAGCCATAACCTAACGCATGAATGCCAAAATTTTCAGCGATGCCCCAAGGGAAAAAGATATTGGAGATCAGTACTCCATACAACATCAATTTCAACTGACTTGCCCATTCAATCAACGCTAAATGACGACCGCTGTATTCAAGAATCATCGCCTCATGAATCATGGTCAACTCCAGATGCGTCGCCGGATTATCCACCGGAATGCGTCCGGTTTCTGCGATGGCAACCAATATCAAGGCCGCTAAAGCAAATACGAACGAAGGCCTTAAAACCAAGCCTTCGTTGAGTACATGGGTTATAGCAAACGATAAATTAGTCGTTGACGCAGTCATGGTCAGTGTAAAAATAGCCATTAACATCGCAGGTTCCGCCAACGATGAAATGGTCATTTCCCTTGATGAGCCCATGCCGCCGAATGCGGTGCCAATATCCAGTCCGGCTAGTGCAAGAAAAAACCGGGCAAAGGCAAAAAAACCTACCATCACGATCACGTCGGCACTGGCCGAAGTCGGCAAATCAACGGCAATCAACGGCACAACGGCTGCTGCCAGCACTGTTGCCGAAAAGATAATGTACGGCGCTTTAGTAAATACCCATGAAGCCTGTTCCGAGACTACGGGTTGTTTACAGGTTAATTTAAGCAAATCCCGGTAAGGCTGAAACACAGAAGGCGCTTTGCGATTCTGTAACCGGCATTTGCAGCATTTGATCCAGCCTGCCAATAACGGCGCCAACACAACGAACAGCGTGGTTTGTAAAATAGCTATTAACCAGTTCATTAGCTAACCATCCATAACATAATAATTAACGTCACAAACGAATAACCAAGGTAGACGCGGATATTTCCGGTCTGAATGCGTCCCACCAGTTTGGCTAAATTGTTTACCCCTTGTTCTATCGGATGATACAAACGCGGCCAACTGTGATCCTGAATCCGCAAATGATAATGAACCGCCGCCACATCCTGATCCATTGCGCCTTGCATGTCTTTGTCGATTTGTTCGTCAATAATCCAGACTTTGGCAAAAATCCGCCGGAACGGCATGGTAAAAGCGCTGCTGCTGTATTGCATACGATGCGTTAATCCGCCAAATCCGCAATCCCAGGTTTCGGCTCTACGTATGACTGTAGATGGACTGCGACGCAAATACCAAAAACTGACGCAACCGGCAATCAACGCACCAATTAGCACCAATGGCGGAGAATAAGAAGCATGATTGACGGATACCGGCGCCAACCATAACCAACTTAGAGCGGCATCATTCGGCAAAGTCTCGCCTAATAATTGTCCGGCAACACTATTGATCAAGCTGATTATCAGGCCCGGAAAAATCCCGAACAAAAAGCACAAACCGGCCAATAGCGAAGAACCGGCCAGCATGCCTTTATCCTGAATCTCATGTGCTTTCTCGCAATGATGCGAGCGGGGCAGTCCCAAAAAGATCAGACCGAATACTTTTACAAAACAGGCTGCGGCTAATGCTGCCGTCAAGGCTAATGCAGCGGCGGCGACCGGTATCAAGCTGCGCAACACCCCATTGTCCAGTACATCAACCTGCAATGCGGTCTGAAAAGCCAGCCATTCCGAAACAAAACCGTTAAATAACGGCAATGAAGAAATGCTCATGCAACCGATTAAAAACAACATGCTGGTTTTCGGCATTTTTTTAATCAGCCCGCCCATCATGTCGATATTTAATTGATGGGTTTGATGATGAATAATGCCCGCGCCCAGAAATAGCAGATTCTTAAACAATGCATGATTGAACGCATGAAACAACGCCGCTAACAAACCCAGCGCCGCCAGTTGCGGATGGCCGTTTGCCATGAAGATCATCGACAACCCCAGCACCATAAAAATGATGCCGATGTTTTCGACCGAACTGTAGGCTAAAAGCCGTTTTAAATTGGTCTGCATCATCGCGTACAAAATGCCGCCCAGCGCCGAGACGGTGCCCAATATCAGCAATACCACGCCCCATTGCCAATGCACATCGCCTAACAAGTCAAAGCAAAAACGAATCAGTCCATAGAGTGCGACTTTAAGCATTACACCGCTCATCAACGCAGAAATATGCGAAGGCGCAACCGGATGCGCTTCCGGTAGCCAGACATGCACAGGCACAATCCCGGCCTTCATGCCGAAACCCAACAGCGCCCACATAAAGGCAATGCTTGCCCACGTTGTCGACAAGTCCGCCTTACGCAAGGCGTCAAAGGTAAAACCGTCAGAAAATCCGGCCAGTACGCCAAAACCCAGAATAATAGCTAGCGCACCGACTTCGGCCATCAACAAATAGATAAAAGCCGCACGGCGATTGGCGGAGTTTTCATGCTGGAACGCCACCAAGAAATAACTGGCAACCGACATCAATTCCCAGGCAATCATGAAAAAGAACGCATCATCAGCCAACAACACCAGCAACATCCCGGCAACAAACAATCCGGTGAACAAACCCAAAACTGCAAAAGGGTGCTGGCTTTCATCGTAACTATTAACATAGCCCGGCCCATAAAGGCTGACTGAGCTCACAGCAATACCGATAATTAAAAAGAAAAAACCTGACAAGCAATCGAAACGCACATGCCAGGGCAGCCAAGGTAACCCTAAGCTAAGTTGATCGGTAACCACCTCCTTGCCGATCAACACGCTCAACCCGGCCAATATCGCGAATACACCGGATAAACCCAGTAACACAAACACCGCTTTTCGCAATAAAAAAGGAAAGTGTTTTTCTTCCAGATATGGGGCAATCAGGGACTGACAGCGCTCACTGTCTCTCGGAAATTTTTTAAACCAGTATTGACTAAACTCCAGCACATGTCGGCGTTGATGCATCATCAATCCCAGCAAACCGGAAAAAAAACTTAGCAAAACAGCGCTATAAGCTAATACAAGAATCATGGAATTCTCACTCTAGTTGGTAAACACACTTCGACACACTGCTACCGTGCCATTACCATTCGCCGTATAAGCAGGAGTGCAAGCTCTGCTTGCCTGTTGGCAATATATCGAAATTTGCAGGCGAAGCTTCCGCTCCTCGGCAACTGCTCCCTGCGTTGCTCTCGATTGCTGTTCCCGACGCAATTCTACCTCCCCCGTCCTTGGGGTCGTACCTCCTGCATAACCCACAGGGATGTGGGGAATGCAGATATTGCAGGAGCAAATATCTGTCCATGCAGTCGTGCTCACGCCCTTTACCTACTTCCTGTAGGTAAAGCCTGCACTCCAGCTTTAGGGATACTCCTACAGCCCATAATGATCGCTTTTACGGCGGCTCATGTTATTTGGCTTCATTCTGCGTACTGCCAAAGGGTGTTCCGAGAAAGTATCATGATACTCCATTCCAAGAAACTTGCATTGTCCGCCCAACACTTCATAGTTATGCTGAAAATTATGAATAAATTCCATCACGGTATGGTCGATCAGGTACGCATTGTTCAATTGAAAGATAACCGTTTTGCCGTTCTCCAGATTGGCTAAAGCGGCCTTCAATGGCATAAAGTTAGAGAAAATCGCCGCACCAACTATCGAGACCACGACAGAATCGGCATCTTTCGGTTCGGTAACAAAATGAATTTTGAATAGATTGTTCAGCCTGACACCGCGCAGCATGTGGATAGCAAACTTGGTGAGAATACCGATACCGACACCTATCAATAAATCGGTCGCCAACACACCGATAATGGTTACCACGAACATAAATAACTGTTCTTTACCAACACCCATGACTTTAGCGAATTCTTTGGGCGAAGCCAGACGAAAACCAGTATAAACCAGCAATGCAGCCAGTGCAGCCAAAGGAATACTATGAATAAGCCGCGGAAACAGCACCACGAACAACAACATAAAAGTACCGTGAAAAAAATTGGCCCATTGCGTTTTTGCCCCATTATTCACGTTAGCCGAACTACGTACAATCTCGGCAATCATCGGTAAGCCGCCGATTAAACCGGCCACCAGATTACCTGTACCGACCGCTGTTAAGTCACGATCAAGATTGGAGTGACGCTTATACGGATCAAGTTTGTCGACCGCCATCGCGCTGAGCAAACTCTCCAGACTTCCAACCAAGCTGATACTGACCACAGCTTCCCAGAACTCTGCTGTTGCGAATTTTGAAAAGTCAGGAAAATAAAAACTGGACATAAAGTTTTCAGAAATCGCGACCAAAAATTTCGGTCCGACGGTTTCTTCATGATGCGGTAAAAAATGCGCATCCGGCAGGAACAAATACATGTGCTCATGTTCAAGATCAAAATACCGTGCTAAACCCATCCCTGCCAACACCACAATAAGCGGTGCCGGAATCATCTTTAAGGTTGGATTTTTTATTACTGACCAAATAATCAATATCACCAATCCGGTAAAGCCGATAATGGCTATTTCATGATTAGGATTCAGGAGGCTGTGCGGAATTTGTGCGATAGTCGAAAACAGACTGCTGCCTTTTTCCGGCGTAGCGCCCAGCATGACATGGATCTGTTTAGCCATAATAATGATACCGATAGCCGCCAACATGCCATGTACCACCGATGCGGGAAAAAACGAACTCAACCGCCCGGCTTTAAACACGCCAAGCAAAATTTGTATCACACTGGCAACCACAATCGCAGCCAAGGCATAACGATACCCAGCCATCGCATCGCCTTCGCCCAGTTCCTGCACCGCACTTAGCACTACCACGATCAAGCCGGCGGCTGGGCCGTTAATGGTTATAAACGATCCGTTGATACGCGAAACCAGCATCCCGCCGATAATAGCCGTGATAATACCGGCCGACGGCGGAAAACCGGAAGCCATCGAAATACCCAAGCACAACGGCAACGCAATAAGAAAAACCAGAAAACCGGATAGCAAATCGCTCCGCCAGTTTTCTTTTAAACCAGCTAAACCCGACTTCGGTAGCCCCGGAAAGGATGACTCACTCATATAAATCCTCGTAATTGTAGATAATTCTAATGAGTTACAAGCCAATATCATGCCAACCTGGTTTATTTTTTAACTCAATGATTTTGAATATTACTTTAGCTATATGGTTGAAAAAAACGACAGTATCAGGGTGCAAAACAACCGATTGGTTGTTGTTTTGCACCGATATAGAGGTGTTGTGTACTCGCCCATAGCTAAAACCCTATCAATCATACTGCTAAGCTTTTGATTATCATGCTTTATGAGTAAATCCGGCAATCAGATAGACTATGGCTCTTTTCCCGAGAATAATCATTCTGGTCAACCGCAGTCATATCAAGCTAAACCCGTATAACTGCCGACGCTGTCGATTACCTATGGTCGAGTTATGGTTATAATGCACCAAAGCAGGTCGATGTTCCTATCTTGAATAACATAGTGGGCAATGATGCATTAGCAGCCTGTTGTTAAAAAACATATATTGATTTAATAAAATATTTTGTGGATATGCTTCTGAGTTTAACCCCATTGATTATCAATCGGGAGATGCATCACGCACAAAGAGAGGACTTTAGTAAGTCCCATTTTTTGCTAATAGCTTTTCTTATACCTTTTACAAGACTTTTTATTTAGATGATACATTCAACTATTCATACTAGTGTGACTGAATTTACTACCTATCCACGAGTTTCCGTTAGAGAAAGACAATGGGCTTAACATATGCAGATATCGTCGAACTGTATACACAAGGCAAGTATCGAGAGGCTTTCGATTCTGCTGAAGATGCACTTCAACAACAACCGAACGATTTCGACTTGCTGAACGCTGCCGGCAGCAGCGCGAACGCGTGCGGCTTGCCCGAACCGGCTGAGCGTTATTGGAAGATGGCTGCATTGGTCAGACCCGACAGCACAGCGACATTTTTTAACCTTGGCGTACTTTTTTCCAGATGTAATCGCCAGGAAGAAGCCGAGGCCAGTTACCGACATGCATTGGCGCTTGATAACTCATATGTCAGTGCACATATCAATCTGGGGGCTTTACTTCAGCAATCGGGGCGCTATGCGGAAGCGGAGGGCAGTTTCCGCCATATTATCGCGATCAATCCTGATGATTGCCGGGCATGGTTTAACCTAGCGCACGTGCTTAGCGCGCTCGGGCTAAAGGATGAAGCAGAAGCGTCGTATCGAATGGCTCTCTCAAAGGATCCGAATCATGCCGATGCATGCAATAATCTAGGTGTCATGCTCCATCAGTCCCACAAGTTTGCTGAAGCCGAATCTTTTTTTCTCCAGGCTTTGGCGATCAAGAAAGACTTTGCGGATGCACACAGGAATTTAGGCCTGTTGTATCAAGACCTAAAACAGTTCGAAAATGCCGAAATCTGTTTGCGTAATGCACGGACCGTCAATCCAGACAATCCGGAAGTTGAGTGGAGTCTGGGCATGCTGATGCTCCGTCTCGGCAGATATGCCGAAGGCTGGCAGCATTATGAGGCGCGCTATCACCCTGACATCAAGGGACGCACGATATTCCCGCCGGTTAATCCGTATCCGAAGTGGCAAGGTGAACCGCTCATAGGCAAATCGATTGCGGTTTGGTCGGAGCAAGGCATGGGCGATGACATCCAGTTTTGCCGTTTCCTGCCCGTGCTCAAATCACTCGGCGCTTCAACTGTGACCTTCGTCTGCAAGCCTTTGCTTGCCCACTTGAT
Source organism: Methylobacter sp. (assembly GCA_036561025.1). Taxonomy (GTDB): domain Bacteria; phylum Pseudomonadota; class Gammaproteobacteria; order Methylococcales; family Methylomonadaceae; genus Methylobacter_A. The sequence goes on along the minus strand of DATBQB010000010.1, from coordinate 949 downwards.
GCAGACTGCATCCGGAGTTGACCGATTGGTAGTCCGCGGAGCGACCGATGATATGCCCCATCATGATTATTGGACTTTGCTTCATAGCATCCCCTTTCACGCCAACATTCTCTTGGATTCGATGCCATCGCGCACCCCTTACTTATTCGCAAAATCGCCATACCTTGAAGAGACTTCGACTGCGCTCAAAAACATTGGCGGGTTCAAGGTCGGAATATGCTGGAAGGGCTCTCCCGGATTCGTTTTGGATGCGGATCGTTCTCCCGGCATCGAGCCATTCAAACGGCTGTTTAAAATTCCGGGGGCACGTTTTCTTACCGTTGTTCCAGGAGGCCGTGAAGAGCTGGTTGCTAACGCCCGAGAGGCGGGATACGATCTCGGACGCGAGGTAGGTGAGACAACACCTCCTTTCGAGGAAACGGCCGCGCTGATCACAGCCGTCGATCTGATGATTACCTCAGATACGGCGATAGCCCACCTTGCCGGTGCGCTGGGCAAGCCTACCTGGGCCGTCCTGCCTTACGCAGCCTGCTGGCGCTGGCTGGAAGAACGGGAAGATTCGCCATGGTATCCGAACACGCAGTTATTTCGCCAATCGGAAAGAGGTAACTGGGCTGAGGTATTCGAGCGCGTCGCGGTAAAGCTCGAAAGCGTGATTGCAGCGCAGGGTGAGTAACGCGATGGCGAACTTTGTTTTAACCGAGTTTTAAAAATGTCGGGGCAAATGCGGCATTGGTTTGTTTTAGTTACGCTAAACCAATAAAGTAGTGTTTTTGCCGGAAACGCCAGTTCTCGCTATCGCTCGCCCCGGCTTATTCCGGCCTTGTATATTAAATACATCTCTAAAACACAGGATTATGTGACACAAAAAAGTTTATAGTGATAAGTGATTTTCTGGGGAAGCCGATCCGGCCTTAAGCTCTGAGCTTGTTTGTAGATAGGCTCCCCA
>DATBQB010000009.1:0-97501 GCA_036561025.1 Methylobacter sp. | reverse complement strand
TCGAAGTTGCATAAGCTTCAGGCGCGTAGCTCAGTTGGTTAGAGCACCACCTTGACATGGTGGGGGTCGGTGGTTCGAGTCCACTCGTGCCTACCAAACATTTAAAGCACTGCACCGCAGTGCTTTTTTTATTGTAGACACAAAAACGCAGATAAAAAATGCCGGTAATCACTCTTCCCGATGGCTCAAAGCGAGAATACGACCACGCTGTAACAGTAATGGACGTTGCAACATCTATCGGCTCGGGATTAGCTAAAGCAACCTTAGCAGGCAAGGTTAACGGCAACTTGGTCGACGCCAGCGCATTAATCGACCAAGACGCAACACTACAGTTGATTACCGCAAAAGACGAAGACGGCATCGATGTCATTCGTCATTCAACCGCACACCTATTGGCTCAGGCCGTCAAACAGTTATTCCCTTCAGCACAAGTAACCATCGGCCCGGTTATCGAAAACGGCTTCTTTTACGATTTTTCCTATGAAAGACCTTTTACGCCGGAAGACCTGAGCGCAATTGAAAAAAAGATGGAGCAACTGGCTGCTGAAGACTACCCAGTCCATCGCTCGGTGTTATCGCGGGACGAGGCGGTCAAGTTTTTCAGAAATCTGGGCGAAGCGTATAAAGCCGAGATTATCGAATCCATACCAGCTAATGAAGATTTATCTTTGTATGAACAAGGCGGATTTACCGACCTGTGCCGCGGCCCTCATGTACCCAGCACCGGCAAGTTAAAAGTCTTCAAGCTGATGAAGATCGCCGGCGCTTATTGGCGCGGAAATTCCGATAATGAAATGCTGCAACGTATTTACGGTACAGCATGGGGCGACAAAAAAGATTTGCAGGCTTATCTGCATCGTTTGGAAGAAGCGGAAAAGCGCGATCACCGAAAGCTGGCAAAAACACTGGATTTGTTCCACTCCCAAGAAGAAGCTCCCGGCATGGTGTTTTGGCACGAAAAAGGCTGGGTCATCTATCAACAGGTTGAGCAATACATTCGCGAGAAATTACGGGTAAACGGCTACGGCGAGGTTAGAACTCCGCAGGTAGTAGATCGCTCCCTTTGGGAAAAATCCGGCCACTGGGAAAAGTTCGGTGACATGATTTTCACCACGCATTCCGAAAACCGCGATTACGCGATCAAGCCAATGAACTGCCCCTGCCACGTGCAGATTTATAACCAAGGCCTTAAAAGCTACCGCGATTTGCCGATCCGTCTGGCGGAATTCGGCTCCTGTCATCGCAACGAACCTTCCGGTACGCTGCACGGCTTGATGCGGGTCAGAAACTTTGTCCAGGACGATGCGCATATCTTCTGTACTGAAAGCCAAATTCAGGATGAAGTATCGACATTCATCGATATGCTGTTCGATGTATACAAAGATTTCGGCTTTGAAGAAGTTATCATTAAATTATCCACTCGCCCCGTGAATCGGGTTGGTGACGACTTGGTCTGGGATAAGGCGGAAAACGCCCTGGAATTGGCGCTTAATACCAAAGGATTGAAATGGGATTTGCAGCCGGGCGAAGGCGCTTTTTATGGGCCTAAAATTGAATTCTCATTGAAAGACTGTATTGGTCGTGTCTGGCAGTGCGGCACGATTCAGGTGGATTTTTCGATGCCGGGTCGCCTGGATGCGACTTATATAGCCGAAGACGGATCAAGACAAGTGCCGGTCATGCTGCACCGAGCTATACTCGGCTCACTGGAGCGTTTTATCGGTATTTTGATCGAACAACATGCAGGAACCTTTCCTTTATGGCTATCTCCTGTGCAAGTGGTAGTACTTAATATTACCGACCGACATGCCGAATATGCGTCAAAAACCATGCTAGACCTTGAAAAACAAGGCATAAGGGTGAAAATTGACTTGAGAAATGAGAAGATCGGGTTTAAAATTCGCGAGCATTCTATGCAGCGCGTACCGTATCTTGTCATTATCGGTGACAAAGAATTAGAACAACAAAGCATTACGGTACGCACGCAAAAAGGTGATGACTTAGGTAGCCTGTCGATCAATGAATTTACCGGACGGTTGAAACAAGAGATTACAGGCAGACAATGAATAATTTTGGAGGATTAGGATATCGCTGCTAAAAAAGATGAAACGCGCCTGAATGACTCAATCACTGCCAGACGAGTGAGAGTAACAGGTCCGGATGGTGAGGCGTTAGGAATTATCTCGTTAGATGAAGCCAAACAGATTGCGTATGCTGCAGACTTGGACTTAGTAGAAATATCGCCAAATGCGGATCCTCCGGTTTGCAAGGTGATGAACTACGGCAAATACCAGTTTGAGTTAAACAAAAAATTGGCCGTCGCTAAAAAGAAGCAAAAACAAGTTCAGGTCAAAGAAATCAAATTCAGGCCCGGAACCGACGAAGGGGATTATCAAGTTAAACTGCGAAGCTTAACCAAATTCCTTAACGACGGCGACAAGACCAAAATCACCTTACGTTATCGCGGACGCGAAATGGCTCATCGGGAAATTGGTGTTGACTTGCTGAAGCGGATAGAAAAAGACCTGGAAGAGATAGCCATCGTAGAGCAGTTTCCTAAGATGGAAGGCCGCCAAATGGTTATGGTTATGGCACCGAAAAAGAAAAAGTAATTCAACGAAAATAGCAGGTGTTGCATTGCAACATCTCTACAGCAGCACAGGATGAGCTGCTAAGTGTCATGAATAATGATGCAGTAATTCTTCCGGGCCATGCATTTTGCCTAGTTGGGTTACAACTCAGGGATTTATTTTAATTAATTGGAGCAAACAAATGCCAAAGATCAAAACTAACCGTGGAGCTGCCAAGCGTTTCAGACGCACAGGCAACGGCGGTTTTAAATGTGGACAGTCCCACAAACGTCATATCCTGACTAAAAAATCGACTAAGAGAAAAAGACAGTTACGCTCGCCGGCAACTATCCATCCGTCAGATGTGCGCATGGCCGCACGTATGATGCCGTACAGCTAAATCAGGGAGTAGATAATGCCTAGAGTTAAACGCGGCGTAACAGCCAGAGCAAGACACAAAAAAGTATTAAAGCAAGCGAAAGGTTACTACGGTGCACGAAGCCGGGTTTATCGCGTTGCCAAACAAGCGGTCATTAAAGCCGGTCAGTATGCATACCGTGACCGCAAGCAGAAAAAACGTCAATTCCGCGCTTTATGGATCGTCCGTATCAATGCAGCCGCTCGTCTTAGCGGCATGTCATACAGCCGCTTCATCAATGGCTTAACCAAAGCCAATGTGAAGATAGACCGTAAGGTTTTGGCTGATATTGCAGTTCGCGACATCAACGCATTTGCGGAAATTGCTAAAATTGCTAAAGAACATCAAAGCAAGCCTTAAATAAAGACTCGGATTTCAGTTTACTGAAATCCAGCCATTTCCCCCTCCCTTTCCTTGGGAGGGCGGAATTAAGGTTATAACCTTTTCCCGAAAAACAACATCCTCCCACCCAATTTACGCAGCGAGCTAAACCGTGTCCGCTACCCTAGAAGAAATTCTCGCGCAGGCATTACAACAGCTTCGCGACGCACAAGACCTTAACCAACTCGATCTAGTTCGTGTTCATTATCTTGGCAAAAAGGGTTTATTTACCCTTCAGATGAAAGAACTCGGCGCGCTTGATCCTGAGCAAAGACGTACCGCCGGTCAAGTCATCAACCAGGCCAAAGATCAATTTCAAGAGCAACTGGAAGCCAAAAAAGATTTGCTGCAAAACGCAGCATTAGAAGCAAGGCTAGCCAGCGAAAGCATAGATGTCACCCTGCCAGGCAGAGGCCAAGCTATTGCGGGCTTGCATCCGGTTACAACCACGTTGCGCCGAATTTCCAAGATTTTTGCCAGCGTCGGCTTTCAAGTCGTTGAAGGGCCTGAAATTGAAGACGATTATCATAATTTCGAAGCATTGAATATTCCAGCTCATCACCCGGCCAGGGCGATGCACGACACGTTTTATTTCGATGCTCACACCGTATTAAGAACCCATACCTCGCCGGTGCAAATCCGGGTCATGGAATCGGAAAAGCCGCCCTTGAAAGTGATTGCGCCGGGCCGCGTATATCGTTGCGACTCGGACATTACCCACACGCCGATGTTTCACCAGGTCGAAGGCTTCCTGGTCGATACCGACGTCAGTTTTGCCGACCTAAAAGGTGTAGTTTACGAATTTTTACGCGCATTCTTTGAAAAAGACATCCAAGTGCGCTTTAGACCCTCCTATTTCCCATTCACCGAGCCATCCGCAGAAGTCGATATTGAATGCGTGATGTGCGGAGGCCAAGGTTGCCGCGTATGCAGCCATACCGGCTGGCTTGAAGTGATGGGCTGCGGAATGATACATCCCGAAGTTTTCAAGGCGGTCAATATCGACAGCGAGACTTATAGCGGCTTTGCATTCGGCATGGGCGTTGAGCGTCTCGCGATGTTGCGTTACGGTATTAACGATTTAAGATTATTTTTTGAGAACGATCTTAAATTTCTGGAACAATTTAATTAAACAGGTGCCGCGCCTGCTCCCGTCAGGCTTGCGGCATACATCCCATCCCTGTAGATAAAGTTTGAGTCATGCAAATTAGTGAAGCCTGGTTAAGAGAATATGTCAATCCGGCAATAAGCACCGAACAACTGGTCGAGCAATTGACCATGGCGGGCCTTGAAGTCGACTCCGTAACGCCTGCGGCGGCGCAATTTAGCGGCGTGGTCGTCGGCGAAGTTCTCGCAATGGAACAACATCCCGATGCCGACCGCTTGAGAGTCTGCCAAGTCGCAGTAGGCGAAGCGGAACCGTTGCAAATCGTCTGCGGCGCCAGCAATGTTCGGGTCGGCCTGAGAATCCCAGCCGCATTGATCGGTGCGGTATTGCCGGGCGATTTTAAAATCAAAAAATCCAAACTTCGCGGCGTAGAATCCTCCGGCATGCTGTGCTCGGAAAAAGAGCTGGGGTTAGCCACCGATGCCAACGGCTTAATGGAACTGGCTGCCGATGCGCCGGTAGGCATTGATATACGCGACTACCTGTCACTCAACGACAATATCATCGAAGTCGACCTCACACCCAACAGAGCCGATTGCCTCAGCGTTGAAGGCATCGCTCGCGAAGTGGCGGTACTGAATAAAATGGACTGGTCGGCCACTCAGGTTGAAAAATCCGCAATCACTCATGCCGAAACTTTAACTGTCTCCGTCAAAGCGACAGACGCTTGTCCGCGTTATTTGGGACGATTGCTCAAAAGCGTAAATCCTAAAGCCGAAACCCCGTTATGGATGCAGGAACGCCTGCGCCGCTCGGGCGTCAGAAGTTTGAGCGCGGTAGTCGATGTCACCAATTACGTACTGATCGAATTAGGCCAACCGCTACATGCCTTCGATGCCGCCAAATTAACCGGCAACATTAATGTGCGCTATGCACAAGCCAATGAAAGCGTTGCCCTGTTAAACGGCCAGACTATTAAGCTGGATAATGAAACTTTAGTTATTGCAGACGATAAACAAGCCTTGGCCTTGGCCGGCGTAATGGGCGGCAGCGAGTCTGCGGTTAGCGACGACACGCAAGATGTCTTCCTTGAATGCGCGTTTTTCAGCCCGCAAAGCATTGCTGGTAAAGCGCGTAACTACGGCTTGCATACCGATTCATCGCATCGCTTCGAACGCGGCGTTGACCCGACCTTACAAGAACGAGCCATAGAACGCGCGACCCAACTGATTATCGATATTGCAGGCGGCAGTATCGGAGCAATTACCGACGTGACAACAGCATCAACCCTACCGCAATGCACAACCGTATTGCTTAGAAAGCAGCGTTTAGAAAAAACTTTGGGTATTGCGTTGGCGAATGAGCAAGTCGTCGATATTTTTCAGCGCTTGGGAATGTCGATACAAACACTAGCGGATGGCTGGTCTGTGACTCCACCCGGATGTCGTTTCGATATCGCTATTGAAGCCGATTTGATCGAGGAAATAGCCCGCATTATCGGCTACAACAACCTGCCGAACAGCAGCCTGTTAATGCGCTCTGAACTTGGCAAAGCTACCGAAGCCGTGCTGGAGTTGGACCGCGCTAAAGATTTGTTGGTTGACCGAGGTTATCAAGAAGCGATTACCTACAGCTTCGTCGATGAAGGGATACAGCAAGCCATCGCCCCTGACGATGACGTTCTCCGGTTAAAAAACCCGATTTCTGCCGACCTATCGGTGATGCGTACTACCCTTTGGTGCGGTTTGCTAAAGGTCGCCCTGCACAACACCAATCGCCAGCAAAACAGAGTCCGTTTTTTTGAAACCGGCCTGCGCTTTGTTAATAAAGACGGCAACACGCAACAGCAAAAAATGCTGTCCGGTCTGGCCTTGGGCAGCGCTTATTCCGAACAATGGGGCAGCGCGACCCGCAAAGTCGATTTTTTCGATGTTAAAGCCGATGTGCAAGCCCTGTTTTCCTTGACCGGCATTGATGTGCAATTTGCCCCGGCCAAACATCCATCATTGCATCCTGGACAAACAGCGGAAATCTTGTCGCTACAAGGCGAAAAGATCGGCTGGCTGGGTATGTTACATCCAACACTGGAAAAACAGCTGGGGTTTGACACTCAAGTTTTCCTGTTCGAATTGGATCAGGATCTATTGCTGAACAAACAAATTCCTAAATTCAAGCCGCTGTCCAAATATCCGTCGGTACGCCGCGACTTAGCCTTGATTGTTAAGGAAGAAATCGCCGTCAACGAGATAATAAATTGCATTAAGGGTTGTGCGGAACCAACTTTACAAGATATAGTAATATTTGATATTTATCGTGGAAAAGGTGTTGAAGAAGGCAGCAAAAGCGTCGCTTTAAGTATAAACATACAAGATTTTTCACAAACCCTAACAGATTCTGAAATAGATGCTATATTTAGTCGACTGTTAGAAACATTGACCACACAAATAAGTGCAAAGCTGAGGGATTAACAATGGCATTAACTAAAGCCGATTTTGCCGAAAGGCTATTTGACGAGCTTGGCTTGAACAAGCGCGAAGCTAAAGATATGGTCGAAATGTTTTTTGAGGAAATCAAAGGTTCCCTGGAGCATGGCGAGCAAGTAAAAATTTCCGGCTTTGGAAAATTCGAACTACGCGACAAAAGCAGCCGTCCCGGCCGAAACCCGAAAACGGGCGAAGAAATCCCCATTACCGCCCGTCGGGTAGTTACATTCAGATCAGGTCAAAAACTAAAAGCCAGAGTGGAAGCGTATGCTGGAGCCGAGTAATAATAATGAGTTGCCGGTCATCCCGGCAAAACGCTATTTCACAATAGGTGAAGTCAGTGAATTATGTGGCGTAAAGCCCCATGTGCTTCGCTATTGGGAACAAGAGTTCACCGAACTTAGCCCGGTAAAAAGACGCGGAAACCGTCGTTATTATCAGCGCCATGATGTGCTGATGATCCGGCAAATCAGATCTTTGCTGTATGAACAAGGCTACACTATCGGCGGTGCCAGAGCCCATTTAGGCAGCGACGATGCCAAAGAAGACTCAACCCGCACCAAGCAACTGATTCATCAAATGGTTAGCGAACTGGAAGAAATTCTGGAGCTGCTCAAGTAGATTTTCCCATTTAATGCGGCTAAATGTAGTACACTAGCCGCATTGAATTATTGGGGATTGTGCTCACAATCCTCTCAGCTTTAAATTCTTTTTCAAACTGTCGGGGCGTAGCGCAGCTTGGTAGCGCACTTGTCTGGGGGACAAGGGGTCGTAGGTTCAAATCCTATCGTCCCGACCAATTGAAACAAAGAGTTACAAAAATATCGGGTTAGACTAAAAGTGTCGGCTAACCTTATTTAATCATTGCTGACTTTTTAGCCCAAAAACAAACCAGCATGATTAGCTGGTATTGCCCCAATCAGGTCTCGTCTTTGCCAACCCAGTGTTTCACAGCAAAAGGCTGATAATTGACATAGCGATCCAGTAGCACGTCTGGATTTGTCTCCACAATCAACATCGCATGGTGATGTTTTTTGACAAATTGCTCTGCCCTTACGTGATCTAAAAATTTGATCAACGAATCGTAATAACCTTCCACATTGAGTAGACCGCAAGGTTTATCGTGAAATCCCAGTTGCGCCCATGTCCAAATCTCAAATAATTCCTCAAGCGTGCCTATGCCGCCCGGTAGCGCTATAAATCCATCTGAAAGCTCGGCCATCTGCATCTTCCGCTCATGCATGGATTGGGTAACATGCAATTCAGTCAGATGCTGGTGCGCGACTTCTTTATGCGCCAAGGCCTTCGGTATGACGCCGACGGCCTGGCCGCCTAGCTCCAATACTCGATCCGCCACCATGCCCATGATGCCGATACTGGCGCCACCGTAAACCAATCTGATGTTTCGGCTGACCAACGATTCGGCAAGTGAAAAAGCGGCTGAAGCGTATGCATCGAGCCGCCCAGGACTAGAGCCACAATAGATACAGATGCTGTTAATTGACGTCACGTTTGCATTTTGGTCGAATGAATCAGCAACCTGCACTGCCGACAAAGCCGACATGGCTATCAATATTCGGCATCATGATAAACATTCTGAACATCGTCGAGATCGTTACACAGATCTAAAAACCTTTCAAACAACGCAATATCATCACCGCCAATCGGGGTGCTGCCTTTGGGCAAAAATTGAATCTCGTCCACCTCAAAATCAATCTCCCCCAAAGAATCCGACAAAGCTTGTTTGGCTTTGAAGTAATCCGCATGAGGCGTAAAAACAGTGACTTTTCCATCATCGCTTTCAATATCTGTAACATCGACATCGGCCGAAAGTAACGCCTCAAGCACAGCGTCCTCGTCAGTATTTTTAAATGCCAGGATAGCGGCATGGTCAAACATGTGACTGACCGTGCCTTGAGTGCCGATTTTACATTTTGTTTTGGTAAAACACTGACGCACATCGCCAAAAGTACGGTTAGGGTTATCGGTCAGGCACTCGACTATCACCATGCAACCGCCAGGACCATAACCTTCATAGCGCGCAGGCGCGAAATCTTCACCAGCCCCCCCTTTAGCTTTGTCGATCGCTTTCTCAATAACATGGGTAGGGACTTGGTCTTTTTTGGCACGCTCAATCAAGCCCCGCAATGCTAAATTTCCAGCTGGGTCAACGCCTCCCGATTTAGCGCTTACATATATTTCACGACCATATTTGCTGTAGACCTTTGCCTTGGCATCGGATGTTTTGGCCATGGACACTTTACGGTTTTGATAGGCTCTACCCATTTTGCTGTTGCTCCAATGATAATAATAAAGCCGCAGATTTTACAGATAAGTATTTGCATAGGAAACTTATGAATTGACGTTTCACCACGCACAATACTCGAAGAAAGCCGACTCAGCTTTATCCTTGCATTTCAGCATAACTGGCTACTAACAAATCCCTTACCATTTTGTAAGTCAACTTTATGGCATTAATCAAATTGAAACCAAAAACATGCTGACTAAGCTACTTATTATTAAAGTTTATTTATAAGTGGCATGTACTTCGCTTTAATTATTGCAACGTAACAACCTCAATTCCCGAGGAAGTAGCGGTTCTGACCAAGAAGTCAGATTATTAGCTATAACATTCGTAACTCAACAAGAACAGGTAAAATCGCATAGGAGAGTCATCATGTCACTAACAGTTAATACCAATTTATTCCCCCAAAATAACTGGAATAATAATCAAGCTAAACTTTCTACTGCCGCTAATGCGACAGTTGCATCGGTTCCAGTAGATGCCGCCGTTGATACTGTCAACGTCAGTAGCGTCGCATTGGATACTTACACCAGTACCATTACATCGACTGTAACCAGCTTGCAATCGTCTGTCGATAACATGGCCTCCATCCTTAATCGTATTCGGGATAAAGGCTTTACCCAGCAATCGGCCGTTCTATTACGGACGCAATTCACAGAACAGCCCCATATTGCTATGCTGGCTCAAGCCAATCTATCGCCACAAAGTGTGTCGGCTCTTTTAAGATAAATCAACACTCTGGGTATTTATCGTGCTAACGTTTTTTGATATTTTGACGAGCCAAGGATGGCAGGGTATACGTTTTAGGAACTGATTGTGGGACGAGTATATTCCAACATCCCGTGGTAGAAGTGACAGTGAGAAATTAACCTTGTCTATTTGATTGATATTGATGGCCGAAAACAATTCATCAAAGCTGTTGATGATTGGTGTCCGATAGATTTATTCCAATGGTTCACCGTCTATGTAGCTTAATTGACCTACTTTATGCTCGTATTCATCCCACACAATAAGTAATCCGTTTCTCTTTCCTTCTTTGTAATGTGTTTCAACATATTTCTTCCCGTTTGAATGATATTGCTCATGCTTACCTGTAAAGGGTTCATCTACATTAGGTAAATAAGCAAGATCATTTTTAATATCCAGCTCTTCTCTAGTTGCTATTTCTTTAACCGGTATTGCTTTCGGTTTAGTCTCTTTTGAGATACAACTTGCATGCCTGACTTTTTTCTTCAGCTTCTTATTTTTTGAAACAGCGCTTTTAGCCTTAGCCTTAATGCTCGATCTCGACCTTAATTGCTCCAAGACTCTAGCATCAGCGCTACAGTCCGCGATAAAAAAGAATAGCGCTAAAATACATATTATATTTTTCATTGAAGGCCTACAGAGAAATACGGCTTGCGACATCTTTTATTAGCGGCCGTTTTTCCAGATTATCCAGCTTAACAGTAGCATAAATAAAAATTTACAAAGCCATGCGCTTAACTTCAATTGTACGAAAAACATCGGCAAACATTTCTTTCGTCAATCGCTTGGTCTGCACGTTGTATCGACTAGTATGATAAGAATCAACCAGTGTACAAGCGTCCGGCAAAGTATGCTGAGCGTTATGGGCAAATTTTGCACTACTCTGTTTCAGCCCGTAGGCTTTTAACACCGCCTGATGGGCGACCAAACCTAGAGCCAGTATGACCGCCTGCTGCGGCAGGGTTTTTAACTCGGCAGCTAAATAATCATTGCACTGGTTGATCTCGGCATTGCTCGGCTTATTTTGCGGCGGCAGACACTTAACGGCATTGGTGATACGGCAATTTTTAAGTTGTAAACCGTCCATTAATGACGCGGATTTTACTTGGTTACTATAACCGAACTCGTAAAGCGTCTCATAAAGCAGCAGACCTGCATAATCACCGGTAAATGGCCTGCCTGTGGCATTAGCGCCATGCATGCCGGGGGCTAAACCGACTATCAGCAATTGGGCCGAACTATCGCCAAACGGCGCGACCGGGCGCGCATGATAGTCAGGATGTTTTTGCTTTACTTCACACAGGAAATCATCCAGCCGTTTACACTGCCGGCAATCTTGATCGAATATTTGTTTGGGATACATCTTTTATTAAGGTCGGTTTTCCATATGGACACTCTATCACATCCCTGTGTTCTGGATCCCGGCATTCCCTGCCGGGATGACGTGCTTCGTGGATTGGGTTGGAGCAGCATCTACCCTGCTAATTTTCATAACTGAAAATCCTCCACCTTGTTGTCATCAGAAGCCAGCAACTGTAACTTCTCAAGCCTAGGCAGCTTTTTTATGACGCTTTCCCGCTTACTGGCGGAACTGCGATCATGTCCGGTCTCGACATAAACCAGCTCTCTGGGTTGTCTGCCGCGAAAATATTTAGCACCTTGTTTATCGCTATGCTGATTAAAGCGTCTGGCAACATCATTGGTAATGCCGGTATAAAGCGAGTCATCGGTGCAAAGGATGATATAAACCTGCCAATTCACAGCGTTACACAACCGTCCCAAAAAAGGAACCGACGGCTGCGGTCAGCCCCATAGCCAATGCACCCCAAAAGGCAACGCGAAAAGCGCCTTTAATGATCCCTGCTCCGCCGCTATAGGCCGCCAACATGCCCAGCAACGTTAGAAACAGCAATGATGCGGATGATACCAGCACAATTAAATCGGTATCCGGGGCAAATATGACGATCAATAACGGCAATACCGCACCAACGGCAAATGTAGCGGCCGACGTCAGCGCCGCCTGAATGGGTTTCGCGGTGCCTGTTTCAGATATACCTAGTTCATCGCGGGCATGTGCGCCCAATGCATCATAATTCATTAATTGCACTGCAACCTGCTCGGCCAGCAGAGGATCGAGCCCGCGCGATACATAGATGGCTGCCAGCTCTTTTTGTTCATGATCGCCATCTTCAGCCAGTTCTTTCCGCTCACGCTTTAAGTCGGCCCGTTCGGTATCGGCTTGGGAACTGACCGATACATATTCACCCGCCGCCATCGACATTGCTCCGGCAACCAGTCCGGCAACACCGGCCAAAACTATGTCGTTATGCGCAGCATGGGAGGCGGCAATACCTACAATTAGACTGGCCGTGGACACGATGCCGTCGTTTGCCCCCAGCACCGCCGCGCGCAGCCAGCCGATGCGATGAGTCCGATGTGTTTCTCGATGATGTGGCATTGAGGTTTCCTTGTTAAAAATCCGAAAGCGTTTTTGGCGGAATAGCCGCCCTCAACGCATTCAATACGGCGAGTACATCGATGATTTCCTGGGTTATGGCTCCGGCTACCGGGGTTAAATAACCCAATCCGGCAAAGACCATACCTATCAAGCTCAGCGCCATACCGCCCACTGCGCTTTGCAAAGCAATTCTACGCATCCTCTGACCGATATGAAACAGCTCATCGACTTTTAGCAATGAACTATCCATGATCACCGCATCCGCCGATTCGCCGGTAATGTCGCTATTCTGGCCGAAAGCTATGCCGATAGTCGCAGCCGTCAGTGCCGGTGCGTCATTAATGCCGTCGCCCAGATACACGGTTTTTGCCGCGTTGGTTTCGGTGCGCACCAACTCCAGCTTCTGCTCAGGACTTTGACTAAAATAAACGTGTTTGATACCGACCTGATCGGCCAGAAAACGCGCTTCCGATTCCCTGTCGCCCGATACCAGCATCACCTTGTCAAACAGGTGACTGGGTTGCAGGTGATTGATAAATGATGAGCTGTCGGTGCGCACCTCATCCCGAAATTGCAGGGTCGCCGCGTAAGCATCGTCAATCAGCACCACACATTCCAAGCCGCCGGTAATCGGCGGCAGCATCTCGGCAACACCCGGCTGTTGTTCGACAAACTTTTTGCGGCTGGTAATCTGAATCTGTTTTTCCGCGACATTGCCTTTAAGGCCCTCCCCCGGCAACTCGGTGATATTGGTCACGCTTAATAAAGATAACGCCGATTTTTCCGCTGCCGAAACAATCGCTCGGGATAGCGGATGCTTGGAGTAGCGCTCCAGACTGGCGACCAGCATTAACACCTCCTGCTCGTTATGGCCTTCGCCGGGAATCAACGCAGTCAGCGAAGGACGCCCATAAGTCAGGGTACCGGTTTTATCGAAAATCGCCGTTCGGCAAATACCGATGGTTTCCAGTATGGCCGGATTTTTGATGATGATTTCCCGCCGCGCGGCCAGCGAAATCGAGCTGATAACGGTAACCGGAATGCCGATCAGCAATGGGCAAGGCGTAGCTATGACCAGCACGGCCAGGAAACGAATCACATCGCCGCTGAACGCCCAGGCACTCAGCGCAATGACTACGGCCAGCGGCGTATATAACGCCCCAAGTTGATCGCCCAGCCGCCTGATGTTCGGGCGGTACTGTTCGGACGACTGCATCACTTCCATGATCTTGGCATAGCGGGAATCGACAGCCAACTTGTCAGCGCGGATCGTTAACGCCGAATCGCCGTTAATTGCGCCGGAAAGCACTTGCGAGCCGCTGACTTTCGACATCATATAAGGTTCACCGGTCAGGTAGGACTCATCCATGGTGCCGGAACCTTCCAATACCGTGCCGTCCACGGGGCAGATTTCATGCGGCATTATCAACAAGGCGTCGCCGATATTGACCTGGCCGGTAGTAATGTCGGCAAGTTGATCGCCCGACTTTCTATGCGCAACTGACGGCATCCGCTTGGCCAATGCCTGAAGCACCGAAGAGGCCTTGCGCACTGCATAGGTTTCCAGCACCACACCGCCGGACAGCATCAACACCACCAAACTTCCAGCCAGATACTCGCCCAACAAAACTGCCGTCACGATGGAAAGACCTGCCAGCAAATCGGCGCCCCAATCGCCCTGCCCCAGTTTCAGTACGAGTTGATAAACCAGCGGAATGCCACCCAGCACCAGCACAGCAAGCAGAGGCACAGACACCAGCTCAATAGGGAGAGCAAATTGCCCCTGGTAAATTTCGGTCGCAGCCGAGCTTAAAGCCGCATTAAACGATAGCGTATAGACTTCATGCCCAATATCTAGCGCATAATGCATCACCAGGTAACCGCTAATACCGAGCAGGCTTAAAATCGCAATGATGTTTTCGGATGTTGCGTGGGGAATCGTTGATTGTTTATCGGTCATCGTTTCAGCCTCGCAAAGTGGACAGCGCTTTAGTTTAATATAAAAAACCACGAAGACACGAAGAACACGAAGTTTTTACCTTGGCATTTCTTCGTGCCCTTCGTGTCTCGGCAACTGCTCCTGTGTCACCTAAAGCGCCTACTGTTGGTGCTCTACCTCCTGCATAACCCACAGGGATGTGGGGAAAGCTTCCGCTCCTGCTCACGCTCCTTACCTACATCCGTGTAGGCAATGCAGAGAAATGACTGGATCATTTCCTGTCCAAGTCGTTCGTGGTGAATTAATCCACTTAAGTAATTCAAGCCACTCTCTACGCCGGATTTTCGCTATCGATAAAAAAACACTCCACTGCAAATTGCTGCCGGGTTTTTTCCATTAACGCCTGGATGCCGAATTGCTCTGTCGCATTATGGCCGCCCGCAAACATATGTATGCCCGCCTCCTGGCTTTCATGCCAGTCGTGCTCGCTGATTTCACCGGTAATATAAGCATCCAGCTGTTCTTTTTCGGCCAAGCGCCACTCGCTGTTTGCGCCGCCGGTAATAATGCCGACCGATCTGATCAACGCGTTATTATCGGGCGTTGCCAAAATGACATTGTGTTTGAGTACGGTTTCCAGTTTTTGTTGCAACGCAGTGGCGGTTAGCGGCTGTTCGAGTACGCCTTTAATCCCCGTTGCCGAGCCTTTGTAATCGCCGAAAGGTTGCTGTTGCTTGCAAGCGATCATTTGGCCCAAAGTCGCCGCATTGCCTATGTCCGGGTGCCCATCCAGCGGCAGATGATAGGCGATCAGGTTGATGCCGTTTTTTACCAAAGGAAAAACCCGCTGGGCGAAAGTGCCGGTCAACGGCTTGGCGCCATGAAATGTCCAGAACAGGCCGTGATGAACGACCAATGCCTCGGCCTTGTTTTCAACCGCCTGGTTAACGGAATCGCGGGTTGCGGATACGGCAAAAGCGATACGCTCGATGTGCTCGGCCCCTTCTATCTGCAATCCGTTAGGGCAATAATCGGCATAGGTTTCCGGGTGAAGCAGAGCTTGGTAATAATCATTGAGCTGTTGACGGGTAATCATGTCGTTAATGCCTCAAATTGTCGCCAAATGGTTTTAAAAGTTTCGGTCAAAAGTTGATCGTCCGCCGCAATGCGCTCGGCTATTTCGACAACGCTAAACCAACCGCCTTCGTCAATTTCGTCGAGTGCCAGATTGAACGGGCCGTTATGAATGCAGCGGTAAACTTGGATAAATTCCATGCCGATAGCGGCTGTGGCCGGTAATTTAAACAGCGGCTCCAGAGTATCCGTAGCGCTGATGCCCAGCTCTTCTTCAATCTCTCTGATGGCGCTGACGTCATAGTCCTCACCGGCATCAACATGACCCGCCGCCGAAGTGTCCCAAAGACCGCCATTGAGGTCTTTTTTCATGGAGCGCTTTTGCAGGAATAACTGCCCTTGCTCGTTAAAAACCAGGATATGCACGGCGCGGTGCCTAAGCCCCGTCGCATGAATAATATGGCGTGCGCAGGTGTCGATGACGCAGTCGTTTTCATCAACGACGGAGAGTAGTTCGTTATTCATCAGTAAAATTAAAGAAGTTTTATTCACCACGAACGACTTGCATGGATGCAGGAGGTAGAGCACCAACAGTAGGCGCTTTAGGCGACGCAGGAGCAGTTGCCGAGACACGAAGAACACGAAGTTTTATATTTTTTCTTCGTGTCCTTCGTGTCTTCGTGGTGAATATTAAAAATTGAATTTTAGACTTTTATGAGATGTACGCAAACTTAAGCTGTGCGATTGCGGGGACGGCGGAGCGGCTTAAGCCATGCTCACATCCAGCAATGCGAGCATGTTTGAATGGGTTGTTAGCTAACTCTGCCTGCTTCTGTTGCAGCCGGAACTTCAATTAGCCGTCCTGATTTAACGTCGTAGATATATCCATAAACAGGAATGTCGGAAGGAACCAGCGGGTGACTCTTAATGCGGGTTACATCTTCCAATACGCTTTCTTGTTGATCTTTAATGGTCAACCAGTCGATATATTTGCCTTCGGCAGAACCTGGACCTTCGCAGCAATCGTGCCAGCCATCGGCATCGACAGAAGCGGTTTTTAAACTGCTGCCTAACAAATTGCGCATGATGTCGTCGGTAAATGTTTCCATGCCGCAATCGGTATGGTGGACGACAAACCATTCGCGGGTTCCCAATAATTTATAGGAGATGACTAATGAACGGATCGCATCGTCACTGGCACGACCACCGGCATTGCGAATAACATGAGCATCGCCTTCGGATAAACCGGCATATTTGGCGGGGTCCAAACGAGCATCCATACAGGTCAAAATAGCAAAATGTCTTCCGGGAGGCATAGGCAATGCGCCTTTGTCGCCGAAATCATTCACATAATCTCTGTTTGCTGATAAAACTTCATTAAGAATTCTGCTCATAAACACCTCTTATTATTTTTGTTGGGCCATAAAAAAACCGCTTGTTCCTGATCACTAAGGGGGAATGACAAAGACCAAGCGGCAATTAAACTACTATCTCCACTCAGAAGTCTACTCCAATAAAGCAGGGTTTCAAATAGCAATATAGGTTATACAATATAAACTTAAAGTTTATAAAGGGGATGATATGGACAAATTAAATAATACGCAGGTATTTTGCCGGATTGTTGAATTGGGCACTTTTGCAGCGGTTGCTCGCGAGATGAATCTTTCGGCGATGATGATCAGCAAATACCTGGCTCAGTTGGAAGAGTCTTTAGGCGTTACCTTATTAAACCGGACAACTCGGCAGCTGAGCATGACCGAAGCGGGAAAAATCTACTATTACCGCAGCAAACAGCTGCTGGATGATTTTTCGGAACTGGAAGAATATACGTCTCAGATGGGAAGGCAGGTAAAAGGTACATTAAAAATCAGCGCACCGATCGATTTTGGCGGAATCTATATGGTACCCGCCATTGACGCTTATCAACGCGCCAATCCAGATGTCGATATCTTGATGACCTTGCATAACAGCCGGGTTAATTTAAGCGAAGGCAGTTTCGATTTGTCTATCCTTGTCACGGATACACTCGATCAGGGCATCGTTGCCAGAAAAATTACCCAAACCCGATTATGCACTTACGCTTCTCCCGACTATATTGCCAAGTATGGTGAGCCGCAAACCATTGATGAGTTAAATTCGCATCGCTGTTTACATTATACGGATACTCCGCATAAAGATTATTGGGTGTTTAATGACGGTGGCGAAGAGGTTAGAATTAAGGCGAACTGGCACTTTGCCTCAAACAATGGCCGGGCTCTGTGCCAAGCGGCCGCTTTGGGCATGGGCATAACCCAAGCGCCTGAACTATCGGTAATGAATTACTTGGAAGAGGGAAAGTTGATAGAAATTTTGACGGATTTTCGTATCCCATCGCTGGAAATTTATGCCATCTATCTGCAAAGACGGTTTCTGCCTGCCAAATTGGCAACATTCGTGAACTTTTTAGTTAAGTATTTTGCCGAAAATAACAAACTTACGAACACTCACAAAATGAGCTTAGCTGCATCCAAAGGCGCATAAATATGGCAAGACGAAACAAACACAGCCTGGAAGAAATAAAAGAAATGGTTCTGGATGCTGCGGAAACCATCATTATCAATGAAGGCTATTCGGCATTAACAGTGCGAAAGATTGCGATGGAAATCGGTTACACCGTTGCCAGTATTTACATGGTATTTACCAATATGGCAGATTTGGCTATGCATATTAAGGCGAATACGATGGATGAGCTTACCGAGCAGTTGCAACAAGTACCTGGCTGCGCCCCTGAACGCCAAGTAGTCGAATTGGCCAAAGCTTATTTAAAATTTGCCGTCAAAAATTTTAATCGCTGGAATATGATTTTTGTACAGGATACCGAGCCTCCTGAATGGTATCGGCAAAAAATCAATCTGATTTTTAGCCTCTTAGAAGCACAATTTGCACTACTCGCGCCGAACTGTTCAACGCAACAAAGCAAATTGGCGGCGGGTGCGCTCTGGAGCGGTGTTCATGGCATTTGTACCTTATATCTGACCGATAAATTGGATACGGCAGGCATTAACGATGTAGAAAATACCATTGTATTGTTAGCGGAAAACTTTATTAACGGCTGGGTAAGTTCGTTAGTTTCAGGCAATCAACAACAATAAAAAGCAGGACATTGCCGTTAAATTTAGATGGCGTATTTGGACGTTATTCTTTCGATAGCCGCGGCCTGAGAACTTAAGAGGCTAAAATGCTTAAAACGTTATAAAAGCCGGGCTGCAAGCCCAGATATAGTTTTTGGTTAATCGCCAATGCTTGCTACAAAAAAGCCGAAATTCAAAAATGATAACTTATATCTACTTGATTTTAATGTTATTATCACAACAAGAATTACTTGAGGCTAAATGTAAGCGTTAGTTTATAGCGGACGAATTTGATATACTTTTTAATTTTTGGGTTATAAAGTGCTTGAGAGTCAGTTTGTAACAATCATCCTCGTAGAAGATGACCCCGGCCATTTAAAATTGATTGAGAAGAACTTACGTCGAGGCGGCTTCGAAAACCCTATCAAGGTCTTCGAAAATGGTCAGCAAGCCCTGGACTATCTCAAAAGATCGAACGATTTTGAAGACCATCCTATGAATCGATGTATTTTGCTGATGGATTTAAACATGCCGGTCATGAACGGTGTTGAATTATTGCGGATTCTTAAACAGGACAATAAACTGCGTAAAATCCCTGTCATTATTTTAACGTCCACAGACGATCAACGTGAAATAGATGAATGTTATAGCTTGGGATGCAACCTCTACATGCCCAAGCCTGTCGAATTTAACCAGTTTTCCGAAGTTATACGACAATTGGGGCTGATGATCGGACTTATTGCCGTCCCTTCCCTCAAATGAACCCGCCTCTTTTTCCTATAATGTTAGACATGCCTTCTACCAACATTTTATATATAGAAGACGACCTAGGTCTTGCAGAGTTGGTACGCATAAAACTCAAGCGTGAAAACTATCATGTAGCGCATGCAGAGTCTGGTCACCAAGGCCTGATGCTGCTGCACGATCAGGATTTTGATGTAGCGCTGATCGACTTTTATCTGCCCGACATGGATGGCCTGGAAGTATTAAAGGCTATTCAGGCATTAAAGCCTAAGACCACCTGTATCATGATTTCCGGCATTAATGATATGCAATTGATGGTCAACGCGATTAAACAAGGCGCGGAAGATTTTGTGCTCAAGGATTTTGAAGGCGCTTATTTAGAGCTATTACCTAGAACACTGGGCAAGGCGCTGCTTAAACAGCGTTTAATTGCTGAAAAAGAAGAAGCCGAACTGGAGAAAAGTAAAAATGAGGAATTTTACCGCTCATTAATTGAACATACCCATGTTGTCGCTTGGGAATATTTGCCAGGTTTAGGGCGATTTAGCTATGTTTCCGCACAAGCGGAAAAACTGACCGGACACAGCCAGGAAGAATGGACTTCGGAAGGTTTTTGGGAAGCGAGTTTACATCAGGAAGATTATGCCAAGGTTATCGCATTTTGCTCTTCTCTGACACATAGCCGGAAAGAGCAAGGGCTTGAATTTCGGCTGTTAAAAAAAGACGGCAATGAGATTTGGCTTAGACAGATTATTTCAGTGGTAGAGACGGACACTGAGCACTGTTATGTATTACGCGGATTTCTGATTGATATTACCGAACCCAAACAAGCCATAGAAAAGCAGCGCCTGGCTGAGTTGGTCTTCGATACTATCCATGAAGGAATTATGATTACCGATGCCGATAATTGCATCGAAGCCGTGAATCCGGCATTTACACAAATTACCGGCTACAGCTTCGATGAAGTTAGAGGACAAAATCCGCGTATACTCAAATCGGAACTCCAGAATGCCGCTTTTTATGACGCATTCTGGCGGTCTTTAAATGATTATGGATATTGGGAAGGCGAGCTTTGGAACCGGCATAAAAACGGAGAAATGTATGTCGAATCGGCATCGATTTTCTGCGTTTATAACGAAACGGGCAAAGTTAAACAACACATCGCCATTTTTGGCGATGTGACTGAGAAAAAGCAAGCGGAAGCAAAAATTCATTATCAGGCCAACTACGACCAACTGACAGACCTGCCCAATCGTCAGCTATTTCAAGACAGATTGTATTCAGCAGTGGCTTCGGCCAAGCGCAACAACACGCAACTGACGTTATTGTTTATAGACCTGGATCGTTTTAAAGAAGTTAACGACAGCTTCGGACATGCAGCAGGCGACAGATTGCTTATCCAGATAGCCCAGAGACTGAATAAATGCATCCGTGAAAGCGATACGCTGGCGCGTTTGGGCGGAGATGAGTTTGTCGTTATTCTTAATAATTCAGGCAATAACCATGACGCAGAGAATGTGGTCAGAACGATGCTGGGAATATTGGAACAACCGTTTTCTTTGGGCGACGGCATTAATGCCGCTATTTCGGCCAGTATCGGCATAGCCTTGTATCCTGCTGACGGGGAGGATGATGCAACACTTATCCAGAATGCAGATGCGGCCATGTATCGGGTTAAGGAAACCGGCAGAAATGGGTTTGAGTTTTTCACCGCCGAAATGAATCGCGAGGCGGGCATGCGCCAACAATTTAAAAGCGCCTTTAAAGACGGCTTGGAAAAGGGCGAATTTGACGTATTCTTCCAGCCGGTTTGGCGCTTGAGTGACGGACGCATCATGGAAGTAGAGGCCTTGTTGCGTTGGCAGCATCCTGTATGGGGTATGGTCATACCGGATGACTTTATTCCCGTTGCCGAAGAAAATGGTTTTATACATGATCTGAGCCTTTTTGTTGTAGAAGCGGTCGCCAAACAAATTAAAATCTGGGATCAGCGGGGGGTTAATGAGATTTCAGTAGCCATCAATCTATCGCCGACCCAGTTTCGTCGATTGGACGATTGGCTGACCAAGATGTATCAGATTTTATCTGGCTATGATATTGCGCCTCGCAGAATTAAACTTGAAATTACCGAGACAGCGCTGATGGGGGATACCCTTGAACTGATGAAAACGTTAAGTCATGTACAGGCATCGGGCATCGAAATTTCTCTGGATGATTTCGGAACCGGCTTTTCTTCGCTATCCAGAATAAGCGGCATGCCGCTTGATTTTATTAAAATAGATCGGAGTTTCGTCAACCAAATAGGTCAGGCTGCGGGGCAGTGCTATATCATTGAAGCCATTATTTCCATGTCTCATAGCATGAATTGCCGGGTTATTGCCGAAGGCATAGAAACGACAGAACAACTGGAATACTTGAAACAACTGGGTTGCGACTTAGGGCAGGGATTTTTGTGCAGTCGGCCTATCCCCGCCGCCGGTTTGCTCACGCTTTTACAAAAAGGTCTTTTTGTTTAATTGCAACTATTCATTATTCAGCCACAGATATCGACACAGATACACACTGATAAAAAATGCAATGACCTTACTCTTGCAACAACAGCAATCTGTTTAATCCGCGTCGATCTGTGGCTGAAATAGTTGCATTTAATCAACTGACTCCATATTAAAATCTTGTTTCTCCCTACAACACCGTCATGACCGACAACTTCATCGCACTCGGATTCAATCGTTGTCTCGAAGGCCGACTAAGGCCATCAATAGCCGGACTGCTGCTAGGCGCAAGCCTCAAGGTCTTTGCCGTCGAAGTAACTGATATCAGCCGGATGGATTTGGAACAGCTCATGACCGTAGAGCTGGAAACCGTTACCGCGTCAAAATACAGTCAAAAGCTCTCTGAAACAGCCAGTTCGGTGACGATAATCGGCAAGGACCAAATCCAGCAGTTCGGTTATCGCACCTTGAGCGATGTGTTGCGTACGGTACCCGGTTTTTTCATCACCAACAACCGGGAGTACGACAACGCAGGCATCCGTGGCTTCGACCAGTCCGCCGATTACAATGGCCGGATGCTGATCATGATCGACGGCATTCGCATGAATGAGGCTATTTTCGATTCCGGCTTTACCGACAACGCCCTACCCATCGATATAGACTTGGTGGAACGTGTCGAGGTCGTGCGCGGACCGGGCTCATCCCTGTACGGCAACAATGCGTTTTTTGCGGTGGTCAACGTCATCACCAAGCGGGGCAGCAATTATCAAGGCGGGGAGTTGGCCGGTGCCTGGAGCAGCTTTGACACATACAAAGGTCGCGCCAGCTATGGACGAAGATTAGATAACGGTCTGGACTTTCTGGCGTCCGGCACCGGTTTCAATTCCGAAGGACCGGCATTACAACTACCTGAAGCCGCAACGCCGGACAATCCTTTAGGTGCATCTTCCGGCGCCAATAACGAACACGACAAACAATTCTTCGCCAAGGCCAACTGGGGTAATTTCAGTTTCGAGGGCGGTTATGGGCGGCGTTTCAAAGGGATACCCGGCGGGATTTTCGGCGTCGATTTCAGCTCTCCGGCCAGCAGCCTTCAGGACAGCGAAGCATTCGTCAATCTGCAATATCAAAAAGCATTATCGCCGAAGCTGGACTTCACTGCGCGCGCGTTTTACGGCGATTATGATTTCAAAGGACAGTACCGCTATAGCGGCACGCTGATCAGCAATTTGAATCACGCCTGGTGGAGCGGCATGGAAATGCGCTTGCTGTCCAGCCACTTCGACGGACATAAACTTTTGGCAGGCGTGGAAGTCCAGGAAAATTGGCTGTTACAGCAATATGCCGACACCAGCCCACCCACTTCGGTTTCTCAGGATGACTCGCGCGATACTCATCGCGTCGGTATTTTTCTGCAGGACGACATGGATTTGACCGAGCGCCTGAAACTATCGCTGGGCGCGCGCTTCGACGACAGCTCCCTGTCCAGCCAAAGTATGTTTAGCCCGCGCGTGGGACTGGTTTACCAGCCGCTGACCGACACCGTTTTCAAACTACAATACGGCAAGGCTTTCCGCTCGCCTACAATCGCTCAACAGTACTATACCGTTTATGGTATCCCCAGCCAAATGCCCAACAACGGATTGCAACCGGAACAAATCGATACTTGGTCGTTAGCCTGGGAACAAGCTTTTGCCGGAGACTGGCATTTCACAGCCACCGGCTATTACCTGAAACTAAAGAAACGGCTTGGCGTAGAGGAAACTTCCGGTTTCAGGCATGCTGTCAATTTGGGCGGAGATATCGGCTACGGGGGAGAATTCGAGGTGCAGCGGCGCTGGGATAACGGCGCCCTGCTGCGTAGCGGCTACAGCTTGATCTTTGCCAAAGATCTGGATCCTGTTAACTTGGATCCCGATGTGCTGAGCAACGTGCCCCGCCACCTCTACCAGTTAAACTTCATGACGCCGCTGTTCAGTCCCAAATGGCGCGGCGGCTTCGATATGCAAGTACTGGGCGCAAGAACGTCGTTACAAAGTAAAACGCCGGGATATACCCGAGCCGGCCTGAATTTGCTCTATCAACCCGTCAGCCACCTTGATCTGTCCGCCAGCGTATACGACCTGTTCAACGACAACCTCCTGGAACCTGGCGGGATTAACGGCATTCCGCAGGAAGGCCGAACTTTCCGCCTGAAATTCGAGTGTCGTTTTTAATCCCATGACACGTTTATCGATGGTAAAGAAAATAGCTGTCTGGGTCTTGCTGTTAGTCTTTACTGCGGGCGCCGGATTAGCCGATGCAGTCACGGAGTATGATCTTAAGGCGGCCTATCTGCTCAATTTCGCCGGTTATATCGAGTGGCCCAGCCCGCCGAAGCCGGTAACGATTTGCGTTTACGGCAATAATCCGTTCAAAGCGGCAACCATCGACACTTTAATGAAAGCAAAAGCCGGACAAATTGACGCCATCTTCAAATATCCTCGCCAATCGGATCAATTGACGGATTGCAATATCCTTTATTTGGCTCAATCCGAACAAGAGAGTTTCGGCAAGACCATCGCCCTGCTACATAACGCGTCCGTATTGATTGTCACCGATATTCAGAACGGCCTGCCGCAAGGCGCTATGATCAATTTGATCACCGAATCCAACCGTCTGAGGTTCGAGATTAATATCGACACAGTTTTGACGTCGAAACTGAAAATTAGTTCCAAGCTGCTGAAATTGGCCAAAATCGTACCATGACGAAACTTAACTATTCAGCCACAGATTACCAAAGGTAGGCGCCTCTAGGCGACACAGATGCACACGGATAAACTAAAATATAAAGAATTCAAGGCAAAAGGCGAAAGGCTAAGAGCGGGCGTGTTGAAGCTCAGCTTTTTTTCGCCCTTAGCCCTGTGCCTTTCGCCTTATCTGTTCAATCTGTGGCTGAATAATTAAATAAAATGGCTATCGTAAAGCTCATTGTTTCAAAAATGCTCAAGTTGGCGGACAAAGGTGAAAAGACTTCATCAGGAAAGGCTTGTTCTGCCGGCTCCCCCTCTATCTCCTGCCGCCTAAACTCGATTCTCCGGGTGTCCACCGGAATCATGCTGATTTCTTTCGTTTTATTCACCGGCTATACGGTGATCAGCAAGTACCAGGATACGACCCAGCGTATGCACACGCTGGCGTCCATCCTGGCTATCAATAGCGAAGCGCCACTGGTTTTTTCCGACAGGACATCAGCGGAAGAGAACCTGCATTCTTTATCCGCCATTGCCGAAGTGTCCGGCGCCGGCATAGTGAAGCCTAATGGCGATACGCTGGCCGACTATGCCTCTTCTCCGAATTTGGCGCAAAATATACCCGGCACCGCGCAGAACTTACTGCGTAAAGTCTTTACCGGCAGGTTGCGTTTGGAACAGCCCGTGCTGGCACCAACTCGCAAGGAGCAGACCGTGAACGAACCTGAACGGCAAGCCATCGGACAGATTTGGATCGAAGCCGATCTGACCGAAGACTGGTTGGAACTGGCAGTTGTCTTAAGTATTTTCATCTTGGTGATGTTCGGTATTTACGGCTTAGGCCGCACACTTAACAACCGATTGGCTTATAGCGTCGTCAAACCGTTGGAGGAATTGGCGCAAACCGCGCTCGAGATCGGGCAAAAGCGCAATTATGATAAGCGGGTACTGCTCCGTCCGAGCATCACAGAACTGAACGCCGTGGTGGACGGTTTCAACCAGATGCTTGAGCAAATCCAGTCTCGCGACCAAGAACTGCAAAACCGCCGCGACCTGCTGGAGCAATACAATGAGGAACTCAAAGATTTCTCTTATATCGTTTCGCATGATTTACGTGCGCCGATGATTAATGTGCAGGGCTTTGTTAACGAATTGAGCTTGAGTCTTAATGACTTGCATACCCTGCTGGATGCTGAGAGTGAGCATATGCCTGAACAGAAAAAAGCCGCATTGCTGGAAATATTAGACGAGGATATTCCGACATCGACACGATTTATTACCGGCGGCGTAGCCAAAATGAATCAGTTATTGGCCGGAATTTTAAAGATTTCCCGCTTGGGGAGGCAGGAGTTGAATATCGGCGTAGTCGATACACAACGCTTGGTAAACGACAACATAGAGGCAATAAAATATCAGAGCGATCAGGCTGGGGCCGAGTTTCAGGTTAGCTTCTTGCCGCCAGTTGAGGCAGATCCTTATTTGCTGGCTCAGATATTTGCCAACTTATTATCGAATGCGGTCAAATATTTAGATCCCACCCGTCCCGGAAAAATTGAGCTATGGGCTGATGAACAGGATGACCACGTTCAATTTTTTATTAGGGATAATGGCTTGGGTATTCCGGAAAAAGATCGAACGAAAATTTTTGAGATGTTCCGTCGCGGCAGTAATCATGCTGTAGAGGGCGAAGGCGTGGGACTGAATTACGTCAAATCAGCCGTTAAAATGCTGGGCGGAACTGTTTCATTGGAAAGCGTTGCCGGTCAGGGTAGTTCTTTCAGCTTTACGCTGCCTAAGAGATAGATATTACATCTGTCCACGAAAAGCACGAAAGGCACGAAAAACTTTATGAATAAGCCCGTTTGAGCATAGCGAAAACAGGCTTATTACGCGCCACGCCCTTCGAACAGGCTTGGGTAGTCTTATTCGGCCTGTGCGCTCCCATCTCTTTTTTCGTGCCTTTCGTGTCGCCTAGAGGCGCCTACTTTTGGCTTTCGTGGACGCAATAATTAATCAACCCTACACTGTTGCTCGCGCAATAACTCGGCAAATTCTTCCGCCTGTATGGGCCGGTTTTTAATATAACCCTGGTACATATCACAGCCCTTTTCCTGCAAAAACGCCAGTTGCGCCATAGTTTCCACGCCTTCCGCCAATACTTTAAAGCCCAAAATATGCCCCATCGCAATAATAGTGGCCGCAATTTCCATGTCGTCTTGCAAATGAGGAATATCATCAATAAAACTCTTATCGATTTTTAACAAATCCAATGGAAAGTGCTTAAGATAAGCCAGAGACGAATAGCCTGTGCCGAAGTCGTCAATAGCCAGTCTAATGCCCAGACCGCGCAAGCAATTGAGAAGATTTGTCGCGTTGTCCTGATTTTCCATTAATCCGCTCTCGGTTATTTCCAATTCCAATTGCTTGGCTGGAAAACCGGTGTCGCTCAGCACGGCTGCAACCAAGTCGCAAATACCGCTACGTCGAAATTGGTGGGGAGACACATTCACCGCCAGAGTTAACGACGGTAAACCCTCATCCAGCCACTGCCGACCTTGCCGACAGGTTTCCCGCAACACCCATTCGCCAATCGCGAGAATCAGGCCGGTTTCCTCGGCAATGGGAATAAAGCGGATGGGCGGAATTAGCCCCTCAACCGGGTCTTGCCAGCGCACCAATGCCTCGGCCCCAACGATGCGACCGCTGCCAATATCCACCTGCGGCTGGTAAAAAACGCGCAGTTCCCCTTGCTCGATCGCCCTACGCAGACGCGATTCCAACGCTATGCGCTCACGAGCCGCTAGGGTCAAATCTTCGGAAAAATAGGCGAAACAGCCGCGTCCGGCATCTTTAGCCTGATACAGTGCCGCATCGGCATGATCCATCAGGATTTCCGGAGTATCGCCGTGTTGCGGATACAAGCTAATGCCGATGCTGACGCCAATCTGTATATCTTCATCCTGCATCAGACAAAAAGGTTTGCTTAAATCGGCAATAATTTCTTCGGCCACCCGTGCCGCATCTTCAGGATGAGAGATATCTTCCAGCAATACGATAAATTCATCGCCGCCCAAACGAGCCACCATATCGACATCACGCAACCGGGTCGTGATTCTTGCAGCAACATGTTGCAGTAAATCGTCGCCTGCCAGATGCCCAAAACTGTCGTTAACCGCTTTAAAACGATCCAGATCGAGCATTAGCAGCGCTAACTGTTTGCCGTCGCGCCGTTCTACGTCAATGCCGTGTTTTAGCCGCTCCTGCAACAATCGTCGATTGGGCAGTTGAGTCAGCGGATCATAGAAAGCCAGCTGTTTGATCTGTTCCTCGGCAGCCTTGCGCTCGGTGATGTCGATATGGGTACCGACATAATGGGTTACTTCGCCATCATTTCCTTTCACCACTGAGATAATCAACCACTTGGGATAAATCTCGCCATTCTTGCGCCGGTCCCAAATTTCCCCTTGCCATGTGCCGTTGCGCGCTATGCCTGCCCACATCTCGGCATAAAAGGCCGCATCATGACGCCCGGATTTGAGCAGGTTTATCTTCTGTCCAACGGCTTCTTCTTTGGTGTAGCCGGTAGATTCGGTAAAGGCTCGGTTAACCTGTAAAATGGTATTTTTAGCATCGGTAATGACCATCGGTTCATTGGACTCGAAAGCGATCGCAGCAACACGAAGATGCGCCTCCGCTTCTTTATCCAGTGTGATGTCCCGTAATGCGCTGGCAAAAAACAAGCCTTGCTCGGTTTTAATCGGACTTACGCTGATATCTACGTCAAAGCTACTGCCATCTTTTCGTTGCGCTTGTAACGTTCGTCCGGTCCTCAACGGTCTGGTGACAGGATCGGCAACAAATTTGGCATGATTCTCAGGATGCTTTGAGCGAAAGCCTTCCGGCACCAGAATTTCTATCGACTGACCGATCAATTCCCCAAGCTTATAACCCAGCAGTAACTCGGCTTGCTGATTGACTTGGGTAATAATGCCGTTCATGTCGCTAATCAGCATCGCATCCGGCGTGGCATTAAAGATGGCGCGCAGGTAACTCTCGCTTGCTGTCAGCGTCTGTTCAGCACGCCTACGGGCAACGAAATAGGTCGCCAGCGTCATGCCTGTCACTGACAGTATTAGCATAAAAAACCAATAATTAGCCAGATAGGTGCCGGCAATGTCCATTGCGAAGTAGCCGGTTCCCCGCTGTGCGCCAAGAAATCCCATGAGTGCCGACATGACCAGTATGACCACTACGCCATGAGTCTCCAGACGCACCGCTACCCAAGTAATAAACAGGAACATCCAATAGCCTTTAGCGATGTCGCCTATTGAGTCGTGCATCCACCCCATAAAAACCGCCTGACCCGCCAGAAAGGCCAAAGCCAACAACAACATGGACTCGACCAAGCGCTTCGGTTTAAGCCAATCGGTGGGCGCATGCCGCCAGACTATAAGCAAAGGCGCCATCAAGGCAATGCCCAGCGTATCCCCCATCCACCAATAAATCAGGTTCAGAAAAAAAGTTTCTCCTGCTAAAAGTCCTGAAAAAACTAATGTTGCAGTTCCGACCAGTGCGGCTATAACACTGGCGATACCCCCGGCTATCAGTAGTTTCAGATAGTGGCGAGTGGATAGAACGGATTGTTTAAAAATGTCGTAGCGATCAAGCAGCCAAGCAGCTAAAAGCGCTTCCAGCATATTGCCCGTGGCAATGGCTGCGGCCATCCAAAAGGAACCGGTTGCTATGATGTTGACTAACAGTGACCCGATAAATATTCCGCAGGCGTACCTGTTTCCACCCAGCAACAAAGCGGACAACGCCAGCCCAGCCGGTAGCCAGATGACACTGATGATACCGTTGATTGAACAATAGGCAAGAATAGTCAAACCGATCAGCGCATAAAGTGCAGCTACGCCGAATTGCTTTAACAATGTCGCGAGTTGAGGGGAATTTATCATTTATTATTATTGTTTTTTTAGTTGTTCCGATGTGTCGAGTCAACGATACCAAAGTAAGCGTTATGCAATACCTGCATTCTCACATCCATTCGGATTATGCAGGAGTAACGTAGCGGTGTAGCTGTGCGAAACGATCTACGAATGCTGTTGATCACGCAATAATTCGGCAAACTCATGTCCCGGCACCGGTTTACTTTTAATATACCCCTGATACATATCGCAGCCTTTTTCCTGCAAAAACGCCAGTTGCGCCATAGTTTCCACGCCTTCCGCCAAAACTTTAAAGCCCAAAATATGCCCCATAGCGACAATCGTAGCGGCGATTTCCATATCATCTTGATGAAATGGAATATCATCGATAAAGCGCTTGTCGATTTTCAATACATCCAACGGAAAGTGCTTAAGATAAGCCAGGGATGAATAACCGGTGCCAAAATCATCAATAGCAAGACGAACGCCTTGCGCGCGAAGAGTATTAAGAATGGCCGCTGCGTTCTCCTGATTTTCCATCAGCCCGGTTTCGGTTATTTCCAATTCCAGATACTGAGGAGGAAAACCGGTGTCGCTCAGCACGGCTGCAACCAAAGCACAAATATCGCTACGGCGAAATTGGTGAGAAGAAACATTGACCGCTAATGTTAATGGCGGCAAACCCGCATCCAGCCACTGCCGGCCTTGCCGGCAAGTTTCCCGCAGCACCCATTCGCCAATCGCGAGAATCAGGCCGGTTTCCTCGGCAATGGGAATAAAGCGGAGCGGCTGGACCAGCCCGTCTATCGGATCTTGCCAGCGCACCAATGCTTCGCCGCCAACGATGCGACCGCTGCCAATATCAACCTGCGGCTGATAAAAAATGCGCAGTTCCCCTTGCTCGATCCCCCGGCGCAGACGCGATTCCAAAACAATCCGCTCTCGGGCAGCAAGCGTCAAATCTTCGGAAAAATAGGCAAAACAGCCGCGTCCGGCATCTTTAGCCTGATACAGCGCCGCATCGGCATGATCCATCAGGATTTCAGGAGTGTCGCCGTGTTGCGGATACAAACTAATACCAATGCTGGCGCCAATCTGGACGTTGTCGCTCTGGGTCAAACAAAAGGGTTTAGTTAAATCAATGATAATTTCTTTAGCCACCCGGGCTGCATCTTTCGGATGTGAAATATCTTCCAGCAACACGATAAATTCATCGCCGCCCAAGCGAGCCACCATGTCGACATTACGCAATCTTGCGGTGATGCGTATAGCGACTTGTTGCAACAATTCGTCTCCTGCAAGATGTCCCAGGCTGTCATTAATCGCTTTAAAACGATCCAGATCAAGCATCAATAATCCCAGTTGCTTGCCGTCGCGCCGCTCGACATTAATGCCGTGTTTTAGCCGCTCCTGCAACAGTCTGCGATTGGGCAGTTGGGTCAACGGGTCGTAAAAAGCCAGCTGTTTAATTTGTTCCTCGGCGGTCTTTCGTTCGGTAATGTCAGTATGTGTGCCGACATAATGAGTAACGACGCCATCGCTCTCTTTTACCGCAGTAATGGACAACCATTTAGGATAAATTTCGCCATTCTTACGTCGATCCCAGATTTCTCCTTGCCAAGCGCCGGTACTTAAAAGGCCCTTCCACATCGTGGCATAAAAAGCCGCATCATGACGTCCGGATTTGAGTATGCTTATTTTCTGGCCCACCGCCTCTTGTTCCGTGTAACCGGTAGATTCGGTAAAAGCCTTGTTGATCCGCAAAATGGTGCTTGATGCATCAGTGATGACCATAGCTTCCTGGGATTCGAAAGCAATGGCGGAGATCCGTAGATCCAGCTCTATTCGTTTGCGCTCGGTGATGTCGCGGCAAAAAACACAAAACTGCTGAAATTCAGGCAGAAAAGCGGCAGAGATTTCAATGTCAATGGTATGCCCATCTTTATGGCGATGACGGGTTTCGAACAGGTCATAACCCTGTGCAATAATTTTTTCAATATGGGCTTTTACTTGCTCCGGCCCTTCCATGGCTTCCAATTGACTGATCTTCATTTTCGTCAATTCATCATTTGAATAACCGATTATTTTTGTATAAGCCTCATTAACCTGAAGTATATTGCCCATCGAATCGACTATCCAATATCCGTCCAAGGATGTATCAATCATCGCTTTGATTTGATTTAATACCTGTTCAGCCTTCTTACGCTCGGTAATATCTTGTGCGCTACCTACCATACGTAGCGGTTTTTTCATTTCGTCGAATTGCAAGCCACCGTTACCGCGGATAAAACGAACGGTGCCATTCGACAGCGTAATGCGGAAATCGATTTCACGCGGCGCCTTTCCCGCTCGGCATTCACTGATCCATCTTTTCATAGCAACGCGATCGTCGGGATGGATCAAATCGAGAAACGCTTTTACGGAGTGCCCGAATGTCTCCTGGCTGACGTCATAAATTCGATACATTTCGTCCGACCAACTAATGAAACCGGTCGTCAACTCCATAGACCAACTGCCGACATGAGCGATGCGCTGTGACTCGGACAACATCTGCTCTTTGTCCTGCAATATTTGCTGTACTTGTTTACGCTCGGTAATATCGATCGCAGAGCCGATATAACCGGTAAATTCGCCGCTGTCATTGTAGAGTGGCATGCCTTTATCTAAAATCCAGCGCCAGGCGCCTTCTGCATTACGCAGGCGATATTCTGTGGTAATGGGCGTCTGAACCTCGGTATTTCGGTAATACCCCACGAAGGCCGTGTCTCTGTCATCTGGATGAATAGTATTAATCCAGTCCCCATGCGTCATGGCCTGAGCCGAATCAAAACCAGTGAAATCAAGCCAGGACTGATTGACAAAAGTAGGTTCTCCCTGGGTATCTGTAATCCAAATCATGATCGGAGAACTATTCGCCATCAGGCGAAAACGCGCCTCGCTTGCCCGTAGCGTGGCTTCGGCTTGTTGCCGTTCAGTGACGTCACGCAGGGCGCTTGCAAAAAACAAACCCTGCGCCGTTTGAATCGGGCTTAAACTGATTTCTACATCCAATTCACTGCCGTCTTTTCGTAGTGCCATTACTGCTCGTCCAGCTCCCATCGGCCGGGCGACTGCCGAAGCGGCAAATTGTGCCCGCAGTACCGGATGGTGCGCACGAAAGCGTTCCGGCACCAAGACTTCAATCGATTGTCCGAGCAGTTCGTTTATAGGGTAACCCAACAAACATTCGGCTTGCTGATTGACCATGGTAATAATACCTTGTTCATTACTGATCAGCATGGCGTCCGGCGTGGCATCGAAGATAGCGCGCAGATAGGTTTCGCTGGTTTGTAGCGCTTGAGGGCTGGGCAGTCTTAACAGTTTTGGGATCAACGGCCAAATCAACGCCGCAGTGACTATAGAAATCAGCGCCGTGGCCAATTTTATTAGACCGTCCAGCCAATAATCGGGATGCCAAATTGTCCAGATACTGAGTAAGTGTGTGGTACCGCACAAACAAATAAAAGCCCCAAACAGCACAAACACCCAGCGATAAGCCAAATCGGTGCGTTTTCGGACAAAATAGAACAGTGCAAACGGAATGGAAAAGTAAGCGAGCGCAATAATGCTATCGCTAATAATATGTAACCACAAGATTGACGGTAGCCAAAGATAGCAAGCACCGTGGGGCATAAAAGTGCCGGTGCCGGTCAATAAATCATTAAACCATGCAAACATTCAGACTTGTACTCCGTCGATACGCTTTGTTGTTGACAAACCAAACACAGATTAAACGGTGTTACCCATCGAAGTGAGTAATATCTTCGCAGTCTTACAGACCGCTTTCTGGAATTCGGAAGTAAGCGAAACGAATCGTTAGAAATCTTCCTCTGTTAACAGAGTCGTGACTTTTCTGTCCGGATCTGTAATAACCCATAGTTTTTCAGTGCCGACACTATAGACCGACATTACCCTTTCTACCGATTCAGGCAATAACGCAAGTGTGTTTTCGCGCCAATCCACCTCTGATACATCCCCATAGTCACCTCTTTGATGCCTGTCCAGCAAATCGCCAATCGGCACCTTAAAATTGGCTATAATCGAAATAGCCGATGGAGTCATGGTGATTTTTCCAAGTTCAAACAGATTCATTTAGTTTGCTCCTTATATTATTGTAATCCAAAGCGTACTTTTAGTAATTAATCGTTGTTTGTTCTTCTTGATTATCAGGCAAATGCACGGATACCAAAAAAGCGGCGATGAATACTAATAAGCCTAGCATAAACATTGAAAGTGTTGGGGTTATCTCATGTGCAGCGGCAAAAGTATAGCTACCAACTGCCAATAGCATTGCAAGATTTTGAAAAAAACCTTGCAATGCCACGGCACTGCCGCTACCGATGCTTTGCTGTCCCAGCTCCTGTAACGCAGCGTTCACAGGAACGATAAACATACCGCCCATCATGCCGATGAACAACAGGGTGAAACGGGCCGGCCAGATACTCTCTGTCAAACTCAGCACGATGACGAAAGCAGCCATTAAATAAGCGGGTATTCTGGCACGGCGCAAATGCTCCAACGGAATCAACCGCGGCACCAAGGCCGATCCGGCGATAATGCCGATGGCAAGAAATAAGGTCAGCTCAGCAATTTCAGTGGCATTTTTAGACAACAATACCAGCGGCGCCCAAACCACAATAATCACCCTTAAAGTCGCCGCAGCGGCCCAGAATAAGGAGCCTCCCAAAATGGCGAAGCGCGATCGCGGCGTAGTGAAAAACGAAGCCATTTGCCGCTGAAAAGCCATAATTCTCGAGCCCGGAATATTTTCATGCCTCAGCACGCGAACAGGTAACGCTACGGTGATCAAAGCCGAGGCCGTAAAAATGATGATGGTTCCGGTTAGCGCCCAAGCTACCGAGTGATCCGCCACCTTGGCGCCTATAATCATACCCAGCAAGATAGCCAAAATGGTGGAGCCTTCAATCCAGCTGTTCGCCTTAACCAGAAATTCATGCCCTGCCAGCTCAGGCAGGATGCCGTATTTTGCCGGACTGTAAAGAGCAGCACCAACACCGACTACGTAATAGGCAATCAACGGTTCCACATTACACAGCAATAATCCTGCGCCCGCCGCTTTAATCAGGTTGGCAATAATCAGCACCCTGGATTTTGGATGATTATCGGCAAATCCGCCCACCCACGGCGCAAGCAGCACAAAAGCGACTAGAAATACGCTCTGCAAAGCCGGAACATACCAACCTGGCAGATGTGCAGACTGCATCACCATAGCAATCACTGTGAATAAAATAGCGTTATCGGCAAATGCGGATAAGAACTGGGCGATCAGTAAGGGGTAGATTTGTTTGTTCATAATTAATTAAGGCAAAGGGCAAAAGACGAAAGACGAAAACTTGCATTGAGGCTTAAGAACTTTTTCAATTTTTAGCCTTTAGCCTTTAGCCTTAGCCTGTTTATACTTTCGTGGTCGCCAGTTCTGTAACTGCAATATAATTAGTTTTACCGGTCGCCATCACAGGAATCGCATCAACGATCAAAATCTTCTTGGGCAGAAGGATAGGTGCCACGCCTTTAGATGCTGCCGCCAAGTCATTAACAGTCGCCTGCTTTTGAGTGGTAACCAAAATAACCTGCTCGCCTTTTTTTGCATCCGGCAAGCTGATGACGGCGTGATGCGCATCCGGCCAAGCATTAGTGGCCATCTGTTCTACAGCGGTCAACGAAACCATTTCACCGCTGACTTTTGCAAAGCGTTTGCTGCGGCCGCGTATGCTAATGAAACCTTCGCTGTCGACATGCACAATATCGCCGGTATCATACCAACCATCGCCGTAAATCGATTTGGGCGGAACCAGTTTGCCTGGATTGTTGGCTAACAGATAACCCAGCATGATATTGGGACCTTTGACGTGCAGCCTGCCCGCATTTTCAATGCCTTCGACCGGTTCCAGTTTGTAATCCATAGACGGCATAAACCGGCCTACGGTGCCGGCTTTATAATCCATCGGCGTATTGACCGAAGCAATAGGCGTCGTTTCGGTCGCGCCATAGCCTTCCAGTATGCGTATGCCGAATTTGTCCGCCCAAAGCTGGCGGGTAGTTTCCTGCAACTTTTCAGCACCGGCAACCACATAACGCATATTGAAAAAATCATAGGCATGGGCTTTTTTAGCATAACCGGCTAAAAAGGTATTAGTGCCGAACATGATAGTGGCATTGATTTCATACGCGATTTCAGGAATGACCGCGTAATGCAAAGGAGTCGGATAAAAGAAAGTGGTCATGCCATGCAGTATCGGCAACATAGTACCGACGGTAAAGCCAAAGGAATGAAACATCGGCAGAAAGTTGAGCACCACATCCCGGGCCGTAAAATTGATCCGGGCTTCCAGTTGTTTAAGATTGGACAGGATGTTGGCGTGGGACAGCATCACCCCTTTCGGCGTACCTTCAGAACCGGAGGTAAATAAAACCACCGCCGGACTATCAGGACTGTATTGGGTATGTTTGTACCAAATATTAGCGGTTTTACATTGCATCAGCGCCTGGAATTTATCCCATGCAGACAGTCCTCCGGCCAAGTCCTCCAGATAGACAAGCTTAACCTGTTCGGCCAAGTGATCGGCTTCGTCGGTTAATTTGCCCAGCTCGATAAAACGACGGGACGTCAAAACGGTTTTGACTAGCGCCGTGTTACAAGCCGAAACCATACCGGCTGAACCGGTTGAATAATTCAGCATGGCCGGTACCCGCCCATAAAGCTGCAAACCCAGAACGACTGACATGGTTTTGGTCGAATTAGGCAAAAAAACTCCGATATTTTCCCCCTCGACCGTAATCTTCTTTAAGGCGTTGCCTATCGCAATGGTACGGGTAATTAAATTGTCATAGGACAACGGCATGCGCTCCAGGTCGGTGGCAACCGTATGTTTGCCGCCGTGTATTTTTCGCGCTTCAAGCAAACTGGCGAAAATAGTCTGCCGACAATGACTGGTCGCAAACATCATTTCAGTCATAATATCGGCCAAAATATGTCCGCTGAATTTGCGGCGGTTTTTGCCGGTTAATCCTTGAGGAGGGGAAACAAAGGTATGAGGCAAAATCTGGATAGTAATTTTCGGAAATAAACGCAAGCGAACGATATTTCGCAATCTGGAAAAATGCGTGTATTCGGCACCTTCAATCCGTACAGGCAATATGGCTGCTTCGGATTTGTCGGCGACCATGCCGGTGCCATCGTAAATTTTCATTAACGAGCCGGTTACGGTAATTCGGCCTTCAGGGAAAATAACGGTGCGTGTGTCTTGCTGCAAATGATGAATCAAATCCTTCAATGATAAAGGATGGGTCGGATCCATTGGAAATACACGGGATAACCTTAGAAAAGGCTTCAGCCACCAACGTTCGGAAATCTGGGTATTGATTGCGAAAGTGATGTTATCGGGTAAAAATACGCCCAGTAGTAGCGGGTCCAGAAAGGAAGTGTGATTGGATATAATCAGGACACGTTTTCCGGCTTTTCTATAGTTGTCCAGTCCCCTGATTTCAACCTTATAAATTAAGGTCAGCAACCAGCGTAAAAATTTTTTCAGCATTAAATTTCCTCCTTGCTCCATTTTAGCAGATGTTTCATTTTACTTAGAATAATCATGGGTACTCGAGCATCTGAGACTCGGAATTTAACGCCGTCTATGGGGAAATTTGGCGTGATATGGTCAAATCCGGAATGAACGGGAAAGATTGGTCTTGCGAATGGTGTTAAGACGCCGTGGGGAATGATTGTTAAGAATTGCGACGAATTTGTCGAATAAGGGTTAGCCGGCCGGGTTCGAATGATAAGGACTGCCGATTCCATAAGGGTTCGAGACATAGTTGCTCCGGTATCCGTGGCTCCATGCAACGTCTGCCACTAACATCAAGCCCAGCACGACATAAGGTTGACGTTTCATAACAGCTTCCTTCGATTTTGAAGTAACGCAAACCAAGTTCAACTGCTGCGATAAAGTTCATCAACCGAGAATGATGGACTTCCTTCGTCAACTCATCCTATATTTTGGATAGCTTATACTTTGCTTGAATTGTATTTAACAGCAATCTGTCAGAATCACTCTGGTTCATCTCGCCTTAAGTTTCTCTAATAATTGGAGCGTTAAAGTATCTCGCTCCCCATTAAAGTGCTTGTCAAGGATACGGGCAAATATGGAGCATGGTGCTGCTACATAGTCAAACAGTGTCAT
Source organism: Methylobacter sp. (assembly GCA_036561025.1). Lineage (GTDB taxonomy): Bacteria > Pseudomonadota > Gammaproteobacteria > Methylococcales > Methylomonadaceae > Methylobacter_A. Next base: position 59,775 of record DATBQB010000009.1, on the reverse strand, counting down.
TGAAGATTTAAACTTTAGATTATCAGGATAACCAAAGATTTCTGAAATTGATCGTCCTTTAATAGTAAAAACCGCTTCTGCGCATTCGAGCAGTCTTTTTCCAAGAATAGGATGGTTTAGATATTGTCGAGCTTCTTCTATGTTCTTAATGGCATAGTGTTTTGATGTGGTGCTGTGTCCCAAGCCATCAATTTGCGGGAATATATACCACATCCAGTGACTTCGTTTCCGGCCGCTTCTTAACTCTGCGAGGACACTAACATAGAAGCTTTCTTGCGCACTCGTGAAACGGCTTAAGTCGACGGTGTCGCTTGCGTTTATCATGCTTGGCTCCTTGTTCTACCCAACAGGTTATGATCCAGCTCAAGACCGCCTGTTATACAAAGACATCACTGTTTTAACGTAATTTTGGGTTTCAGGATACGGGGGAATGGAGTTGTTGTATCTCATCACTGCACCTTCACCGGCGTTATAGGCGGCAACGGCCAAGTTCAAATTTGAATCAAACATTCTGAGCAAATCTTTCAGATAGTGAGTGCCGCCGTCGATATTCTGGACGGGATCATTCCGATTACTAACGCCGTAACGTCTTGCGGTATCGGGCATTAACTGCATTAAGCCGACGGCTCCGGCTGAGGATATTGCGCTGGCATCGTACGCGGATTCCGCCTGAATAACGGCGTGTAACAGCCTGACGTCAACCTGATGCCGGTTGGCCGCCTCGGCAATAAGATCGGCGAATCTCTTTTTGTTGACGCCGGCAAAAGGCAGGGCCGCGGCATAATTTATCGGTCTTGTCCGTATGATGCGCTTATACAGGCTGTTTTTAGGTTTATCGGTATAGTAGATGCGACCATCGTTATCGATAAATTTATAGATGTCGGCCAACACCTCGTTTGAGATGAGTAAACTGGTTAAAACAACGGCAATTCTCATCATATCTGCTTCCCTATCGGTCAGGTTTAATAACGATCATCGTTGCGGCTTTGACCGCCCTGTTCCTTGCTTCATCGACAGTTTCAGCGGTAGCTAACGCAACACCCATGCGCCTGTTTGTAAAGGCTTCAGGCTTGCCAAATAATCTAACTTCACTGGCCGGAACGCTAAGCGCCTTATCCAGCCCTTCGTAGATCACTCCTTGTGCATCCATACCACCTAATATTACGGCACTAGCTCCTGTGCTTTGCATGCCGGTATCGACGGGCAAGCCTAAAATGGCTCGGGCATGCAATTCAAATTCGTTTTGTTTCTGGGTGACCATGGTCACCATGCCGGTATCATGCGGCCTAGGGCTGACTTCGCTAAACCAGACGCTGTCACCCTTGATAAACAGTTCAACGCCGAACAAACCGAGTCCGGCGATCTCATTGGTTATTTTAAAAGCAATGTCTTGCGACGCTTTTATCGCAGCGGAACTCATGGCTTGCGGTTGCCAACTTTCCCGGTAATCGCCGCTTTCCTGCACATGGCCTATCGGAGCGCAAAAGTGCGTTTCGACTTCGCCTTGTTCATTTAAGGCACGCACCGTCAGCAGGGTGATTTCAAAATCAAAGTCGATTTTTGCTTCGACAATGACTTTGCCGGTATCTACACGGCCGCTGGATTTTGCATAATCCCAGGCTGCTTTAAGTTGGTCGGCGCTTTTGACCATGGACTGGCCTTTGCCGGATGACGACATGGTCGGCTTGATAAAGCATGGATAACCGATGCCGCCATTAACCGCTGCCTGTAATTCATCAAAACTTTGTGCAAATGCATAGTCCGAGGTGGGGATTTTGAGCTGCTCGGCTGCCAAAGTTCTGATGCCTTCCCGGTTCATCGTTAACTGAATCGCTCGGGCGTTAGGTACAACTATACACCCATCCTCTGCCTCAATGTCAAGCAGTGCTTGAGTCGCAATCGCTTCAATTTCAGGGATAATAAAATCCGGCTGTTCCAGCGCGATCAGTTTTTTGACCGCGTCGGTGTCGGTCATGTCGATCACATGGCTGCGATGCGCTACATGTTGCGCCGGTGCATTCGGATAGCGATCGACGGCAATCACTTCCACGCCGTAGCGTTGCAGTGCAATCGCCAGCTCCTTGCCCAGTTCGCCGCTGCCGAGCAGCAGGGCCTTGGTTGCGCTGTTTGATAATGCGGTGCCTATTTTCATTGTGAATCTGCCAGATAGTTGTCTATGTCTTCTTTGGAAAAGCCGATTTTTTTAGCCACGCGATCGGCATGGCTAACCCTTGAAATGCCTGGAACCAGTTTGTAGGTCGGTGCGTCATTGGCAAATTCGACTTGCCTCGGCAGGCCTATGCCTTGAGCGACAAAATGGTCGACCAGTTGATGATTATGGGTAATTAAAATGGTGCTGTTGCCTTTCCGGTAAAACCCGTTCAGCACATTCGACGACGATTCCATTTTTTCTTCAAAGGTTGTGCCTTCGGATAACTCGTCCAGCACCACCAGACTTTTCGCGGTTGCGGCCAGGAAAATGTCTTTGGTTCGTTTCAATTCGGTGCCGAAGCGGCCTTCGCCGTCATCCAGATGGCTGATTTCCGGCGCTTGGTAGAATATCCGGTCGGCGACAGTCAGTATGGCCGATTTGGCCGGAACATAGCAGCCGATTTGCGCGAGCAGTTGAACCTGGGTGACAGTTTTGCAAAAAGCCGTCTTGCCGCCGCTGTTGGGGCCGGTGACCAATACCAGTTTGTCGTCATCCAGCACAAAATCGTTGCCGACATAATCCGGGTTTTGTTTGCCTAAAACCGGGTTTCTGACGTCAGTTAAGTTTATCCGGTGATGCGGTGCATCAACCAGTTCAGGCAACGCCTTGCTGCCGCCGAATGCCTCGGCGAACTTTATAAACGACAGCAATTCATCAAGTTGACCCAGCGCATCCAAAGTTTCGGCTACCGCCGGGGAATTTTTGAACTCATTTCTTAGCGGGATAATGCAGCTGTCCCGATCAAAGCCGCCAACGATGGGGTAATAAACCAGCAGAAAAGGAACAAAAAAAATGCTTGCAGTTGGGATGGCCTCAACCGAAACCCGGAACATATCGGTTGGAAAAAAATGCGCTAACGCCCAGACAGCTCCGAAAAACAGGCTGATCAGCAGCGGCTTGAATAGCCGGGGTCTAAAAATAACCGCAGGCGAGAATGAGCCTTGCCTTTGTTCCTTGCACTGAATATTGTTTTCGGTGATGTAAACAGGCCCTTCCATTAATGAATATGGGCGTGTTTCTGCGAAGGTTTTTATCTTGTCGAAAATACCTTTTAGATAGTCGCTTTGCGGGACTTCTACGGATTGAATCTGATCGACCAGTTCCAGCATAAAACGGATGCCGCGTTTATATTGCAGATAACCGTAACCTTCAATTTCATGTTCTTCTCTGGCTGTGCCAAACGAGCCCAAAAATTCGCCGAACAGCAGTAGATAGAAGTTTTTTTCATTAGGCACTGCCTGTTGCACGACCTGTTCGAGCTGTTCTTTCAGCGCAGCATTATTGCGCAGCTCTTCAACGGCTTGCTGTTTCGCTTTAATCGCATCCAGGGTATTTAGCGGCTGGGCTAAAGATCGAAATAACACCGCCTGCCCGGCAATCGTCGAGGCATGATTAACGGCATCGAACAGTTCATCCACTTCAATGGTGTTAAAAGTTCTTTCATCGATAACGCCGTCGGTTTCCATAGGCTTGCTGGATTTGATGCTCGGCCAGCTGCTGTCTTGCCAACTGTGTAATAGTGTTTGTTTCATCTCTTCCGCCTTTTTTAATTGTTTTTACGCTGGAACGTTTATCTTTAATACACAAGCACTCCAAACCCGTCATTCCGGCAGGGTGATGGAATGACGATAGTTTTTGGCCCAACAGAACTTATGAACAACGACGAGTGCTGGAGCGATGTCGTTGCCTAACTTATACAATTAAAGCTTTTGTTCAAGAAGACTAACTATAGCATCAACATGAGTTTCTGAATCATTCAGCGCCGCGATATAACGATATTCTTCGCCGCCAGCTTCCATAAAAATGGTCTTGTTCTCCATTGCTATTTCTTCCAAGGTTTCCAAGCAGTCCACCGCAAACCCCGGACAAACAATGTCTATCTTTTTAATGCCTTTCGCAGGAAGTTCCTTTAACGTATCTACACAATAAGGTTTTAGCCATTGCGCTTTACCGAAACGCGACTGGAACACAATCATCCATTGTTTTTCATCAATACCCAATTTCTCGGCAATAAGAGATGCGGTTTTATGGCACTGATGAAAATAAGGATCGCCCCATTTAGTGAGCTGCTCGGGCAGGCCGTGGAATGACATCAGCAACAGGTCGTTTTTGCCGTGCTCTCGCCAGCTCTGCTCGATGGATTCGGCAACCGCAGCAATATAGTGACTGTGCTGGTGATAATCGCTGATAAAGTGAATATGGGGCAGGTGTTTCCATCTGCTCAATTCTTTGACCATATCATCATAGATTGATGCGGTGGTGGTCGAAGAATATTGCGGGTACAGCGGCAGGACAATCAAATTATCAACGCCCGCATTTTTGAAAGCTCTTAACTGCTTCGCTATCGAGGGTTCACCGTAACGCATCACATGCTGGGTAGTAACACCTTTGTGATGCAGTTTCTCGGCAACTCGTTCGCTTAATTGCAGGGTCATAAAAATTAACGGCGAACCTTTTTCATGCCAGATGTTGCGATAGGCTAAGGCCGATTTACGAGGGCGAAAAGGTAGCACGAAAAAATGCAGTATCACCCACCACAACGGCCTTGGCAGATTGACGACGCGCGGATCCCACAAAAATTCCTTGAGAAACCGCCTGACGGCTGACGTTGTCGGTGCGGTAGGCGAACCCAGATTCGCCAGTAATACGCCGGTTTTTTTTGCCGTCATTAGTTCGACTTCGCTCACTACGAGCTCAGGTTTGACGGTTAATCAAATTTAAAAATTCCGAGCGGGTGCTGATTTCTTTACGAAAAATACCGGTCATCACTGACGTCGTCATCACCGAGTTTTGCTTTTCAACGCCGCGCATCATCATGCACAAATGCTTGGCTTCAATAACCACAGCCACACCTCGGGCGCCGGTTGCCAGTTCAATCGCATCCGCTATTTGTTTGGTTAGCACTTCCTGGATTTGCAGGCGACGCGCATACATATCGATAACGCGAGCCACTTTGGATAAGCCCATTACCTTGCCTTTCGGCAAATAACCCACATGGCATTTGCCGATAAACGGCAATAAATGGTGTTCGCATAAAGAATACAGTTCAATATCCTTTACTATAACCATGTCTTCGGTGTCGGCCGTAAAAATAGCGCCATTAAGTACTTCTTCCAGCGTTTTTTCGTAGCCATTGTTTAAAAACTTGAAAGCTTTGGCCGCACGTTTTGGCGTATCGATCAGCCCTTCGCGATTTAAATCTTCACCGACTGCCTCGATAATCTTGGCAAAATGCTCTTCCATTATTTCAATCTCAGTTATAAAAAATAGCCCGTCAGTATACACATTGAACCTTGAATTTTAAAGCTTCTGCTCTTTGCTTAATTTATGTACCCATAAGCATCAAATTAAGCGAAAGTAGATTGATGTGTCACCACGAAGACACGAAGTTCACGAAGCAAAACTTAAGATAAAAACTTCGTGTTCTCGGCAATTGCTCCAAGCATTGCTCTACCTCCTGCATCCATGCAAGTCGTTCATGTCTTCGTGGTGATGAATATTAAAACTTTGCGGCAGTGCCTCCAAAAGCACACTGATGTCCGCACCGGACTTACAAACATTTTCGCTAAGATGCCGACGCCAGCCCCTGGCGCCCGGCTCACCATGAAATAGTCCTAAAATATGGCGGGTTATGCTGTTTAAGCGGACTCCATCTTTAAGCTCAAGCTGTTGCTGAATATAGGGGATTAACAAATCCATAATCATTTCCCGTGACCGCGGTTCTTTGGATTCGCCGTAAAACCGTCTGTCTACATCGGCCAATAAATAAGGGTTGTGATAAGCCTCCCTGCCGACCATCACGCCGTCAACATGCTGCAAAACAGCTTCAGCTTGATCCAATGTGGTGATGCCGCCGTTCAGTATGATTTCCAACCGCGGAAAGTCCTGTTTTATTTGATAGACCACATCGTAGCGCAATGGCGGAATATCACGGTTTTGTTTGGGCGACAAACCGCTTAACCACGCTTTTCTTGCATGAATAATAAAGGTTTCGCAACCGGCAGCGGCAACTGTCGATACAAAATGCACCAACTCTTCATAAGAATCGCGCTCATCAATACCGATTCTCGATTTGACCGTGACCGGGATTGAAACTGCCTGACACATGGCGGCAACACACTCGGCGACCAACTCGGGCTCAGCCATCAAACAAGCGCCAAAACGGCCATTTTGAACCCGATCGCTGGGGCAACCGACATTCAAATTCACCTCGTCGTAGCCGTAATCCTCAACCATCTTGGCGCAGATGGCTAATTCCCGAGGATTGCTGCCGCCCAATTGAAATGCAACGGGTTTTTCAACAGTATTGAATTGTAAAAACCGATGGTGGTCGCCATGAATCAAAGCCCCGGTAGTCACCATCTCGGTATATAAAAACGCGTGTTTTGAAATCAGTCGATGGAAATAGCGGCAGTGCCTGTCGGTCCAATCCAGCATCGGGGCAACCGTAAAGGTGTGGCGGTTGATTGCCTGATTTTTCGTGGGTTCTATTAATATACTGTGCATTTATTGGTTGTCATTGTGCATTATTTTTGGACTCTATTACATGGTATTCGCACATCGGGTTTTCGATGTGCAATTTCAAGATGTAAATATGACAAGAGCTCAGAAAATAAAGCATAAAAACGAATCATCTTACCGGATACTTGTTAACAAAACGATTGATGGAAAGGCGATAAAAGAAATCGTTCTACACTGGGTAACAGGCAGTGGAAAAGGCCGAAAAGCTCGACACTCCAATTATGGCGTTATGCATTTGCTGCATTCAAGGCGCGCAAGTCCAAAACAAGCTTTCAGTAAAAAGAGTGACTTCTCGCTTTATTCCCTGTGCTTTACCAGCACTCTGACTGAGCAAGGCCTGCAGAATTATTTTTTGTCCCAGTCTGGGTCAATGTTAAGGTACCGCATTTATCAGTTGACTGGACTCCGGTAGGTGCCGCGCTTAAGGTATAGCTGCTGGCAGTCGCTGCGCTAATGGTTATCGTGTAATAGGTAGCTGTTTCAGTCGGGATGGTATAAATAGAAGGCGTTCCCGTATCATTCGTTCCAACTGCTCCACAGGAATTGACTCCGCCAGTCCCGCCTGCATCACAAAAACTATTGGTTTCCGTAAAGTGTCGTTCCATGGCGTTTGCCAGGCCCAACAACACCCCCGTTGCATCCGCTCGCCGTGACTTCTTCACACTGTCTTGATAACTTGGATAGGCGATGCCGGCTAAAATACCAACGATTGCTACGGTAACCATTAGTTCAATGAGCGTAAAACCTTGTTGTGTTTGTTTCATAAGTTTCATAATATTTTTTCCGTGTTACTCTGACATGTTATTTAGAAAGGAGGTGGGCAAAACAGTATTACCCACCTTATCTAACTATTTCAATTGCCGCCAGGACCGGCGGATACCGCCACCGCCACCTCCACCTCCAGCGCCGCTGCTTCCAGCGTCATTAACAGTACCCATCTGTCCGGATGAGCCGCTGAGGTATTTGAAATCAATGGAAGCCCCCTCAACTACCGCCGGCGTTTTAGTAATACCGATCCCCAGATCAATGCCGGATGCGGCGTGGCTAACACCACCGATCAATACAAAATCATCATTATTAACCTGACCATCTCCGTTGACATCAAAAGGCGCCCCGCCAGGTTCTCCTCCACTGAGTGTACCGACTTCCATTAGACGTGATTTACCGCCGGAAGCGCATGGATCAGTATTGGGAATCTTTGTAGAAAACACCACTAAGCCTCGGCGAACGAGAGGAAAGCTGTCAACCAGTTCACCTTCGGCAATATTTACCGGTTTGAGTAAGTTTAACGCCCAACCGGTCTTTAATGGACTACTTGCCGTACAACCTGAGCTAGTGGCGGAATAACATACAGGATTTTTTGACACAACACGAATCGGTTTGGAGCTTGGTGTTCCTCCTACTGTTGTTGCTATACCATCAAAATCGATGGTTTGCGCTTGCAATAAGCTTCGATCATTTATTGCCGAACCTTTGTCCCATAAACCGTAAAAAGATTGCACTTGCGGACTAGCGCCAACAACATTGTCTCCCGTTTCAAAATACTTGCCGGTGCCGAAATAAATCATCTGTCCCACACCGTTCTGATCAGATCCTACCACTCCTACTTGACCCACGTTAGGTTTGCCGGTGATAGGTTGACGATTAGCTGCACTACAGGTTGTTCCCGATGTTGTACAGGCGACAAAAAAGGGACTACCAGGGATGGGCCAACTACCGGCACTACCCGACACATCAAACTTCCATAAATTGCCATACAAATCCCCTGCATAAACAGCATCGACGCTATGATCATTATTAGTATCAACAGCAATCGGCGATGAAAGTCCATTTTTGTTAGCTATAGTTCCAACCCCCGTATCAATTTTTTGCAGTATTGCGCCGGTTTTAGCATCAAGGACGAACAACACCGCGTGACCATTATCGCTGCCATACCCATTGGCAGCAATCACGGCCCAATGGCCATCTTGCATCCTGACCACTGAAGGTTGCGCCAAGGTATAGCCCAAATCGGCATCATTGGTGTTGGTAAATTCCCATAATGCGCTGCTGGGTCCAAAACCATCAGGATTGGTTACATCCAGTGCAAATACCGCACGAGCACCTGCTCCCGTGGTACTTGCCAATAAGGTGTGCCAAGTTGAATCATAATACACGTCACTCACACCAGACATGCCATCGACATAATACTGGTGGGCATAGTTGGGGGAGGTCAAGTTGCTCAATTGAGGGAATAATACATTAGGAATGTAAGCGAATATTTCCTGACCGCCTGTTCCTGTGCTTTTGGCATCAAAACCATGGAACATCCCATCATTAGCTCCCACATAAAGCATAGGTCGTCGGTTTGTATATGCACTGGTGGATCGAAAAGCGCTATAGCTGGCGCCTTCTGCACCGGCCAATGCACTGTAGCCATAATCTTGAGTACCCACATATATGGGGTCGGAATTAATGATGTCGCCCAGGAAGTTGGTTCTATTTCTAAAAATACCCCCAGCATTTTTTTGCTCCTTGGTATCGTCACCACGTAACCAGTTAACACGCAACTCGCCATTGCCATCGCTAGTGCCCGCCAACTTATTCAGATAGTCCTGCTGCGAGGTGCCCACTGGCGTAGTAGTTAAATTAGCCCATTGAAAAAGAACGCCCCGTAATCCTGCCGCCGCTGAGGGGTTATAAGTATAGATATTTCGACTACCATTGGCAGGGAGCAATGTAGAGGCTTCCCACACGGGCGTCAACGCACCAGTAGTGGCATTAACACTATAAGCCACCAATTGACCGCTCCATACTCCAGAGTTAAATTTAGCCTGATAGACGAGGGTGCCTGTATCCAAGCGAGTGGAATTGGCCGCCACTGCGGAAGAAGATGAGCTGGTTGCGACCACATTAGCGAAAGCAGCGCTTAAGGAATTAGCTAGTTCGCGTGGATCAGTGGCAAAAAAGTAACGGTCCGGGATTCCGTCTCCATTACTGTCCCATTCTCCCTGTAGGTCGAGAATACCATTGCTGTTGCTATCGGTAAAACCACCCCATTTGGCGGCGTAATAAAGAGGTTGTTGCAAGCTAAGAGCAGAACTGGAACCAATTGTGTACGTTACAGTATTAGCTGCATCTGCAGTTACACAATTAGTGCAGGCTGTTGTTCCTTGCGGGTCAGTATAGGCGTAGCTATTAATCCCGGAGTGCGCATGAAATCCGTCTTTGGTTGTGCCGCTGAGAATATAACCAAATCCCATTTTATAAGGGGTCGATTGCGCAATAACATCAGTTGTAATTTTAACCTGAGTTGAACTCACACTGTAAGTTAAAACGCCCCACTGATCCTGATCAAAGTCGCCGCCTTGTTCGCTATCTTCCCAATTAACATAAACCTTTCCGCAGTTCCACGTGCCGGAAGGTACAGGTGAAAGCAGGGAGCAGTCTTGATGAACAATCTTGAAATCAACAAGGGTGCAGTTACCGCCGACAGTTGAGTCTTGACAGGCTGGTAATATAGTTACTGTTTTGCCAGTACTACCAGGTACCGGAACTACAATCTTGGGAATTGCAGGAGATAACGCAACCCCATATGTTGTCACAAGCTGGTTACCTTCCAAGGTGAGTTGAATATCGTTGTTATGGGCAAATTTAGCCAGCCCGGCGATATGGTACGAACCGGAAAGACGAGGCGCATCCGGACAGGTACCCTTCACATCACTGAGATTGTTCACGGTTTTTGCTGTACACAATTGGTTGTTGTCGGTGCCATTTTCACCAACAAAATAGCTGTGACCTGGAATGCTTTCACCTACACCTACTGGGTTAGTTAAATCATTCATAGCAGTGGCGGTAATATCAGCAACATTGCTGAGTTGGTCGCCGTCGTATGAACTGGTGCTAGCATTAAATTGGATGACATTCAGCTTTGCGCACCATTCGGTAGCAATAATAGGGTTAGTTGGGGTGGCAACTGTCAAGCCTGGAATATACGATGAGTCGGTATTAGTGCTTGTAGGGAGGTATGCGCTTAAGGCGCTGTGATTAGTCAGATATCGTAAAGACTCCAAAAATATTTCTGATTGGGGGTTGCCCCAATTGCTGCAATCGCCATCTGTAAAGGTATTTAAACCCCAAATACAGTTATCACTACCAGTGGTGCCGAAATAGGTGCCGTCATCGTTACGGTAACCATGTATTCTCAATTTATTCAGAGTATCAATGATCCCGCCTGTTGACGGTGCCGATTTAAAAGTTCCACTGGTAGTGACATCGATTTCGTCGGCAATAGAAGACACGTTTTTACGCAATACACCGCCGGATTTATTTTTTCCGAAAGAACCTGTCATCATACCAAAGCGTAATTTGTCGTCATCACCGTAGGTTTGTAGTAAACCGATTGGTTTCTTTGCTCCGTCGGGATAGGTCTTGCAATTTTCTGTCCCGATAAGAGTGCTCTCGCAAACTTTTACCCTGGCAACATAATCTTTAGAGCCTATGCCCTTAGTAGCTTTGTCCGGGTTACTACTTGCCGCACTAAGGCCTGAATCAGAAGATGAATTGCTGTTTGATGTCGACTGCTCTTCCGACCAGCGGCATTGCCAGCGTTCGTTAGCGGCCCACAGAGAATAGTTGCCTTTAGCGACTCGAATAAATGGGGCATCGGTAACATTTTGAGATAATACCGTACTTGATACTGTCGTATTGCAAAGAGTAATGCCACTTGCAACGTCTGTAGATGTAAAAGGCGTGAGTTGGGTTAGACCGGGGCCACTGTAGAATTTGGCGAAACTGTGGGCATCGTTGGGCAAATAGCTACGTTCTAACACAGTAAGAGGGGTACTGGGTGATGTTGTAGCGGTGGTCGTGGTCGTAGTTGTGGTTTGTTTTGTGTCTGTTTTTGTGGATGTCCAGGTGGTGGTGTATGTTTTTGTAACCGAGGTTATGGTTGTGTGATTATTGGAAGTAGTATTAGAACAGGAACTACTATTAGCTGTAGTAGTGTCGGTTCTAATGGTATGGGTTGTGGTATAAGTTGTCTGCTGGGTAGTAGTATAAGTACTGTTAAATGTAGTATTAAAAGTAGTTGTTGTGGTTGTGCCAGAGGTGTTGGTTGTGGGTGCACTGTTCGTGGATAAGCCGGGAATGGGTGTGCTGTTCGTGGCTGTGCCGAGCGTGGAAGTGCTAGGCGAGGATTCAGCGCTCTGGGGATTAGTAACGACAGTTGGGGATGCGTTAAGTGAGTTACACACCGCTTTCGTAACATTAGATCCCGCAACGCTAGAGGTAGTTGTATTGGTGACAATGGGAGTGCCTGCAACGAAAGCGGAAGTATTGGTACTGGTGGCAACGGGAGCTGAGGTAACGGGAGCCGAGGTGCTGGTAGTGGTAGTGGTGGAGCCGATGTCGGTAGAACGCAGGCCGCCATAAAGAATCTTACGGATGGTATCTATACGGGTCATGCTGGCCCAATTTAAAAAATTGCCACTCCAAAGACCGGAGCAGTATTTAGTGGCTGTTGTCGAGCTAGGTTCGAACCGACTGTTGGTGGTGTTATAGCTATAACATTTATAACTGTCGAAGTAGCCATAATAGTCAATGCTATGTTTGTAGGTCGTTTCAGGGATGCTATCTTTGTCCAAATCAGAAAAATCGTCAAAGGCCTTAAAATACAGCTGATGATCCTTGGAGACATTCAACATAACGATAGGCGTTACGCTGAGGGTTAGGAATAACGGCGTTTGCGAAATGGTTGCATGGCTGATATTGGCTGAAAATCCAATTATTAAACTCAGCATTAGCCGGAGAAGCAAACTTTTGGAGATAAGGTAACGGTTATGTTTAAAAGTGTTCATTTCAAATCTCCGATGAGAGGTTTCGGTAGGATTTATATATCCAAAAGCCTGTGTGATGTGATTTAAGAGGGCGAATAGATTGATTGCAAAATAACCACCGCGTTAGTGGTACCTCCGGTTGCTCTAACGGTAATTCTATAAGGCGTTGAAGTCGAATCGGGAGGGCAGGTGCCAAAACAGGCAGCCGGTAATTGTTGAATGATATAAACCGGGGTGGCGATACCGTTACCTAATGTAGTGACTGAAGAAGTAGCAACCGGATTTGTTGTCCAAAAACTGTCGGTCAAAATCGCGGAAGCGGTTGGGATAGTTGAAGTGTCCTTATAAAACCCCCCAGTACCGGCATCAGTAAATGTTGGTAATACTGCGGGCGATATTAGACTTGCTTCAGAAGCCTTAAGTGCGGATTCAGCGGCCTGAAAAGCTAAATTTTTGTCACGTATGTTACCGGCCATTTTTTCTTCCAGCGAGGTTGATTGCATGCCGGTGGTGCCTATCAGTGTCAATAGCAGTAGCATAATTAAGCTGATTATCAGTACAGCGCCGGATTGGTATGCGGCTTTCGACTGCATACTCTTTGGAGCACAAGTGGATGCAAGAGGTAGAGCAACACATGGAGCAGTTGCCGAGTCGTGCAAAATCGGATTGCTGCTAGGGAGCTTGATTGTTGTCATTTGCTTGTTATTCATGAGAACTTCTGTTTTATGGCAGCTAGTTGCGCATGGCAATGGTTGCATTAAAAACCCGTCTGATTTTGTTATCCGTTGGCGTGGTCGTCACGTCATTGTAGATATACGCTAAAGGCTGGGCTGCGAGGTTGTCGTCAAGGGTTGCTGCCAACAGGCTGATACGAATACTGACGACCTTGGTCATATCAACTACATTATTTGCCGATACATAATAATTGGGGACTCCATCTGGCGTTGGATCGGTATCCTCCCCGTATAAAATCTGCATCTGTTCTATACCTTCCACTAACTCTTCGGCGCCGCTTGAACCAATTCGACGATAAAGCGAGGGCTGGCCACCGGCGCCCGTTCTTATGTAATAACTGATGGTGTTGATCGGATAAACTTGACCACTCACATAAGTTTTACCCAGGTCGTTAGTCGAATTATCGGGTGTGCAAGCGCTGCCTGTGTTATGAGAAAGAACGCTTCCCGCTATCGCACTGATCTGAAAGGCTGCGGTAGCCGAGCAATCGGAGACCACAGCAGTCGCGCAACCGTTTGCGCCTGCAGACGTTAAAAATCCTGCGGTTTTCAAATTTGCGGTGGTAGCGGTCGCGTCTAACGTAAGGTTAGCAGTACTCGCTGCATGAGTAGTCACTGTAAAACTTTGATCATCCGCTCTGCGAATGGTAATGACGTCGGAGCCACCGAGCGGGGAAGTGATCGCTGCATCTATGGCTGGTGTCCATGCCGATGGGGAGGTTGCTTCAAAGCCCTCAATAGCTCTACCGAAATTATATAAAAAACTCGTTGGCGTACTCAGTGTATTAGTGAGGGGGGCTTGACTATTACAGCCTAAAAACCCCGCCATACGAATGTTGTTAGAAAGAAAATCCAGCGCAAACCGACCATTTTCCTGCAATCTGGATAAGCCTTCCTGCACTCTATAGGTTTGTTTACTGCCGATAAAAATCTGTAATACGCCGCCCAGTAAAAACGCGCCAATCAGCAGGGCAATCATGATTTCTATCAGGGTCATGCCGGTTTGATAGGGTTTATTTTTCATAACTGGAAGCTCGTTTGAAAATTGGGATTATTGCTATCATCGCCATCCCTGTCGTCATCCCAGGTGATCCTAATGGTAAACATATTGGCTACAACGGCTATGGTACCGATACCGCTGGGCAAGTTGTTACTCACAGCACTGTTCCATTCAAAGAGATCGTTTTCTGCCATATCAGCCGGGGTGCACCCAGTTGTAGTCAGGCAATTTGCTTTTGCTGTAGCCGAGCTTGGGAGAATGGCGGTATAGTTAGCTTTCCCAGCAATATTGGCGCGCATTCTGTCCGCCAAGTCATAGGCCAATTGCGTGGCTTGGCTGCGATTGTAGGCACTCTGGTTGTTTTTAAGGCTGGTTGCTTGCAAGCCTGCCAAGCCAAGCAAGCCAATCGCCAGCACCAGCATAGCAATCAGGACTTCAATTAGAGTAAATCCGGTGTTTTTGTTCATAGAGCTACTCATTTAAAAATGAATTACGGACAAGATGTAGTGGTTGTTGAAACTCGGGCACGACCAACGGTACTCATTGTAATTGATCGGGATGTTGAGGTATCTGTGCCGTTGCATAATCTAAAAGTATCGCCACCAGTCACACCTAAGCCACTGGGTAAATAAGCGGCGTAGTCGTCGTAGTGGCTACCGCCTGTTCTTAATGTATAGCCACTAGGTAAGGCATCGTAGGTTCTCAATAAACAATCTTCACCTGCTTCGCATAATGTTGCGTCGCCATCATCATTAAAGTCATTGCTGCTGTCGCTATCTACAAATACATCCCATCCGCTTTCCCATTGTGTGCTGGTTGCGCCTTTGCGCCTGACAGTCACTTGTATGCCTCGTTTAACCGCCTCGCTACGCGCTAAATTTAACGCTGTCACCAAGTCATTGGCATAGGTCGTCAATCGATTGCTGGCGATGATGGAGGTAAAGCTGGGGATAGCAGCGCCTACCAGTATTCCAGCGATGGCGATGGTGACCATTAGCTCAAGCAGGGTAAATCCTGAGTTGTATTCCGGCTGGTTGTACATGATTTTTCAGTACCTCGTTAGCGGTTTGTTTCTGCTTAGGGTCATTACGGTAATGGTTTGCTGTCAGAATTGATTTGAAGGTTACTATAGACCCAGACAGGGAGTTGTGAAATTGACCACAGTTTGGCATTGGCGACGGCTTTTGACTTGCTGCAAGGCTTGGTATTATCAAATTAAAATTGACTGGAGCAATGCACAAATGAGCATGAGTGTAGCGAAACAATTAAAAAAACTATTGCATGGCGAAAAGCGAAAATCAATCCTAGGCATGAATGGGGGATCCTGAAGTTGACAAACAAAAGCTCAAAACTATTATAGTAGAGATTAAAGCTTTTGGGTGGTGTACGCAACATCAGCTACTGGCGTTTCCTTGTTTTAAAAAAGCCAAGCTAGCTATTTATGCGGGGTGAGGAAATATGATGGGTTTTGCCTAAAATATAGCCCCCCAAAAAAATACTTTTTCCTTTATACGCTATGGCGAAAATAAGGGTTCTTCAGATTAGAACAACCGGTACGACATGGATGGAATATAAAACTAGGCAGGATGGGCAGGCTTTTTTTCATCCTTATATCTACTCGGCTATTAAATGCGGATCAATGTAAAATAAGCCAAAATTTTAATCAGGAACTTCTTTTGAATACATCTACTTTCTGCCGTTGCGGCTCAGGCATCGAATACGCTCAATGCTGTGGCCCATTTCATTCCGGCGAAAAAAAGCCCTTAACTGCCGAAGCTTTAATGCGGTCGCGCTTTACTGCTTATGCTTTGCATAATGCCGATTATTTACTGGATACCTGGGATGCCACTGTGCGGCCTGAGTTGATCGATTTTTCCAAGGAAAAAGTCGATTGGCAACTCTTGGAAATCGGCAACACTAAAAAAGGCGGGACTAAAGATGGTAAAGGCGTAGTGGAGTTTAAGGCCTACTATTTGCAGGATGGTGAAGAGTACGTTATGAACGAGATCAGTCAGTTTACCAAACGCGCTGGCGGCTGGTTTTATCTGGATGGGCTGGTTAAGTCCATTGGCAAAGTCGGTCTACAAACTAATTTGGGCAAGAATGCGCCGTGTTCCTGCGGCAGCGGCAAGAAGTTTAAGCGGTGCTGCGGAGGAGCTGATTGATCTGTAAGGTTATCGGTTATCTGGTGGCGTCAAGGGCGACTGTCGGGTCGCCCTTGCTTGAAACATATTGTCTTTGTGCGATCGAGCTACACAAAAAAGCGTTATTTTTCCTCTTTTGCCGCTCCTTCTGATTCCCCTATGAGGGCAGATAAACAATCCATCTGACTTTCGGTATAGTTAGCATGAGCTTCTGCAAGCTCTTTCGGCGAACCAAATTCAGTGCGTAGCTCTTCAAGCGTCTTTTTAGGGTCTTTAGACGAAGACAGCGTCAACATTTTCGTATAGCTACGGTAAGCCATCAAGCGTTTGGGGTCGAGAGCGAAAATACCGGGCATTCTGTTCGAGGTCGTATCAACGACGCATTTAGCCATACGCTCCGGAGACAATTTATAGTCCTTAATGTCTTTTTCCAGTTGCATTTGCTCCAATACAGTCTGTTCGTATTGATTTTTATCTGCGCAGGCAGGGAGTAATAATACAGATAGGGAAATGAGCAGTAGTTTTTTCATGTCAGTGTAACCGTTTGTTAGTGAGAGTGCGATGTCGCGCATTATACGCATATATGCTGAGCAAAAGGCAAAGAGCCCTCTTAAACTTGATCAATCCATCTCTTTCATGGCTTGTGTTATCCAAGCTTCGGCTTCGGCATTGATGTCGGCGGCTTTGCGACCTTTGGTTTCTATGACTGGGCCGATTTTCAGCTTGATCACGCCGGGATATTTTAAAAAACTGTAGCGCGGCCAAAAGTCACCGGCATTATGCGCAACCGGGATGACTGGAAAACCGGTTTTTTGCGCCAACATCGCGCCGCCGACATTAAATTTCAATACCTCTCTGGCTCCGGCGCGAGTGCCTTCCGGAAAAATCAGTACCCATAAGCCTTGGTTTAAATATTTAGTTCCTTGTTCGAGTAAAGCACGTAATGAAGCTCGCTGGTTTTTCCGGTTTATAACGATAGATTTCAGGGTAAGCAGCGCCCAGCCCCAAATTGGGAGATAAAGCAATTCGCGTTTTATGACCACTGAATGGGGAGGAAGGAGATATCTTAATGCCAGCGTTTCCCATGCAGACTGATGATTGCTCAAGATAATGGCAGGTTGTTGCGGATTGATATGTTCCATTCCTTCTATTTCATAGGTAAGACCGCAAGTAACTCTGGTTATCCAACCGATAATAGCGCACCAGGCATGACCGATTTTCCAGCGTATTTTAAAGGTCGTCAGCATGCCTAGAATCAGCAGCACTCCGACTACGGTAGCGGTAGAGAAGATGCCCACAAATAACAGGGCCGAGCCGATATAATTTTTAGGTCTAGGGTCTTGAAGCGATGATGTACTTTGCTGCGTCATATAAGTTCTCAAAAACAGGAATGTTGAGATTAGGATTTTTGTGTAAGGTTTGTTCGCCTTTACCTGTTTTAACCAGTATCGGGCTTGCACCGACTGCTTCCGCAGACTGGAGATCGCGAAGCGAATCGCCTATAACAGCTATGCCGTTCAGGTTGACGTTGTTATCGTCTGCAAATGCCCTAAGCAACCCCGGTTTGGGTTTTCGGCAGTTGCAGTCATCGTCCGGGCCGTGTGGACAAAAATAGATAGCATCGATTTTTCCGCCTTTTTCTGCGGACATGCGCTGCATTTTTGCATGGATTTTTTCCAGCGTGGCTGTATTGAATAAGCCGCGAGCCAAGCCGGACTGATTGGTGATTACCACGACTTTAAAGCCATGCTCATTGAGTAGGGCGATGGCTTCCAGGCTGCCTTCAATCGGCAGCCATTCTTCCGGGGATTTTATGAAGTCATCCGAATCGTAATTTATAACGCCATCACGATCCAGCAACACGTAGCGGTTTTCGGCCATGAATTATATAGCATCCCCGCGCCGCTGGAGCAGCGCTGACTGCGTTCCCACGCTGGAGCGTGGGAACAATAAACCATGTAACATGTTCATTTTACGATTGCAATTTAGAGATGTCGGCGCAGGTCAAAAACTGTTCAGATAACATATTAAGCAATGCCAGCCGGTTAGCGCGTAGTTCAAGATCATCGGTCATCACCATCACATGATCGAAAAACGCATCGACATCATTGCGCAAAGTCGCCAGACGGTTAAGCGTCGCTTGATAATTGCGTTGCGCCAATAACGGTTGAATGTCATCGGCGGATTGCAGTGCGGCTTGCAATAACTGTTTTTCTTGAGGTTCAAGCAATACACCGACGCTGTCTGCCGGTTGAGTATCCGATTTTTTCAGGATATTGCGGATGCGTTTATTCGCTGCCGCCAAGCTTTCGGCTTCCGGCAACTGCCTAAAGGCCTTAACCGCCTGCAAACGTTGCATAAAATCCAGCGGCTCGGCGGGAGTTACAGTAATCACTGCGTCAAATTCATCGGCAGTGTACCCCTGATCAAGACAATAGCCTTTCAAACGATCAAAAATAAAATCGACAACGCGATCGACTGTTGCAGTTTGACCGGAAACGGTTTTAATTTGAACACCGGCAAATTCTGCCAACTCAATGATATTGATGTTGAGTTTATTCTCTATGATGGTTCGGAGGATGCCTAATGCGGCGCGGCGCAATGCATACGGATCTTTATCGCCGGTAGGAATCAAGCCGACTGCAAAAATACCGACCAAAGTATCCATTTTTTCCGCAATAGCAAGAATTTGCCCCGTTGTACTACCGGCAGTCGGGCTGCCGGATTGTTTAGGGAAATACTGTTCTTCAAGCGCCAGGGCGACCGATTTCGGTTCGTGCTCTGCCAGCGCATAGTAGCGTCCCATAATGCCTTGCAGGTTGCCGAATTCGCCGACCATTTCGGTCATCAGATCGGTTTTTGCCAATAGCGCGGCGCGCTCGGCCAGTTCAACATCCGCGCCCAAGTGCACTGCAATAAATTTTGCCAGATTTCGAACCCGTATCGTCTTGTCGTAAATCGTGCCCAAGTTCTCCTGGAAAATAACGCTGGACAAGCTTTCTACGCGATCTTCCAGATTTTTTTTACGATCCTGGTTCCAGAAAAATTCCGCATCTGAAAGACGCGGGGTTACCACGCGTTCATTGCCCTGTTGTATGGATTTTGGGTTGATGCTTTCAATGTTGCTGAACGTAATAAAGTTCGCCAGTAAACCGCCTTCGGCATTTTTAACCGGAAAATATTTCTGATTGGTTTGCATCGTAGTAATCAACACTTCCGGCGGCAACTCCAGAAAACGGGGATCAAAAGTCCCGGTAATCGGTACCGGCCATTCGTTCAAGGCGGCAATCTCTTCCAGCAAATCGTCTTCGATATGCGCAAGACCGCCGACTGCGGCAGCGGCTTTTTGTGCCGCGTCACGGATGATGTCTTTTCTTTGCTCAAAATCGGCAATGACGCGGCCTTGTTGGTACAACACATCCGCATAGTCTTCCGGCTTGGTCAGGGCGATTTTTTGCGGTGCATGGAAGCGGTGCCCTTGAGTAGTCGCGCCTGTTTTGAGGCCCAAAATTTCCGTGTCAATGACACTGTCGCCAAAGAGCAAGACAGCCCAATGGACGGGTCTGACAAATTCTGTAGTGAAACTGCCCCAGCGCATACGCTTGGCAATCGGCAATCCGGCGATGCTCTGACGGATAATATCCGGGATCAGGTTTTCAGTCGCTTGGCCTTTGACAGCTTGGGTAAAGCTGAGCCATTCGCCCTTGTCGGTTTTCAAGCGTTCCAGTTGATCGAAAGTCGTGTCGCAGCTGACTGCAAAACCTAAGGCCGCTTTGCTGGGCGTACCGTCGGGCGCAAATGCCGCCTGTAGCGCAGGACCGCGTTTTTCTACGGTTTTATCCGGTTGCGCTGTAGACAAGTTTTCAATCAAAACCGCCAAGCGTCTGGGTGTCGCGTAAGCTTTGCTGCCGGTAAACGTTAACTCGGCGGCATTCAGCCCCTGAATGATGTTATTCAATAAGGCATTGCTCAGTTTCAGCAAGGTCTTGGGCGGCAGTTCTTCGGAACCCAGTTCGAACAGTAAATGTTTGCTTGTACTCATGTTATGCTCCCTGCCCGGCTAACATCGGAAACCCCAGTGATTCCCTGCGTTGGTAATAGGCCTCGGCAACCGATTTAGCCAAATTCCTGACTCTTAAAAGATAGCGCTGGCGCTCGGTAACCGAAATGGCGTGGCGCGCATCGAGTAAGTTAAAGGCATGCGAGGCTTTCAGCACCATTTCATAAGCCGGTAACGGTAGATTCAATTCAATCAGTTTGACGCATTCCTGCTCGTAAGTATTGAAACACTGGAACATGAATTCAACGTTGGCATGTTCAAAGTTGTAAGCGGACATTTCCACTTCATTTTGATGAAACACGTCGCCGTAAGTGACTGTGCCGAATGGGCCTTTAGTCCAGACCAAATCATAAACGCTTTTAACGCCTTGCAGGTACATCGCGATGCGTTCCAAACCGTAAGTGATTTCACCGGTGATCGGCCTGCATTCAAGGCCGCCGACTTGCTGAAAATAGGTGAATTGAGTTACTTCCATACCGTTTAACCAGACTTCCCAGCCCAAGCCCCATGCGCCTAAAGTGGGTGATTCCCAATTGTCCTCAACAAAACGCACATCGTGCTCAAGCAAATCAAAACCTAAACGGCGTAGCGACCCCAGATACAGTTCTTGAATATTATCCGGCGACGGCTTTAAAACTACTTGATACTGGTAGTAATGTTGCAAGCGGTTGGGATTTTCGCCAAAGCGGCCGTCGGTCGGTCTTCGCGACGGTTGTACATAGGCCGTGTTCCAAGGCTCTGGGCCTATAGCGCGTAAAAAGGTGGCGGGATGAAACGTTCCCGCACCAACTTCCTGATCCAGCGGCTGCAATAAAATACAGCCCTGTTCTGACCAGTATTCCTGTAAGGCCAGGATAAGTCCCTGGAAAGTAGATAAGTCGTTGTTTATGCTGGACACGGCTAATGCTCTTAGGCAATAAAAAGTGAAGGATTATAACTGAAAAACCGATTTGAAGCATATCGTTAGATTGGGTCTGTACAAATTTATAGTGACAGATCCGACAAGCATTTACAGACCAAAAATATTCTAAACTTCAACTGATGTAAGTTAACAAACCACGAAGCTTCAGAAGACACAAAGTTTGCATCTTGGTTTTCTTCGTGGTTTTTTGTCTAAGGAACATGCATAAATTAATTTAAGCGATTACCATGAAGAGCATGAAGACTAAATCCTTCATGTTCTTTATGGTTTAAAAATAAAACTTGCTCAAGTTATTTCGTGCACCTTCCTAAGCTGATTAACCAGTCAGCTTCTTATATTTCAACCTATGAGGATTATCCGCATCGCTGCCTAAGCGGCGATGACGGTCGGCTTCGTAATCTTCATAATTACCTTCAAACCAGACCACATTACTGTCGCCCTCGAAAGCCAGCATGTGCGTGGCAATTCTATCCAGAAACCAGCGATCATGCGAAATGACCACCGCGCAACCGGGAAATGCCAGCAGCGCTTCTTCCAACGCACGCAGGGTTTCAACGTCCAAGTCGTTGGTCGGCTCATCAAGCAACAGGACATTGCCGCCGGTTTTAAGCAGCTTGGCTAAATGCACACGGTTGCGTTCACCGCCTGATAAGTTGCCGATGAACTTTTGCTGGTCCGCGCCTTTAAAGTTAAAACGGCCGACATAAGCGCGGGACGGTGTTTCATATTTACCGACCGTAATCATGTCCAGCCCGTCGGAAATTTCATCAAACACAGTCTTTTTCGGATCCAGATCATCGCGCATCTGGTCAACGTAGGCCAGTTCAACCGTTTGTCCCAGCGTTAAAGTGCCGGAATCGGGCTTGTCAACACCGGCCATCATGCGGAACAGCGTGGTTTTACCCGCGCCGTTCGGGCCGATAATACCGACGATCCCGCCGGGCGGCAGTTTAAAACTCAAGCCGTTGATTAACAGCTTGTCGCCGAAAGCCTTGCTGATGTTATCGGCTTCAATCACTATGTCGCCCAAGCGAGGTCCGGGTGGAATGTAAATTTCCTGGGTCTCGTTGCGTTTTTGCACATCGGAGGACGACAGCTCTTCAAAACGGGCCAAACGGGCCTTGCTTTTGGCATGACGGCCTTTCGGATTGGAACGCACCCATTCCAACTCGGCTTTCATGGCTTTTTGGCGGGAAGTTTCCTGTTTCTCTTCCTGCAACAGGCGGTTGCTCTTTTGCTCTAACCAACTGGAGTAATTGCCTTCCCATGGAATGCCGGAACCTCTGTCCAGTTCCAGAATCCAACCGGCCACATTATCAAGGAAGTAGCGATCATGGGTGACAGCAACTACGGTGCCGGGATAATCGTGCAGGAATCTTTCCAGCCAAGCGACCGATTCCGCGTCCAAATGGTTGGTCGGCTCGTCCAATAACAGCATGTCGGGGTTGGACAGCAACAACCGGCACAACGCCACACGGCGTTTTTCACCGCCCGATAACGTAGCGACATTCGCATCCCAATCCGGCAGCCGCAACGCATCGGCGGCGACTTCGAGCTTGCGCTCCAGATTATGGCCGTCGCAGGCATTGACAATGTCTTCCAGACGCGCCTGATCGGCGGCTAACTTATCAAAATCCGCATCGGGCAGCGCGTAAGCAGCGTAAACGGCATCAAGCTGTTCCAAAACCGCTTTGATTTCCGTGACCGCTTCTTCGACATTGCCGCGTACGGTTTTATTGGGGTCGAGTTGCGGCTCTTGCGGCAGATAGCCGATCTTAATGCCTTTGAGCGGGATAGCCTCGCCTTCAATCTCCTTATCGATGCCTGCCATGATGCGCAGCAGCGTCGATTTGCCCGAGCCGTTTAAGCCCAGCACGCCGATTTTTGCGCCGGGGAAAAAGGACAGCGAGATGTCTTTGAGGATGTATTTTTTGGGCGGGACAATTTTGCCAACCCGGTTCATTGAGTATATGTATTGCGCCATAGTGTTTAGTTCATCGGTTTAAGGTTAGTAGAGGGTACCAGAAGTAAGCGGCTTAGGCGCAGCTTTTGCTCCGGCTCACGCTAAGCACCTACATTCCTGTAGACAACGCGATGTCGGCTATTATTCCATGTTATTTAATAATTTTTAAGAGTCGTGCTGTTTTATATAAGCACCTATACAAAGACAGGCAGAGCAGAGAGTAGATTCTCTACCACCCTCTTTCATCAAACTATGCAACATTTTCCTGCATACAGTTTTCCGATGTCCTCCACGACAAAACGTGCGCTGAAAACCGGATGTTGGTCATATCAGGC
Organism: Methylobacter sp.; assembly: GCA_036561025.1. Classification (GTDB taxonomy): domain Bacteria; phylum Pseudomonadota; class Gammaproteobacteria; order Methylococcales; family Methylomonadaceae; genus Methylobacter_A. The sequence continues at coordinate 36,068 of DATBQB010000009.1, read as the reverse complement.
AAGCCAACAAGTATATTCAGCACAGCAGATCAGAGCTCATGGGCTTACTCATCTCATTTGTACACAGAAATAATCAGTGACTTAGCGCAACCTTCAAATGAGCCGTACAAAGCCTGATAAATAATCTCAAGCTATTGATAAATACCATAATCATTGATCGGGAGAGTTTTTGTACAATTTAACAAAACACTAATAAAAACCGCGAGTAAGCGATAAATAAAACAATCAATACACAGAGTTATCCACAGGTTTTGTGAATAACTATTTGACGCATATTAACAATCAGGTATCAGCGGTGTAAGGCGGCAATATAAGAGTGTCGAGTAGAGCCGATAACTTTTCGAAATCCAACGGCTTGAGCAAGTGATAATTAAACCCGGTCGATTGCGAGCGTTCACAATCCTTAGCCTGTCCGTAACCGGTTAAGGCAATCAAGATCGCATTCCTGGTCTCAGGCAATGCGCGTAGCCGCTTGGCGACTTCATAACCGTCCAAGTCGGGAAGGCCAATATCGAGCAGCACGATCTGCGGATGGAAAGTTTGCGCCTGTTCGATCGCTTTCATGCCGCAATTGGCTGCTCCGACCTCATGCCCTTCCGCTTGCAACAGCATCGTCAGACTTTCGACCGCATCGGCATAGTCATCTACGACCAGAATGCGGAATTTGCGCGTCGGCAATACGGATTTGGTTAGTGTGGATTCGGTACCCGATGAATTCATCGACAATGTCGGCAATCGTACTATAAATGAGCTGCCCTGACCGATGCCGGCGCTTGCTGCCGTGACCGTGCCGCCATGTATTTCGACCAGCTGACGTACCAGAGTAAGCCCAATACCCAATCCGCTCTGGGATTGAGCCTGGGAACGGTCGCCTTGAATAAAAAGATCGAATATCTGCGGCAGAATATCGGGAGAGATGCCAATGCCGGTGTCCCGAACCTCGATAATGGCTTCAGAATCTTCCTGCATTACGCTTAAGGTGATTTTACCGCCCTCGGCGGTATACTTGGCGGCATTGTTCAGCAAATTAGATAAGACTTGCGCCAGCCGGATGCGATCGCCTTCGACCCACTGCGGAGCCTTAGCTCGTGAAATGACCAACTCCTGGTTACGCGACTCGATCAGAGGACGACTGGCTTCAACCGCATTATCCACAATATCGTTAATCTCGAAACGCTCAATCTCCAGTCTGACTTTTCCCTGTATGATGCGAGCCACATCCAACAAGTCATCAAGCAGCCGCGACATGTGAGTAACCTGCCTATCGATGACATTGCAGCTCCATGTCCGTGTCATATCTGTAGCCTCCTGTCTTTTCAGCAACTGCACGGCATTGCGGATAGGAGCCAGAGGATTACGGAGTTCGTGGGCCAGTATTGCCAGAAATTCGTCTTTACGACGATCAGCCAGGCGTAGCGCTTCTTCGGCGCGCTTGCGTTCGGTAATATCGGTCGCAACGCCCAGCAGCTTGTTACAAGTATCGTCGTCGAATAGCGGAACCTTGACTATGCTGTACCAACGTGCAGAACTATCCGCAAGCGTGACTTTTTCTTCCGGGATGCGTTTGGATTTGCCGCTGCTTATAACGTCGAGATCGTTTTGATAAAAGTGAGCCACTTTATCAGGATTGAAATTCTCGTTGCTTACCCCGATCAAATTTTCAAGGCTTGTGCCATAGTTTTGAGCTAAGGCTTTATTACCTAAAAGGAATCGTCCTTCCCGGTCTTTGACAAAGATTATGCTGGGCACCGTATCGATTACTTGTCTTAGGAAGGCGCGTTCATATTGCAATGTTTCTTGAGCGCTTTTGATGTCGGTAATATCTTCAGTTGTCCCAAAACCGCCGATCACTAATCCCTGCTCGTCAAATTCGAGCTCCGCCAGTTCGCGCACCCATTTGACCTTCTGGCTTACGATAATCCGGTGTTCAATATTATAGGGCTTGCCGGTAAGAGCGTCTTTCCATGCCGCATCGACTGTCTCCCGATCTGCCGGATGGACAAAATCAAGAAATGATTGATAGGTTAAGTGAATGTCTTTAGGTGCGCCAAAAATTCGAAAGTTTTCATCGGACCATTCCAGTACATCATTGCGGACATCCATGCGCCAACTGCCGACATGAGCGACTGCCTGGGCACGATTCAGATCCATCTGACTCTCGCGCAAAGCCTTTTCGATTTGCTTGCGCTCGGTGATATTGGTGCTCACCGTGCCCAAGCCGACTATTTTGTTGTTTGATTCCTTTAGCGCAACGACATTGTAGATCATCCACAATGCTGCTCCGGTTTTGAAATGCCGGAAGCGGATTTCGATCTCGCCACTGCCGTTTTGGAATACCGCCGGAAAGAACTGATCCATAATAAACGACTGATCTTCCGGAAAAAAAAAGTCCTTGAAGGGCGTTTTAAGACCCTGTTCGAGACTATCCAGTCCTACCAAACGCAGTCCGGCATCGTTGATAAAAAAAGGTATGCCTTCTGTATTGCACATGCCGATAAACTCAGTGCTGTTTTTAGCGAGTAAAATATATAAATCCCGCTCTGCTTGCGCCCGATTGAGCTCGGCAATTTGCTGCTTAAGCTGTTCCTCTCGTTCCATGACTCTGTGTAATGCCCGCTTTTCCTGATTATGTAAGCGCGCGATGATCAGGCTGCATATTGCGCCTACACTAAATAAGAACACGATGCGTAGCATTTCACTCGACTGAGCGATATAAAACGAGTTGTAAGGCTCGGCTAAAAAATAAGCGCTTGCTGCCGCACTTAATATCGTAGTGAAAAGCCCGGCTTTTAATCCCCCGTACCAGGCAGCAAAAGCGATCACGACTAAAAAGAGCAATAGCGGCGGAGAGCCTCCAAAAACAAATTGGGCATCTTTTAAAATAAATAAAATAGCCGCAGTTCCCAATATTGCGGCAATATAGATGTTGTTGAGAAAATATTTAAGAGAACCTCTCATCGCTTTTCCATAACGTGCTCTAATGCACGTTGTTAAAAATCACATAAAGAATTTTTAACATTGAATTAATAAAATTCTTGTCAAAGATTCGGCAAATATTGGGGAAGATGTTGGCGAATATCAGCGGCACTCAACGTCGTGATTTCTTTATCGAGTTCGAAACGAACCAGTTTTTTAATCTGTTCCGGTAGTTGGTTACGCAGCAAGCCGAGAAAAGCGGGGTCGGCAACAATCAGCAGTTGCTCAAACCGGTTTGCATTGTGCGCATCTTCCAGATGCCGGGCAATGCGATGCGCAAAAACGTCGGCCTCGTGTTTTTTCGGATCGGTGGGTTGCTCAAAAGTATGTCCGCCTGCACCGGAACTTTTGATCTTTCCCGGCAGGCCGGACGTTATTTCCCGGTCATGTAAACGACCTATCGAATGAGAAAAGTCTTCGATTTCCTCTAAAGGAGAAGAAGGGGTGTCGGCAGTAAAAATACGTACACGAGTACTATCGGCAACGACTATCCAGGTTAATTTCATGATTGTTCCCTCTGTGGCGGTTTTATCTATTTACAAAAACCGTTAAATCTAAAAAACATCTGGTTCTGTATTACTTTAATATTACTTATTATAAATTTTCAGAATAAAGAGATTATAGTTTCTAATCAATAAGTAGTAATACTTAAGAGGGTGAGGCATATAGAAGCTTTGTTAATCGTCATATCTTGATCGCACGAAATTTTGTGGACAAGGTAAAATAGCTCATCCGTATAATAAATAACGTGAATCAACTTTCTAATCTCATGCAGCCGGCATTTGTCCATTTAAGACTCCACACTGAATTCTCCCTGGTAGACGGGATCGTCAAAATCAAGCCCTTGGTCAAGCGTCTGACTGAGCTAAATATGCCGGCGATTGCGGTCACCGAGCATGCTAATCTGTTTTCATTGGTCAAATTCTATAAAGCGGCACTAGGACAAGGCATTAAGGCGATAGCCGGTTCCGATGTGTTGATTTTCAATCCCGAAGATCCCGCTACGCCGTATCGGTTGACCTTGCTGGTCAATAATCACGCCGGCTATATCACGCTGACCGAGTTGATCTCAAAAGCTTATCAGGAGGGCCAGCACCAAGGTGTGCCGATGCTCCGGCAGGAGTGGATAGAAGCCAATCATAACGGCCTTATTGCGTTGTCCGGTGCGATGAGCGGGGAGATAGGCAAGGCGCTGTTGGCCGAAAACCATGATGCAGCCAAACGGTTGGCGGAGTTTTGGGGCGGGTTGTTCGAGCAAAGCTTTTACCTGGAATTGCAGCGGGTCGGCAAACCGGATGAGGAACGGTATATCGCCGCCGCCGTCGAGCTGGCGCTGGCAACCGGCTTGCCGGTAGTTGCGACCAATGATGTGCGGTTTGTTTATCGACAGGATTTTGCGGCCCATGAAGTGCGGGTTTGCATTAATCAGGGACGGGTGCTGGATGATACCCGCCGTCCCAAGGATTACACTGATCAGCAATATCTACGTAGCGTCGAGGAAATGCAGGCGCTGTTTGCCGATATACCCGAAGCCTTGGAAAATACCGTTGAGATTGCCAAACGCTGCAATTTAAAACTGACGCTGGGCCAAAATTTCCTACCCGATTTTCCGGTGCCCGAGGGCATGAATCTGGGCGAATTTATGGCCGAGGAGTCCATGAAAGGCCTGGAAGAGCGCTTGCAGCATCATCCGGCTGTAGGTAAAGGTACGGACGAGGAAAACCGGCGCGTTTACTACGAACGCCTGGATTTCGAATTGAAAATGATCACCCAGATGGGTTTTCCCGGTTACTTTATGATTGTTGCCGACTTTATTCAGTGGGCGAAAAACAATCTTATCCCGGTCGGTCCCGGACGGGGTTCGGGTGCGGGCTCGTTGGTGGCTTATGCACTTAAAATTACCGACCTCGACCCTATTGAATTCGACCTGCTGTTCGAGCGGTTTTTAAATCCCGAGCGAATTTCAATGCCCGATTTTGACGTGGATTTCTGCATGGACCGCCGCGATGAGGTGATTGATTATGTCGCCCGTCATTATGGCCGGGATCATGTCGCGCAGATCATCACCTACGGTTCGATGGCAGCGAAAGCGGTTATTCGAGATGTCGGCCGGGTGCTGGGTTTCGGTTACGGTTTTGTCGATCGATTATCGAAATTGGTTCCGTTTGAGATCGGCATGACGCTGACCAAAGCATTACAAGACAGCCCCGAACTCAAGCAGCTTTACGATACCGAAGAGGAAGTCAAAGCTCTGATCGATATGGCGCTATCGTTGGAAGGCACGTCCAGGAACGCCGGCAAACATGCCGGGGGCGTGGTCATCTCACCAACCAAGCTGACCGACTTTACCCCGCTGTATTGCGACCAGGACGGCAATAACCTGGTCACCCAGTTCGATAAGGATGACGTCGAGGCGGTCGGCCTAGTCAAGTTCGACTTTTTGGGCCTGCGCACGCTGACCATTATCGACTGGGCCTTGCAGGATATTAATGCCAAACAAGAAAAGTTGGGCAAGTCGCCGGTCGACATCACCACCATTCCCAGGGATGATCCTGATTCCTATAAGCTGCTGACCAACGCCCAAACCACGGCGGTGTTCCAGCTTGAATCGCGCGGCATGAAGGAACTGATCAAAAAACTGAAGCCCGACTGCTTCGACGACATTATCGCGTTGGTGGCGCTGTTTCGTCCAGGACCGTTGGAATCGGGCATGGTCGACGATTACATCAACGTTAAGCACGGAGCTAAAGCCGAATACGCGCATCCGTTGCTGGAACCTATTTTAAAACCGACCAACGGCGTTATTTTGTACCAGGAACAGGTGATGCAAATCGCCCGAGAAATGGCGCTTTACACGCTGGGCGGCGCGGATATGCTGCGCCGGGCGATGGGTAAGAAGAAACCGGAGGAAATGGCCAAGGAGCGGGATAAATTTACCGCCGGTGCGATAGAAAACCAGGTTGACGAAAGCATCGCCACTTACGTGTTCGACTTGATGGAGAAATTCGCCGGTTATGGTTTCAATAAATCCCATTCCGCCGCTTACGCGCTGGTCGCTTATCAGACCGCTTGGCTGAAAGCCCACTATCAGCCCGAGTTCATGGCCGCAGTAATGTCGGCCGATATGGACAACACCGATAAAGTGGTGATCTTGATTGAAGAATGCCGGCAGATGAAGCTGGAAATCCTGCCGCCGACAATCAATATCTCAAAATACAAATTCACCGTAAACGATGCCGGTCAGATCGTTTACGGTTTAGGCGCTCTAAAAGGAGTGGGTGAAGCGGCCATTGAAGAAATGCTGATCGAGCGGGAAGCTTATGGGGCATTTTCCGGGCTGTATGACCTGTGCAAACGGGTGGATTTACGCAAATTTAACCGCAGGGTGTTGGAAGCCTTGATACGCGCCGGGGCTTTTGATGAATTCGATGACAACCGGGCCGGGCATTTGGCGGAATTGTCGACCGTATTAAAAGTCGCCGAGCAGCACGGCAAAAATTCGCAAACCGGCCAGAACGATCTATTCGGCCTTGCTGTTAATGTTGAAAATATCGACGATGCGCATGCTTACTCCACCGTAGTTGAGCCATGGTCTGAAAATGAACGGCTGGCGGCGGAAAAACTGGTACTGGGTTTGTTTTTGACCGGGCATCCGATAAACCAATACGAGGCCGAATTAAGGCAGTTTACCAACGGAACCATAGAGTCGCTTCTGGCTAATGTAGAGCGATCCAAAAGCAGGAAAATGGAAGCCAAAACAGCCGGTTTGGTTGTTGAAGTGCGTACCCGTCAGACCAAGAACGGTAAGATCATGGGTTTTGCGACCATTGACGACCGAACCGGCAGGCTCGAAATTGCGGCCTTTGGCGAAGTTTATGAAAAATACCGGGGCATTTTTTCCCGCGACAGCCTGTTGATTGCCGAAGGAGCGGTAGGTATTGACGACTATTTGGGGACGTTGCGCTTAACGGTCGAAAAGCTATACAGCATGGAGCAGGCCAGGGAGGTTTATGCCAGAAGTATTCAGTTGGTATGGAATGCGCTAGACGGCGATGATTTCGTGGCGAAGTTGATCGCTGTTCTGGAACCTTTTAAAGGCGGAAGTTGCCCTGTGGGTATCAGCTATAGTTCGCAAGTTGCAAAAGCAAATTTGCAGTTGGGCGATGACTGGCGCGTCCATCCCACCGATGAATTGGTAGCGCGATTGAGGTCGTTGTTGGGAAGTGAGGCTGTAGAGGTTAAGTACAGGTGAGGACAAATTATCAGGTCTTGCATTTTGCAACCGCTCGACTCGCCGTCGAATAATAGCAGCCAAAATAGATGACGATTTCATTCATTGTGTAGCCGCCAAACCGGTACGCTGCAGATTGCCTAGCGGCGAATCCACCTACAAATCATCCACCTTACAGCGTTCATACAGTTCAATTAAAATACCAATAAGCTTATTGGTATCTTCTGCTACAAAAGAATCAAAGAATATAGTGGCTGTAATTTCATCTCTAAAGATTTTTTCACTTTTCTTATTCGTTCTTTTAACGAGGTCCAGATATCGGCTTGGGCTATTAGCCATAACATATATTTTATAAAAAAATCCGTCCTCAGTTTCCTGTTTCTCTGAACGGGGTATTTCAACGTCCTTTTTGCTAAAAGCAACTTTTAGAGGTTGAAATTCAGCTTCTTGTGTAGAAGAAAGGACTAATTGTATTTCATTTTCGGCATTGTACTCTTTTACTTTTTTTGCTAATTGGCTCAACATATCAGCGGGTAGACTAAAACTAATGAAAGCCTGTTGTGAATATTTCACATCTTCTGAGCCCTCAATTTCTTCGGAAGGCTGTGATTCATACGTTATTATACCCTTTTCATTTAACGTTATAAGTTGCTTGACTATACTATCAGTTTCGAGGGCAAGAGGGCCGCTAACATATGGTAATCCTATAATCTTCCCCTCTAAAAATATTTTAGTCAGAGCGGCAAGATCTTCTCTGCGATCCACATTTTTAAAAATGTGCCCCATGATTTCATTCTTCTTTTTAGTGATATCCGGCCCTAACTTTTTATTTTCTTCAATTAATCTCTCTTTATCACTTTCTATAAGCTTACCTGATCTTATTGCTGCCACATTTTCCTGAATTTTACTGTTGTCTATATAGAATGCTTCCACCAAATCTGAAATTTCGCCGAACAACACTTGGGCATATTCTTGAAACCATTCAAATCTCTCTATGTTTTGGAGCGGAATTTGTTCTTCTGTATGGCCAAATATGTTCTCATAAATAGTGGCCCGATAGGCCATTCCCGTGTTCCATAGTTGCTTATCGAAATTTATAAATTTGCCATCCGGATACCGGAGTTTGCCAATTGGCTCCTCATTATTTTCTACAGGGATTGGGTTCCTCGGATCCTTAATTTCAATATATCGTTGAATTGTTTTTGACTGAATGCTTGAAATTCTGTTGCTACTTTCCGGTCTTACAGAATCAATTTTCTCCATTTGCAATCCCACTTTCGACTGTGCTTTTGGAAAATCATCTAAAGATACGGGGGCAGGTCTTGTGTCGTGCATCCCTACCCGCATCTGCACCGCCTTCTCCCCCATCACGTCCGCCTCCCTCTCCAGCCCTTTATCGTCATTGACCGGAATCCCATCCTTCATTTGCATCGTCGGCTTAACCCTCCCCTGCGCCTGTTGCACCACATGCCAAGCCTCATGCGGCACATGCTTCTCCTGTCCCGGCGCAACATGAATGTCGCTGCCCTGCGCATAAGCCAACGCATTAAGCTGTGCGGGCTGAGACGAATTATAATGAACCTTCACATAATCCATAGACATACCAGAAAGACTCTCAATCCCCGACTTAAGATTATCCGGCAAGCCCGTTTTATTTTCTTTCAGCTGTGCCGCCTCCTTAAAAGCCGCTCGATTATCCTCCAACACCCGCCCGCCGCCTGAGCGCTGCTGGCTCACCCCCATCCTGGTGCTTTTTTTACTACGTTGTTGATAAACCATCTCAGCCATAATATTCTCCAATCAGTTTATAGTGTTCGTATATCATTCTAATATCTCATCTCCCTAACCCTCTCGGCAACTGCTTCTGCGTTGCCTAAAGCGCCTACTGTTGGTGCTCTCGATCGCAGTTCCAGACGCGATTCTACCTCCCCCATCCGTGGGGTCGTACCTCCTGCATCCATGCAAATCGTCCTGCAGGAGAGGGAGCTAGACTCAAACGTCCGATTATCCTTCCTAAATTCCCTACGAATCCCCGCCAGCAGCTCATCGCGACTAACCCGCCGACTCCCCCTACTAACCGCCGACAAAGCACAATATCGCAACACATTAATAATTGCCCCGCCCGCCAGCTCATAATCTTCAGCTGACTTTTCCAAATCAACATCGTCTTCCAACTCGCAAGTAGCGGCAAAGGCGTTTTGCCATAACTCCAAGCGTTGCGCCGCCGCAGGCATCGTAAAATAAATCATCGCCTGAAACCGCCGGGTAAAAGCTTCGTCCATATTGGCCTTTAAGTTAGTAGCCAGAATCAACACCCCGGAAAGCCTTCTATGCGTTGCAACAAATAGCCGGTTTGCTGGTTAGCGTGGCGGTCATTGGAATTACTCGCCTCGGTACGCCTACGCACAATATCCAATACAATCATCCCGCTTGGAAAGCCCGAGCGAAGGGCAGCTTAGATCATCCCGATCATGGCGGATTGCTGGCGCGAATCCGCCTTACAGCTTTACAAATCATCCGCCTTACAGCGTTCCATTTTGAGCACCAGCGCAATATAGCTCAAAATGAAAAACGCATAATGCAACCCCATATTTTCATAGCTAAAAATAGAAAAATGCACAATGCAGGACTTGTCTCACCATTTTTTCTTTTATTTTGAACAGAGTATTTTGTATGTTATATTCAAAATTAACTTCAGAGGTAATTACTATTGCATCCACATATTTTCAGTTATTTAAGAAATGACTACAAATTTTGCACACTCATATATTCATCATGATTCAATTGGAAACTTTGATGCTTGTAAAAAATATCAGCATCTTGTTGGTGAAGTAATCCAACGCTTATATGAAAAGAACCTTATCAAAGGATTTCAAATGATTATTATTGAAGATGGATTGCAAGAAGTGGATGAATTAATACCTCAAAAGTTAGTGAATACCAAAACCAAAGGGCAATACCCTTATTTATTCACGCGCATACAACCTAATGAAATTAACAATTGTAATATAGATGAGGTAATGGCTAGTTACAATTCTATTCGTATATCATAAATTCACTTAGCAAAAATTTGCCCCATGAGTTTGTCGTAAGCACCTCCTACAAGATCAATAATAATATCTCTAGCGGAGTCCCCCTCGCTGGCGGGCTCAATGGATAATGCAGTAAGATTCTCCCCACTTCCTTCAAATACAATAACAGGTTTATCAGAGTTTAACCCTCCTGAGTATTGCAGTTGATAATCCACATCTTCGCCAATGAGGTATCTGGTTTGCGAAATAAAAACTTCAACCTCATTAGGATTGTCTGTTTCAAGCACTTGGTTAGATTTTATCCCTTTTCCTTCCACTATATTTACGGGGTCATGGATTTTTAATATTCCAGATCCTTTGTAATTGCTGTTCTTTATGGTTTCTCTAGCCACAAGAACTTTGAATTTTACTTTTTTGCTTGAAGTACTTTTTAGCTCCTCACATAATTCATTTACAGTTTTTAGCAAGGAATTAACCGAACCACCACCAACCGCCGTTTCTGCAATGGCAATGGTAATATGCTCGTCTTTTTGCTTTTCGATAAATTGTTTTATAAAAAACTTAAACATGTCTGCATGAACCTGTTTTTGGTTCGCAGGGTTCTCTAACATTTGTGATGTTGTTTCTTCAATATTTCTAGATTTCCCAACAAGAGGATATTCTTCTAAATATAGCTGAACATCTTTTTTCTTGGGTTTAGGAATTTTTATATTTGGAGCTAGCTTCCCCCTTGCGAGTTTTTCCATTAAGTCCGCAATCATAGCCCCTCCACGCTCAAGGCTAAAAACGGCCGAAGCATCGCTTGCTGCTTCTACAAGCCCCAATATTGCCCGTCTCTCTTCGAAAATAAATTCACGTAATATGGCTCCTTGATAACTGGTATGTACCTCATCTGTTCCTCTGATTGTTTTTACTGCTTTTTCTCTTTTTTCTACCTCTAGGGATAGCAAATCTGGTTCAGTTTGTAGTCTTTTTTCATTTATTTTGTCGTCTATATTAAATGTCCCTATTTCTCCGTGTCCAAATTTTGGGTGAGATTCTTCTATATTATTTTCTTCGGGTTTATATGATTTTTTTATTTCTTTTTTGAGATCAATAAGTATTTCTTCATTATTTCTATTTTTAATAACTTGCTGTTTCCATAATGGGTCAATTTCACTATATTCTTCCTTATCATCGTCAATTATTATTTGTAATAATTCTTTGAATATAGAAGGTGTGTCATCATAAGGAGATTTTTTTTCCTGCACATCATCAATTTCTTCTCCAGTCAATCCATTCTCATCATTAAAAAAAGTATTATCTTTTGCAACTTCTGGCAAAGCGTATTTACCTTTAGTTTCCTTATTTGATATAGATCTCCATTGACCTTTAATACGTTTATACACAACTCTTTGGATTACTGATCCCTGCAAATTACTATTTTTATCAGTAGCACTATTATTTGCATAACCCAACGATGTGGGTGTTTGCTGTATTGCCCTTGCCCCCATCACAGATGCTTCATTTTCCAAATGCGGATCATCATTAATCACTGTGCTTGTTTTCATTTGCTTGGTCGGCTTAACCCTCCCCTGTGCCTCTTGCACCACATGCCAAGCCTCATGGGGCACATGCTTCTCCTGCCCCGGAGCAACATGAATATCGCTCCCTTGTGCATAAGCCAAAGCACTTAGTTGCGCGGGCTTGGATGAGTTGTAATGAACTTTGACGTGATCCATTGACATGCCGGAAAGATTCTCAATGCCGGACTTAAGATTATCAGGCAAGCCCGTTTTATTTTCTTTCAGCTGTGCTGCCTCCTTAAAAGCCGCCCGATTATCCTCTATCACCCGGCCTGAGCGCTGCTGGTTCACGGCATTTCTGGTGCTTTGTTTGCTGCGCTGTTGATAAGCCATCTCAGCCATAATATTCTCCAGTCAGTTTTTCTGTCATTTAAAAGCAACATCAAATCGTTCGATTATTCTTCCTAAACCCTGCCGAATCCCCGCCAGCCAGCTCATGGTTCCACCGCCAGCAAACCGCTAATCAGCGCATAACGCCGATTACAAGTCAGCCGAAGTTGCGGCGGATTGCCTAACGGCGAATCCCTACAAGTTATCCGCTTACAGCGTTACAAATCATCTGCCTTGCGCTTACCGAGCAATCAGACGATAGCGATCTAGGAAAGTTTGCGTAGCTTGGTCTGGTTGCAGGCGCATATTTTGCATTACGCCATTATTGTAATACTGATGAAATAAGTGAATTTGCATCAGTCGATTGTCCATATCAGCCTTGCACCTTCGCATTAACATCAGTCACAGCAGCGACGATAGATTTGATTTCATTGCCTTGAACCGTAACATGCCTGACTTTATAAATAATCGAGTGCTGGTACTTGGCTCCCATGGCACTCCATAAATTATGGATCTCAAAATACGAAGCATTTTCGATTTCAAAATTCAGTATCTTTATGCCGCTGGGTATATCGGGTGTGGTTTTACTGTTGAGTGAATTATGACTTTGGAAAAAAGCGATGGTAGCATTCAGAAATTTTAACGCTTCTTCATAATCGTCGAAACTGGCGGTAAACAGTAAATCGATATTAAACTGGATTGCCGGATTGGTCTTTACAATGCCGTTATCCCTCGCCTTGTGTTGCGTGTCTTGGTATTGCTTGTTGGTGTCATAATCGAGATTGATTAAGGTGATCACCATTTTATTTTGATTTTTTTGCGGATAGCTGCCGTCTTGGTTAACCAAATGATTAAGCACAGTAATGCTTTCGTCCAATCCAAAACGATTAACCAAATATTGGTCGAGTTTTTTTTTGATAAATGCCAGTGCTGCTTGGATCATTATTATTGTTATTTCCCTGCCATTAAGGCTAGGGCCTAGTTAAGCCGTCGACAGGGTTAGTTTACTTATTTGCACTAACAACATCCATAAGTGCAAAAAAACGAATGATGCCGTCAACCAGTAATTAATACATATAATCACCTATAAAGCCCATGGCATCTGGATAGCAGACTACAAGACATCGCAAAGTTTTACAATACCTTAATCCTGAAAATATATAATCTCGTAATTTTTGAGTAAACGAAGTCATCGTCAACACACGAAAAATAATTAAAGGTTAACAACGCCTTATATCAAGTAAATTTCAAGATTTTTGGCTACAGCTGAAGCAAAAGGCTCTAATGCTGATAAAAAACGGTAATGGGTGAAATCTGAAATCTCTTGTATAGTTTCTGTTATGACAGCCCATTGAGAAATCATCTGCCCCCAACCGTAGAGTTCGCGCCTTCGAGCCGAGTGTCAAAACGCAACTGCTGTACATAGCCATCAACCGCAGTGGCATCCACGGCACGGCTATCGACAAGAGTCGTGTCGGAGAACTGGAAGTCAGAATGATGTAGGCCCTTGAGATTGAGACCGATGAACAGTGATTTTATATAGGCACGAAGCACGCAAATGCACCACACAGAAAATTGAGCGCAAAAATCTCGCAACAGAACCCGGATTAAACGCCTGGCGCGCAAGAATATTTGCTTTTCGAAATAGGAAATGTGCATGATGCCGCATCGGCTTACTCATCAACAAAATCGAATTCGGGCAGAATATTTACACTTGATGCAGGTTTCACCCATTACCAAGCGCCCTTGTGGAACGCACAATTCCGGCAATCCCTGCCGGAATGGCGTACTTTAAAATACTTGTGTAAAAAATGAGGTCATAACGCGAGGTGACCGTTCCCGGTCCTCCCGTTTCATTATTCCGCTTCTTGCCTTACCACTTCAACTGGTTTTGGCGCCGGTGCAGGTTCAGCACTAGCCGCTGGTTTTGGAGCTTCTGACCGCTGAGTCCCGCTATTAACCTGATTGGGAGTACTAGCCTTAGGTTCAGGACGTTCGGTTCTTTCCACTCTTTCTGCAAAGTCATTGTCATAAGATCGGGGAGCTGCCGGGCGCGACTCATCGTTGCTTACGCTGGATGCTTCATGCGAGCCATTTGAATCGCCATCTGTTTCAGGTTTTTTGTAGTTAGGGTTGCGCGGTCTTCTACGGTTGGGACCTCTTCTGGCATTGTTTCTTTTGGGGTGTTCCCGCTCTCCGGCAGCCGCAGGAGAAGGAGCAACTTCCGGCGCATTTGAAACGACCTCCGCCACAACATCAAAATCAACCACTTCGCTTTTAACCTGTTCGGTTTTCGTAACAGGCATATTAGCCGGATCGAGATTACGTTTTACGTTTCTGCCTTGCCCGCGTGGAGGACGATTTGGACGAGGTGAATCCTGGTTTTGTTCTGGTTTTTGCTTGTGGGCTTGTCCTTGCTCGGAGGCTTGAACTTGTTCCTGTTTCGGACTTTGATCGCGTCCTTGTCCACGTCCACGGTTACGTCCACGGCCTCTTTCCTGGCCTGGTCTGTTGTCCTTGTTTTTATACGCCTGGCCCTCACCATTTGCCGGTTTGGTTCTTTCAGCTGTTTGCACGACTGCTGGTTTTGGTTTAGACGCCGCAGGAGAACCTACAAGTTTATGCCAGAAGCGTTGGATCAAGCTGGCTGACTCGCTTTTGTTTTGCACCGGTGCAGGCGAATCATGCAGGAATTCTTTGACTGCCGCCTTTACAGCGCTCGGTTTTACTTGCTGAGCAAATTCAGGGATAGCAATGTCTTCCGCTTTTATCTGTAAGTAACTGGCTTTGCCATCGCCAGACTCTTTTTCCTTGATGCGCTCAATGTCATAAGCCGGTGTTTCCAAATGCTTGCTGGGCAGGATCACGATACCGACTTTCAGTCTGTTTTCAATTTGCTCAATGGCGCTGCGTTTTTCATTTAATAGAAAAGTCGCACACTCGATAGGCAAGTGGGCAATCACTTTTTCCGTGCCTTTCTTCATGGCTTCTTCTTCAAGAATGCGCAGTACGGAAAGTGCAACCGATTCTACATTGCGAATCGTACCTTGGCCTTTGCAACGCGGACACGGCAATTGAGTAGAGTCACCCAGCGACGGGCGCATTCTTTGCCGGGACATTTCCAGTAGGCCGAAACGCGAAATGCGGCTGGTTTGAATGCGCGCACGGTCGATTTTAAGCGCGTCGCGCAAGTGATTTTCAACGGTCTTCTGGTTCTTATTGGACATCATGTCAATGAAGTCGATCACAAACAGGCCGCCCAAGTCACGCAGTCTCAGTTGGCGGGCAATTTCATCGGCTGCTTCCAGATTGGTATTCAGCGCAGTTTCTTCAATGTCGCTGCCTTTGGTAGCGCGGGCAGAGTTGATATCGATAGAAGTCAGCGCTTCAGTATGATCGATAACGATCGAGCCGCCAGAGGGCAGTGAAACTTCACGGCCGTAAGCCACTTCAATTTGGGACTCAATTTGATAACGGTTAAACAGCGGAACCGCATCTTGATAAAGTTTTGCTTTGGGCAAAAAGTGCGGCATGACTTGTTTTAAGAAGTTTTGCACCAGCTTGAAGGATTCTTCGTTGTCGATCAAAATCTCGTCGATATTGCCGCGCAAATGATCGCGCAGGGCTCTAATGATTACATTGCTCTCCTGGAAGACCAGAAACGGCGCTGAATGCTCTTCGGCAGAGCGCTCTATAGCTTCCCATAATTGCAGTAAATAATTTAAGTCCCATTGCAGTTCCTCGGCGTTTTTACCGCATCCGGCCGTTCTAACAATGAGCCCCATGCTTTCAGGAATTTCAAGCGCTTCCATGACTTCACGCAGGTCACTGCGGGTTTCGCCTTCTATGCGCCGTGAAATACCGCCCGCTTTAGGATTGTTGGGCATCAACACCAGATAGGTGCCGGCCAAGCTGATATAAGTGGTTAAAGCTGCGCCTTTGTTGCCGCGTTCTTCTTTTTCAATCTGAACAACGATTTCCTGACCTTCTTTAATCAGGTCTTTGATGGCTGGACGGCGGCCTTCACTTTCGGAGCCATCTTGAGGTTGACGGTAGAGCGGAGAGATTTCTTTGAAAGGTAAAAAGCCGTGTTTTTCAGCGCCATAGTTTACAAAGGCCGCCTCTAAACTAGGTTCTACGTGGGTTACTATACCTTTGTAAATGTTTGACTTTTTTTGTTCTTTCGAAGGTACTTCTATGTCAAAATCATACAGTTTTTGACCGTCTACCAAAGCGACTCGCAGTTCTTCTGGCTGCGTAGCGTTGATAAGCATTCTTTTCATTCAATATTCCTTGTTGTTTCCTGCTCCATGGTCAGACTTTACTGAACAGACTGGTTTGGGTCATCGTGTTTGTGTAGGGGTACTAAAGCCACTTCTACATAACTTAGTTTCTTACGGTTTTAATGTTCCGTTTCTGCGTGTTGTAGTTGGTATCCACTCTTCATTATTAGGTGAAGACCATGGATAGTTGCACGGACAGAGCCTAAGCAAATAAATATTCTTTTTCAGTCTTGGTTGTAAATTCCGTCTTAAACAGGAGTTATAAATCGTTCGTCTAGGGTCGAACAATGAACCCGAAAATCTTACAATGATGAGCCAGCAATTCATTTTAACACTGTTTTAATCATCATCGAGTAGTGCTCCAGGGCAGTTTATTAGCCAAATCGCAGAGCAAAAGTATGTTTTTTATATAAAAAACTTGCTTAATATAGCAATCTTATTGCCATACATCAATTTAAAGAATCAATCATAACCAGATGCTGGTATTATTTATACTATGAATAGTGAAGAAAAAACTGCAACACCCCAAGTCCAATTAGTCGAAATTACCGAAGAAAATTGCGATCAACGATTGGATAATTTTTTAATTGCCCGCTTGAAGGGCGTGCCTAAAAGCCGAATTTACCGGATCGTTCGTAAAGGTGAAGTACGGGTTAATAAAGGCCGCGTCGATGTTAAATACCGTCTGGTTACAGGCGATATAGTCAGGATTCCGCCGGTCAGAGTGGCCGAACGTAGCGAAGAATCGTATGTTCCACAAGGTTTGCAAGCAGCGTTGCAACAAGGCATTTTGTTTGAAGACGAAGGTTTCATGATCGTCAATAAGCCGGCCGGTTATGCTGTGCATGGCGGCAGCGGCGTGAGCTCCGGCATTATCGAAGGACTGCGACTGTTAAGACCCGATGCGCATTTTTTAGAACTCGTGCATCGGCTCGATAAAGATACCTCCGGCTGCCTGATCATCGCTAAAAAACGTAGCGCGCTGAAACTGTTGCATGAATTGTTTCGCGACAATCATATCCACAAAACCTACTTGGCCCTGTTGACAGGACAATGGGCCAGGAAAAAACTGATAGTCACAGCGCCCTTGCTGAAAAATGTCAGCAAAGGCGGCGAACGCATGGTTGTAATCAGCCAAGCCGGCAAAGAGGCGGAGACGCTGTTTCGGCGCCTAAAATTATTTGGCGATTGTACATTGGTTGAAGCCTCGCCAAAAACCGGACGCACCCATCAAATACGCGTTCACGCCGCGAGTCTCGGGCATCCTATCGTCGGTGACGAGCGTTATGGACGCGATGAAATTAACCGCGGATTTAAAGACCGAGGCTACAAGCGCATGTTCCTGCACGCCGAAAAACTGAAATTTCAGCATCCGGTTACCGGTGCACCGCTAACCATTTTGGCGCCTCTGCCACAACAATTGGAAGATTTGTTAAAACATGAAGAACAGATTTGATTTAATCATATTCGATTGGGACGGCACCCTGATCGATTCGATAGACTGGATCGTATACTGCCTGCAAACGGCTGGAAAGCATTGCGGCTACGACATTCCCGAACCACAGGCGGCAAAAGACGTGATCGGCTTGAGCATTACAAACGCTTGCGCCACACTATTTCCCGGTGCCGACGATGCAACACTGGCACAATTGACGACTTGTTACCAGCAAACTTATTTGTCCAGACAACTAAGCCGGGACGATTTGTTTCCAGGCGTTTACGAAATGTTGACCGAACTAAAACAGACGGGTTATCAACTGGCCGTCGCCACCGGTAAAACCAGGACAGGATTGCAACAGGCATTAAAAGCGACCGATACGGAAGATTTGTTCTGCATCACCCGTTGCTCCGATGAGACCGCCTCTAAGCCGGATCCATTAATGCTGCATCAGATTATGCAGCATGCGAATGCAGTGAATGAACGAAGCTTAATGGTGGGCGATTCCACCCATGACTTGCAAATGGCGATGAATGCCCAAATATCATCTATAGCGGTGTCATGCGGAGCGCATCCGAAAGACATATTGCAACAATACAGCCCGTTGATGTGCTTACAGCAACCGGCGGAATTACTGAATATTATTAGAGGTTAACGAAGCATGGATAATCAGAGCAAACCAGAAGTTGTAAACGAATCCGGCTGGGAGCGAGAGGTCATTGAAAAGCTGGCGCTGGCCGCTGTCACCGAGCAAACCAGAGCAAGACGTTGGGGTATTTTCTTTAAAAGCTTAATGTTTGTGTATTTGATCGCCTTGTTCATTGCCGCTATGTATCCAAAAATCAGTCAGAGTTTTGGCACTGACAGCAAGGATCACACCGCAGTTATCAATGTGGTCGGCATGATTGCCGAAGGCAAAGACGCCAATGCAGACAGCATTATCGAAAGCTTGCAAAATGCAGTCAAAGACGAACATACCAAAGGCATTATTCTGCATGCCAATTCTCCGGGCGGTAGCCCTGTGCAATCTTCCTATGTGTATGAGGAAATCAGGAAAATCAAAAAAGAACACCCCACCATGCCGATTTATGCAGTGGTCAGCGATATTTGCGCATCAGGCTGTTATTTTATCGTCTCGGCCAGCGATAAGATTTTTGTGAATCCATCCAGTCTGGTCGGTTCTATCGGCGTAATTATGGATGGCTTCGGTTTTGTCGACGTCATGCAAAAGCTGGGCGTAGAGCGCCGGCTGTTCACGGCAGGCGCGCATAAAGCCATGCTCGATCCTTTTTCACCGCCTAAAGAAGATGAGTCGCGCTATGTGCAAGCCCTGTTAAATCAAGTCCATCAGCAATTTATCAGCGCGGTTAAAGCCGGTCGCGGCGACAGGCTTAAAGAAAATCCCGACATGTTTTCAGGTCTGGTCTGGACAGGCGAAGAAGGCGTGAAGCTGGGTATAGTCGATGCTGTGGGCAACCAGGCTTACGTTGCCAAGGAATTGATTGGCGCAGAAACACTGGTTGATTTTAGTCGGCAGGAACATTTGTTGGATAAAATTGCCGGCAAGTTGGGCGCATCGTTCGGACAAGCCATCGGCAGTCTGGCTCAGGGCGTATCGTTGCATTAAGTTCAGTATCGGTTCAGCGTGATGGGTTAAAATGCTTTTTATTTTATGGTTACTTCATAAAGATCAACTTAAGCAGAAAGACGGATTGATTAATCACCACGAAGGGCACGAAGTTATTACCTTAACTTTTTCTTCGTGAACTTCGTGTCTTCGTGGTGATATGCTTTAAGTTGATGTCTATGGGGTTAAAGTTGCTAACCCAACTCACGTAATTCTGGATAGCTCATGAGAAATTTGCTTAAAGCCGTTATAGTCGCCTTGTTGTTTTCCAATAGCTGTTTTGCAGAAAACACCCTATTAGCAAACGTCAGTTTGGACGAGGCTACCAAACAAATAATCGAAGGCACTTATAACAAGGTGCTGGGCGCGCAAACAGAAATAATTGATGGCAAAGAAGTGTATATCATCAAGGTGCTGACGCCCGATGGCCGTATCCAATATTACATAATTGATGCCCAAACCGGGCAATTAGTGAGTTAACCTCAACAGACAAAAAACATGCGTATCTTAGTTGTTGAAGATGAAGTAAAACTCTGCGAACAGATCCAGCAGTTCTTTGCCGATAAAGGTTTTGCCGTTGATACTGCAAATACCGGCCGCGACGGTTATTACATGGGCAAGGAATATCCGATTGATGCGGCCGTGGTCGATATCGGCCTGCCCGACTTTTCCGGCATCGAACTGATCAAACGCTTGCGCAAAGACAAGGTCACAGTCCCCATCCTGATTTTAACCGCCCGCAGCCGTTGGCAGGAAAAAGTAGAAGGACTGGAAGCGGGAGCCGATGATTACTTGGTTAAACCTTTCCATTATGAAGAGTTGCTGGCCAGGATTAACGCCTTGATAAGACGGTCGGCCGGAGTCGCCCATCCGGTATTGACCCATGACAATATCGAACTGGATACCGTGGCCCAGGAAGTCACCGTGTCCGGCGTCAGGCAGGAATTAACCGCTTACGAATACAAGGTGCTGGAGTACCTGATGTTTCGCAAAGGCGAAGTGGTTTCAAAATCCGTTTTGACTGCGCATATTTACGATGAAGACTTTGAGCGCGACAGCAATGTTCTCGAAGTTTTTATCGGTCGATTGAGAAAAAAGCTCGATCCGGACGGCACGCGCAAACCTATTGAAACCTTGCGTGGCCGGGGCTATACGATTCATGCCGAGCGAGATTGATTCTATCCTCAAATCCGAATGCTCGTTAAATCATTAAGCTTTCGACTGCTGCTTTCGGCCGGCCTTGTGCTTGCTGCATTCTTCGCCTTGGCTTCTGTGGTGCTTGAACGAGGCTTTCTTGAGAGCGCCGAACAGGCATTACAGGAAAAGTTGCAGGTTCATGTGTATTCGCTGTTGTCTGCCGCTGAACTTAAAAACTCCGGAGACTTAAGCATGCCGCCTAATTTACCGGAGCCGCGGTTTGCAACCCCCGGTTCCGGTCTTTACGGTTTTATACATTTGGCAAAGAAGAAGAATCTGGTCTGGCGCTCGCCATCGGCCATTGGCCTTGATGTAAAGCCCCCTCCGGAATTAAGCGCAGGCCACTTTGAATTTTTATTAACCGAACAGGGTCGTTACGCGCTGCATTACGCCGTTATCTGGAAAAACGTCGTCGGCATAGAGCGCGAATACATCTTTACCGTGACCGAAGATGCGCAGTTTGTCAGCAGTCAGATGGAGCGGTTTAGAGAAACTTTAAGAACATGGCTGCTGGCGTTAGGCCTGGTTTTGATATTTATTCAACTAGTCTTGTTGCGCTGGGGCTTGAAGCCTTTACGGATTGTCGTAAAAGATCTTGAAGCTATCGAAAAGGGACGAAAAACCCATTTGGATGGAGACTATGCAACCGAACTGGAAGGGCTTGCCGGAAACCTTAACGCCTTCATCAACAGTGAGCGAGCGCATCTGGAACGCTATCGCAACGCGCTGGCAGATTTGGCGCACAGCCTGAAAACGCCGCTATCGATACTGCGCGGCTGCACCGAATCTTTCAGCGTTAACAAGGAGACGGTAAAAGAACAGATTTTCCGTATGAATGAAATCGTCGAGTATCAATTACAGCGGGCGGCGGCAAAAGGCGAGCATAAAACCGCCGGAAGCGTGGATTTGTCATCGATCATACAGAAAATAAACGCATCGCTGGGTAAAGTTTATATCGATAAAAATATAACTTTCGATATAACCGTGCCGGAACAAAGCCCGGTTTATTATGAAGAAGGCGATCTGTATGAAATAGCCGGAAACCTGATGGATAACGCCTGCAAGTGGTGCAAGCGTACAGTAAAGGTCAGTGTTTCCCTGAATCAACGCAAAGGCAGACGGAATTTTTCGGTCTTGTTGGAAATTGAAGACGATGGGCCTGGAATCCCGTCCGGAAAGCTGGCCGAGATTTTAAAAAGAGGCGTCAGGGCTGATGAAAATATCCACGGACACGGAATCGGCATGGCTGTCGTCCATGAATTAGTCAGGCTCCTTGGCGGACAACTGGAAGGCAAGAAGAGCGATACGCTCGGAGGAATGAAATGGGATGTTTATTTGCCGTGATGATTTTCTCCAGCCAATTCCAAAACAGTGGCGATAAGCTTCGTGCTTAAATGAATATCCGAGTTTTCAATTTGTCGTAGCAGTGGAGAAATTTCAGTAATAAATCCCTTCTCCTTGGCCGCAAGTAGCACACCGAGCGAGCCGATGGTGCTGATATGATTAATCTTAGCCACTTTGCGGCCACGTCGATCATCAATCAGCAGTTTATCGGCTAATATTTGTTTATAAAGTAACATCGCCTCTGTTTCACCCGCATCGGCAAACGCATCCAAAAAAACATAAGCTTGTAAATCGACTTGACGAACCTTACCTTGCAAAAATATTTTAAGTGCCTGGGCTTCCTTTTTGTCAGGTCGAGTGGCTTCGTTATAAACAGTTTCAGGTACAACGACGGAATCGAACAAATGTTCCAATAGACCTAAACTATCACAAACCGATAGTGCGATAAGCGCCGAACAGTCAGCCACCAGAATCATTACAGGTTCATTCCCGCCAGTTCTTCAAGCAACTCTTCTTTACTGATGTCAATGACAGGAACGTCATTTTGTTTACAGGCTGCGATAAACTCGTATATATCCATGCCTGCAAGTTCGGCCGCTTTCGATAGCGTAACCCGCGCATTTTTAAACAGCCACAAGGAATAGCTTAACCGCATATCCTTTTCTATATCTGCGGCTGACTGAAAACTCACAAAATCATTGGGTAGGTTAACTGCAATCTGCATGGTGCCTCCTGGTTTTCATTGATATACCAATTTTGTCTGCTTAAATTGTAACCGGGCAGCCAGTCCGTGTTCCACTCCA
Organism: Methylobacter sp.; assembly: GCA_036561025.1. Classification (GTDB taxonomy): domain Bacteria; phylum Pseudomonadota; class Gammaproteobacteria; order Methylococcales; family Methylomonadaceae; genus Methylobacter_A. Next base: position 13,242 of record DATBQB010000009.1, on the reverse strand, counting down.
TATTCAACGCAAAACCAAACTTACGACACCTGCTTCAACATACCCATTCCGTTAGGCTTCTTAACCACTTGCAACTGAGCTTTAAAGCGTTTTTGGACGCCCTCGACATGGGAAATAACACCTACAGTTTTGCCATGGGTACGCAAGCCTTCCAGGGTGCTGATGACCGTATAAAGCGTTTCCGCATCCAGATTACCGAAGCCTTCATCGAGAAACAACGAATCCACGGACTTGCCGTTATTAGCTAATTCCGAAAGTCCCAGCGCCAGCGACAGGCTCACGACAAAACTCTCACCGCCGGATAATGTCTTAGGCAGCCGATGCACATTGCCTTGATAAGTGTCTTCAACTTCCAACGCCAAGCCCTGCTCACTGGGCATTTGCCGCAGGTAATAGCGACCGCTGACTTTTTCCAGCACAGCATTGGTTTGGGATAATAGCCGGTCGGCGACCCGTTTCTGTACTCGGCGACGAAAAGCCATGCCGCTTTCCTCGGCTATTTGAGCGGCTTCGGCATTGCACAAACGGGTAACTTCTTCTTGTTCCTGTAACTGAACCAAAATCGCACCGGCTTTTTGCTGGAATTGTTTTTGCTCGTCCAACAGCCGTTCCAGCCGCTGTACTTCAAAACTGGCTATCTCCAGTTTTTCGGTAACGCTCTTCAGTTCGGCATTCAATTGTTCGGGGCTTAATTCATCTGCACCCGGCGCAGTTTCAGTCTCCAACTCAAGCCGGCTTTGTTCCAACTCAACGGTTTTGGCGTCTATCTCCTGTTCCAGTTCAGCCACATGCCGCTCCAGTTCAGGCTGGTGTTGCAGCAATTCCAGCATTTCAGTCAGCTCATGCAGACTAGCAAATGGAGTGCCCTGGATTTTGTCTTGCAGCACCCGTTTCAACATGCCCAGTTCTGCTTCTTGGCTGGCAATAAGCTGTTCCTTGTCGGCAATCAGCTTTTGCTTTTCAACCAAGGCCAAATGCAGACCGATGATTTCTTCGCTTTGCAATTCACGGTTATATCGCTCAAGTTTTTCATTGCATGCAACTATTTCAATTTGGCACTGCTCCGCTTTTGCTTTCAATCCTTCCAGTTCTTCGGTTAAGCTTTTTTGACGGATAAGATGGCTTTGATAATCTTGCCGACGCGCGTTCAATCGGTCGAATAACGCATCTTCCTTGCCCTTGGAAGGCATTTTTTCGCCCAGCAAAGATAGTTGGCCAAGCACTTTGTCGGCCAATTGCTGTTCTTCCTGTTGACGTGCCGCCAATACTGCTTCGTAATCGATCTCTTCCTTGGGACGCTTTAGCCGTTCGGCATCCAGCTCTCGAGTGGTTAACTTCAAGCGCTCAACCGTGGCTTTGCCTTTCTCGATCAAGGCTTCTAATTGCTCGATGCCTGCCTGTTTGCTTCGGTAGGCGGCAACCACGCTGGTAATAGTTTTTAATTCTTTTATTTCAGCGCTTAACAAGCCCCTCATCAAGCGTACTTTATTGATATTCAGATCTTCGCTGGCTATATAAAGCCGGTTGGACAACGTTTGCCATTGCGATCTGATCCTAAGCAGCTCTGTCTGGTTAGCATGATTCTTTTCCGCCAGTTTTCGCGCCGTTTTGATTTGCTGCGCCAACTTGCCGCCAGTCGCCTTTAAAGTTTTTATTTTCGTTTTCTGATCCGCCAAAGCCTGTTGGGAATTGGCCTCTTTCGGCGGATGTGTGGCATAGGGATGCTCCAGAGCGCCGCATAAAAAACAAGGCTCGCCATCAACCAGATGCGATCGGTCTGAGGCCATCTTTCTTAGCTGCGTTTCACGGAAAACAGCCGTTTCCAGCGTGAGCCTAATATTTTCTTCCCGGATTATTTCCTGCTTTAAAGCTTCAAGTTCAGCTTCTAATCGCCCAATATCATGATCTGGTTGCTCTTTACGGCCAAAGAGGCCAAAAAAGCTAAAGCCGCTTTTACTTAGCTTTTGATTCGCCACGGTCAGGTTATAAAGCTCCCGAAAATCCTTAACCCGCTCTTGCTGTTCTTGCCGGAACTCTTCAAGTTCAGCCAGATTTTTGCCTTGCGCCAAGTCATCCAGCGTTTTTTTCGCCAACGGCAACTGGCGGTTTAATTCGGCAATTCTTTTGTTTTCCTGCGTAATGGCGGATTGGTTGTTTTTCAGTGATGAAGCCGTATTTTTCGACCATCGGGTGAACGCTTTTTGTTTTTCTTTCAATTCAAGCAGTTCGGCCCGGAGGTTTTTTAGCTTGGCTGTTTCGGGAAAGCGGGCCAGTAAAGATTCATCTGCAGCATGATCTTCCAGCCATTTTGATACCGAGGCAAGAACGGATGTTTTTTCATCAATCTGTATGCCCAGAGATTGCCATAAGTCCGATTCAGACAGTCGCTGAGTAGTCAGCAGACCTACCTGGGTTCTAAGGTCGGTTATCGCTTGCCCTTGTTCCGTAACCGATTTTTTGGGCAAGCCGTCCGTAGCAGCGGCTTTATCCGTGCCGATGTGATCTTGTATCTGTTTAAGTTCGCTCTTAAAGTCCGCCAGGATGGCTTTACCTTGATGAATCTCGTGATTTTTATCCTTAATCACCTGCACATCGTCTTTAAAGAGCAGAGCATCCTGAGCTTTAGTCAGCTGATGCAGTTTTTGCTGTTCGCTTGCTGCCAGCACTTTGGCTTGTTGCAGATTTTTTTCCTGATCGGCGACCCGGTTTTGCAAAACCAACACATTTTGCAACGAGGCTTGCTGTTGCTTTAGATTGCTTTGCTGCTCCCATAACTCCGCGGCTTGATCGTTAAAATCGATCAAATCATGTTCCCAGGCTTCCAGTTGTTCCGGTCCCATGGCCGGTATCACCGATAAATCCTGTTTTAAGTAATCCAGACGTTGCTGCGCATCGGCAGCCTTTTGAAGGACTTCATTTTTATAGTCCGTATAAATATCCGCACTGATGATTTTTTCCAGAATATCCATGCGCTCATTGTCCAGCGCATTCAGGAATGCAGCAAAATCGCCTTGCGCGAGCATTATTGAGCGGGTGAAGTTGCGGAAATTCATCCCGGTAATTTCGGCAATGCGCGAGCAGACCTGTTGGGCTGTGGTTGCCAGCACTTCGTTATCGCTTAAACGGGTCAATTTCATTTCAGGCGGCGTTAACTCGCCTTCGGGATTTTTATCTAGCCGTTGCGCATGCCAGCTGGACCGGTATTTCACCTGATCCAACACAAATTCAATTTCCGAAAAACACTCAGCCGTGTGCTGGGTCATCACATGTTTGGCAGGACGGTCGAACCGGAAAGTCTCGCCATACAAACCCAGCGTAATCGCGTCTAAAATACTGGATTTTCCCGATCCGTTAGGACCCGTAATGGCAAAAACCCCGGTATCCGAAAAAGGAGCCGATTCAAAATCGATCCGGCTCTCCCCTTCCAGTGAGTTGATGTTTTTAAAATGAATATTTAATATTTTCATAACTATTTGATTTTATCATATAGCATCATCCGGGGCACCTGTAGTGGAGCCCATAAATAATAGGCTCACATAATACAGGATGACACTACTTATAGTCGGGGTTTCTGTAGGCTATTTTGCAATATGCAATTCATTCGTAGCGGCAAAAGTTGGCATATCACGCGGCTCGATCATATGCTTGAAAAATACGGACCGGCATTGGCATCGGGTTTAATCGCTTCCAATGCTGGAAAATAGAGTGGCTTTTGGGTATGGGATAGGGCATTACTAGTATTAAAGCGCCTGCCTTAAAGCAGCATTAAACCGGTCCGGCGCTTCCTGTGGAATAAAGTGCCCTACGTTTTGAACGACAATAATTTTTTCCGTCGCTGAAGGCTGGTTGGTTTGAGCGGCATTAATATGAATCAACGGAGCCTTCAACTGACTCTTCTTGTTTTGATAATCGTTTTGTATCCATTGGAATATATTTGTTAATGCACTGATGCCGACTTCAGGAGGCGCTGAAGCCATATCGTTGGCGATATGTTGAACGATAACCGGGTCTGCCGTCGGCGAAAACATGCTCTTAACCATCTGGTAAGTTGTTTTATAAAAATCGGTTTTAAACGGAGCAAGGATTTCGGCAATTTTATTTTCCGTCGGCCATTGGAATTTGGTTTCGAACGAATCCACTGCAACCAGTTTAGTAATGCGTTCCGGTATACGCAGTGCGGTTTCGATAATAATCGAACCGCCCATTGAATGTCCCACCAGAACTACTTTCTTTAAATCAAGGCTGTCGATGACGTGCTCTACGTCATCAGCAAAAGCGGAAATCGTATAATCTTTCCTAGCCATTCCCGATTGACCATGCCCCGCTAAATCGATAGCAACCACCTGATAGTCGGTGGCAAAGTAATCCATTTGCGCTTGCCAATAACTACTGTCGCAAGACCAGCAATGCACAAACACTAGCGTAGTATCGCCGTTGCCGCGCATCGTAAAATGAATGGGTACGCCGTCTGCCGATTTTATACTGCCCTCGACAACCTGTAGCTGTCTTACAGGCAATTCCTGACAAACCCGGCAAGCAGGTCGCGATGAGTAATAAGGCCATTATTTTTATGTAAAGCTTCATCGTTTTTTCCTTTTTCTTGAACCAATTATTTTGCCCGGCTGACCACATAAACACCGATTAACACCAACGCAGTCCCTGCCATTTGCGACAATGTCAACGTCTCGCCTAATAGTAAAAAAGCCAGAGCCAACGTACCTATCGGCCCTATAGAACTGATAATAGACGCCGAACCGGCTCCAATACGCCTGATCCCGGCATTCATAAAAAACGCCGGAAGCACGGTGGAGAAAACCGCCATAATCAGCGCCACCCAATAAACCTTGTCCGGCAAATTCAACAGTTTAACGCCATGCTGAACCGCAAAATGCAAACCGGTCGCCAGACAGGCTACCGTCATCGAATAGGCGGTAAAACGCGTCGAACCGATCCGCTTGACCATCACGCCGCTGCCCATTAAGAAGAATGCAAACGCGATTGCGCTAGCCAAAACCAATGCAGAACCTAACAACAGGCCCGATGATGCCATTGCCGCTATGTTATCGACAAACACCAACATCATCCCTGCATAGCTTAAAACCAACGCAAGCGCCTGATAACGATTAATGGCCCGGCGTTGTCCCGCCGCCGTAAACAAAACGACAAAGGTCGGATAGAGAAAGATTATCAAGCGTTCAAGGCCTGCCGAAATATATTGCAAGCCTGCAAAATCAAGGAAGCTGGCAATGTAATATCCCAACAGGCCTAAGCCGAAAATCATTAGCCAGTCCTGCCTGTTTAAGCGTTGCGCATCGTTTGTTTTTGCCGAAGAATCGTTGGCCGACCATAACGCAACGACCAGAAAGAACGGCAAGGAAATCGCCATGCGCAGCACCATCAAGGTGATCGCATCCAGTTGATGGCTGTAACTGTAAGCTAATTTGACCAGTACCGCTTTGGCTGAAAAGCCAAACGCGCCGAGTAAAACAAACAAGTAGCCGAAAATAGCCTGACGATTGTTTTGCGGTATAGCGGATTCGGGTTGATGCACAAACTTCTCCTTAAGATGGAAAACTGCGAATCTTGCCGGAACGACTACCAAAGCAACAGGGGCAAGACCCGCAGTTGCTTTGCTAAAATGGAATTAATGAACCAAAAAAACAGCACTGCGGTGAAAGCTAATAATCTTTCGCAGCCATCGTGTGCTAATTCTCAGGGATAAGGTCATGTGGTTCATGGTTTGTATTCTATGAATACGGTTGTACGTTGTCAATTTGCATTGCAGAACAATGCTTGACTTTGCTGCCGCTCGCTCCTCTTTATAATAAAAGGCGATGTTTATGCAAATGAGCCTTGAAATACTTCAGCTCTATGCGTAGGGCGTGCCGTGCGCGCCTTTTCCGATGTTTGAATAACCCTGCTATCGTTTGGCACGCCCTACCATATTGATTTAATGAGAATCACCAAATACATTGCATGATAAAATTTCCTAAATCCAACTAAAAAGAACTCAAAATCATGAATCACATCGCCATAAAAATGCTGATGGGAGATCGGGGCAAATACCTGGGTATTGTCATGGGGCTGACCTTTGCCTCGTTGATCATGACTCAACAACCGGCGATTTTTTTGGGACTGATGGCGCGTTCTTACAGTTTTATATCGGACGTCGGTTTACCGGATATATGGGTCATGGATTCGAAAGTGCAGTTCGTCGATGACATCAAACCCTTGCAGGACACTGAGCTTTACCGGGTGCGCGGCATCTCCGGCGTAGAGTGGGCCATGCCGATGTACAAAGGACTTTTAAAAGCGCGTCTGATGGACGGTACTTTCCAAACCTGTAATGTCGTAGGCTTAGACGACGCCACCTTAATCGGCGGCCCGCCGGTCATGCTTGAAGGAACGGTTGAAGATTTGCGTCGGAGCGACGGTGTTATCGTCGATATAGACGGCGCCAGGGACAAACTGGGCAAGCCTTCGCCGATACCCGGCGGCAAGCCCATTCCGCTTAAAATAGGCGACAGTCTGGAGTTAAACGATCACCGCGCCATCGTGGTGGGTATCGCCAAGGTCACTCGTACCTTTCAGTCCCAGCCCGTGGTCTATACCACTTATTCCCGCGCTAAAAGCTACGCGCCCAAAGAGCGCAAGCTGTTGTCTTTTGTTTTGGTTAAAGCCAAACCCGGACAGGGCCTCGCCGAATTGACCCGGCGCATCCGCGCAACTACCGGTCTGGCGGCTTATACGCGCCAGGAGTTTATGTCACTGACTTATGAATATTTCATGCATAACACCGGCATCCCGATTAATTTCGGCATTTCGGTGCTGTTGGGTTTTATCGTCGGCGCGGCCATTGCCGGGCAAACTTTCTACAACAGCACCCTGGAAAACCTGCGTCAATTCGGCGTACTGAAAGCGATGGGCACCAGCAACTGGATATTGCTGCGCATGATTTTGCTACAGGCGGTTTTAGTCGGTACTATCGGTTACGGTTTAGGCGTTGGCCTGACAGCAGTATTCGGCTATTCGATGCGTTATTCGATACTGGCTTTTAAGTTTCCCTGGGAGCTGCTGCTGTTTAGCGGCGGCGGGGTTAGCCTGATTTGTATCTTTGCGGCTCTGATCAGCATCATTAAAGTGATCCGCTTGGAACCGGCCATTGTATTTAAAGGCTAGAACATGAATCCATCATCATTGGCAGTACGCTGCCAAAATGTGGTCAAGATTTACGATACCGGCGACCAAAAAGTCACCGCGTTGAACGGCGTCAATTTGGATATTGCGATGGGTGAACTGATGATGTTAGTAGGTCCCTCAGGCTGCGGCAAAACCACATTGATTTCAGTCATTGCCGGTATTCTCGATCAGGACAGCGGTTATTGCGAAGTGTTCGGCGAGGATTTACTGAACATGAGTAACCAGCGCAAACTGAATTTCAGGGCGCGCAACATCGGTTTCGTTTTTCAGGCCTTTAACCTGCTGCCTGCACTCAACGCGGCAGAAAACGTGTCGGTACCGCTGATCATCAACGGCATGAAACGCGCCGAGGCCGAGCGCAAAGCCGTCGCTGTGCTGGAGCAGGTAGGCCTGGGAGCACGGGTAACGGCTTTACCCTCGGAGCTTTCCGGCGGACAACAGCAACGTGTCGCTATTGCCCGAGCGCTGGTTCATAGCCCAAAGCTGATTGTTTGCGACGAACCCACCAGCTCGCTGGATCATGAGACCGGACACAATGTGATGATCTTGCTTAAGGAAGTAGCTTTGCACAATGATCGGGCATTGGTCATCGTTACCCATGATGCCCGTATTTTCGACTTTGCCGACCGCATTGCCGAAATGGATGACGGGCATATTGTTAAGGTTAAAGAAACAAGGGACAAGGCTAAAGGCTAAAGGCTAAAGGCTAAAGGCTAAAAATTGTGCGGCAAAGCTTTTCTTCGTGCCTTTCGTGCTTTTCGTGGACAATAACCATTAACTTAAGCCGTTCGTGGTGAGCCTTTCGACTTTGCTCAGAAGAGCCTTGTCGAACCATAAATCTACCCCAAGAGGTGATATGCAAGTCAAATACACATTACCAATATTAGCCGCTGCCGGGGTTCTTTTTGCGGCTTATACAGTCGTCAACAGCAATAAACCGATACCGGTTGCTCCCGCCGTTGCGCCGCCCGCCTCCGCGCCGTTTAAATCGTTTATTGCCGGAGCGGGTATTGTCGAACCAAAAAGCCAAAACATCGCCATCGGCACGCCGTTGTCAGGCATCGTTAAAACGGTAGCGGTCAAGGTTGGCGACAAAGTCAAAGCCGGCGCGCCGCTGTTTTATCTGGACGACCGAGATACCCGTGCCGAACTGGCCGTTAAATTTGCCGATCTTGCAAAAGCCCGGGCAGGCGTCAGCGAAGCCAAAGCATCAATCAAAGATACCAAATCGCTGAGCGATTTGGCCGAGGCGGTGACCGATCGCCGCGCTATCAGTTCTGAGGAACTGCTTAGGCGCCGCAATGCCCTGCTGATCAACACAACCAAACTGGACAGTGCCGAAGCCTTGGTACAGCAAGCCGAAGCAGCACTGGTAACGACACAAACCACACTGGCCAGACTCACCATTCAAGCTTCGGTTGCCGGCGAGGTGCTGCAAGTCAATATCCGTCCAGGCGAATTCGCCCAGGCCGGAGCTTTGAATACTCCGCTGCTGATGCTAGGCAATATGGACCAACTGCATGTACGGGTAGACATCGACGAGAATGACGCATGGCGATTCGACAAAAACAGCAAGGCCGTTGCCTATCTGCGCGGCAATCGGAATTTTAAAACCGACCTGATTCCGGCTTATGTCGAACCTTACGTCGTACCGAAAAAATCGCTGACCGGCGACAGCACCGAACAGGTTGATACCCGCGTATTGCAAGCGCTGTATAGCTTTGACCGGAATCAGCTGCCCGTCTATGTGGGCCAGCAGATGGATGTCTTCATTGAAGCCAAGGATTATGCGAGTAAAGGCGGTTCACCGTTATGACCTATTGCCTTGCGCTTATTGTCACCTTGCTTTTATCAGGCTGCTCTGCTGTCGGCCCCGACTATGAGCGTCCCAAAATCCCTGTTCCTCAGCAATGGGCTGAATCAACTGGAGCTACAGGTTCCCAACCGGATAAATGGTGGAAGACCTTTAACGATCCGGTACTCGATAAACTGATCAGCGACGCGATCGCCTCCAACCTGGATTTAAAGCTTACCCTGGAGCGGGTCAAAGACGCCCGCGCCTTGCGCTCCGCGACCATTGCCGCAGGCTTGCCCAGCCTGGACGCCAGAAGCACTATAAGCAGGCGTTTCAACAACACATCCTCACCGACTGCCCAAACCGGCGGCACATCTGCTGTAGGCGGCGGTTTCGGTATCGGCAATCAGTTCGTCAACATTTTTCAAATGGGCTTTGATGCCCAATGGGAGCTGGATTTTTTCGGCGGCGTCAGGCGTGCGGTAGAAGCCGCCGATGCAACCATTGATGTCGAAGTGGAAAACAGCCGGGATGTACTGGTAACCCTGCTAGGCGAAGTCGCCCGCAACTATATCGAGCTGCGTGCCAATCAACGCTTGGCCGCAATAACCCGCGAGAATTTACATGCACAGCAAGAAACCCAAGAATTAACGCAAATCCGGCAACAAACAGGGCTTGCGAGCATGCTGGAAGTAACTCAAGCTCAAGCTCAGACCGCTACGACAGAAGCACAATTGCCGAACTATGAAACGCTAGCCAAACAATCGATACATGCACTCAGCGTATTGCTCGGCAAAGAACCCGGTGCGCTAGCTGTTCGGCTTGAACAACAAGACGCTGTCCCTACCGTTGCCGCTAAGGCGATAACCAGCCTCCCCTCCGAACTATTACAACGCAGACCTGACATCCGCCGCGCCGAACGGCAACTGGCCGTCGCCAACGCATCCGTCGGCGTTGCAACCGCCGAGCTGTATCCGAAAATCAATCTGGCCGCATTCATCGGCTTGCAAAACACGACGATCACCGACTTCACGCCTATCGGAAAATCATGGTCGGCAGCGTCGTCATTAACCATGCCGATCTTCAATTGGGGAAAACTGAACGCCAATATCAAAAGCAAAAAAGCCCAATTCGAGCAAACCTTCCTGACCTATCAGTCCACGGTTTTATCGGCTTTTAAGGAAGTGGAAGATGCGCTAATCGCTTACAGCAAAGAGCAGGAACGGCACAAAGCATTGGCAAAAGCCGTTGCCGCGAATCAATTGGCCGTTCAATTAGCCAACGAACGTTACCAAAAGGGCCTGACCGCGTTCCTCGACGTACTGACAAGCCAATCGGCGCTTTACCAAGCCCAGAGCAGCTTGGTCTCCAGCGAATCCCAGCTTTCCAGTAACCTGATTGCACTATACAAATCGTTAGGCGGCGGCTGGGAAACCGAGGCTATCGTAGGCGATGTTAAATGATCGCCTGTCATGATAAGCTCAACTGCATTTTTAATTTCTCCCAATATCATGTCAATACAACAGAAACAGGAGTACAAAAATGGAATCGCAAGAGTTAATTAAAGTATGGGATCTGCCGCTTAGAATTTTTCACTGGCTGCTGGTTGCCGGATTTTTTATCGCTTACCTGACTGAAGACGATTTATTAACGATTCATGTCTGGGCTGGTTATCTGGTCACCGGATTATTGGCATTCAGGTTGATTTGGGGATTTATCGGCAACGACTATGCCCGGTTCTCGAATTTTTTATGCAGCCCTGCCAAGTCGATTGCTTACCTTAAAGACCTGATTGCTTTAAAAACCCAACGTTACATCGGCCACAACCCGGCCGGTGCGGCAATGATTGTGTTATTGCTGGTCAGTTTGTTAGCGACGGTTATCACCGGGTTTGCAGTGTACGGCGCAGACCAGGCAGCCGGTCCGCTGGCGGCTATCGGCTCAGCTAACGAAAAGATGTGGGAAGAAGTGCATGAGTTTTTCGCCAACTTTACCTTGATTCTGGTGGTTGTGCATGTTACAGGGGTAATCGTTGAAAGCTATATCCATCGTGAGAATCTGGCCCGAGCGATGGTGCATGGGTTTAAGAAGAAATAAACCATGTATGCGATGTCTTTGTTAAACCCGCTTGGTAGGGCATAGCCGAAACCCATCCTAATCAATCGCCGATGCGATGGGTTTCGCGTTCCTCCACGTTACCGTCTATGCCGGTTGACGAGTTGTGTATAAAGATGGGACGCTAAGCATGGGAGAAATACGCCATAGCGTTCGGATGAACCATAGTCAGGTCGCCGTTTTTTCCCACCCAGCGATATTCGCTATGCTGCTCCATCGGAAATTGCTGCTGATCGACATCGGCCTGTAGTTCATAAGCAAGAACAACGTAATGAGTACTGATGCCCGGTATATGAGCAAAATTTGTCTGGTATTTATGAGTAAATGCGCCCAATAGCCGGGCTTGATCAATCGAGTAGGACGTCCCTAACTCTGCCTTCGTTATCCTCAGAAACGCATCCTCAATTGATTCATCTTTTCGGATTCGTCCGCCGGGTACGAACCACAAACCCGCTGCCGGTTCGTTTACCCGCATTCCCATAAGCAACTCGTTATCTTTGGATCGGATAACGAGGTCCAGCGATACCAGCGGCGTATTTTTCACCACACTAATGAATTCGTCGTCTTCGAGCATTTTTCAGTCCAAGGTTTGTTAGGCTAACGGCCAATTTGATGTATACGATGTCAATTCCAGAACTAGATGGAGAGTGTTTTGTCCGTTCGAAAGGTTTTTCGTTGGTTAAACGCACAGGCATTGCAAAAGTTGCAAGCTCCGCCCCGTATAGAAGGGTACATTTAGACTGACCTTCATTACTGTCATCGCAAAAGTCTATGTATATATGATTCATATTTAAGTCGATGCTCGATTTTTCGTGTGTTTGCCAAATTTATTATTTTCTGCTTTTGCTGCTCTGTTGCATCGCTCCACTGAAGAATTTCATCAAGACTGCGAAAGCAACCAAGACAGACATTTTCCTCATTTAGGCAGCAGTTCCTTACACATGGCGAGATAATATTTATCAATGAAGAATCTTCAGAGCTGGATAGGACATGTTGCCCCGTTCGGAATATAAGTCGCTGGTTAAACATAACCATTAAGCACAGGCATTGCAAGGCGCATGCTTTTCGACCAACACAATCTGCTCACTAATCTTCCAGACTCCAGCTTTAATATGCTCAACCGCATCAAGATCAAAAATGACGAAGTTTTTGGATATATCTTCTCCACACTCTGAGGAGTTTTTTCGTGCTTTAAATTGAGATTGAAAAATCAAACCATCAAACCCTTGATCATTAAAATACTCGGCAATCACCTGGGTCTGAAGATAGTTAATGCGCTGTTCTTCCTTGTTCAAAGGCCTTGAATAATCACCACTTAACCTTAACCAAAGATTTGTAACATCATCGGTTTTTCGAAAATACCAAGCCCAACTAGGCCTTGTACTCACAAAATCAACCAGCCTTAGGTCTTTAACAACTCTGAATTCGCTTACTGTCACCGGAAAATGTACGTCAGGCCTGACTTCAGAAACAACAGCAGTTTCCTCACTACTTGCGAGATACATCATTGTTATATTGTACGGATTTGCTCGGCCTTCTGAATTCATGTTCGGAGTTGGCTTCATCTCTTCTGCTGGCCTGGGATCACTGACTGGCTGATAATCACCGCCATTTCTAACAACATCATTTTTTCTAGCTCGATATAAGACCTCCCCTTCTTTTAGCAAAAAGGTTCTTTCTTTTGCTAACTCTTTAAGACTTGATAAAAATTCTTGGCTGCTTTCCGACAAAAAATATCTTCTGCTAGACTTCAATTCATCAACAAATTCAGAGTATTTTTCAACCAATGACTTCCCCAAAAACGACCTCCCTCTAACGTTTAAATTAATTGACCGACTGGGCTTTACCTCCAATCCGAAGATTAATCTGGCATAGACAGTTCAGTAGGCCGAAATAAGCCTGTTCGAGCGGCAGCGAGAACGGGCGTTTCCGGCAAACACCACCCGGATTTCGCCGGAAACGCCACCTCGCGCTACGCTTGGGTGGCCTTATTCCGGCCTTGTATATTAAATACATCTCTAAAACACAGGATTATGTGACACAAAAAAGTTTATAGTGATAAGTGATTTTCTGGGGAAGCCGATCCGGCCTTAAGCTCTGAGCTTGTTTGTAGATAGGCTCCCCACCCTCGT
>DATBQB010000008.1:0-33475 GCA_036561025.1 Methylobacter sp. | reverse complement strand
GGCGTATGGCGCTCAATGTCATTCGGCACAATGGGCCATCAAAGCATAGCTTGCGTCTTCGTAAGATGCGAGCCGCTATCAACGATGATTACCGCTTTGAACTGATCTTTGGGAAAGATTCAACATAGCGCGATTGCCCTGGTGAACGTTGTCGCGCTCGGCATTTGAATATTAAGTCTGTCAGATGGCTACGTCTGTACGGAGGCGCACGACATTTATGAAATAGTTGTTCATCAAACGGTCGTTTTATGAACAATCTGCAGGGTTTGCACCCTGATTGTAACTCTTGAAGATGATCGAACTTTGACCATACCCCTAGAATGGATTTCCGACCAATTTAAAGCAGCGAAAGAAGATGATCTAAACGATATTGCGATCCTAGATGGTGGGCGTTGAACCTTCTGGCAAAAGCTAAACATAGAAATCGCAACTGATATATTGTTTGAGCCAGCCAAGCTTGTGAAACGAGAAGATAACGATATATAACCCCATGCGCCTCTGAATCCGAAAAAAGTAACCTTCATTTGAGCCAATCCTTATTGGACCGGAGAAACTTAACCCACGCATTACGGAAGAGATTCTCGCTCATATAACCGGTTCAAGAAGAAAAGTCGTGAAACCGTGTGAAATCAATTACCTGCTGGCCATCCGGGAGTGTCAGCAAGATGTCGGCAAATTGTTTACCCCAGTGGATATCTTTAGCGTAATAATATTGCCGGGCGTGGACGGTTTGCGACGAGGTTTCATCGAATCCGATCAAAGACACAATCAGGGTCATGTCCCCTAGCTGTTCTGGTTGAATACCGTACAAAGGGCTGTCCTCTTCGATCTGGTGCATGATGCTCAGGCTTAACGCGAATACGGGTGTCGAATCGCGGACCAGTCTAAGGTCATGGAACCGGATAAACACCTGACCCTCCTCGGTGGTTTCATGGCGAAGCAAGGTTGCCCGGACTGAGGCCTGCAAAATCGTATTATGCCGCCGGTTCGCGGCGCGAACGGTCAGGGTGGGTATGCTGTTGATGGGATGGACGGTAGCCGCATGGCTAAAAAGAACGCGGGCTGTGGGCCTGGAAAATCGGGCAAACATCAAGCCGGTCACCATGGCAAAACCCAATATGCCCATAAGAATCTCGACCGTCGATACAATATGGCCATATAGCGTGATAGGACGCATCGCGCCATAACCCACCGTGGCGATGGTTTCCACGCTGAAGAAGAAGGCATCAGAAAAAGAACCATTTTGGGCGTTTTCGATGGCATTGTCTTGGATAAGGTAAGCCAGCGCGAAAATAGCATTGGTCAGCACAAAAAAGCAACTCACTAAAACCAGAAACCAGGGCCATGACAGGGTTAGTAGCAAATGGTAAATATCACTCCAGTCATAGCGAGGTAAGCCAATTTTCACGACACTGGATCTCCCAATTTTGATACTTGGGTATTTCGGGTTTTTGGGATGGCTCTTCATGGTGTTTTCAACTTGTTGAAGATGGGGATTTGATGGCTTTTGCGGATGAGGGCTCCTCATCGAGAATTGTGGGATCGAGCCAACGTTGCCAATCGTAAAAGCGATGGCAATCGCCGCCGATGTGGTCTTCTACCATCCTGGCTATCCTGTGACTTACGGCAACGTGAAAAAGGCCATCGGCCAATTTATCGGCTAACCACAAATACCTCTGCTCAAAAAATGAGCAGAACAGGTTAATTACCCTGGTCAATTTTCGATGCCCTCCAACAGGCGGGTCCGTCCCGGCTAAGGGCCTAGCCTGGCCTGGCAGGGCCGGGAATGGAGCACCAGTGCCCTGTTGCAAAACTTAGCCGGTTGGGACTGGTTTTCCTTGCAGTTCCACGACGGCACGGAGCTCATGTATTACCTGTAACAACCAGCAATCAAAAATCCGCAAACAACCTGCAATCAGCGCAATTTTCGACCGGAATTAATTGCAACTGACGAGCGATCAAACCAACATTATTTGTAACTGATCGCGCCGGATTCAGATTGGTAATCCCGCTAAACGCGTTCGATCTCGAAGTTCGCTCGCACAAACAGGATCAAGCTGGTTGGCAAATAGCGCTTTGATTTCTGCCGGTTTCGCATCGAAGTTTTGCACCAGTTCGCGTAAACCATATCCTTGCCGGGTTATGGTGGCCTCCATATCGTCCAAATACCTGGATAGCACGGCTTCTACCAATTCTACGCTGACGGGTGTTTCTCCGGATTGATACCCCGCTTCAAAAGCTTGGATGAGATGCCATTCTATCTGTAAGGCGGTCCGTAACCGGCTTGCGAAGAGATCGATGGCATCGGCGCTCATCAGTGCGTCTACACCATCATCCCGGCGTTCTGTGCATTGACTGAGCAACCAGCGGATGTATTCGCGTTGGCTGCCGGTGATGCCGTCAAGCGAGAACGTATCGGTACGTAAGCCGATTTCTTCCAATTTAGGGCGGCGTAAATCATTATGCAGCTTGGACCAACCCGCAAGGACCACTGACAAGCATCCGCCATCGTTTTCAACCACTTCCATCAGCCGTTTGATTCCGGTTAGGGCGTCATCTTTTAGGGCATGAGCATCGTCGACAAATAAAGCCACAGGGCGTTTGCCCTTTTTGACCAACTCCTGTAATTCCCGTTCGCGGTCCTCGGCTCGGGTAGGTATTCTGACTTTCTTTTCCGTGGACAGATCTTAGAACAGCGCCGCCATCAGTGTGCTTAACTTAATGTTATGCTTTTCCACCGTCTGCGATCGCGAAACGATGACTTTATTTTCACCTTTAAGTTGTTGCTATAATCGCCGTAATGTGACGGTTTTACTGATGCCAACGACGCCATAGAGAACGATAATCCGGCCTTCATGATAGCTATTAGGAACTACATTAACTCTATTATAAATCCGTACGACTACGCACTCTTTGCAGGCTAATGACGGAATTAAACCATTTCAGACATACCTGGGCTAGTTGGCACGTACAAAATGGAACGCCTTTGCATCTGTTGAAAGAACTGGGAGGCTGGGCAGATTTAACGATGGTGTTAAGGTATGCTCATTTGTCGAGCAAGCACCTTGAAGAGTATGCTCAAAACTCGAAAGTTGTGACAAATTTACTACACTCTGAATTTTAGGCATAAAAAACCAGTTGCACATTCATGCTAACTGGTTGATTTGTTTGAACTTTGTGGTGGGTCGTGCGCGATTCGAACGCGCGACCATCGCATTAAAAGTGCATTACCAACGGCTTGAAGCAACCTGAAACTGCACTTTACTCCTTATATACACATTGTTTCAAGTTGTTTCGATATTGCTTGATTCTGACCCACTATCGTTTGACTAGTGCGCCTAAATTTACGCCTATATCGATTTATATGTATTCGAAACGAGGATTTATCATGATATCAAAGCTAAGTCAGTCCACGGGACGCAAGTAATATAAATACCTCAAAAGCAACTTGTGTAGCACCACACCCATGGCTTGTGATAATCAAATCAAACCACCGAAGAAACCAAAAAATCCGATTGCTGATAGAGGCAACATATCTAAAATCGATCGCTAGAAACATATGCTTTGCCCATGTCTTCAAGCTGATTAAGTGTTTCAGTTTAATGCCTGAATCGGGGCAATTAAATAAGGTGGTTTATCGATTGCCGGATCAGAAGCGAGACAGAACGCTTGATCTACGAAACAAGGTTGAACCTTAAGGGTGGGTACAAGCTGTTTCTATCTCAGCGTCAAGGTAGCTAACCATGGCATGGATTAAGATACAAGGCTAGGATTTAGCTAAAAAACGCCGATTTATTCTTTGCTAGGGCGTATTGCCGCTACAAAAACTGATGGATGTTGTATACATTTACTACGGATTATGTAAGGTGTAGCATCTTTACTTCTCATCAGTTTTCGAATTTGTGATCGTGCAGATGTTCTACCTCTACGTGATGTTGAGTGGCCATGGGTATAAATCACGTAACTTATTTCGTCTTGCTGTGCGTTTTTTAATTCATCTAACGATCTTTGATACGCTTGATCCATATTTTCATAAAAACTTCCAGTAGGAAACGGGTCGTTTACGAAATGGAAATCAACAATTGTTGAACTCGCTAGTAGTTTGTATTTTTTCCAGTCACCAGATTCTTTCTTAAACATGTCTACTCTCTAAAGAAATATATTAATCGGAAATTAACTGGCCAAAACCAAAACAAAGGACTTGAACCAAAAAAAACGAGGTGCTTAAGCATTGCCCTAAGGCAGAATACCAGCTTAAATGCTAGCAGTTACGTGATTTTCAAGTATGGCGGGCATCACTGAACCCCTAACGCCTTATAAACCGCGTCAACCGGATCACCAAAAAAGCTGATCTGAAATTTAGAGAATATTTCAGCCGGTACCGTAGGAATATCTGACGCTGATGACATCGGTAATAACACTCGTTTTGCACCACTATCCAGGGCAAGCTGAAGACAACCTGCCAGGTCTTCAACCGGCTTAACAACGCCGCCCAAGGTCATATCACCTAATACAACCATTTGTTCTTGAGTTGGCTTGTTCATCAAAATTGAACAAAAGGCGATCAATGCTGCCAGACTTATTCTGTTACTGGGGCCAGTATTGTGGAGCTCCACTGCATGAATGTGATATTCATGATCAGCAAATTTAGCGGTAGCACTGATCCGATTCAGGTTACCTTTGAAATAATCAAAACCAACCCTTACTGACTCCTTAGCTGATGTATTTGAGCCGAATCCTGATACCGAATGCTTACCATTGCCTGCGGTCATTTGCGTCTCAAAACGGTACAGACCTGGTTGTTCTGTCGCCCCTTTAGTAACCAGATGGACAACGCCAGGTTTAGATATACCCTCGGGTATTAACTGACTGCCACCCTGCTCAGGTACATTAACAAAAAACTCTTCCAGTGTTTCATTGTCGATGTAGCTAAAATGCACATCGAAGAACTCCATCCCGCCCAGCTTTTTCAATTGTTCTTTGATACGCCGCCGAACCTCAAGCGCGTAGGTCAAGCAAGTCCGTACATTGTCTTTTTCATAAATACCATGCGGGTAAAGCAACTTCATTAAGCCGGATACCGTTCGGCGCACCGCGATTACATCACGCTGGTTCAGGTTATTGCCCAACTTAAAATAACGATCGATTGCGTCGGCAAAGCTGCGCTTACGCATTTCCCGTAAATATTCAGCCAGATAGTCGGTAATTAGACCAAAGCGGTCGGTAAAGAATTCCGGACGCATTTTAGGAATTTCCCAGCCTGGAATATAGGCGTGAAAACGATCGAAAAACGCGGTATCAATCATGGCTTCAGGGAAAGGTGCCAACAGGTGGCTGGTCTTTACCAGTGTTTCAACGGAGTGGTTGATATTGCCGACAAACACCATCGACGCCTTACCTTCAATGGAATCACGGCCACGTGAAAAGGAGCCGGAAGCCATGTAATCCTTCATGATTTGTATGCCGTCCTTATCCTTGAAGTTAATACCGGCCACTTCATCAAACGCGACCACATCCCACATGCCAACTAAGCCGATCTGTCGGCTGCTCATGTTATAAAAGAGATTAGCGACTGTCGTTTGTCCACCAGACACCAATAAACTGTTAGGAGAGCATTCTTTATAGACATGGCTCTTACCCGTCCCACGTGGACCTAGTTCACAGACGTTGTAATTATTTTCAACAAAAGGAATCATTCTGGCGATCAGGTGCCACTTAACGCGTTGCTCCAGATTAGTCGGTTCCATGCCCACCGAGCGAAGCAGTACGTCCATCCATTGATCAACGCTAAACTGTTTCCTGGCCTCAAAAATCTCCTCCATGTCCATTGAAGGCATCTGAATAGGTTTGAGTGTCTGGATAGAAAAAGGCGACGTTTTTTGCCCTTCTTCATAGAAGTACTGGGCGGTAATAATGCACCAGATTCCTCCGGTCAACAGCTTTTCATTTTCTTTGACAATACTGGTGGGAACTAACGCATCCTTAATGCCCAAGTTAGACAGCATTGCTTCATAAACATCTTTCTTTTGGTTTAACCTGACGCTGACTTTATCAATAATCCGATAGGCGCCTCGTTCACGGATAAGTGACTTCACTTTTTCAGCTTCATCAGGACGCACATAATTTTCAGTCAATATCCGTTTAACATTCTCCATTCCAACCCTGACCACTTCGTCGTCATCGGAAGCGCAGTACATGCCTAATAAATACTCAAGCACATAAACAGGAACATTTGCCCCTTCTTTTAATTGCTTGGTCAGATCCTTTCGAACCACACGACCCTTGAAAAAGGTGTTCAGCAAGCTGTCGAGATCTTCACTGCGAAGCTCATCTATTTCACTGCGTTGCACCTCTATTTCACCGGCTGAGTTGTCGTCTATCTCATTGAGTTCGTTCATGCATCATCCACTTAAAAAAAGTCATCTTGAATTGCCAAATCAATGGTCACCGCATACTGCTGGTAACGGGTCTGCGTTTCACATTCTTCCAGCACCAGCGTATAAGCGGCATGCCGATCAAACTGTGAGCCAATCAATTTCAGCCGTGCTTCACGGGTACGCTCATCCATGACCTGTGAGCTACTATCAAAATTAAGCGTCTCACGGCTAGAAACGATCTGACCTTCACTGTCGACAATGTAAACTTCTAATTGTCGCGCAATGAAGCCCTCACCCACCGGATCAGTCTGGATAAAACGGATCTTGTCGATGTTATTAACCAACTTGATCGGGAGCCTGGCGACAACCACACCCACTCGTTGTTTCTCATGTTTAGCTGCTTGGTCTTTTTGAAGCACTTTAATATGAACAACCGGAATACAGATCTCCTGTAGCATCGCCCCGCCATGAACAAATTTGGCTCCACCGACAAAATGGAAGCGCTGCACGCCTTTGGGTACCATAAACTCGGTCTCACCTGAAGCGCCCGCCGTATCCGCTATTTTGCCTTTCCAGTAAGCCTCATTCGTCGGCAGGTTTTCACCCACGATATAACGTTTTTTAGCTTCAATTGCGCCGTTGGGCTTCATCGACAGGTCGGTCTTATCCGGTTTATCCAAGGCTTTTTGCTGGAAAAGGAAGCCATGATCAGCCGTTAATAAAATCTGACTGCCATTGAGTCGATTGATAATCCGGCCTATTAGATCCATGAGTTCCAGTATAGCCGTGCGGCATACCTGAGGCGTCCGATCTTCACCGGCTTGCTTATCACAGATAAAATCAATGGTGTCGTGATAAATATAAACGACTTGGCTGTCACGTATCTTTTCCCTGCCCTCCTGGTTACTCCAGTTCATCAATTCCTTTGCGCTGACCGCGATGCCGTTAAACTTTTCTAAAATTGCATTCCGGTTATCCAAGCCGGCTGTTGATTGTCCGTCAACCAATACCGTTCCGCTCCCTGCTTGGTATTCCAGCGTCTTGTGGGGCAACAACGCTGCCATGCCTAATTGGGTATAGCTCGGTAGCACGCCCAGTTGAGAGGATAACTCCGCTTTAAAGCGCTTCTCACCGTTAATAATTTCGGTCAGTTCCTCGGCAATTTCATAACGCAGGGCATCGGAAATAATGACAAAGATGCGCTTGATTTGTTTTGAAGCCAGTCGGGGTCGGATCAGTTCCTCATAAAATTTATATTGCGGGGTAATGCGCGGTAACTGCCAGCTTTCCAGTCGATGCTCATTATCCAGATGCCGATCCCAAGCGATGCCCAGTTCATAGAGATACCAGTGGGTGTAAAGGTTCTCAACCGCTTCATCCAGTTGCCTAAGTATCTCAGCGCCAATATTCACCAAAGCCTGCACATGCTCGTTAAAAAGCCGGTACGCCTGATCAAACTGATACAGATCGGTGACATAAGCATCATACATCGCCTTGGTCGAATCATAATGAAAGCCATCGACAAAGCGCTGCCGAAGATGCATCAATAACTCGGCATTGCGCATCGCTTCATAGATCGCCGTATACTCTTTTCGAGATAAACACCAATGACCAACCAGACGCCGTGAGAGGATGGTTTCAAATAGCGAGCGATCCAGTGACTTGGCGGTATCCAATAAATCATGCACCAAGCCACGAATAATAGTTTGTTCAATAGCCTCAAAGCTTGAGCATTCAACTAACTGATTGGGTTGATAGCGAGCGCACTTGTCAGCCACTTCCAGCTTTTGTCCCAACATCTGAGAAAGTGTGTCGTGATAGGGCTTATAACTGCTTCTGTCACGCCAGCCTGACATAAATGCCAAGGCTGTTGCTCGTCCTGAAGAACTTTTCAGGACATTATTGAGCAACCAATCACGATCCGCCCCGTCAATCTGGCTCCATAATTCGGTACAAAACAGCTTTAACGTAAAGTCAGCTAAACTGGGTTCTTTGACATCATAGCCATATTCTTCAAACAGACTGCCCCATAAGGAATTAGCCAGATCAAATTTAGTAACCGCCTCAGCTAATGGCTGCTCGTCGGATTCAAGCCCTACGGCATAGTCTTTTAGCAGACTTAATAGAATAGGGTCTAAAGAGGCTGAATCCGCCTTAACCACAACGGCCAGCATTTTAAGGTCAAGTGAACGTTCATCCTCATTTTCAGTAATGAAGCGTTTAAGTGCTGCTATACGCTGTTTGTTGGCAAAAAAGTCCTGCCGGTTGCGGATATGCGCCCTCAGTGCCATTTTTTGAATGCCTAATTCATTAAGCAACATCGAACTGGCATCGGCATAGAATTGTTCGCTATAAAGACGAATATCAAGAAACCAGTCTTTATCCGGCTCAGGCTCGGCATAAGGAAAATACAACAGAAAACGGCCATCAGGCTCATCCAGCTCAATGCGTTTCTTGGTCTCAAAAATCGACAGATCCGCCATATCCAACACCGTCACTCCAGCTAAGGCGATAGTCGGAAGCGCTTCATGAAAACTCTGCTCAGGGTCGTACCAGAACAGTAGACGGCATTCTTTGTCAGTACCGAGGGCGAACTTGGCTTCGATGCCTTGCTGTAATTGGGTAATATCCATTAACGATCTTCTATTTTGAGTCGGTATTTTTGTTTCGAGCTGGCGGGTTTATCAAAGCCTCGTCATTATTGCCCAATAATGGACTCCAACGCCGAAGCTGTTCGCTGATGTTCGCCACCATTCTTAATATGTCCGGCGTGATTTGAAAGGATGGCTGATAGGCTGGCATTCAGGCTTGCAACCCCATCTTTTGCCAAAGTGGTGCAAGATCATCCGGAACGGGTAAGGTTCTAAAAATAGCCTGCTGGCGATGATTAGCCGATTTCTGGCCAAGTAGATCATTAAGCAGAGGATGAACAACCCGCTCATAAAACAATTTACCGTGAAAGCAGCGCTTAAACTGCTCATTTTGACTTTGACCAGCGACATCGGTCAAAGCCTGTTGATATTGCTGCCAGATTTGATCGGGTTCCAGGAAACCATGCCATTCCGCCAACTTCCGTTTGATTTCTTCATCATTAGTGGCAATGGCAGGATCAAGTAAGGCTTCTTTAAATCCCAGAGAGCGCAAGCCTTCCCACAACGGATTAATCACTGACCACAACACCCCATGACATCGCCAACGATCCAAGTCGGTTTGAATGGATTGCTCTAATTCCTGTAATCCACCGGCGATTTTTGCCTGCTGTTTTGCGGGTAAAGCCTGCCAAAGCTCTTCGGGTACAATCAGATAGTTTTCAATGCAATAACGCGGTAAAAACCAAAGATTACTAAGCTGGGTTTCTTGTTCATTGATTTTTTGCTGAGACCACTCATCGCGGTCAACAACCCCAATCCAATCGGTTTCCTTTTTTACAATAGCCAGCACCTCGGTTTTTTTTCCTGCATCAGCTATCACCCAGTTTCTTGCCCAATCAGGACAAGCCTTGGTTAAAAAACTTTCAAAGGCATTAATATCATCCGCACCTTCTACAATCAGCGCCCGCTTATTAGCATTACCTATTTGTTGCTCGCGTATTTCCCGAATTCGATCATCCGTTTTGCTCATTGCGGCTCAACTCCGGTTTTAAGCTCAATGCGTTTCCCCTGGTTTTCATAACGATGCCAAACATCTACCGCATGAGAGGTGATGATCAACTGACCGTCCCGCTCTTTAACCAATTGTTCAACAACCGCTAACAAAGGACCAATCAATGAGGGATGCAGATAAAGATCCGGCTCATCGATCAACACAATGCCGCCTATTTGCATCCAGCGACTAATCAGATAAATCAAAATTAACACCTGATGTTCACCGGCACTCAGTTCATCAATAGAATGACTGATTCCACGCTGTCCTTTAAGTTTGACTCTCAAGCGGCCTTCACCAGGTTTTATAGCTGGCTCAATTTCTTTACCGGATAAAAACTGATTCAGATTGCGGATAACCTCATGATATTTATGTAACTGCGACGTTTTTAAGTTGATTAATGAAGCTTCTAGTTGCCCTTTCCAGTCTTCAGTCACCACATACTTAGTCAACCAGCGCTGAGTCAATAGATCTGGTAAAGGTTCGGACACATTTCGTCTAGGTGTCACCCAGCGTCGTTCTTCGGCATCCAGAAACATCAAATTAGAGCCTTTACATTGATCATGGGTCAAAATCAAGCGTTTGCGATCATCGGCCCAGTCATTCAACCAATCTTCTTTAGGTAAATACAGCTCTCTTGTAGGCTGTCCTGGTTTGCCTGTGCGAGCAATCGCTTCTCCCAACCAAATCACTTCCGAATGCTCTGCCTGAAGTGCTTTAACCCAATCAAGTGAACCAAAAACTAAACCAACGTGGCCGTCATAAAAGGATTGAATTCCATCAAACACAATGGCAACACCTCCCCAACGCTGTAACCATACTTTGGCCTCATGTTTTTGAGGCAGAGCCTTACGCTGATCCAGCCAGTAACCGGCTGCATCCCAAAGCATAGCTATTGCACGCAACGCGGTTGATTTACCACAACCATTAGGTCCGGTTAGCAATACCTTGGACTCAACATCTTCAGTCCAATCATTGATGAAGGAAATCGGACTATCCGCTAATGGCCCAACACCTTGGGTATAGATGGCTAAAATTTTCATTAACTATTCTCCTTCGAACCTGTAACTGCCTTTACGTCAGCCAATAAATCGCCAAACTTGCCGTAGTTAACCTTTACCCCGTCATCCAGATCAAGCTTGATACGCATATCGGCGTAGTGTTTAAGCTTGTCATCAAACTCACGCAGTTCGGTTTGTTTTTTCTCAAGAGCAATCAGCTCTTTCTTTAACTGAGTAGCTTCACTTGTGGTAGCGTCTTCGATTTGTTTGTTCAACTGTACGGCGAATGAGTCATATTTACCGAGTAAAGGCGTGACGTATTCGGTACGCATTCTGGGCATCGTGCTTTCATTATAGCGATGCAAGTAAACCAAGCATTCAAAGGCCTTTTGCTTGCCGGAGCTAAACAACCAATAGATAGGGCGTTTTTTATAGGTTTTTAAGTGATCTTTATAGAACTCGGTCGAGAGATAGCGGCGAATCGTCTCCAGGCTGCTTTCTGATTTCTTCGGCTTTAACGAATTGAGACACAAGCTTTCGGCGACAAAATCCAGGTTTACCTGAAGATTATCTTCACCCCAAACCGTTCGCACAAAGTCGCGGAAACGGTTGGTTGCATCATCTTTAAACCATTCTTGATCGGTTAGAGGAATAATGCCGTCGTCGTCTGCGACGAAGGGATTTTGGGTTGGTGTTGTGTCGACGTTATAGATTTTGTCAAAATCGATATTCCCTGCATGGGCGTAAATCAACCCTGGCTTATCGATGCGATACCGGCCCATCATGCAGCCGATGCCATAGCTAATCAGTTCCGCCAAGGTATCCGATTGGAAGCGTTGAGCAAGCTCTGCATCGGACAGGTTTCCGCCGTAGCGGTATTTAGGGTTGACGGTCAGGGTGATTTGTTCAAGCGGAACATCAGGTTCTAGTTCATCTTGGAGGCCGTAGGCGTCGATGAACAAGCGGTTGTTTTCTTGTTCGAGGCGTTGCATTTCGGTGATGGTTTGGCGATTTTGGACGTGCCAATCCGCATAAACATTAGAAAGTTTGTAGGTTGGATTAGCGGCTTTATCGCGTAACCCAACATCAGTGGATTCAGTTTGTTGGGTTACGCAAACCCAACCTACAATTAATGGGTTGTTTTGAAAGTCCCATGAAATTTCGTAAGTGTTCCAGTCGGCTTTTGCGATAAAAATTAGCCCATCTACATTTGAAAGATCATAGGATTCTAATTTTTTTGGATAAGGAAGATTATTAAAATAGCCAATATCAAAGTGCAAAGTTGGACTGAGTATTTTAATGATGTCACTACAAAATTTATTATTACAATAATTTAGTAAAGAAAGTTTTTCTTTTTCTGAAAAATTAAAAATTGAATGAGCAACATTTCCGTGTATAAATCCCTCTGGAAAAAATCTAAATGCATTCGTTGATGACGTTACATCTGACCAACTTACAGATGAACGAAAATAATAATTTGGATTTCTAATAACTGAACGTTGCTTTCCTTTATCATCAGAAAAATTGCGAATTTCCTCGCCATCATTTTCCCAATTCACAACAAAATCTTGATTGCCGTACCATTTACGAAACGCCCCCGCTTTATTAAAAGGAAACCATTTTATACTTGACCGCTCAGCCTGTTCACGATTTGCCATTCCAAAACCAATGCGCTTCATATCAGTTTCATACCATAAACGTAAAAAGCGGTCATTATCAGCCGTTGCTAAACCTTGTCGAGCGTCTGCAATATCACCTAATTTTTGACTAGTGACAAAAATATCTCTGACTTTATCGCTCACCCAATAAGCCACCGGACTACCTGAAATTTTCTTGAAATCGTCTGGTTTGGCTTGATAAAACCAGCCACAGCTTTTATTTTGTATGGCCTCTAAGGTTTTAGGTGCTTGGTTTTGATGACCTTTAAAGTTAGATAATTTGATATAGCCACCCACATAATCTTTTATGTGATTTGCTGATAAAGTAAATGTACAAATTGGAACGGTAGCCCCATCAAAGCCAGAGTATTCAAGCTGAATCAGCGATGTAATTATTGCCTCATCAATCAGTTTTTCACGCAATTTTTCATAACTGGAAATAAACATCCAGACAAAAGGTGTCATAAAGCCCAATTGCCCTTGTTCTTTAGCCAATTGCAAATTACGAACAATAAACGCTGAAAATAGGTCTTTTTCGTAACCGTTAAAATTATCTTTCAAATACTTTTTGACGACTGGAGTTTGATATTTACTACCCATATACGGCGGATTGGCGATAACCGCATCATAACGTTGCGACAACAACCAGGCCTGTTGCACAAACGGCAATAGCACCTTAGCCGCCGGTTTTTGATAAGTGTTGCCTTGCTCAATCAAAGGTTCTAATTGCTTGATTAAATCGTGTAAAAATTTGGCTTTATCGGCGGAAACCTGGATTAACGAACCAAAGGTTTTGGCTTGTTCAAACAGAACTAAAACGCTCTGCAAGGTTGTAAAATCGGCATCATCCAGTGCATCGATCAGGTTGCTCTGGGCATCTTCAAAAATGGACTCGGTCACGCCAATTTTGGCCTCTTTATTTAAAGCCAGCTTGCGCCACAGTTCCGGTAGATTTAAATTTTGAGTGGATTGCAGAGCTAAAACATTGAGCTTGATGTCACGCGTAAAAATACGCCGATCATCTTCTCTGGCTTTCATCATTAACGCAAAGCCAGCCAACTGGGCAGCGCGATCGTCAATATCCAACCCAACAAGGTTGTTTTCCAGAATCAGTTTCGGAATGTCTCGACTACGATAGCCACGCTCTTCATAAATGGCCTTGAGTACGTCATAAGCCTCAACCAGGATATGGCCTGAACCACAGGCCGGATCGATCACTTTAATGGATTCCGGTTCGATATTTGCCGGTGTGATTTCGGCTAAAGCGGTTTTTACTGACTCATCTTGTTCAGCGGGTTCAATGTAATACTCCATCTGAGCTTTCAGATTGGAGTCAGGATAAGTCATCAACCACTGCCGACCGACTGAGTTCTGTAATAAATATTTTACAATCCAGTTCGGCGTAAACAGCTGGGTGGCGGCGGGAATATCCTCGCTTTTTACCACATTGCCGATGACCTGATCTTTCTTCTCGGAGATATAAAACTGATACAGCCAACCGATAATCTCGACCTGTTGCCAGTCTTGTTCGGGAATGCCATCCACAAGACCACGTAAAATGGAGTCAGTACGGGTCAGGTTATCGGGCAGCAGCAGTTCGGTTTCATCATCCAAGGCTTCAAACAAGAACGGCATGGCTTCATGCAGTTGATGACACTGACCCAACAGCAGGTGACGATAGAGTTCTTCATCCTTGTTTCCCGCCAGTTTCAATTCAACGATGTGGTTACGATCCAATCCCAGTTGATCGGCCACGTCCTGAGCATGATCGAGTATTTCCGGGATTATACCCTCACCCCGACCCTCTCCCTGCGAGGGAGAGGGGGATAATACACGCAGGCCATGTTCCAGATAGTCGCCCTTTAACTCCATATAGCGAATGGCGCAGAGCCGGTTAAACCAGGTGTAGGCGACATGCTCAACTAATGGGTCGAAGCCAAGCTTCTCAGTACGCAGGGTTAGACGCTTACGAGCTTGTGCCAGTCCGGCATCAAAGCTGTTGCCATCAATCTGCATTACCGAGCCGGAAAAGGTCGGTTCACTGATCGTTAGCGTCTTGCCTTTATTGTAAACACCGAACTGATTGAGCCGTTTGCCGACCGCATCAATAAATTCACGGCGAGCTTGGGGGGCGTATTTTTTGATGTTGTTGGTGTTCATTTAAATAATTTTCCTGGCGTTTTATTTATTGTTTCAGGCGGCTATGGTGCGTATGCTACTGCCGTTTTTTGAGCTCATTACATCGAGCCGTAACGCCATTTGCTCTTTTAATTCGGAAACGTGAGAGATGATGCCGATCATGCGCCCGCTGGCTTGAAGGTCAATCAGCGTCCTAATTGCTAAATCTAATGACTCTGGATCAAGACTGCCAAAACCCTCATCAATAAACAAGGTATCCAATTTGATGCCGCCCGCGTAGGATTGGACAACGTCCGACAATCCCAGTGCCAACGACAAGGCAGCCATGAATGATTCACCACCGGAAAGTGTAGCCACGGGGCGGTTTTTTCCTGTGTAACCATCCTCGACTTCTAAATCCAACCCCGAAGCTTTATTGCCTTTGGATCGGTCTTCTTTGCGAACTAATTGATAGCGGCCATTGCTCATGATATTGAGCCGTTGCGAGGCTTGAATCAGGACATCATCAAGCAGAACGCTCAGCACAAAACGCTGTAGGCTGATCTTGTTGCCTGTTTGTCCATTGGCCACTTCACTGAGAGTACCATATACGGCATACTGAGCTTCAAGCTCGACATTTTTCTCATGGGCTTTAACTAGTTTTGATTTCACCCCTTGCAATTGATTGTTCCGTTCTTGCAGTTTGCGCCACGACTCATCGAATAATTTGAACAAGTCCGATTTTTCGGTTAGCTCCAGTTCGAGTTTCTCCATGTCAGGCAGCGATTGTTCAGCAAGGTCCCTCCTGAGTTGATCCACCGCACCTTTCAAACCAGCCAGTTCAGTACGGAAGATTTCGATTTCGTCTTTAAGGCTTTGCTGCTCACTTTCTGTCATTAGCGATTGATGGAATGCATCAAAGTGCTCGAATGGACTTTGTGTTAGCGCATCGTTCCAGGCGTTCTCAGCATCGTTGAATTCAAGTTGAAATTCACACAACTGCTTGCCAAGGCCTTCATGCGCAGACGCTGCTCTATCGAGATTTGAGCGTTTTTGATCGTAATCGGCCTGAGTTTGAGAGACGGCGTTGGACAAAGTTGCGATCTTCGTTACTAACTCGGTTATGGCTTTGGTTAATGACGGTGGGTCTCGATAAAGTTCGGGAATCTGTTTTTCTAGCTGTTCTACATTGGCTCGCGCAAGTATGGCCTGTTCATTATCTGAATTTACTTTTGTTTCCAAAGCTGACATGGTTTCAGCCATTCCAACAAGCTGCTCTTTAATCTCTGTAATTCTCTGAGCTTTTTCTTTCTGCCGGGTTTGCTGTTTAAGCAAATTGTTGACCTCAGTCTCTTTCGCTTTGAAGGTTTGCGATACATCATCCAATGATTGTTCTGCAAGCTCTATCAGCTGCTGTTCCAGTTGAGTAATATCTTTCTGATTACCAGCGATTTCAAGATGGGCGGCATCATATGCATCCTTCGCAGTTTGCATGGCATCACGCGCTATATTCTCTTCTGTTCTGGCGTCATCAACCTGTTGTTTGGTGACTAGTGATTCATCATTGAGAGAACTAGCTGGGTCTGGATGCTCTTTGCTGCCACATACTGGGCATGACTCGCCGATTTTGAGCTCTTTGGCCAATAATGCCGCCTGACCGGAGTGCCAAGCTAGTTCGATTTGGCGGGCCTGTTTCTGGGTCGATTCAAAAGCCGTTTTCTGGTTTTCAAAGGCTGCAAGCAGTCGGCCTTCATTCTGTTCCAATTGCCGGTGTTGATTTCGCTGGGTCTCTAGCGTCTTGCGCTGTTCAAGTTTAAGGCGATAAGCTTCCAACTCGATCTGTTTGGGAGCGAGCACTTCCAATTCAAGCGCTATTTCTTCGATCAAGGAGTTATTGTTGGCAAGCTCGTCTGATAGGATTTGTTGCGTTTTTATTTGGCTCTCAAAGCTAGCTTTGCTGACATCTAAGGTTTTTTTACGGGTGGTCAGGGCTTCTCGGGCTTGAGATAACTCTACTGCTCTTTCTTGGTATTGCGTTAATTCAATTTGCTGTTTCTTTAAGGCATCGACTTCAGTGAATGCCGCTTTGGCTTCGGTTGCCGCATTTTCTGAGATGATTTTTTCCTCAGTTGCTAATCCAAGTGCCTTTGAACATTCAACTATTTGGGCATTAAGTTTTTGCAGTGCAGCAGCTTTTTCTTTATGTGCTTTATAAAGTGGATGAATTTTTTGGGCGTTTAAGGCGTTGTTGAGCTTGTCTTGTTTGTTTGTTATGTCAGGTTCTAACGCAGCTTTCTTTGCAAGCTCAGTTGTTTTACTGCTCAGGTTATCAAACCGTTGTTTGAGTGTTTGTGCTTGTTCCTTGGCATTGGTGGCCAAGACTTGCTGTTCATGGGCTTGGTCTTTATTGATCTGTGCAGCTGACAGTTCCGGTGCCAATCGATCCAGTTCTTCGTCAATTTCTGTCTCGGAATTAACTTCTGCACTTTGCAAGATGCCTTTAATTTGGTTTTGATGTTGCTCGACGGCTTGCTTGATGCCGGCTGCCTGAGTTCTTAGCCGGTCTTCGATGCGTTTGTAGATCTGGGTCTGAAACAGTTGCCCGAATATCTTTTCGCGTTCTTTCGAATCCGCCATTAACAAATCACGGAATTTTCCTTGAGGCAATACCATGACTTGGCGAAATTGTTCGACATCCAGGCCAATCCGCTTCCTGATTTCATCGGTGGCGTCATTGACACTCTTGGCAACGATGAGCACGCCTTCTTCGGTTCCATCGAGTTGCCAGAGTTGAGCTTCGGCTTGTTGCGTTGTGGTGCCTTCACCGCGACTTTTCGGGCGCTCCTGAGTCGGAATACGCCGAACGCGATAGTCTGTTTCACCTAGTTTGAAATCCAGGACGACTTCGGTGAGCACGTTAGGATCGGCGTGATCACATCGCATTTGAGCGGGTTCTCTTTCCGCTCCCGTTGTTTGTCCATATAGGGCAAAACATATCGCATCCAAAATCGAGCTTTTACCTGCGCCGGTAGGGCCATTGATCAAAAACAATGGGTTTGAACCTAGCCTTGTAAAATCAATGTCTTCGGAACCTGAGAATGGACCGAATGCTTGCAGAGTGAGGCTTAATGGTTTCATGCAACGCCCCCTTCAAAGGTAATAATTTCTGCAATTGTTTTCTTGATTGCCTCGTCTTGTTCCGGAGTCAACCCTTGACCATGTACCTGCTCGAAAAAATCACGGAACATCTCAAGTTCTCCGCATTTTAGCTTATCTCGACTAAGCTGTTGGTCTGACATTTCAAGCATTCCAGGTTTTTCTAAATGCAGTACATTGGGATAGACCTGTCGTAATTTCCCCATTGGATCAAGAATGGCGTGCCGATCGGTTAATCGGACTAACAAATAATCTTCGTTGTTCGGATCAACTTTACCTTGTTCGAGGATGGTATTCAGTTCACCTTCCACGATCCGCATATCTCGTAATGGCATCAATGGCAGATGGGTGGTTGATTTAATACCTGTGTTATCCATTTCAACAAGCGTCACGCCTTTATTTTGTCTCTGTTCAGAGAAGCTGTACTTTAGAATCGAACCCGAGTATCGAATATGAGATTCGCCTTTATGTTGGGGACTATGTAGATGACCCAGTGCAACATAATCGAAAGCTACAAAGGGCTCGTAATTGACTCGATCGGCTCCGCCAATCGATAAGGGACGTTCTGAGTCTGACTCATCGCCACCATCGATAAAGCAGTGACTGATAAGCACGCTTAAAGTCTCATCTGACTTTACGGTATTAATTCGTTCGACAAGGAATCGATGCGCTTCATCATGCGTAGATACGTCTACACTAAAATGATTACGGACTGTTTCGGGGTCGTTGTAGGGGATGCCGTAAAAACTGACATCGAATCCCGCACCATTAATAATCACGGGTTCAGTGACTTGATTAAGCTCGCCGATAATGTGCAATCCGGCTTTGCTGAGTTGCCTGGAACCGAAACGTAGCCGTTCCGCTCCGTCATGATTGCCTGGGATAAGTAATACCGGCACCCCCAAGTCCGTACAGATTTTATTTAAAACATCATCAAGCAGTTCCACAGCAGCGGCAGGTGGTACCGAGCGATCATAAATATCACCTGCTATGACAACTACATCAACGAATTCGCTTTTAACGTGCTCAATCAACTGATCCAGAACGTGTCGCTGATCTTCCAGTAACGAGACATTATGAAACTGTCGCCCAATGTGCCAATCCGATGTGTGGATAAATTTCATGTTGTGTCCTTACCTAATCCTGACACGGTCACCCGCGCTAATGGCTTCTGCTAGACGCTCACGCAGTCTCTTGAGGTAAAGTTCGATATCGTTTTCAGTTTCAATAAAACCTTTGGAGGACACCGAATTTAGAACCTCAATTTGACTGATGGTGACTGTCCGTTTGGGGGGCGGCTCAGCAATTTTGTTTTCGTCGCCAGAAACAGGAGTTACCGTTACTGGGATTTCCTTTTTACGCTGGGATTCAATGTGGCGGTTGATTAGATCGTATGCATCGTCCTCATGGCTTACGGCTTCAGACTGTTCACTGATAATCTGTGGAATTGAGTCAGTGTTATCAATACGCTTTTTACAAAGCTGTAATGGATGCAATGCTTTATTCTGTAAATCAAGAGGCGCACCGGCTTCAGTCAGTGCTGACTGCACGCGTTCAATACGCAAGTTGACCTGTTCATGAGCGTGCTGGCGTTTATCAAGCACCAACTGGCTATTCACCTTCTGAACTTGCTCGATTAATGGATTAATATGCCTAAGCTGGTCATACGGCGCTGCCAGTCCATAAATACGCTGCAATTCGTCCAGTGCTTTTTTGGCAGCCTCATCCTTTTCTAATGCCGGACGGTTGGCTTTGAATTGGTCATTTAGTGCTTTAGTAAGCGCCTGCCAAGTCTGGAATTGGCTGTTGTAAAAATCATCCAGATCTTCAAAGTTTTCCGCAAAGTCTTCCAGCGCTTTAGCATCTTCAACCAACCGCTGAATCAGGCTAAAACTATTGGTTTGTTCAAGCAAGCCGGCAACCAAAGCCAAGCCTTGTTCAATGATTTTTTTACCAGGGAAATGACCTGTTTGGGCTTTACTGTTGAATGATTTTAACTGTTCATGCCATTTCTTCAGTTCCTGATTAATAAGCTCGGAAAGCTCCTTTTCTCCTGAACCCGTGAAAGTTTTATTGAATACCTTTTTAACTAGACCAGCGGCATTTTTTAGTTGATGCTCATCATGCTGACGAATTTTTTGGAGTCGAATTTCACCCCGCTTACGAACACTGGTGAAAGGTTCATAGGCTTTTTTAAGTGGTAAATCCCCGTTCATGGTAAAACTGATTTTACCGGCCAAGCCCAATCTGGCTATCAACAGCAGAATTTCATTATCCGGCCAGCCATAAGGACGGCGGTTAAATCGGGTAATCACATCGCGTAAATAGACGGCCTCATTGCGTTCAATCTTGAGTGAAATATACAGCTCAACCTCACGAGTCGCCTCGGGATTGCATTCAACATCGGAAAGATCCAAGCTGAGCTGAGCCATATCGTCAGCCATTAGCACGGATTGTAATTCCCGCAATACATTACCCTGATCACCAGGCGTTGGTTTTAACAAATTTAACTTGGCAAAGGTGTTTTCAATGACGTATTTGTAGGCTTCTTCCAGCATGGCTGATGGTGCTAAAGATCTGGGTTGTAGCCTGGCACCGATCGCATAGATCTGAACTTCAGTGAAGAGTTGTTCAAGCTCATGACGAAGACGCTTTTCACGTTCGACATTCTCCATCTGCTTTTCACGCAACAGGTATTCCTGCTCAGGACGTTGACCTGAGTTTTGCTTGAGAAAGCGATCCGTCTTAATGAATCGAGCAAGATCACCGTCAAGTCCCTTGTAACCGAAAATACGCGGATGGTCGGGTAATTTCACCAGTACACAGCCATCGCCCTCAAGGCTATAGTTAAGGCAAGGCTGGTCATGGATAAAGCTATCGTAATGGGAGTCCAGCGGTGAAATGACTTTAACCACCAAATCTTCCAGGGTCGTTCCATCTCTTGGGTGCCCGTTACAAAAACGGCTGATGGCAAAATCCTGTTTATTGACCGGATAGCGATATACATTCTGTCTGGGCAATAGGCCATCAAAAATAATATTGGATAGCTTATTGGTCAGCTCTGAAGGCTCAACATCGGTGTGCTGAATTTCATTCTCGATTTCCTTTTCTTCATTGGTTAAGAAAATAAATTCATCACCATTGCGGGCAATCAATAATTCCCGTTCCAGGCGATTAAGGCTCTCTTCAATCTGTTTTTTCAGGGATATTTTATCCGCATCAATCTGGTCGATGGTCAGGGTTACCAAGTTATCCAGGGTGCTTTTAAGCACATCAACATAGCGAATTAGAAACAGGGTCTTGAGTATTTTGCAATCAAACTCCGTTAATGTTTTAAGTTCACACGCTTGATCAATGGTCCGTTTGACGGCAGGTTCAAGGAAACTTTCTATCGGTGAATAAAAGCAGTAAAAAGGGATCAGTACGCCAATATCTTGGTCTTTGACTTGCTTCGCTGCCGACTGAAAAGCATCGAGTAATGAGCGCTCGCCCATGGCCAGGTTTATGCCAGCAGCACCTTTGGTACGGATCGATTCGAAGACCTTTTGTACCAAGGGATAGTGGTAAGGTATAAAAGGGTAGTTATCAATGAAGGATGGGGCATCGCTGTAGCTACTCAGTGCCGCCGTGGTGGTTTTGTCGAAAGTTAACTGATTGCGGAGGATATCGCCTTTTTCAGCAAACACAGTGGCCAGTGCTTCAGCAGCGGTTTCCGTTTTCTGAAGTAGACGTTTTTGAATGACTTCAGACGTATTTGAACTGGACAATTGCAGTCGGGTGTAGAACCGTCCCTGAATTTTAGAAAAGTCTTCACCGTCACGTTTATCGAGCTGACCAATGGCGACATCAATATCCGCTTGTGACGTTACAATAACCCAGGCACGACCACCACAGAAGGTACCTAAATCTTCGGTAATGGTTTGCAACTTCAACATCATCTGGGAGTTTTTACCGATAAACTGACCCACTTCGTCGACCAGAAACAAAATATTTCTATCGCCACTGCGATCAAGATAATCGTTTACCCACTTGCAAAAATTACGGATATCCAGCGGTAAGTTAGTTTCAAGTTGCTCAACCCATTGACGCGTTGACTCAAGCGTCTGGTTACTGGCGGCGGCTAAGCTTTCAGCCAGCTCATCACGGTAAAAGTCATAAGCATCACGCTGTTCGTCCCAATCCGACCTTGTCAGTTCGGCAAACTTAGTTTTGAACGCCTGATACTGGTTGCGCTTATCCAGCTCCCGTTCCATATGGGCGATGTGAGGAAAGTCCGCGCAGTAACCGACCCGTTCATTGAAGACTTTAAGAAATACCTTGAGGATGGCATTCTCACGATCATCGGTATTGGCTCTGGAATCAATGTTGAACAAAATGACATCTGTTTGCCTGGAGACAGCGCTGTGTATGTCGCCAAACAGCATCGCATCATTGATTTTGTCCTTGAAGAAATCGATGGCATGGTGGGTTACACCGTCTTTTTCTACCGCACGATTTTCAAGTAAGTAGGAAAGCGTTTTAATAAAATGCGATTTACCGGAACCAAAGAAACCCGAAACCCAGACACCAATTTTACTGGCGACTGCGGGGTTGCGGTTTTTAACGGCTGGTACGTAGGTTTCAAAAAAACGGCGGAAATGTCGATCCAATTCCTGAGTAATGACGTATTCATCCAATTCGACAAAGACGCTGTCGTTATCCACCTGCTCTGCTTTAACGACGCCATTGATGTCGCGTGTCAGCTGCTTGGAAAAAATATGTTCAATATTCATTAAGAATTCCCTGTGTTTATTTTTTTGCCGTCTTCAGGTACCAGCTTGAAGGCTCTGTAGTAATTTTTAGATTCAATCATGCCGAAAGGATGAAGGTCTCGACCGCTATACTCGCCTGGGTAAAACAAGACCAAGGGCGTTGTCCCCATGACATCCTGTAATGCGCTTAACAACTCATGTCCTCTGACCAAGGGCCATGCATTGCCCAGTCCGGACAGGAGAACAAAATCCAAGGTGTCCGGTTTAATCTTTTCAGCAATGAATTCAGCGATCTTTTTCTGGCTAAGAGGACCTGCCAAGGTGCTTCTAATAGCATCGACGCCGGTCTGTTTCTCTCGGCTAAACGTCCGTTCCAACAGCCCTCTTGACGCTAACATTTCGATTAATGTTTCGTAAATGTTAACGTTGATAAATTTATAACCGCGCTTCTCCAGCTTGTCGGTCAGATGCTTAATATGGTCCCTGACTACGAGTTCATATTTAGCAGGGTAGTCAAAAATCCAAAAGCCAATTTCATTGCCTAAGCCATCATTGTTAAGAAACCGAGGATTTTCTATTCTTTCCAGAATCAAATCGAGTCTACTTTGTAGCGCTTTCATAGCGTGCATTCCATAACGGGTTCGAGATCTTCTCTATTGAGCTTTTTTAACCAAGCGCGGGTTTCCGGCAACAAATAGACCGGCTGCAAGCGGCGGTTCTTATTGTTATCCAGGTAATCAGCTTCTACCAATGACCGAATAACGTTATTGCCGCTTTTCTTGAGCGTTGATTCTGATAAGTCATTCAAGCCTGGTAAGGTTCGAGATCGATCCAGTAAAAATGACTCCCAGGCATCAGGCGCTAAATGAGGCCGGTAAATCCGTTTTGTTTCCGCGACAACGTGTTGCATAAAATCAGGCAACACAGGGGTGTGTATGATCAAAGCCAGCATGAGTAGCTGTTTATAATCTGATTCCGGCGCATGAATCACGGCTTCTATGAATCCGTCACCTAAAGGTTCAAGCCTCCGTCTGATGGCTCGGGCATAACGGATAGCGGTATGCTGGGATCTTTTTTTGAGTAGATTGTCTTCAATAAATAAACGATTCCACTCGGGCTCAGGTATCGATTGCAAAAGGGTTTCAGCGACTAACCGGCTTTCAGCAACCAACAGACTACCTCCTGTTAAATCACGGATATATTGCTTAGCTTTGCTGAGCTCTAGGGCGTTATTCACGGTCGGAGTCTCCCTTGTGCTTAAGAAGAATAACCTGGCGTTAAAACGAAGTTTTCCACCCCGCTTAAGGCTTGATTATTCTTTAGCCATAGGTGGTATTCTCCACCGGCCAGCGTATGATTTTCAGAACAATCCACGTTCCAACGCCTCAGCACATAACCGGCAACGGCTGCACGCACCTGGATAGCCAATGATCCATTCTCCATGCCATATTCATGTTCGATGGTCTCTGGGTGTTGCAGTGCGGGATGGGGAACAAGCTGTAGTTCAACCATGCTATGCCATTGCAGGTCGGCTACTTTGGTTTCGGTTTCAGTGACTAAGTTTCCAGTGAGTAAACAGGGCTTATCGATCCGATTAATAACAAAATCAGAAAACTTGTTCCGGTGTCGATCAAAGCCCCGTACATGCCAGCGTAAACCATTATCTACCAAGGCATGGGGAACAATTTCCCGCTGGCTAAGGCCGCTGGAAAGTGAACGATAGTTAATCTTCATGGCTTGTTTATTATAGATGGCCTGAGTGATGCAGGCCAAAATGTCACTAGAAGGCAGGTTAAGTTGTGTGGGTGCTTCAGCTGGAACGAAAACAGGGTTGGTCGTAACAAAATCATCACCGAAGCCATACAACAAAGCCGCTAATGCCTGATGACTACCGTAATTAAACAAGGGCTTAAAACCTTCACGCTGGATGTAGGATTTGGCCTTAGTGTCATATTCCAGATTTTTCGGTGCCAGTTCTTTATAGAGAGTGATATCACGGGTTGCAGCCGCCTCTTTAATACCAAAACGAGACTCAAGATCATACCGATTAACTGTACCTAAAAAATAGAGTCTAAAATCTATATGAAATAGACGCTCTCGCTGAGTTTGGTTAACGCTTGAAAGCTGGGGATGAACCATGTCTGTTAAGGTTTAGGCAAGATGACTGAAAAATTGATCCGACTACATGCAGATCAATTTTATGACCACCACCAAAATAATGCAAGGTTTGTGTCAATCAGTGTCGAAAAGCATTTAGATGGCAGTGCAGACAATAGGCTATTAAAATCGTTTTGGTAAAGGTGATTTTTATCTCGGCGTATTTTCTGGCCCCGCCAGAGGAATTAATATACGTGTGCTTTTTATAAGGCGCTTATTAGATTTTGCTGAAAACTATAGTTTTACATAACGCCATGTTTTTAACCCCATCGCAATAGCCCATTTTTTTGCAGTTTCTTTACTGCCCGCTTGAGGGACTCGATCTAAATCCAATCTGTCAATAAGTGTAAAGCACTTGTCATTAACTTCTTCACAAAAGTTGAAAGAATACCAGCGTACAACTTTATCGGTAGTTGCTAAAACATAGCTCATATATTGGTCCTATAGTAGAATAAATAACCGTTTATGGATAACATCAGATCAGTTTTAACTATTATTTTTAATGTAAATTTCGGCTGACTTATTCTGGTCTTGGAAAACCGAAACCGACTTATTATTGTTTATGCTGGACTGTTTTACACGCTTATTTTCACTAGCTTCTAAGCTTTTAAATTTGTCTAAATCAACTTTTATAAGCTCGTAGCACTTATGTGTACAAACTATTTCATCTAAAACCCTTGCTGAAATGGCATCATAATTCTTAGCCTCATACAGATCCCAGACAGTCTTACCTGATTCAAATTTTTTATCATTTAAATATTTATTGAGAATATGACTTTTTGTCTTCGGGTAAAGAAAATTATTAGGACTATTAAACGTTGCTATCGATAGCTGCGATAAGTCGACAACCCTAAACTTATTCTGGAATGAAAACGCTTCTGCATTTGTAAGTATTTTGTAGCGTTTAAAAAGCTCGAAAATAATAGGTATGTCTGATGAAGTTATGCCAATTCCGCATAAAATAGGCGCTATCATTCCATTGTGAGCATTGTGCACGGTATCTAAGGCGTTCTTTAGTAATACATAAATGCTTTCTAATAGCTTCTGTTCGGAATAATGCTCCCATAACCAAAGAGACCGTATTTTATTAATTACTTTTGCTTCTATTAAACCGAAGTCCTTTTCCGGATTAGCAAATAGAAATGATCCTCCTATGAGCTTACAACTTTTATCCCAGGGGTTATAGCAAAACCCATGTTTAGAACGGCTACTGGCTGGGACATAAAACTCAAGATCAAAAAATATGATCCGACATTTATTTAGCTTAACCTGTGTATGGCGCATCAAAATTATTTTTGGAATGTAGGTAAAACGCCGCTTCATCCAAC
Organism: Methylobacter sp.; assembly: GCA_036561025.1. GTDB lineage: Bacteria > Pseudomonadota > Gammaproteobacteria > Methylococcales > Methylomonadaceae > Methylobacter_A. The sequence continues at coordinate 7,287 of DATBQB010000008.1, read as the reverse complement.
AAAGTGCGGCAGGGTAAGTTCTGCATTTCTTTTAAATGGTTATAGAAACTTTCAGCATCAGATTTAACCCATCCCGCCCAACCTGGAAGCTCAGGGTTTAATCCTTTATTTTTCCGGAAATTATCTTTGATTGTCGCCAATGAGAACGCTTTCAGCTCGGTGTCAGATAAACCTGAATAATCGCTTGTATCGCTGACCTTTCTTTCTTCGATACTGGCAATGGCATATTTAGACTCGAATTCAGAAATGAGCTGTTCTGTATTTTCCCGCAACAAACTTAACTCGTACTCTGACAAAGGAATTCCGTCGCTGGAGCCGTACAAGGGTTTCAATTGTTTTTGTGATCGGAGTTCTCCGGCGTATTTTTTAAAACATTCCGATCCAAGTATTTGTATTTCACCGTTCATTCTGACGATATGCACGCTCTTGTAAACTGATCGTCCGCACCCTTCGGATTGACAGATAACTTTTTTGTCATCGGGAACTTCGATGACGGCAATGAGTAGTAAGTCATTCTATCTTTGCTTTTCTTCAATGAGGAGTGTAATGGTCAACTAAAACAGGACACTTTCTTAAGCAGTCTTCTTATAGAATTCCCGCTCAAATTCCAGCGGGGATTGATAGCTTAGTTTTGAGTGCGCGCGTTTGCCATTATAAAAAGCCAAATAATCAATAATACTCAGCTTTGCCGCCTCTTTAGTCCTGAATTTCTCGTAGTTAAGTTGCTCGTGTTTTAAACTTCGAAAAAACCGCTCTGTCGGTGAATTATCCCAACAGTTGCCTTTACGGCTCATACTTTGTTGCATCTTCATTATCCCCAAGTGCTCTCGGTATTCCTTACTTGCATATTGACTACCTCGATCAGAATGATGCTGTAAGCCAGGCTCGGGCTTTCGTCGCCAAAATGCCATTTGCAAGGCATTCACACACAACGAAGTCCGCATATGATCATCAATCGACCAGCCCACCACTTGCCTGGAAAATAAATCAATAACAATCGCAACATAGAGCCAGCCTTCAAGCGTCCAAACATAAGTGATATCAGTCGTCCAAACTTTGTTGGGTGCAGCAACATCAAACTGCCTATTCAAGTGGTTAGGAGAAATCGCATCATTATGATCGCTGTCGGTGGTGACTTTGAATCGTTTAGGGTAGCGCGGTTTCAATCCCAATTTTCTTATCAATTGCCTCGCTTTGAAACGGCCGACCTGAATATCTTCTTTGATGAAGGCTTCGGATAAACGGCGAGAACCATAAACTTGCTTATTCTCGTCAAATAGCTGAATCGCTTTAGCTTCAAGCTGTTTTTGCTGATCTTTTTTGGCAGTATCTTCAGGCGCTTTAGACCACGCATAAAAGGCACTGGTACTAACCAGCATGACTTTACACAGCACGGTAACGGGAAAAGTCTTCTGTTGCTCTCGAATAAATCCGTATTTTATTGGAGTTCTTTCGCAAAGAAGACTGCGGCCTTTTTTAAGATGTCGCGCTCCATCCGCAACTGGTCAACTTCTTTACGTAAGCGGGTTAATTCATCTTGATCAGCCAGGGTCAAAACCTTTTTCTTTGTCGCCGACGGGGTTGTTGGCCCTTGTTCGGCTCGCACCCATCGTCCAATAGCACTAAGGGATACACCTAAATTATCGGCTGCTTGCTGGTGTGTATAGCCCTTTTCATTAACTAACTTGGCTGCGTCTTGTTTAAATTCAAGCGTGTATTTGGGCCGTTTATGTTTATTTTGATTACTCATGTTCACCTCTGATGACATTATAAATCTGTCTTTAGAAGTGTCCGGTTTAATTAGACCATTTCAGGACTTAACCGGTGTGTGCGCTAAAGACCCGATCGCTTACGGTCAGCAAATCAGGAAGGTGGTGTTCAGGACGACCGGCATTCCAGTGTGCGTGGGTATGGGACCGACTAAAACACTCGCCAAACTGGCGAATTTTGCCGCCAAAAAGTGGAAGCAAACCGGCGGCGTAGTGGACTTATCGGACCCGGTACGAAGAGAGAAGCTGATGCGGATCGTGCCGATCGGCGAGGTGTGGGGCATCGGTTCGCGTACCGCCGCAAAGCTGAATCAGGTGGGTATCAATACCGTCTGGGACTTGGCAACTCAGCCCAGCAAACGCATGCAAACCCAATTTACTATTGTGGTTGCCAGAATCGTTCTGGAGTTGAATGGCATCGCCTGTTTGGAGTTAGAGGAGATTGCGCCGGACAAGCAGCAGATCGTCTGCTCCCGCAGTTTCGGCTGCCGTTTAACAGAGTATAAAGAGTTATCCGCTGCTTTGGCCGAGTTTGCCAGTCGAGCTGCGGAAAAGCTTAGAAGGCAACATTCTGTTACGGGGTGCATCACCGTTTTTATTAGAACCAATCCATTTAACCTAAGTGAACCGCAGTATCAGCGTTCGGCCAGTATCAAGTTGGACATTGCCAGCCAAGATACCCGCGTGATCATCGCAACGGCCAACCGCTTGCTCATGGCGCTCTTCAAACAGGCTATAGCTATCAGAAATGCGGCGTGCAACTGAGCGATATTCAGCCGGAATCATCGCCTGGACAGATTGAGTTGTTTGATTTTGTCGATAACGGCCTGCCCACGGAGAACCGTCCGTTAATGAACGTGGTCGATCAGATCAACCGGCGCTTTCCGAAAGCTATTTCAGTGGCAGCAAGCCATTTTGATAAGTCCTGGCGACCAAAATCAGACCGAGTGTCACAACGCTATACCACCGATTGGCGGGAGTTGGTTTGCGTCAAATAAAATAGTCCGAATCAATCGATGCTTTTAGTCCAGGATGAATGAGTCAGTTAAGTTATTTTCCGTAATCAGAGCACCTTAAAAAATCCGAATCTGGCTAAACCCGATGATGCCTCTGAATTATAAAGCTAACAAAGAGCTTAATGAGCGCAAATCAACTCCTGGTAGACTATTCACTATGCTATTATCTAACTCTATTTTTAAGCGAATGGCTTTTTTGCGGTGCGTATGCGTAGTTTATTGTCGGTGGTAATTCTCCCTGTCTTGTTATTCACTGGATTATTTGCCAGCCCTACAAATGCTGAACCAGTGCCAAACGCTGATCGAAGTGTAGCGCAGCAACTACGCATAAAGGCCGATCAGGGTGATCCAACGGCACAAAACGATCTCGGTATATTGTATGCGAATGGTGAAGGCGTGGCTCAAGACGATAAACAAGCCGCATTGTGGTTCCGCAAGGCCGCTGATCAGGGTTATGCAACGGCGCAACTGATCCTCGGCTTGATGTATAGAGAAGGCCAAGGCGGCATGGACAAGGACTATAGCCAAGCCTTCTCATTGTTTCGTAAAGCCGCTGAACAAGGCTTGGCAGCGGCACAATATAACCTTGGCGTGATGTATGCCGGGGGTGAAGGCGTGGCGCATGATGATCAACAAGCGGTTGCTTGGTACCGTAAAGCCGCCGAACAGGGTGAAGCCATCGCACAAAATAATCTCGGCGCGATGTATGCGAGTGGTGAAGGCGTGGCGCAAGATGATAAGCAAGCTGCATTTTGGTATCGTCAGGCTGCTGAACAAGGATTGCCAACGGCGCAAAATAACCTTGGCGCGATGTATGTTAGGGGTGAAGGTGTGACTCAAGATGATAAGCAAGCAGCATTTTGGTATCGTCAGGCTGCCGAACAGGGCTACGCAGAAGCGCAAAACAATCTCGGCGTGATGTATATCAATGGCAAGGGCGTGACGCAAGATGATAAACAAGCCGCGTTCTGGTTTCGCAAAGCCACTGATCAGGGCGAAGCCATGGCCCAATTCAACCTCGGCCAAATGTATCTTAATGGAACAGGCGTACCGCAGGATTATGCTCAAGCCTATATGTGGACAGATCTTGCCGCTGCACAAGACTTCGAAAAAGCAATCAAGGCGCGAGATAGCCTGATTAAAGTGTTGGCTCCATCGCAAATCGAAGCAGGGAAAAAGCTTGCCCGCGAATGGATAGCCAGCTTACCCCAAGCTTCGAAATAACCCCTAATACCACTAAGAAATCACTTCGATAGTAAACCTTCACTCTCCTATGTTCTGGATATGAACGGTTTATGAACCCATTGTGTGCACATACGAAACAATCCATATATCCTCAGCATTATTGTCATCAATAAAGGCATTGTGTTTGGTTGAACTGTAATTTATAAAGCTTTTCAAGTTCATACGAGGACTTTCTTATGAACGACTTACATAAAGATATTTTAACCGGAACGGTATTTACAATCGGTCTGCTGGGGTTCATTTCAGGTGAATTCAATATTTCATCCGCCCTATTCGGCACAGCGGCTATTGCCAGCAATATTAACTTGAACAGCAACAGAGCTAAGTCCGGTCAATTGTCTTGCGACTGATTCAGTCAACTGAATTGTTTGCACAAAGGATGACTTGAAAATTTTCAAGGTAGGACTGCCTTGGAGTTTTCTTCCTTTCCACCCTGGCACAGTAAGTCTTTTCAAGATAGGCATTGACACTAGGGGGATAACAAGCCCATACTTACCCCAGCTTAAAAATAAGATTTACCCTCTGCTTACCATTTCGATATCACTTCTGTAGTTATTCGTCCTGTTTTTCATTTTGTAATTTTCAATTTTACCGGCTAGACCCGCCTTATTTAAGGCTTTATACACTCAAAATATCTATAGGACTCATTATGTCTACAATCACTACTGGCATCGTAAAATGGTTTAATTCTGATAAAGGCTTTGGCTTTATCGAACAGCAATCAGGCCCTGATGTGTTCGTACATTTCCAACAAATCAATAACGCTGGTGGCTACAAATCACTGGATGAAGGCCAAAAAGTACAGTTCAGCGTAACGCAAGGCCAAAAAGGCCCGCAAGCTGAAAATGTAACCGTCATCCACTAAGGTTATAGTGACAGACTGCGGCCAATTTTGGTCAGCAGTCTGTTTCCTCTCAAAGCCTGCAAACAATTAAGGTCGACTAACATTTAGCGTTATTGACCAGACGCTTTCATCACCTCGCTCAACACACTAGTTTCAATCTGCTTTACTTACACTACCATAAAGGTTACTGAACAACCGGATCACGATGGCAATCATCGTTTGGGTGATTTTGATGGCTGGAACCCTGCTTGGATTTTCCGAAGCAAAATCATCTATCGTTGCATTCATGAAGTTAACTAAACCCATCTGAACTGTTTCTTCTGATGATCGTTTTACAAACCGATCTTGAAGTTTCGACCTGATCTTTTCATCCATGGGGCGCTCCGTAACCAGCGATTGTAATTCGGCATCTAACAGCACGGCCTGTTTTTCCAGCCAATTAAAATCCATCTCGCTTTGAGAGGGCAAAGGACCGAAAGCATGTTGAAACAAGCAAAGATCCATAAACAGATAGGACATGTCCTGATTCTGTTCAGCGATAACGCCAGGGAATAGCCCAAACAGAGTTTGCGCCAATGCGGTTTGTTCGAGCTGAAATTGCTCTATGAGCTTTGCGCCGGTTGTTTCATCGAGGCTTTTGGCGTAGTGGATGGCCTCAAACAGTTCGCGCTCGCTCAGTTCATAGATCATGTTAATCCCGGTGTCGGCTGGTAAATTTCGAAATTATACGAGAATAAAGCCGACGCTGAAAATGCAGTCACGCGAGCTAACGCAGTACCGCTATGCAAGCCAGAGTGCGGCCAGAGGCGCAATATTCAGCAACAGGATGCCAATCTTGTACAGCGCCATGCCGGCATAGTGAATCGCATCAAACGTTTCAACCGATAGGCTGAACCATCGTCTGTGGAGGCGGTAGAGTGAATCATGGGCAAGACCGAATACGCCGAACCAGATGATGAGGATTGCATAGTTGACGGCAAGACTGTAGAGCAAAAACACTTTGATCGCATCGGAACTCATCACTGTACCTCACGTATTTAAAAGGGATAGATTCAATTGTAGCTGAACAGCTATATAACATTGGTAAAGCATCTTTCATGCAAAGCGCACCATATGTCAATCCATTGGGATTTAAGCCCAGCTGTGCTCCTGCACAGGCGTAAGTTAAGCCGGTCATTGACGGCCATTTTCTTTCGAGTCTTCAAAAAGATCGTTAAATCATCGTTTCTGCCGTCAAAATCGTTATCGCGCTACTGATCAACATCGAGACGAACAATTCCCTGTGAGCTGGAATGAATTGATGTGGGTTAAATAAAACGGGCCGTGTTTATAGGGGGGGTCAGTCATGTAGATGGGACATGCTGTTTACGCCCGATACTTTCATCGACCAAAATGTCGAGATTGATTAATGTCGGCCTATATTAGTAGCTAGACAGCTAGGTTTCGATAGCTCATAATAAACACTCCTAATTATTGCCCGGACGCTAGTCTGGGCATGGGAATTATGATTTATGATTTTTAAGCCGCCCTAAAAAGCGGCTTTTTTTTATTCAACCTTTCTAACTTTTCGCGTACTAAGGTTTTGCAATTTGCGTTGCAGGGCTTGTGATAGGAGGAGCCTCCTCTTAGTCATGCAGGTCAAGCATGTTGTTTATGCCCGCATTCAAATTCATCAAAATGTTGAGCAATGAAAACGGTTGCTTGATGTAAGGAACTATTTTGACCCACGGTACTCGTTTTAGATTAACTTACACTTCGGCTCGATTTTTCCTTCTTAATTAGCGACAGATACTTCACATTTTTAAGCTTTCGCCACTTGGCTGATAAATTAGAAACTGGACACAAGTATAATTTTATCGGTGAATATCCGCTTTCGACCCTAAGCGGACGATGAGATAGTGCAAAATTTATTTTGAGCACTGATAACATTCGATATAAGAAAGTTAGGCGACGATGTGTCATACCTTATCCCGATAACGCTGATAAATTGAAACCGAAAAAATAAGCTGAATTGCAACAAAGCAAAGAATTAATAGCGATGCAGCTTTTGAGACATGTATGATATCAACGACAAGAGCTTCCTCGCTTTTTGCCATTCTATGAAAAGTTCCCACTAGGGAAGCGCTGAACAAATCGAGTTCCAGCCACAATTGCCAGACAAGCCGTTTTTTTGCAAAACTCATCACTTGGTTCCCCCAATAAATGACATTTTTAACCGTTTTTCCCGATTTTCTTTCTGAATCTGCCGTTTTCGGGAAACGACAGACGCATGTTGCCCTCAGGCAGCCATTAGCTGCCGCCTGAGCATGTAAAGATTTGCCAGCCCCACCAGCAAGTTGACCTGTGATGCATTTTTCTTCAGACCACGGTAACGGGTCTTTTGAAAACCGAATTGCTGTTTGATTACCCGGAA
>DATBQB010000007.1:0-48781 GCA_036561025.1 Methylobacter sp. | reverse complement strand
TTTTGACCTATGCCGCACAGGGTGGTTTGATTCCAGCGGCTGGTCGCCGAAATCGAGAGGCCTACTCTCATCTTTAATACAGCATAAAAGGCTTGCGCCTTTCTTCATGACACACTAGCCCGGATGGAGCTTGCGGAATCCAAGATTACGCTGGTTTCCAAGCGAACCAGCGCACATAACTTTCTGCCGCTTTCAACATATCAACGTTTTTAGGTTTTTGTACCTATTGTCATAATTAATAACAACCCTAAAATCAACTCAACGGTATTTTTTGTGCTCGATTTTATTATTCTTGCAGAAGCTATTCCCGAGTCCTTAATAACTACAAAAACATCCATATTAGCCAGTATCAGCTCAAGGTGAACCGCCTCCATAAATCGCTATATTGTTTAAATTTCAGGCGGCTGTCTCCTAAGCAGATTGTTAGGCTTCTCAGCACTTAGGAGTACATGCAATGAAGAAATTGTCCCTTGTTCAGATTGCCTGCTTTTCGATGTTGGAATTGTTGACTGTACCTGTAAACGCCGACCCATGTTATACAGAGATAAATAATGTTTTGACGCAGTTATCAAATGATACGCTTGCATCCTGTATTCGTGCTTTAAGAGCTGCAAAAGCCAACGGAAGCTCCACGGGCGCTGGGCAATGGGGTACTCACTCAGTAGTGGTTGACATAAATGGGAGTGCTTACGTGGATGGTCAGTTTGTGGGTGTTGCACCTAGTTCCCAGGAGGAAGGTACCGCTTCGCCTTTTAATAGATGGGACGGGCAAGAGCAAAGCAACTGGAATTATTTTCGCTACAATCAACCAAAGTAAGGCCTTTACCGCGAGCGAACGATGGGCTTGCTTAATGTTTTTGCGATGCCCGAGCTAAGCGTCTACACTTAACCAAAGCAAAATATTTCGGACGGGGCAATATGTCTCATCCGGCGGTGGCTTTAATATGACGGGATTTTGGTTTTTCCACCGCTCGCTGCCGCATCCTAAAATGTCGGGCAACGAAAAGCTGTCGCCTAAAGCGCCTACTGTTGGTGTCCAACCTACACGACTGTTATATCTATGCTTAACTTCTACACCGAACTGGAACCTTTCACCGATTTTATTGATTTCACGCGCCCCGAGCTTTATCGGCAAGCTCCCAGCGATTGGCTGGTGGTAATCACCGATGTGCGCGGTTCGACTGATGCCATCAAGGCTGGTCATTACAAATGGGTCAATATGGCGGGCGCGACGACCATAGTCGCATTAGCCAATGTTTTGGGTACTACCGATTTTCCGTTTGTGTTCGGTGGCGATGGCGCCACTGCATTGGTGCCGGGCGAACGACGAGCCGAGATTGAGCGCGTGCTCAGCGCTGCCCGCGCCCACGCTAGCGAAGCGTTCGGACTCAAACTTGTCACCGGATTAATTGAACATAGTGAACTCATTGCGTCAGGGACTCCGATCAGCGTTGCCCGTTTTCTTTTGCCTGGGGGACCCTCAATCGCGTTTTTTAGCGGCGAGGGACTCTCATCTGCAGAAAAGTGGGTCAAGTCCGGGCGCGGCGTTATCGCTGAGCATGCGCATCACGATGAGACTGATGCTATCAAAGGGCTTTCATGCCGCTGGGCGCCGCTAAAGAGCGCACGCGGCGCTATGCTGTCGATTCTCGTGCGTCCGTGCGAGAAGGGCGAACAGGCGCTGGCAACGCTTCATCGGCTGCTTGCCGAGATTGAGAAGATAGTCGATCTCGAAGCGCCAGAGGCCAATCCGATCAAGATACGCCAGCTTAGTGCCGAACGCATCTGGCGTGCGGCACGGGCTGAGGCGCGTATTCAAGGGCAGCGTTATTTTTTTCTCGCCATTTGCAAAATCGCTGCTGAAATGATTCTGGTACGTATCCTTTGTATGCTGAAATTCAAGTTTGCGAATACCGACACCTCCAGATATATCGATTCGTTGCCGGCTCATTCCGATTTCAGGAAATTTGATGAAACGCTACGTATGGTCATTGACTGTTCACCTGAGATGCAAACGGCTATACGCGCTTTGCTCGAACGCGAGCGCGCAGCCGGAACGATTTACTTCGGGTTGCATGCTTCACCCACCGCGCTAATGACTTGTTTTCTGCGGCGACTTGAAGACGGGGGACACGTGCACTTCGTCGACGGCAACGATGGCGGCTATGCGATGGCCGCTGTAGAACTTAAGGCGCAGATTGCAGGCAAATTCTGATTTGTCTACGAGACGCGGATTAGCATGTCGACCGCATTAGGCCGCAGGGTCGATATAGTCATCGGTTTATCTTCATTGCTACGGCACTGGAGAGTATCGAATATACCGAAGGTTACGATTTAACTGGATTTTTGACTGATAGCAAAACGCACGCAATCTGGAAATCATCGGTCAGCGCTTAAAGATTTCGGCATTGAAACTTTGTCGGCGGAACAGTCCGCTATTCATGATTTGCCGTCGATAACATTTGCTGATATTGACGCATGGAGAATTTGAAGTGCGTCTCCAGCAATGCCTGCTCGTCAGGCGAGGCCGAACTCATGAGTTCTTGGACAAGCGCGCACATGCGCTGGACGCGAAGGTCACTGCTAGGTGTGACATCATAAGCGCCGAGGGGTTCACTCGTTTGGCTCAATAGCATTGATCCCGATCCTGACAACAGCCAGTCGATTGAAACTCCATATTTAACGTGTAACTCTCGCAATAACTGCGCACCAATCGGCGTATCGTTCCAAATAAAATTAGTAATTGTCCGTTCTGATATTTTTGTTTTACTTGCAATATCAGCGGCTTTTAAACCAAGTGCATCCATAACCAGAAGAAGTCTCGTAATTTCAGGAGTTTTATTTTTTGATCTCCCTATTTTACGTGTTATTGTATTCATAAAGTTTCTTTTGATTCACAAGTTTTCTTTTGACTCATAAGTTTTCTTTTATTATACAAGGAATCACCATGCAGATAGAATCAATCTCGGCAGGAAATAAAAAGGTCGTGATGAATTTGCGCCACAGTGCTGAAGTTAAGGCTTTTGTCGATGCAAAAGCTGCTGAAAACAACCTGTTACCAAGCACCATGTACCGCAATATTTTCAATGCTGGGCTTAAAGCCATGTACAACTTAGATATACGAAATAATCAAATCGTTCAGGAATAACTAATCGTCTCGCTAGCTGATTGCTGGCTCTTTGATAAGAGTTTTTTTGGATTATCGTCAACAACTTAGTGCGTTAAAATACGTGGCAGTACTAAAAATGCAGATAATTAATATTAGGTTGCTGTTTACTGACCAAGAGGCCAAACCTCAGGTATATGTGCGAAGGATTTCTGCGCCGAAATTGCCGGGCGACTGTTCAGGATTCCCAAGACCGCCACCGAAAAGATAAAGAATATTTCCCGCAAACTCAATGCGCACGACTCCAGCGAAATCGTGTTGAGCCTACAAAATGGGATTATAGAAATAACTCTGGTCAATGCGATCGTGTTAACTATAGCGCTGTTCCCGCAAAGCGTTGCCAGACGACATCCACAGCACCATGCATCAGTCGTTCGGCTGATGCATATTCAACGTCAATAGAGGATAGAACCATGTCGGATCAATTTGGAGTAATTAAAAAAATGGCCCAAATATTGGGTGCGATTGAAATTTATATTTATAAAAACAATGATCATTTATCCAAGCAGCGCAGCCGTTTTATAGATCTGTGCACGATTGGGTTAGCCGAATTTGAAGACGATTTTTTCACCTATGACCAACTTAAGAATTTGGTCGTTAATATGGTTAACCAGTGCGAATCCTCGTCCGCCATCAAATGGCGCATTGATGTAGATAACTGTACTGCCGATCAAGTGGCGGTTATTTGCCAGCCCAGCCAAAAGCGGTTTGTAATGCCATTAAGTTTGTTTATGGCGTCAGCGCTGATGGATAGTGCAATGCGGACCCCATCGCATAAGTAATTGATTAAGCGGGGGTAGGCTAACTATGACGGGTATTTTTTCATCAATACCGAGGTTCAAAATATGTTTTTGAATATCCCATTACTGTTTGTCGTATAACAAGAATGCAAGCCTTGCTTGCCCGTTGGCAATACATCGTATAATTTGCAGGCAAAGCCTGCACTCCATCCTTATAGACGCGTTCTCTTGGTGGAGAGTAAAAAACACTAACTATTAGGATATTCTTTCGTGGAAATCACCTAAGTTGATGTGTAGGGGCTGCGGCTATCATCTCTAACCATCCGAGCCGAGCAAATTGACGCGCTCAGCCGGGCAGGGCGAATATGTTTTTTATGCCCGGCATTTCTGTAGTTAGATATAACGGCGGATTTTTTAAGATGATTGCACTTCGAAGATGAATTCACGTATATCATTTATCTACAACAACGCGATCAACCCCAGCGCCCGGTCAATTTCCTCAAACGTGTTATAAAAATGCGGCGAAAATCGTATGCCGCCGCCACGCAAGGCGCAAACTACGCCGTTTTCCTGCAAATGTGTATATAGCGCCTCGTTGGCGACTGTTCGGTGTTTAAAGATAACAATGCCGGATTTGAGCTTACTTTGCCGCCCCGACAATAAAACCAATTGCCCGTTTTTATCAATTGCGTCTATTACATAATCGGACTTTTCTAAAACCTGCGCTTCGATTGCGGCCATGCCCGTTTCCAGCAACAAAGACAAGCTGGCGGAAAAGGCATGGATGCCCAGCATATTGGGGCTGCCGCATTCAAAACGACGGGCGGTTGGATGAACTTCCCACGGCTGGTTTTCATAATTATGGATGTCTTTCATCATGTGCCAGCCGTACTGGGTCAGCTTTAGCTTGTTTCTGGCTTCGGGCGTGGTGTAAAAAACACCCAAACCTTCGGGGCCGAACATCCATTTATGACCATCGGCCATCACAAAATCAGCCTGATAAGCCTGCACATCGAACTGTACCGCGCCGATACTCTGGATCGCATCAATGCAGAATAAGATGCCGCGCCGCTTGCAGAATTCGCCGATTCTTTCCAAGTCTATGCGAAGGCCCGAGGCGAATTGTATGGAACTGATCGTCAATAACCGCGTGTTGCCATCGACCAGAGCAAATAGCGCATCTTCTGGCGTATCGGCGCTGTGCAGATCGGCTTGGCGAAACTCCACGCCCTGATCGGCCAAGGATTCCCAAGGCAGTCTGTTAGAGGGAAACTCTTCATTGCTGGACACAATATTGTCGCCGGGCTGCCACGTCAAACCGTAGGCGACAAAAGACAAAGCTTCCGAGGTGTTTTTAACCAACGCAATATCGTCGGCGGAAGGCGCATTTAATAACTCCTGCAATTGGCTGCGCAATTCGGCTTCCTTGTTTAGCCAGTCCAAATAAAAGTGCGAGCCGTAACGGGTGTTTTGATCCGCAAACTTGATGACCGCTTCGCCGGTTCTTTTAGGCCAGGGTCCCACGGCGGCATGGTTGAGATAAATTAATTCGTCGGTTAGCGGGAATTCAGGGTGTTTCATGGCATTCATCGTGGTGGGTTAAATTGACTGTGTTTTTTAGCGTCCGGTGTGCTTCACTGCGTTCAATATATCTTATTTGAAAATCGAATCACAATAATCCCATCATTCCCAGTATGCTTGATTCCGAAAAGGAACGCGATGCCCCCTACCGAGCTATGAATTGCAGCACAAAAGCTGCTTAATCGTGTGTCCGGAATGGTGTTGACACATCAAAATACCGGATGTACCAAACCATAATCAATTGAGTTAATGACTTCAGCTAATTTCCCAACGTCCCTTTTTCTGCTCCGTTCGTAAAGCGTCAGCACAAATTTATCAAAAAAATATCGATATGTTATTCTAATCAGCAATTACTGAAATTTAATTTTGTTGATGGGGATTTTATGAAAAAGTTAGTTTATATCTTAGCGTTAGCTGTAGTTTCTAATTGGGTTTACGCTGAGTCGTCAGCACCTGCCGCCGAAGCTGCTACACCTGTTGAAAAAGTTGCTGAAGCTACAAAGGATGGAGCAAGAACAGGTGTACGTACGCCTACGGGGGATGTAAATAAATTTTGGGATGCAATAGATTGGAATGATATGTCAGCAGAGGAACAAAAACTCTGGAGTGTTTTATCCGATGGCGCTTCGTGGAATAAATTAAGCAAAGAAGAACGGGAGGCTGCGACTGCTTTAGGCTTTAACAAAAAATCATGGAACAGTGTTCCCGCTACAAAATAGTTGTCGCCTCAAATTTTGGGTGCGTAGGATGGGCTGAGGTACGAAGCCCATCAACAATCGCGAACGATGGTTCAAGCGGGGCGGTCTGCAACCCAACTTCTAACGTTTCAGCGGCACCTAAACAACACTATCAACGCCTTACGTTTCTGACGGGGCAACATCATGTCCCGTCCAGCTTGTGCACTGTAGACTGGGCAACAGCTTTTCGTTGCCCGACATTTTGATCTATGGGAATATCGAGCATAAACAGTTTGCCCGATGTAACTCAATAACAATAATCAATAATTAAGGAACAAAATGAATAAGAAAACTTTAATGTTTATCGCGGCCTTATGCCTCGGCTTATCCGCATGTAGTGGAGAGAAGGGTAATGAATATCAAGTTAAATCAGCTTTCATTAATAACTGTATAAAGCAGGAGAGTTCCACACGTTCTGTGGAACAGGCCAAATCTTACTGTGATTGCGCAGCTGATGCAGTGTTTAGCAATAGTAATATTTCCGATGATACAAAAAATCTGATGCCTACTATGAGCGATAAGAACAGCAAACTCTATAAGCAAACTGATATTGGAACGGTCAAGGGGCTGCTTATGTCCTGCTACACCAAAAAGTTTTATAAAAAATAAGCCTGAAAAAATCAATGTGGCTCTGTAGGCCGGAAACGCCACCTCGCGCTATGCGCTTGGATGGCCTTATTCCCGGCCTACGCTACTAAAATGTTGGACAACGAAAAGCTATTGTCCGATCTGCACGACTTAAACAGTGAATTCTCCAGCCAATCAAACCGCCCAAGTTGATTGACGAAACTTCTGGTGACACCCACTTGCAACTGCTAGTCTAACTTTCACTATCTGATATTGGAGAATGTGATGTTTAGCACACCCGAGTTTACTCCCGATCCCGTACGCGAAAGGCTGCTCAAAGCGGCTCTCGACAGTTTTCTGTCCGACGACTACCACAAGGTCACTACCCGGCTGATCGCAGAAAAGGCCGACGCCAACATTTCGATGATCCGTTACTACTTTGGTAATAAAGAGGGCTTATATGAGGAGATGATCCGCGACACCTTGAACCCGTTACTTAACGTGTTGGACGGGCAAATGTTGGGCTCCGTTGATGGGTTCAAAGACTTCTTCAATCTGTATTACGAGACCATGTCCAAACGGCCTGAATTTCCAAAGCTAATCTTGAAAGTTCTGGCACTTAATCAAGGGCCGGGTCGGCGCTTTATCCAACAGCTATTGGAGCGAGGGCGCACACGCGGCGCCAAGAAGGTGGAGGATATGAAGTCAGCCGGGCAAATCGCTCCTTCGTTAGATCCTGACATCGTCAGGATGGCATTTGTCAGCCTGGCAATGATGCCGATCCTGCTAAAAGATATCTTTGAAGAGCAGATGGGGCGAACAATGGATGCGGTATTCCTTGAACAATTGGCCGCGTTCAATGGTTACCTGTTTTCTACGGGCTTGATGCCGACAAGGCCTGAGTAACAGGGAATCGCGATGCCATTACAAAAAAATTCAGGTACAGTTCGTCGCTTTGCAAAGCTGGTGAAGTTTGCTGCTTGGTTACAGAACATTCCCAACAAGATCACGCCGCCGCCCTTTCGACTCATCCAGATCGGCTCAGCGTTTTGGCAGTCGCGTGCGCTTCATGTTGCGGTACGGCTGGATATTTCGTCCGTTCTGGGCGATGGGCAGCTCGCAGTTGATGTCATTGCAGAACGAGTTTCGGCGCAACCGGACGCTATCTACCGTCTGCTGCGCATGCTGGCAGCCATGGGTATATTTGAAGAAGTGTCGCCGCGAGTCTTCAAGAACAATGCGCTTTCCGCTTACTTGCGTGAAGACAACCCGAAGAATGTCAAAGCGATGGTCTTGATGCACAACTCGCTTGAGATGAGCCGGCCTTGGTTTGAGCAACTGGAACAGGGGGTGCGTAGCGGGGAAGTTCCGTTCCAAATTTCTCATGGCCGGGAGCTTTACTCCTACATGGACGAGCATGCCGAATTCGATTCGCTGTTTGCCCGTGCTATGGACGGCGTAGAAGCATTGATCGGCGACAGTTTTGCCACTGACTTCGATTGGGGAAGATTTGATCGAATCATCGATGTGGGCGGCTCGAAGGGAAGTAAATCATTAGCCATACTAAAGCGGTATCCGCATCTCACGGCTTTGGTGTTCGACCGGAATCAGGTTGTTCAAACAGCGGCAAGCTATTGGGCCGGGACAGAATCGCCAGCCCTTCTGTCCCGGTTAAGCTTCCAAGTGGGGAACTTGCTCGACTCGGTTCCCTCAGCCAAAAACGACAAAGACATCTATTTGTTGAGTGCGGTTCTGCATGGCATGGATGACGAGAATTGCGTCAAAGTGCTGCGTAATCTGGTCGCCGCAAGTATGGGTACCGGTGCCCGCATTGCGCTGATGGAATTGGTTGTTCCGGAATGGAAGGCCGATTTTTCCAGTGCGGCTTTCGATATGCAGATGTTCATGGCTACCCGAGGCAGGGAAAGAACGCTTCCTGAATGGCAGAACCTTTTCGATCAATCCGGGGTGGCGCTTGAAGAACTGGTAGGTCTTCAATCGTTGGGTAAGATACTCGTATTGAGGTCGAAGGTTTAAGATTTTTGTTGCGATTCAAATATATCCGAAATATCAGCAAAGTTGTCATTCGTGATAAACTGATCAACCTGCCTATTACTGATAGCCGAAAGGTATGCACAGCGTACCCTACGATCTTACCCAGTTAAGGCGCGGTTTAAGACGCCGAATTGGAAAGCCGCATAATGCGTGAAGTCAGCTTTTTTGCAAGCGCGCTAACGCCTCTTTCAGTGACCTTTTGATGAGTGCCCTTTGAGCTCAACAGAATAGTTTCCAGCAAGATTTTCCGTTTTTACATTGATCAAATGCGCCATTAGATAGGAATACAAAAAACTGCCTTTGCTATGCCGTCCTACCACTACCCAGTCTGCGCCGGGTTGCCGGCCCAGTTTGGCGGCAATCTCGTCAAAATTAAATAGATAGCCCACGCCGGCCGTTGCGGCATTTTGTTCATTGATGTTGATTTGAACAATTTCATAATCGCCAAGTTCGCTGATGGCCTGTTCAAGCAAGGGTTTCATGGAGGCCGTACGGGCCAATTCATCCGGTGTGTTCGGTAAGGTAGTGATGTCGCGTAGCTCAAAGTTTAAAACGGCAATACGGGGAGCGGCATTAACCGGATGACTAACAGCCAGATAAATCCAAAGTATTAAGCCAATAAGTTTCATGCTACTCGCTCCGGTTAAAGTTATTGCACAGGCACTGCACGGCCATCGCTCAGGAAGCTGATGTCCGCGTACTGACACACGCCTTCTTCATGCTGAAAAAGACTGACCGCAATCAGCCAGACTTTTACGATGTTGCCCGGCATTGCTCCGCCTATCGCATTGATGTAGTCCTGATAAACGTCACGATCTTCATTAAACCATTTACCCAAACCTTGCTGGCCTGAACGGATCACGACATGAGTCTCGCGGTCGGTCCAGGTCGGGATCGGGCAGCGATAGGCCGTTTCGGGCGGCAGTTCGGCGCTCCAGTAATAGGTGATGTCCTGGCCGTTATCGAATTCGACCGCAATGCTTAAATAGTCGTGGGTAGGCAGAGTATCTTCCCGCACAGATGAGGGCAAGACATCCATTTTCCACGACCAACGCAAGCGGGTGTCCGGTTTAAAGGGCAGGGCAACCGACCGTTGCAACAGGCCGCAGTCATTGTGGGTATGACAACAGATTGCCGACTTTTTTGCCGGTGCTGCAAAGGATTGATAAATTTCGGCGGGGCCTACGAACCACAGGTAATCCCAACCTTCCGGCGAAATGACCGGCGAAACCAGCCGGTCGATTTCCATTGCGATCAGGTTGTCCACATCCCCGTTTTCGGCAAGGCTTTTTAAGCCTTCCAATGTATTAATCTGCCAACGAATAAGCAGCACGGCCAGATTGCCTGTGACCATATCGTACACTTCATCCGGAGTTATCAGCTCACCTGTCTTGCTGGCCCATTCCCCAGGAAAATAGCTGGCCAGATAAAGCCGCCCCGATTGTTCTACGGTAAAACTATGGCTATCGCGGGTGCCCCGGAATATCTCGCCGCTTTGACCGATACGAAACCACAGCTGGAAATTGGGTTCCAGGGTAATGGGCAGATCTTTAAACCGGGTTTGCCCGGTTGCGAAAGAGGTAAAGTTATCGCCGGATTCAACATCAAGACCGGTATCGAACCAGGGTTTTTGCTCGGATGAAAGTTCAAAAAAGTGGTGTTCGTAAATAACGCCTTTTGCAACATTGCCCAGTAATTCTATAAAGCGCGACTTGAATTCAATAATATCCATGGTGTGCCTCTTGTTGGTAAAGTTCATAAAAATCAGTTGGAAGGATTATAATCAGGCCATCCCCATTAAATCTTGTATAAACTGGCTATGCTGAAACTTTATCCCGCTTATATGCGCTTGTTTATCTGGCGAGGCCGGTCGCTTTATTTCGGTCCGTCGGTGCATTTGGATGCGCACGCCTATGCCACAGTGGCATTGCATGTCGGGATTTACCGGCCTTTCAGGATAAAAATCGCCAACTGCTGCGCATGGCAAAGCTGCCGCTGTGCGATTGTTCCGGCCGGTACTCGGCACGAGCTTGATTTTGAAGGCGGCATACACGGCAAGTTATTTATTGAACGGGATAGTTCCGATTTTTTATATTTCAAGCGCCGGTTTACTTGTCCGGAACAATCGCCGACATTTTTTCAAGATGATGAGCTGATTGAGCAATTGCGCTGGATTTATGAAATGGACCCCAATAAAGCCGTCATTGAAAACTGCCTAGATGATTTGTTGCGCTGTGACGGAGAACTGAATCTAGTGCTGGACCCGCGCGTACAGACCGCTATCGACCTGATCCGCGATGAGCCGGATTACAATTTTTCGCAACAATATCTGGCCGATAGGGCCGATCTTTCGCCGTCCCGATTTTTGCATTTGTTTAAGCAGCATACCGATGTCCCTTACCGGCGCTTCAGAACATGGAAACGGCTGTTTTTAGCATTGGATAGTTTAAGCGCCACAGATAATCTGACCATTGCCGCATTAGATGCCGGGTTTTCAGATGCGACTCATTTCAGCCACAGCTTTCGCGAGACCTTCGGCATAAATCCGGCTTATGTATTTCGGGGTATTCATCGGTTTGATGTATAGGGGCTCAACTCGTAGGGATTATTCGGCGATAATACCCGCTTCAGCAGTCAGAAAAATGGAACGCAGATAAATATGATGAACACAGATAGATCAATTCAATCATATTCATCTGCGTTCCATTATATTTGATACTTAGCAGCTATATTTATAATAAATACAACAGGAACAAATTGTTATGTCCACGTGGTTAGCCTCATCCTTTTTATCGAAAGACAGAATTATCGCGAAACCCGGTTTTAACCGCTGGTTAGCCGCTCCGACGGCGCTGGCGGTGCATCTGTGTATCGGTCAGGTATACGCATTCAGTGTTTTTAACCTACCGTTGACCAAGGTGCTGGGCGTGACGCAATCGCTGCCGGAAGACTGGAAGTTGACCACTTTGGGCTGGATATTCAGTTTGGCTATCGTGTTTTTAGGGCTGTCGGCGGCATTTGCCGGAAAATGGCTGGAAAAAGTCGGGCCGCGCGTGACGATGTTTTGCTCGGCGCTTTGCTTTAGTTGCGGTTTTTTTATTGCGGCGCTCGGTGTTGAGTTGCATGCAATCTGGCTGCTGTATTTAGGCTACGGCGTGTTGGGCGGTATCGGTTTGGGGCTGGGCTATGTTTCGCCGGTTTCGACATTGATCAAATGGTTCCCGGATCGGCGCGGTATGGCGACGGGTCTTGCGATCATGGGCTTTGGCGGTGGTGCAATGATAGGCGCGCCGTTAAGTGTGTTTTTAATGAAGCATTTCTCGTCGCCGACGTCGGTTGGCGTCGCCGAGACTTTTATGACCATGGGCTGCATTTACCTGGTTTTCATGATGATCGGTGCGTTCAGTATCCGTTTGCCGGAAGAAGGTTGGTTGCCGGCCAATTTTCAGCCGGACATGCGCAAAAGCAAGTTGATAACCGACAAGCATGTGCATGTCGAGCAAGTGCTTAAAACGCCGCAGTTTTATTTGTTGTGGTTGGTGCTATGCCTGAATGTGACGGCCGGAATCGGCGTGTTGGGTCAGGCTTCGGCGATGAGCCAGGAGATGTTTAAGGATCAGATCACGCCGGAAAAAGCCGCTGCGTTTGTCGGCATGCTGAGTTTCTTTAATATGGGTGGGCGTTTTTTCTGGTCCACGCTGTCCGATTATCTGGGCAGAAAAAGCACTTATTTCACCTTTTTCATGCTGGGCTGTGTGCTGTATTCGATTGTGCCTTATACCGGACGAATGAATAATGTGCTGCTGTTTATGGGCTGCTACGCGGTGATTATGAGTATGTACGGTGGCGGTTTCTCAACTATTCCGGCTTATCTGGCCGATATTTTCGGCACCAAATACGTCGGGGCGATTCATGGCCGATTATTGACTGCCTGGGCTACGGCCGGAGTTGCAGGCCCGGTGTTGGTTAATTATCTTCGGGAAAGTCAGATCGCGCAGGGCGTGCCCAAAGCCGATGCCTACAACATGACCATGCAGATCATGGCCGGATTACTGCTAGTGGGATTCTTTTGTAATCTGGGCATCAAGGCCGTCGACGAAAAACATCATATCCAGCATGATGAAGTGGATGATGAGTATGAAGCGGCATAAGGCCGCCTCTGATCAACGTTTTGCCTGCAATCCGACTTTTAAATCCGCCAGCCAATTGATAAAGCGCGTTACGTCTTGACCCTGGAAAATAGCGCCGTGTTGGGGGCAAAGCATATCGATATTCATTTGGCTGACGCGTTCGCACCAATCCAGTTTGGCGTCATTGGCGCCAAACCAGCGTCGATGGAATCCTTCCATAAAACGGACATGCTTGTCGAAATCGTCAACGAATAAATACTCTTCCCCGTGCGGCAGCAGGGCTGCTCCCACATCACCGGAAAAAAGTATCTTGGCTTGCGGGTCATATAAGTTGAAATTGCCGGAAGAATGCATGTAATGGGCAGGTATCGCTTGCAAGGATAAATCGCCCAAGTGGATTGGCATGCCTTCGTCAGGGATAGACAGAAAAGTCGTATTGTTGCCGCCGAAATGGGGGACGAAAGTTTCCCATAACCATGAAATATAACACTTGATTCCAGGACTGATGTCCAACCAAAGCGACAGGGAGGAAATGATGTCCGGGTCCTGATGCGAAGCAAATAACGCGCGGATTTTTTTTGGATCGAATTCAGTGCTGATCGCGGAAAATACGCTGGGAAAGATCTCAATGCCACCTGGATCGGTTAACAGCGCTTCGTCGCGGTTGATGATCAGATATTCATTGGTATCGATCAGATAATTGGGCCTCTCCGGGTCGCGGGTGACAGCCGCCCAGCGATGCGAGCCTTTACTATAAATGTATTCGATTTTTTTCATGTTGATGCGCGGATGTTATGTATAAGCGTTTGCAGGGAAGAGGTGATTTCATTCATAGTGGTTTCGATGCGTTCGGCAACCAGTTTCAATTCGCCGCTCAGTTCCTGTCCGTAGGCGGCTTCTATTTTGGCATTGCGACTGAGGGCTTCGCTGGTTTTGCAGAACTCAGAAGCGTTTTCCAATGTCCACAATAGTGAGGATAGGCCTTCTTCGATGCTTATTCATATCGGCTTGTTTACGCGAGATAGCCGAATCAATTATCGCGTATTGATCGCCGACTGAGGCTCGTTGCAAATAGCCCATCATGCGTTGAGCCTTGCACAAAATAGTCACATCGTAAATCATCAGGGTAATTATCTTGGATACTTCATTCATTAACTCGCGCAGTCTGCCGCTAAGTAGTCGTAATTCCAAAGCGATGACACTAAATCCACGGGATTTGATGCCTGCACGACGGGTAATCAGCATCGCATTAATGGCGATTAAATTGGTTTTGAACGGAATTTCAATAATGAGCTTGATGTCTTCACAGATGACTAAAGTCAGCTCAAGCCGTGCCAAGTGTGCGGCAGTGTCATAATGTACTTCATTCAATGCTTGCACGATAAATACCTGGGTTTAGATTTTTTTAAACAGCGCTCGGGTAGGCGCCTGCATAATCAGTTGCGGAATCGCTGACAAAGGCAAAATACCATCGACAGCACCCAGCTTGACCGCTTCTTTGGGCATGCCATAGACCACGCAACTGGCTTCATCTTGCGCTATGGTCAGGGCGCCTGCATCGTGCATCTCTTTCATGCCATGAGCGCCGTCATCGCCCATGCCGGTCAGGATAATGCCTATCGCATTAGGCCCCGCAGACTGCGCACTGGAGCGGAATAGTACGTCAACCGAGGGGCGATGTCTACTGACAAGCGGTCCGTCTTTGACATCAACCTGATACTGTGCGCCGCTACGGTGCAATAACATGTGCTTGCCGCCGGGTGCGATTAAAACCACACCGGGCAAAGCGCGGTCATTTTTTGCGGCTTCTTTTACCGTTACTTGGCAAATGCCGTCCAGCCTCTTGGCAAAAGCCGCGGTAAAGTGTTCCGGCATGTGTTGCACTACCACAATCGGCGGGGCAGTGCGCGGCAACTGGGTGAACAGATATTCCAACGCTTGTGTGCCACCGGTTGAGGTACCGATGACGATCACCCGGTCGGTCGTCTGTATCATAGGCTTTAAGGTGCCGGTTCCGAACAGACTGTTTGTGCTGGTAGAGGCAGGGCTGGGCGCGGCAGTGCTTGATTTGATTGTCCGCGGCCGGGATGCCGCGGCCGCCTTGATTACATCGATAATGGTAGATTTGGATTCTTGCAGGAAGTTGCGCAAGTTTACTTTCGGCTTGGTGATAATATCGACCGCACCGGCACTCATCGCCTGCATGGTCACTTCCGCGCCTTTTTCCGTCAAAGTGGAACAGATAACTACCGGGACTGGGCGCTCGCTCATCAGTTTTTTAAGGAAAGTCACTCCGTCCATGCGCGGCATCTCAATGTCCAGCACGATGACATCAGGCCATTCGGTTTCCATTTTCTTCATCGCAAAAATAGGGTCTGGCGCAGCGCCTATTACTTTTAGTCCCGATGCGCCATCGAGTAAACCGGTTAATACTTGTCGCACTACCGCCGAATCATCGACAATCAATACTTTAATCATTAGTCATATTTTTAATTTATTTAATAATGCCGTTACCAAAAATCGGCTTGGTCCGCCGGCTGCGGGATATGCACGGCGGTATTTTTTTTCAGGAAGCGTTTCTCCAGGTTAACAACGGCTAGTTCTTCGTCGTGCTCAATACGCTTAACATAGACGGAAAAGTCGCTCGCCAGAAAAAAGATATTGCGCCCTATGTGACCGCCTAAACCGGAAGCTACCAATGGAATATGTTCGGTTCTCAAAAAGGTTTTAATAAATTCGCAATTAACTGCCCCAATAGACTGTCCTCCTCGTGATTCATTACCCAGTTTCAGCACATCGCCGCCGCCGAAGGCTTTGGCTTTTAAATGGATGCGTTGCGCACCTTGCCTTAGCATTTGGTTGATCAATAACTCCATCGCATGGATACCGTAGCGGCCGCCTTCCGAGGCTAGCAAGGCGGCATTGTGAGCGGAATGCTGCTGGGCCAGCAAAAAATGGTTCATGCCGATCACGCGATTAACCGGATCGTACAAACACGCCGCTACGCAGGAACCCAGCAGGGTGGAAATGATTTCATCTTTTTTGGTGACGTAACTTTCGCCGGGATCGATGATGACCCGCGGCAGTCCCTGATATTGGCCTACTTGCATGGTTTTTGATAAATGGAAGGCGTGACCATCGACAATTCGGTTTTAATGCTGTGCAAGGTTTCAGAATGGCTGATAAAAAAATAGCCGCCCGGCTTTAACGCCGAAATGACGCGCTGGACTATATCCTGTTTGGTTTCCGTGTCAAAGTAGATCAACACATTGCGCAAAAATATAACATCGAATTGTCCGAGGCTTTTGGGCAACGAAGTTTTAAGGTTGATCTGTCCGAAACTGACGCGGTTTCTTATCTTTTCATCGACGCGGAAATATCCTTCCTGAGAACGTACGCCTTTCAGGCAATATTTATCCAGATAACGTTTGTCCATATTGTCCAGCCTGTCCATTAAATAAACGCCTCTTCGCGCTGTTTCCAACACCTCGGTATTGACATCGGAGCCGAAAATTTCCCATTTTCTCATGCCCAAGCCTTCGGCCAAGGTCATGCCGAGCGAGTAACTTTCTTCGCCGGTGGAGCTTGCCGCGCTCCACAGACGGAAATTATCGCCTCGCCAATGTTTGATAATTTGTTCCTGAAGGAAAGTGAAATGCTTGGGCTCACGAAAAAAATAAGTTTCATTAGTGGTCAAGATATTAACCATCAATTGAAATTCGTGGGGTTGCTGTCCTGAGTTAAGCAATTGATAGTATTGTCCGTAAGTTTGCAAGCCATAATGCAGCAAACGTTTGGCTAACCGGCTGGCCACCATGATTTTTTTTTCCGGTGCCAGCGCGATGCCGGCATGATCGTAAATGACACGCCTGAAATGGGCAAACTCCTCGGCGCTGATGGGCTCAAGACTGATAATAAACTCCTTACTTTGTAAGTAAATTGGAATAGCACTAAGTATAAATACATACTAGACTATGAGCTTTGCAAGAACAACGGGGATTTTAATGCTGCAGCTCCAAAATAACAGCGACAGTAAGTTTTTATACGGTTTACTGCCTGCATTGCCGGTAATTTTGGGGGGAGTGATCGTTACCTGGCAGGACGGTGTTACTTTATATAATGTGTTGTTCAGCTTGATGCTGGCCGTTTGCGGGACCGGAAGCGGTTTGTTTTTGTGGCATCGTCATGCAAATGAATTGGCGCAAACTAATTTCCGCTGGGCTCAGGATGAAAGCAGCAAGATAGACGCGGTTTCGACTTATACCGCCGAGTTGGAGCGGCTGCTACTGACCATAAGCCCCATAATTTCCCAACAGGTAATGGTTTCGCGGGAGCATACCGAGCAGGAAATTATCTCGCTTTCAAGCCGTTTTTCCGGCATGGTCAATGAGCTCCGGCAGATTGTCGAAAGCACCGATAATGCCTTGGGTGGGCAGCAAAGCTATCATCTGGACAGCGTAATCAATACCAGTCGTGATTTGTTGCAGCCGGTTCTTGACTTGCTCAGACAGATTCATCAGGTAGAGCAGAAGGTGGTTGATGACACAACCCTGTCCCAGGCCGAAGCCAATATCAACCAGACATTGTCCCTTTTGAGCTTGGCCTTAACCCATTACCACAATGACGTCGAAGCGCTTAGAAACAACGCCGAGCAAATTCGCGGCGAGATCAATAATGTGCTGGTAGCCCTGCAATTTCAAGACCGTGTCAGTCAAATATTAACGCAAGTCGAAAACAACTTGCTGAATCTGCAAAAAACCATCGAAAAAATACAACAGCAAGGCAGTAATCGCGATAGTGATATGCTTAAAGTCGATGAAGCTGTAGAGCATATAGAAGAAAACTACAAGTCGGTCAGCTCGCCAGTTAATCGAGGGGCGGACAATTTAGACGACTTAACTTTTTTTTAATCTCTTTTTCAATACCAAAGGCAGGCTTTAATTTATGGCAAAAACAATTTTGATTGTGGATGACTCCGCTTCAATGCGACAGGTAGTCGGCATTGCGCTTAAAGGCGCAGGTTACGAGGTGATCGAAGCCTCCGATGGCAAAGACGCATTAAGTAAACTGAACGGGGTTAAAATTCACCTTATTGTCAGCGATATCAATATGCCGGTTATGGATGGCATCACCTTTGTTAAAGAGGTTAAGCAACTCGACAATTACAAGTTTACGCCCATTATCATGCTGACCACCGAAATGGAAGAGGACAAAAAACGGGCGGCTAAAGAAGCTGGAGCTAAAGCTTGGGTAACCAAACCGTTTCAGCCGCCTATTCTGCTCGCAGCGATCGCCAAATTAGTGCTGCCTTAAAAAATCTTATTCAGGAGATGTCATGACCGCAAAAGCCAAGAAAAACGAAGGGGTGCTTCAATTGTCTATTAAGGATGACATGACTATCTACAATGCAGAGTCACTAAAAGAAACTCTGTTGGGGTTTTGCTATCCCGGCACTCAGGAATTGCAACTTGATTTGTCGGCTGTCACTGAAATGGACAGTGCGGGTTTGCAGTTGCTGCTGTTATTAAAGGCGGAATCACAGAAACGGGGCTTTGTTCTGCGTTTGCTGCGCCATAGCGAGGCGGTGATTGAGATTTTTGAACTGCTCAAACTCGGTATGTATTTTGGCGATCCCATTGTTATCCCTGCTAATTGGAAAAAATCATGAGCGATATAAATCCCGCCTTAGAAACTTTTTCCCAGGAAGTTGACGAATTACTGACGGCAATGGAAGAAGCCCTGTTAGGTTTGGAAGGAACGCCCGATGACGCTGATTGCATTAACAGTATTTTCCGCGCCATGCACACCATTAAAGGCTCTTCGGGACTGTTCGGCTTTGACGATGTGGTCGCCTTCACCCATGAAGCCGAAACCGTATTAGACTGTGTTAGAAATGGCGAGCGGGCGATTGACGCCGAACTTGTCGCCGTTTTATTGGCCTGTAAAGATCATACGGCGCAGATAATTCAGCACTTTTTATTCAACGAGGGAGACCCGCTGCCGGAGGCGCTGCAACAGCAAGGTCAGGCGCTGATTGTGCAATTAACCGGTCAATCGGTTGGTAGCGGAATGCCCTCGACGCAACAGGAAAAAGCCGATCATTTCGAGGTTGATGTCAATACCTCGGACAGCAGTGATAACTGGGTTATCAGTTTGGCTTTCAAACAGAACGCCTTACGTAACGGCATGGATCCGTTGTCATTTATCCGTTATCTGCAAACCTTGGGTAAGATCATTGAAGTGATTATTACCATGCCGACTATTCCTCGTATCGAGGATATGGATCCCGAAGACTGTTACCTTAATTTTAAAATAGCCTTTAACAGCAGCGCGGACAAGAAAACCATCGAAGACGTGTTCGAGTTTGCCGAAGACGACTGCGACATTCATATTTTGCCGCCCAATTCCAGGCAGGAACACTACTTGCAGTTGCTGGCCAATATGCCGGAAGACCAAGTTAAACGCTTAGGCGAAATGCTGGTTGAGATCGGCGCCTTAACTGAAAAAGAAGTCGTAAACATACTTCACGAACAACGTGACGAAGATAAAGAAGAGGTAAAACCTCTCGGTGAAATGTTGCTGGAAAAAAATATTTTGCAGCAGCCGGTCATAGAACAAGCGCTAAAAAAACAAGAATCGGTCAAGCAAAAAATCAACAAGGAATCCAATTACATCCGGGTCGATGCGGCCAAGCTGAGCTATCTGATTAATTTGGTCGGTGAGCTGGTGATTTCAGGCGCCGCCATGCGACTGATGGTCGATAAGCACGGCTTATCCGATGTCGATGATGTCGCCTCGACCATGAGCCATCTGGTCGAAGATATACGCGACACGGCCTTGCAATTGCGCATGGTACAAATCGGCGAGACCTTTATGCGCTTCCAAAGAGTGGTGCACGATGTCAGTAAAGAATTGGGCAAGCAAATTCAGTTGCAAATCACCGGCGGCGAATCCGAACTGGATAAAACCGTGGTCGAAAAAATCAACGATCCGCTGACCCATTTGGTGCGCAATTCACTCGATCACGGCATCGAAACGCCTGCAGAGCGAATGCGGGCAGGCAAGCCTGAAAAAGGCACCATACAGCTTAATGCCTATCATGATTCAGGACGTATCGTGATCCAGATCAGTGATGACGGCAAAGGCCTGGATCCGGATAAAATTGTCGCCAAAGCGGTAGCTAAAGGGCTTATTAAACAGGACCAAGTGCTCAGTAAAGCCGAAATTTACAGTCTCATTTTCGAGCCCGGCTTAAGCACCAAAGAAGAGGCCAGCAACTTGTCCGGTCGTGGCGTGGGTATGGACGTGGTCAGGCGTAATATCGAAGCATTACGCGGCAGCGTCTCCGTCGACAGCGAACTAGGGCAGGGCACCACAGTAACCATACACCTGCCGTTGACACTGGCGATTATTGACGGCTTTATGGTGGAAGCGCAAAAAGAACGCTACATCATCCCGCTCAGCATGGTTGAAGAATGCGTCGAAATGAACAGCGATGAATGGAAAATCGATGAGACTCAACACTATGTCAATTTGCGCGGGCATGTTTTACCTTATTTGCGATTGGGCGATTTTTTCCATAACAATAAAAAACACACGCATACTCAGAGGGAAAGCTTGGTTGTTGTGCGTTTTGGCGAGTTAAAAGCGGGTTTTGTTGTGGATGAATTACATGGTGAAAATCAAACCGTTATTAAGCCTCTTGGCAAGCTGTTTGAAAATCTTGATGGTATTGGAGGTGCAACCGTGCTGGGTAGTGGCGATGTTGCGTTAATTCTCGATGTGCAGGGACTTATCCAACACGCGAAGAAGCGGGTGAATCCTACCCTTTTGTTAGCATCTTCTGGTTAGTAATCGGCATAGCAGGATTTGAAGCTACGTTACCCCATTCAACCTAATAATTAAGCACAGGCTACTTAATGAACATTAACGAAAAATTTCAACGGGAGTTTCACCATGCTAAATAACCTCACTATTAAAGCCCGTTTGATTTTGGTTGTGGGCCTTATGTCTTTGCTTGCCATCACGTTGGGGATACTTGGCTTGAGCGGTATGAAAAAAGCCAATGAAGGCTTGCTTACCGTTTATGCGGATCGCACCGTCCCAATGGGACAGCTTGGAGAAATCAAAACAAAGTTGCTCGGCAATCGCCTTGCTATTACCAATACCTTGGTATTCAAAGATGAAAGCCAGAAAAACATCGAACTTGTCAGGAAAAATATTCAAGACATTAACAAAATATGGGATGAGTACATGGCAACCACTCTGACTGTAGAAGAAAAGAAACTGGCCGACAAATTCGTAAAAGATCGTAAGCGGTTCGTTACCGAAGGGTTAAATCCCGCCATGGAATATTTGCTGGCAGGAAATGTACCAGAGGTAGAAAAAACTATCAGAGAGTCGGTACGTCCATTATTTATACCCGTTTCAGAGGGCATCGATGCATTAACGCAGTTACAACTGGATGTCGCCAAACAGGAATACGATGCCGCTCAAATGCGTTATGAAGAAAACCGTCTTATTTCGATTATTCTTTTGGTGGTGGGTTTGTTGCTGTCAATGTTTATCGGTTTTATGCTGGTTCGCGGTATTTCGCGCTCCTTATTTGCGATTCAACAGTTTGCCGAGTCTTTAGCGAAAGGTGACCTTACTGCGCGTATTGATCTTGAACAAAACGATGAAATCGGCATTTTGGCTCAATCAATGACCGGAATGCGCGATCAGCTTAGAGACGTTGTGCAGCAAGTTCGCACTAACTCAGATGCCTTAGGTAGCGCCTCACAGGAAATTAGCGCGACCGCCCAGTCCATCAGTCAAAGCGCTACCGAACAGGCCTCAGGCGTTGAGCAAACCACGACGTCCATCGAAGAGTTGAGTGCATCGGTAAAACAAAATGCTGACAATGCTAAGCTGACGAATGGCATGGCAACGACCGCAGCGGAAGAAGCTGCCCATGGCGGGGAAGCCGTGAAGCGCACAGTTGAGGCTATGAAAGAAATCGCCGATAAGATCGGCTTGATTGAAGACATAGCCTATAAAACCAATTTATTATCACTGAATGCCGCTATTGAAGCGGCTTTGGCGGGCGAACACGGTAAAGGCTTTACCGTC
Organism: Methylobacter sp.; assembly: GCA_036561025.1. Classification (GTDB taxonomy): domain Bacteria; phylum Pseudomonadota; class Gammaproteobacteria; order Methylococcales; family Methylomonadaceae; genus Methylobacter_A. The sequence continues at coordinate 26,694 of DATBQB010000007.1, read as the reverse complement.
GTTGCTGCCGAAGTAAGAAAACTGGCCGAAAACAGCCGGGTAACGGCGCAAGAGATCAATAGCCTGGCCAAAAACAGCGTCAAGATTGCCGAAGATGCAGGTAACCTGCTACAGCAAATGGTACCCAATATTCAGAAAACGGCGGATTTGGTCGAAGAGATTACTGCGTCTTCCGAAGAACAGGCGCAAGGCATCGGCCAGATCAGCGATGCAGTTGGACAGCTGGATAAAGCGGCGCAACAAAATGCCTCTGGTTCGGAACAGCTTGCTGCCACAGCAGAAGAACTGAGCGGTCAAGCCATACAACTGCAACAGGTGATGTCATTCTTTAAAGTGGATGCAAACCAAAACCGCGCCGTTAAAGGTTCGCGGGTTACTTCATTCGGCAAGCAAACGGATGTGAGCAAAAAAACGACTCCTAGTTTCACTTCGGTCGGATCTTCTCCTGTAACGCCTAGACCGGTGCAGACCGTCAAGGCTGGAGGAGTCAAACCTGAATTTAATGAGAATGATTTTGAACGATTTTGACAGGTAGGATGAACCATGAACCAATTAGTACATAAGCAAGAAAACAAAACCGAGTTAATGGCTCAGGATCAACTACGCCAATATCTGACTTTTCAGGCAGGCAGTGAGAATCTGGCTATCAGCATTTTAGATGTCAAAGAAATCATCGAAATCAATACAATTACCGATGTGCCGATGACGCCCGATTATATTCGCGGCGTTATTAATCTGCGTGGCAATGTCGTACCGGTTATTGATTTATCGGCGCGCTTGGGCCGGCAAAGCAGCGAAATAACCAAGCGCAGCTGTATTGTGCTGGTACAGGTTGAGTATAACGAGGATGCCCAGCTACTGGGTATGTTGGTCGATGCGGTCGACGAAATCCTGGAAATCCCCGAAGCGAACATCATGCCGCCACCGGATTTTGGCGCTGATATTCGGATCGACTTTATCCAATCGATGGGGCGCGTTGGTGATGCATTTATTATCTTGCTGAACATTAATCGAGTGCTTTCGATAAAGGAATTATCTCAGCTTAAACAAGTAGCTGACTATGAAGGCAGTCAAGCCAATTACATTGCACTCAATTGATATATCTCAGGACTCAATTTATGGACACAAAAGACTTAAAGATACTTGACAAGCAATGGTCGGCTCAAAGGCCAATGTGCGAAAAATCAGCTGCTTCAAATTTATAAGGTAATAAAACATGAAAATGACCATTGTTAAAAAAATGATTTTGTTAGTTGGCACCGCTATTCTGGGTTTGGTGGGACTTGCATGGTTGGGGCAGGACAGTATTAGCACGGTGTATGACAAAGCCAACTTCGGCAATATTAACGCCGTGCCCAGTATTCAAATTTTGGATGAGGCCGCTGTATCGTTCGGTCGTTTGCGTGTCCGCATCTATCGCCATGTGTTGAATACCGATCAGGCCAAAATGGCGGAGCTCGAAATTAAGGTCAAGGAGGCGCAGGATTCGCTTTCTGCAGCCTTAAAAAAGTATGATCATGATGGCTGTATGGGCAAAAGCTGTGTAGCTGACGACAAAGACAAGCAGATGCTGGTTGAAGATATTGCAACCTACAATGAATATTTGCCTGGAATGCAAAAAGCTATGGAGTTGTCTCGTGCAAACAACACAGAGCAAGCCCGCGAGGTATTGACTCAATATTCTGTGCAAGCTGAAAAATTGAATACCGCGCTTCAGGTTCATATGGACTACAACAACATGCTGGCTAAGAAAGGGGCGGAGGACGCTATTGCAAGCAAAGCCAATGCGGCTCGGCTGCTAAACATCATAGCTGCTGCTATTCTGCTGTTTACTGGTGCGCTGGGCTGGTTCATTGCTCGAGGTATTATCAATCCGCTGAATGAATTGAAACAGATAGTTGAAGCTTTGGCGCAAGGTGATTTCACAATAGCAATAAACATTAACCGTGAAGATGAAATCGGTGTGGTGGCAAATTCCCTGAAAACGATGCATCGGCAGTTGATCGATGTCGTGCAGCAAGTTCGCACCAATTCAGATGCTTTAGGAAGCGCCTCACAGGAAATCAGCGCGACAGCCCAAGCTATCAGTCAAAGCGCGACTGAACAAGCCTCAGGCGTTGAAGAGACCACAGCTTCTATCGAAGAGTTGAATTCCTCAGTTAAACAAAACTCTGATAATGCCAAAGTCACTAACAGCATGGCTACCACGGCTGCGGAAGAAGCTGCCAATGGTGGAGAAGCTGTAAAACGCACAGTGGAAGCGATGAAAGAAATCGCCGATAAAATCGGCTTGATTGAAGACATTGCTTATAAAACCAATCTGTTATCGCTCAATGCGGCGATTGAAGCGGCGCGAGCAGGTGAACACGGGAAGGGCTTTACTGTCGTTGCGGCCGAAGTAAGAAAACTGGCGGAAAACAGCCGGGTAACCGCACAAGAAATCAATAGTTTGGCTAAAAACAGCGTCAAGATTGCCGAAGATGCGGGGGCCTTACTGGAAAAAATGGTGCCTAATATTCAGAAAACGGCGGACTTGGTCGAAGAAATTACTGCATCTTCCGAAGAGCAGGCGCAAGGCATCGGCCAGATCAGCGATGCAGTCAGTCAGCTGGATAAAGCGGCGCAACAAAATGCTTCGGGTTCGGAACAGCTTGCCGCCACCGCAGAAGAATTGAGCGGTCAAGCCATGCAGTTGCAACAGGTTATGTCATTCTTCACAGTAGATAATCGTTAATCTGATTGGAGCTTTCCTCGTTTCCATACCTGTGTGCTCACCTTTATACATATGTGTTTGTGGAACACCATTATTCCGGCAGGGATGCCGGACTCATTAGAGCGTGAAGCAAATTCAGATACAGGGGTTGTGCACGTTCGGGGAGACATAACGCGTAGTAATCAAAACTTGTCTCATGGTGCTGGATATTGGCATTCATGCCGGTATGACGACTCTGGGGCTAAGTTGCGTATAAACGATGTGCGCGGTACGCTTAACTGCAATATTTTAAATTACTTGTTTCATTTCCAAAAAAAAGAACATCCCCATGAAAATTAACATGCCGATCACCAATGTTGAACATGCTCTTACCGAGACTGATTCCATTGTTACCAAGACCGATCTAAAGGGGATGATTACCTACGCTAATGAGGATTTTATCCAAATTAGCGGATTTAGCAGGGAAGAACTGATCGGTTCGCCACACAATATCATACGCCATCCGGACATGCCGGCAGAAGCTTTCGAGGATTTGTGGAAATCGATGAAAGCGGAACGTCCATGGACTGGGATAGTCAAGAATCGCTGCAAGAACGGTGATTTTTATTGGGTGTTGGCCAATGTTACACCTTATTATGAAAACGATAAGCTTGTCGGCTATATGTCGGTACGCAGCAAGCCCAGTCAAAAGCAAGTTGCTGAGGCTGCCGATGCCTATCAGAAGTTTCGAGAAAATAAGGCGGGCAATTTAAAAATCCAAGCCGGAAAAATCGTCAAAAAAACTCTGCTAGGCAGATTTCCGTCATTAGAAAACATCAGCATCAAAGCGCGTTTATTGATGGTCATCGCTATTATGTCCGTCCTATTACTGGTTGTCGGCGGTATCGGGCTTTTAGGCATGAGCAAGGCTAGCGACGATTTGCTCACTGTTCATAATGACCGCATGCTGCCCTCGAACCGGATTTTTCAGATTCAGAAGCTGCTGCTGACTAACCGGTTGCGTATTAGCTCCAGCTTGTTCAATCCTACTTCCGGCTCGATTCAGAAAAATCTTTCCGAAGTAGAACAAAATATCATATCGATCAACAAGATTTGGGACAATTATATTGGAAACTCACTGAATCCGGATGAAAAAAACCTTGCGGATAAAGTTGCAGTTGATAGAAACCGTTTCATAACGGAAGGTTTACAACCGACCATTTCGGCATTGCGTAACAATGACATCGTGCTTGCTAGCCAGCTAATTGAGAACAAGGTTAATCCTCTTTATGAACCTGTCGGTGAAGGTATTCAGCAGTTATTGCAACTCCAGATCGGCATTGCCAAGCAGGAATTCGAGGCCGGCCAGCTACGCTATTACAGTACTCGTGAGATCGCCAGTGTTTTGATTGCGTCGGGCATTATGCTGGCTTTATGGTTGAGTTTCTCATTGCTGCGTTCTATTGCACGTCCGCTTAATGCCACTATTAACCATTTCGGGCAAATCGCTCAGGGTAATTACAATAATACAATTGAAATCAAATGCATGGATGAAATTGGCAGGGTGATGGCGGCTCTCAAAGCTATGCAGATCAAACTCGGCTTTGACGTCGCAGAAGCCAAGCGCATTGCCGATGAACACCTGCGCATTAAGATTGCGCTGGATAACGTCAGTACCGGCGTGATGATTGCGGACAATGAGCGCAATATAATTTATGCCAATAAATCAGTGGTCAGAATGTTTGGCACTGCTGAAGTCGGCATCCGCAAGCTGTTGCCGAATTTCTCTATCGACAATCTGCTGGGTACCAATATTGATAGCTTTCACAAGATACCTTCGCATCAGGCACAGTTACTTGCAGAGTCAACCAGCTTCAGCACTGTCAGCATTGACTTGGGCGACCGCTCTATGGTGGTCACTGTCAGTCCGGTAATCAACTCCAAGGGCAAGCGCATGGGTTCGGTGGCTGAATGGCTGGATCGCACCGCAGAGGTCATGGTGGAAAAAGAAGTGGCCGTTATTTTGGTTGCTGCGGTTATGGGTGACTTTACCCAGCGCATTGTCATGCAGGGCAAGGCGGGCTTTTACCGTGAGCTGAGCGAATCCATCAATCAGCTGATGCAAACCAGTGAAAGCGGACTCAATGAAACAGTGCGCGTATTTAATGCCTTGTCTCACGGCGATCTGACCGAAAAGATTATTAATCATTATTCAGGTACCTTCGGAAAACTTAAGGAGGACGCCAATTCTACGGTAGATAACCTCAAGGATACTATCGGTCAAATCAAGGATGTTGCCGAATCAATCCACACTGCGGCTAAAGATATTGCACACGGCAACATGTCTTTGTCGCATCGCACCGAAGTGCAGGCTGCCAGTTTGGATCAGACCACCGCCAGCATGCAGAAGTTGACCTTAACAGTGCATCAGAATAGCGATAACGCCAAACATGCCAGTGAGCTTGCCGTTAGCGCATCGGATACCGCTGGCAAGGGCGTCACAGTAATTGATCAAGTTGTAAAAATGATGGAAGCGATCAATGAATCTTCGCGCAAGGTTGTCGAGATTATTACAGTGATAGACAGCATTGCTTTTCAAACCAATATACTCGCGCTTAACGCCGCAGTAGAAGCGGCTCGTGCCGGAGAACAGGGGCGAGGCTTTGCCGTGGTGGCCGGAGAAGTACGTAGTCTCGCGCAACGCGCTGCCTCTGCTGCTGGAGAAATCAAGAATCTGATTGGCGATTCTGTTGAGAAGGTTGAGGATGGCAGAAAACTGGTCACCCAAGCCGGCTTAACCATGGAAGATATTGTTAACTCTATCCATGGCGTTACTGCCATCATGTCCGAGATCAGCGCCGCTTCCGCTGAACAGACTGCCGGTATTGAACAAGTGAATCTGGCTATTTGTCAGATGGACGACGTAACCCAGCAAAATGCCGCGTTAGTGGAACAAGCTACAGCCGCAGCGGAATCGCTGGAAAAACAGACACAACATCTGACGGTCACGGTAACGCACTTTAAAATGGGCGATGATACCAATGGTGCGAACAGTTCGTTTATTACAGAATCGGTTGAGCAAGAATCCGAAGTTGGTTATCCTCCTGTGGGGCATGTAGTTAAACTGGATCCACAGTCTGACGACAGTGGTGGTTGGGAAGAGTTTTAATGCCGGGAACATTTTTGACTAGATAATTGTGGAACTAAACGGCTAATAAAATAAAGACAAGCCCTTGATCAGTTTTACGAAAAGACCATCCAGGATTGATTTTGGGCTGTTTGTAGTTGTTTCATAATTTTAGTTAAGCATTGCCTGCGATAACTCGCTTTCTTCTATGGTATAGCGAAGTTATTTAACAAACATGATGTAATCGACCCTGGAAAAATAACTGGAAATTAAGAAAGCTCATTTGCAAGATGGAGAATGCAAATACAGTTTCATAAACAAAGCAGAAAATCTTTCACATTGCATTTACTTTCGAATCGATACTATATAATATATCTAAGCATTTTATTTGGCAGTCTACCTACAAGCATGTTTATCAGGTAGCGCCTTCCATAGTTAGGTAAGGGAAAAAAATATATGTTTAGATTAACTACGTTCAAATTTAATCATGGCAATCTAGCCAAAAGTTTAGCAGTTATTTTTCTATTATTCGGCATTCCTGCGGTTACTTTAGCGCAGCCCCAAGAGGCATCGGCCTCCAATATGCAAAATTGCCGCTATGTGGACAGGATTGAAGGCTCATCAGGATATGGGAAGAAACTTGATTGGCAAAGTCTTGCCAAATACTCGGTGTTAACTCAGGCTGAAGAATTAGGCGCAAGCCATATTGTTTGGGAACGGTTCACTCCTGTTGGCGCCTTCAATGGGACTGCCACTGCCAAAGCATACAACTGCAATTCATAGCAAAAATATTATATTGATTCAGCGAAACAATTGCGCTGCAGCAGCAGGATTTGAAGCAAAATAACAGTGCAGATAACTGGCGGTTAACCGGTTTAGCCGATAAATAGCTTCCCCTTCTGAAGTGTTATGCAGACGTTCGCCAAACGCAACAGGCGTAAGCGGTGTTTCTATCAGGGAGTGATGAAAGGTATGCCCGCGCAACAAGCCGCCAGGCATCGGCGCAGATTGATAACCCAAACCTTTCAAGCGGGTTTGCATAATAGCGCGTCCTGGCAATAGGCCAACCATTTCACCGCGATTTCCGGCCTTATCTTCGATCGATTCCAGTAAATACAGCAGTCCGCCACATTCGGCGTAAATCGGTTTGCCTAGTTGAAAATGCGTTTGCAATGCCGACTTCATTCCCAGATTATCCTGTAGCGTTTGCAAGTGCAGTTCGGGGTAACCACCTGGCAGATAAATACTGTCAACATTGGGTAGCGTGGCATCCGTAAGCGGCGAAAAGAACACCAGCGTGGCGCCCATCACCTGCAGCAGATCCAGATTGTCGGTATAAACAAATGAAAACGCGGTATCTCGGGCGACGCCGATGCGAATGCCTGATAGCAGTTGAGGCGGTGTTTCCTGTTCGGGTGGTGTAAATTCCACAGTTTCCGGCAAGTTTGCCAGCCCGGTTGCGGCAATTGCGGTTGCTGCGGCTAACATCTTCGATTCGAGATCAGGCACTTCCTCAGCCTGAACCAATCCCAGATGCCGCTCCGGCAATGCAAACCGGCTGTCACGCGGTATTCCGCCGAAGTAACGCAAATCAGGCGGCATGCCTTGCATGATCATTTCATTGTGTCTGGGGCTGGCGACATTATTGGCTAAAATACCGGCGAATTTTATCTCAGGGCGATAGTTGGCAAGTCCATAGGCAATTGCCCCCAACGTTTGAGCGCTACCTGTTGCATTAATCACCGCCAGTACCGGCACTGAGAATATTTCCACAATATCGGCGCTGCAAGGCTCACCATCGAACAAGCCCATGACGCCCTCGATCAAAATCAAATCTGCCTGTTGCGCGGCCTCGTACAACAACCGCCGACATTCGGTTTCGCCCATCATCCAAAGATCGAGCTGGTGCACCGGCTGACCGCAAGCGCGCTCGAGTATCATCGGGTCGAGAAAATCCGGGCCGGATTTAAACACTCTGACTTTGCGGCCTTGGTTCACATGATGTCGGGCCAGCGCGGCGGTTATCGTGGTCTTGCCGTGATTGGAGCCGGGCGCGGTGATGAATAGGGCAGGGCAGTGAGTTTTTGGAAGGTTCATTAGTTAAAAATGGCACGTTGATGACACGGATTGGACTTGATATACACTGATTGGCATTTTATCTCGTGTCCGCGCGCTACGTCCCGTATACGCAAGACGTTGGTCGTGGCTCGTGGCACGCAGCTCAACAATAGGAGTGCAAGCTTTACTTGCTCTTGCAGGCGAAGCCTGCACTCCAAAGGCAAAATTAGTGGCGGCTAAATAGCTGTGGTTCATTTCCAACCAGTTTCTGTCAATTCGGATAACAGCGCCGCGACCGTATTACGGTTCAGGTGGTACCCGATAAAAACCAGTTCCGATTCCTTTGCAGGTTGCTGGGCTGTATCGGCGCTTATTACCACTCGAGTGCGCACGCCTTGCACCAGAACGGATTGATCCGGGGCAGTCTTGATAAAGCCTTTACAACGCAACAGCGGTTCCGCTTTAGCCACCTCGATTAATGCGTGTTTTAGTGTTTCGGCCTGCTGCGGCTCTTGGCTGCGCAGCACGAACGAGAGCCATCCCGGATCCTGTTCATGAAAATGTTTGTGTGTTGCCAATCCGTGACTGTGGCCTGCCAAGCCGGAATGGGTGTGGCCGTTTAACCTGACATGGTTAGTCAATGTCGGCGTATCGGAGCCGGGTGCTGTCAGTGGCGTAAACCGATGGTTATACGCGGTAAAGGTGGGTTGGTGCAGCCGCAGGCCGAGGGCGAGCCTGATGTCCAGACGCGCGTTGTATGCGAGCTCCAGAAAGCGCACGTTCGGAGCACGGTCACGAACTTGTTGTTCCGCGAGCAGCAAGGCGTCCTCATTCAGCGTGTCGATTTTGTTCAGCACCACGACATCGGCATATTCGAGTTGCTGCTCAAACAAGGTTGCGACTGAATCCTGAACGGCTGCATGCGGGCTGTCAGCGCTCAAGTTACGGTCAAACTGGTCGGACAGCAGCAAAGGCGTATCGACTACGGCCAGGGTGGCATCCAGAATAAAGTCTTCAGACAGTTCGGGTGACTGCAATAGTTCCATAACCGCTGTAGGCAACGCAAGCCCGGAGGTTTCTATCAGCACATGATCGACATTGGCACGGCGCCCGGCGATGGCCTGCATGGTCGGGATAAAGTGTTCGTCGTCGCCGTAGGCAATCAGGCCGTAAGGGAAATCATGAATCCGCACATGCTCGTCACCGCCAACGCTGCCGTTAATCAGTGCGCCGTCGATCGAAACTTCGCCGAACTCATTAATCAATAAGGCAAAACGGCGGGTTTGCCGACTTTTAATCAGGCCGCTCAGTAAGGTGGTTTTACCGGAACCGAGAAAGCCGGTAACGATGGTGACCGGAATTAGATGTTGATATTCCATGGTAACTACTTATTAAAAAATAGATAAAAGCTATCACCACGAAGGCACGAAGAACACGAAGTTTTTTCTTTCATGTTTGTTAGGAACGCACATGAAATAACTTCGATAATTTGCCCCCTCTCCCGTCGGGAGAGGGTTGGGGTCAATACCGTTGACTTAAGCAGTTGGCTGAGCGTAGCCGACGTTCGCTGAGCGTAGCCGAAGCGTGGTTCTTGGCTTCGGCTACGCTCAGCCAACGCGGTGGCTTTGGTTAAGTCAACAGCATTAAGGGTTGGGGTGAGGGGAGTAAAATACTCAGATATTTGATACATATTCCTTAATCATCTGTTTATTCGTTTATGGGTTTGCGTGCCATGCTTGTAATTGCTGCAATACCTCAGCGAAAGTTGATGCAGTAAACGGATACTCAAGTTTCGGACGCTTGATCACCAGCAATGGGATGTTCAGCGCCTGTGTCGCCGCCACTTTGGCTTGATAACCGCCTGCATCGCCCGAATCCTTGGTAATAACGCAATCGATTTTTAAATCCCGCCACAAGGCTGTGTTGAAAGCTTCAGAGAATGGCCCTTGCATCGCGCAAATATGGCTGCGCGGCACACCTAGATCAATTGCTCTCTGGATGAATTCAGGCTCGGGCGTTACCCGCACAAACCATTCGCGTTCGTGGGCTTCAGGCGTTTGGTCGCATCGGTTCCCTACCGATTGCGACACTTCTGACCTACATGGATGGAGGAAATGCCGAGGACTGCCGGGAGCAGTCTCGGCCACCAACCCTGGCGTTCGAAGAAAAGTCGCCAAATCCTTGGAGCCGGTAGTCAGGAAAATACGCTGACCGAGTTTAATGGCTTGCTCGGCTGCTTGCTCCGTAGAATCACATTCAATGCCGCTATTTGAGTTAAATGAACTAGGCCGCTCATAGCGCAGATACGGAATATTCAAGCTTTGCGATAAGCTCATCAATTGCTCCGAGATCAGGTTGGCATAAGGGTGTGTTGCATCAACAATTGCCCGCGCCTGATTTTGGCTTAGCGCCTGTTTTTGCGCCTCAACGCCTTGATGCCCGGCCCAGACCGACACGTCGGAACAATGCTGGGCTGCAACCTCGCCGCCGTATTCGGTAGCGGCGGATACCACCACCGGATAGCCTTGCTGCGCCAATTCGTTAGCGAGTGCATTGCCGTCGCTGGTGCCGGAAAAAACCCATAGCGCATGCTCGGGCAGTTCAGGGCAACCACAATGGGCTGCCTCTGCGTTGGGGGTATCCCAGTTATTGTAGCCGCGCGGTGTAAAAATATAGCCGCGTTTGCGTTGGGTAAAACGATTACCGATCACGATCGTGGTCAGCATATCGAACTGTAAAGACAGCAGGTCTTCCAGGTGATGAATGCTGACTTTCTGACCCGGCCGGTAGGCATTGTGTATCACGCCGCACAATGTTTTCGGGGATTTGGATTCGAGCATGATGTTAAGGATACGGTACACGCCTTGCTGGCGGCCGGCGCTTTGCACGTTATACAAAACGCAAGCGAGATCGGCTTGGGCGATATGCCGTCCGCGTTGTTCTATCCAGTCCCAAGGACATAGTAGGTCGGACAGGCTTAAGGTGGCAAAATCGTGCGACAACGGCGAGCCCAATAACGAGGCGCAGGCATTGGCGGAAGTGATGCCGGGGATTACGTTGACGTCATAGTCGTCATCTTCGCGCATTTCATCGAAAGCCAGCGCCGCCATTGCATAAATGCCGATGTCGCCGCTGGAAATCAGCGCGACTTTGGCGCCGCTACGAGCTTTTTCAATCGCCAATAAAGCGCGCTCGCGTTCCTGCGTCAGCGGCGGCGTATGGATTTCCTTATTTTCTATCCACGGTGCTATCCAGCGCAAATACAGGTCATAAGCCACGATCACATCGCTATCCCGCAATGCCGCTTCGGCGCGCGGAACGATCAAGTCGCTAAATCCCGGTCCGACCGAAACCAAATTCAATACACCTTTCATTCTTCTATCCACTGATTGTTATTCTGTAATATTTAAAAACTATTACCACGAAGGCGCGAAGAGCACGAAGTTTTATATTTTTCTCGCGTTTCTCGTATTTTGGTGGTGAATTTTTCGCGCTTGGTTCCCAAGCTCCAGCTCTCATCGTTATACACAAGTGTCTGCGGTACACCGCATCCCCCCTCGTTCCTACGGGCCGTGTCCAGAAACATGCCGATATGCAGACCTTCCAGGTTTTTAAAACCTGGAAGGTCTAACTGGCAACGTTCTGAGCAGGCGAGACGTTGTAGGATGTAGGCAACGCCACCTCGCGGCTACGCGCCCTTCGGCTTTGCTCAGGAGAGCCTTGGATGGCCTTATTCCGGCCTACATCCGAGTCCGCCGTTCCCAAGATGGAGCTTGGGAACGAGCGAGTCAGCTCATTCTTTGGCGTGCACGGCACGCTCTACATATTATCTTCAACAACGGCAACGGCTACGCCATTTAAAGCCGTTTTCGGCACGATCAATTTGCCGCGTGTGCTGGCGATCAATGCACAAGGCTCGCATACACCGGGCAATCCCACATTCTGTTGCACCCAGTCCGAGGCTTTAGTTACCCAAGGCCGTGCCGCTACAGTAGCGCTTGCCAATACGCGCAACGGTAAATCGTGTTGTTCGCAAAACTCCACTAAACCCGGTTCGTTTGCCTTTAAATCTATGGTCGCTATTTCACGCACTTCGCTTAATTGCCGCTCGCCCAATGCCTGTTTCACCGCGGCGGCGATTTGTTCGGCGGCTACACTTTTGCGGCAACCAATACCGACCACCAATGGCTTTAATGCCTCGGTTGCGGTAGTGATGACAGGCACAGCGCCGATTGCATTGGCGACGCGATAAGCTAATCGGTTGGCACCGCCTTCATGACCGGCCAGTAACGACACCGCGAATCGCCCAGCTTCATCCAGCACCACAACGGCAGGATCGCTATGTTTGTCCTGAGCCAAGCCATCGAGAAAGCGCACTGCGATGCCGCTGGCTGCTATCATGATCCATTGAGACTGCTGCCGATAAGTGGCGGCAAACTGTTGTTTTTGATCTGTGGCGGTATCAAGCCAGGGCCGATACAACACGCCGCCAAGCTGTTGTTGCAGGGCTAAAGCCAAGGCTTCACTTTCCTGCCGTATCAGCCAGATGCCGAGGGAATCGGTCACACTTCAGCCTTTTTCTTTTTCACGACACGGAATATATGCGTGAAATCTTTCGAATACAGGCTGGATTCGGTTTGTTCTCCACGCCCCAAAGCCGCGCCCACCAGCAACATAGTGGTGAGATTCCAGTCGCTGCTCTTGGTTTCTTTAAGTATATTACCCAAAGTTCCCTGATAAGACCGTTCTTCCGGCCAAGTCGCCCGATAGACCAGCGCCACCGGCGTTTCATCCGGGTAATGTAGGCGCAGGTCGGCGACTATTTTTTTCAAATGCGGCCCGGACAGGAAGATGCACATCGTCGATTGGTGTTCGGCCAGCCGCGCAATCGATTCCAGTTCCGGCACGGCGGAGGCGCGGCCGGAAACACGGGTCAGGATCACGGTTTGCGAGACTTCCGGCTTGGTCAATTCCGCTTTAATCGATGCAGCAGCCGAGGTGAATGAAGACACGCCCGGTACGATTTCGTATTCGATACCCAGCATGTCGAGCCTGCGCATTTGTTCGGCTGTCGCGCCGTAAATCGCAGGGTCTCCGGAATGTAGGCGAGCCACATCGCAATCGGCTTCCTGAGCGCGGCGGTAACAGGCTTCCTGTTGCTCAAGGTCAAGCTTGGCGGTGTCGATCAATTCGGCATCGGGGCGGCAATGCTGCAACATATCGGTAGGCACCAGCGATCCGGCGTACAGCACCATGCTGACCCGGCCTAGGATATTTGCGCCGCGCAATGTGATCAGATCGGAAGCGCCGGGGCCTGCGCCGATAAAATAAACTTTCATTCTAAACCTCTATTGATTCACGAAAAACACGAAATAAATCAGTATGTGTGTGTTGATTCAGTAACTCATACTTTATGTGACAGCCTACAATTTGATAGATTCCTGAATATTTTCGTGCTTTTCGTGTCTTTCGTGGACGAAATAATTTTCCTAGGCTCATGTATGTCTTCTCTCTCTGGGTGTTTTGCGTATGAGTACAGTGGCGAGATAGCCCATCGCCGAGGTAGCGCATAAATCGCTAACATCATCAGCCAGCATTTCGTCTTCCAAGCCTATGCGGCGGGCAAAAGCGCAGTGTTCGGCGATGCCCATTTCACGAAGCAAAGCCAGCACCCAGGGCAGGCGCGCGCCGATCTTCATTAGCACGACGATGTCATGGTTTTCGATGTCTTGCCGTAATGCATCAGCGTCTTCGGGGCAGGGCAGAATTAACGTCCGCTCCTTGCCTACACCCAGCGGCCAGCCCATAGCGGAAGCGGCAGCCGCATAGCTGGTGATACCGGGGAAGGTGCGGTGTGGCAAATCCGGCAAATACTCGCGCAAAGCGGCCAATATATAGCCGTAAGTGGAGTAGGTCAGGCTGTCGCCTATGGTCAGATAAGCCACGTTCAGGCCTGCGCGCAAATCGTCGGCGATGGTCTCGGCTAATTGCGCGTAATGCTCGCTTAGTACGGAACGGTCAGGGTCCATCGTGAACTCGATTTCCCGTATCCGTTCCTGAGCGATGTCTATGCCTGTTAAACATTGCAAGGCTACCGATGTGTCGGAACTGTGCGCACGGGGGGCATAAATGATGTCGGCCTGTTGCAGCGCCTCGACCGCAGCCAGCGGAATGTAACCGGCAGGCCCCGGCCCTACGCCTATGCCCCAGAATGTACCTAAATGACTCATACTTCTCCCAAGCTATCGGCTTGTAAATTAAATAATCGCACTTCAACCCGTTGCGCGGCGGGCACACGGGCATGAACAAGTTCGGAGATGCGCTGTTCTATGTCTATCCATAACGCCTGTGCGCCGGGTTCGCTTCTTAATCTTTCTATTACTGCTTCCACTGTGTTTGCCTGTTCCAGTTCTTGTACCAGGCTGCTGTTAAATCCTCGTTCCGCCGCTATCCGAGCGACAATAGTCATCGCCATGTCGCTCTTGCTGGAGTGCGTGTCCCATACGCCATCCAGTACTTTGGCAAGTTTGCCGGGATGTCCCAATAGCCACAATACATCCAGTTCCCTCTGTTGTTCAGCCAATGCCTGCTGCACGAAGTCGAGCGCGTCGCCAAGAAAATTGGCGACCTGCACTGCGCGTTGCTCAGACAAATCCAGCATTTCTTTGGCATAAGCCCTGCCGATTTTGCCGGGCAGCAAAGCGATGCTTTTTATATCGTTGCCCCCCAATGCGACGCGCACATAAACCTCGATCGAGGCAATCCATGATGCCAGCGATAAAGGTTCGACTATGCCTGAGGTGCCGAGTATCGAAATGCCGCCGACTATGCCGAGTTTCGGGTTGAAGGTCTTCTTGGCAATAGCCTCACCGTTAACACAACCTATGGTTAGATCAAAGCCTTGGTTTTCATTACCGGATACTTCGATGACAGCCTGCCGCATCATCTGGCGCGGCGTTGGGTTAATTGCGGGTTCTCCCACTGCTACGCGCAAGCCGGGTTGGGTCGCGGTGCCAACGCCGTCTCCGGCGAAAAAGCATATCCGTCCTTTATCGTTTCTTCGTACCTCGGCAAAGATGGTTGCCCCGTGTGTGTTATCCGGGTCATCGCCGCCGTCTTTGACTACTTCGGCTCGTGCTGTGTGTTCATTCAGCCAACGGCAGTCCTGAATCGGTACGTTCAGATAGTGCACATCGTCAGACAATGTTATTTGCATCTGCGTGTGGCGTTCACCGTTCAGCAGCAGATAGAGCGCGGCTTTAACCGCTGCTGTGGCACAGCTGCCGGTGGTGCGCCCGCGCCGTAATCCGTTCGGTGCGAGTACGCTGAGATCGAATTCCTTAAGCTCAGATTGAATCATACACTGCGTAGCAGTTAATAAATGCCATCGTTCCCACGCTCCAGCGTGGGAATGCCGTTGTGGACGCTCCAGCGTCCCGTATACAGATGTCCCATCAATAATCAATGCCTAGCAACGCAGGAGCGTTGTTGGATGCATTTCCACTCTGGAGCGTGGGAACGATAAATATTGATCTGCGTCGCCTAGAGGCGCCTACTTTTGGCATCTGCGTTCCATCGCAATTGCTGAACCATACTCAGCGAGTTGATTTACCGCATCGATCATCAAACCGTTGACGACGGTTGCCGCCCATGGAGAGCCGCCGCGTGTACCGCTGTTGGTGATGCGCGGCACTTGCAGGCAGCGTTTTAACTCCGCTTTTGACTCGCAGGTGCCGACAAAGCCGACCGGCAAGCCGATTACCAGTTGTGGCCGCCAGCCGTGCTCGCGAATCAGGCGCACTGCTTCCATAATCGCAGTCGGGGCATCGCCTATCGACAGCACTATATCGTTATCGAACTTTTCGAACGCGCGCCGAATGCCGGCTGCGGAACGGGTAATGCCTTGTGCTTGCGCCATCAGCGCCGTCTCGTGATCATGCACCCCGCACCAGGTTTCGATGCCGAGTTGTTCGAGCAGGGCGCGCTTTAGGCCGGTCTGTACCATGGTCACGTCAGTTACCACACGCTTGCAGCGGAGCAGCGCACGGATGCCGGTTTCGACAGCGCCCGGCGAAAAATAAATGTCATCGACCGCATTAAAATCGCCGCTGGTATGCACCAGCCGGTGCAGTACGGTTAAATGTGCCTCGGGAAAGACCGACCAGTCGCGCCCGGCAGCGATGATGCGGAAACTTTCGGCTTCTATCGGATGCGGCGCGTAAGGAGCAAATTCTGCTGCCTCATCTACAGCGGCTTTTTCGACGACTGCAGGGGCAGATATTTTGCTCCATGCAAAATCTGCATTCCCCACATCCCTGTGGGTTATGCAGGAGGTAGAGCAATGCAGGGAGCTATTGCCGAACAAGCCGCGCACTTGAAGATGATGGGGGCGTTGCGGCTCGCCGACCTGTTCCTCAAAGCCGACGATTTGTACCCGGTATTTGCACAGCGAGCAGTTCATCTCCGCACGGCCTTCCACGGCTTCCTGCGCTCTGGCAATCATCACATCGGCCACGTTCGGATGCACGCCGAGATAACCGGCTTTGAGCACTTCCAGGCTGGGTTCGCGTTGCTGCAATGCATCGGCTGCATCATAAATCCGCTTGACCAAGATACCGTCGAACAGGAAAAACGGCACGACAATCAGCCGTGCATGACCCAGCTTAGCGGCAGCGCGCAGGCCATCGGCAACCAATGGTTTGGCCGTGCCTGAATAACATACGAAAGATGAACCAAAGCCCATGCCTTCTTCGATCATGCGCGCGAACTTGGAGACTTCGCCATTGGCATCGGGATCGGTGGTGCCGCGGCCGACCAGTACCAGGCAAGTGGCGTCGCGGCGCACAGTCTTGGATGATGTCGCTTCGGCCTCGACAATGCGCTGCTGAACCACTTGCAGCAACAGCGGATGCAAGCCCATCGGTGCGCCGAAATGAAAATCGATGTCGGGGTGTTCGCGTGCGAAGGTCAGCAGCTCGCTGGGCATATCGTTTTTGGCATGAGTCGCCGCCAGCAGGATGCCGGGCACCATGACTACTTGTTTGGCATCAGCGTTTAGTTGATCTGCAATCGCCTGATCGATAGTCGGGCCGGCGAATTCCAGGTAACCGTGGCTGACCGTATGCTGCGGTGCTCGCTCCCTGACCAGTTCAATCAGTTGTTCGAATTCCCGTATGCCGTCGGCGTCGCGGCTGCCGTGACCTGCGATAACAATACCGAATTGTTGATGTGTTTCAGCCTGCATTCGGTAACGGCTCCGTCGCTGGTTCAATCTGGCTGGACATAGGATTGCGGGTGCGGATTAGCATGATGCTCATGTCGCTGAATTCCTGTTTTGCACAGTCGGCGAGAGTGCCGCGCCACTCCGCTTCCGACCTTGTCAAATTCTCCCAAACCTCGGTCGGATGATCGGGCGATATGCCTTGCTCCAACAAGAAAGCAGCAATATGGCGCGGCATGAATGAACGTGCCTCGTCCCACGGGCAGGGAATCACAATCGCATTACGCTGGTCTTGCAGCACATGCACCAGATGTTGCTTGAACGGGGTTAAATCGCCGCGGCGGTGAAAAGTGATAAATGTTGTTTCGTCGAAACAAACCTTGGCGCGCGACGCGAGTATCTGCGCCGATGATATGCCCGGCACGGTTCCGACTGGATGGCCGCAGGCGCGTTCGACTCGTTCCAGATATTGGAAGCCGCTGAAATGGATGTCGCCCATGAACACCACGACGCAGTTTTTGCCCGCATGGTGTTCAGCTGCCACTTTCGCCAATTGTTCGGTTTGGTCGCGATAGTTCATCAGCACGGTTTGCGCGGTTTCGGGGATCAGGCTTTGCACGACGTTAACGACGGCATCGAATCCGGCGACCACGTCGGCGTTACGGATCAGCTCCGCGCCGCGCTGGGTCAGATAAGCCACGTCGCCAGGGCCTGCGCCTATGCAGATAATCATAATTGTTCCTTGCTATATAAAAACCTTTCACCACGAAGACACGAAGAACACGAAATTTTATTTCTTCGTGTCTCGGCAACCGCTCCATGCGTTGCTCTACCTCCTGCATCCGTGCAGTCGTTCGTGGTGAATAAAATATTTTTAATCAACTTTATGTTCATTTAAATACATCCGCGTACCGTAAGCGCCAGACTTTCTGACGATAATTCTTCCAGCGTCAGGTATTCAGCGCCCAACGCTTGCGCCAGTTGGCGGGCTCTGCCCAAGCGCAAATAGCCGGTTTCGGTATCGAGCACCAGAGCAGGCACGCCGCGTTCGGCAAGCAATTCTGCAAATCTTAGCGACTCCTGCCAAGGGTCGTTGCCGTCGTTCAGTGCAACATTGGCCTTGCCGTCGCTAAGCAGTACCAGCAATGGCGGCATGCTGGTTTTTTCCAGCGTTTCCAGTGCCACGGACAGCGCATAAGGCAAGGGCGTGCGGCCGCCGGTAGGCAGCTCGCGCAGGTTTTGTTCGGCAAGATCGACGCTGCGGGTAGGTGGCAGCAATAATTGTGCGGATTCACCGCGAAAGCTGATTACCGCGACTTCATCGCGCTGCTGGTAGGCATCGGTAAGCAGCGATAACACGGCACCTTTGACGGCTTCCATGCGTCGTTGCGCCGCCATGGAGCCGGAGGCATCGACAACAAACAAGATCAGGTTGGCGTTTTTGCCAGAGCGGATTTGCTGGTGCAGATCGCTTTTTGTCACCTGAAAATCATCGCTCCCTCTAAGCGCGGCACTACGCAATGTCGCTCCGACGGCGAGACTGCTTGGATTTTGGTCAGGCACTGCACGCACCACTCGGCCTCGCGGCGTATCTTGTGCAGTGCTGCGTTTGCCGGAAGCGTAGCGATTGGAAACTGCATCGACTTCTATTTTTCGTACATTACCGGCAGATGCGGCGGCAAAGACTTGCTGTTGGTTTTGCGACTCGCCGTTATCTTGATCATTTTCCTGATCCGTACCAACGCCGGATTCTTCTTCATCAGGCGGCTGCAATGCCTGTTGCATCAGCTCGTCGAGTTGGTCTTGATCCAGTCCGGGCTGCTCGAACGGTTTGCGCCTGCGCCGGTGCGGCAGCACCAGTTCCGCCGCGCCGCGCACGTCTTGCGGCGTTACCTGAGCTCGTCCTTCGAGTGCCGCTAGTGCGCGCGCGGCTTTGTGCATGACAATGTCGGCACGAAGGCTCGCGACCTCGAACTCGCAGCACAAATGACTGATCAAATCGAGCAACGCATCATCAAGCGTCACTTCAGGCAGCAACTGTTGTGCAGTGGCCAGTTGGTGTCGCAATGCCTGTTGCTCATGCATCCAGGCGGCAGCGTAAGCCGTAGGATTGGCTTCGAATGCGATGCGGCGGCGCACGACCTTGGAACGCATAGCTTTGTTTCGCGGCGCAGTCACTTCAACCATCAAGCCGAAGCGATCCAGCAATTGCGGACGCAAATCGCCTTCTTCCAGGTTCATCGTGCCGATCAGCGTGAAGCGGGCAGGGTGACTGACCGACAAGCCTTCGCGTTGCACTGCATTGATACCCATCGCCGCCGCATCCAGCAGCACATCGACCAAATGGTCGGGCAGCAGGTTGACTTCGTCGATATAGAGTATGCCCCGGTGCGCCGCAGCCAGTAAGCCGGGCTTGAAAACGCGTGATCCGCCTTTGAGTGCCTGCTCCAAATCCAGGGTGCCGATCACTCGGTCTTCGGTTGCGCCCAGCGGCAGGGTGATGAAAGGCACGCTACTCGCTTGCGCCGTTGCGTGTTCGGTATTGCAGGTTTCGCAGTGCTGATAGGGCGTGTTGGGTGCGCAGTTGAAAGCGCAACCGGCAACCCGTTCGATCAGCGGCAGGATGTCGGTCAGCGCCCGCGCCGCTGTGCTTTTTGCGGTGCCTTTGTCGCCGCGTATCAGCACGCCGCCCAGCGACGGATCGACGGCGCACAGCAGCAACGCAGTTTTGAGTTGAGTCTGTTCGACGATGGCGGAAAAAGGGAAGGTGGCTTGGTTCATTTTAAAAAAGCAATTTTTCCACGAAAGGCACGAAAAGCACGAAAAAAATTAAAAAAGTAGTCCCTAATATTTTTGATAAGTCGGCATTTTTAGCAAAGTAGGCCGGAATAAGGCCATCCAAGCGCGTAGCGCGAGGTGGCGTTTCCGGCAGACTCAGATGCTTGCCGGAAACGCTAATTCTCGCTGTCGCTCGAATCAGCTTATTCCGGCCTACTTGGCTATACGAATATTTTCGTGCTTTTCGTGCCTTTCGTGGATAAAAAATCATTATGCCCCGCGCGGTGTTTCGCCGCGCGCCTCCAGCAAGGTTTCGCTATGCAGGTATAAAGCCTGCAATGCGTCCAGCGTTTGTGGCTTTGGTTCGGCCCACATGCCGCGGCTGGCGGCTTCCAGCAGGCGTTCGGCAATGGCGTTTTGCGCCCATGGATTGGCTTGTTCCAGAAAGCGTTGCATTTCCGGGTCCATTGCATAAGTTTCGGCGACTTGTTCGTACATCCAGTCGTCCATCACCTGCGCGGTGGCATCGTAGCCGAATAAATAATCGACGGTTGCGGTCAGCTCCAGTCCGCCTTTGTAGCCATGGCGGCGGATGCTGTCCAGCCATTTGGGGTTGACGACGCGCGAGCGGAATACCCGCAAGGTTTCTTCCTTTAAGTCGCGCACTTGCGCTCGTGACGGATCGTGGCTATCGCCGAAATATTTGCGCGGCTGCTGTCCGGTCAAGGCTCTGATCGTGGCGATCATGCCGCCGTGAAATTGCAGATAATCGTCGCTGTCGAAAATATCGTGCTCGCGGTTATCCTGATTGTGCAAAGCCACCTGGACGCCGGACAGACGGGTACGGAACGCATCGCGCTGATCGTTGCCTTGTTGGCTGCGGCCATAGGCATAGCCGCCCCAGTTGACGTAGGCCTCGGCAAAATCGGCATCGGCCTGCCAGTTTTTTTCCTGGATCAGCGGCAATATGCCCGCGCCGTAAATGCCGGGTTTGGCTCCAAAGATGCGGAAGGCTGCGCGCTGCGAGGCCTCATCATCAGTCAGGCCTTGGCCTATCCAGTCGCCCAGCTCGGCAAGATAATGCTTGCGCACAAAGTTTTGCGACAGCGGCTCATCCAGCGCAATGACGGCGTTGACTGCGTCATCAATTAGATCGATCAGTTGCGGAAACGCGTCGCGGAAAAAACCGCTGATGCGGGTGGTGACATCGATGCGCGGACGTTTTAATTCGTTCAGCGGAATGACTTCGACGCCGGTCAAACGTCGGTTTTCGGCTTGCCACACAGGGCGAACGCCGAGCAGTGCTAAAATCTGCGCCACGTCGTCGCCGTGGGTGCGCATCGCACTGGTGCCCCAAATACTGATCGCGACGCTCTCGGGATAATCGCCGGTTTCGCGGACATAGCGCGACAGCACTTCATTGGCAAGTTGCTGACCAACACGCCAGGCGGATTGGGAGGGCACGCTGCGCGGATCGACCGAGTAAAAATTGCGCCCGGTCGGCAAGATGCTCGCCATGCCGCGAGTCGGTGAACCGCTGGGGCCTGCGGGTACATAGCCGCCGGACAGGCCGCGTAGTAGGTTATCGATTTCGTCGGTGGCGCGGGCGAGGTTGGGGGCAAGTTCACGGCAGGCAAAACTAAGCACACTTTTTATTCTAAAAACCGCAGCTTCATCGTTCCCACGCTCTGCGTGGGAATGCAGCCTAAACCGCTCTGCGGTTCGGGACGCGGGAGCGTCCCATACTGGGTTACCACGCAGAGCGTGAGAACCATAAAAAATATTGTTGATGGCTAGGCCTATGGCTGACTCAGAATAATCATGGGCCTGTAATTCACTGAATAATCGTTTGCACAGCGCTTCGATGGTTTCCAGTATGTCGGCATGAGTAGCCAAAGGCCGTCCCGCCAGTTTTTCAAGTTTGGGAATTGCTTGTTCCAGTCGACGACCCTGATGTTCCAATAGCGAGTCCATATTCAGACCGAATAGCCGCGCAATTTCTATAGGCAGGCCGGGGATGTCTTGATTCGGCAAGCGTGTTAGTGAGACCAGCATGTCTGTCAGTTGCTCATTTTCGGGTGCCAGTCCGAGTATATGTAAACCGTCGCGGATTTGCGCTGCACCCAGCTCACACAGGTAGCCGTCCAGATCCTCGATCAAATGCGCGACGTCGGCGCCGGCCATTTTGGTCAGCAGTTCGGGCAGGCCGTCTTTGTGATGATCATCATGGTCATGATGATGCCCGTGGTGGAGATGATCATCGTCGTGGTGGTGTTCGCCATGTTCATGCGCATCATCATGCTCGTGATGATGTCCATGATGGTGTTCTTCATGTTCGTGATCATGATCGTGGTGTAACAGCCGGGCTTGCAAGTCGGTATCCAGGTTGGTTTCTTTGACCAAATCCCAGATTTGCTGCTGCAACAGCGGCAGCTTGGCCGGATCGAGCACCTCCACCTGATAATATTCATCGACCAGCTGGGTCAGCTGGGCCAACGCGCCGTAAGTGTCGGCGGTGGTCATCGGGGGCGTCAGGTGGTCGACGACGACGGCATGGGCGCGGCGTTTGGCTTGCGCGCCTTCGCCGGGATCGTTGATGATGAACGGGTAAAACAGCGGCATATCGGTCAACAGCGCATCGGGAAAACAGTTTTCCGACAAGCCTACGCCTTTGCCCGGCAACCATTCGAGCGTGCCGTGCTTACCGACATGCACGATGGCATCGGCCTTCCATTCGTCGCGCAACCAGCGATACAGCGCATAGTAATGGTGGGTAGGCGGCAAGTCGGGCTGGTGGTATATCGCGTCGGGGTCCATGCCGTAACCGCGCGGCGGCTGCAAGGCTATAAAGCTGTTGCCAAGCTCTATGCCTGCCAACGCGAGATGGCCGTCGTGCACATAAGCCTCGCCCGGCGCTGCTCCCCATTGCACGGTCATTTTGTTCTGCATCTCAACCGGCAGGTCTCCAAACCATGCTTGATATTGCGCTGTCGATACGCGGCCAACGGCATGGGTTAGCTGTTCTGTGGTCAGGTAAGTGTTGTCGTAAGCGCAACGGTCGATCAGCTCGTGTATCAACGCCGTGCCGCTTTCCGGCAAATCGCCGATGTTGTAGCCGGCAGCTTGCATGGCTTGTAGAATCCGCATCAGCGATGCCGGTGCATCCAGGCCAACCGCGTTGCCGATTTGCGAGGCCTTGCTGTTGGAGTTGGTGAACACAAACGCGATACGCTTGTCGGCATTGTCCAAGCATTTAAGCCGCGCAAAGCGGGAGGCGATTTGGGTAATGCGCGCGACCCTATCCGGCACGGGGTCGTATTCGATCAGTTCATTCGACATACCGGAGGCTTTTGCCTTGAACGACAGAGGTACGGTGATGATGCGACCGTCAAATTCAGGCAATACCACATTCATCGCTGCATCCAGCGGATTGAGGCCTCGCGCCGATTGCTCCCACTGATGCTGCATCATGCCGCTAGTGATGGCTTGCAGAACGGGCACATTGAGCTGCTCAAGCACGGATACCGACCAGCCTGCGGGCGTAGCTCCGCCGGGGGTAATTTCACCCATCGCAAATGCGGTGGTGTTGATCAGCACGTCGATATGTGCACCTTGTTTGCCACTAAAGTATTGTAATGCCGAGGGCAGAGCATCATCGTTGTGGCCGACTGCCAGGGATGGCGGAAGTGTCGCAATCGGTAGGGAACCGATGCGACCTGCGCGTAACGACGAGGTGAACACAGGTAATACATTCAGGTCGCGCTTTTCCAGTTGCTCAATTAGCGCATCGATAAAGCGCGTATTACCGCTCATCCAATGGGCGCGGTAAAACACAATACCTATGCTGGCTTGTTCCGGCATACGTAGAGCAAGCCAGTCATCTATATCAGCATCTTGAGATAGATCGGGATGATAAATGCCATGTTCGGGCAAATCGACAGCCGGTTCAAAGCCAAAACCGGTCAACAGAAAATGATCGGAAAGGTAGCGCAGCAGTTGCGCCATATTGACGCTGCCGCCCGCCTGAAAATAGGTCTGTACCTGATGCAGCACGTCGGATGATACGGTGGACGCGGCTGCCAATTCGGGGTCAGGCTCGCCGGTGCCGCTGATAGCGATCAGGTGTTGTCCCTGGCTTTTAGCGTGACGCACCAAATCGGTAAAGCCGGGCACACTGCCGAGACGGCCCAGTACGCGCAACACGATGATACGCGCCGAAGCAAGCTGATGCTCCAGCAGCTCGGCCATTTGCACATCGCTTTCCAATGCCTGCAAGTTAATGCCGGTTACCTCAGGGAAACCTTCCGGCATTTGCGCCATTGCGCTTTGCAGCACCATCAGGTCGTTGGGCGCATGGGTTAGCAACGCTATATTAGACATCGCCGGTACCCAAACGGTGGAAAACGTGTTCGCTGACTTCGATGTCGTTTTCCAGATGCTCGCCGACGATGCGCTCCAGCACGGACTCGTCGGTACAGGAATACCAGACGCCTTCAGGATAAACGACCAGGATCGGGCCGTTTTTGCAGACCGCAAAACAGTTTGAGCGGGTGCGTTTTACTTTGAGCTGAGGGCGGGCATCGATTTTCCGGCCCAGCTGTTGAAAAGCTTCTTCGTTGTTTCCAGAGCAGCGCGGGCCTGTACACATCAATATGTGTTTGTTGTGGGTTCTCATGACTCTCTTTTGTAAAACTGCCCCATCAGACCGCCAATAGCCAGCCAAAAGACAGCGTTGGCAAAAACGGTGGCGGTTATAAAAGATTGTGCCAATTCGGCGGGTGCGGCACTGCTGTGAACTTCCGGTTGCGGGGCGCTTATTAAATGAGGTGCTGCGAGTAACACTATACCGAAAAATTTGTTGGTTCTGGTCTTGGCAAAAGCCAGTAATGATAGTCCGAAGCCTGTATCAAGAACTGTCATCAGCCACCAACTTTGCCGATCTGCCAGTTGGGCCGCTTCAGTGCCTGGAACTTCCGGCGGCAATCCCAAAGATGGCGCGACAAAAAATGTTAGGTAGCCCGACAGTCCCCACAATAGTCCTACACGCCAATTGCCAGGACGGCCGCGCAAACACATGACCGAACCAATCAGCAGAGCAAAACCAACGCCCAGACTAATATTGGCTACTGCTGTAAAAAAAGTCCGCTCCCAGCCGTTTTCAGGCTGCCATTCATGGTATTCGTGGATATGTTCCGTAGTGGATATCGCCGCTGCCGGAGCGTTTTTCTCATACACTTCTGCCTGGAGCAAGGTCGGGATAACTCGAATTTGTTGAACAGCGGTTAACAATAAACCCGCCAGTAAACCGGTCCAGAGAGCCGCAGTAACAAGCTCTCTGAATGTGGTCAGGTTAAACATTAATGGCACGGAAAGCTGGCGGAATGGCGTCCATCATGAGCAGCGTTATGCAGTTGCTCGGTTTCAGCGAAACCGGCAGTATACAAGAGCATTAAGCCAAGCATACTCGCAAGCATTGCAGGCATTATTCTATCCTTTAAGACATCAGGACGGGTTTGTGTTTGAGCGTTATCGAGTAAAACAGGTGTTGATGACATGTGTTTTCTCCTGGGTAAAGGACAACAAAGCCGGCAACGCAATCGTGTTGTCGGTGGAATAATTTGTATGGGGAGAAAGTGCAGGACGGACGCGAAGGAGAAGCAATCCATCTGAGCGCCCTCCGCGCACAAATTCGATTATCGCTTCAGGCCGGTCTCCGGACTCACAAGTAGAAAGCAATGCTTGAGCTTTCAAGGTTAGCGCCTTCCCATATGTTACACAGTGGCGTTTGCAAACCTTTTACTTGTTTACCGTTGCGGGGGCAGTGTGGGCTTTGTTTGCCATCTTTAAGCAAACTCACCAACTTCCCGTTTCAATTCTGCGGACGATAGCCCATGAATACCTAAAGCAAATTGTACGAAACTAGTATATTCACTCAACAAAAAACTAGCAAGCATGAGCTTATTTACTGCGGACGGGGATCAGCCGTATAAACGCCAATTTAAACAGAAAGTCTGTATATTCAATCGATATTCCGATGGACTGGTTAAGTCATTAAATTTTTGCGGCTTAATGCCTATCAGTTTTAATTGAGATGGTAAGCTTTTTGGTTAACGATATGCAGTATGATATATTTATACCTGTGTTAGAGGATGTTGATAGCAAAAAAAGCGTTTTGGTTTTGTTTGTTATGGTCAATGCTAGCAGCAACTTAGTGAGGCTTTCATCCGTAATGTTTTTCAGCAGAAGTGCTGTCATTCATGCGGATGTACGGTGCTTTGAGGGTGTTGTGTTAGCAATCTATACATTCACATTCTGAGTTGCTTTACAAAAAGGCAGTTTGTGAAGTCAATAATCTAGGCAAGCTATGTTGTGGTTTTATTTGAGTTTCCCTATTCCCTAATACATATCGGTTTATTTCAAACTACTTGAACATCAGGAACTTTTGGTTGGTCCCTCTGAATCCAATCCCCTATTTAATCTTAGATTTTAGTCAATAAATGTCTGATAAATTTCCTCATACCACCATACAGTGTCTGACGGCTATTGCCCAGCATCACGGCTTGCAAGTTAACCCGGAGCGGTTGATACAGGAATATGCGCTAGGCGCGGAAGAACCCGCGCCTGCGACGTTATTGCGTATAGCCACCGAAATAGGCCTGAAAGCGAAGGTTGATAAATTGTCCTGGGAAGGGCTGCTGGCTCAGGGTGGCGTTTTCCCCATTCTGGCCAAATTAAGCGACGAAAACAGTGTGATCATTGTCGGTGCGCGAACTGAAGAGGATGGAAAAGTTGCCATCCTTGATCCCAACATTAGCGGAG
>DATBQB010000006.1:0-40462 GCA_036561025.1 Methylobacter sp. | reverse complement strand
GATGATATTGCCTAAAGACATGAGTGCAAAGCAATGGGTCGCTTATGCGGGTTTAGATCCACGGCAATTTGAGTCTGGCAGCAGCGTGGCGAAAAAGCCACGCATCAGTAAGGCGGGTAATAAATTTGTTCGTCGAGCACTGTATATGCCTGCCTTGGTCGCAACGTGCCATGAACCTCATATTAAAGGCTATTACGCGCATATGATTAAAGACAACGGTTTGAAGAAAATACAGGCTGTATGTGCCGTAATGCGCAAACTTTTGCATGCCATCCATGGCATGCTGAAAGCTAAAAAAGAATTTGACGGGACTCGTTTTTACACGTTTCCTGTTAAAGCAAATTCATAAGATTTTATGATTTTTTGCAATTTTGGGCTTGTGGTTTAAGAGAGTATCTTGTATTGCTTCTTTTGCGACTGAAGGAATATCGATTGATTTTTTTATCGCTTCTATTATTACTTCGTCTAAACTACCACCACCTATGCACTCAGTTCCTAGTGCTGAAACTCCAAGTATCATGATTATTCCTTTTTATTTTTAATGTATACTATTTAACTTCAAAATCAGGCAAATCCAATGAGGGGCAGAGTAGATTATTTATAATTCAAAATTAATCGAGTATGCGTCGTTGGTTTCGGCCAACTGGAATTATCTAACAATCCTCCCAATCAACTCTCCCAACTTAACCTTCTTCCCTGTTTTAAACCCAGCATCCCACTGCGCCTTATCTTTACCAAACAAAACAATAATCGTAGACCCCATATTAAACCGGCCCATTTCTTCGCCGATTTTCAACGTAGGCGCGTCGTCGCCATACTGCCAGTTTTGCACTGAAGTAATGCTCGGCGGCGTGACTACGCCATGCCAAATAGTCTCCACGCTGGACACGAAGATTGCGCCGACCAGTACCAAAGCCATGGGGCCTATTTCCGTATCGAATATAGCCACAACGCGCTCGTTTCTAGCAAATAACTCCGGAACGGAATTGACGGTCGCCGGATTCACGCTGAATAAGCGGCCGGGAACATGCACCATTTCCTTTAAGGTTCCGGTCAACGGCATGTGCAGGCGGTGATAATCTTTTGGCGACAAATAAATAGTGGTAAATACGCCGTTGTTAAACGGTTCGGCGCGTGCTGCATCGCCGCCCAGCAAATCGGTCGCGGTAAAGCTTTTGCCTTTGGCCTGGAAGATTTGCCCGTCGGTAATGTTTCCGGCTTGGCTGACTGCGCCGTCGGCAGGGCAGGTGATCGCATTTCTTTCGCTACTAAAGGACCTAACGCCAGGTTTTAGCTCACGGGTAAAAAAGTGGTTAAAACTTTTATAGAAATTGATGTCCTGCTCCAGCGCTTCATCCATATTGACGCCGTAATGCTTGATGATCTGCTTGATAAACAGGTTTTTCCAGGCCTTGTTTTCGCAGTGGGTCAGCTTGCTCATCATGGTGGATAGGGCGTGATGAGGTAATGCGTATTGAGGCAGGGTGGTCAGGGCTTCTTTAAAGTTCATGGTTTATAATTGTCGGGTGTTTTGCCGCTTAAGAAATACGCGAAAGCGATGATTTCTGCAACGGCAACATAGAGTTCATTGGGGATTTCATCGCCTAACGGGATTTGAGCCAGAATTCTTGCCAGTTCCGGCTCGGTTTGCAGCGGTATTCCGTGGTGTTCGGCGATTGCTAGGATTTGCTCTGCGGTAAGACCTGATCCTTTAGCGGTAACCTTGGGCGCGTTTTTGCCGTCGTATTTTAATGCGACGGCAATGTCCGAGGTGTAGTAGGTCTTAGCCATGATGCCTTAAGGCAGGGTAACCAGTTCCGGCGCTTGCCATTTCGGGTTTCTGTGTTCGACAACGACGGTGGTATAGATACCGCCGCGAACATTGAATTCAGCGCGGATACGCATGAAGTTAGGTGCTATGGCTTTAACGATGTCATTAAGGATTTCGTTAGTGACGGCTTCATGGAATGCGCCTTGTTCCCTGAATGCCCACATATACAGTTTTAGCGCTTTGAGTTCTACGCACAGCGCTCCCGGTACGTATTCGATCTGGATCGTGGCGAAGTCGGGTTGACCTGTTTTGGGACACAAGCAGGTGAACTCGGGTATATCGATGCGGATCGTGTAATCACGGCCTGGTTGCGGATTGTCGAAAGTTTCCAGGTCTTTGCTTGGTTGTGTTGTCATTTTGGGCTTATATAGAAAGAAGATGTGCAAAAAAAGTCGATACTCGACTAATTATCGTTAATAATAGGCCGTTATTTTAATTCAACTGTTGGGATATTCATACCAGTACTATGAAACTGGAAAAAATCAAGCTTTCGGGTTTCAAATCCTTTGTTGATCAAACAGTCATACCCATTAGCGGTAACCTGACTGCCATCGTCGGGCCTAACGGCTGCGGTAAATCCAATATTATTGACGCTGTACGCTGGGTGATGGGCGAAAGCTCCGCCAAGCATTTGCGCGGCGGCAGCATGGCCGACGTGATCTTTAACGGTTCATCGGGACGCAAACCGGTCAGCACGGCTTCTGTCGAGCTGGTTTTCAATAATAGCGAAGGCAAGCTGGGCGGCGAATATTCGCAATACGATACTATTGCGATTAAGCGGCAGGTCAGTCGCGACGGTACTTCTGTGTTCATGTTGAACGGTTCGCGTTGCCGCCGCAAGGATATCACCGATATTTTCCTGGGTACCGGCTTAGGTTCAAGAAGCTATGCGATCATCGAACAGGGCACGATTTCCCGTATGGTTGAAGCCAAGCCGGAGGATTTGCGGATTCATATCGAAGAAGCTGCGGGCGTTTCAAAATATAAAGAACGCCGCAGCGAAACCGAAACCCGGATGAAACATACCCGTGAAAATCTGGAGCGGCTTGACGATTTGCGTGACGAAGTTGAAAAACAAATCAGGCATCTGCAAAAACAAGCCGAAAAAGCCGAAAAATATACCGAGCTTAAAAAGCAGGAACGCCAATATCGGCTGGAACTGCTGGCAATGCGCTGGAATACCTATCATCAGGCCGCAAAACAGCTGGATGAAAAATTGCAGGAAGTGGCTCACGAGCATAACCGCTTGTTTGTCGAGTTGCGGGACATCGATAACAACATCGAAGCCAAGCGTGCCGAGCATAAAACCCAACAACAGCAGACCAACAATTTTCAGGGCGATTATTACCAGATTGTCGCTGAAGTCAGCGGCCTTGAACAAACCATCAAACACAGCGAAAACAGCCGCGAACAAACCGCTATCGAAATTAACCGTCTGCGCCAACAGGCAGCCGAGTCGTTAAAAGAACTCGAAGCCGATATGCAGCAATTGGAAGAAATCAGACAGGCTTTGTTTGAAGCGGAAGAAGCGTTGATTGTCGCCGAGGAAAGGCAGGAAGACGTTTTATATAACCAGCAGGAAGTGCAACAGCAAAAAAGTTCCTGGCAGGAGCAATGGGAAGCCTATCGCACGACAAGCTCGAGCTATAAAGAACAGTCCGAAGTGCAGCGGGTAAAAACCGCGCAACTGGAAAACCAGAATCGCCAATTGCAAATCCGTCTGGATAAATTGCACGGCGAACGCGATGAGCTGGAGTCCAGCGACTTGCAAAGCGAGATTGAATCGTTGGATGCCGGCATCGAGATCATCGAGATGCAGCGCGCCGAGTTTCATCAGCGGCTTGAAGATTTGCATCAGCAGATACGTGAACAGCGGCAACAGGTCAAGCAGTACCATGACGATCTGCATGCCCGCCGGTCGGAAATGCAAAGTGTCAAAGGAAAAATCACTTCTCTGGAATTATTGCAGCAGCATGCGATGGGGAAGGACAATAAACACCTGAGCGCATGGCTGGAGTCCGTGGATTTGGTTGAAAACCGGCGGCTTGCCGAGTTTCTGGATGTTCAGGCCGGTTGGGATACTGCGATTGAAACGGTTTTGGGCAGTTACCTTGAGGCGATTTGCATAGAAAGCGCGGATCAAGTTATTCCGGGCTTGCAGCGTTTGACTGATGAGTCGTTGATGCTGGTTGAGACTGGATTTGTATCCCCTCATCCCAGCCTTCTCCCTGAGGGAGAAGGAGCAATGCTGCTGGATAAAGTAAAAGCGCCGTGGGATTTGAGCAACTTACTGGCCGGAGTCTACTGCGCCGATGATGCAGAGACAGCAAGAACGTTATCCGCCCAATTAAAGCCACATGAATCGGTAATTACCCCGGCCGGCACTTGGTTCGGCTCAGGCTGGATAAAAATAATCCGTGCTAAAGACAGTAAAACCGGCGTGTTGCAGCGCGAAAAAGAATTACGCCTGTTAAAGCAGCGTCAGGAAGACCTGCATATCGAAATTGAAACTTTTGAAGACCGGCTTGAAGCAGCCGAAACCGGCTTGAAAGACGCAGAAGCCACGCGCGAATCGATACAGCAACAAGACAAAAGCCTGGGCGCTGAACTGTCGGTAAAAAGCGCTGAATTTAGCGCGCGTTCCGCCAAGTTGGAACATCAGCAGCGCCGTCTGGAACAGGTCTGTAACGATATTGAAGAGATAAGCCGCGAGACCGCTGAAAATGCCGAGACCATAGCCGAGTCGCAAATGTTGCAGGAACAGGCCGAACAGGTCATGGCCGAGCAGGAGCAAAAAAAGCAAAGCTTGGAGGCATCGAACCAGGATCTGCAATCGCAGCAACAGCGTATCGATCAATCCGCCAATGAAGCCAGGCAACAAGTGTTCAGCCTCAAGTCACAAATTGAGTCGCTACGGTCATCCGAAACATTAACCGGCAAACAGCTGGAGCGTTTACAGCTGCAACATCAACAGTCGATTGAACGCATCGCGGAACTGGAGCTTAACCTGAACCAAACGCTGACGCCGATGGATCAAGAGAAAAAGCAGTTGGAGCAGATGATTGTCGATAAGGAACAACTGGAAATACGTCTGAAAAAACAGCGTCAACTTCAAGAAGACCTTGAAGCGGAAATAACCCAGTTATCCGAACAACATATCAAAACGCAACGAGCCCTGGAAAAGCAAAAAGAAGCGCTGGATACCATCCGTTTTGAGCTACAGGAAAGCAAAGTTCGCCAGCAAACCGTCAACGAGCAGCTCAAAGAAATCGATGCCGATGTCGAGATAGTGCTGCAAAACTTGCCGGAACAGGCCGAGGAACACAGCTGGAAAAGAACCGTTGATGATTTATTGGCTCAAATCGAAAGATTAGGTACTATTAACCTGACTGCGATAGAGGAATTTAAGGCGCAGTCCGAGCGGATGGAGTTTCTTAACGAACAACATGCCGATTTAATCGAAGCATTGCAAACCCTGGATCAGGCGATCAGTCAGATTGATAAAGAAAGTCGGCTGCGTTTTAGAGAAACATTCGATAAAATAAACTCCGGCTTGCAGGAGAAATTCCCCAAGTTATTCGGCGGCGGTCATGCTTATTTGGAATTGACCGAGCAAGACGAGCTGGAATCGGGCGTAAATATTATTGCCAGACCTCCCGGTAAAAAGAATAGCTCGATACATTTATTATCAGGTGGAGAGAAAGCATTAACCGCGGTAGCTTTGGTATTCTCGATTTTCGAGCTCAATCCGGCGCCTTTTTGCTTGCTGGATGAAGTCGATGCACCGCTGGATGATGCAAACGTTGGACGGTTTTCAAAGATGGTCGAAGAAATGTCGGCATCGGTGCAGTTTTTGTATATTTCTCACAACAAAGTGACTATGGAAATTGCAAAACAGCTGGCAGGTGTTACTATGAAAGAGCCGGGCGTGTCCCGGATGGTCGCAGTTGATATTGAAGAAGCAGTGAGTCTGGCGGAAATATAATGGATAAAGAAATCTTAAGAATTGTAATTATTGCAACCGGCATGGTTGTAGTTATTGGCATGTTGGTCTGGGCTTATATAAAGGATAAGAAAGCGCAGCAAGATATGGAATTTTACGATGACAATGACTATGCCGATGATTCCATCAGGGACAGAAGGGACGATTTTGATGTTATTCCGGTAGGAGCGGCTAAAAGTAGCGTTAGTGCCCAGCATGCTCATGAAAGATCAGATCGATATTATGATGAAGACGCTGACGACGATGACTACTATGAGCAGGATGACGACTTAGAGCCGCCGCCACGCGCAGCAGCACCGGCGATTATCCAGTTCAGCATTATCACCAAGGCGGACGAAGATTTTAACGGCGCCGATTTGGTTGAAGCCTTTGAAATGGTCGGGCTTGAATACGGCAGCTTGAAAATCTTCGAACGTCTGGACGCTAACCGGCTGGTCGATTTTGGCGTGGCCTGTATTGTAGAACCGGGCACTTTCCCGGATAAAGATTTAGACCAGTTTTACTGCCCCGGCATCGTATTTTTTATGCAGCCCGAAGCATTGGACGATGCACCGGCCGTTTTTGAAGACTACATAGAAACAATTAACTTGCTGGCTGCTAAATTGGACGGTGTGATACTCGATCATAGAAGACAGCCGTTGACCGAAGCGACTGTTCAAGCCATTCGTCAGAGTTTGTAAATTAGCCGATTATGCGATGACTGAAGAGTTGTCGCCACGAAGATACGAACGACTGCATGGGCAGATATTTTGCTCCATGCAAAATCTGCATTCCCCACATCCCTGTGGGTTATGCAGGAGGTAGAGCAATGCAGGAGCAATTGCCGAGAACACGAAGTTTCACCGTTTATCTTGCGCTGGTTCCCAAGCTCCGGCGCAATCCTTAATTTCTGTTCAGATTACTTACGATGCCATCCCTCAGCAATACGCAATTAGAGCTTCTTAAAGAAGCCGACCTTGAACCAATCCTCTTATCTCCTGAGCTTATCGCTCAAATCGCAACACAGGCCAATCCCCAGCAACTGACAGACGAGCAGTTGCTTGAGTTTTTGCAAATATGCAACGCACTGTATCGTGGCGGCGAGCCGCTTATTTCCGATGCGGAATACGACTTTATTTTTCTGGCAGAACTGAAAAAACGCCATCCTCATCATCCCTATTTAGAAACCGTCGAACTGGAAGTCGTCGCTGTCGGCAAGACCGTCGCGTTGCCTGAGCCCATGTTGTCAACGGAAAAAGCCTACACGCGGAGCAGCATTGAAAAATGGCTATCCCGTCTGGAAAAAGCCGCCAATGACTGTGACGTGGATTTTTCCACGCTGATAATCCGGGCCACGCCCAAGCTGGACGGCTATGCGGCTTACGATGACGGAAAGCTTTTATACACCCGCGGCGACGGCCGTAAAGGCACCGATATTAGCCGGGTCTTCGAGCGCGGCTTGATAGTCGGTGGCAATGGACAAAGAGGCCAGGGCGCAGGCGAAATCGTGGTCAGCCAAACTTATTTCAACACGTATCTGGCCGATTATTTTGAAAACTCCCGGAATTTTCAGGCCAGCATCATTAAAGAAAAAGAGCTGGAACAACATGCGTT
Organism: Methylobacter sp.; assembly: GCA_036561025.1. GTDB lineage: Bacteria > Pseudomonadota > Gammaproteobacteria > Methylococcales > Methylomonadaceae > Methylobacter_A. The sequence goes on along the minus strand of DATBQB010000006.1, from coordinate 33,035 downwards.
GGAAGCCATACAAAATCATGCAGCGGTTTTTTATCCGTTCTCCCAGTTGCCTGCTTGGCAGGGCACTGCCGCCGAGATGCTGGCCGATTTCGATCATGTCGTCAAAAGCGTCTATGCATTGGTCGATTATGATGTGGATGGCGTTGTTTTTGAGCTGGTAGGCAATGAACGCATCAAACAATACCTGGGTGCCACGCGGCATCATCACCGCTGGCAAATTGCCTATAAAAACAATGTAGAAACCGCCGAAGTGACAGTGCTGAGCGTCATCCCGCAAACCTCTCGTTCCGGCCGGGTTAACCCTGTTGCCGAGCTGACGCCGACCAAACTCAGCGGTGCGATGATTTCCAGGGCGACCGCCCATCATTACGGCATGGTCAAGGAGCTGGGTATCGGTGCCGGCACATTGATTGAATTAACGCGCTCAGGTTTGGTGATACCCAAAATCGAACGGGTCATTACTCCGGCAATTCCGCAGATTCCCGATCATTGCCCCAGTTGCGGCAGCGAGCTGGTTTGGGACAGCGATTATCTTTATTGCCTGAACACCACCAAATGTCCGGCGCAAATTGAAAACACCATCGAGCATTTTTTCAGAACCCTGGCGAATATCGACGGTTTCGGGCAAAAAACCGTAGAAAAGCTTCATGCTTTCGGCATTAACTCGGTTTATGCCGTTTATCGGCTGGACATGAAGCAATTGCAGGACATGGGCTTTGGCGACAAAACCGCGCAAAACCTGCTGGATCAATTGCACCGCAGCAGAACCGAAGCCATAGAAGACTGGCGCTTTTGGGGCGCTTTCGGCATTCACCGGATGGGGCTGGGCAATTGCGAACGCCTGCTGCAACATCATCGTTTGCTGGATATTTTCAACCTGACTGTTGAAGATGTGATGAACATCGAAGGCTTTGCCGATAAAACCAGCGCCGCCGTGGTTGAATGTCTGGCAAAGATCAAAACCGATTTTATGCAAATCTACCAGTTGGGTTTTAATTTAATCCAAACGCCGTTAATCGCCGAGCAGCAGCAAAACATCAGCCCGATTTCCGGAAAAACCATTGTTTTTACCGGTACTATGATTCACGGCAAGCGTGACGACATGAGTAAGGAAGCCAAACGGCTGGGGGCTAAAGTGGCTAGCTCGGTGACTGGAAAAACCGATTTTTTGGTGACCGGATCGGATGTGGGGGCGGCAAAAATCGCTGCCGCCACCGAAAAGGGTGTGCGGGTTATTAGTGAAGAGGAATATTTGGGGTTGTTGGAAGAGTGAGTTTTTGGGTGTTTATGGTGTCGTATTTGTTTGAGCGAATTGTCGCCTTGCCTTATACTCTAGCCATTAAAAACAATAGTATAATTTCAATCAGAAATGATTATACGACAACATGAATTTATTATGCGACACGTGATGTCGGATATATTACGTTAGCTAATAGAAAGAAGACGATGGACTGGAAACAATTTATATCTTCAATCATTGAAAATATCTCATGGCCAATCGTGACGTTGATCATGTTTTTTCTTATGCGTGACCAAATTGGAAAGCTCATTGAGAAAATTGGTCACTTGAAATACAAAGATCTTGAATTAGATTTCGATAAAGTCAAAAAACAAGCCGAAGCCATAAGTGTAGAGAAAGATAAATCAATAAAAGTAATTCAGGATCCAGAAAGCATAAAGGTATTTTCTTCTCTTGAAGAACAGATACTTGAGACTGTTGAAAAAGCACCTTCAGCAGCAATATTACTGGCTTGGTCTATGCTTGAAACTTCCCTCGCATCCGCAGTATCTAGAATGGCAATTTCACCTGAGAGCCCATCTTATCGGTCCCCGCTGCATAATATCGACATGCTAGAAAAGGCCGGCCTACTTTCTAAACAGCATATTCTGCTTTTGCACGAAATGCGTACGCTTCGAAATAAAGTAGCCCATGAGCAGGCAACCACTAAGGTTATCTCAGAAGAGCAGGCACTAGAATATTCTAATACTGCATTTGAGATGACTGGTGTTCTTAATGAATTGAATCGCAAAAAGAAGAAATTCACAACGCCCGAAGGTGACTGGATTACCCTGCCGGATAATTTTTCCACGCTTGAAAATAAGTCTGCTAATTTGTGGAACTATAGTGAAATATCTATACCCGGTACAAACCTAAAAGCTGGCCTTGGGCCATGGGGTAGCAAAGGTGACTACAAGTGCTACGGGATCGATATTGAACAACCTGTAGGTGAAGGTTCGATGCCAATAGCAGAGTTAGTATTTGATATAAGTTTTGTTTCAGACAATTTTCTTGATAAGCAAGCGTCTGAGTTAATAACCTATGATAGTGCCACTCGAGTAGTTACGTTCAACTTAGGTAACTCTATTTTTGAGTATAAGATCAATTAAAATAGCTAACAAGCGGGTCAAGTTCGCTCCCTGCGGTCGCAGGGATCGCCAAAAAGTTGCGGCCCCTTACCCTTATCGTTAGGTCTGTCAGGTGAAAGGTATGAATAATGCGAGTTTTCCGAATGCCGTCACTGGCGATCTGCTCTTAATGAAAGCAAGCCGTGTAGGGGGCGCATCGCGCCCCTTTCCGATACGACTGATACTCTGGAATCCGCAAATGGTGCGCGGTGCGCACCCTACAGGGCTTGAAATGTGGGAAAACAAAGATTTCCATAAAATTAAACCATTAGTATAAGGTGGCAACAATGATTGTGAATGTGCAAACTGCGCGTTATCTGGATGGTTATCGTCTTTGGTTGAAATTCAATACAGGCGAGTCGGGTGAGGTCGATTTGCAAGATATGATCTTTAAATATCAGGTTGCTGCGCCGTTGCGCGATATTGAATGTTTCAAAGCATTTAAACTTGATGATTGGCCTACTTTAGCTTGGGATTGCGGGTTCGATATATCGCCGGAAACTTTGTATGAGCGTGCCACCGGAAAAGTTATCGAATGGTTGCAACCAATCCGAGCATAATAACGCTGCAAGGCAGATTACTTATAGGCAGGTTGTGTTTCATTCTTCAACTTACCCTATTCGCTAAGATTGAAGCCAAATATGAATAATATTCTCTGCTGTGACCCAATAATCCCCAAAACTTTTCTGTCCGACTTCCCAGTTTTTCAATGATTTTCTACGATTGACGAGAATGGATTGCTGCCGTCATAATCGAGCGAAAATATATTAGACAGACCCAGTCGCTTTTATCGTCGAAATTGCCATGACTAACAGCTACTTCCGCAGCCAATGCCAATCCATGGGCGTATGCTGAATAGGTTGTTAGACATCAACAAAAGGAAATCCACGTTATGAATGAAACAACAGAAACAACCGAACGCCCGACCTCAATAACAGTCATCTGCGCAATTGGACTCATTGGAGCGCTAATGGCCGTGCCTTTGATTTTTTCACCGTTAGCGCAGCAAATCGGTTTTGGGTATCAATTATACATAGGCCTTTCATCCCTCATAGGACTCGTCTGCATGCTCGGGTTGTGGATGATGAAAAAATGGGCTGTTTATATCTACATAGGGCTTGTAGCGCTCAACCAGATTGTTTTTCTCGTAATGGGATTATGGAGCGCCATGGCACTGCTTGCGCCGGCAGTTGTTATATTCTTTGCGCTCAAGCATGTTGCCAAAATGTCATGAGCAAGTAGGGTAGGGGTAAACCGGCAATCGCAATATACCTCAAAGCGAGGTCGAGTAGCCCCAAGGAACTGCCCCTTGAGGCTCTCACAGAACCGGACGTGAAACTCTCGCTTCATCCGGCTCTTATCATTCAACCTTAAACCTACCAATGGGCAAACACCCTTGGATTTCTTGACTTAAACGCGTTTAATCGCCTCAGCGCTCGTGCAATAGTTTTAAGCTTCTTGTATTTTCGCTTTGCCCAGCGGCTCAGCTTCTTGTCAAAATGAAACAAAACGTGGTTAAGTTTGCCACGTCCATATTTTCCGTAATACGTCATCCAACCGCGCAACTTGCTTTGGCTATAGACAATGATGTCTTTCATCTCGCCTTGTGTCCATTTTAGCCAAGGCCATGCGTTAATCTCGGAACGTATCCGTTTGGCGGCTTTCTGGCTGATGGCAGGCAGAAAGCAGACCAATAGGATGCCATCCCTGCATTTTGTCAATCGGGGACGAAACGTAAATCCCAGAAAGTCAAAGCTGATCTGCGCGTAGTCCGCTTTGTTCTTCCAGCTCTTACAATAGACAATCTTGGTTTTCTCTGGATGTAGCGTCAAGCCACATTGCTCAAACCTTTCCGTGAGAACCGTTTTAAGGGTTTCTGCTTCTTGCTCAGTCCGGCAATGGCAGATGATATCGTCTGCGTAGCGCGCAAACTGTATCCCTTCCCAGTGCTTTTCCACCCATTGATCAAACGCATAGTGCAGAAACAGGTTCGCCAACAGCGGGCTGATAACGCCGCCTTGCGGCGTTCCCTGGGTTCTCTGTTCTATACGTCCGTCCGGGTGTTGTACCGGTGCCTCCAGCCATCGTTTAATATACAGCCGGTGCCAATCTTCCTTGATGTGCTTGTCTACTGCCCTCAGCAGCAGGTCATGGTCGATGGCATCAAAGAATCCTTTGATGTCCATGTCCAATACCCACGCCCGGTGCCAGCATCGCTCTTTGACTTGCTCTATGGCTTGGTGCGCCGATTTGTTCGGCCGGTAGCCATAGGAGTCCGGATGAAAATGCCGCTCCAGTTCGGCTTCTATTTGCATTTTGACTGCCATTTGCGCAATCCTGTCCGCAACCGTTGGAATACCCAGTGGCCGTATCCCGCCGTCTGCTTTCGGAATGTCTACCCGCTTCACGGCTTGTGGAAAATAGCTGCCCGACGACAGCCGGTTCCACAGTTTATACAAGTTGTGGCTAAGGTCTTGATCAAAACTTTGTAGACTTTGACCATCTACCCCGCTACTGCCTTTATTGGCTTTGACGCGTTGGTACGCTTCATAAATCAATCGCCTAGGTATAGTATAAGGTTTTGTCCGATTCACTGAGTTCCTCCCGTTGCCGGTTGTTTCAGTCAACCCGACTGAATGATTGAGCCCCTTCGCTCCCTTTCCATTACAGAAATTTCATCACTACTACGGACTCATCCGTCCCTGTGCCCTGCATCGGTACTCTCGCCTCACGGGGTTTCCGTTTGTGCTTCTCCCTTCTCATCAGGACGACAGGTTCTCATGTTCCGTATTAAAGCCTGTGTTGTGTTCATGCCCTCTCTATGCCGGTTGCCGTTCCGCCCGTTATCCAGTTGACGTCGGAACTTATCCCTGATTAAGGCTAGGAATCAGGTTTTGACAACATCGTGTTCATTTCGACACCTCATCAAGGGTTCACTTGCGTTCATCTCCACAATACGCACCTGACGGCTCAATGGCCGCCTTTTCCCTGTCGCTCACGACAAAGGCTTTTGACCTATGCCGCACAGGGTGGTTTGATTCCAGCGGCTGGTCGCCGAAATCGAGAGGCCTACTCTCATCTTTAATACAGCATAAAAGGCTTGCGCCTTTCTTCATGACACACTAGCCTGCATGTAGCGTAGCGGAATACGGGATGATTGGAGCTACGAAGCCCTGGATTCCGCAAGTCCCATTCAGGTTACTTGCTTTATATTAAGATTTTGTTAGATAGACTAATGAGCACAAAGAAACGCAATCACCACTATGTGTGGCAGCACTACCTGTCGCCATGGACAAATGATAAGAAAATCTGGTGCTTAAGAAATGGGAAGGCCTTTCATACCTCAACCGAAAATATTGCCCTGGAGCGTGATTTTTACAAAATCAAAGCCATAAGCCAGCGCGATATTGAGTTCATAAAAGCACTCGCTTCCCGCCAACACTTTGGCGTACTCAATAAGTTCAACGACTGGTGGATAGTTACGTTGAAGTTGATATCCGACTTACATGCAGGCCTCGCCAACAACGAAAAGCAAGCCAATGAGGTAGCTCATGAACTCGACGTATTGGCGCACAATTTCGAAGAGGACTATCACGAAATGATTGAGCGCACTTCAATTAACTACACTAAAAGTATTTTAAAGGAAGACCTATCGTTCTTTGATGATGATCATGGGCGCGCGGAATTCTCCTATTACTTGTGCATGCAGTTCGTAAGAACAAAGAAAATCCAAGAAAACGTTTTTTTAGCGTTCAAAGATGCGGAGCGGCAACTTGGAGTGAACATAAATAACTCATGGCCACTCATGAGAAACATTAATGCTGTCAGCATAGCGTACAGCTTATTTTCTCAAAGAAAATATAAAATTGTTCTATTGAAAAATACGTCGGACATCAACTTCATCACTGGAGATCAACCAGTTTTCAACACACATGCCGTCGAGCAATTCGGGAAGGAAATCCCGGCAAGCACAGAGTTTTATTATGCACTATCGCCCCGCATTGCCATATTAATAACAGACGATCAAAGATTCCAAAATCTTTACGAAATTGAATTGAATGATTCTGCCGTTGGGGGCTACAACAATTTTGTAAAGCAGGTCTCTTACGAGCAAATTTACTCTTGCACTCAAGAATGCCTCATGCCTTTCATGTGAACAATAAACTCAAAGCGGGCAAGTGTAATACATAGGATGCAATAGCCGGGTAGATATCGTCTTTTATCGTTCCCACGCTCCGGCGTGGGAATGCAGGAGTAGACGCTCCAGCGTCCCGGAACATTGCGGGTCGAGGGCCGGTAAGTCGGTGTTTCGCAACGCTGGAGCGTTGCAGGCTGAATTCCCATGCCGGAGCGTGGGAACTATCTATGATGACGTCATCAGAATTATTTCCGCCAGAAAAGCAACGGCTACCGAGACCGCCACTTATATGAAGAGGCTTACAAAATGAAAGAAGAATATGATTTTTCTAATGCCGAACAAGGTAAATTTTACGTGCTTGTTGAAGCCCGGTAGGGGGCGCAGTGCGCCCCATTTATGAGTACGGAAGGGCCGTAGGATGTGCTTTTTCGGGACATCAGAACAAAGCAACATGCCTCGCCCAGCTGTTAGAGCGGCAATCCCTAGACGAAAGACCTAATTAAGACTAAAATCAGTCTCTTCGGTTTAGCCTGGAATACTGCCATGAAATTTTCCTCCCATATCAAGCCTATCAGCTATCTCAAGAGTCATACAGCCGAGATTGTCAGGGAGCTTTCGGAAAGCCGTGAGCCCTTGCTGATCACCCAAAACGGCGAGGCCAAGCTTGTTGTCATGGATGTTAAGAGTTACGAAGAGCAGGAAGAAACGCTTGCTCTGTTGAAAATCCTGGCGCTTGGCAATCGCGAGATCGAACAAGGCAAGTTCCGTGATGCTGAGGATGTGTTTGCTGAACTGGACAAACAGTGAGCATGAAAGTCGTCCTCCTGCAGTCGGCTGAGCATGATTTGAAAGAACTCAGGAGTTACATCATCAGGAATTTCTCTATTGAGACTTGGCAGAACAGTTATGACAAAATTAAAGCGGCTATCCGCAACCTGAAGACTTTTCCTTATGCAGGCTCCATTCCTGAAGAGCTCGAAAAGCTAAGCTTAACTCAATACCGGCAGGTTATTTCCGGGATGAATCGCGTCATCTATGAAGTGCGGCAGGATACCCTCTACATTCATATCATCACCGACAGTCGACGGGAATTGATGTCATTGCTTACCAGACGGCTTTTACGAGTTATTTAAAGCTGTAAGGAAGCTTATTTGTAGGATAGATTGCTGGCGCGAAACCACCTTACAACTTGGATCGTGTAGAAATAACTAAAATACAATAAGAAAAAATACCTGTATGAAAAACTACTTATTAGTGCTTACCGTCTTAGCCTGTTTAGGTTGCACACCAGCCAATCAACTGAACCGCTTTTATTTCGGTATGAATAAACCCACAGGCGGGGCTGTCAGTGAACAGGAATTTAATCAATTTTTGCACCAAGAAATCAGCTCGCGTTTTCCTAAAGGCTTAACGCTGTTTGAAGCCAAAGGGCAATGGCAAGGTGCAAACGGCACGATTGAACAGGAAAAAAGCCGAGTGGTGGAAATCGTTTGTGACGACACGCCGGAAAATCGCGACAAAATCGCAGCCATCGCTGCAAAATACAAAGCACTGTTTGCACAAGAGGCAGTGATGGTAATTAAAAGTCAGCCTGAAATTATTTTTCATTAATAATCAACAAGGCGGCGCAACGAGTCATTGGGATCGAGTTGTTTGCAGCAGATCGGCGCCGAATGAATTGGTTTGATGACCTGTACTGGAAGTAATCAACATTTTTCACCCTTTCGACCGGAAAACAGAGGATATATTTTAATATTTCCGGTCGAAAAGATGAGCTTAAAAATAGATATTAATTAAATATTTCAACTGGATATAATATTTCTTCAAAGATAACTAAATAAAATCACCATAGGTTAAAAATTCTATGAGTACGAATCCGTTAACAATTCGTGTGGAATGTTATGCCGGTTACCAAGGAGAGGAAACACCACGACGTTTTTTTATGGGGGATAAACCTATTGAAATTGAAGAAGTAATCGACCGCTGGTTAGCTCCCGAATACTGTTATTTTAAAGTGCGTGGGAGCGAAAACGATATTTACATACTAAGGCATGATGAATTAGCGCATCGATGGGAGCTGACAATGTTCCAAAGCGGGAAGTATGACGGCAGCCAATTGTCCTCAACTTGATAGGTAATACTAATCTGACTCTCGGCTATTGGCCATTACCTGATGTTCAAGTCGCTTGCGTTAAGATGAAACGCAAATAAGTACTTCTTGGCCTTTGCCTTATGCAGGCATCTCACCCGTCAGGTAATATTTTCAATATTCATTGACGTGAATAACGAGTAAGGTCATGCTTAATTCGGATTCTGTTTTATCCGGTTCTTTGAACCATAGGACTAATAGAATCAGTTTCCTCTGTGCTGTTTAAACTTGTCGATGTTCAAACTGGAGGTTGTGCGTGGATGATCTCAAACCTTTTTTAGAGCGCTTTCTAAGTTCACTGCCTATTTCGCCATTCGCAGTGCTTCTAGTCATTACGCTGTTGGTTGCGGTGACGATGTCGTTTTACACCATTCCAGCTGAATCGGAGGGCATCGTACTCCGCTTTGGCCAATATATCGAAAAAGTGCCGTCCGGATTACATGCCAAGCTTCCGTTTGGTATCGATAATATTATTCCTGTGCCGACTCAACGACAGCAAAAACTGGAATTCGGTTTTGCCACGCCCGGTTACACCAATCCCGACCAAATCAGTGACGAGCCAACCTTGGAAAAATCGATGGTTACCGGCGACCTGAATGCAGCCTTGGTAGAATGGATTGTGCAATATCGCATCACCGATCCTGAAAAATATCTCTTTGATGTGCGAGATCCGGGGAAAACCTTAAGAGACCTATCGGAAGCCGTCATGCGTGAAGTTATCGGGGATCGGACGGTGGACGAAATCATCACCATTGGCCGTCAAGAGATTGAGGAAACTGCGCTCGAACGTACCCGTGAACTCGCCAAGCGTTACCAGCTCGGCGTTTCGATTAATCAAGTGCAGTTAAAGAACGTCAATCCGCCCGAACCGGTGCAGCCTTCGTTTAATGAAGTGAATCGTGCCCAGCAAGACCGGGAAAATGTCATTAACCTGGCGAACGGCGAGTACAACAAAGCAGTGCCTCGCGCCCGTGGCGAAGCCGACCAAAAAATTCGCGGTGCCGAGGGCTATCGCTTTAAACGAATTAACGAAGCGCAAGGCGATGCCTCTGCGTTCAACCAAGTGTTGGAGCAATATCTCAAGTCGCCTGATATTACTCGTACGCGTATTTATCTTGAAACCTTGGGAGACATTTTACCTCAGGCAAGACAGCAGATTATCGTTGATGACACGATCCAGCAGATATTGCCGATGCTGCCTTTTCCGCCTAAAACTGTGGAGGAACAAAAATGAATATGTCGGGAAAAAGCGGTTTACTGGTCGTCGTATTGGCGGTTGTATCATTACTGTCGATATACACCGTTAATCAGGCCGAACAGGTCATTATCACCCAGTTTGGCAGTCCGGTCGGCGATCCTATTACCAGTCCGGGCCTGCATTTCAAAATGCCTTTTATCCAACAGGTCAACAGCTTTGACAAACGCTATTTGGCGTGGGATGGGCCGATGGTTGAGATGTCGACCAAGGATAAGACCTACGTTCAAGTCGATACCTTTGCCCGTTGGCGGATTACTGATCCGATGCGCTATTACCTACGGCTTAGGGATGAACGTAGCGCCCAGTCTCGGCTGGAGGACATTTTGGGCAGCGAAACCCGTACTGCGATTGCCCGGCATGAGCTGATTGAAGTGGTGCGCACCGATAAAGATCGAAAACCGCTGCAAGATGAGAGCTTGACCGGGCCTTTAACCGGCGAAGGCACACTCGGAGTATTACGGCCGATCCACGTTGGTCGAGTCAGGATCGAAAAAGACGTGTTCGATGCGGCGGCCCCGAAATTGGCCGAGTTCGGTATTGAACTGCTCGATGTTCGCTTCAAGCGCATTAACTACAATCAGCAAGTGCTCGAACGTATCTACCAACGAATGATTAGCGAACGCTTACAGATTGCACAGCGTTTTCGTTCTGAAGGCGAAGGAGAGGCTGCGCGCATTAATGGCAACAAGGAGAGAGACCTTAACCAGATCGAGTCCGCAGCCTATAAGCGAGTACATGAAATTCAGGGCGAGGCCGATGCCAAAGCCACGGAAATCTACGCCAAGGCTTATGCACAGAAGCCTGAGGCCGCAGAGTTTTATAAGTTTATTAAGAGCATGGAGACCTATCGCAAAGTCATCAACACCGATGCAACGATCGTTCTTTCAACCAACAGCGATCTATTTTCATTGCTTAAGCGGGTAGAACAGAAAAACCATTAATCGGCCGAATGTGAGAAAATCAGAAGCTCTTTTATATTTTGCCAACATATTCCGAGGGTACTGTGAAGACTCTATCCGTTGTTCTATTGCTGATCAAAGCGACATGCTTGCAAGCGGACGACTCGTTTGCGGTTCAGTTGCCCGAGTGCATGGCAAGAATAGAACGTCGAGCCACGGAACCCGAGGCGGCATGGGTAAGAAGCGATTGTCCGCTGTCGCTGCAATCATTGAATCAACTTCTGGAAACCGGGCTTCATGGGCTGTTCCCAAGTAACAGCTTGCCGATTCGTAGTGTTTATCTCGGCCGGTTGATGAATTATCCGCAGTGGTCGAAAGACTTGGCAAAATCCGCCATGCAGTCGCCGGGCTGGAGTTCAAAGCGTGGACGCCCCAAAAAAACCGGCGAAAGTGACAATCATCGCGTCCGCATATTGCTAAACGGCCCGGCTTACCGCAGGCGTTGAAATCAACGTTTACACAGTACGACGGACTGACCGCATGCATTGCCAATGTGGAGAAGGTATTGGTGTTTGAAGCTAAGGATATTTTTCCCGGCTTGGCCGAACTGCCTAACGGGATTTCACCTCATGCGCGTTTGCCGGTCGATGCGCAGATTTGGCTACATCTACAGTCAGAGGGAACTACATGTAGCCCCTGCTAACTATTATCCTGTCGAATTAGGATCACCCTTGGCTGAAGGCTAAACCGATATTTGAGACAACTTTTTACCGCTTCTCGTTAGGTGCTTTTAAATCAAGATTATGCCCAGTGTTATTTTGCACGGGTGGGCAAGCCTTTGGGATTGGGTGGTGCAGTACTTGCTCCATTGCCGTTTTTGTCTTTAGCTTTGGATTTGTTACCCATATTATCAGAATCACCGACACCGCTTTCGTCAGAATCTAAAGGATCATCTTTACTTGGCGGATTACCGTCGTATATCAAATATTCACGATGTTGTAGATAGGAGTTTTTTATAAAATCGTAGCGATCGCCGTTGGTTGCTTCATCAACTACTTTTTCACTGGACATAACGCCGGCACGATAATCCGTCACATCCAGCGCACTGGTACCTACTGTCGCCGCAGAACCAGCAAAACCGCCAAAAATGGAGACATAGGTTAAAGGATCCATAAGGGCATCGCCAATCAAACCTACAGTATCTCTCGGTGTACTGGCGCCCAAAAATGGCAATACCAAATAAGGACCGGACGGCACCCCCCAAAAGCCCAAGGTTTGCCCAAAGTCTTCATTATGTTTAGGCAAGTCAATTTTATTAGCCCAATCAAAAACACCCGCGACCCCAGCAGTTGTATTAATAATAAATCGACTGATGTCCATACCGCCTTGCAATAATTTCAGCTGCAAAATATCGTTGATTGTTACGCCTATGTCATTAATGTTATTAAAAAAGTGAGTCACACCTTCATCAACGGCTTCATTGGTAAGCCGCAAGTAGCCTACGGCAACCGGCTTTAATACGTGCTTGTCAAAGCTATCGTTAAAAGATTGCGTACTTTTGTTCCATCCTTGCCAAGGATCGCTTTCTCCAACCTCTTTAGCTGTGGTAGCAGCACAACCGGTTAACGCTAAAGTAGTTGTGACAATGCAGGTTAATAATGAAAGTCTCGTGTTGATGGTTTTGTGCCTATTCATGAGTTGCCTTTGGGAATTTTGCTGCAAAATTTGTAAGCTGGGAGGAAATTTAACACTTTTAGAAATTGAATTCACCATTAGCGATGAAAGAGGCCTATTCTCTCGAAAGATTTCACCTGTTACTGACGCGCTATGTCATTACCTTTCGCGGATTGCTAGTGGTCTCGCTTCAGTTGATATTGAGATAACTCATCCTGACGCAGGTAACGCACAGTTCCATCGGGAAGCGAGAACATCGCGTCGGCTAGATCCTCAGCCACACCCATCGAATGAAAATAGTCGCGCATAATTTGTTTTGACTCTGCCAGCAGTGCCGGCACATCGTCCCCAGGGCCGCCAGCCCTTAAGAAATGAGGGTGATCAAGTCCAACTTGACCATCAAGGATGCGGGTCGTGCCTCCGGCAATTACCAATACGCATGCACTGATACAACTGGTTTGTCGCGGGAGAAACACTTCAACACCATTAGCCCGGATTAACCTGCCTATTTCCATGGCTTCACCGATTAACCCTCCGGGTGAGTGAATTAGTAGTCGCCGAAGTTGGTGGCCATCATCAGTTCGTTTTACCTCATCAAGTAATGCCTCAACTTTTTTTGCGTCGCCTTTTTCAATCTGCCCGGAAATAATCACTGCTGCAACGGTTAAAGGAGGGGAAGCTCCGGCTACATTTTGACGACTTAAGCCGATTTCAGCAGCTTCACTATTCAGTGATAATAGCGCTGAAAAAATAAAAATTTTGGCCGGATTGGCTAAGATAGGGAACAAAAATTTCATAAGAGTGTAAATTCCATTTCAATAATTGAGTTGATAAACAATATCGCACCATTGTTCAGTAAATGGTTGAGCTCTGGGCTATGCCCGTTCATGTGGTCAATAATAACGCAAGTATCACAGAGCAAATAATCAGACATGGCGGCTTCTTTGCCAAGCGGATGTTCTTAATTGTTTTCCGAAAGCTGCGGCATCTTCAATGTCGGTAAATGCTAGACCGTCACTGGTTTCGGCGTCCGTGTAATCAATTGGGCGTGAACAGTTTAACGGGTCTGGTTTTGATTGTTGTTGATGGGGAAATTGTTGTAGCAGGCGAAGTACTAAGTCTAAACAATTGCCATGTAATTTATCGATTTCTTGTTTTAAATCTTCTTTAGTTGTCATTGTGATGCCCCGTTATATTGATTTTGTAGATAGCGATTCTGCCGGAAACGCCACCACGCGCTACGCTCGGGTGGTCTTATTCCGGCCTACCGAATTTTGCCTTATCATTTTCAAAAAATCGTTTAAATCCATCCAATCCACGTCACCAGTATTCTATTATTTTTCTTCGTGTCCTTCGTGCCTTCGTGGTGAAATAATTCACTGCCTCAAATCCTTAACAACCCGCACCACTTCCTGATCGCCGGCGATAGTCTCAATGCTGAAACCCAGCTTGGTCACCAGCGACAACATAGGCTTGTTAATAGCCAGAACCTCGCCTTCAAAGAACGACATGCCTTTGGCCTTGGCGGTTTGCAGCAAGGTTTTCATCAGCCTGGTACCTATGCCCATACACTGGGAGTCGTCGGCAACGACCAGCGCGAACTCCACCGAATGACCATCCGGGTTGACCATATAACGGCCCACACCCAATTCATTCGACATGCTTTTATCATTGGTTACCGCAACAAAGGCCATTTCACGGTCATAATCGATTTGGGTGAAGCGCACGATCATTTCCGGTGTTAATTCATGCATAGCTTGCATAAACCGGAAATATTTAGTGTGCTCGGATAAGCGATGAACAAAATCTTTTTCCATGCTCGCATCTTCAGGACGAATAGGCCTGATCGTAATATTCACGCCGTTCGATAATTGATGATGCTGAATTAATTGATGGGGATAAGGATGGATAGCCATGTGCGAATACGGACTGAGCTGGTGCGATGTTTCGGCTTTAATACGGGCGTCAACCGCCATTACGCCGTATTCATCGACAATCAGCGGATTAATATCCAGTTCCAAAATCTCCGGCAGCTCGCTGACCATGGTTGATATATTCAGCAATACATCGACCAGGGCTTGTTTATTGGCGACCGGTAATTGGCGGAATGCCTCCAGGTATTTGGCCGCCTTGGTTTTGGCGATCATTTGCTCAACCATATAAGCATTGAGCGGCGGCAGCGCGACGGCGTTATCCTGCAAAATTTCCACCATTGTGCCGCCCAAGCCTACGCTGATCGCAGGGCCGAATACAGGATCCCTGACCACGCCTATCATCAGTTCGCGACCGCTGGGCGATTTGAACATCGGCTCAACCGTCATGCCGACTTCGGTAATCTCGGGATATTTTTGCTTAATGGCCGATTCCATTTCCATGAAGTTGTGTGAGACTTCCTGGACGCTGTTGATGTTAAGCCGCACGCCGCCAATATCGGATTTATGGCTGAACTCGGCCATATTGATTTTTAATACGACCGGAAAGCGTATTGTCTCTGCGGCAATCATCGCATCCTTGGCGCTGGAAACTTTGATCGTCTGGTTGACCGGAATATGGAATGCGGCCAGGATGGCTTTGGCTTCCTGTGCGGTTAAAACCTGCCGGCCTTCCGAAAGCACCCGTTCGATAATCAACCGCGCACCGGTAACATCGGGAGCCGCCAATTCATCGGTAGGCGAAGGAATTTGTTTCAGCAGGATTTGATTCTGGGTATAGCTGGCCAGGAATGAAAACGCATCGACAGCCACTTCCGGCGTACTAAAATGAGCCACTTTGCTGTTGGCGAAAAGATTGCGGCCTTCCTGAACCCGTGCGCCTCCGGTCCATGAAGCCAACACCGGTTTTTTGCTGGTTTTGGCTCCTTCAATAATGCATTCGGCCACTTGCGTCGGATTGGTCATTGCTTGAGGCGTCAAAATGACCAGTATGCCGTCGATATTTTTGTCCTTAAGGCAAACTTCCAGCGCTTTCTGGTAACGCTCGGAAGTCGCATCGCCCAGAATATCGACAGGGTTGGCATGCGACCAATGTACCGGCAAAACCTCGCCCAGCGCGTCTATGCTGGCAGGGCTCAGTTCCGCCATTTGTACGCCGACATCTTCGGCGCGGTCAGTGCTCATAACGCCGGGGCCGCCGGCATTGGTGATAATCGCCAGACGGTCTTTTTTGACTACGTAATTGTTGGCCAAAACTCGGGCCGCGGAAAACAGTTCATTGATGCTATAAACTCGAACTACACCGGCCCTTGCAATCGCCGCATCGAATACATTGTCTCCGCCAACCATCGCGCCGGTATGCGACATCGCCGCCTTGCAGCCCGCTTCATGACGGCCGGATTTAATCAAAATCACCGGCTTTAGCCGCGCCGCCGCTTTAAGGCCGCTTAAAAAACGGCGGGCGTCGCGTATGCCTTCGACATACATCAAAATGCCGGTAGTTTTGCTGTCCGTCGCCAGATAATCCAGCACCTCGCCAAAATCGATGTCGGCAGCCCCGCCCATCGATACTACGGTTGAAAAGCCGATATCCTGGGATTTGGCCCAATCTAAAATTGCCGTACACACCGCGCCCGATTGAGACAGCAGCGCTAGGCTCCCGTCCTTAATCGTGCCGTCGCCGAAGGTTGCATTAAGCTGTCCGTTGGGACGAGCAACGCCCAGACAGTTCGGGCCGATGATTCGAATGCTATAGCGATGGGCAATGTCCAACACTTCCTGTTGCAATCGCTTGCCTTCCGCGCCCAATTCGCCGAAGCCTGCGCTGATAATGATGACGGAAGTGACGCCTTTCTCTCCGCATTGACGCACAACGCCGGGAACGCTGGGCGCAGGCGTTGCGATCACCACCAAATCGAGATCCTCGGGAACGGCATTGAGATCGGGATAGGCCTTTAAGCCTAATAAAGTTTCGCGTTTGTTATTAACCGGATAAAGTCCGCCCTTAAAGCCGGCCTCCTGCATGTTAAGCAGCAGTCGGTAGCCTACACTAGCCTCGCGCTCGGATGCACCAACGATAGCAACGGATTTTGGGGTGAAAAAACGGTTCAGATAATGAGGGCCCATTGATGCTCCAGAAATAACGGAAATAAAGTGCGGTTTATAATTCAAAATTCTAGCATTGTTAGCCTGTTGCCCTGATTAAATTTTAATGACTGAACTATAAGCTGCGCCGTAAATTGATACACTAGTCTTTTTAAATTAGCGGAAAGTATTTTGAGACGTTTGATAATAACTCAGCTCAGTAGGGCGTGCCGCGCGCGCCTTCTGATCATCGCACTGTTCAGTTTAATGATTCATCAACCGGTCTTTGCTCATAATGGAGTCGATCACAACAATAGCTGTTTTTTGACCGTGGGCGACACCAAATTACGAATAAGCGGTTACCAGTTCCAGCCGGAGTTGGAAGGAAAAGCTTCCGCTCCTGCTCACGCCCCTTACCTACGTCCTGTAGGCAAACACTTTTGCCATTTTTTCCCGGAGCTTGGACAGATTGTTCTGGCGGTAGAACCGTTGGCAGAGGGGCAGGAAAAGAGCTTAGTCACGCTGGAGCTGGCGGCATTGACGTCATGGTTCAATCCCGCCCAAGCATTTGCCGTGATTAAACAACAGCCGGAACAGCTTATCGATACAGGCCTGGCTTCAATTTCGCAAACCATCCGGCAACGCGGTATCTACAGGCTGAATGTCATGTTACAGGATGCTTCCGGTAACCGACAGCAACAACACTTTGTGTTTCTGGTGGGTATTCCGGTGACAAAAATAATGGTGATGATTGCGTTGGTTTTGGTTGTGTTGATTGGCTTTGCCGTGATAAAAGACTTGTTTCGATCTTCCATACCCCGTCCACCCTCAGGCTGAATGATTTAAATGAGGCATTTTCAGTCCTTCCGCGGAAAAGCCAAGAAAAGAACATAATTGCCCTATTGCATCTTCATTTTCCATAATGTATCTAAAAAAAATTCCAATCGAACAGAAAAGTTGTAACTAGAAAATATCTACAAAGATTATTTTAGTTAGGGAGCACACATCGCTTTATTGAGCGAGACAGGATTTAATTTTAAAGCAGCGCTGAAACCGGATTGTCAGAGATAGCTTACATGAGCATCTATGTGTATAGTGGGGTTTAAGACTTTTTGAATATTTGCGACAGAAGCTAAAAAGCCTCAATTTCCACACAAAATGAATAGCCCTCAAAAACAAAAGCAAAAACCTGGACGTAACGAACCTTGCCCCTGCGGCAATGGCAAAAAATACAAACAATGTTGTATGCAACGTGATGAAGCGTCGGCCAAAGCTCTGTCTAACGAAGAAATTTCTTTATCTCAATCTCTTCAGCTTGCCCTTTCGCATCATCAGGCCGGGCGCTTGCCGCAGGCGGAAGCCGCTTACCGGCAAATTCTCTCGATAATCCCGGAGCATGCAGATGCGCTGCATTTGTCGGGTGTGCTTGCGTATCAAAAGGGTGAGTCGGATACCGCAGCGGAATTGATCAGTAAAGCGATCAGCGCCGATCCGGCGGTGGCCGATTATTACAATCATTTAGGGCTTGCGCTTCGAGCGCAAGGCAAACCGGATGCGGCGATTGCGAATTACCGGCAAGCGCTGTTAATTAGGCCGGATTATGCCGAGGCGCACAATAATATGGGAGCGGCCTTTGAGAATCAAGGCAGCCTGGATGCAGCCATTGGCTGTTATCGTAAGGCGCTTGCCGTTATGCCCAATCATTTTCAAGCCCATATTAATGCAGGAGCGGTGCTGATAGATCTAGGGAGTCTGGATGCAGCTATTGAACATTTCCGCAAAGCTATTTGCATCAAATCGGATTCCGCCGAGGCGCACAACAGTCTTGGGGTTTCATTGATGAAACTAGGCAATTTAGACGTGGCAATAGAATGCTACCAAAAGGCGTTGCTGATTAACCCAAGCTATGGGGAGGCGTATTGTAATCTTGGAATTGCCTATAAAAATCAAGGTGAGCTCGACGCAGCCACTGACTGCTACCGCAAAGCACTTTTGCTCAAGCCCGATTACGCCGATACCTACGTTAACTTGGGTGGCTTACTTATGGAACAAGGCCAGCAAGAGCAAGCTTTAGCCCTTTATGAGAAAGGTCTGACACTTAATCCATCCTACGCCCAACTTCATCATTCCTTGATATTCTCCGCCAGCAGGATATACGCTGACAATGCCGAAGTTTTCAAGTTAAGCAAGCAATTTGGCGAGCAGTTCGAAGCCGGCTTGGTTCGCCAACCGCACCGGAACGATGCTACTCCCGACAGACGCATCAAGGTTGGTTACGTTTCCGGGGATTTTCGCGAACATTCTGTAGCCTATTTTATCGAACCTATATTGGCAAACCACGATAGCCGGAACATAGAGACGTTTTGTTACTACAACAATCCTCATATAGACCACGTCACCCGGCATTTAATGAGCTGCGCCGGTCATTGGCGTTCTATTTTCGGCGTATCCGATGAAAATGCCGCAAAGCTGATCCGGCAAGACGCCATTGATATTCTAGTGGATTTGTCAGGGCATACCGCTCTCAACCGTTTACTGGTTTTTACACATAAACCCGCCCCGGTGCAGGTTACCTGGATGGGTTATCCCGCTTCCACGGGCTTATCCGCGATGGATTATCGCTTAACCAGCTCTTATATAGACCCGCTTGGCTGGAATGAACACTATCACACGGAAAGTCTGGTTCGACTTTCGGCTTCTACCTGCTTTCAGCCGGAAAAAGCGCTGCCTGAAATCAACGCCTTGCCGGCTTTAAAGAATGGCTATCTGACCTTTGCCAGTTTTCATGCACCCAATAAAATTACTCCTGTAACAATATCGCTATGGGCAAAACTGCTGTCAGCCCTGCCTACCGCCAAGCTGATGTTGGCCCCGGATACCGCCAAAGACCAGATTATCCGGCAGTTCCAGGCGCAGGGCATTCCGGCCGAACGTCTCGATTTTTTCTGTAATCGACCACTGCCGGAATACCTGGCTTTACACAACGAAATCGATATCATGCTGGACACATTTCCTTATAACGGCGGCACTGTTTCCAGGCATTCCTTGTGGATGGGGGTTCCGGTATTAACGTTGGCGGGAAGGCAAGCGGTCTCCCGCGTTGGTTTGGCGCTTATGACACAATTGGGTCTGGAAACCTTTATTGCCGAGTGCGAGGAAGACTTTGTCGAGAATGCGCGCCGCTGGGCGAATGACCTTGACGGGTTAGCCCAGGTTCGAGACGCTTTGCGCGAAAAAGTGCGAAATGCCCCCTTCAGCAAGCCTGCGTTTGTAGTCAATGAACTGGAAGCCGCTTACAAACAAATGTGGCGCAAATGGTGCGAACAGCAAAAACAGGGCTCTGATGAATAACGGTTATGCTATCCGCTGTCTTATCCCGGATCTGCCGACTCTGCCGGACTTGCTGCCATATCTTGAGCGCATAGACCAAAATAAGCGGTATACCAATTTCGGGCCGTTAGTGCATGCAGGCCTATGAGAGCTGCTTGTCGGAAATTGCGGAGGCAATGCATCACTTTTGCATCGGAAACGTTGGAGATTAAAGACAATGGCTGAACCAGTAGTTATTTTCGGCAACGGCACATTCGCGAGCCTGGCTTGGTACTGTCTGACCCACGACAGTCCCTGGCAGGTCAAGGCGTTCACTGTCGATCGGGCTTATTTACAAAATCCGACTCACGAAGGCTTGCCGGTCGTACCCTTTGAAGACTTATCGTCACTTTATGCACCGTCGGAGGTTCGTCTTCTTATTCCGTTAGGTTATGCGCAGATCAACGGCCTGCGCCGGGAGCGCTATTTGCAGGCCAAGGCGTTGGGGTATGATTTTATCAGCTACATTTCCAGCCGCGCCAGCATCTGGCCGGACTTACAAGTTGGCGAAAACTGCTTGATATACGAACACGCCATTATTCAGCCTTTTGCCCGCCTGGGCGACAACGTCATCATTCGTAGCGGCGCGCATATTTCTCATCATTGTGTGGTCAGCAGCCATACTTTTGTTGCAGCGGGCGCTTGCTTTGGCGGTAATGCAACTACGGCAGAACAGGCTTTTGTCGGTCTGGGGTCTGTATTGCGCGATGGAGTGCACTTGGCGGAACGCAGTTTTATCGGTGCGGGAGCCGTCGTCGTCTCCAATACCGAAGCGGACGGCGTCTATCTGGGCAATCCTGCTCGCAAAATTGCCAAATCAGCCTTGGAAGTAACGTGCTGACGCCAAACATTATCATTAACCTCGCCCCCACCGGCATGGTGCCAAGCAAAAATGACAATCCATTCTTACCGCTGTCGGTCGATGAAATTGTCCGGGATGCCGGCCTTTGCATTGCGGAAGGCGCCTCGATCATTCATATACATGCCCGCGATCCGGCAGGAGTGGCGACTGCCGATGCGGAATTATTCGCCGACATTATTCGCAACATTCGCTATACATGTCCGGACATTGTGATTACCGTAACCACCAGTGGTCGTTTGTGGCACGAATTCGAAAAGCGGTCGGCAGTGCTCGATCTGGAAGGAGACGCAAAGCCCGACATGGCCAGCCTGACCTTAGGATCGCTCAATTTTTCCGGTAGCGCCAGCATAAACAGCCCGGACATGATTGAGCGACTGGCGAGTAAAATGCAGGAACGCGGCATCAAACCGGAGCTTGAGGTTTTTGATCTAGGGATGGTTAACTATGCCAAGGTTTTGATCAAAAAAGGGCTGCTGTCGCCCCCCTATTATTTCAATATTTTATTGGGCAATATGGCCAGCGCCCAGGCCAGTCTGTTGCATGTAGCGGCCATCGTCAACGATTTGCCGGAAGGCTCCGTCTGGTGTCTTGCGGGTATTGGCGCCGCGCAATTACCCATGAACACTCTAGGCCTTGCAATGGGTTACGGGGTGCGCGTGGGATTGGAAGATAATTTGTGGCTCGATGCCGCCAGGACACGCACTGCAACAAATCTCGAACTGGTCGAAAGGGTCGCCACATTGGCAAAATTTTTGGGAAGGCCTCCCGCAACACCGGCGCAAACAAGGCAGTACCTTGGATTATCGCCGATAGTCCAGACAATATCCTTATGAGAAACCCCAAAACCCTCGAACATACCGTTCTTATTACCAGCGTCGGCAGCGGGGTCGGCATGGCAGTAGTCCGAGCTTTGCGTCAAACCCGCCCTGCATTACGCATTGTCGGAGTGGGTTGCGAAGCCCGTGCAGCCGGTGTTTATGCCTGCGATACCGCCTATTTGATTGACCCGGTTCGGCAGGAAGCGGCGTATACCGAGCGGCTGCTGGAGATCGTGCGTCTGGAACGTCCGGCCATGATCATACCCGGCCACGACACCGAATTATCGCTTCTGGCGGGACTTAGAGACAGGTTGGCCGACGAATACGGTGTCATTATCCCGATGGGAACAAAGGAAGCCGTGCTGGCCTGCTTCGACAAATTCCGTTCGGCACAGACTTTCGTCGGCTTGGCATTCGCCCGCAGCGCCGCCACCCTGGAGGATGCCCGACAACTGGCGCTGGAAGTAGGCTTTCCGCTGATCGTAAAACCTCGCTACGGCTATGCGTCACGAGGAGTAATGGTGGTATTTACCGAAGCGGATCTGGCTCAGGCGTTTGCTGCCGCGCTGGAACCTTTGGTCGCTCAAGAATATCTGTTAGATCATGCTTCGGGTAAAACGCAGCCCCAACTCGACATGAACGATGTTTATCAGGATGGCTTCATAAGGCAAGACATTGACTATTCGGTGCAAGTCTTATTGGGTTGTAATGGTCAGCTGCTGGGCATGTTTGCCAGCCGCAATCGCTTGCGTTTTGGCTTTCCGGTGGCCGTGGAAACGTTTTATGAAGCTTCGTTGTTCCAGGCAGCGGAAGTGATGGCAAAGCGATTGGGCGAGTTGGGATTGATGGGGCCATGCAATTTTCAGGCGGTACGGGTAGCGCCTGAAAAATTTGTGTTTTTCGAATGCAACGCCCGTTTTACCGGCCTCTCCGATAGCCGCGCGGCTCTGGGCTGGAATGAATGCGAGGCGATATTACGCCATTTCCTTGAAGACCGAGACGTAGAGGATTGCCTGGATTTTCGACCGGGCCTCTGCTCCTTTCGCCATTGGAACGATACGCTTTGCACCAGTGAGGAAGTCGAGCTTTTAGCAAGTACAGGAGTGCGATGCGCATCTTTCTGACCGGCGCCACGGGTTATCTTGGCCGTAGCGTAGCTGCGGATTTGCTTGCCGCCGGGCATCAGGTACAGCTATGCACCGTGCGCTTGGCCCAATTGCCGCCCCGCTCCATTCACGCAGATGCTGTAGTGCATATGGCCGCATACACTTATGGCAACCCAGCGTTTCCCGCCACACTGCACACGCCCGAAGAAATCCGGTTGTCCAACGTGGACGGCACGGCGAACTTATTGGCAGCCATCGCCGGCCGGCCACGCATACTCTTCGTATCGTCAAGAGGGGTGTACGGCACCGGTTGGCCGCAGCGCACTTTAGCGGAAGATGCGCCGCTTCAGGCAACGGACATCTACGGTCAAAGCAAAGCCGATGCCGAACGGCTGATCCGCGACAGCATGCTGGAGCATGTTATCCTTCGTATCACTAACCTGTACGGCATTAGGCACGGCCATGCGGGACGTTCGTTCGTCAACGTCATGATCGAACGGATCTGGCGGGAACGGCGCATAGATATTATGGGGGCCGGCTACTGCGTCGACCCGCTTTATGTCGGCGACGCTTCCCGAGCGATGGCGGATATTCTCCGCTGCTGGCCGGAGAATAGCGGCATCTATAATCTGAGCGGCCCACCGTGCGATATCGAAGCATTTGCTCTAAACCTGCATAAAATAGGGCTCGGAGCGGGTATCGATTGCAGTGTGACACGGCGGGAGCACCCGCCCAAGGTTGCGCCTCTTCTGGATTGCAGCCGCCTGAATTCGCTGCTGGGCAATTTGCCATTGACGACTTACGAAGAATTGCTGCCCGGCTTGTTTCATACGCTGCGGCCGGCAAAAGACCAATGATAACTGCACTGATCAGGAGATAATTAACAATGATACAAAGCGAAGCCATGAACTTATCTGTCCACGACGTGGAATTTCAGCTTGCGATACCCGCTGAAAATGACTGCGCACAACGCTTTCGTAAATTGTTCCAGGATAGGGGGCAATATGAAGCGGTCATGGCGGCAATACTGGCGAAACTGCTACAGACTTTGCCCGATCCGACTTTTGTCGATATGGGGGCATTTCTCGGCTATTACACTTGCTACGCCGCAAAACTGTTACACGGCAGGGCCATGGTTTATGCAGTCGAAAGCAATCCGGATTATGTTTCCATACTAAATCGGGCGGTGCTTCTGAATAACCTGGACAATGTACACATATTGCATGCAGCATTGTCCGATCGAATCGAGCCGTTGTTGGCGGTGGACAATACGGTGGTGGCCGATGACGGCGAAACTAAAGGCCATGCCATAACTGCTACCACTTTCGACGCCTTGTGCCGTGAAACGGGTTTAAATCCCACCATAGCGAAAATGGACGTACACGGTTTTGAAGGCAGAATCCTCGGCGGCATGGAGGAAACGCTACGCCACTCCCTGCAATTCTTGCTGTTGGAATTGCACCCCAATAACTATTTGCGCCGTTATGCCCCCGGCATCAGCCGCATGCAAATCCTCGACCAGTTGGAAGATGCCGGATTCCATAACTATTACGTGGCTGGGCATCGTTATACTTGGTCCGACGGTATGCAGGTATTTTTTGATACAGGACGTTTTGCCTACCAGCCCCTGAGCCGGGAAAACCGCGGTATGCTGCTGTTCGATCGGCACAATCATATTTTCGTATTGTCGTCGAAAGTGCCTCTGGAACCCATTCTGGGACCCAGCGCTCTGGATCCTTCGCTTGAGTAAACTCACCATGAATGACGACTTTATCTATGCTAATCCGTTAACCGTTAGTGCCGACGCAGTCTTGCAGCGTTTTCTACAGGACGGCTATGCGGTATTGCGTTGCGAGGATAGCGACCTTTCCGGATTTCGTGCGTTTAGTGAGCGTTTCGGACAGTGTTTCGTTTCCGGGCAAGGGGGTGGTAATCATGGACGAACGCCGATTGGTGCCGACGGAACTATCTTTTCCGCTACCGGTGCAGAGCATTTATACGCCATACCTTTGCACGGGGAGAGGTACTTTACCGCCAACCCTCCGGGAGTGTTATTTTTCTACTGCGCCAACCCGGCTGATCATGGCGGCGAAACCTTGGTATGCGATGGAACACGCTTATACCAATCACTTCCCGCCCATCTGCAAGAGCTGTTCGCCGGTCAGTCCATCACCTACGTACGCCAGCACGAGCCGAAGGTTTGGCGTGAGATCTACCGTACCGATTCCTTGTCCGAAGTGCGGGAAATTTGCCGCCAAAACGGCATTGGCGTGGAAACATATCCAGATGGGAGTATCAGCACCCGTTACACCTGTTCGGCCTTGAAGAACACCCATCGAGGAACCGCATTCATCAATAATCTGCTGCCGTTCGCTTGGCGCGAAGTCCAGGAAGGCCGCCGTTACGGCAGCTACGTATGTTTCGAGGATGGCAGCCCGATACCAAAGGAAGCGGTATTGCAAATCGCCGAGCTGGGTAAATTTCACGGCAAAGCTATCCGATGGAAAAGCGGAGACATAGCGATGATTGACAACCGCTTCATGCTGCATGGGCGCGAACACATTGATGATACACGCCGTACTATTTATTTGCGTATGGCTGATAAATTGCGGCAGTTGCCTTTGGACTGACCCTGAATCCTAACGCAAGCGCCTGATCAAGCTCCAACTGAGATACATATAAAATAAAACCAAATTCAGATTTTGAACTTATCAACCAACCCGGTAACTCTCTCTATTTTTTGCCTGACTGTCGCGGTAAAGACTGCCTCCCTGGCAACCAGTTTGATACTTTTTTTGGCTCGGGTAATTGCGGTGTACAACAATTCTTTGGTTAACACAGGATTAATGGCTTCGGGTAGCACGATTAACACTTCCTCGAATTCAGAGCCCTGGCTTTTATGTATCGTCATCGCAAAAACGGTTTCACAATACGGCACGCGGGCTGGCAGGTATTTTTTGACACTGCCGTCGGGGCGCTGGAAAAATACCATCAGTTTTCCGGTAGGGGCAATCCCTTGTGGTTGCCCTGATCGGTCAGGCACAAGGCCTGCCCCTACATTATCCACCATGCAAATACCAATATCACCATTATAAAGATTCAGCGTCGGGTTGTTTTGCGTAACCATGACAGGCCGGCCCGGATACCATAAGCCAGACAAATCAATCCGCTGTTGCTCGGCCAATTTTTGTTCAACCCGGTAATTGATGTCGGCAACGCTGTTTTTCCCCTGCCGGTTGGAACACAACACTTGAAAACGGCTAAATGCCTGATAAATCTGCTCAAACTCGGCTCCGGCCTTTATCAACTGCAAGTACTCGGCTTGCTGCGCTGCTACATAACCGATTAAATCAGTATCAAGAAATTGCACTGCGCCGTCGCCTCCGCCGGATAAAATTTGCCAGGCGAGTTCATCCTGTTGGAGGTTGACCGCCTCGGCCAGCTCTTTTATTGCGCCACCGAAACGGTGCGATTTTTTTAACGTGTAGACGTTGTCTTGCAAGGTTTCTGCGGCGGCTAAATCAGCCAGCACCGCGCCGGATTCGACCGATGCCAGTTGGTCCTTATCGCCCAGCAAGATCAGGCATGCACCGGGTTTTAACGCATCGAGCAGTTTGCTCATCAAGGCCAGATCGACCATGGACGCTTCGTCGACCACAACCAGATCGTATACCAGCGGTTTGTCGGCATGATGCCGAAAATACGGGGAAGGCGGCATTGCACCCAACAGGCGATGCAAAGTAGTCACTGTTTCCGGGATGCGGCTTTTGATGGCCTCCGAACACGGCAGCTTCGCTTTGCTGAAACCTATCGATTCCTGAAGACGCATCGCAGCTTTTCCGGTCGGGGCAGCCAAGGCAATATGCAATGGGTGTTCGGCCAGCTCCTGTAATAGCGCCAGAATTTTAACCACGGTAAATGTTTTGCCGGTTCCCGGCCCGCCGGTAATAATGCTGAACGACTGCCGAACCGCCATTTTCGCGGCCTCGCGCTGGCCGTCGGTTTCACTAATCGTCTCGGGAAAATAACGATCCAACATCGCATCGAGTTGTTCGACCGGATGTGCAACCTGAGCCATTGCCTTGATTTGCATCGCCAGCCGGTTTTCATAATTCCAGTAACGGTGCAGATACAGGCGGTTCTGCTCGATAACCAAAGGCAGGGGATTTGCTTGGCTTTTAAGGTCTGTCTCTACTAGCCCGGAAGCGAGCAACAATGTCCGCGCTTCATCGTCTATTTGAATGCAACTGTGGCCCTGATTTTGTTCGTAAGATACCGCCATTACGATAGCTTCGAACGCCTGTTTTTGTATGGAATCGAAGCTGGTGTTCTGACTAAGGAAACGGGCAAAAGCTATATTCAGGCGGCTGAATAATCTTTGTTCGGTTTGTGATTCTGCGTCCAGCCCATCTATCACGGCCTCCCTCCAAACAATGCCGCCAATGCTTCAACCCGCTCCAAGTCCGGCCTGTCCTGATAAACCCCGCTCATGGGTTGATCCGGCTGCATGCCGCGCACGAACAGATAGCGCACGCCGCCGAAATGCGTTTCATAGTCGTAATCCGGCAAGCGCGTTTGCAAATAACGGTGCAGCACGACCGTGTATATCCAGTATTGCAGTCCGTAATTATGTTCGCGCATGGCATGGGTTAGGCTGTCTGTGCTGTAATCTTGCAAGCTGTTAGTTTTATAATCCATTACATAATAACGGTTGGTTGCCGAACTTGGAAACGCGCAGACAAGGTCAATAAAGCCGGTTAGATAACCGCACATTTGCTTGGCGGTCAAAGGCTGAAAAGCGGGCGTATCACACAAAATATCGTTGATCTGGGCGGCATCTATGGTTTGCATAGATAAGTAAAACGCCATTTCCTTTAAGCACTGGTTTTCCGGCAGATTCATTAAGCAAAAGTCGGCATCGGCTTCAGATAGTGGCGTTGCAACCACTGCTTGTAACAATTCATCAAGTATTTCCGGCCGTTCCAGTTTCAAGCCGTAACGCTGACAAGCTTTGTCCCGTTGCGTAGCAATATCCTTGCGCTGAGATAAATAGCTGAATGCAATGTTTTCCAGCAGATTATGCACGACATTACCGGTGTGAGCCCCCCTCGGCAATTCCATTGCTATGCTGCCGGGCTCGGCGATGCCTCCCTGCTCTCCTGCCTTGTCTTCCGGCAGCTCCGGCTCATCATGAATACTTAATGCCGACAAAGCCGTGTAGCTGCTCATTTGCCAGTTCGTGTACAGCGATCTTTTACGTTTTTTTGCCTGCAAATTTGTCTGCGCAATTGCTTTTTGATAGCTTCCATTTAATTCACCCGGCACATCCAGTAATCGGTATGCGGCTTTATCCTGAAAGACTTGCAATTTTGACTGCTGCCCGGAAAAATCAGCGTCCGCGAATTCAAGCAGCCAAGCCATCGCGGAGTCATTTGGCTTATTCTCTGAGCGCACATCGGCCCAAGCAATATAACAACGGTATTTGGCGCGGGTAACAGCCACGTAAAATACCCGCAAATCTTCGGCCAGCTCTTCGTTTAATGCCAGTTCGCGCCGACGTTCAAAATCTTCCGAGCCCAGATCGATGACCGTCCGACCTTGCTCGTAACATTTGATCATCAAACTTTCACTGTTTAATCGGTTACTGCGCTGCCAGAGGTAAGGGCAAAATACAATGGAGTACTCCAGCCCTTTGGAGCGATGCATGGTAACGATTTTAACCGCGTCATCGTCGCTTTCAAGACGCAATTGCTGGTTTTCCGCACTGCCTGCTTTGGTCATTTCGCTACGTAACCAGTCCAAAGTTTTATTGATGCCAAGATGTTCATCAACCGCAGCTTGCTGGACCAGCTCGATAAGATGATACAAGTTAGTGAGCTGTCTTTCCGCCATCAGTGTTTTCGATATATTGGCCCTGATTTTTTCTTGGGTCAGCAAACGCTGCATCATCGCCATCAATCCGGTTTGCTGCCAATCCTGGAAATAACCGAGAAAGCGCGATATCCAGCCATCCAACTCAATTTCATTATTGATCAGTCGATACAGCGTTTGACCATCCAAGTCGAACCAGTCCACCGTCAAAGCCTGCTTGAGCAGCCCGCTGTCGCCAGGGTGAGCCACGGCCTGCAACAGAGTGTATAAGTCGACCGCTTCTTGCGAAGCAAAAACCGATTCCGTGCTGTTTAACACAGAAGGTACACCTGCCAGACGTAGTGCCGCCTGGTACTCTCTGGCTTGGGCATTTTTTCTGACTAGAATGGCAATGTCTTTAGGCTGCAAGGCCCGGTCCGCAGGTTGCAAGGTGTAGTCGCCAGTCAACAACTCTACGACTTCATTAACAACAGCGATCATGATTGCTTCCGCTGCATCCTTGCGGTCAGGTCTCCAATATCCCGCTTTGCTGTCGCTTTCCGGTAACTGCCACAGCACCATCAGTGCCGCAGCCTGTCCTGCATAGTGCAATGCTCCGTTATTTGCCGAAAAGCCGGGCGTAACATTGATAAACTCCAGGCCATCCAACAAAAATGCCCGGTCTCTTTGAAACAAGGCATTCACTGCTTCGACCAAACCCGGATGCGATCGCCAGTTTTTATCTAACGTAAATTGATGTTCTGCTTGTTTTTGCGCGCTCAAATACGAGTGAATATCTGCGCCGCGAAACTTGTAAATCGCCTGTTTAGGATCGCCGATTAAATATAAATATTGGCTGGGAACGGCGAAAACACTGGAAAAAATAAACCACTGACTGTCATCGGTATCTTGGAACTCATCGATCAGCGCAACTTCAAAACGTTGTTGCAATTCAGATGTCAGTAGTGCGCCTTTTTCGCTGTGCAACGCATCCGCCAAACGACTGATTAAATCATCGAATGACATTACATTAAGCCGCTGCAAACGCTTATCCAGATCCTCGCGCAAACTGACCAGCAATGTTATTCGTAATACCAGGGCAATTTGCTTGAATACAGCAGCCAGCTCATCGAAAGCGGTAATATCGATTGCTAATTCTGCTAAATATTCAATCTTGCGTTCTTCGCCTGACTGGAGCTTATTGGTTCTGAATTTGTTGCCGTTTAAAGCATCCATCAGGCCGCTTTTAGTCAATAGTGCGAATGCCTCTGAGGCTGGAATTTGACTGGTTTTGCCATCTAACCAAGCATTGAGTTCAGTGAAATAAAACTCAAAATTATCGGTGTAACTAGCTTTGAATTTTTCATCGGCAAAACAATTACGCAGGGCGGCTGCGCATTTATCCAACTGTTTTTTCGCCGAATCCGCCTGCTGCTGAAGATTTCTTAATGCGGCATCCAGGCTCTCGCAAACCGGATAAACGCTGAGTTCTGCATACGCTCCCAATCTGCTGCCAGGGAATGCGGCAACGCTGGCAAGCAGCGCATCCGGCGTTTTAAAGTTCGCCGTTAATACTGCGACTTCCCAAGCCGAACGTTGGTATATCTGCTTGCGCCAAAAATCATCTACACAAGCCTGTTTAATATCTGCTAAATCGCTGGTTAATTCTGCATCGAATAACTGTCCGCTTTCCAGCGCATGCTCCTTTAAGACACGCTGGCAAAAACCGTGAATGGTAAAAATACCGGCCTTATCTATATCCAGCAACGCCAAATTCAGGCGCTGCCTGACCAGTTCCGGCGCGATGTCCAGATTAGCCAGCCAACTAGCAATATTACTATCTATGTTTTCAGTAGGCCTGTCCTGAGCTTGTCGGACGGAGCCGTCCAAAGCTCGCCTAGCTTCAACCAGCCTGGAACGGACGCGATCTTTAAGCTCTTCGGTCGCTGCCTTGGTAAAGGTAACCACCAGCAATTTCTCGATTGCGATACCTCGCTCAACCACAAAACGTAAAACCAACATCGCAATGGTATAGGTTTTACCCGTTCCGGCGCTGGCCTCGATCAAGTTTACGCCTTTTAGTAAATCGGTTTGAGCCGGATTAAAATGGTTATTTTCCATGCGTAAACTTTGCCATTAAAGGCCCTATTGTCCAAATCCAACGGCGTTTTATTCTTTGAATCCGGGTAGTTGTTAGTTGCATTTTCAATAAAAGCACTCCAGCCAATAGAATTGATTAAGCTCATTTTTGATTTTTGAGCTTTCAGTAAACTCAACAATCTGATTTAATAATCAAGCACATGCAATCTTTTCCACAATTTCTGTGTATAACTCTGTGAACAAAATATAAATAACATTGTTCAGATTCGATAAAACCTGTCTTTTTGTTAGATTGTAGTTTTTTTATACAAAAAATTATTCCCATTAATAATCAAATGGTTAAATTAATGAAAGTTTAATAAATCAGCTATGTGCCAATTTGGCTTTAGCATTTATTGCGACACAATCACTTTGTGAATAAACAATAACTGATAAGTCTATGAACTGCCAACTTTGACTGGCTATAATTTTACACATTCCTGTGCAAACTCTTTTCTGATTATATGCCGGTTCATCCTAAATCCCTGGCAAAAAAAAACCCAAGCGGTTGAGGCTTGGGTTTTTGATTTAAGCGCTTGGCAATTCCCTACTTTCGCATGGCAAACTGCCACACTATCATCGGCGCTAAACGGTTTCACTTCCGAGTTCGGGATGGGATCGGGTGGTTCACGTTCGCTATGGTCACCAAGCAAACTGGTGTGGTCGATCTAGCTTTTGTAGCTTTTGGCTACTTGTTCCAATCAACCGTCTTCATCCGGCAGTGATGCCGAATGCTGGAAATCTGTAACGTCTCGTTAATCTCTTTAAGTTCGCGATAAAGCTGTCTTTCAACACATCCAAACTGATTGGGTGTTATATGGTCAAGCCTCACGGGCAATTAGTACACGTTAGCTACGCCCATTACTGGACTTCCACACCGTGCCTATCAACGTCGTAGTCTCCGACGGCCCTTCAGGGGACTTAATGTCCCAGTGAGATCTCATCTTGGGAGGGGCTTCCCGCTTAGATGCTTTCAGCGGTTATCCTGTCCGAACATAGCTACCCGGCAATGCCACTGGCGTGACAACCGGAACACCAGAGGTTCGTCCACTCCGGTCCTCTCGTACTAGGAGCAGCTTCCCTCAAATCTCAAACGCCCACGGCAGATAGGGACCGAACTGTCTCACGACGTTCTGAACCCAGCTCGCGTACCACTTTAAATGGCGAACAGCCATACCCTTGGGACCTGCTTCAGCCCCAGGATGTGATGAGCCGACATCGAGGTGCCAAACACCGCCGTCGATATGAACTCTTGGGCGGTATCAGCCTGTTATCCCCAGAGTACCTTTTATCCGTTGAGCGATGGCCCTTCCATACAGAACCACCGGATCACTATGACCTACTTTCGTACCTGCTCGACTTGTACGTCTCGCAGTCAAGCACCCTTATGCCATTGCACTCATCGCCTGATTTCCGACCAGGCTGAGGGTACCTTCGTGCTCCTCCGTTACTCTTTGGGAGGAGACCGCCCCAGTCAAACTACCCACCATACACTGTCCCCAATCCGGATAACGGACCTAGGTTAGAACTTCGAACATACCAGGGTGGTATTTCAAGGTTGGCTCCACAAGAACTGGCGTTCCTGCTTCAAAGCCTCCCACCTATCCTACACAAATAGGTTCAAAGTCCAGTGCAAAGCTATAGTAAAGGTTCACGGGGTCTTTCCGTCTAGCCGCGGGTATACGGCATCTTCACCGCAATTTCAATTTCACTGAGTCTCGGCTGGAGACAGTGTGGCCATCGTTACGCCATTCGTGCAGGTCGGAACTTACCCGACAAGGAATTTCGCTACCTTAGGACCGTTATATTTACGGCCGCCGTTTACCGGGGCTTCAATTCAGAGCTTGCACTCCTCCTCTTAACCTTCCGGCACCGGGCAGGCGTCAGACCCTATACGTCATCTTGCGATTTCGCAGAGCCCTGTGTTTTTGTTAAACAGTTGCCACCCCCTGGTCTGTGCCCCTCCCGCCTGCTTGCGCAAGCGGAAGGCCTCCTTATCCCGAAGTTACGGAGGTAAATTGCCGAGTTCCTTCAGCGTCATTCTCTCAAGCGCCTTGGTATACTCTACCTGTCCACCTGTGTCGGTTTCGGGTACGGTCTCATGCGGGGGCTATTTCCTGGCGCGACCAGGCCGCCCGGGAAATCCAGTAATCCCGAACGGCTTTCGCCACGCGTCACCACCCGCTGGCCCACGAATATTAACGTGGTTCCCATCGACTACGCCTTTCGGCCTCGCCTTAGGGGCCGGCTAACCCTGCGAAGATTAACTTTACGCAGGAACCCTTGGACTTTCGGCGACACTGTCTTTCACAGTGTTTCTCGTTACTCATGTCAGCATTCGCACTTCCGAT
>DATBQB010000005.1:0-138009 GCA_036561025.1 Methylobacter sp. | reverse complement strand
CGGTATCGAGAGCGGTTAAGTATCGGTTAATGCTCGACTCAATTTCTTCCATCCGCCGTTGCAACTTGGCGCTGGTGAAATTCCGGTCCCGGTTATTAACGGCTTTAAATTTGCTGCCGTCGATAGCGACTAATGACTCTGTGAATAAACCCAGTTTTTGGCATAACACAACAAACTGACGGCACACGCTTCGTATCGCCTTGCCGTTTTCTTTGCGGAAGCGAGCAATGGTTTTAAAATCGGGGGTCAGACGCTCAGTGAGCCACATGCGTTCGACATTGCGTTGCGCTTCTTTTTCAAGTCGTCGGCTGGATTGGATGCGGTTCAGGTAACCGTAGATGTAAATTTTCAGGAGAATGGCGGGATGATTAAGCGGGTCTTCCGGTGGTTGCAGGCTCTATACCTTCAAATCCTAGCTGACCTAGGTCAAGTTCATCGACAAAAACATCAACAATACGCACTGGATTAGCATCGGTGATAAACTCATCAATACTTTCCGGCAATAGCGTGGTTTGTCTACGGCATTCGCCTTTAATGAAACGTTTCATCCGCTCGCTCCCATCAATATATTGATGGATATTATACCAAATGCTACGTTTTGACACAGCCTTGGCCGAAAGCTGATATTCAGTTTCAATTAAAAACCAATACACTCTTGGAAGAGTTTAGAAATAACCGCTACTTTCTTGTTTTAGATTTTTCTTGCAACAAGGCCAATAATCGCTCAGCAAAACCCGTTTCAGGAACGGCTTTTACCGGAATAAACCAATGTTGGTCGCCCGCAAATGCCATGCACTTTACCGCGTCCTTCTCGGTCATCAATATCGCCTCGGAGCCTGGGAACGAGATGTCGTTAGACTGGAATTTATAATGATCGGGAAAACTGTGCGTTTTACAGTCCAAACCGGCTGACTCAAGCAGCTTAAAAAACCGGTCGGGATTGCCTATGCCGGCTAAGGCATGGCATTCAACGCCACTAAACTTCTGCAACGGTTTTTGCTCTCCGGTAACCAAATTGACTGCAATGTTTCCGGTAATTTGCATCGAAAACTCGTTGTCTTCCGATTTTTCTCCGTTCACGACGATAAAATCGACGCTCTGCAATCGTTCTATAGGTTCTCGCAGCGGGCCTGCCGGTAAACAGTAACCATTGCCGAAGCGCCTTTCCCCGTCAATCACGGCAATCTCGATATCCCGGTTCAGTGCGTAATGTTGCAGGCCATCGTCGGATAAAATGACGTTACAGTCTGATTTTTCAAGCACCAATTTGCCGGCATCCGCCCGTAGCGGGCTTACGGCCATTGGGCAGCCGGTTTGTTTGGCGATCAACATGGCTTCGTCGCCGACGTTTTGAGCAGCGCTGTTCGCATCAACCCATTGCGGCCATGACTCGGCTTGTCCGCCATAGCCTCTGCTGATAATGCCGGGCTTAAAACCTTCGCTTTTAAGCAACTGTGCCAGCCAGATGATCAACGGCGTTTTGCCGGTGCCGCCTACGGTTATATTGCCTATCACGATAACCGGAACCGGTAAGGACTGTTTTTTTAAAACGCCGATACGGTACAAAAATTTCCTGAATTTAACGAAATCGCTGAACAAAAAACCCAACGGCATAAGCCATACGCCGATAAACGGGTCTTTGTACCAGATGTCCACCGACCATCGGGATAAGGTTTTTTTCATAATTATTCGGCCGGATGCAAGGTTGCAAAAGTGATATGACTGAATCCCACTTGACCGGCAATATCCAGCGCAGCCATGACCGATTTGTTAGGCGTTTTGTCATCGGCATTAATCACGAAAGGAATGTCCTTAGCCTGCTCTGCAAGTTTGCTCAATTCCTGTTTTAAGCCGGCCCGGTTTTGGTTGATTAGTTGATGAGACAAACCATCATCGCCGACCAGTGAATATATGCCGTCTGCATCAATCATCAAAGAAACTGTTTTTGGATGTTCCTCAGCCGCTGATCCTTCCGCCTCGGGAAGCTTGATATTGACTTCCGTATGCTGATTAAAGCTTGTAGAAACCATGAAGAACAACAACAGAACAAAAAGCACGTCGATCATTGAGATCAACGTAATATCGACATTTTCCCTTTTTTTTCGTTGGAACTTCATCAGGACGTCCGGTCTTCGTGCAAAATATCGACCAGTTTTAATGCTTCCTCTTCCATGGTGACCACATACTCGTCCACCAGCCTTTCAA
This sequence comes from Methylobacter sp., assembly GCA_036561025.1. Classification (GTDB taxonomy): domain Bacteria; phylum Pseudomonadota; class Gammaproteobacteria; order Methylococcales; family Methylomonadaceae; genus Methylobacter_A. The sequence continues at coordinate 135,804 of DATBQB010000005.1, read as the reverse complement.
AATAGCGATGAAAAATCAGGCTGGGAATAGCTACGGTCAAACCCGCAGCCGTGGTAATCAATGCCACCGAAATACCGCCCGCCAATACAGCCGGATTGCCGGAACCATGCTGCAAAAGAGAGGCGAAAATATCAATCATGCCGAATACGGTACCTAATAAACCCAGCAATGGGCTGACTGCGGCAATAGTACCCAAGGTATTAAGGAAGCGTTCCAGGTCATGCACGACCCTGCGACCCGCTTCTTCAATGCATTCTTTCATGAATTTCCTGCCGTGATGGCTATTGGCAAGGCCTGCTGCCAAAATACAACCGAGCGGCGAGCTATTTTTCAAATGCCGCAAGGTCACATCATCCAGCTTTTTTTCGCGGGATAATCGCCATACCTGTGCAACAAGTTCCGGCGGTAAAATTTTCGTTCTTCGTAACGACCAAAAACGTTCTGCAATAATGCCCATGGCGCCGATAGAGCTCAGTACGATTGGCAGCATCATCCAGCCACCGCTTTTTATAATTTCAAACACATCATTTCCCAAAAAAATTACAGACCGGGTTAACGTAACCCGGCACTATTTTAACCTATACCCACACGGGGCACTAGACGGCCTTGCTTTGAGAATTTTCACGTCCAACCCATATATAAGCAATCACCAAAGCAATGCTACAAAAAACTGCCGCCATTGAATAGACGAACTCCGCGCCCAATGAGTCCCAATAATAACCGCTGTAGTAACTGCCCAACATTCCGCCCAAACCAAAACCTAAACTGGCGTAGAGCGCTTGGCCTTTACCCTGATGCCGTTCGCCAAAATACTGATGAACCAAGTGAATAGCGGCTACATGAACGCCGGCAAACGTTGCCGCATGCAATAGTTGGGCAAAAAGCAACAGCCAAAAATAATCGATGCACCAGCCAATGATTAACCAGCGAACTACCGACAACAGGCTACTAGTCAATAAAATCGCCCGCAAGGAAAACCGCTTCAACACACTGCGCATGTAAATAAATAAAACGATCTCGGCAAAAACACCCAGCGCCCAAAGAAATCCGGTCAGACTTGCCGAGTACTGATAGTGTTTTAGATAGATCGAATAAAAAACGTAATACGGTGCATGGGCGAACTGTAACAACATACTAGCCAGCAGAAACGCCACCACCTCCGGTCTTTTTATAATTTGCAGGATACCGATGCCGTCAGTCTCGTGATTGATCGCCTGAGTCGCCGGCGTGATCAAGCTGACCAACCAGATCAGCGTCATCCATGAAGTAACTGCTGCCGGGATTATGGCGGGCGACAGGTCATCCAATACCCGGCCTACACCCAGCACCGCAACAATAAAACCGATAGATCCCCACAGCCTGATCCGGCTGTAGCGATGCGCCTGGTCTTTTAAATGGTATAAGGTTACCGCCTCGAATTGCGGCAATGTGGAGTTCCAAAAAATGCCAAAAGCAACCGTTAGCCAGGCAAACCAGGAATAACCAGGAATAATTATAAAACCGGCAAAGAGTAAAGCCGTTAGAAAAGAAGTTATGCGGATAATGCGCAAATTTTTCCCGGTATGATCGGCAATCCAGCCGCATAGCATGGGCGCGATAATTCTTGTGCCGCCTAACAGCGCAAAAAGTTCGCCGATTTGAACAGGATTAAATCCGCTTTCTTTTAAATAGAGGCTCCAGTAAGGGAGAAAAGTCCCTACCGTAGCGAAATAACAGAAGTAAAAACCGGACAGGCGCCAGTAAGGAATAGATATTGGGTTATTCATCTAAACGGTGTAAGTGAAACCTTCCAGGTTTTAAAAACCTGGAAGGTTTGGCGTAACGGTTGGGTATGCTGTTACCAAGTTTCCCGCTTCGAATTCCGATGCTTAAACTTTTTCTGGAGTCCAAAGCCAGTTTTGGTTATTGGTAATGATTACCCGCTTATCTTAAAACAGGTAATCCCGATTGAACGTTAATGTTCTGCGCCCGATGCCGCAATAAATGATCCATAATCACTATCGCCATCATTGCTTCGGCAATCGGCGTTGCACGGATGCCCACGCAAGGATCGTGACGCCCTTCGGTGACCACATCAATAGCCTCGCCTTGCAGATTAATACTTCTACCCGGCAAACGAAGGCTGGAAGTCGGTTTCAAGGCGATACTGGCGGTAACATTTTGGCCGCTGGAAATGCCGCCCAAAATACCGCCGGCATGGTTGCTTAAAAAACCCTCAGGAGTAATTTCATCGCGAAACTGTGTGCCTTTGCTGTTAATACAATCAAAACCGTCACCGATTTCCACGCCTTTTACCGCATTGATGCTCATTAGGGCATGAGCCAAATCGGCATCGAGCCGATCAAAAATAGGCTCGCCCAGACCCGGCGGGACGTTAGTTGCGACCACTTCGATTCTCGCACCGATGGACTCGCCTTCTTTGCGCAACGCATCCATATAAGCTTCCATTTGCTCGACTTTATCGGCATCGGGGCAGAAAAAAGGATTGTTATCGATAATCGTCCAATCGACTTTCTCGATTTTTATCGGCCCAAGCTGCGATAGATAGCCGCGTATTTCTATGCCGGCCTGTTCCTTGAGGTATTTTTTGGCGATACCGCCCGCCGCAACGCGCATCGCCGTCTCGCGAGCCGATGAGCGCCCTCCTCCGCGATAATCCCTGGTACCGTATTTGTGCTGATAGGTATAGTCCGCATGACCGGGCCTGAACGTATCGGCGATCTTGGAATAATCCTTGGAGCGTTGATCGGTATTTTCGATTAACAGCCCAATCGGCGTACCGGTAGTTTTGCCTTCAAACACGCCGGACAGGATTTTGACTTCGTCGGCTTCGCGCCTTTGGGTAGTATGCCGCGAGGTGCCGGGTTTCCTGCGATCCAGGTCTTCCTGCAAATCGGCCTCGGTTAATGCCATGCCCGGAGGGCAGCCATCGACGATGCAGCCTATCGCAGGGCCGTGGCTTTCACCAAACGAGGTGACGGTAAATAATTTTCCTATTGAGTTTCCAGACATATCTATAAAGCCGCTAAAAATAATTCGTTATATTGATTAACCTGTTCCGCCGTCAGCAAGAATACGCCGTCGCCGCCGCGCTCGAAGTCCAGCCAGTAAAAAGGCACTTCGGGAAAAGCAGTCTGCAAAGTTTCCGCGCTACTCCCGACTTCTACAATCAAAATCCCCTGTTCAGTCAGATACCGATCGGCATCGACCAGAATGCGCAGAACAATATCCAGTCCGGTGTCTCCGCCTTTAAAGCCCATATCGGGCTCGGCGCGAAATTCTGCGGGTAGTTGCTCCCACTCCTCAAGACACACATAAGGCGGATTGCTGACGATGATGTCATAGCGAACTTTCGGCAGCTCTTTAAACAAATCCGATTGATAAAGTGTCAGTGTATCGTCCAACTGATGTTTGGCAACATTCAGCTCCGCCACGGCCAGCGCGTCGGCCGATAGATCCACCGCATCAACATCTGCGTCGGGAAATGCATAAGCGCAGGCTATAGCTATGCAGGCGCTACCGGTGCACAAATCCAGAATGCGCTCAACCTGCTCTTCATCCACCCAAGGCGCAAAACGCTGTTCGATTAATTCGGCAATAGGCGATCTCGGCACCAGCACCCGCTCGTCAACATAAAATGACAGGCCCGCAAAAATGGCTTCATGCGTTAGATAAGCAGCCGGTATGCGTTCGTTGATGCGCCTGTCGATCATGTCGATTACAGCCTGGCGCTCAGTCAGCGTTAAAACGCTCTGTAGATAGGCATCGGCCAAGTTATAAGGCTGACGAACGGTATGTAAAACCAACGCCGCCGCTTCATCCAGCGCAGTTGCAGTACCATGGCCGAAACACAGCCCAGCCTCGGTAAAACGGCTGGCAGCCCAGCGGATATAATCGCGAATAGTTGATAAAGTTGTTAAAACTTCAGAGGGTGTTGTTTTCATTGCTGGGCAAGGTAAGATAGGTACAATCCGGTTCGACGAAAGAGTAGATTTTAAACTAAACTTTATCAGCTTGTTTGAATATTAAATAAACACAATATGAGCCAAACTAATATCAACCTGAGCAATACCGCAGCAAGTTTGGCTAAAAACAAACTCTTAATGGACTGCTACCGGCATATGCAGTCCAATGACCTGGTACTGCCTACTATCCCTGATGTGGCTTTTAAAATCCGCCGCGCCATTAATGACGATAACACCAGCACCTCTGCAATAGCTCGCATAGTCCAGATTGACCCATCAATTACAGCCAAGCTGATACAAATCTCCAACAGCCCTTTGTATATGGGTCGAAAAAAAACTGAAAGCTGCCCCGAAGCGCTGACCCGGATCGGTTTAAAAACATCTCAAGACATCATCACCTCGTTTGCAATAAAGTCGGTATTTAACGCCAAGTCCCCGGTTATTCGTCATAAAATGGCCGAGTTATGGGCGCACAGCAGTTATATTGCCTCTATCAGCGCCGTCTTCGCTCATAAAATTCCGGGCTTTGACCCGGACCGGGCCATGCTGGCCGGGCTGATTCATGATATCGGCATCGTACCCATTTTGACTTATGCGGATAATCATCCTGATATTCTTGACCATCCTAAAGACCTGCTAGAAACCGTAAGGCTATTACGTACAGACATTGGCGTACAAATCATCCGCCACTGGGATTTTCCGGAAGATTTTGAGGATGTGGTGATCAATGCCGAAAACTGGTTTCGTAACGAAAACAGCCCTCCCAATTACGCAGACATCGTGATGATCTCGCAGTTGCATAGCTTTATCGGCAAAGTCGATATAAGAAAAATACCTAAAATAGACGACCTGCCCGCCTATAAAAAGCTGGCCGGCCATTTGAATGCAAACGACAGCATTAATATACTGGATGCCGCCAAAGATGAAATCGAGCAAATTCGACAGATGTTGGCTTAGCGTATTGCTCAATGGATATTAACTCGCTAATACCCCATCAACCCCTGTTTGCAGCCAACAAGCCGGCAGAAAACACTTTAAACCTGAAAGTCGGGCAACAGTTAGACGTAAAAGTGATCAACGCCGATATACAAGCGGCCAAAAACGCTATTACCTTATCATTGGGAGGCAAGGACGTCACCGTACAAACCAACCAGCCGATTACGCTGAACCCTGGACAGAATTTAAAAATCCAGGTTACTCAAGTCGCACCTGTCATCGAATTTAAAGTTCTCGATCGGTTACCTGAATTAAAAAGCCAAGCCATTGACTTGCGCCTAAAACTAATTTCGACCGCCATGGATGGTGGGAGTGCCGCAAGCGGTAGGGAACCGATGCGGCCGACCGCCATGAATGGCGAAAGTACCGCAAGCGGTAGGGAACCGATGCGACCGACCACCATGAATGGTGGAAGTGCCGCAAGCGGCAGGGAACCAATGCGGCCGACCACCATGAATGGCGAAAGTACCGCAAACGGTAAGGAACCGATGCAATCAACGGCCAAAGATGGCGGAACTGTCGCAAGCGGCAAGGAACTGATGCGGCCGACTGCCGATGGCGCACCCCCTATATCGCAATCAAAACAGCCATTAGACGCAAAAGTAATCAGCGTCATAGGCAACAAAATCCAATTACAGATTTTTGAGACTGGCAATAAACAAGCCGTCCTGGTTAATATTAACCGCTCTCAACTGACCAATGCACCGTCTGATTTAAAAACCGGGCAGACCCTGAACCTGCAAATCATCAAAGCCGGAACCGCGCCTGAATTCAGGATTATCCCTGCCTCCGGCAATATTCCCGAAGCCAAAGTAGCCGAGTTTGTAAAACAGTTCCTGCCACGTCATGAAGCATCGCCGATCTTTTTAAATCAATTGATAAAAGATTTGCCGCAACTGATGAAGAACGAAAGCGTTCCCCAAGCCCTGAAAGATATTGCCGCAAAAATAATCCAGAACCTGCCCTCGAAAGATCAGCTGATTACCAGCCAAGGCCTTAAGTTGGCAATTGTTAATTCCGGGCTGTTTCTTGAAGCCAAGATACCACCTGCAATGGCGCAAGCCGAATTAATTAAAGAACTGCCGCAACTGATAAAAAATGAAAGTGTGCCTCAATCGCTGCAACGCATAGCCGCAGAAATATTGCAGAACCTGAGCCAGAAACAACCGTTGCTTAACGAACCGCCTGTCGCTAATACGAAGCTGGTTTCTAAAGCAGAATTAGTGCCTACAGGATCAAACCAGACAGGCGAAACCGGCAACACGCCCAAAGCCAAAACCCAGGGCGATGCTGAACTCATTACCGGGGATTTTAAAGCCAATTTGCTTAAATTCATCCAAGCTTTAAAACAGGAAATTACCCAACAAAGCGATCAGCCATTAAATCAAGTCGATCTTGACCTGCTCAAGAACCTGCAACACAAAACCGAAAACACCGTTGCCAAGCTGGTGTTGGACCAATTGATGTCCCTGCCGAAGGAAGACAGTCCAAAACAGCAGTGGATTATCGATATTCCTTTCATAGACCGGCAACAGGCGGAATCGGTCAGGATTGAAGTACAACGGGACAAGGAAAACAAACAACAATCCGGCAACGGCGACTGGTCGGTTAATATCACCATCACACCGCCGGAACTGGGCACAATTCACTGCATAGTTTCCTATCGCAATGATGTTATCAATACCTTTTTCAAGAGCCGGAACACGCAAACTACTGAACTGATTAAACACAATCTTGATTATTTGAAGAGCCAACTTGAAGAATCGGGATTAAAAACGGGACACATGGACGCCCACGATGGAGCTCAAAAAACACAAGCGGCGCATCCGCATCAACTGAGCGGAAAAAAACTGTTTGATGATAAAGCGTAGAATGTGTTGGTTAACGGTTTTATCGTTAACCAACTATAGCCCAAAAAGTTGATTGTTAATCAGCCAGGCAACCCAACTTTCACCATAGCTACGAATTCAGCTATGACAGCAATCGACCCAGGCTGTGTAAAAACGCTGATTATAGTAAAATAGGCTCACCGCAACTGATGGGTAGAGCAGATGAAACGGTTCATTCAAAGTGCAGACCGCACTCAAGGCACATTATTTCCAGAACACCTGGAAGACTATGTTGCTGAAGACAATCCGGTTCGAGTGATTGAGGTTTTTGTCGAACAACTCGATTTAAATCAACTGGGATTCAAAGGCGTGAAGCCATTGGCAACAGGGCGTCCAGCTTATCATCCCAGCGTTCTTCTCAAGCTTTACATCTATGGTTACCTAAACCGTATTCAATCCAGTCGTCGCTTGGAACGAGAATCTCAACGGAATTTAGAACTCTTCTGGCTAACCGGACGGCTCATGCCTGATTTCAAAACGATTGCCAACTTCCGCAAGGATAATGGTCCAGCTATCCGTAAAGTATGCAGTCAATTTGTCCTGTTATGCCGACAACTGAATTTATTGGCTGAGGCAACCGTCGCGATTGACGGCAGTAAATTCAAAGCCGTTAACAACCGTGATAAAAACTACACCACGAATAAGATCGAACGGCGTAAAGAGCAGATTGAAGCCAGTATTGAACGCTACCTTGCAGCTCTTGAAACAGCAGACCGTCAAGAGCCTGCCGATTTTATGGCGGCCAAAGTCCAGCGTTTGAAGGAAAAGCTTGATAAGTTGAAAGAACAAATGGCAAGACTCAGCAGTATCGAAGCCGAATTGAAAAAAACGCCCGATCAACAAATATCCCTCACTGATCCCGATGCCCGCTCAATGGCGACCAGTGGCCGTGGTAGCGGCATGGTCGGTTATAACGTTCAGACCGCCGTTGATACCCAACATCATTTGATCGTCGCCCATGAAGTCACCAACGTTGGACATGATCGAAGCCAACTAGCCAATATGGCAAAGCAGGCTAAATCAGCATTGGATACTCCTGAACTCAACGTGGTTGCTGATCGAGGTTATTTCAATGGCGAGGAAATCCGTGCTTGTCATGAAGCCAATATCACCGCCTTTGTTCCTAAATGTGTAACCTCTGGCGCCAAGGCGGCTGGACGATTTGATAAAGCCGATTTTATTTACGATGCTAACACTAACGAATACCGATGCCCGGCTGGGCAAAGTCTTATTTGGCGCTATAGCACAGTCGAGCGTGAGTTAAAATTACATCGCTATTGGAGTTCCAACTGCCAGCACTGTGAGATCAAAGCGAAGTGCACTCCTAGCGCACAGCGACGGATTACGCGTTGGGAGCATGAAGCTATTCTTGAGGCTATGCAGCTTCGTCTGGACCAAGCACCCGACAGTATGCGGATTCGACGCCAAACGGTGGAACATCCTTTTGGCACGCTAAAGGCATGGATGGGGGCGACCCATTTTCTCACTAAAAGATTAAAAAACGTCAGTACTGAAATGAGCTTGCATGTCCTAGCTTACAATATGAAGCGGGTAATAAATCTACTTGGAACCGTCACCTTGATAGAGGCGATGACAGTCTGATGCTGTCTATCTGGGGGATCTCATGCCCCTTTTGATAATCGGGGGCCTTTTGCAGAGAAAAAGTCAGCCATCAGGCAAAGAATATTTATCAAGCTAACCCCTTTTTCAATAAATCTCGTAAAAATGAGTCAGAAGATAAGCTGAGCCTCAAAAGTCCAGTTTGTTTTTACACAGCCTGGACCCGTTGCTGCCTTTGGCAAATTACTCTTCAATGGCTGGTTTTCGAATAAAAGGCGTCATTGAGATTTGAAAATATCCTATACTGGGCATTGGCGACTGTGGTGAATCCCCGCTCTTGGTCGAATCACGTGAATTAGAGCATCTTTGCCGCGCATACATGCTCGAAGACAAAGAGATTTTCAACTCTGAAGATCCGCGGTACTTCGAGTTCTTGCAAACTAAGAATCAAACACCAAAGACGGGGAGTGGTGAAACCTAACCCTGAATTCGAGCGGATGCTTTGCCTATCGGCTCAGTGCCGCTCACTTCCATGTTAACGATAAAGTAATAAAAAACCATGTCAAATAGAGACGAGTTCTTAGAATCAACGAAAAGAGTGCTCTGCGATAGAGCCGGAAATAAATGTTCTTTTCCAACTTGTGGAGCACCTACCTCCGGACCTAGCGATGAATCTGATGATTCTGTGGACTCTACTGGTATGGCTTGTCATATATATGCAGCTGCCCCGGGAAAAGGAGCCAAAAGATATGATGCAAATATGTCTCGAAATGATAGAAGAAATGTAAAAAATGGCATATGGATGTGCTATAAGCATGGAAAGCAAATAGATAATGATGAATGCAGGTTTTCATCAGAAACCCTCTTTAAGTGGAAAGAGGTTGCGGAAAAGAGAGCGCAAATTGAGCATGAAATTGGAAGGCCAATTGATAAGGAATCTAGGCGCCTTCTTTCTCTCGGATTGGCAAGGAATAGCGTTCGTATCGAAACCGCTGACGGATCTGAAAACTCTATTATAGGCGAAGCCCTTAGAGATTCTTGCGTCAGCGCAATATGGGGTAGTGGGCTCGTAAGCTATGTCAGGGATTACCTAATTGAACGAACAAGAAATGCCTTCAAACATGGAGGAGCAACAAACGTAAAATTAGAGATTGACACAAATAAGTTAACTCTTATTGATGATGGCGATGATTTTAATCATCTTGACTTACTTAATAGCAATCGCCCTAGAGGTGGTGCAAGTTCAAAGCGCAATTTGATAGAAAAGTACAGTAACGAAATTTTGTCGCTAACCCGCCGAATCGATGGGATTAATTATAACGTAATATCGCTAATTACTGACCGAGAGTGTATAAACAACATAACCCCGTGCACAATTGAGCTAACCTATCGCATGGCCTCTCACGCAAATTTCGATTTAGAGATATTTAAATCATGCTCGAATATATACGTAACACTTCCTCAATACTTTTCTACAAGTGATCTTTATTGGCTTCACACCATATTGCCTACATTAGATAACGATGCCAGGAGATTGGTTTTTGTCATGGATGAAGTCGCGGACTATATATCTGAAGAATTGGCGAATGCCTACCCAGAAGCAAGAATCATGGACTTAAGCATGCGCTAATAACGCATTGCAGCGGACAAGCCGCTGAATGCGGCGTTGAACGGCAGTTTTCAGACTCTCAATCGTCATTGAGCTGCAATGATTGATCGGCTGGTAATGGCCGGTCTGAGACGATCAGCAGATATTAATTTTGATAAATCAGGAACGCTGCTTTCTGAAGCCGTCGACAGCAACAGCGTTTGTTGTGAGGCAAGCAGTTCCTGCAAGGACTTTGCTTTCTCGGATAGATTTTCTGTGTCGTTCATTTTAAACATGCCCATTGTGTGTCGGAACATCATCTGAATTAAAATCCGCAGTCTTTAAAAATAGGGCGAAACGGTTAGCGGACCGGATTCTATCTAACAAGCTATAAAGACGCAGAATGAATGACGGCCATTTTTTCAACCTGCATATCGCGGAAGGTATAAGGAATACCGCCGGTTCCATAGCCGGATTCGCGCAAACCGGCGAACGGCATCCAGTCCACACGAAACGCCGTGTGGTCGTTAATCATCACCGTCGATGCGGCCAAATGTTTAAATGCGTATAAGGCAGTATCGATATTTTGGGTGGCTATAGCTGCCTGAAAGGCATAGGGCAGGGCATTCGCTTGTTCAATAGCATGGTCTATATTGTTGTACTCATAAACGCAAATAACCGGACCGAATATTTCCTGTTGACTGACCTTGCTGTTGACCGAAGGGTTGAATAACACCGTCGGCTGATACAACGATGCAGAAAGCCGTTTGCCCCCGGTGATCAATTCGGCATTTTCGGCGATGGCTTCATTGACCCAGGATGCAACGCGGTCCACTTCCCGATGCCGGATCAGAGGCCCTATATCAGTGCCGGTATCGGCAGGGTTACCGATCGTCATTTGTTCTGCCAATACCGCAAGTTCGGACGCAACTTTATAGGCAATGGATTGATGAGCATAAATGCGTTGCACGGAAACACAGACTTGCCCTGCATGATAAAAGCCGCCTTTGGCCATTAAAGGCAATATATTATTAAGATCCGCATCCTCGGCAATAATCACCGGTGCAACGCCGCCATGTTCCAAAGAATAACGTGTTCCGGGTGCCAGCTTTGATCGTAATGCCCAGCCAACCTCGGCACTGCCGATAAAACTGAAAAAGGCCACACGCTTATCCGTCACCAATCTTTCGGTAACCTTATTATCGTCAATCATAACCGCCTGACACCAAGCAACCGGCAACCCGGCTTGGTGAAATAGTTCGATCAATGCAAAAGCAGATAGCGGGGTTTCCCGTGCCGGTTTAATAATGATCGGGCAACCTGCAGCAATCGCCGGGCCGACCTGATGGACGATTAAATTAAGCGGATGATTAAATGCACTGACCGCAACGACAGGACCGATGGGTTCCCTATGAGTGAAAGCCAGCCGATTCATGGATGCCGGATTTAACTGCATGGGTATTTCCGTACCGCGATCGGAGCGTAGGCATTCGATACAAATTTTGATACTGTCGATAGCCCGTAACAGTTCACTTTGGGTATCCGAATAAGGTTTGCCGCCTTCGGCAATCGCGACAGCTATTAATTGTTCGGAACGAGCCTGCATAGTCAGGGCTACACGTTCCAATATGGCAATACGTTCATGGGCCGGCAACCAGTTGTTCCTGTCACGAAAAACCTCAGTCATGTTGTTTAAAGCGACCTCAACACCTTCGGCATTGATGCATTCAACCGAGCCGACTGGTTCTCCGTCATAAGGTGAAAAAACTTCAATGACGCCGGAAGCTTTAACGTTAGGACTATTGATTTGATAATGCATAAACCCCACCCGAAATTCATCTGTGTTTTTAGCAGGATATTCTAAACGTGATTAGTAAACAAATATCTAGTTGTTACTACTTATCATGAAAGAACCATGGGCTCTGGACAATAAAAGAGTCTCATATCCAAAGCAGACATGAGTGGAGAAAAATTTCTGATTAGTTATGGTCGCAGTCCGGCCCTAAGCTGCCTTTCGTCTATATCGGTAGCAATTACTCCATCTAGCCGACATCCCAATGTTATCCATACCCATTCACTCTCAGAGCAGTGGTTCCCAGATGATCGAGGATAAGGGCATTGAAGAAATAAGGCAATTCTGCGGCAACTAGCGGTAACTCGCGGGCATCGCTGGTTGATGATGTTGGGATCTGGCAGAGTGAAATCGCTCCAGATAGATGGATTCAATTTATCCTAATTTTAATGTCGTTTTAGGTTTGAATTTATCTTTGACTATTAACATATGCTGGTCGGAGCATAAGGCATCGGAAATTCTGGACTGTCATTTTGATGATTACCAGGCACTTTAAGGTAGAGCACACGAGAAGACTGTTGCAAACTCCAGCATTGTTGTTGGCTTCTGTGTTAGCGGATGCTGCGACTCTACAAATAAAATTTGAACAATCACACAATATTAGGATGGTTTTTTTGGTTAAATTCGCCCGTAACTGATGACAAACCAATCTTAGCCGAGTCGCTTCGAAATATGTTGGTTGGCATTTTTTATGATTTTCAATCCCAGAAACCTAAAACAGGATAGAGCGCATGAGAAAACTATTACAAACTTCAGTATTTATGTTGGCTTCTCTGTCGGCAAATGCAACAACATTTGGTCCGGTAGAAAACTTTGATGTCATCAATGATACTGGTACTACTGCTCATGGATTTGAGATTAAATTGCATGGTGTACATAACACTGAAATCACGTCCGTTTTTGGCGATGCATCCCGTTGGCCCGGGATGGAACGTTATGGTGCTCCAACAATATCAGAATCTACAGATGCAAGTGGACAGCCTGTTACTACTGTGACTTACGTTGGTAATTTTGATGGCGCTAACTGGAATGCCGGGACACCTTCTGGAACGCTACCAGTATCTCCTGCTGATAGCTGCTGGCCTTTAGGTGACCACAACTATGGTCCTAATTTCCCATGTGATCATTTTGGTGTGTCAACTTCAGTAACTGCAAGCTCTATTGAATATAATTGGTTATTAGAAAATGGCAGTCCAGGCGGTCTAGTTTCTACTACTTCTAATGTTCCTGTTGTCACTTGGAATCCACCAGCCGTACCTCAACCAGGATTACCAATACCGCAACCCGCTCCAGCCATTAAAATTGCGCCTAAACCACAACCAGCCTATGAGTTTGGTGAACCAAGATGGTACAAAGTAACAGCTACGGGTTATGGATATAACGTTGCCGTAGAAGATTTGGTTGCTGAAAATGCTGCAGTAAAGCAAGGTCAGAATACCCAAACAGAATGGCAATTGCTGCAAACTGATACTGGTAATCCCAATGCTGGTCAAGTTGACCTAACTGGTGTTGCTCCTGATCCAGGCTATAAATCAATTGTTTATCGATTTGAAATTTGGGAATACACAGGAAGGTTTGACCCTGAAACACATGAAGCATTGTCTGTAAATGGTGATACTTCAGCTCCTGTTGCAAGTGATATCGGTAACTTTTTAGGCGCTCAACATGCTGCGGTTAATCTGGATGGACAAGTACCACAACCTATTCTTCCAGTTGCACCTCTAATCAATAATAGCTTACCTGATGGTGTTGCCGGTGTTTCATATGATCCTCAAGTGATATACGTAACTCCTGGTAACGCTGGCGATACGGTATATATTACTGTTACCGGATTACCTGATGGCTTGGTATTTGATGGTATTGATACCGTGTCGGGTACGCCTGCAAAAATTGGAGCATTTAATGTAACGATTAATGCTGTTGACGTTAATAACGGTTTATCCGTTTCTTCAACAGTACCGATGAATATTACTGATTTTCCTATTGTGTTCAATTTGGACAATGCTAATGCAACAACTGGTACGGCATTCAGTTTACCCCTTGCTGCAAGCGGTGGTGATGCACCCTTTACTTATGCTGTAACATTTGGAACATTGCCAAGTGGATTATCGGTTGTGGGTTCAGCAATTTCTGGTACTCCAAAAGCAGCGGGTTCCTTCCCAATCACTGTAACGGCTACTGATAGTGCAGGCGGTACACAAACTGCAAACACTACAATTACGGTAGTTAGTCCAATCATTGCATGCTCTGCAACTAACTTGCGGATTAAATCGGTATCAAGTCCATACTTTACTGATGCAAACAACATTAAAGTAAACTATGCTAATGCAACAGCAACATTTGCTCCCGGTTTGACACAAGGTGCTTATGCAGCCGGTCAAGTAGTCAGTTATAGCGGCATAATGGATCCAACAAATACTTACTGCCAAGCGTCTACGACTGCGGTTGCTTTACCATTAACTGTATCTTCTACTTTACCAGCAGGTACTGTTGGAACAAGCTATAGCTATACCGTTAAACCTACTGGTGGTTGGTCACCATATTCAATTTCTGTCATTGGACTGCCAAGTGGTTTGACTTTTAGCAATGGTGTTATTTCAGGTTCACCATTAGTCAGCGGCACTTTCCCAGTATCAATTTCAGTCGTTGACAGCAATAACAACAAATACAATGTTACCACTGCTAGCATTATAATTAATCCGGCTTCAGGATCATGTTCTGCTCCTGCTGGTAGTACAGCTGCAGCTGACGTAGTAGGAAAAATCACAGCAACATCAGGAACTACTGCTCCTATGACTGTTTCTGTAGGTACCAAATCATTTGTTGTTACAAACTGTACAGCCATTACTTGGAATGGCAATTGGAGCGGCATGACCAAATCAATCAAAACCGGTTATTCTGCAGATATGACAAAAGGCTATGTGTCTAGCGGTATAAGTTATGCTACATCACTTATTATCGATAATGGACTATAAAACTTCATTTTGAAGTAATTTCCTGTCTTTTATTTAAGTAATAAACAGACACTTTATAGCCTCTACTGTTGAGTGCGGTAGAGGCTTTTTTTAATCCAACGATTGGGTTGTTTTAGAAAAAATTAACTTTCAAGTTCAGCCATAGTTTCACCAATGTGAATGTATGATGACGAAATGAATGGCGGGTATTTTATGAGAGGGTGAATAGTGGGTAACTCTCCCCTTAACTCAATATTGAATGGCTGTTTATCTTAGTGGCAGTCGGTTGTGCATCATTAACCAGCCATCAAATTATTACTGTAGAAGACAGTAAAGGGCCGAGTTTGGCCGAACTGCGGCATTCGCGAAAGGCCGAACTCAACCCAAACCAGCCTATTAGTTCAGATCCTTAAACGGTAAATGTCGGTTTAGGGTATTATGCCGGTCATTCGAAGTTTCAGTTCCATTATTAATTACCCCATAATAAAGCTTTTTCAAAGCGCGGTTAAAAAGGCCGGATACGAAGATGAACACACTTACCCAACTCCATGCTGATATCGAAGCGCGCGTACGAGCTATCCGTGACGACAATCTCGATTGGCTATGCCGCATGGGCTGCGACGGCTGTTGCCGGCGGCTCGCCGAAGTACCCAGGCTCACTGCGGCGGAATGGGATTGGCTGCGGGACGGACTGGCCGCGCTACCCCCGGAGCAGCTTCGGGAAATTGGCCAGGACATCGCTGCGTTGGCCGAGCAGCCATCACGCCCCATCGTCTGCCCGTTGTTGGACCGGTCGGCGGGGGCCTGCCTGGTCTACGCCCATCGCCCGGTGGCTTGCCGCACCTACGGATTCTATGTCCAGCGTGACCAGGGGCTTTACTGTAAGGACATCGAGTCGCGCGTGGCCGATGGCGCCTGGGCCGGGGCGGTGTGGGGCAATCAGGACGCCATTGATCGCCGTCTCTGCGGTTTGGGCGACACCCGCGATTTGACCGAGTGGTTCGCGCGCTGGGTTGAATGACCATTTTTTACCAGTAACACCAGAGCCCAAGAAAAGTCTTTTTCCGAACATCCGTTCTGGGCCGACTGCTGTCAATCATGGTCGGCTGAATTTGATCCTTACAGCCGCTCAAGCTTTCAAATCATAGAAGCGAATCAAGTTACGCCCAGCGTCTTTTGCTTGATACATCGCATCATCAGCCCACTTGAGGATGTTGTCTTGGCTGGTTTCGTGGTTGATAAATACGACCACTCCGATACTGGCGGAACATTTATGCTCAACGGTGGTATCGGTATTCCCCATTGTTTTTTTGATGACCAATTGATAAGGCGCAGACAAGGCGTTGCGGATTTTTTCAGCAACCATGTCCGCCTGTGAAGTTGATTGTGATTCATCGGCACTCAGTTCATTCAGCAACACTACAAATTCATCGCCACCGAAGCGTGCGACAGTATCCATTTCACGTACACAAGCCTTTAACCGATTTGCCACCTCGACCAGCAGCAAGTCGCCCACCGGATGTCCGTGAACATCGTTGAGCGGCTTGAAGTTGTCAAGATCGAGCATCATCAATGCGGCATAATTACCGTTGCGCTTGCTGCTAACCATAGTTTGGCTCAATCGGTCGCTGAGCAAGCGACGGTTAGGTAAGTTTGTGAGCGTGTCATAGAACGCCAGTTGACGCACTTGGTCTTCCATCTGTTTGCGCTCGGTAATGTCACGAATGATACCCAGCGCATGCCAGCTGTTTTTGAGCCTGAATGCGGAAATGGATAGCTCGACGGGGAACTCTTCATCACTCTTGTGCCGTGCAGTAATTTCGAATGTCTTGCCGATGACATTGCCCACTCCATAACGTTGGAAGCGCTCAAAACCGTTGTGTGCGGAATCTTGATAGCGCACCGGAATGAGTAAGTTGTGCAGATTTTTACCTATTGCCTCGTTCGCTTCGTAGCCGAATATTTTTTCAGCTGCAGGATTCCAATAAATCACCTGCTCTTCTGTACCGATTATCACGATTGCATCTTTGGCAGCGGTACTGATAAGGCGGAACTTTTCCTCGCTTTCCGTCAGCGCATTGCTTCTGTTTTCCAACTCTGCAGTGCGCTGCTTGACCGTCGCTTCAAGTTGATTTTGGTGTAACTGCAACTCCTCCGTGACACCTTGCAATTTACCGATGATGAATTTAATGTGCCTGACAAAGGGATGAAAGATCAGCACCGCTTCCAAAGCCAGTAAAAACAGCGTGACTCCCCAGAATATGGTTTCCGCTTTTTGCAAACGTCTTACCGATGCTTCCCCTTCCAGTTGGTACTGGCGCACCATCTGATCGAGAGTAGCAACTAATGTATTCGGTGCGTTTTGAGTGATGTATTGCAACAGTGGGTTAGTGGTAGTTAACGCATCATCACTCAGTTGGAGCAGCCCACGAACAGTCTTGATGTAGGTTTCTACCTGCTGATCCAACGGATTTGGACCGTCAAAATACATCGCATGGACAGCGGGCGACATGATTCTAGGTAGCCCCATCTCGATGTCGCCACGGGTCAAACCATGATGCGAATGCTCCATAAGTTGGATTGCATCCGATAGCTTGCTGCGAATCACTGATCGCTCAGCTCTCGGTGTGTTCACTAATAGATTCGAGAATAATGCTGTGCGCTGACTGAGCATACGCTGCCGCCCGCTCACGTTGACCACGGCTGCCGTGCTATTCTGCTCCGATATAACCAGATGCAAGCTCAGCCATGCTGCCGTTGAAAGTAACGCCACTAACGATAACGCGATGACATAACGCCAAGTCAGCGCGCGTGCAACGCTCAAGTCATTCATCCAATTTATTCTGATAGCTCCGCCGACTTTAAGTGTAAATCAAAGCTTACTTTAGCATTTATGGACAATTTCTTCATCAAAATACTGGAAGTCATTTATCTGCTGTTGGTCGTGGAACGCCCGTCATCACTGCACAAAATCAACGACGGCTATCTGGAAATACATATGACAACCCACAAGAATCATTAGACGTTGCATCATAAAAATTAATCGGGAGCGTTCAACTAAAGCTTAAGCAACTGTTCAAATTGCCCAATTGGCACAGGTTTGCTAAACAAATAACCCTGAAAGAGAGGACAATCATGTTGTTCCAGAAAGGCACGTTGCGCCTCGGTTTCCACGCCCTCTGCAATGACTCCCATGCCCAAATTCCTGGCCATGGCTATAATGGTTTGTACAATGACGGCATCATCTCGATCGATTGTGAGATCGCACACAAAACTTTTATCAATCTTGAGCTGGTCGAGGGGTAATTGTTTCAGGCTGGATAGAGATGAATAGCCGGTACCAAAATCATCCATCGAAAAGCTTATGCCAATTTCACGAAGTGCATTCATCTTGATAATGGTTTCGTCGATGTTATCAAGCACCAGGCTCTCGGTGAGTTCCAGTTTGAGCCTATTAGGATTGATCGCAGTACGGCGTAGAACCTGGTTTACTTGCTCTACAAAGTCTGTCTGATGGAATTGACGCGCACTGACATTAACGGCAAGCAGTAAATGCTGGGTACTTGAATTACTTTCCCAACTTTTGAGTTGGGCGCAAGCCGTTTCCAACACCCATTGCCCAATAGGCAGGATCAAGCCGGTTCCCTCAGCCAGTGGAATGAAATCTGCCGGGGATATAAATCCGCGTTGCGGATGCCGCCAGCGGATCAATACCTCAGCGCTTATAATCTGGCGATTGTGATAAACCTGTGGCTGATAATAGAGCTCAAACTGGTTTTCTGCCAGCGCTAAACGTAAGTCTGCTTCCATTGCCACGCGAGTATCAATAATGATCTGCATTTGCGGATCGAAGAAGCGCAGTGTATTACGGCCTGATGCTTTGGCTTGATACATGGCAATATCGGCCTGTTTCAACAGTTCGTCTACGGATTGTTCATGATCGTTGAACAAGATAGCGCCAATACTAGGCGTACAGTGGTAATAATGCATGGCAAGTTGATACGGCCGATTGAGGACAGTCAGAATTTTATTGCCAATAATTTCAGTTTGCGTTGCGGCTTCAAGAGCTTGCCCGCTCAAGTCTTCCAACATCACCACGAATTCATCGCCGCCTAAACGGGCAACGGTGTCGCCTTCACGCACACAAAGCTCAAGACGTCGTGCAACCTGTTGCAGCAGTAAGTCCCCCATGTCATGGCCTAGGGAGTCATTTAGCGTTTTGAAATCATCCATATCGATAAACAGCAAGGCGCCTAAGCGGCCACTACGCTTACTTGAAGCCAAGGCCGGTTTTAACCGGTCACGAAGCAACAACCGGTTAGGTAGTTCAGTCAGGGGATCATAAAAGGCCAAATGTTTGATCTTTTCCGCTGCCGACATACTCATGGTAATGTCGGCAAGTGTGCCAACGTAATTCGTGACCATGCCGTTCGCGCCCTTCACTGCAGTGATAGTGAGGCGCTCCGGATAGCATTCACCATGTTTGCGCTGGTTCCATATTTCGCCAGACCATGCGCCATTATTATTAATATCCGTCCACATCGCAGTATAAAAGTCTGCACTCTGATGTCCGGACTTGAGCATTCGCGGATTCTTGCCTATGGCTTCTTCAGCTGTGTAACCGGTGATAGTGGTGAAAGCGCTGTTCACCCGAAGGATCATCCTATTAGCATCGGTGACTATCATCCCTTCTTGCGATTCAAAGGCGATAGCGGCGATGGCCAACTCCTGTTCAGCGAGCACCTGATTGGTAACATTAATACCGAAATAAATTATTCGCTCGATAAGACCATTGGCATCGTGAACATTGACAGAATTCCAGGAAAAAAATTTTCGGCTTCCGTCACAACTACGGATGCTTGTTCGAAAATCGGTCAATTCACCACTTTCGAGAAATGATTGACGCAGTAGACTCAGAGACACCGAGTCATGAATCGGCAGCAGTATATCTAACCAGCTACTGCCGATCAGTTCCTCAGCCGAGAAACCCGTGATGTGAGTTATTGCCTCGTTGAGGTAAATGATCTCACCGCTTGGGGTGAGCTCTATTACAAGGGCTGCCATCCGTTTGATCAGATGGCGGTAGCGAGCCTCGGACTGTGCTACTGTGAAGCGCGCATCGCCCATCAGTAGCGGCCCTTCGCGCGTCAATACAGCATCAACGCCATCCACCGTCAGGCCGGCATTAGCATATTCAAGCGCTGCTAACTGCCTCCGGATGTCTTCGGTAGTTGAAGTATCAACAATAGCTGTTTGTTTAGACACGATTTTCCATCACTACACCCAGAGCATTCAGTGCCTGATCAGAATTGTTCAGATTGCCAATAATCTGGATTACCGGTACCGGAGAAATTCGCATGACCATGGGGGTAACCATGACGCCCTCAGCCCAAGCCCGTTCAGGTGAAAGCAAAACGTCCACTACATCAATCCGGTAATTATCACCGTAGAGACTCTGGCAGAGGGATTTGAGATTGCGCAGGGCGAGGATTGAGTTGGGCGCCTCTCCTGCAACATAAAGACGAAAGGCAAAAATCTCGTCAGTGGTTTTCAGAGCGGGTTCTAGGAAAGGTGGAGTTGTAAGCATGGGGCAGGGCTCGTCGTAGTTGGATCAGCTGGATGACGAGATTTTTTGGTCATCGCCGCTACGCATGCTCCACAGCTCATCGCGGTTGCGTTCGAATAGCTTGAGGCGGTTGGCCTCGGTCGCCAATAACATCTCCAGTTCTCCTCGCTTGACAGCCATTTCACGCTGCAAGACTTCTATGCGGGCATTGACCTCGGCCTGGGCCAGTTCGAGCTCTTTGCGTTTGTGTTCTACGCTTGCCTGCAATAATTCTTCGGCTGCCTTTTCGGCGATCTCTTTTTGCCAGCGGGAGGTGCCCATCAGCACCTCGCCCTCCGCCTGATAGACGTCGGCCAGCGTAATCCCGTCGGAATTCAGGATCAATTCCCGTACCTGATTGGAATGCTCGGTGCCGCGCGATTTGATAATGGTCAGCGCCCGATTCCGTTCGCCGGAGAGCACGTTGTAACTGAGATGAATCCAGGTGTCCGCAACGGTGGATACCTGAATATTGGTGGCTTCATTCAGTGCGTCATTACCGCCCAGCAGGCTGGTGCATACTAGAGTAACACCGGCCGATTTGGTTAATGCCAACAGTTGCTCAGGCATACGGCGGCGACTGGCGTCGGAATCGCAGTTTATGATGGCGGACAGCGGATCGATCACAAAACAACGCGGCTGGTGAGTATCGATTAGATTGCGCAGAGTACCGAT
This sequence comes from Methylobacter sp., assembly GCA_036561025.1. GTDB lineage: Bacteria > Pseudomonadota > Gammaproteobacteria > Methylococcales > Methylomonadaceae > Methylobacter_A. Next base: position 114,720 of record DATBQB010000005.1, on the reverse strand, counting down.
GTGTTCCTCTGCCCCGGTCAGGCTGCTGCGGATTGATTGGATATGCAGCAGACCGCTGGCGACATGGGGTCCGAGATCAATGCCTACCGAACGCAGGTTACGCACAATTTCATGGGCCGGTTCGTCGAAACCGACAAAAAGGGATGGTTCGCCGCGCTCGCAGGCGGCGAGCACAAAACTGCCGCACAGGGTGGTTTTCGATGTACCGGGTGCGCCGCTCAGCAGTATGGCAGCGCCACGGTAGTAACCGCCTCCCAGCATGCTGTCCAGTCGCGCCACGCCGGAAGAGATACGCTCGGTACTGGCGCTTTCGCAGGGCGCCGATAGCGGAAAAGAGACAACCTCGGCACCGCTGTCACCGAGCGACAAGGCCACTTCCCCTGCATAAAAACCGGAACCGCGATATTTGACAATACGCAAGGTGCGGTGAGTGACCCGATTGTCCACTTCATGGCGTAGAAAGATCACGCAGTCGACCATGTATTGCATAAAATCCTGATAGTCGAGTCTCGATTGACAGGAGTCGTTATTCTTGCAGGTAATAATACCGGTCAGTCTACTCGACACCAGCCAGTCATTCAGGCGGAACAATTCGCGGCGCTCGGCCAGAGGATCATCTAGCAGCGACAGGAGTACGTCGATGGAATCAAACACGATACGCTTGGCCCCCATCTGATCGGCCTTGGCCTTGAGCGAAGCAAGCAGGCTGGAGAGATCGAACTGGCCGGCGCATACAACATCCGGTCGTGGCTTGGTATCAAGAAAGAACAGTTCCTTGTTTTCCAGTGCGGGAAGATTCCAGCCGAAAGTGGCGGCGTTGGCAATGATACGGGCAGAATCTTCCTCAAAGGCGACAAAAATTCCCGGTTCGCCGTTCACTGCCCCGCTGACTAGTGTTTGCAAAGCGAGCACCGTCTTACCGGAACCGGGGCCGCCGGCAAGTAAAGTGCCTCGGCCTTGGGGCAAGCCCCCGTTGGTGATGTCGTCCAATCCACGAATGCCAGTCCGGGCTTTGGTGAGTTCGATGTGCTGTACGTTGGTTTTGGGCATGTTAGGAATTATCGAGTGAATGATGTACGATCAAGTGAGATTGGGTGATTTTCCCAGTTAGAAGTTTTGAAGCCTGCAAACATTTTAAAACTCCGAACAGCATTTATTTTTTGACCGCTCCATGGTGTTTCTTATTTGAAATTACAGTAGCTTAACCTTTCATTATTAGCAAGTAATTTTACTTACAATTTGAATGGTAATTTGTCTGGTTTTTAAGTTGTATGAAACAGCAAATCTTTTTATGAAAGAAGGTATGGGCTCAGGATAAGTACATATAAATTTTAGGTTGAGGGGGAAACAACATTCTCTCGCGCTCATTTTGGTAGGTTCTTTTTTAGCAGATTGACAGCGAGTTGATGGATAATATTAAGGTTTTTAGAGGCATAACCAATACGGGTTTTAACGTGCGTCTTCTATTTTTCAGGGTGATACAGCCTCTAAGACGCCGCTAAGTAGAATCGCGGTCATCTCATTTAACTCATAAATTTAACAATCACGCTATTTCATCTTCATGTTCAAGAATCACATGGTCAAAGAACGTTATACCCGCTTTAAAGACATTTCCGTCAGTGAGAGAATTTTAAATACCGTGTTCCTGCTTACCATAGGACTCGGTTATATGGCAGCTCTTGCTAATATGTATTACACCCATCAAGGCCTGGACGGCAAAGCCGGGCTCTCGATTGAAGATGTCGTCATCAGTTATCACGGGTCAAACAACCAAACGCGGTTAGGCACGGCCATTAAAGGCATTATGGAGTCTAACCTGAGATATAAAAGCGATAAGGATGTTATATTGCAATGGATACAAAACGGCGCCGATGAACCGGAATATAACGAAAAAATCGCCCCGATATTAAATCGTGATTGTGTTTTGTGCCATACCCCCAGCATTAACCCTTCGTTGCCTGATTTAACCCATTACGCTACGGTATCCGAGGTCGCACATGCAGGCGGCGCAACGATACCGGCTTTAGTTCGTGTATCTCATATTCATTTATTCGGCATTGCCTTCATTTTGTTTTTTATAGGTAAAATATTTTTACTTTGCGATATCAATGTTTACGTAAAAAGAGTAGCGGTGGTGATTCCTTTTGCGGCAATGCTATTGGATGTCTTGTCTTGGTTTATTACCAAGTCCACTCCCGCGTTTGGTTATGTGGTTGTTTATAGCGGAGCGTTGATGGGGCTTTCTATGGGGTTGCAGATATTAGTCAGCATCTATCAGATGTGGTTTTATTCCAAGGAAATAACTGACAGTTAATATTTCTGATGATAGCCGTTGTCTATTGTGCTCTAAATAAAGGTTGTTTGCGATGTGGAGAAAAACTTTCGCGCATCTTTGCTCTGTTCGGGGCAAAGGCGTAGCCGGTTTCTTGAACTTATAAAGTCATTTGATCCACGAAAGACACGATACACAGGGAAATATTCAGACCGCAACCAAGTTGCAAATTATCACTTAAGGGCTAAATGACCATGTGATATAAAATAGTGATTTTCGTCTGTTTCGTGTCTTTCGTGCTTTTCGTGGACTAACTGCGGTTTTCCGGTTGGATCCCAAACTGCCAACTATCAGGAAAACCCGGCCCGGCTTTATCTTGTTTATCTTGTTTGTCTTGTATCTGCCGGTCTTGATTGCCCCATTCCTATCGTTACAGGCGACACGAAACCGAAATAAGCTGCTGCTGCGGCCGTCAGTAAATGTAACCAGACATCATGGCTGAAAAGCGGAACCAACCCGAAAAGAGTATTCAAGGCGGGAATAAGCCCAAACACTCCAAGTGCAGCATATAGCACGGCGAGGCTGCGTGTATAAAGACGAGCGTCGTCATAATCTCTATAGGCCAAGATACCCCACGCGCCAATACCCAGATGCACGATATTGTGCAAGGTATTTATCGGAAACATACCGAACAGGAATCCGTATGGGGTTGACATGACCGGAGCGTTTGCAGGTGGTGCCGACATTAAGGCCGGAAAAAAGCCTAGTACGCCAACAATAAGATAAATAATACCTATAGATAGGGTGAATATACGAATGTTCATCGCTGCCTCCAGTTAATTTAGAATTTGATATTTAGATGTAAATTGGAAAAGCTATTCAACTATATTCCGCTTCATCGCTTTCCACCGTGTCCATCTCCTTATCCGTTTCTATCTCCGCAGGAAGATCATCCTTTACGCTAGCTTATCCTTTTCTCCAATGCGGGCTGTATCCATGCTGGTTTTTTGTCCTTGACGAAAATCTTGTCTTCTTCCTTTTTCGCGTGAATAATCAGCTTTTGGCATATTTGCTGTACCAACACTTTTTTTCACACTGCTACTGTCACCGCCTTCAGGAATTCTGGCGTATTCGGTAAATAAGTTTTTCACTTTCTCGTGATCATCAATGAGTAAAGTAAATGCGTAGCTTCCACTTCAAAAGGCTCCGGTTTCAGCTTTAGTCGGAGTCATAAGTTTGTTCTCATATTTAAAAAACTTTTTTCATTTCATGGTAATAAATGGCTGAATTTTGCTAAAATAAATTGCGGTAAAAACAAAATCCAGCCCTGTGTCGAGGGACGGCAATTCATCCGATTGTGAATAATGGTATGACTATCCGGCCGAAACATCTGTACGTTGACCCACATAACATCGTTATCCAAGATTTATAAAATTACGGCAAGCTATTGTCATTTGCCGGAATGATGCCATTTAACGTAACAAGAACCGAGCGGGTAGTGCTGTTAGCGCAGGTCGAAAAGATGTAATGGCCGAATTGTTGGGCAAATGCTTTTCGACGCATAGCAGCTGGTATAGACTATATTTATGTCAGACCGTGGTCATATGGTTGGCTTATATCCGCGAAAGTGATCATCGCCTAAATCATGTACAAGGCTGGCTTATTACTGACGTTAAATATCTGTTTGAACGAATTTGTTGGCGCCGATTGAAATCCCCCGCGATCGCCACGGCAGCTTCGAGCCGCAGATCATCCCCAACACCAAACCTGCTGGAACGGTTTCGACGACAATATCCTGTCGTTGTATGCACTAGCATGACGGTGCGTAAGATTCAGGCGCATCTCGCTGAAATATACGGCTGAGGTCTCGCCCACGCTGATTTCATCCGTCACTGAGCCATTATCGAAAACGCCAGAGCGTGGCAATCGCGTCCACTTGATTCGGTATACCTCATCGTCTATCTGGATTGCCTCCATGTCAAGGTACGTGATGCCGGAACGGTACGGATGAAGGCCGTTTATCTGGCGCTGGGGCTTAACCTGTCCGGCGAGAAGGAGTTGCTCGGGCTCTGGATTGCCCCGACTGAGGGGGCTAAATTCTGACTACAATGGTGTTGACAGAACTCAAGAACCGTGGCGTACAGGATATCTTCATCGCTTGCGTGGATGGCTTGAAAGGCTTCCCGGAAGCTATCGAAACGGTTTATCCCAAGACTGCTGTTCAGCTTTGCGACGTGCATCTGGTCAGGTGCAGTCTGAACTACGTCAGTTGGAAACTGCGTAATAAGGCGGTAGCGGCTGATCTACGTACAATCTATACAGCTACTACTGTTGAAGAAGCCGAAATCAGGTTGGACGAATTCGAAGGTAAATGGGGGCTGATTTCCCCATCATCCAATCCTGACGACGCGGCTTAGTATTGTGTTCGAGGATCGGATGCATACCCGGTAATAGTAAAAATAATCATGGAAAGTTAAATAAAATCAATCGAGTGAGAATGTAAAAATTTCATTTTGTTGTTTTTACCGCAATCGTTGCCGATTTGATCAAAAAATTAAGCAAGACGCACAACATCGCCAACAAGTAAAATACATAATATATTGATTTTAAATAAGTTACATAATGATAATTACTGATCCGATAATTGGAAAACCCGTTTACACAAAATTTTGGGCACCCTCGAAACCACTTATTTAGAGGCTTCCAAGTAATAACCTTTTGAGCTCATGCAGGTTTGCATAATCTCATTTTTTCTCTCGGCATTACGTTGACATTCTGCAAGGTCTATTTGAGCCTGTTTGTCGGGTTTATTCGGATTCATCCAAATAGTCTTAGCACAACCAGACATTAAGACAGCGATTACAACTACAAAATGGATTGATAGGTTCTGTTTCATAATTTTTATGTAACTTTTCAGTATAAAAAACAAATAATCATTCACTCCCTAGGAGTTTGTCCGATTGCCAATGTAACCCAGATTTGATTAGGCATTGTCATTTTTGCAAATGCAGTAAAAAATCATTTCATTTGTTCAGAGGTTTTTTGATCTTTTAACGTTTCGCATTGTTTCTGCCATTTCTGATGGCGCTGTTTTTTCATTTCATCCATTTTTGTCATTTGCTCTTTGGTTAGAACTTGCTGCATACGTGTATGGGTTTCTTCATGGATGATTTTGGATTTATCCTTCTGTTCCTTGAATATGGCCTCCAATTTTGTTTTTTGCTCGTCAGTTAAACCAAGACTCTTAGTCAAACGTTCGATTCTGTTTGCACGATGCCCATCCGAATCGCATTTGTCGCCTGGAAATGCTGCGGCAGTTAATGGCAGTGAAAAAGCCAGTGCAATAGCTATAATTTTTTGGTTCATGTCTGATGCCTCAATAATTGCAGAATAATGATCTCCAGTTCTTGATGCTTACTGTAACGGCAGAAAGCGCAAATAATTTGAAGAAAATGCGCAAATAATGTGCAAAGTCTAATCAATCGACCGGTTCTGCGGATCATAACGATAGCCTGCGCCATATACCGAGTGAATCAGTTCCTGATCCGGCGATAAAGCAGTTAATTTTTTTCTCAGTTTTTTGATATGACTGTCGATGGTTCGATCAGAGACAATACGTCGATCTTGATAAATCAGATCCATTAATTTTGACCGGGAAAAAATACGCCCTGGTTGCTGGTACAGAACCTGTAGCAACTGAAACTCGACTGTAGTTAACTCGACTTCTTGTTCGGCAGCAAGTACCCGAAAACTGTGGGGATCCAGTGTCAGGTTAACGATGGGAACAACTGTTGTTTGTGTTTGCGTTCGGCGCAGCAAGGTTTTAACGCGCGCGACCATTTCGCGAGGACTGAAAGGTTTACAAATATAGTCATCGGCTCCCAATTCAAGCCCGAGTATGCGATCTATTTCTTCAATGCGTGCAGTTATCATGATAATCGGAACTGTGCTGAAGGTGCGCAGTTCACGGCAGATATTCAGGCCATCACAGCCGGGCAACATTAAGTCCAGTAATATTAAATCGGTATGATTTGCTTTAAGCCATGGCACAACCTCCAAGCCGCTGTTTAAACAAACAGTGGTAAAACCGGCGTTTTGTAGATAGTCCGCTTGCAGACGAGCCAGTTTCAATTCATCTTCTACAATCAGGATATGACTCATGAGCTAATCGGTAATTCAATGCGGATAGCAAGCCCCTTCAGAGAAGACGAGTGTGCTTGTATTGTGCCGTTGTGTGCTTCGACAATATTGCTGCATATGGCCAGGCCGAGTCCCGCTCCCCCATGATAACGGTTACGCGAGCTTTCTATCCGATAAAAGCGGTCGAATAATTTGGGTAATTCGTGTTCGGATACGCCCGGTTCAGTGTCGGAAAAGATGAGTACCAACTTATCGGCTTTACGAAACACAGTGATGGCTAATTGACCATTGCTGTCGGTATAGTTAGCGCTATTATTAAGCAGATTTCGGTAAAGTTGAGATAAGCGGTCCGGGTCAGCGTAAATACAGACAGGGTCGGATAAGTTATTAGTCCACTTAATATTAATTTGTTTGTTTTGGAATTCCGGTTTTAACGCGGCCAAATCTTCTATCAATATCTCTACCGGATTAACGAGAACTTTACGATAACTTAACGCACCTTGATCGGACAGGGATAATTGATATAGATCTTCCGTTAAACGATTAAGCCGCATGACGTCGCCAAACAGTGAGTCGATAGCCTCCGCGGTCAGGGGGCGTATACCATCTTGCAAGGCTTCCAATTCACCACGCAATACCGCTAATGGCGTACGCAATTCGTGTGAAATATCAGCCACCCAGCGTCGTCTTGATTGTTCCGACTGTTCCAGCGCGGCAGCCATATCATTGAAATTAAGAGCTAATTGCCCCAGCTCGTCTGACGATTCGACGGGCAGCCGAATATCATAACTACCCGCCGCAAGTGCCTTTGTTGCTGTTGCAATACGCTTAAGCGGTCGTCCCAATGTGTAAGTCAGTAACCATGCAAGGCTGGCGGACAAAAAATACATTAGTAAGGCAATCCAGATGAACGCTTCAGATTGCCGTTCCATAAAGTGAATTTCGCTATCATGGTTGACGGTTTTGCCGGGTAATAGCCCAAGAAAGCCGACTGTTTTTGCTTGGTAATAGATGGGGTGCAAGGATAATTGCTGCAAAGCGTCCTTACGACCGAAAATAGTGGTCTTGTCGGCATTCAATAGCATCGCACGCAATCCAAAAGGGGTAAAACGCCTGTTAGTAGACGATTCGGGTAATGCTGGCGGCCAGAAGTCATTGGGTTCCGTACGTGCTTGTTCAATCCATGAGAGTGGGCGGTCATGATGACGAGGATTAGACTGCCACAACAGGTCAATCCATTTTTGCTTATCGCCAGCCAGATTGCTCCAGCTCCGGTTGTTTGCGTAGTAGTCGGTAAGTCCTTCAATCAGGGTTGTCACTCGTTCCTGCTGCCGTGCCTCTACAAATTCAGCAAAGCCTCGATTTAAAGACCAACGCATAAAAACATACATTCCTACAACAACAAAAAGAGTTGTCAGTAGAAAAGTTAAAAATAATTTACCCCGAATTGTTTTATGCATAGATTTACTCCGATCACTGATAAAGCATTGTTATCATTAAATGTGCAAGAAATATGACAATTGCGCCTCATGATCCACACAGCGGATTCGTTGATTAAGTTTTTTACGCAATATGCATATTTTTTTCAAATTGTTTGCACATTTCATCGTTAAATTTATGAACCATGAATAGGAGGTCGCTGTTTTGTATCCTGTTTTTGTCTTAGTTTTGAAAATGTACAGTTCTGAAGCACTGGAATCCCTTGCCAGTCAAGGGCTACAACCATATAAAGTATATGATTTTTTATTCGGGTGGGAATAAAACTTATCAAAAAGTTTATTTCAATCCTGTGTTTATTTATCGGCAAGGATTTTTAAATGCTATTAGATATTAAAATTCATGGCACATAAAACAGGTAATTATATTTAAAAGTTTTATAAAAAAGCCATCATGTATTTAATATGAAAGCGTGTGTTCGTGTCTGAATTTTTTTAATAAATAGTTAACTTATGTTTGTTGGTATGTAATATATTTTTTTGTTTGAATATTTTTGTGTGTTTGTTTTTTTTGCGTGTATTTAGCAAAAAAAACATGCGTGTAACAAAATATACAGGTGGGTTTCTGTAAGATTTTTTTCAAAAAAATATACTTATTTTTCTGCTAATTTTTATCGTCTATATTCGCCGTATAAATGGTTTATATGTAGCTTTATTTTTTTAAATAATTACTAAAGTTTTTATAATATGTTCCGATAAAGTAGGCAGATGTTATTTGGATATTAAGCTATATTTAGTCTTGCTTATGAAGTGCTAAATTATAGTATTATTATTCTGAATAATATCGTGGAACTATGGTTGCATCTTTGGGAGCATGTGTTGATATGTTACGACGGCAATAGTTTGTCGATTTGTTTATCCAGTATTGACTCTTAAATCGCAACTGTGTCGATCGAAGGATGGAAGAACCTAAAAAGCAGGTTTATCGGCATTAAATTATTAATCATTTAATTTGGGGAATATCATGGGTATGAATAGTGTATCTGCATCGTCCGCCGCAATCAGCGGTGCAGGCAGATGGCAACAACAGCGTCAAAATTTTAATCAACTGTCTCAAGCTTTACAGTCCGGTAACCTGGATGCCGCTAAACAAGCATTTTCAGCACTTGCTGCTAAATCGCCGACTGCGGTAGCTGATCCTAACAGCCCACTGGGTAAATTAGCCCAGGCATTGCAGTCAGGCGATATAGGTGCTGCGCAACAAGCTTTTTCTGCGTTAAGGTCAGGGCATCACCATCATCGCGATCAAGATGCTGCAAGCCAAAGCGCCACGCCTTCGTTGGCAACTTCGGGATCCGTGGGAACCAATATTAATACAGTAGCTTGACCACGCGTTTTTTCTTGCTCGTCAAATCCCTGGCGAAAGTCGCCAGGGATTTTAAGACAGCATTCATACTGATTCTGTTTATTTGAATGTCAAAAAATGAAACACACCGGTCCCATTAGTAGTGTCGCAACTTATGGTCCTTATATTGCAACCGGCGGTTATGACAATCGAGTCATTTTATGGGACTCAGCAACGCGCAAATCCTTGGCTCGAGGCATGCACGACCATTTGGTTAATCATTGCGCCTTTAGTTCTGACGGTAAATGGTTGGTCAGCGCCGGCAGCGATAATTCGGCCCGGGTTTGGGAAATTCCCACTTTACGTCTTCGAGCTGTCCTGACTGATCATGCCGACGATGTGGACATGGCCGTTTTTGCACCCGACAATAGTTCCGTAGCTACCTGCGCCTTGGATAGAGCTGTGCGCATATTCGATTTAACAGGGGGCTGCATCAAAACTTTCCGGGGCCATACCGGGAACATTATTTCACTACTGTGGAGTAAGGATGGAAAGCGTCTGGTTTCGTCAAGTGTGGACGGGACAGTCAGGGAATGGGACATAGAAAGAGGCATTCAAGTGTCTTGTTATGATCTCGATGGCGTACGCACCGACACCATTGCGATGGATACGCAAGGTCGAATAATTGCCGGTGACGATCGCGGCAGGATCGCAATCATTACAGAAGGCGAGCTTCACTATCACCCCGCGCATCAAGCAGGCATCAAGAAGATTGTCTTTTGCGAAGAGCGCCAACTCCTTGCCTCCCTCAGTTACGATCGTACACTGGCTTTCTGGCATATTAGCGAAGCAGGAGCGCTCACTGAGAAACAACGCACCATCATGCCGGAGATTATTTGGCCGAGAGCGGCCGCCATGTTGGGTAACGATAAATTGGCCGCCGGTACTTTTGGTGCGGCCTACGCTATTTACGATTGGCGCCAAGATAGCTGGGATACCGATGGAATCGAGATAGGAAATGGCATCAACGCTATTGCGTTTCATCAGGGAAATACATACACCGTCGGCGATTCCGGAACTGTATTCAAGGACGGCAAAGCTTTTTTACATTTAGGGAGTTTATGCAATTTTTTACTACCTGCCGGTGATCATCTATTTGCAGGCGGACAACTTGGTCAACTTTTCGATGTCAACAGCGGCAAAATCCTTTACGAACACCATTCTCCATTAAATTGCGGCGCGCTCTTTTACCGGGCGGGATCTCCCTGCATCGCGGTCGGTAGTTACACAGGTGAAATTATTGTATTTTCCATTCAAGCGGACGCATCCATCAGGCTGGAACAAGAAATCCAGGTCTATGAAAACGCAATCAAGGGGATAGTCGCTAACCGGGATCAACTGTTTTCTGTTTGTGCCTCAACGGATATTGCCTGGCACAACTGTAATGACCTGAGCCTGGTTTTAAAGATAACTAAAGCTCATGAAAAGATTACCAATGCATGCTGTAAAGTCGGAGAGAACGGTTTTGCCAGCGTCGCGCGCGATAAAACCTTGCGCATTTGGATCGACGGCGCTCATGAAGTTTACCAAACGCCACATGCCCATTCGGTTAAATGTATCTGCGTTAGTGCTGACGGCCAGTCATTGATGACGGGGAGCTATGGCGGTACCCTGGCGGCATTCGATTTCCCGACACGAAGCTGGACCGCTTTCGAACGCCCGACGACAGCCGGTATCTCTTCGATAAGTTACGATCCTGTGCAACATTATTTCCTTGCTGCGTCCTATGATGGCGAAGTCTATTCTCTGGCGCACTGAGCAACCGAACGCGTTCCTTTTGAAAAAAATATTAATTTTCCCCGGCAGCCAACGAAAGCAATCGTTAAATCGTCGCTTGGCTGCACATTTCGAGTCTTTATTGAAGCAAGAGTTTTGCGTCGAGATTCTTGAGCCCGATATAGTCGATCTACCTTTGTTCAACCAAGACCTGGAAAACGATAGCCGCGTTATAGAAAGAGTTAAGCAGGTTTATGAGTGTTTTTTCAATGCCGACGGCTTGGTTGTGGTCAGCCCGGAATACAACGGTTCCGTCAGTCCCTACCTGAAAAATACCGTTGATTGGGTATCCAGGTTGCCGCGAATCTTTGTAGGACAAGGCTACATTAACCCATTTCATGGCAAGCCGATGTTACTTGCCAGCGCCACTCCGGGCCAGAGCGGTGGCGTCTTGGGACTGCAAAGCGCACGCAACGTGTTCTCTTACTTAGGCAGCCTGATTCTGGCGGAACAGATAACATTGCCTTATGCCGCAGAGGCTTGGGACGATGACGGGTCTTTAATTGCGCCCTATTTTAATGCTTACCTGGAACAGACGCTGAAACGATTCGAGATCGTTGTCAAAAGCCTGCCAATTTCTACTCAGTAATAACCGCCAGTCAAACAGGCTTGCTCTTTCAAATTTAACGATAAGTATCAACGATGATTGAAATCTTAAAAAAACAACACTGGCCTGAGTTTGAGACTATTTTATGCGGCGAAATGACGGATCGTGAGCGTCTGGGCTTGCCGGATTACTACGTTACCGACAGACTTTCCGGTCGAACTAACGAACTATACGACGAACTGCGTTTGCTAAAAACCGACGAACTATTGGCTATTGTTCAAGGAGCTAATCTTCATCTGGAGACAAGGCTGGTGGCGGGTAATCTGCTGGCCCTGATAGGGGATCCCAGAATTGAAACAAAAAATCCTACCATGATAGATATTCCCGGCGGCGCAGTCGTCATAGGGTTAGAGGATTCGGCAGTCGATGATGTGCTGGTGCGATTCGGCAAGTTGGGTTTGGATGAAGCATGGATACGTAAGGAATGCCCACAGCATGAAGTCATACTTCAAGATTACCGGATTGGGAAATTTCCGATCACCAACCAGGAATACCGTGATTTTCTGGTCGATACGGATTATCCCGAAATACCTACGAGCTGGATATTTAGACGGTTTCCGACCGAACGCGCCAATCATCCGGTCTATACCCTCTCGGCCGAGGCTTGCGATGCGTATGCTCAATGGTTGTCGGCTCAAACCGGCCGGCGTTTTCGCCTGCCTACCGAGAGTGAATGGGAGTTTGCGGCAGCAGGTCCTGATCGCCGTGAGTTTCCATGGGCTGATGACTTTAATGAAAATTTAGCGAACACCTGTGAAACGGGGCTATTTGATACTTCGCCGGTGGGCATTTTTCATGGAGGGGAATCGTGCTTTTCTGTGTTCGACATGGCGGGTAATGTCGAGGAGTATGTAGCCGATAACTACAAACCTTACCCGGGCGGCCCGGTTATTGACGATCATCTCAGCCAGATTCATGGCGCTTACCGAGTTGCCCGAGGCGGAAGTTTCGCACGTTTTCGGGACTTAGCGAGGACACGCAGACGCCATGGACATAATCCTCGGTCCGTCACTTATGCTATGGGTTTTAGAGTCGCCGAAACTATTTAATCTAAGTTGAATTTTCGGTTCCACTATTTCCAGGGAAAATACAAATGGCACATCTACTTTTAATCGAAACGCCGGGCGGCAACGATTTTGATCTATTCGAGACAGCTTTGCTGCAAGGTCATCAAGTAACATTCTTTACGGCTGATAGTGCGTATTACGCCCAAAATGGGGCTCTGGAGGAATATCTCGCGTTGGCGAAACGGATTGTCGAAATCAACCCTTTTGATTATGACGAATTCGAAAAGCGAGCCGTTGAGATTCACGAGCAAGACCCATTCGATGCACTGCTGTGCTTGATTGACATCCGCATAACGGAAGCCGCCAGATTAGCCGAGCGGCTCAAGCTTCGCTTTCTGAATACAAAAGCGGCAGTCGCCATGCGTGACAAATTTACGGTGCGCACCATTCTTGCCGGCAAAGGGATTAACCAACCCGAATTTGCTCTCGCCACGAACAATCAGCAACTCAGAGCCGCCATTGACAATATGGGTTTTCCGGTTTTGGTGAAGCCTAGCGATGGCTACGGCTCGCAAAACATTGCAACCTTCTTAACGGAAGATGATTTGAATCCTCTCCTCGATCCTTTGGACGATTATTTGCCATGTCAGACTGATTATGGATTCGGCGTTAAGGCGAATGACCGATTATTGATCGAACGGTATATTTCCGGCCAACTTGTCGGGTGCGACACGCTGACCCGTAACGGGAAACATATCATGCTGGGAATTAATGAAAAGTTGATGTATCCACCTCCCTCAAGTGCTATCAAAGGCAGCTGTTTTCCATCGGAGCAATATGAGATAGATAAGATTCAAGACTATGTCTTTTCAATTCTGGACGCTCTCGATTTTAATGACGGCGTAACGCACACGGAGATTTTGCTGTCCCAAGAAGGCCCGCTTCTAGTTGAGGTTAATCCTCGACTCGTAGGCGCCAAAATTCCCCGGCTGTTGAATCTTGCATTGGGTAGATCCATCCACGCAGACGTCATCGATCTACATCTTGGAAAACCGTTATCGGAGAGGTCCTATCGGTCGGGATACGGTTTTGCAGTGTCGCGATGGATTACCACCGAGGTTACCGGGAGCTTGGAAGACGTCATCATTCCGCCAATATCAAACCCAGGCATTCGACATGTCGAAATCCTTAAAAAACCGGGTGATTCCGTTTCATACCCTTATCAAAACAATGATCGTATCGGATATATCATGACATTGGGAGATACGCGAGAACAGGCTGAGCGATTAGCGGACGACTTCATAGCTCAAGTGCGAGTTAAGGTTTCTCCGATGATTCATTAGGGATAAGTTTTAAGTGAAACCCCAACTAGAAAGCCGAGTCCGGACGCCCATCCCAACCAAGTATGGCGAATTTATTCTTCATTACTACAGTAATAATATTGAGGACAAAGAGCATGTCGCCCTGGTTAAAGGAGATGTTGCGAATAAAGAAAATGTACCGGTTCGCATTCATTCCGAGTGCTTTACCGGCGATGTATTAGGATCAAGGCGTTGCGACTGTGGCGAACAACTTGATATGTCGATGCAGCTTATTGCTGAAGTTGGTTTCGGCGTATTGATTTATTTGCGCCAGGAAGGGCGCGGTATCGGATTGTTTAAAAAACTCCAAGCTTATAATTTGCAAGATCAGGGTATGGATACTGTAGACGCCAATATCCATTTAGGTCATCTTGCAGATGAAAGAGAATACACCATTGCCGCGTTGATACTGGAAAACCTGAAAATAAAATCGATAAAGTTGATAACCAATAATCCAAAGAAAATAGATGACCTGAAAAAGCTGGGTATTAAAGTGCAAGGGCGTATTCCGAGTGAAGTTGTAGCCCACAATGACAATATCGGTTATTTAAAAACCAAAGCAAAAAAAATGGCGCATATGTTATTTGAGCCAAAACAGTCAACTTGACGAAAGGTAAAGCAAGACTGGCAAAATGCGTAGAACATTTGCCGGATTTACCAAAAAAGAGCGTCAAAATTTACCAGCAGTCTTTGTTATCTTATTGTTATTAAAATACCTGCTGACGTATTAACTGAAAATCAAAGTCTTCCGTATGAAACGTATCTCAATTATTTGCCCTTTTTTCAATGAACAGGAAACTGTCGCTGAATTTTTTAAACATCTTCTTAATGTTGTTGCCAATATTCCTTATCAGACAGAAATTATTTGTATTAATGACGGTAGCACAGACAACACTTTAGCTTTGCTGTTTTTTCAGCAACAAAACTGTGGGATTGCTACGGTGCAAATAAAAATTTTAGATTTATCACGTAATTTTGGTAAAGAAGCGGCCTTAACTGCGGGCATTGATTATGCCAGTGGCGATGCAATAATTCCTATTGATACCGATTTGCAAGACCCACCCGAATTAATTCCGGAAATGCTGGGAAAATGGCAACAAGGTTATGACATTATCTTAGCTACTCGTACCGATCGTTCCAGTGATAGTTGGCTAAAAAGAAACACGGCCTGCTGGTTTTATAAAGTGCATAATCAAATTTCAAATCCTGGTCTGCCTGAAAATACCGGCGATTTTAGGTTATTGGACCGCCGTGTCGTTGATGCTCTAAAGCAATTGCCTGAAAATCAACGCATTATGAAAGGCCTATTCAATTGGGTTGGGTTTAAAACCACACAAATTTCCTACGTCCGCATCGCGCGTATTGCCGGTAAAACCAAATTTTCATCCTGGCGTTTATGGACTTTAGCTTTAGACGGCATTACCAGTTTTAGCACTGTGCCATTGCGAGTATGGACTTATCTTGGTTTATTTATTTCTATGTCCGCATTTTTTTACGGCAATTTTATTATTTTTCGCACGTTGCTATTAGGAATAGACTCACCCGGCTATGCCTCATTAATTGTGACTATTTTATTTTTAGGAGGTTTGCAATTAATTGGTATCGGTGTGTTAGGAGAATATATTGGTAGAATTTATATGGAGGCCAAACACCGCCCTATTTATCTGATTCGCGAAAAATACGAAAAACAAATGAAAAAAATCAAATATGAGGCCTCAGCACCTTTGCTTAGGTGATTGTTAAATCTATTGCTTCTACGATGGTAGGTCTTATTGGAACAGCCGCTCATTATTCCTTACTCTACGAACTACGTTTTCAAACCCGTTGAGCTTTTGGTAGGGATTTGCATTTTGCATTAAATCATTAAAAGCCATAGCTACACCTGCGATCTGCTCCGTATTTGTCTCAATTGCTCTACAGGTGTTTTGATGGCAGATTTTATTCAGCGCAATCTTATTCGCAAGGTAAAGCGTTAAAATTAACTGGACTTCTTATATTGCAACCGAGTTTGGTGGGGATTTTATATATTCAAAAAAGACAGCGACAGTCGCTTACCGGAAACACTCAAATTGTAACAACGCTATGGCGGATACATTCTGTTTCATAGCAAAACTCTTAATAAAAGATGATGTCCAGTCATTCACATCGGAGATATTAATATGTTTTTTTTACTCAAGGACGATCCCTTTTCTTCAAAACAAATACTCCTGTATCGTCGCTTGTTTATCATAACGCATGTCTTTTTGCCCCTTCTTTTTATAGTACCTATTTTTACTGGATTTCACTGGGGCAACTGGGATATTTTGATTAGTACATTTTTTTATGACTTCACTAATCACAAATGGATTTATAAGAACTTCTGGGTAATCCAAAAATTATTTCATATTGGCGGGCGAATACTTTTCTTTACAATTATTGCTGGCATATTGTTGTTGTTAGTGAATTCTTTTAAGTCCGGTTCCGGGTTAAAAAACTATCGGCGTAACCTAGCGTATTTATTGGTTGCCAGTATCGCTGGTCCAATTATTATCATCATTTTAAAATCCAAATCCGCTATCTATTGTCCATGGGAATTGCAATTATTTGGTGGTCTTAAACCTCACATACACCTATTAGAAACACTCGATCCAAGAATGAACGAAGGGCATTGTTTTCCTGCCGCTCACGCAGGTTCCGGTTTTGCTTTTGTTAGTTTATATTTCTTCTTTTTAACTACACAGGCTAAGAATAGGTTTTATGGTTTAAGTTTTGGATTATCGTTAGGTGGAGTTTATGGAGCTACTCAGCAAATGAGCGGCGCACATTTTTTTAGTCATGATGTGTTCGCATTAGCTATCTGTTGGTATACATCGCTATTTTTCTTTCTATTATTTTTTAGAAAACAGTTTGATTGGATATAAATGTGGTAGTTCTAAAGATTGAGTGATTTTAATACTCCGCTGCACGGCTCCTTAGCTGAGATGACACGACTACCCGACCACATACTCACATACTCATTCTTCGATTAACTTACCCAAGGTTTGTAAAATTGAGATAAGCCATTATCATTTGCCGGAATGAAGATGGTTAACATCACAAGAACCGAGCGGATAGTGCTGTTAACGCAAGTCGAAAAGAGGTGAGCAGCCGAATTGTTGAGCAAGTACTTTTCGGCGTGAACTTACTTTTCAATAATAGATATAAAACAGCTGAGTTACCTAGTCACTGTCTTGGTTTTGGCTACCTTGAACAATACACGAAGGATTTCTGCTACGCTCCATGCCTGAGCGATACAGCCTCGTGGGGTGAATAAGCCTTCGGCATCAAAAATTTCGCTGACGGAGCCGATACAAGCTTCATGCAAATGCCTTTCCAATAATTGATTAAGAAAGTCATGCGCATCTTTGCGCTGTTCGGGATAAACGCGTAGCCAGGCGTCGGTGTATGGCCCTACCAGCCAGGGCCAAACAGTGCCTTGGTGATAAGCGGCATCGCGGGTGCGAAGATCGCCATGGTAATCGGCTTTATAGTCGGGATGATCAGGGGACAATGTTCGCAGGCCCACGGGCGTCAACAGCCGCTCTCTTACATTCTGAAATACGGATTGCCAATGCTGTTGATCCAATACAGGATGGGATAGCGATATAGAAAATAATTGATTGGGCCGGCACGCAGGGTCGTCTTTACCGTTTTCCCCGTCGACCAGATCATACAGGTGCCCCGTCTCTGCATTCCAAAACCGTTGATTAAAGCTAAGCCGGGCAGCATCGGCGAGTTTTGTAATCTCGCTCACGCGCGAGCTTAGGTTTTCCTCGTGCATCCACTTTTCCATAACGCGCAGTGCGTTGTACCACAGCGCATTGATTTCAACCGCTTTGCCGCGACGCGGCGTAACGACCCAATCATCTAGCTTGGCGTCCATCCAGGTCAACGCGTAACGCGGATCGCCTTGAACCAGCAGGCTGTCGGCGGGATCGCAGTGGATACCGAAGCGAGTGCCCTGAATGTGATGATCGACGATATCCAGCAGCTTAGGCAGTAATTCACTGAATATAGCCTTGTCTCCGGTAATCTCGATATAGCGGTCCAGCGCATGAAAAAACCACAGCGTTGCATCGGCGGTGTAATAAACGCCTTCACTTTCGCCTTCAGGAAACATGTTGGGTATCAGCCCGTCGCGCAGATGATAGGCAAAAGTGCGCAGAATATGGCCGGCCTCGACATGCCGGCCGGTAATCAGCGTTAAGCCTTCCAGGCTGATCATGGTGTCCCGGCCCCAATCGGTGAACCAGTGGTAACCGGCAATGACGGTTCGCACATCGCCGCCGGTGGCACGGATACGCGTAGTTTCGACGACCCGCTTGGTCGGCGCGACAATAAACTGGTCGGCTGCCAATACTAATTGCTGAGCCAGGCCTTGGTGTAATTCCGGATGTGCTGCGGCCAGTAAACGCTGGCGCCGTTCCATCTCAGCTTGAAATACTTCAACGGGAGACAGCGCCAGAATGCTGTCCCAGTTTTCAGTAGAAGCAATGAAGGTCGCGTCTTTATCCATAGCAAGATCAACGCGAAAATAGCCCGGACTCCATAGATCACCCTGAGCGCCGTAACCTCTTTGCCGTTCGATACGATAAAGAATGTCGGTAAAGCGTTTGGTTTCAATCGTGAATGCCGGGCTATCGCCGTCCATGTAAAGACGCAATGGCGGAATTGAAAGCCCATGAACTTCCAAACGCCCATCCGAGGCTTGAAGGTCATAGGAGCTTGCGGGTAGCCCTTCGTCTAAAGCCGCATTATGGGGACGAAAATGCACGGCTACCCGAATCTTAAGCCGCACCGGCCCCGGCCCTGAAATCAAACGATATCCGATATGAACCGTATTGCTCATATAAGGCATCAGTATCCACTTTTCTATGACATGATCAGCCAGCTCATAGCGCCACACCGGCACGCCGAAGTCCAGGCGAAACTCCCTCAGGCTGGACATGCCGTGCAGTTCCAAGGTGCCGTCCGCCGACTCGATACCGCCTATTTTTTGGATGCTGCCATCAGGAAAACGAACTAACTCACTGAGCTGGTTAAGCATTGCATACCGGCCCAAAGGATCAGGATGGGCAACGGTTAAAAAACTATGAAAGCGGCGAGTCGGTACGCCCGAGAGCGTTCCGGTCGCATAGCTGCCAAGACCGTTTGTGACTAACCATTCGTGTTTTATTAACGCTTCCTGTTCAGAGGGATCCCCAGTCCATTTGGTGCGAATTACAAGATCACTATTCATGAATAACAGCTTCCTTTAGTAGGTTGACAGGGTTTAGAACAACAGCGGATTCGCCTTGGATATACCAATTGCCTTTCTTCGGCCAGGGCGGCATGCCCATACCACCGTAACGAGGATCTTCGCTAGCCCACATTGCATCCCAAATACGGTCCTTAGGTGGAGCCAACAGCGGTTCCGGAGCGGGAACAAGATGAATATCCCTGCTTAGGTTAACCAATAAAAGGCGGTCGTCACCCGGATTTTCTCCAAAAAAACGCATCACCAATGCATCCGGACTTAACACTGCACCATCAATACGGTTGCTTTTTTGGCTGGCCTGAAACACGGGATCATTACGGCGCAGGCTTAACAAATCGCAGTGTAATGCATATTCTTCCTTATGTTGATAGCGGTCGTTCAAGTTCAGTTTCGAATGCGTAAACGTTATCGGGTCGCCGGGATCCGGCAGCCGGGCCTGCATTTCAGGTGTTGCCAAGGAACGAAATTGGGCCAGAAAAGTAGAGCGTCCTCGCGCCACCAAATAGGCGATTTCCTCTTTATGGTCGGCAAAATAAAAGAACGGACTGGTGGCCGCAAACTCTTGGCCTTGAAATAACATGGGTGTCTGCGGAGCCAACAAGAACAGGGCAGTCAAAGCCCGGTAGCGGTTAGGGCTGGTCAATAAGTGGATACGTTTGCCGCTGCCGGAATTGGCTAATTGATCGTGATTTTGTATGAAGTTGATAAACTTGGTTGGGGATATGTCCAGCCCCGGAGTTCCGCGTGTTTTGTTTTGCCATGAGTACCATTGACCTTGATACAAAAAACCTCGCTTCAATGCGGATACGAATTCCTGAGCGGTGCCTCGGTAATCGCTATAGTAAGCATCCGCGCGCCCGGTCATCGCTACCATGGCGGCATGATGAAAATCGTCGTTCCATAATGCGTCTATGCCGAAGCCTCCGTGTTCCGGAGGCAAAAACAATTTTGCGTCTTGCGGCTCATTCTCGCCGATAACAAAGGTAAGACGCGGAGCTCCAGCAGTGCGGACTGCCTGTACGATGGCGGCAATAATATTTTCAGCGGAGCTGTCGAAAATCTGCTGGGTTGCATCGATACGTAAGCCGTCAAGGTGGAACTCTTTAATCCAATACGCGGTATTGGCGAGCACGTAATCCCGCACTGCACCAGAGTTCGGTCCATCAAAATTCAGGGGGTCCCCCCATTCGCACTGATAGCGGGTAGAAAAGTAATCGCTTGAGAATTTTCCCAGATAATTGCCATCCGGGCCTAAATGATTGAATACCACATCCAGAATCACACCAAGACCCACGGCATGAGCCTGGTTAACAAAATACCGGAATTCGTCCGGGGTTCCATAAAGCCGTGTCGGCGCAAACAAATTGACGCCGTCGTAACCCCAGCCGAACCGTCCCGGAAAATCGGCCACCGGCATGATCTCCAGAACAGTCACACCCAACGAGGCCAGGTCAGGCAGTTCTTTGGCTGCTGCGACCCAACTGCCTTCATGAGTAAAGGTGCCGATATGCATCTCATAAATAATCTGACTTTGGGCTTCAATTCCCGGCCAAGCAAGGTCCGTCCAGTCAAATGTTAAAGCATCGATGATTTGCGACGGTCCGTGCGGACCTTGGGGTTGAAAACGCGAAGCAGGATCCGGATACGATTGCGGGTCATCATCCAGCAGGTAGCGGTACAACGTTCCTGCGCAAGCTTTTTGTAACATTACCGAAAAATAGCCGTTTCCTTCACTTTGCAGTTCAACTTCGGTAGGCCAGTGAACAGGATCAATATCTTCACCTAGAGGATTCATTACCAGTTTCACTGTCTTTTTTTCAGGTGCCCAGACCCGAAAGTGCATGCCTTTTTCCAGTACTCGCTCTACCCCAACTGGAAATCGCCTCTGATTAACTAATTCGGTAGTTATCTCTTCGCTCATGATTATTGTTCCAAGTAAGCCGCTAAAAATTCAAATATTGCTACTTTAAATTTTTACTATATAGCTCCTCGGTCTGGACAATGTAGAGGCCGAGCAGTTTCTTCTCGTCGGACAGGGACGGTATCGGTGATCGAGGAAGCCAGCTTGGACGAAACCTCAGTGCCGTATGTTTCAGAGAGATGCGCCTGGATCTTGTGCCCGTCATGCTGGGCATACAACAACAGTGTCTTGTCGAGTAAACCGTTCCAGCGGGTTAGGTGTTTTGGGAATTAATCTTTAAGTCAACATGGGCGCCCTTGGTTTCCTGTTAAGGATTGACGCGATAAAACTGATTGATTCCCTCGCGCTGCTGTTCCCATTTATTTGAACTGTCAGGCCAATGCTTTTTATCAAATCCGGGAGCTTTTTTTTAAGTTTCCTTATCCATATCGAGAATGTAATAGTTCTTATCGCGAGTCCAACGCAGTACCGACCATGGAATCGCAAAGAGCTTGTCGCCCATACCCAATACACCACCAAAGGAAACGACGGCATAGACTACGTGACCACTCTCAGTATCAAGCACCAAGTCTTTGATGTCGCCTAAATTTTCTCCTTTAGGATTTTTTACATCGCTACCGATAATCTTGCTGGCCCGGCGGTCTCTTTATTGCTTTCTTGGACGGCACGTTCTCCCACTTCCCTCGGCTTTTCTTTAACTTCTTGTTGTTTCTCCTGAGCGTCAGCCTTACAAGTGATACCCACGAGTGTCGCACTCAAAATAGATACGGCTACAACGGGAATTAATGATTTCATAATCTATACTCTAACTTTATAGAATAATGGGTATCTCGATAAGTCTCGAGAGTGATTGGGTATGTTGTGACATTTCATAAAATCCGAACAAAAATTAACCCATACATCAGATACAGTCTGTACGGTAACGAACATAAATTGCTGTCGGCAAAGCACGACAAATTGGCTACTGTAGTGGTCTAATAAAAACGAACACCCCAATAGGTTGATAACGGACACTTAACAAGCTTGCAGAGCTGTATGGATGTAAATCAACGCCACCTGCTTTCCAGTTATCAACACCCAAACACAGCCTGTCTAGCATCAGCTCTGGTTTGATAGCGCTGATAATGAATCAGGGCATGCAAAAAACTTTCTGACATGGGTCGAGTCAACAGAGCGATTTCTCCGAAGCTTAAAACACGAACAGCTTAACTACGAGAAATTCAGAATCAAAGAGACGGCACAGCTGAGTATTATTGATTTATTTGGCTTTCTATAATGGTCAACGCGCACACTCAAAATTAGGCTGTCAATCCCACTGCAATTTGAGCGGGAGTTCTATCAGTAATCTGCTAAAAAAATGTCTTGTTTTAGTTGGTTATTACGCTAATGGGGTGACATTGAAATCATCCAGATAGACAGCAATCATACTCCCCACCATTTTTTATACGTAGTTGACACAACTTGACGCTTATGCGGCATTAAAAGCATCATGCTACGCCGTTGAGTATGTTTGGAGTCGATCATGCCAAAAATTCAATTCAAATACTTATTAAGGGGGCTTGCAACCATTATGGCAAGGAGCTTGAACTTGCGATTTGCGTTAAGATTATTATGACTCCCGCCTTCATTAATAAGATCGCGACTGCTGTGCCTGATTATGATGTGCACCAAAGATTTGTCGATTTCGCTCCAAGTCTGCTGCCCAATCCACGCAGCCGGGCATTGTTTCAACGCATGGCCGAACGCTGCCAGATTGAACACCGCTACTCTTTTCTAAAACCGCATGCCGATAACGATACCGGACAACTGGATGTGCAGAAACTTTATCGCTCCGGTCGTTTTGCCGACACCGCGAGGCGAATGAGTTTGTATAAACAGTATGGCTTTAGTTTAGCTTGTCGCGCTATCGATCAGCTATTTGATACTGTCCGGAAGGATAGTATCACCCATTTGATCATTACCTCCTGTACCGGCTTCTATGCTCCAGGAGTGGATCTGGAAATTGTCAACCACTACGGTCTCAGACCCGATACCGAGCGGAGTCTGATCGGGTTCATGGGTTGCTATGCGGCGCTTAATGCTCTTAAGCTGGCGCGTCATATCGTGCGCTCAGAACCGAGCGCCGGAGTGCTTGTGGTTAATCTCGAGCTGTGTACGCTACACCTGCAGGAGACGGACAAACTTGAAGAAGTTCTTTCTTTTCTGATTTTTGCCGATGGTTGTGCGGCCAGCTTCATTTCAGCGATTCCCCAGGGCATCGGCCTGGAGAGTTTCACCTCGACCGTTATTCCTGAAAGTGAGAAGCTGATAACTTGGCATGTCGGAAGTTCAGGCTTCGAAATGGCACTTTCAGGACTGATACCCTCTACTATTACAGCGAGCCTGCCCGGCTATCTCTCTTCAATACTCGGTACTAACAAAGCGGAAGACTTGACCCATTGGGCCATTCATCCGGGAGGGCGCAGTGTACTGGATGCCGTACAAAGTGCAGCAAAGCTACCGGACGACAAACTCCAATCCTCCCGGAAAGTGTTGCGTCACTATGGCAACATGTCGTCGGCAACCATTATGTTCGTGCTCAAGGAGCTTTTAACACCGGAAACCATATTAGGCTACGGCTGCGCGATGTCTTTTGGTCCTGGTATGACGGTAGAAAGCATGTTGTTTCGGATAGTGTCTACTGAATGAGCATACCGGATTTCAATCAGCGAAGTGTTGAGCCCGAACTGATGGACAATGAGCCGGTGGACTTTACCGAGTTTGATGCCTGCTTGCGGCAACTCCGAATTATCAACATTTTCACGCTAGCTTATACGCCAACCTTGCGCTGGTTTAGCCACTTATACAAACACGGCCAGCTAAAAGATGGATCTACTGTGCTGGATGTAGGTAGCGGCTATGGCGATATGCTGCGCTGCCTATCAAACTGGGCGGCTGCACGCAGGCTACGGCTTCAGCTGATCGGTGTCGACCTCAATCCCTTCTCGAAACTATCGGCCGAGTGCGCGACTTCTCAGAATCATGGCATTGATTTCAATACCGATAACATATTCAGCTTTGCTCCAGAACAGAAAATTGATTACATCATCAGTTCCTTATTCACCCACCATCTGACAGATGAGCAGTTAGTCGAGTTTATTCGCTGGATGGACCTTCGTGCTTGCCAGGGATGGCTTATCAATGATCTGCATCGCCATCCGATTCCTTACTACGTCATCAAGTACATTGTGCGCCTATTGAGTTGCAATCGCCTGATCCGTCATGACGCACCGGTCTCAGTTGCGCGCGCCTTCACTGTGTCTGATCTGAAGCGGCTGCTTGAGGCTACCGGCATTCCGGCACATCGTGTGAGTATCAAGTGGCATTTTCCGTTCCGCTATGGTGTGGCATGCAGCCGATCCTGGAAAAACGCGAAAACATCGTGATCGGTGGCGGCGTTGCGGGCGCAGCAGCGGCGATTTGGCTGGCTAAACAGGGGCGCGATGTTGTTTTGCTCGAGAAAGAAGCTGCACCACGACACAAAGTATGCGGAGAATTCATCAGTATCGAAGCTCAACACTATCTGAAGGAGCTCGGCATAGACCTCATGGCTTTAGGTGCGATGCCGATCGGACAGTTCCTGCTGATTAAGGGATCACGAAAGATCAATACGCGCTTACCCTTTCTCGCACTTAGCCTCTCACGCTATGTGCTGGATGAGGCTCTATTACAGTTGGCTATTAGCACTGGGGTTGAATTACGTCGCGGCATCAATGTGGCCAGCCTTGTGCCTAACAATCCCGGCTGGATAATCAGCAGTCCGACTAGCGAGCTACAGGGAGAAAGAGTATTTCTGGCTACGGGCAAGCATAATTTGCGTGGCTGGCCGCGAGATAATGCGGGTAGTGAATCGCATATCGGGCTTAAAATGCATTACATTCTCACACCGGCACAGCAGCAGGAATTGGCTGGCTACATTGAGGTTATGTTGTTTCATGGTGGTTATGCCGGGCTAGAGCCAATTGAAAATGGCAAAGCCAATCTTTGCCTGGTTATCAGAAAAACGGTGTTTTTCCGGTACGGCAAAGACTGGGAGCAGCTACTCCGAGTTCTCAGCGTAGAAATACCGCATCTGAAAGCCCGTTTACAAGGTGCCAGCCCATGCTGGGAACGGCCGCTCGCCATAGCAGGCATACCTTATGGCTATATTCATCCGGCTGAAGGCAAGGATCGGTTTGGACTATTCCCCATCGGTGACCAGATGGCAGTCATTCCATCATTCTGTGGCGATGGAATTGCTATTGCGCTGCATACGGCTTTTTTGGCGACATCTACTAACACATTTAATTACATCATAACTGCGCGGCACGAGTTGCAGCTACAAATGCTGCGTGCTAGTCAGGTGGCTCGTATTATGGCTCATAGCCTGACATGTGAGCTGGCTTTTCTGTTCTGTCGGATAAGACCTTCTTTGCTCGTTACCTTGATAACTAAGACAAGGGTGTCATATTCCTGACTATAGTTAGCTATTACTTCTGAAAAACAGTAATTCAGTTATTTATTCTCTCAACTATCGATGCCCACCATGCCCACCTGAGGCTCCAGGAAAGTTGCCACCATGACTCATGGAGTTTCCACCATGGTGAAATTCCCCACCTCCACCGCCACCATCTGGTCTTCCAACAGCATTTCCACCGAATGAGCGAGGCGATCTGAAAACACGATCTTGGGGAAAAGTGTGCGGAGCACTAAATCTGGGCGTGTTCGGTATCTCAGTCCGTTGGTTTAAGGCCGGAGGGTTAAAAGTTCTTGCGCCGCCGGAATGCGGAGCAGGCCGAAATGGGGCATTGTTGATGATTCTAGAATGTTCGGAGAACGAAAGCGGTTGTCTTGGTCTCGATGCGTTTATTCCAGCCTCCCTCGTCGCGTTTATCGAGCGATTACGGTTTTGATGTAGCATGATAATTGTCCTAGCGCCAGCTAAAGCATTAGGAGCGGAAAACCAGCGAGAAGAAGCCATCCCGTCAGGCGTCGAATGTTCCGGAAAATTTCGATTAACCGCACCGATACTTAGAGGGTGGTGGAAAGCGGCACCACCATCATGATGGCTGACAAAATGACGATGCTGATTGAAAAATATGTGCCGGTGAAAATTGTTCAACACAAAGAAGCCCGGGAAATAAAAACCCGTGGACCAAAATGGATAAGGTACCCAGGAGTAGAGGTAATAGTAAGGATCCGGCGGCGAATAGTAAGTCACTACGGGCGGACCTTGCTCGTAGTAATAATTGTTGATGTCGTCAGGGTTAAGGTTCGCCATATTCTGAGGTTCTTGTGTTTCTGCTGTGCCGCTTCCTGCTTCACTGGAGAGCTCATGCTGCCTTGGATGACTAATGACTCTTGTAAGCCCCCGATATTCCTTTGGAATGGAATTAAAATTATCGGTGTAGTTAATCACTCCTTTATTATCGGTATAAATATATATCGTCGAATTGCCCGGATTTTTGATCAGGCCTGGGGGGGCATTTGTGCCTGGATTAACCTCTAATCCAAGTCTGGCTTTCACATCATCGACAAGCTTAAGCGCCTGGTCTTTCGTGAGTGAGATCTTCCCCTGATCGCTGGCCTCGGAAGTTTCTTTTTCGATGTCCCCTAGCACGGCCGGGGTAACCGGGTATTCTGAAATCCACCCATTTTTTGGTTCAATGCCCAGCCCGCTCAACAGTTCTTCCGCCTTTGCCTCATCAGGCACTGGAGCAAGTTTTAATGCTTTAGCAAGTTGCATGGCGAAAACACTCTCAGGAACCAATGCTTGCTCTACTGACGGCGGATGAATGCCGGTCGGGATAGTTGAGGGTGTTGGAGGCGGCGCACCGTTCTCTTCACCTTGAACGGTGGATGCTGTCGAGATCAGGCATAAGACAGCAAAAAAACAGCTTAAAACGTGAATGAAGCGCCATTTGAAGCTATGTGTAAACATGAACAACTCCCATCTTTTGAAATAAAGTCTTCTATAACCGAATCCTCTTGATTAGCTAAGTCACTGCAAGGGATTGACAACCGATCCCGGGGTAGTCATTTGAGGCGGCACAGGCATATTTGGGATGCTGAGTGTATCGGACGATAATTCCCTGGGCACAGGAACTCGATGCCCCTTGCCATACATGCATTGGATATAGATGATGTCATAATTGTGTTGGCTTTCCTCTGTAGAATCGGTCTGCTTTTGTAATGTTGATATATGTGTATGGCTAAGTTGCCTGCACATCAGATCGTCATTATGGAACTGATCAAAGTTTTTACCGGTACCTGGCAATACCAAAACACTCGGACCACTCGGCATTGTCGAGCAAGCGCTGAGCAAGAAAACAGAAAAAAGGATTGTCAGAATTTGTAACATTTGACATGCCTCAGTTAAGGAACAACTTTCTGCCAGATAGCTGAGCACTGCCTGACATAAGGATAGTAACCGGCGGGATTAGTGCAGTAATACCAATAGCCCGGCTCCTGGCCATTGGGCTGAGGATCAACTTTTACCCATCCTGCCGGACATTCTTTCACATGAGGATAATAACCTTCAGGACTCGAACAATGGTCCCACTTATCCGATTCGAGTGGTTGGACTCTTGGTACGCTCCCTTGTGCTATATAAACTGGAGGGGTAGAGGGCATTATGACGGCCGGTGAAGAATAATAGGGAGGGTAGGAATAGTAAGGCCAATAATAGTAGGATGGCCAGACAAAAGGGAATCCTACAAAAAAGCCAAACCTACTATGTCCATGGTGAGGAAATCCTCCAAAATGTCCGACGCCAACATGACCTCCTCTGAAAGCGCCTCCATGGACACCGCTAAAGCCACCTCCGTGGAAGCCACTAAAACCGCCTCCGTGTCCCCCACCTCTACCACGAGCCATGGACCTTTCACTACTTAACAATGCAATAAGAATTATGAACACAATTGATAATTTTCCGGACATTAATCACTTCCTCATCTACTAAAATGGAAAGAGGATTGGTGCTAATAGTCACTCAGGTTAAGAATTGCTAATCTCCCTCCTCATCCCTAAAGCAACAGTATGCATCTCGAACTGAATACACAATATGTATAAATACCTATACATGCTAGCTTGAAATATAAACGGCTTTTGTACCCAAAGACTATTCTCGCTGAACAACGCATAAAGATTATCAATCCTTTAATCACCGATTTTGGCCGTATTTCGTCAGTCAATTAATAGGCAAAAACCGGCCAAACCGGTTTTTTACAGCCATAAATTGATTCGCAAGTTGTTGTCACATGGCCGGCTGCCGGCAAGAGAAAAGAAACCGTATAATATCCGGCAAGAGAAGATATACAGCCAGTGTTCTGAAAAAATCAGCTGATTTCATTCTGGAATGCAGCAAATAGGGATGATCTACAGAAAAATGCAAAACGGCTGCCAATTTTTTCCATTGTCATAAAAGCGAGACGGTAACTATACGATGTTTAATGGACAGATCAGATGTCGCTAGGCGGTGTTGCAAAATAGCGGTCAGGTGCAGGGCCTTGTTAGCGTCAATGCGTAGATTGCTCATTCTACCTGAGCGAATTAGTCGAGAAACTGTTCGTAGTATTTCGTTGTAAAGCGCGGGCGTGCCAGTTTTTTCGGGATTTTTACATCCCCAGGCTGTAGCCATTGCGTTTGGATCGGCGAGACATTGCAGCCGAGCGTGTGGATTGCCAGTTGATTGTATCGTTGCGCAAAATGTTGCCAGCGGGGCTCAACAGGATTGGAGCAGATCGGGTCAAACGAAAACGAAATGCCAGGGCCGCCGGAATATAGCCCGAAAGGCTTCTTTTGTTTTTCCGGGCGATTCACGAAATAGGTTGCCCACCCGTTCGGCGCGAAACCAGTCTGTTGTTCAAAGTCCTTGGTGAACTTGTAGGTTTCGACGATAACACGGACGAGTTGCGTAATATCATGCTCGTAATATTGGAAGTCGAGTCGAAATTCGTCTGCGGAGGGCCGCCAGTACTCATTGACAAAGTCATGGCGGGAATAAACAAGCCCCTTGGGCTGCGGCACTTCGACCCCCTCAAACCCGCGCTGAACCGCCAAGCGCTTTGCAATGCGAAATTCATCGCAGGCCGGCTGTGACGAAGCGGGGGTCACAGAACCCAAACCGGCCTTGAATCGCTGATCCAAAAAACTTGCCAATTGATGAAGAAAGACCACTGCAAACAGAGCATCACATGCCTCGCGTTTGACGATCAAGTCTTGGGCAAGCGTCTCCGGTGACTGATAAACTTCAATCGAAATATCCGACCTGCACAGCGTCGCCGGACGGACCTCAAGTTGGCACTCGACAACAATGCCGGAGAGTCCAAACGAACACTTAAACTCATGGAACTCTGCCCCATCCTTATAATCAGTCAACGTGCGAAGCTCACCTTTATCATCGACAAAAGTCAGGCCGACCACATGTGCAGAAAAATAGCCCGCTCCGTCCAGTGATGACTCCTTGGTATCACCGACCGCAACAGAGCCTACGGTAGCCTCGCCGATTTCCGCCTGAAACGGGATTTCCACTCCCTGCGCCTGTAGCCACATATTGAGCTTCTTAAGACGACACCCTGCTTGCACCCGGACGACCTGTCGACCCGTACTGTCAACTTCCAGACCAACAATGTCATCGAGTTTACGCGTACACAATAGGGTGCCGCCATCATTGACGAAAGTGGATGTCACAGATAGCAACGAGCCTACAGGATTGACAGGCGACGGAAACCGCTGCGCGTCGCGCACCACAGCCTGCACATCAGAGTAACTTATCGGTTCGACATAGACAGCGGGCTTCGTCGTGCGGCTCAGCCCCCAATTGGTGTGGCTCCTGCCTTCAGATTCCAGTAAGCCGTGAAAGGGTTGAGAGATCGTGATATCGTTCATCGAACACCTCCGATATGAGGTTGAAGTGGGTATTTTTGCCGGCAAACGCCGTTACCACTATTCGATAGCCACATACTTGCTAATATCAGGGGCTTTAGCGAACAACGATTGCGCTTTCGAAAAGGCCTCTTGCACATGAGAAGTGGTCATGTGGGCATCGATAGCCGAATCGTTTGCCCATTCTTCAATGAAGACGAACTCAGCGGCGTCAGTTTTATCTTGAAATAGATGATAGCTGACGCAATCTTTCTCACGTCGCGTGGGTTCAAGCAGGTTCAACAATAGGCCTTTAAGTTCATCAACCTTATCGGGGAGTGAAGTAACTCTCGCAATAACCCTTACCGTTTTGTTTAACATGTGTCACCTCCCGGTTTCAATCGTTTATTTTCAAATTTACCGGCAATACTATTGCAACTTGACTCGGAAGATTTTCCCAAAATCTGCGCTTGGGTGTTATCCTGATTGAGGGGTAAGTTTCGATTGATTTTGTAAAATTGTCGGCCCGTTGGCCGATTGCTGCTATTCGCTGCTGGTAGCCGGCACGTGTAGCTTAAGCCGAATACTTTCATGAACCGCAGAGGGTCAGCATTACAAGGGAAAGACGGCGCTAGTTGCCGCTTGGTTATTTCCAACTGCTCACAGCAGACGGCTCAGCAGAAAGCCTGCCACTACCGCCATACCCAACGATGTGATGGGGTTGTCATGAATATAATCGCGGTAATTGTTTATCAATTGCTGCTCGGCATTTTTCAGTTGCTCTCCTTTTTCGTCCAGGGCTTCTGCGGCCTGATAGGCCGCACCGGCAATCTTGTCGATAGCTTCATGTACTGAATCGGGTGCTTTGTTTATTTCCATAGAGGATTATCCCCGCCTATTTGAGACGTATGTCATTCTTGACCGATTTCACACCGTTGACGCTACGTGCAATTGCGGCCGCTTATCTTTCTCGGCACGAGAGCCTACGAAACCGCTCAATTGAACAACGTCCTTATAGGTGTCAACACCGATTTCGCGGGCTTTCAGGTCAGGATCATTGACCATCAGAGCGTTGACTTTTGTGGTAGTAACGCTGTCGTCGATATATTCCCCGGTTCCCTCTTGCTTTGCCGTCGATGCACAACCTGTAACTGTTATTAACGTCAGGGCCAAAAATAACGCGGAATATTTCATGGCTAAATCCCCAGTTAAGTGTCTATTCCGGTAGGAGGACAATTCCTTTGATATCCTTCAACAAGCTCAGGACAGGTATCAGGGCGAACGGTCTACCAACAGAGGTTAAAATACAAAAACAAGCCGACTAAAATTCAACTTAAGATCGGCGCTGTTTCGGTAACCCAATGCTGGTGTAGCGAATATCCGCTACAACTTCAAAGACACTTTAACTATGAAACCAGCCTTGGTCGGTGCGGTAGGGCACATACCGGCAAGTTGTTAACTGATGTATTGTACTGTCCACGAAAAGCACGAAGAAAAGCCAAAGAAAGCTTCTGTGCCCGGAGTACAAGGCTCAATGCTGTTGACTTAAGCAGTTGGCTGAGCGTAGCCGACGTTCGCTGAGCGTAGCCGAAGCGTGGTTCTTGGCTTCGGCTACGCTCAGCCAACGCGGTGGCTTTGGTTAAGTCAACAGCATTAAGTACAAAGCTAACGTCCCGCCTGTTTAGAGCGCTGCAAGTTAGACCTTCCAGGTTTTGAAAACCTGGAAGGTCTGCTATCGGTATGTTTCTCGCCTAACGCTAGGTTCTCTGCCCCCGGTTTTTTTCGTGCTTTTCGTGTCGCCTCGGCAACTGCTCCTGCGTCGCCTAAAGCGCCTACTGTTGGTGCTCTACCTCCTGCATAACCCACAAGGATGTGGGGAATGCAGATTTTGCATGGAGCAAAAATCTGTCCATGCAGTCGTAGAGGCGCCTACTTTTGGCTTTCGTGGACTTTTACTTCTTTTCCATCGCGGCATTATATTCGCCGCGACGCGCAGCCCCGTTGCATTTAGTCCGGTGATACAAAGCTTGCTGCGCCTCCGCCACAAAGGCTTCCTTGCCTTGCCAAATCTCCAAGGCCGGCTGCTGAACGGCGCGGGCAAACGAAAACGACAATGCCCACGGCAGCCGCGATTTGAAACTGATATTCATCGCATTCAAACGGGCCGAGGCCAGTTCAGCCGATTGGCCGCCCGATAAAAACGTAATCCCCGGAACGGCTGCAGGAACGGTTCGCAACAGGCACCTTATCGTAACATCGGCTATCACATCTGTCGTTTCCTGCTTTGGACAGTCCAAGCCAGGAAGCGCCATGTTCGGTTTCAGCAGCATACCTTCCAGAATGACCCGTTGCCGGTAAAGCTGGTCGAACACGGTATGTAGTACTTCCTCCGTTACCTCTAAGCATCGCTCCAGCGTATGATTACCGTCCATCAGCACTTCCGGCTCGACCACGGGAACCAATCCGGCTTCCTGACACAATGCGGCATAGCGAGCCAAGGTCTGCGCGTTGGCCTCGATGCAACTCCGGCTGGGAATACCGTCGCCTATGACAAGCACTGCGCGCCATTTGACAAATCGCGCGCCCATTTCACTGTACTCAGCCAGGCGGTCGCGCAGTCCGTCCAAACCTTCGGTTATTTTCTCGCCGGGGTGCGCGGCCATGTCCTTTGCACCGCCATCAACTTTGATTCCAGGAATGATGCCTTTATCCTCGAGGACTTTAATAAAAGGCGTGCCGTCATTAGCCTTCTGACGGATGGTCTCATCGGTGAGAATCGCTCCGCTAATACAGTCTTCGAGGCCGGAGGTGGTCACAATCAACTCCCGATAGTTGCGCCGGGCTTCCTCGGTTTGAGGAATACCCAGCTTCGCGAATCGTTTGTTGCAAGTCGAGTTACTTTCATCCATAGCCAGCAGACCTTTGTCGCCTGAGACCAATTTCTTTGCCGTGTTTACAAGCTCTTGCGCAATCATTAGACATTACTCCACTTCAAGTTACGGGTTTCCGGCTGGTCTTGACCGTGCCGGGCGATATACTGCTCATCTTTTGGAGCAGTTCCGGAGATAGCGTTTTTGTGCTCATAATTCAGTTCTCCTTTTGACTCAAGTCTTCGTTGGCTGCATTTTTATCCGCAGTGGCTCCAGTCTTGTTCTTAGGAACATGAATAAATAATTACCATGAAGAGCATGAAGGACATGACGACTTAAATCCTTCATGCCTTTCATGTTCTTCATGGTTTAAAAATAAAACTTGCTCAAGTTATTTCATGTACGTTCTTTAATATTGTTGGCTTAAGCAAAGCCCCGTTGGCTGAGCGTAGTCGAAGCCAAGAACTACGCTTCGGCTACGCTCAGCCAACGGCTTAAGTCAACAGTATTGAGGCTTGTCTTCCGGCTTGGCGTCGGCGAAAGTATTCAGCCGAATGCCGCCTCTTTCATAATATTAATAATGGTATTTTCTACATCCCGCGCCACCACTTCCAGCCGCGGCACGCTGAACATTGCCAGCAAATCGGTTGGCTTCAAGGTTGCCAGAATGGTTTTACCCCCTTCCTCATAAAGAGAGATTCGGCATGGCAATGCGGTAGAGACGCTCATGTTTTGATCAAGGACTTTCTGGGTTTGTTGCGGCTGACATACTTCAAAAATCACGCATTCGCGAACGGACTCCACGCCTTTTTTCTTCATTATTTCTTTAAGGTTGTGCACGTGCATGACCACAAAATGATTGGCTTTGACGGCGGCTTGTAAAGCAGCAGCGGCCGCACTAATGGTTTTGTCGGTAGAGAATTTGACTAACATAAACATCCTCACATTGTTAACGGTTCACTTAGTAGCAGCGCCTAGCGCTGGTTTATTTTTTGGACAAATGTCACTTTGGGTTATTGTTTTGTTCTCCGCAGGCTTCGTAGATTACGTTGGCTCGTTCCCAAGCTCCAGCTTGGAAACGGTTAAACATCGTAGGAGCGGGCCGCGCCCGCGACATTTGCGCGCAATAATACAAAGTTGCAGCTCTTCTATCGCGGGCGCGGCCCGCTCCTACAAAGCTTAACTTAATGGCAGTGACGCAACGCGTGGTAACGCTGTCAAGGCCTGCTGCACTGCGAGTTGCTGGGATGTCACTTCGGTTCATTGCTTTGCTCGCTGCTGGTTTCATAGATTGCGTTTGGATTGGACACCAGCTGACCAGAACCAAGTTTAAGTGCATGGCATACAGAACGGGCAATCATCAGTTCTTCGTCGGTACGAATAACGTGAACTGTGACCCGGCTGGCGTCAGCGGAAATTATTCTCTCGGATTCTTTATTGCGCTCCTGACTCAGTTTGATGCCGAGGAAGTCCAACCCTTCACAAATACGGGTCCGAATAAGCGGCGCATTTTCTCCAATGCCTCCTGTGAACACGAGTGTGTCCAATCCACCCAGTACAGCGGCGAAAGAGCCGATCCACTTTTTGGCTTGATAACAAAACAACGCCACGGCTTCAGCCGCTCGTACATCATCGGTTTCCTGCGCGAGCAAGTCGCGCAGGTCGGAACTGGTCTCCGAAATACCGAGCAGTCCCGATTCATGGTTGACCATATGGTTAAATTGCAATGCCGTCATTTGCTCGTTCCGCGCCATAAACCAAATCAGTCCTGGATCCAAATCACCGGAGCGGCTGCTCATCACCAAGCCTGCTGCGGGCGTGAAGGCCATGCTGGTGTCGATGCTTTTTCCATTACGCACTGCCGCCATGCTCGCGCCATTGCCGAGATGGGCAAGGATGATCCGGCTTCGTGCGGCTTTGGCTCCGGATACGCGAACTAATTCTCTCATTAGAAATTCATACGATAATCCGTGAAATCCGTACCGCCGCACACCCTTCGCCTCAAACCGCCGAGGGATCGGCAACAATTTTGCGACGCGCGGCAGATCGTGGTGAAATGCCGTATCGAAACATGCCACTTGGGGTAAGTTGGGGAATCGGCGATGAATCGCCTCGATCAAAAGGATCTCCTCCGGCATGTGCTCAGGATCGAATGGGCTGAGCCGGCGCAACTCTTCAATCGTTTCCGCAGTGATGCGTTGCGGTTTGCAATACTTCGGTCCGCCATGGACTATGCGATGCCCGACCGCTGTCAATGCATCGGGGCCGATGCGCTCCTCGATCCAATCCATCAGGGTATCCACTGCTACCGTGTAATTCCCTTTCATTATTAACCGCGAAAAGCTACCCGCCAAGTTCCAGTCTTTAACTCGCAAAGTGGTCTCCGGTAGTCCAATCCGGTCAATACCTCCCTCGAGAATCCGCCGGAGGGAGGCGTCAACTTCGAACAGCGCGAACTTAATGCTCGACGAACCGCCGTTAATTGCCAGTACCTGTGGATTATCCGGGGTCATGGAATACCCACCTTGTCGTTCAGTAACCCCAATGAAGCCAATTGCGCACAGGTAGACATATAATCGGTATGAAGAATGCCGCGGATTCCTAAATCTTCAGCGACTTGAACGCACAGAGGGGTATTTTCAAGATAGATTGTCTGTAGGGCATGAGCTTGGGCGATATCCAGCGCAAGCCGAAAGATATCCACGTCGGGCTTGCGGACGTGGACGAAGCAGGAGGAAATAAATGCGTCCACAAAGCTATCCAGCTTGAATTTCTGGATCCGGTATTGGTTCAGTTCGCGACCTTCGTTGCTGATCACAATGATCTTCAGGCCATGCCGGATCTTGAGCTGAGCGACTAGCTCTATCATGTCCGGGTAAGGTTTCGATTGCGCGAACATAAAGTCCCGAAACTGAGTCCGTGTGAATGATCGCTTTTGGTAAAAAACTACCCGATTTAAATATTCTTCCAGCGTGAGCTTGCCTTCCTCGTAGATGCTGAAGTTCAGAAGATGCCTGCTCTCCATCTCGGCCCGATCCAGTTTGAACTCAGCCGCCGCACGTTCGCGAGCATGATGATCCCATCCGTTGGTCAGCAGAACACCGCCAATATCTACAAACGCACAGGTTATTGCACTTGTTTTGTTCATCGTCGTTTCTTCCGTTAATTCGATCATCGTTGCCACAAGATTCGTACGTTTTCCAGTGGGATTGCCATGTCGTCGAAGTAGGGTATCAATCGCACCGTATAATCCGTTGAGGGACGAGCCGAGGACACAGCAGTGCCGTAAACATAGGAGCCCGATGTACCGGCCAGTTGGCGAAGTAGCGTCATTTGCTGGCGTACGGGGTTATTGTTCATGACGCCGTCGGCGTAAAGCTCTACTCGCACTGATTTGAAATCGAGGTTATTGAAATAAACCTGAACCTCAAATAAGTGATGCTCACCGCGAGTCTCAACCTTTACTTTGCTAACGTGCAGTGCTGCCCATTTCTGTTCCAGATCATGTTGCCAATCGATTATCTGTTTGCCGATTGCGCATTCATCGGCAGCACGTAGTTGGTAAGCGGTAGCGGCCGGAATATAGTGTTGCTCAGTATATTCTCGCACCGTGCGGTTGACTGAAAAGCGAGGCGTCAATTGCGCCATGCTTTCCCTCATCCGCTGAATCCATGCGGTTGGAATGCCGTTCTCGTCCCGGTTATAAAACTCCGGGATCACCTCTCGCTCGAGCAGG
Source organism: Methylobacter sp. (assembly GCA_036561025.1). Taxonomy (GTDB): domain Bacteria; phylum Pseudomonadota; class Gammaproteobacteria; order Methylococcales; family Methylomonadaceae; genus Methylobacter_A. The sequence goes on along the minus strand of DATBQB010000005.1, from coordinate 78,031 downwards.
TCGTAGAGTAAATCGGCATCGGCAGCGTCTCCGGCGGGATCGTCGCCATGCCCGAGCCCACCATCGCCCAGCGCCCATCCCAGCTCAGGTTGGTAAGCTTCCGCCCACCAGCCGTCCAATACCGAGAGATTGAGGCCGCCATTGACGAGCACCTTCATACCGCTCGTTCCGCACGCCTCCCAAGGCCGTCTTGGTGTATTTATCCAGACGTCCACTCCCTGAACCAAACGCTCGGTTAAATACATGTCGTAGTCGCTGAGGAAAATTACCTGTGCTCGAGCTTCTGGCCGCTGGATGAAATGCATCCATTCCTGGATCAGGTCCTGCCCCGCCTGGTCTGCCGGATGGGCTTTGCCGGCGATAATAAGTTGCACCGGTCGCTGAACATTGGTTAACAGGCGAAGTAATCGCTCCGGATCGTGCAGCAGCAGGTTCGGCCTCTTGTAAGTCGCGAAGCGCCGTGCAAAGCCCAATGTCAACGCGTTGGGATCAAATAGATGTTTCGCTCCCTCAACCGCTTCGGGCGACTCGCCGGAGACGGCCAGTTGTCTTGCCAAGCGCTCGCAAGCATATTCCACAAGACACTTACTGGCGGCAGTACGAAATTGCCAGAGTCTGGCGTCGGAAACGCGGCGAATATCCTGCTCCAGGGTTTTCGTGGTTCCCAGCCAACGGTCCTTGCCACAGGCTTCCGTCCAAAGATCATCGGCCGATGCCGAGTCCCAAGTCGGCATGTGTACTCCGTTGGTCACGTGTCCGACCGGGATTTCGGCGGGCGGCCAATGAGGAAAAAGGGGTTCAAAGAGCAGCCGGCTGACTTCCCCATGCAAGCGGCTTACGCCATTGACCGCTCCGCTGCCACGGACTGCCAGATAGGCCATATTGAAACTTTCCGACGCATCGCTCGGGTCTTGACGGCCCAGAGCCAGCAAATCGTCCACTGCTATGCCCAGCCTCTGTTCGGCATAACGGCAGAGGTATTGTTTGATCAGACACGGAGCGAAGCGGTCAAATCCTGCTGACACTGCGGTATGAGTAGTGAAGAGGTTTCCCGCTCGAGTAACGGCCAGAGCGACTTCGAAAGGCTGTGCGGTTTTTTGCATGAAACAGCGTGCACGTTCCAACACAGCAAAGGCCGCATGCCCTTCATTCAGATGGCAGACTTCCGGTTGAATGCCAAGCTCATTCAGCAATCGCCAGCCCCCGATTCCCAGCAGCAGTTCCTGCTTCAGGCGCAGCTCCGGCCCGCCGCCATACAGTTCGCTGGTAATCCCTCTGTGGACAGGAAAGTTCGCCGGATCGTTGCTGTCCAGCAAGTAAAGCTTCAATTTGCCGACCTGAACCTGCCAGATGCGCAGCCAGACCGAGTAACCGGGTAAGACGATTTCCAAGCGCAACCACTCGCCGTTCGCTTGACGCACAGGCGTAATCGGCAATTGTCCGGGGTCGTTATACGGGAACAGGGCTTGTTGCGTGCCATCTTTGTCAATAACCTGGCGGAAATAGCCTTGTTGGTAGAGCAGCCCCACGCCGACTACCGGCACGCCCAGATCGCTTGCGGCTTTAAACTGATCGCCGGCGACATTGCCAAGTCCGCCAGAGTAGATTGGCAAAGCTTCGCTCAGCATAAATTCCATGCTGAAATAAGCAACACAGCTTAAGGGGCTTTGCGGATAATTCTGCTGAAACCACGCGGGCGCCTCCACTGCTTCCAGCTTCGTTTGCAGCAGCTCAGCAACGTTGTTGCGAAAAATAGGATCGGCTAGCACAGACTCGATCCGGTCGCGCGACACCGTCTGCAATACAACCCAAGGATTACGAGTGGTTTCCCATAGTACAGGATCAAGCTGTCGCCACACTTCATCAGTAGTATGATTCCATGACCAGCGTATATTCAGCGCAAGCTCAGCTAACGAGTCGAACCCATCGATCTCCGTAGGTAGAAGATTGTAAACAGGACTACAAACGCGTGTTTTTTTGCTCATAGCTTCTCCTTTATGACAGAAGATACTCTAATCGCAAAAACAGCCGCAGTCGGTACGATAGAACACATACATACTCAGAGAATGGGTCCTGTATGCTAGGCTATTAATTCTGGATAGCTGTTGAAAATGCTCGGTCTCGGACGTCCTGCTGTCCTCTACCGGGCATAAAAAGAGAGGTTATTTTTATCCCTCGTTATTCGCGTCAACATGTTTATTCGATAACAAGGGCGAAGATATATTGTGTTGCAACGCAGCAAATATCCCTCATTACGACTGCGGTGCATTCACTCCTATCGCATTCGTTCGATCTCTTACTCATCAGGCATGTTTTAGATCACATGTTTTGCCGGTTTTGCTGGTCCGATTGCGATTTAGTTTCATAGTAAGCATTAATTTTATCTATCCAAGCCTGATCCGCCATATCGGGCCAGTGGTCCTTATCGAATCCCGGCGCACTCTCAAGGCGATCTTTGTCTACGTTTAGCACGAAGCGCTTGTGCTCCGTGTCGAGTTTCAGTGCATCCCAAGGCACCGCAAAAAGCTTTTCTCCCATTCCTAGGAAACCGCCAAAGGATAACACCGCATAAGACACTTGGCCGTTGGTCATATCCAGCATGATTTCCTTGATATCACCCAGGTCTTCGTTATTTTGATTGTAGACATCATTGCCAATGAGAGTGTCGGCACCCATCAGACGAGGACCGGGGCCTTGCTCGTCGCTGTCTTTGTACATGCCATAGGTATCGCGTTCTTCAAAGTTCATGTTCATCTCCTGTCAAAAAATATTAGAAGGGCTCTTTACGGTCATCTTTTTGAACCCCAGAGCCCAATCAGAGCGTAGATGATGTTTCATATCACTCGAAAATTACGATACGCGCAAAGCTGAATACAATCAGTGCGGCAAAACACATAGGTTAAGTGCTTTTGATCAGGGATTTTGGAATACGCCGAGTCCGTGTTGGAAGATGAACTTAGGTCATTTCCATAAAAGAACATACCCGAGTTACGCATTTTCTTTCACCACGAACGACTGCATGTACAGGAAATGATCCACTCATTTCTCTGCATTTCCCACATCCCTGTGGGTCATGCAGGAGGTACGACCCCAAGGACGGGGGAGGTAGAATTGCGTCGGGAACAGCAATCGAGAGCAATGCAGGAGCAATTGCCGAGACACGAAGAGCACGAAGAAAAACATAAACTTCGTGTCCTTCGTGTCTTCGTGGTGAATAAAAAAATCGGAGATGCTGGGTATATTCTTCGCGGGATATAGCCTTGGTTCGCCTTAGCGTTTTATCGGTTGTGTCATGGTTTGGTTAGACAGTGTGGACGATGGCGTCACGCGCCAGATGCTGTTGCCTACATCATCGGCGACCAGCAACGCCGAATGTTTGTCGAGCGCAACGCCTACGGGCCGCCCGAACGCGTTGCCATCGGAGCTAACAAAGCCTGTCAGCACATCAATCGGTTCTCCGAAGGGCTTGCCGCTTCTGAAAGGCACAAAAATTACCCGATAGCCGCTACGCGGATTACGGTTCCACGAACCATGCTGGCCGATGAAAACTCCGTTGTCGAACGGGGTCGGCCAAACGTCATTCTTGGAAAAAGCCAAACCGAGAGCAGCCGTATGCGACCCGACTGCATAATCCGGCACCCGTGCCTTAGCGACAAGGTCGGGTCGCTGAGGCTGCACACGGTCATCCTGATGTTGTCCATAATAGCTGTAGGGCCAGCCGAAGAAACTGCCGTCGGGTACCGAAGTCAGGTAATCCGGAACCAGGTCGCTGCCCAGTTCATCGCGTTCGTTGACCACAGTCCAAAGCGCTCCGCTATCCGGCTCCCAAGCCAGTCCGTTGGGATTCCGAAGGCCGCTGGCGAAGATGCGGTGAGTGCCTAGCTTGGGGTCCACTTCCCAGATGGCGGCGCGATCGACTTCTTCATCGATGCCGTTCTCGGCTACATTACTGTTCGAGCCCACCGTTACATAGAGACGCGAACCGTCCCGGCTGGCGCTTACATTCTTGGTCCAGTGATAGTTGATTGGACCCGCAGGCAGGTCTATCACTTTGGTTCCGGGCTGAACGATCCGAGTTTCGCCTTCGGTATAAGGAAACTTCACCAGCGAATCCGAATTGGCCACGTAGAAATCGTTGCCTACCAGGGCCATCCCGAACGGCGAGTTTAATTTTTCTATGAACACTGATCGCGTTTCGGCTATACCGTCGCCATCAGTATCGCGCAGCAGCGTGATGCGGTTAGCGCTCGGCACGCCTGCGCCCGCATCCCTCATGATCTTCTTTATGAACCAGGCTTTAATGCCTTTGTCATCTTCGGGTTTCGGTGGCGCATTGGTTTCAGCGACCAATACGTCGCCGTTAGGCAGTACATAAAGCCAGCGTGGGTGATCGAGTCCGGCGGCAAAAGCGTTCACGGCCATTCCCGACGCTGCCTCCGGTTTTCCATTTGTAGGCCAGCCTATAGCCTTCGCGATGTTCACGGTGGGAAATAAGGTCGGGTTGGGCGGTGGCAGTTGGGGATGAGGACCAACGCCAGCCGCTACCGGCAACTGTGCTACCTCGCCACATGCCATTAGAACTATCGCTACCATCATGAGCAATAATGAGAATCTGGGGGACGTAATCGTAAAGTCCGATTTACTCTTGATACTGGAAGTCGGTAGCTCTCGGCAAATACCTGAAAGCAATGACTGTATGCTTTACGCGGGCCTGCATGACGTAATGAATATTCATGGGATTCTCCTAAATTAAAGCAAGCATGATCAAAAATGAACACAGCAGGTTCATCTCTCATTTTTAGTAATTAACTGAACTTAAAAATGCTGTAAGCCATCTCGATCAAAAACCAATTTTCAAAACAAGACAGGAACCGCATTAAAACTTGAAAAAACTTTAGCCATAAAACCAACAGCTGTCGGTACGGTAGAGCACATACTACAAGAATAGGAGTTGGCGGTTTATCGGGGAGGAGTGGCTTGCTTTAAACCGGTTAATCGATCAAAAAACTCATGCACCAGCAATGCGCCGAGTATCAGTAATGTGCCTGTTGCGACTTTCATGGTTAGCGGTTCATGGTTAACGGCATGGCCCAACAGCAAAGCCATGACCGGTGAAACCAAAGTAACCAGCGCAACTTTGGTAGCGCTATGATGGATCAGTAAATAGTAATAAAGCACAAAGCCAAAGGTGGTGGCGATGGCGCCAAGGTAGACAATAGATGCCAGGCTGATAGGCGGAATTTCAACGGGCCAATGTCCATCGAACACTGCCCATGTGATCAGGTAAACCGGCACAGACAGCAACAGGCCTCCGGTTACTTGGGATAAAGCCGGTATGTTTGCGTCAATGCGTTTGATCCAAACCGAACTGGCCGCTTGAAAAAATGCGGATACCAATACGCCTGCGATACCCAACACTGCGTCATGTCCCAATTGCAGTGCCGAGCCGAACATAATCCACAAACCGCCAATGCCCAGAGCATAAGCCAGCAATTTGCCGGGAGTCAGGCTCCGTTCTTTTAACCAGACAGCCGCCAATAAAGCCGTCATCAACGGCAAGAGGCCGAATATCACTGAAATCCATCCGGAAGGAATAAATTGTGCGGCCCAATAAACTGCCAGCATCGATCCGTATATTTGCAATGTCACTGCCAGGTAAGTTTGCAGTGCTTTGCGATTCCATAGCATGCGTTGTTTCGACAGGCACATCATCAATAATATACAGACCAAACCCACTACCATGCGGCTGGTGGCTCCGAACAGAAATCCAGGCCCTTCGCCACTCCATTTGATAGCCAGCGGCGTTGTTGCCCAAAGTAAAATAATACTGATGTAAGCCAGATAGATGCGCATTATTTAAATCGAATGGGTTAGAGGAGGGCGTAAGGCAATTGGGTCGGGTTTGATATTTTCCTTGATTGACTGCTCATAAATAAGCGTTTGCATATCAAGTCGGTTCCCCCCAAACCTACCTGCAATGCTCTATTTCCTACATCCTTGTAGGTAGCCAATATCAAAGGGAAAATAATGGTGCTGAGTTTTGAAACGTGGCGAATATAACTTACTTGGCCGGCGCTAATTCAAAAATAATCAGTTCTGCCGCCTCGTCAGTTGTGTTTTCTACCGACATCAGCTCGCCCGTTTCCCAAAAAACTTCACCTGCGGAGTAGGTAGCGGTTTTGCCGTGCTCGACGACATTTAACGTGCCCTTGACGACATAGCGAGGCCCCGGACCTTCATGGGTATGCCAAGGTGCTTTAAAAGCAGGCGGAAACGCGACCCGCATTACTTTCGCATCAATGTTCGGGCTTGGAAGAGTCAGTTTTTTTTGTAATAGAACGGTTCGGCTTGGACCTGTATTTTCTTGGGCTGCAATAGGTTGGATGTTGCCGAAGAATAATAGTGTAAGCGTTGCCAGAATAAGTTTCGTTGCTTTGATGGAGTGTGTTTTTAACATCTATCGGCCTCTTGGTTTTATATTTAGGGAGATAAGTTTAATGCACTATATGTTGGGCTGTTCCACGATGCAGCTAATAGCGTTTAAATAACAGCCCGTGTAAATAAGTATACGCTAACGCTTACTTTTTCTATTTGTTAAATTCTTAAAATGCGCACAGAATATGCGCATTATTAATGTAATGAAAGGATCATTCCATGCAGCAGCTCTATGATTTATCCGCCGCTAAGAAACCGACCAATTTAAGCATAAACAGCGATTTACTAAAAAAAGCAAAGGAACTTGATATTAATCTTTCTGCTGCGCTCGAGCAAAAACTCATCGATATGGTCAAACAGCAGCAAAGTATAGCTTGGCTGTCCAGCAATCAAAAATCCATAGCCAACTATAATGAGCACGTTGAGAATCATGGGGTCTTTGGTGATGATTTAAGGAGCTTTTAATGGCTCAGTTTGATGTATACGAAAACACCAATCCGAAAAGCAAAAAATTATTCCCCTTTTTGCTGGATGTTCAAAACGATTTGCTGAGTAATTTGTCGACAACTGTAGTTGTTCCGATGTGTCTTGCCTCTGAAACAAAATTCATGGAAATGTCCCGTCTGATACCCAGTTTGGCAATAAATGGCGAGCATTATTTATTGTTAATCCCGCAACTTGCCGGTATTCACAGAAAAGAGCTTGGCAACGCTTTGACTGACTTATCAAGCTACAGAGACGATATTATTGTGGCTCTGGATTTTTTAATTACCGGTATTTAAAACACAACACATGAATATTGACGACATTACTAAAGTAAAAAACTATCTGCTTAATCTGCAAGATCAAATCTGCGCGGCGCTCGAATCTGTAGAGCCTGAAGCCCGGTTCGTTGAAGACCTTTGGAATAGAGAGGAGGGCGGTGGCGGCAGAACCCGGGTCTTGGCTAATGGCCGGGTTATCGAACAAGGCGGCGTGAACTTCTCGCATGTGTCCGGTTTTAAGCTTCCTCCTTCCGCAACAGCTAAGCGCCCGGAGCTTGCAGACCGGCAATTTCAGGCGATGGGCGTGTCGCTGGTTATCCATCCGAATAATCCTTACGTGCCGACATCGCATGCCAATGTGCGGTTTTTAATCGCGGAAAAACCGGGCGAACCTAGTATCTGGTGGTTTGGCGGCGGCTTTGATTTAACGCCGTTTTATCCGTTTAAAGAAGATGTGCTGCATTGGCATCAAACCGCCCGTGCCGCTTGTCAGCCTTTCGGCGACGACATTTATCCGGCTTATAAAAAATGGTGCGACGAATACTTTTTTCTTAAACACAGAAACGAAACCCGCGGTGTAGGCGGTCTGTTCTTTGATGATTTGAATGAATGGGGTTTTGAGAAGTCTTTTGCTTTTATGCAGAGCGTGGGCAATCATTATATCGATGCTTATCTGCCGATTGTGCAAAAACGCAAGGATACGCCTTACGGCGACAGGGAACGCGATTTCCAGCTTTACCGTCGCGGCCGTTATGTGGAATTTAACCTGGTTTACGATCGCGGCACATTGTTTGGATTGCAATCCGGCGGACGTACCGAGTCGATTTTAATGTCCATGCCACCGGTAGCTCACTGGAAATACAACTGGCAACCGGAGCCAGGCAGTGCGGAAGCCGTGCTTTATGACGAATATTTAAAGCCGCAAAACTGGTTGGGCGATTGATGCACTAAGCGCCCATTATCAGCGCTGCTATCAATAACGCGTCATCCCGGCAGGGAATGCCGGGATCCACGAGCCATGGATGGCAATTTCAAAGCGGGCCACAAATCTTCAGCCGGGGATTACGAAGTTCATTTTTAGTCACATAAGCTTATCACCTCACTTTGCTTAAATAGCACGCCATACCGGCATGGACTGCCGGTATCCAGGACACATGGATGTGATCTGAGCCTTGCCGTTCATGGCTTCTGGATTCCGGCAATCCCTGCCGGAACGACGTATTGGACATTCTCGTTAAACTGATAGGTGTATAAGGTCACACAAGATTACTTCAGCGGGTATCTGCAATATGTGATACAACATCATTCGGCTGATTCTGCCTGCTATGACAGCCGGAAACAGAAGGGTTATTGCATCGATTTTTGATTTGGAAGATCATTGGGTAAACACAACAACCGGATAATATTATGGCGATAAATACTAACAGACCCACGTCCCCACACCTACAAGTCTACAGATTGCCTCTAACAGGCATTATTTCCATCACTCACCGCATGACCGGCGTTATGCTGTCAGCCGGTTTGATCTTATTCGTTTATGTTATCTCCGCGCTAGCGGGCGGTGTGGATTCATACGCCGCAATGCAGTCGATCATGAAGTTATGGCTGTTCAAACTGGTATGCTGGGGTTTTGTTTATGCGTTGTTTTTTCATCTGTGTCATGGTATTCGCCATTTAATCTGGGATGCAGGTAACAGCTTTGAACTTGAAACATTAAACCGGTACGCCATGATTGAACTGGTCGTTTCACTGGCGCTGACTTTGATGACTTTCGTGTGGGGGCATTATGGACTATAGAACGCCTTTATCCAGGGCTAAGGGCTTGGGTTCTGCAAAAAGCGGAACGGGGCACTGGTGGATGCAACGCATTACCGCCGCAGTGCTGATTCCCTTGTCTTTTTGGCTAATCAAATTTCTGGGTTTGAGCTTGACGGCTCCCTATCAACAAACCGTAGATTGGCTGACATCGCCTGTTAATACCGTTTGTATCGTCGCATGGGTTATGGCCGCTTTTTACCACGCCGCATTGGGTTTGCAGGTGGTGATTGAAGATTATATCGCCGCCGAAGGCCCCAGGATCATCTCAATCTGGGCTGCTAATCTGGCTTTTTTGTTTTTGGCGATTGCGGCTTTGCTGGCCGTGTTTCGCATTATATCGATAGGGTGATTCATGGCCGCAGACTATAAAATTGTTGAACATGCTTACGATGTGGTGGTAGTTGGCGCGGGCGGCGCAGGACTTCGCGCTACCTTGGGTATGGCGGAAAAAGGCCTTAAAACCGCCTGCATCACCAAAGTCTTTCCAACCCGCAGCCATACCGTCGCTGCGCAAGGCGGCATCAGCGCGGCGTTGGGCAATATGGGCGAAGACGACTGGCGCTTTCATATGTACGACACCGTCAAAGGCTCCGACTGGCTGGGCGACCAGGACGCGATTGAATACATGTGTCGCGAAGCCATTCCTGCCGTGATCGAGCTGGAGCATTACGGCGTACCGTTTTCGCGTACCGCCGACGGAAAAATCTATCAGCGTGCGTTCGGCGGCATGACCACCCATTACGGTACAGGCTTGGCGCAACGCACTTGCGCGGCGGCCGACAAGACCGGTCACGCCATTTTGCATACTCTGTACCAGCAGTCGTTAAAACATAGAGCCGAATTCTTCGTTGAATATATCGCGCTGGATTTGATCATGGAAGACGGGGAATGCCGCGGCGTGTTGGCCTGGTGTCTGGATGACGGCTCGCTGCATTTGTTCAAATCCCAGATGACCGTATTGGCGACCGGCGGTTACGGGCGCACGTTTTTTTCCTGCACCTCGGCGCATACCGTGACCGGCGACGGCAATGCGATGGTCTTGCGCGCCGGTTTGCCGTTGCAGGATATGGAGTTCATCCAGTTTCACCCGACCGGCATTTACGGCGCGGGCTGTTTGATTACCGAAGGCGTAAGAGGCGAGGGCGGTTATCTGACCAACTCGGAAGGCGAACGCTTCATGGAACGCTATGCGCCATCCGCCAAAGATCTGGCTTCACGCGATGTGGTCAGCCGCGCGATGACCATCGAAATTGAAGAAGGCCGCGGCGTAGGGCCGCTGAAAGATCATCTCTATCTGCATATCGAACATCTCGATCCGGCCATCATTCACGAACGCTTGCCGGGCATATCAGAAACCTCGCGGATTTTTGCCAATGTCGATATCACTAAACAGCCGATTCCGGTGCTGCCGACCGTGCATTACAACATGGGCGGAATCCCCACCAATTACAAAGCCGAAGTCGTGACCTTGAACGGCGACGATCCCGATGCCGTAGTGCCGGGCTTGATGGCGATCGGCGAGGCGGCCTGTGTTTCTGTGCATGGCGCGAACCGCTTGGGCTCAAACTCGCTGCTCGATCTGGTGGTATTCGGTCGCTCCGCCGCGATACGCTGTGCGGAACTGATCAAACCCGGATCAAGACTAAAACCGTTGGCGAGCAATGCTTGCGACAAAGCCATCGCCCGTTTCGATAAAATCCGCAACGCCAACGGTAGCCGCAGCACCGCCGATATTCGAATGGACATGCAAAAAGTTATGCAATCTAAAGCAGCTGTGTTCAGAACCGGCTCCACGCTGACCGAAGGCATCAACATGATGGCCGAAGTCAGAAAAACTTTTGCCGATGTCAAAGTGAGCGATAAATCGCTGATATGGAATACCGATCTGGTCGAAACGCTGGAACTGGATAACCTGCTGAGCCAAGCCACCGTGGCGATCAACGCGGCAGGCAACCGAACCGAGAGCCGGGGCGGCCATGCACGGGAAGATTACCCGAACCGCGATGACGAAAACTGGTTGAAGCATACCCTGACTTGGCTAAGCGACGATCAGGTTAAAATCGATTACAGGCCGGTACACATGTACACATTAACGGATGATGTTGAGGTTATTCCACCCAAAGAGAGAATTTATTAACACAGGTTTTGAGAGACATGACATGAAAACACTCACATTGGAAATAGATGACAGCATTTACAGCCAAGTCGTCGATTTTTTAAATTTATTGCCGGAAAAACAGTGCCACATTGTTGAAACATTGCCTGCTTCATCTAACGATGACAAGCAACTAACTATCGCATCGGCATTCGGTTTAATAAAAACCCCGATCACTGCTACATTAGAAGATATTGAGCAAGGTATTATCGAGGGCGCAATAAGTGATAGCGATTGATACTAATGTTTTAGTTCGTATCATTGTCGAAGACGCCGGGCAGCCTGAACAAACAAAAATTGCCCGTGATTTGGTTGAGAATGCGCAGAAAGTCTATCTCTCTCAAATCGTGCAAGTAGAATGCGCTTGGGTTTTGGCAAAAGTTTATAAAATAGATAACACCTCTTTATTGATGGTGCTTGAACATTTGCTGATTAATCCCGCTTTTATTCTGCAACATCCTGAACATTTTAAAACCGCTATCGATTTATTTTGCCAAGGTCACGCAGATTTTGCCGATTGTTTGATTTTGACCGAAAGTTCATACCTTGATGCGGTCTTATATACCTTTGATAAACGCTTAGGTCGGCATAGCAATACAAGATTGTTATGATGACTATCTTGGATTCCACCCAGAAGAGGATGTACTAATGGCTGAATTTACCCTGCCTAAAAACTCGGTTTTAACCAAAGGCAAAACCTTTAAAGCGCCAGCCGGAGCAACCAACATCCGCCGCTTTGAAGTATACCGCTGGGACCCCGAGTCCGGCGAAAACCCGCGCATCGATGCGTTCGAATTGGATATGGATAAGTGCGGCCCGATGGTGCTGGACGCGATCCTGAAAATCAAGAACGAAATCGACAGCAGCTTAACCTTCCGGCGCTCCTGCCGCGAAGGCGTGTGCGGCTCCTGCGCGATGAACATCAACGGCAGAAACAGTCTGGCCTGTACCAAAGCCATCGATTCTTATCCCGGCACCATCAAAATCTATCCGTTGCCGCATATGGATGTCGTTAAAGATTTAGTGCCGGATACGACCCATTTCTTTGCTCAATACGCCTCAATCAAGCCGTGGATAGAAACCCAAACTCCGCCGCCGGCCGATGCCGAGCGTCTGCAAAGCAAAGAAGACCGGGAAAAGCTGGACGGCTTATACGACTGCATCCTGTGCGCCTGTTGCTCGACCAGTTGTCCCAGTTACTGGTGGAACAGCGAGCGTTATTTGGGCCCTGCGGTGCTGTTGCAAGCCTACCGCTGGCTGGTCGACAGCCGCGACGAAAACACCGGCGAACGACTGGACGAATTGGAAGACCCGTTTAAATTGTACCGTTGCCATACGATTATGAATTGCACCGATACTTGTCCCAAGAACTTGAATCCGGCCAAGGCGATTGCCGAAACCAAGAAACTGTTGGTGCAGAGAAAGTTGGGGTGATGGACGATCTGGCTCGATTAAAGTGGCAATGTCGGCGGGGGACTAAAGAGCTAGATTTTCTATTGAATCGGTATTTGGAAACGGGGTATTTGGTGGCGGATCAGGGGGAGAGGGCTTTGTTTGTTGAGTTGTTGGGGATGGAGGATGATGTGTTGGCCGGGGTTTTGATGGGGGATTTGGAAGTGGAGGAAATGGGGGGGGTGGTTGAGAAAATACGGGTTTTTGCGTATGGCGGTAGCTAGGGTTTAGGGTTAGTCTTGCGCTTGCGTGGCGTGGATATTTATGTGATTGATTGCTTGTATTTTTGATGACGCTTCCTGTATTTATTTTAGGACGTACTAAATTTACACAACTGAATGAAACAACAATGATTCTTTGTTTTTATAAAATTTTAGATAAACAAATGATGCAATGTTTTGCGTCTATTAGGATGTCTAATATTAGTTAGCCGGCTTGGCCCGTGCCGGGGGCAAGCCTAAGGAGACAAGAGAAAACCGAAATCGCTTTAGCTAGAGGAGAATCCCATGACCAAAGTCAACAAGTGGATGATCGACCCCGAGGATGCCGTCATGCTTCTGATCGACCATCAGAGCGGACTATTCCAGCTAGTAAAGGACATCGACCTTCCCGTCCTTCGCTCGAATGTTATCGCACTCGCCAAAGTGGCCTGTCTCGCCAAGATCCCGACATTCACTACGGCCTCGGTCCCCGACGGCCCGAACGGCCCGCTTATCCCCGAGATCCACCAATATAACCCCGAAGCGGTCTACATCCCACGCACGGGCCAGATCAACGCCTGGGATAACCCGGCGTGGGTAGAGGCGATCGAGAAAACCAAGCGCAAGACGCTCCTCATAGCCGGTACTCTCACGAGCGTTTGCATGGCGTTCCCCGCGCTGAGCACTGTCGTCGCCGGGTACAAGGTCTTCTGCATCGTCGATGCCTCGGGCAACTGGTCCAAGATGGCGACCGACATCACGCTAGCTCGCGTTGTTCAGGCCGGTGCCATGCCGATTGACACATTAGCTGTCCTGGCCGAACTCCAGAGCACGTGGAACCGTCCCGATGCGATGGAATTCGCGGTGATTTCTGCCGACCATATTATCCCCGGCTATCATGCATTAATGGAAAGCTACGACAAGGCACAGAGCGTGCAAAAAGTCGGGCGGGAGACCAAGTTGGACCTCCTAGAAGCCGCCCAAGCCAAGAAGTAATCCATGCTTCCGAAAGGATCGTTGGCTAACCAAGCGCTGGAGAGGGACGCCGCAAAAAGCGCGGCGCCTCTCAGCTTGGTGCGTTAGGTTGTCATGGACATAGATAAATTGATCGTCCAGGCCCATGAAAAACGATTCAACGGTGATGACGTTGGTGCAGAAAAGCTATATCTAAAGCGGCTCAACAAGGAAGTGGGCATGCCGCTCATGAACTAGGAGTTTTGTATATCACCGGTGGCGAAGGATTAAAGCCGAATTATGAAAAGAGCCAATATTGGCTTCAAAAGTCATTGGAGTCTGGTTTTGAGGCAACAGTTGCAAGTGACCCAGAATGGTTCAAGAAAACAACCTAACCCTGCGCTCAAGCGGGACTGCGCAAAAGCGCGCAGCCCCTTAGCTCCACGTTAGACTACACCATCAACTTCAAGGAGGCCTAGAATGATCGGTACATTCTCACCCACTAACAGTGTCCTCTTGCTCATCGACCATCAACTGGGGACGATGAAGCTCATTAGGAACATCCCCCTTGATGTAGTGAAACGAAACACGCTGGCTCTTGCCAAAACAGCCAAGATTTTGAACATTCCTGTCGTCCTCACGAGTTCGCAGGAGCAGAACGTTCAGGGACCATTGCTTCCAGAACTCGAGCAAATTCTTCCTGAGGCGTTTGCTGCCAGGGTTCAGGAGCCGGGATTGTCAACGCTTGGAACGATGCGAACTTCAAGAAGGCCGTTGAAGCGACAGGTCGTAGGAATCTCATAATGGCCGGGGTGACCACCGATGTGTGTTTGGTGTATCCGGCAATTAGCGCCTGTCGCGATGGCTACCAGGTGCAGGCAGTTATGGATGCATCAGGGTCGCCTTACGAACTCTCCGAAGATATGTCGCGGCGACGCATGGAGCGCGAGGGAGTGGTGCTTACCGCAACAAACACGCTTATGGCCGAACTTGCTTAGGACTGGAGTCGGCCAGAAGGCAGCCAATTGCTTGCCATACTGTTTCAAGACGTACTCCCACCAATCGCCTAACGAAGGCATGGAGCCGATGCCCTAACGTTTCTGCAATGCTTGAGCTAAGCAGCTAAACCTAACCAACGCAAAATGTTTCGAACGGGGCAACATGCCCTGTCCGGCTGTGACATGTTCCCCACTCCAGGGCTTGCATAGTATCAAAGATAACGGCAGCATCAAACGTTTGGGACGGGGTTACAAACCCCGTCCCGCGTGGGACTGTGAAATAATCTAATGTCAATACACTCACCTTCGTCTTCTCTCCCTATCAGCAATTTAAATGACTCTAGCCTAGATTATTTGTATTATCTTGCTAACGAATATCAATTTCGTGACCGTTCAGGTTATTCGGCAAGCATTGAACGTGAATTACAATTAAAGAGATACTTATATGCAAACATTAAAAAAACAATTAAAACAAAATCTGACTTTGATTCTTTTCGGTACTCTGTTTTCTGCTTATCACCCTGCAATGGCAAAAACAGACTTCGAAGCTCAAGAAAAATACCTTAGAGCGCGTGTAAATAGCAGTCAGCAAAATACAGATCACTCAGCCCATGTAAACCCTATAGATAAGAGTCTGGATTTTCATGGTGTCTTTTACGGTTATCTCCCTTGCAACGATTGCAATGGGATTAAAACGACGCTGTCTTTAAAACAAAATAACAATTATTTGTTGGTGACTCAGCCCGCAAGAGAATCGTCAAGGGAGTTTTATGAAAAAGGGAAATATAGCTGGGATGATAAAAATCGTACTGTTGTTTTAACACCGAATAAGGAATCAACCATACACCAATATCATATTGAAGATGAAGGCACGTTGATTCAGCTTAACAGTGACGGGGATAGGATGCCAAGCGAATTGACAGAACGCTATACTTTACGCAGAAGCGATACGGCAAAGACGCGTGAGGTACATATTCACTAAGATGAATATTCCGCGGCGTATGTGAACAAGAACGCTGTAAGGCCGATTCGCGCTAGAGGCTGTGAAAGTATTCTGAAATAAGGCAAAATAATCAATGGCTTGCAGTTTTTTAGTGGTTTTTGATAATACTTTCACAGCCTCGCTAGACATACTACTGTCACTGCGAACAGTCAGGTCTTTTAAAATCGAATGCGGCATAGTTCCGTTTTTTTCAATGTGATTTTAAAAGACCTGAACTGTTTATATTTTCAAGAAAAAATCATTTCTTCAATTCTGATTTCATACTCCCTGTTACCCTTGAGCGCTAAGCGGGACGAGGGCTCGGCTTTGTGGATTAATGCGGAAGCGTGGCGTTCAATAGAATTGCGTCAGACACTATCTTTGGAATATCAAGCTCTGTAACGTAATGATAAAAACTGCCATTAGGTGCTACTTTTACTACTGCACCGTCCACGCAATGCCCAAAACAGCAACTAACTTCCACTTTGACATCATATCCTACTGTTGCTATCTGTAGCTGTTGCAATAGTTTTTCACCGCTACGCGCACCACACGATGGATGATTCAAGGAATGGCGGTAATTAGTACAAACGAAAAGAGTAACTTTAGACATAACCCTGTGTCCTGAAAAATTGGTATTGGCTGATTATTTTCTCCAAGCGGGACGGGGAAATTAATAATAAAAAGAGTTTCATCGGTGCAAGTTAATAGTGCGCGCACAAAAATGATGCACTTATTTTAAAATGCCCAAGCAAGCTTGATTTAATGTTATTAATTATAACTAACTGAAATTATTATATAAAAAATAAAAATAATCCATGTGTTAATTTTGGCTCAGCATTTGCTTTCTATATGATTATAGGGAGTCGCTAAAAATTGAATTACGCCAATATGAAATTCAAAAGCTTATCGATGTAAGTCAGCCCGAATCGGGTGTTTTTAGAAGCTTCCTGTAATTGTCATGAAATCTTAAACAAACCGTCATTTCTTTGTTATAGATAAGTTTTATTCTGTATCTGAGGAGTAAAAATGCCGTTCAAACGGGAAATTTACGCTTTTTTTACATGATTTCTCCAGGAGAATAAAAAATGAATCCGCTCTATTTTATCCGAAAAGAACTCAGCGCAGCATGGAATGAGGTTAATCGCCCACTATTTCCGGAAGGCTCTGAGAATGAATATTTTTATACGGAACTGTTTAACTACTATCATTCGCTCAAAGGCAAGACTATCGATACAAGTAGCGGTGAGTCGTTATTTCCGATAATAATTGATAACGCCCATTCCATTAATAGGGAGCAGGTGCAAATAACTAAAACACAGAGCCAGAAGCTATCTGAAGCATCGGCCCTGGTTGATTTTGAGGTAAGAAATTGGAAGCCCGCTTAAATCCATGAAAATCCGGATGCCACAAAGCAGCATCCGGATTCCAATCAATCGTTAAATTTTGAACTCTCAATAAATAGTAGTCGTGCCTGCATTGAGCTAATGGCTTTTCTTTAATGCGGCAAGGCGCAATCCGTACGACTATATGACTTTGAATCCGCCTCTTGAGGGACATTCACTGGCGTAAACTGAAAGACGAACCAGTTGCTGCGTATCAGTCTGGTAGCTATACAATAAATAAATTCGCCAAATTTTTTGCATGCCATTATTCGACAATGCGTCGACTGATTGTCAAACGCTAGCCCTCTTTTACTCATTGATAAACTTGTGGGTATCGAACGTATGATCGATATGGACGATTCGGTATTTTTCGGATAGCTTAGCTGGGACTGACTAATGAATGAAACCGTACCCGAGAGTTTGATTCCATTGATTGGAGCGAAACAATTATGCGAAAAAGTAGCTATATAATAAGAACGATGACCCGGCAGGAAGTAAGTATTGCGATCGATTGGGCTGCTGAAGAAGGATGGAATCCGGGGTTGTATGATGCGGATTGCTTCTACGCAGCCGATCCAAACGGTTTTCTTGTCGGATTGCTTGACGACGAGCCCATTGCAACGATTTCAGCCGTGAAATACGGCAATTCGTTCGGCTTTCTTGGATTTTACATGGTCAAGCCGGAGTATCGCGGCAAGGGTTACGGTATTCAGATATGGAATGCCGGGTTGGCGTTGCTTAGCGGTTGTACTATCGGTCTTGATGGTGTAGTCGCTCAGCAAGACAACTACAAGAAGTCGGGGTTTACATTAGCCTATAGCAATGTTCGATATCAGGGAACCGGTGGCGGGTATTACCCGGCTGATTCCGGCATCGTGCCGTTGTCCACGCTGGCTTTTGATGATATTGGCGCATACGACAAGCCTTTTTTTCCTGACAATCGCAGGGAATTTTTGATGTGCTGGATAAATCAGCCGCAAAGTACCGCGTTAGGCATTTTGCGCAACAACAAGCTGGCCGGTTACGGGGTTCTGCGCATTTGCCGCTCCGGATACAAGGTGGGACCGTTGTTTGCAGACAGCGCGGAGTGTGCTGAACAGCTTTTCCTGGCTTTAAACTCACATGCCCCGGAGGGCGCTCCGGTTTTTTTGGATATACCGGCAGTGAATACGGCAGCAGTCGATTTGGTGAGTCGACACAATATGATTGTCTCGTTCGAAACGGCTCGCATGTATACAGGGCAAAGCCCAGATTTGCCTATAAACCGATTGTTCGGCGTGACGACTTTTGAGCTTGGATGATCGTAATTCATAGAAACTGTCCGTTGTATTTGGGCATTACGCGAATGTCCTTCTATATATTCAGCTGATCCTTCTGTATTCCGCTACGCTTCATATGAGCTACGCGAATTTCGAACTCATTGATGGTGCTATATGATGTTACATCGGCGGAATCGGGGCATTTGGTTGCTGCGGATCAGGAGAGAGGGCATTGTTTGTTGAGCTATTGGGTCTTGAGAATGATGAGTTGATAGGGATTGGGGGATGGAGCGTTGGTAGGGAAGATTAAGTATATTCGCGTATTGTAGGCGTTAGATTTTGAGGTTAGTATTTTTTGCCATGAATATTTATGGATTAGATTTGTCATGTTTTTGATGATGCCGGTATTTATTTTAGATTTATTCAACTGAATGAAATGGTAATGATTTGCGTCTATTAGGAGGCCTAATATAGTTAGGCATTCATATGGAAGAGAGTAAACCAAAATTCCCTTGAATTATGGACAATGTTCGTACGGTTTCTTTTGATTTCAAAAAGGAGTGAAAGAAATGAACGCTGAACAAACAGAACAACAATCGTTATATATTAGTCAGGAAAAATTATTGGCCTTTGTCCGCGCAATGCTTGGCGGGACCAGAGGACGTGAGGATGACGAACATCCTTTGCCGCCGGGGCCTTGGGATCCAGTAATCCGTATAGCATTGGAGCGAATTAACGTTTTTGGACCACATCCAGAGCCTTGGAGAGCCTTTAATCCTGGAGTTCCTTGGCGGCCAGTAGGATCGATTTTCGGCCCGGTTTCCGGGAAACCAGTGTCTTGGAAAGTCGTTTTATCAAGCATTCTTGCGAAGCACCCTGAACTTTGGGACGCCGTCGGCGGTCACAGTTCCGGTGAGGAGGTCGCACTCAATCCGCAACCATTGCCGCCACGCTTTGCTTTTTTGGTGGCGTTGGCACAAACGGTGATAAGCCGCGCCGAGTTGTTTCAGGAAATTGCCGATGCCGTACCGCGCGAAGGCGAACAGCAAGGCATTATCATTGTCAGTGAGTATATCGCTAGATTTATTGATGATTGCGGTACTGGGTTTAAGCCGAAGTGGCCGTTCCCTGGACCACCCCCGCCTTGGTTTGCTCATGAATTCGACGGTATCGATTTAGTGGTGATGGCAACGCAATTCGAACAAGCAGCGAAAGAAACTTTTAGCAGGGATTTGCGCCAAAATTTGGCGAATGCCAGCGTAAAACTGGCGGAAGTGGGCTTGTCAAAGATGCAATAAGTCATAAATGGAATGGAGAAAAGTATGAAAAGATATTGTGCTGAGTTTTTTGGAACATTTTGGCTGGTGCTTGGCGGATGTGGAAGTGCGGTCCTAGCTGCTGCGTTTCCCAACGTGGGCATCGGTTTACTTGGTGTCGCGCTGGCTTTTGGTTTGACCGTACTTACCATGGCTTATGCAATTGGGCATATATCCGGCTGTCACCTCAATCCGGCAGTTTCTATCGGTCTATGGGCTGGCGGTCGTTTCCCTGCTAATCAATTGCTGCCTTATATCGTTGCCCAAATATTGGGTGCCGTCGTTGCCGGTGGAGTGCTTTACCTCATAGCCAGCGGCAAGGTTGGCTTTGATGTGTCAGCAGGTTTTGCTTCCAATGGCTATGGCATCCATTCGCCGGGTGGTTATTCCTTTCTGGCGGCCTTAGTCACAGAGGTTGTTATGACAATGATGTTTCTGCTTGTTATTCTCGGTGCGACGGATAAACGAGCACCGCAGGGCATGGCACCTATCGCCATAGGTCTTTGCCTTACCTTGATTCACCTGATAAGTATTCCGGTAACTAATACCTCCGTCAATCCTGCCCGTAGCACAGGTGTAGCTCTCTTCGTTGGTGATTGGGCTATAGCACAGTTGTGGTTATTTTGGGCTGCACCGATTGTCGGTGCTGTACTAGGCGCGGCAATCTATAGATTCATTGGCAGCACGGAAGATTAAAATGGTTTTTCTAGCCGGGTAGCTGGGTAGGGGGCGCATCGCGCCCCATTTCTTTCACAATCTCGCCCCCTCGTGGCTTATGTTTAACCGGTTTAGAAAGCTCTTGGTATGAAGTTAAATCGGTTCGCTCATGCTGGTCGCTTCTGTCATCGCCTGACGAAAAATCAGGCGGTCAAATAGGAGCAATATTATGAGTAAGTTCTAAAAGTCTTGAGAAGTAGCTAAAAGTCAACTAACCTTATGCGTTTGGTATGCTGTGTAGTGCAGTTAAATTCATGATAGCTTAATTCATTAAGGGGATAGATAATGTTATTGAAAGTTGGCTCAAAGGGCGATGATGTAAAAAAAATGCAGGAGAAATTAGGACTTATAGCGGATGGCGCATTCGGCCCCGGCACAGAAAAAGCGGTAAAGAATTGGCAAGCTGCAAATGGCTTGAGCGCTGATGGTGTTGTAGGTCCTGCCACATGGGAGAAAATGTTTTCCGATGCTCCTGCCGGTTCAACCACTGCATCTGTCGATGGTTTAAGATTAGATAAATTAGTCGGTCATATTCCTGATACGGTTATCAGCCAAATTCCTGATTGTGCCGCAAAATTTAATATCGACTCGTCTTGTCGTTTAGCCCATTTTTTAGCGCAATGCGGACATGAAAGCGGTGGATTTAAAGCAACGCAAGAAAATTTAAATTATTCTGCCGACGGTTTGAAAAAAACATTTCCTAAATATTTCCCGGATAATTTAGCCGACAGTTATGCGAGGCAACCGGAAAAAATTGCTTCGCGGGTTTACGCCAGCAGAATGGGCAACAGCGATGAGGCAAGTAAAGAGGGTTATAAATACAGGGGACGCGGCTATATTCAATTGACCGGCAAAGATAACTACGGCGCGTTCGATAAATCTGTAGATGACGATATTTTGAATAACCCTGACTTGGTCTCAGAAAATTACGCTTTATTATCGGCAGCTTGGTTTTGGAATTCTCGATCCCTCAATGCATCGGCCGATAAAGGATCAAGCGATGAGGTGGTTACTGAAATTACTAAAAAAGTTAACGGCGGAACCATAGGATTAGATGATCGCATTAAACATTTTAAAGAGTACTATGCTTTGCTAATCTGAAAATATCAACTATGAAGCAAAATGCACTTGTATTGACTGGTCTGGTTTATCTGGTTTCGTTACCCGCTATTGCCGCTAATTCGCATTGCAACGAGCAAGAACAAACTGTTTTTTCTTGCTCGTTGGGCGAAAAAATTGTCTCGGTGTGCGCCTCAAAAGATATTTCGCCAACTAGCGGCTATTTACAATATCGATTTGGAAAACAAAACGCACCGGAGCTGATGTTTCCATCATCAACCAAATCCTCTTCCCATCGTTCCGATATTCAAGCACGAACCTTGATGTTTTCAGGCGGCGGCGGGGGGTATTTGCGTTTTATCAATGGTAGATATAACTATATAGTCTATACCGCCATCGGTAAGGGCTGGGGAACTAAAGACGGTGTTTCGGTTGAAAAAGACGGCAAACTGATTGCTAACCTGAAATGTCAGGATGTTCCTGTTTCAATGCTGGGAGAGGATTTTTTTACCCGCGCCGGTTTAACCGCTGATCAAGACGAGTTTCTGCTGCCGTAATAAAAGATGCCTTCGCCCTCTTTATAAAGACCGGCGAAGGCATTCCCTTTAGTTATTCAAGCACACTATTTAGCCGTTATTAAGTTTTGCAGGAGATCATTGAGCTGTTGCTTTATCTGTTCGGGGTCTGTTTCTTGGCCTATCTGTTGTTGTACTTGCATTAAACTTTGGGATAATTTCATTCTTCCCTCAACTTCTAAATTGGCGAGTTTAGCTTTGGCTTCAATGGCTTTAGCGTCCAGCATGTTTTGGCTGCTGCTTTCAAATAAAGACTTAAAAGTTTCTACCATTCGAATCAGAAAGGCATAAAGTAAATCAGCGGAAAATCCGCCTAAAATGGCCAATAATGGTCTGATAACTCCCTTAGACAGCATCCCTCCTTCTTCAGTTTGGAGGGATTGTTCTGAGATCAGTACCGCCAGCAACAGTCCTGCAATGATGCCCAACGAAAAACGAATCCAATAAGATGCTTGGTAACTAGGGTCGAAAGTGCCGTTTTTAATATAGTCATTGGCCTTGTATAGCGCTGCGAATGATGCGCCTAAGCCCGCTGCGCCGATATAAAAGACCAAACGAGCTAATTGCTCTATGCCATGAGCCTCCAACACATTGTCAGCTAGTTTATCTGAATTTATAAACGGGCTGGATAGCAACGCGATAAAGACAAATAAGGAAATGAGGGCGACCAACATAAGTTCTCGGACTAATGAAACAGGCCCTAAAAATTTAAGTATCGATCCGGTTTTTTGTTCCTGGTCGAGCAATAATATTGTTTGCGGCGCGGCGGGATTGATAAGGCGCGCTAACAAATCGTGCGTGTCGACCAATGCGGTAATATCCAAATCCCTTTGAACTTGCGGCGAACTATTTGTTTCATCCCCGTTGAGGCTGTGGTCTTCAAATGCTTCAATATTTATAATAGCGCTGGCAGGGACTGATTTTCCCTTTGCCATCGCATACTTAGCCATAGACCTGCTTTCCATATAAATTTGTTTGCGTAAATCAAGATTAGCATAGGGATTGTTATTGTTATTATTGTTAAACACGGGAACCTCGGTTATTTAAGAATGATAATTCAAATTAGTACCAAACGGTTAAGGTAAGGTGCTTGGTATTGTATTCCCGTTTGCTATGAATGAGTAATAGTTTGTTTTGCCGGTAGTGAGTTGTGCGCGGGGTTTTCGTGCAGTGCGCTGAGCTTCAGTCGGAACTATATATAATCCATAGCTCGTTTTAAATAGCTTTGTGCTGCCTTCATAAAATAGATCGAATTTGATAGGTGTCGCACAAGTGGACTTTCCCCCGCTCATTTGGGATTACAGTCTTTTCAGAGTATTTTAAATTGTGTGTCCTGTTTAATGTAGCCTCGTTATATATAATGAGGCTACTTGTTTTTTCACAATCAATTATCTTCTTGTTCTTGTTCTTGTTCTTGTTCTTGTTCTTGTTCTTGACTTTCGACTTTAAACAGCTCGGAGATAATCTCCATTTCAGCCGCGAATTGAGGTATTGCAGGGATTTTCCAGGCTTTTCCTACGATACGGGATAGCAAGTTACTCAACCAGAGCCGGTTCGATTGTGCTTGTTGAATGATGAATTTGTAGGATTCCCCATCGCTAACAATAGCAAAATTTTCCAGCCAAACGTCAATTGTTTCTGATTCACCGAGGAGCTGAATTTGAACGTATGCTGTTCGCGCTTCGAGGTCAAAATTAAAATCTTTTAATTCTGCAATATCCTTAAGTATTATATTTGCCACCCAGATAATCATCACGTTGGGGGTACATTTTATTGCCATTTTTATTAAGCTGGTTTTAAAACTCATTTTTAGCCTTTATTTAGTTACGTGGTAAGTTCTCTAATCTAATCGTTTTTGCTTTGGTCGTTAAGCACACCCCAAAAATGTTACCAAACTCCCCTGCTTAATTCTATTTTGTCAGCAGAGACAATAGAAGGAAGACGGGGTTAGAATAACATTAATGGAAAGAATCTCGTGCAATTCACACTGGAACAACGCAAACAATAGTTTAAAGACCTGATCTCTTGTGCCTCTTTAGACGATTGATTATGATTAGTTTTGGGTATCATCTCTACCTTTCCTGTTAACCATGAGAAATTTATGAAGCATACAGTCTTATTAATGCTCCTGCCGGTGATCTTAAGCGGTTTCGTAGTCACCGGTTGCGAGCAAGGACAAAAAACGCCAAAAGCGAGCCGGGTTGCGCTAAAAAAATATTCCCAAGCGACAACCTTAGAAGGCGTGGTCAGCAATAATAAAGGTGTGGTTAAAACCGGCATGGTGGAAGCGATAGATGAAAGCGGCAGCCTTATTGCCCATACAACTGTGGATAACGGTCATTACAGTGTAGAAATTCCGGCCAATACGGTTTTGCCGATTTTGTTGACGTTTTCTTCTGAATCGGGTGCGGAGAAATTAGTTGCCGCAGTCGTTCATGACTCGATCACGAAATATGAGATTAATCCATCCTCGACGGCGATTGCTAAAGCTGCAAAAGCGATGGGCGGTTATACGCATGCCAATATGATCCGTGCGGCGGAAGATACTGCGCACGTTCCTGATGCTAACAAAACCACCACCGGCTGGCGCGGCGATCCGACTACGCAATACGGCGGTTGGCATTAAAGGCTTTCAATTTTTAATCCCAACACCTTTATGTAAAAGGTAAAGGCTAAACAAGGTCAAGGTAGCAATAAATCCGCCGGTAATGATAAAGCTCATTTGAATATCAATATCCGTCACGCCTATCAAGCCGTAACGAAAGGCATTGATCATATACAAAATGGGATTTCCCATTGAGATACTTTGCCAAACACCGGGCAGCATATCTACTGAATAAAAAACGCCGCCCAGATAGCTTAACGGTGTTAATACAAAGTTCGGGATAATAGAGATATCGTCGAAGCTCTCCGCAAGTATTGCATTGATAAAACCAGCCAACGCAAACACGGTGGATGTCAGCACCGCGATGGACAGTGTGATTGCAATATTATTGATCCTGATATCTGCAAATAGCAGGGATATTAAGGCTACCACAACGCCCACCAATAACCCGCGAATAATGCCGCCGCTCACATAGCCGCCCAAAATCACCCAGTTGGGTATCGGGGCAACCAGTAACTCTTCAATATTGCGCTGGAATTTGGTCGAGTAAAACGAAGACACTACATTGGCATAGGAATGACTGATAACCGACATCAAAATAATGCCGGGGACAATATAGTCCATGTAGCTGGCGCCGCTGATAGTGCCTATGCGTTCACCGATTAATTTGCCGAAAATCAGGAAATACAGCGCGGTGGTAATGGCTGGGGGCAGCAAAGTTTGCGGCCAGATACGGATAAACCGGAATATCTCCTTAACAACAATAGTTCTAAAGGCAATGGAGTAGTTCATCATTTATCACCTGTTGGGTTTGAGTCTATCAAATCCATAAATAACTGTTCCAGCCGGTTAGTCTTATTTTTTAAGCTAACGACTTCGATATTCTGTGCGGTTAGTTGACTGAACAGCTTGTTAAGCCCGTGTTCTTTAGGTATCGCGACATTAAGCGTCCTATCAGTTATTCGCTCAATCTGGCAGCCTTCGATTACAGGCGCTGCAGCAATCGGGCGAGCCAGATCCAATACAAAATGCTCCACATGCAGCCTTGCCAGCAAGCCTGCCATATCGGAATTTTCAACAATCCGTCCATGATTAATGATCGCGATATTGCGGCACAGGCTTTCCGCTTCTTCCAGATAGTGAGTGGTTAAAATGATAGTCGTGCCTTGCTGATTGATTTCTTGCATCATTTGCCACATGGAACGGCGTATTTCTATATCGACACCGGCAGTCGGTTCATCAAGAATCAATAATTTGGGCGCATGCACTAAGGCTCTGGCTATCATGACCCGGCGTTTCATGCCGCCTGACAAGCGTCTGGAAACGGTATCGCGCTTGTCCCATAAATCCATTTGTTTAAGGCAATATTCGGTACGTTGCAGGGCAAGTTTACGCGGCGTACCGTAATAACCGGCTTGATTGAGTAAAATGCTTTTGACAGTGTCGAACTGGTTAAAATTGACTTCTTGCGGAACCAGGCCGATGCAGCTTTTGGCTTTTTCCCGCTCACGCCTTAAATCATGCCCAAAGACGCTGACCGAACCGCTTGTTTCATTGATCAATGAGCTGATGATGCCGATAGCCGTTGACTTACCGGCGCCATTCGGACCCAGCAAGGCGAAGAAATCACCGGCCTCAACATCGAGATCGATACCTTTTAAGGCCTCAAAGCCATTATTGTAGGTTTTTTTAAGATTACGCAGGGATAATGCATTCATGCTGAAACTAACACTTAACGGAAGCCTTTAAATAAGTTAAATTACACGTTGCATCCAGGTATTTGGATGACTAAAACCGCATAATTTTATCAGATATTAACACGCTTCATAGACAAAACTGGATAACCCGTGCCGAAGAAACCTCCCGAAATCGTTGCCGCTGTGGACTTGGGTTCTAACAGTTTTCACATGATTGTTTGCAGTTTGACTAACGGAAATTTGCAAACTCTCGACCGTCTTAAAGAAATGGTCAGGCTTGCGTCCGGCCTGGATAAAAAGAATTACCTCGATGCCGCTACTCAGGAAAGAGCGTTAGGCTGCCTGGAACGGTTCGGACAGAGAATTCGTAACTTTCCGCCGGAAAGCGTCCGGGTGGTAGGAACCAGCACTTTGCGCCAAGCTAAAAACTCCCAACAGTTTTTGGAAAAGGCTGAAAAAGCGCTCAATCATCCTATTCATATCATTTCAGGCATCGAAGAAGCCCGCTTAATTTATCAAGGGGTTGCGCATAGCTTGGGTAGCAATGCCAATTTACGGCTAGTTATGGATATAGGCGGCGGAAGCACTGAATACATCATAGGTTCAGGCGACACGCCCAGAATAAAAGAAAGTACGCCGATGGGGTGCGTATTGGTAAGTAACGCCTTTTTTACAGACGGCAAGCTATCCAAAAATGCATTTACTCAGGCAACATTGTTCGCCGAACAACAGCTTGAACCGATCCAGAAACAATTTCAACGTAAGAACTGGGACGAAGCCATCGGCGCATCAGGCAGCTTAAAAGCTATTGATAAAGTTCTCCAAGCCAAAAACTGGAGCAATAATGGCATAACCCGGGAAGGACTGGAGCAACTGGTCGCCCATATTAACCAATGCAATCATGTCGATGAGCTTAATTTGCCTGAGCTCGATCCCGAGCGTCTGCCGGTATTCCCAGGCGGTGTTGCGATTGTCTATGCCACTTTCAAAAGCTTGGGCATCGAGCAAATGACCGTTTCCGATGGCGCACTAAGGGAAGGGCTGATCCAGGATTTACTGGGCAGGCTTTACGATCATGATATTCGTTCTGCAACCGTGCAAGCTTTGGCGGATCGTTATCACATCGATAAAGGTCATGCCGCCCGCATTAAGCGTACGATTAGCTATATACTGGATCAATTGGGTGATGATTTTTGTGGACCTAACCATGAGCATGTTGAGCAGTTTTTAAACTGGGCTGCGGATTTGCATGAGATAGGACTAGACATCGCCCTCGGTCAGTACCATAAGCACAGCGCTTATATTATTGAGAATGGTGACTTTGCCGGTTTTTCCCGGCAGGATCAGATTTTGTTATCAATTATCGTAAAGGCGCATCGACGTAAATTATCACGCACGCATTTCAATAAATTACCGTCCCCCTGGAATATTGATGCGCCCATTCTGACCGTTATTTTGCGGCTGTCGGTATTGTTGCACCGCAATCGTCAGGAACATGAGCTGCCCGATTTTAAAATATCGTTGGTAAAATCAAAAGTCCGTCTCCAGTTTCCTGAGCAATGGTTGGCCCAGGCACCATTGACCCATGCCGATTTGACTCAGGAAGCCGATTATTTAAAATCGGCAGGATATAAACTGGAATTTGCCTAAGCATCAACCGATGAAAACTTTAATACGTCTTCTATTCTACTGCTTTGGTGTCTTAATAATCTTATGCACCATGCTGGTGTTTTTCGGCGTTGGCGATAAACCCGATCTTGAAGTGGGGTGGTCGCCGACGCGTGACGATCTGGTCAGGGCAAAAAAAATTCTGCATGAAGGTTCTAAAACCAAACCTGATGAAATCGGTATCATTGAATTAACCGAGGCCGATCTGAATCTTGCCGGCAATTATTTGCTAAATCGGTATAGTAAAAGTGCGGCTCATATCGAACTGAAAAACAACAAGTTGAGGTTTGGGGTTACGATGACGTTGCCGGAAAATAGCATAGGCAAGTACTTAAACATCAGTTTTAGACTCGGTAATGCTGAAAATAATGATCTTCTTCCTGTCATAACCAAATTCAAAGCCGGAAAATTATTGTTACCGGCAAGACTGGCCGCCTTTATTATCGACACCGTTATTCAGCATTCATCATTGAATGAATATTTCATTCTGGCAACCCGCCCTATCAAAGCGGTTAAAATCGACACGCAAAAACTCACCATTACTTACTATCCCAACAAGGATACATTAATTCAGGCGCGAAACTTCCTGACTCATACGGGCGATACTACTGCGCTGAATATTTATCAGCAAAAATTGTCCGAAATAGTTGCCAAACATGATCCGGCATGGCGATTGTCGCTTGCCGAGCTGTTACGTCCACTGTTTGAGCTGGCTTACCAACGCTCTACACTGGAAAGCGCCATAGATGAAAACAGGATTGTTATTTCCGCTATCAACGACTATGTCAATAGAAAAGAGACTAAAAAACTCCTGTCTATGCCCGAATCTGAGCCTGCAACCGGGCAACAATACTCTGCTTTCTTATACAAGCGTATAGATCTTGCTCAACATTTTATAGGTTCAGCTGCGCTTACTGCATCGGTAAACAAGCAAGCAGCCCAAATTGCGGGTGAGGAAAAAGAGTTAAGCGACGCACAAGAGGGGGGCAGCGGTTTCAGTTTTATCGACTTGGCTGCCGATAAAGCCGGCACCCGTTTTGGCGAAATGGCTACATCATCACCGGAAAGCGCACGAAAAATGCAAAAAGCCATGTCTGGGATAAAAGATTACAGCGATTTTATGCCGGACCCTCGGTATCTTCCTGAACACATGAATGAGGCCGACTTTAAACAACGTTTTGAATCGATAAACAGCCCTGTTTATCAGGAAATTTCGAAACAAATTGATGAGCGGATTTTAGCCATGCCTATTTACAACGCAGAATAAAAAAAGGGAGCTAAGAGCTCCCTAAATTTATTTGTAAGGGACGACGTTGGCCGTCGTCCCTAATTAGGCTTAGTTAAAAGTAGAACCCGGAGTGGCCGGCAAAGTCGGCATTTTCTGTTTAGGAAACTCGCCGGTCAAACCATTCAAAAAAGCCACAATATCTGCAACTTCTTCTTTGGTTAAATCCTTACCTAACTGTAACTTAGCCATCAAAGTTACCGCTTTATCCAACGTTTTAACCGAACCGTTGTGGAAATAAGGCGCAGTCAAAGCGATGTTACGTAAAGTCGGTACTTTAAATAAATGCTCATCGGCCTGATTTTTGCTGACTTCCGCTAAACCTTTATCCTTG
The DNA here is from genome assembly GCA_036561025.1 of Methylobacter sp. Taxonomy (GTDB): domain Bacteria; phylum Pseudomonadota; class Gammaproteobacteria; order Methylococcales; family Methylomonadaceae; genus Methylobacter_A. The sequence goes on along the minus strand of DATBQB010000005.1, from coordinate 48,373 downwards.
CTGATGTGGTATTGCGCTTCAAAATAGCCGTTGGGAATCACAGGAAACTTCTGGAACATACCCGGACCGTTAAACGCCGGGCCGCTATGGCAATGGGTACAACCTAATTCCGCAACTTTTTCCATGCCGCGAACCTGTTGTGCCGATAAAGCCGACTTATCGCCGGAAACATAACGGTCATAAGGGCTATTAGGCGTAATCAAGGTTCTTTCATAAGCCGCGATCGCTTTGGTTGCATTGTCTTTGGAAATTGCATCCTTACCGAAAGCCTGCTCAAACGCTTGCTGATAACCTTCAATCGCTTGCAAACGAGCTACTACGTCATCCCAGCTTTTCATGCCCATTTCAATAGGATTGGTTACGGGACCTGCTGCCTGTGCTTCCAGGCTTGCCGCTCTGCCATCCCAAAACTGGACGGTATTAAACGCGGCATTCCAAACTGTCGGCGCACTACGTCCGCCTGTTTGTCCATTAACGCCCATAGAATTCGGTCTATTGTCCTCACCGCCCAGCATGGTGTTATGGCAAGAAGAGCAGGAAACCGTACCGGTAGAAGACAAACGCGGGTCGTGATACAGCATTTGACCTAACTCGACTTTAGCCGCAGTAGTCGGATTATCAGCTGGTGCCGGAGCTTCTGTCGGTAATGTATCCCAAGCCGAAGCTACCGAAACCGAACTTGCTAACGCCAACGCTGTAACCAGCGAACGAATTTTAAACATACTATCCTCCAAAATATTATTTAATGTTATTAATGTGGGGGAACCTAAATAGCCCAGTAAACTTACTGCACACCCAATAGGATTGTAAGATATGCAGCGGACAAGGTACAACCAAATTTCCCTTGTGCGAGTTAATAGCCCAATTATAGGGGAAAATACTTACGTGATGAAATCTATCGGTGTCCGCTTTTATTAGATAGCTACACAATGATTATTGGAGCTTAAAATTATGATCGATTCTCTGCCTTATTTAAAAAACTCCGATTTTCCGGCCATTACGCGCAACAAACTGGAAGTTTTACAAGTTAATTTGGGGTATTTATGCAATTTGAGCTGTACTCATTGTCATGTCAATGCCGGGCCTAAACGCACTGAACTAATGGATAAAGCCACTATCGATCAGGTTTTAGCTTTCATAGATAAGCATGAGCTTCATACGCTGGATTTAACCGGAGGAGCACCGGAAATGAATCCGCATTTTCGTTATTTGATAACACAGGCAAGAGATCGTAAGTTAAAGATTAGCGACCGCTGTAATCTGGTCATTTTGCTGGAAAAGGGTTTTGAGGACATGGCCGAGTTTCTAGCCGAAAACCAGGTTGAAATCGTTGCATCATTACCTTGTTATCTTAAAGAAAACGTCGATAAACAGCGCGGTAAAGGGACGTTTAACGCCAGTATAAAGGCTTTGCAATTATTAAATGGGCTGGGCTATGGTCGGGACAATACCGGCCTTGAATTAAACTTGGTTTTCAATCCGCAAGGCACTACTTTGCCACCTGAACAACAGGCGTTGGAACGCACTTATAAACAGCATTTGTACGAACATTACGGTATCGTGTTTAACCATTTATTTGCGATGACTAATTTGCCGGTACAGCGTTTTGGCAGCATCTTGCTAAGCACTGGCCGGTTTGACGGTTATTTGCAATTGCTTAAAGATAATTTTCATGCGCCTAACCTGGACAAGATCATGTGCAAGAATACCTTAAGCGTTGATTGGCAAGGCTTTGTTTATGATTGCGATTTTAACCAAATGCTGCAAATTCCATTGGGCGGCAATCAAAAAATACATCTTGCTCAGGTGTCTGAGTTAATGGGCAAAAGTATTTCTACAATGCACCATTGTTATGGTTGCACGGCAGGGCAGGGCAGCAGTTGCGGGGGAGCAATCAATTAGTTTTATAAAGTACTTTTTTACCGCGAAGGCATGAACGGGATGCATCAGTAAACAATAACTAGTTTATAAAATGATGGGCTAAATGCAGAAATCTTCCCAGATACGGAAATTTTTTTTGGCGGTTAAAAGTGAATCATTAAACAATCCACATGAGTAGTAGATGAAATAAGAATAATATCGCCGAATTCAGGATGTTGGACGCATTTAGCAGCAAGTACTCCCGCATAGCCAACTCTTTCTACTTCATCGTATATATCTTCGGAGATTTCTACGTATTGCTGTATTGTGAGGGGCGTTATCTTTGCCGTTTTCATTTGGATAGTCTTCGATAGGTTTAAAAAAATGTGGGCAATAGAGCTGATAGTGTTATTTTTGCTTTTTGCTCACATCATGTTCCTTTTTATTGTGGAAATTAAATAAAATCTAACATACGCAAATATATAAATATAAGTAATGCCTCACACTATGATAAATAATCTATATTTGTGAATTGCCCCACTTTATTAATAGTAGTTCATTTTACTAATACTGCCATTGCTAAAGTCAATATAAGATACGAATGGCATCGGCTATGTATGTTAAAAACAATCTTTTAAAGGCATATAAAGCATATAAGCCCCCTGTTGTTGCTAAAATAATTACACAATGGATTTTCGTTCTACTCCGTAGTTAGCAGGATAAAGTGTGATCCCCGAGTTATCAGAAAACAGTTTTGACGTAAAAGCATTTTTAAAAAACCTGACCACCCGTCCCGGCATTTACAAGATGCTTAATGATCAGGGCGAGATTATTTATATCGGTAAGGCCAAAAACCTTAAAAACCGTGTATCCAGTTATTTTAAAAAACAAGCCGCCTCGACCAAGCAACAGAGGATGGTCGCCAAGATTGCGAATATTGAAGTCACTGTCACGCATACTGAAGGTGAGGCGCTATTGCTGGAATGTCAGCAAATCAAGCGTCATAAGCCTCAATATAATATCTGTTTGAGGGATGATAGATCTTATCCTTATATTTTCCTGTCCACTGATCATGATTTTCCTCAGATCACTTTGCATCGCGGTGCAAAAAAGAAAAAAGGAAAATATTTCGGCCCTTATCCGGGCATCGGCGCAGTCAAGGAAAGCCTTAAACTGCTGCAAAGAATATTTCCGATCAGGCAGTGCGACGATTCAATTTATAACAACCGTTCCCGGCCCTGTTTACAGCACCAGATAGAGCGCTGTACTGCGCCGTGCGTCGGTTTAATCGATAAAGCCGCTTATGCGCAGGATGTCGACAGTACGGTGTTGTTTTTGGAAGGCAAGGGCGGTCTGTTGATCGATCAATTGATTGCCAATATGGAGCAGGCTGCGGCTAATCTTGAATATGAGCAAGCCGCCGGTTTTAGGGATCAGATTGCAAGATTGCGGTCGGTGCTGGAAAAACATTTTGTGCATGGCGAACGGGGCGATGTCGATATTATCGCCTGCGCGACCAAAGCCGGTGTGGCTTGTGTTCAGGTGTTTTTTATCCGTAACGGGCAGCATCTGGGCAATAAGGTGTTCTTTCCCAAGATAACCGATGAGCATGATCCGGCTGCTATCGTTCAGGCGTTTATTCCGCAATATTATCTGGATAAACAAGCGCCTCATGAATTGATCGTCAGTCATCAGCCGGAAGAAGCCGATCTGTTGATGGAAGTGTTGGCGGTCCAGTCGAAACATGCAGTGGCTATTTCCCACAACGTCAGGGGCGAGCGCTTAAAGTGGCTGCAAATGGCCTGCACCAACGCCGAAAACTCATTGCTGAGTAAGTTATCCGATAAACAAGGGATTTATGCACGGTTTCTCAGTTTGCAGGAAGAGTTGGGCTGTAAAGAACTGCCAAAACGCTTGGAATGTTTTGATATTAGTCATACTCAGGGCGATCAAACGGTTGCATCCTGCGTGGTTTTCGACCGGGAAGGGCCGGTAAAATCAGCTTATCGCCGGTTTAATATCGAAGGCATAACCGGTGGCGATGATTATGCGGCTATACATCAGGCGGTGTTCAGGCGTTTTAAACGCTTGAAACAGGGCGAGCATGCCGCACCGGATATATTACTAATCGACGGCGGTAAAGGTCAGGTGCACGAGGCGCAAAAGGCATTGGCGGAATTAGACATAAACAATGTTATGATAGTCGGCGTTTCCAAAGGGCCGGATAGAAAACCCGGCATGGAAAAGCTGATATTGGTGGATCAGGATCAGCCGATAGATATAAAACCGGGAGCCAGCGGATTATTATTGATTCAGCATATTCGCGATGAAGCGCACCGGTTTGCGATAACAGGACACAGGCAGCGCCGAGGCAAGGCTAAAAAACAATCGGCTATGGAAGCCATTCCGGGATTGGGGCCTAAACGGCGGCAGATTTTATTGAAACAATTTGGGGGGCTGCAAGGCATTTCACAGGCTGGCGTGGATGCACTTTGCAGTGTGGATGGCATAAGCCGTCAATTGGCACAACGGATTTACGAACTATTTCATCATCAAGATGACAATTGAATTTAACTTACCGACAAATTTGACGCTGTTAAGAATCGCGTTGATTCCGTTATTAATCGTGGTTTTTTACCTGCCTTGGGCCTATTCTAATGTTGCCTGCATGCTTATTTTTTTAGCGGCGGGGATTACCGATTGGTTGGACGGCTATCTTGCCAGGAAAATGCAGCTGGAAACTCCGTTCGGGGCTTTTTTAGATCCTGTGGCGGATAAACTGATGGTAGCCATGGTGTTGGTGCTGATTGTTCAGCAACAGGCGAGTCCTTATTTGGCTATTCCGGCAGCAGTCATTATCGGTAGAGAAATAACCATTGCCTCGCTTAGGGAATGGATGGCAGAAATCGGCCAGCGGGCGCATGTTAAAGTTTCCCAGTTAGGTAAATGGAAAACCACAGCGCAAATGATGGCGATAGGCATGTTGTTATATCGTGATGATTTGTTGGGTATACCGATAAATTATTGCGGCTACGGTTTGCTGTATATTGCGGCAACACTGACATTATGGTCGATGATTAATTATTTAAGGGCAGCACTGGCGGTGTTGTCTGTAAAATAAAGATTAGACCATTTGGGTTTTCACTAAAATATAATACAGCGCATTGAATCAGCTGTGAAAGAAGAACATGGATCAGGAAATAGAAGATATTCAGACAAAATCTGAAGTGCAGGATGAGATATTGCTAGCAGCTTTAACACTGTTTGCCGAAAAAGGTTATTTCAATACATCGTTAATCGATATTAAAGAGGCTGCCGGGATTAAAGCTATCGGCACTATCTATCAGCACTTCAAAAACAAACAAATGATTGCAGCGCAGTTGAATGCAAATATTCTCAATAGCTTAAGTGTCTCCATTGATGACATAAGGCGTACGAACGAAAAACCATCCGAGCAATTGCGGGGCATCGTCGATTTGTTGTTCAAGTTGGCTGATGAAGCTCCCGATGTGTTGAGATTTTTATTGATTTTGAACATCAAAGAGTTTTTGCCGGAAGAAAAACCGCTGCATGAATCCGCGCCTTTTAAAAAGATTATCAATATTATTGAAGCCGGTACCAAAGAAGGCGAAATACGCAATATTAGCCCGCAGCTGGGTTATGCAGAGTTCTTCGGTATTATTGATAGTACGCTGCGACTGGTATTGACCGGTTTTTTTGATCGGAAAGCCGATTTTTATCAATCGCAGGCTTGGCTTGCGGCTTGGAATGCTATTGCTAAGAAGTGATGATCGGAATTACAAAGCCAGCTTTGAGCTTCGATATATGGAGTTGCTGGCTTTTGACCGGGCCGCCTTGGAGGAAAATCATGGGTGACGTAGTTCAGTTTAAACGACCCAAGCCATCGCAATTACATAAAGGCAATACCTTGTGCCGTAGCGGTTTTCATAAATGGGAAGTGTTAAACGAAAAACAGTTTGATGTGAAACAAGGGAAGTTGATTACTGTTTATCAGTGTAAAAGGTGTGGGAAGATAAAATCTAAGGCGCTTTAGCGGATTTTGTGGGAGATGGGCTTAGACTTAAACTTAAACCGTTTAGAAAACTCTCTTCCCCTCTCTCAAAGGGAGAGGGGAAGAGGCCGAAATCAACGCCCTTGTTGTAAGTTATCTCGGCAGTTCTGATGTTCCCATTAGGAACTCATCCACGGCTCTGGCGGCTTGCCTGCCTTCGCGTATCGCCCAAACTACCAGCGATTGTCCGCGTCGTCCGTCACCCGCAGCAAATACTTTATCCACCGAGGTGCGATACTGCTTATCGTTGGCTTTGATGTTATTGCGCTCCAGTTCAACGCCCAGCTCTTTTAACAAGCCTTCGTGTACCGGGTGAACGAAACCCATAGCTAAAAATACGATGTCCGCTTCCAACGTGAATGCGCTATTCGGTTTGTCGCTCATTTTCCACTGCCCGCCTTCTTGCTTCCACTCAACTTCTACCGCGTTCAGGTGAGTTATTTTGCCGTCTTTGCCGGTAACGCTTTGAGTGTTGACGCTAAAGTAACGTTGTTTGATACCCTCATCATGTGAAGATGTGGTGCGCAGCTTGTTGGGCCACAGCGGCCAAGTGAGCAATTTGTTCTCTTTTTCAGGCGGTTGCGGCAAGATTTCGAGTTGCACCACGGATGCTGCGCCTTGACGAATCGATGTGCCTATGCAATCGGAACCGGTATCGCCGCCGCCGATGACTACGACGCGTTTATCGGTCGCGGTAATAATGTCATCCTCGGCTATGATGTCGCCCGCGTTGCGCTTGTTTTGTTGACGCAAAAAGTCCATTGCATAATAAACGCCTTGATACTCATTGCGTCCGGGGACTTCCAGATCACGCGGTTTTTCAGAACCTACCGCCAAAACGACGGCATCGTACTCGGCGAGCAACTTTTGCGCAGGAATATCGGTGCCTATATGACTGTTTGGTCTGAATCTGACGCCTTCGGCCTGCATTTGCGCAATGCGTCGGTCGATTAAGTGCTTTTCCATTTTGAAATCGGGAATGCCGTAACGCAATAAGCCGCCGATACGGTCGTTCTTTTCATAAACTACAACTTCATGGCCGGCGCGCGCCAGCTGCTGTGCGCAAGCAAGGCCGGAAGGACCGGAACCAATTACCGCGACGCGTTTACCGGTGCGTTTTTCCGGGATTTGCGGTTTCACCCAGCCCATTGCCCAGCCCTTATCGATAATCGCGCATTCTATCGATTTAATCGTTACGGGCTGATCTTGCAAATTAAGTGTACAAGCTGCTTCGCAGGGCGCAGGGCAGATGCGTCCGGTAAATTCGGGAAAGTTGTTGGTGCTGTGCAAAACTTCCAGCGCCTGTTGCCAATCTTCTCGATAAACTCCATCATTCCAGTCCGGGATAATGTTGTTGACGGGGCAGGCTTGGTGGCAAAAAGGGATGCCGCAATCCATGCATCTTGAACCCTGCTCAGACACTTCGGCGTCGTTGGGGGATAGCGTAAATTCGCGATAATGCTGGATACGATCACTCGGCGATGCATAGTGCCGTTCAGTGCGTGGTAGTTCCATAAACCCGGTTGGTTTACCCATTTTTAATACCTTCTACTTAAATAGTGTCACAACGTTTATGCGGTCGCAGATGCTTCGCCTACAGGACGTAGGCGAGGGGCGTTAGCAGGACGCGGTAGCTTGTTCAGCCTGAATTTGTTTGAGTGCTTCGCGGTAATCGACCGGCATGACTTTAACAAACAGCGGCAAATAATCCTGCCAGTTATCCAAAATGTGTTGCGCTCTGGCACTGTTGGTATAACGCTTATGGTTTTCAATTAAATGCTTCAAGCGTTGCGCATCATGACGGTTCATATCGGACATGATGTGGACTCTTCCATGCGTTTCCAGGTCGCCGCCCTGATGGGCGATGGCTTCCAGCGTGTCGTCTTCTTCCGGGATGGGTTCGAGTTCGACCATCGCCATGTTGCAACGCTTTTCAAAGCTGCGGTCTTCATCCAGCACATAAGCGACACCGCCCGACATGCCCGCCGCAAAATTACGCCCGGTTTGCCCGAGCACGACCACAACGCCGCCGGTCATATATTCGCAGCCATGGTCGCCCACGCCTTCGATAACGGCAAGGGCGCCCGAATTGCGCACTGCAAAACGCTCTCCCGCCACACCGCTGAAATAGCATTCGCCGCTGATTGCGCCGTATAACACGGTATTGCCGACAATAATGTTCTCGGCAGGCGTAATCGGGCAGTCTTTAGGCTGGTAAATGGCGATACGTCCGCCGCTCATGCCTTTGCCTACATAATCGTTGCCTTCGCCTTCAAGCTCAATGCTGATGCCTTGCGCCAAAAATGCGCCGAAACTTTGACCGGCGGTGCCTTTGACATGGATCGCGATGGTGTCGTCGGGCAAGCCTTTATGTCCATAACGTTTGGCGACTTCGCCTGACAGCATCGCACCAAAAGTGCGGTTAATGTTACGGATAGGCGTATTGATAACTACCGGCTGCCCGTTTTGCAGTGCGGGTTGAGCCGCTGCAATCAAAGTGTGATCCAGTGCTTGATCCAAGCCATGATCCTGGCGTTCGTGGTTATAAATAGCGGTCGCGCCGTCAACTTCAGGTTTATAGAAAACCCGGCTGAAATCCAGTCCTTGCGTTTTCCAATGGTTGAGCGAGCGCTGCATGTCCAGTTTGTCCGAGCGTCCGATCATTTCATTAACGGTGCGGAAACCCAGTTTCGCCATCCACTGGCGTACATCTTCCGCAACCATGAAGAAATAATTGACCACATGTTCAGGTTGTCCGGTAAAACGTTTACGCAGTTCAGGGTCTTGCGTCGCAACACCGACCGGACAGGTATTTAAATGACATTTGCGCATCATTAAACAACCCGACACAATTAATGGTGCCGTAGCAAAGCCGAATTCATCCGCGCCTAATAATGCACCGATGACAACATCGCGTCCTGTACGCAATCCGCCATCGACTTGGACAGCTATGCGTCCGCGCAATTTGTTGAGCACCAATGTTTGATGGGTTTCGGCAAGACCGATTTCCCATGGCAAACCGGCATGTTTGATTGAAGTCATCGGGCTTGCGCCGGTGCCGCCGTCATAGCCGGAAATGGTGACATGATCGGCATGAGCTTTGGAAACACCCGCGGCAACAGTGCCTACGCCGACTTCCGATACCAGTTTGACGCTGATTCGAGCTTCGGGATTAACGTTTTTCAAGTCATGGATCAGCTGGGCCAAATCTTCAATCGAATAAATGTCATGATGCGGAGGTGGAGAAATCAAGCCTACGCCACGCGTAGAATGACGTACTCTCGCGATAACAGCATCTACTTTATGGCCGGGCAACTGTCCGCCTTCACCGGGTTTTGCGCCTTGGCTGATTTTAATCTGAATGTCGTCGGCATTGACCAAGTATTCAGTAGTTACACCAAAACGACCGGAAGCGACTTGTTTGATCGCCGAACGCATCGAATCGCCGTTCGGCAGTGGTGTAAAGCGTTCAGGAAGTTCTCCGCCTTCACCGGTGTTGGATTTGCCGCCGATGCGGTTCATCGCAATAGCCAGATTGGTATGAGCTTCGTAGGAAATTGAGCCGAACGACATCGCTCCGGTTGCAAAACGCTTGACGATATCGGCAGCTGATTCTACTTCGTCTAACGGTACAGGCGTCGCATCTTCCTTGAATGACATCAATCCGCGCAAAGTCAGCAAGGCTTCGTTTTGCTCGTCAATTAAACGACAAAATTCGGCGTATTTTTCATAGCTATTGCTGCGTGTTGCGTGTTGCAAAGTGCTGATGGTCGAAGGCGTCCAGGTATGCGCTTCGCCGCGTAAACGATATGCGTATTCTCCGCCTATATCCAGAGCATCGCGGAATAACGGCGCATTGCCGAATGCGATTCGGTGGCGGCGAGTGGTTTCTTCGCTGATTTCCGCTAAACCCGCACCTTCGACAGTGCTGGTTGTGCCGGTGAAATAGCGATCCAGAAAAGGTTCCGATAAACCGATTGCATTAAAGATTTGCGCGCCGCAATAAGACTGATAAGTCGAAATGCCCATTTTGGACATGACTTTAAGCAGGCCTTTGGAGATTGCTTTGATATAGCGTTTATGCGCTTCATATTCGCTAAGGTCTGCTATGTCTTCGCATAGTCCTGAGAGAGTATCGAACGCCAAATAAGGGTTAACCGCTTCTGCACCATAAGCTGCCAACAGAGCAAAATGGTGAACTTCGCGCGCTTCGCCGGTTTCAACAACCAAGCCGACTTTAGTGCGCAGGCCTTCGCGAGTCAGGTAGTGATGTACGGCGGAAGTCGCCAACAGCGCAGGAATAGCGATATGCGCAATATCCAAGTCACGGTCGGATAATGCGAGAATATTGTTGCCTTCTTCAACGGCTTTTTTTGCTGCAAGGCATAGTTTCTCAAGCGCCGCTTCCATGCCGCCGGCTCCCAAATCGGACGGATAGCACAGCGTCAGGGTTTTAGTCTTGAAGACACCACCGGTACGCGTTTCTATACGACGAATTTTTTCCAAATCCTGATTGGTCAAAATAGGTTGTTCCACTTCCAGGCGCATGTGGGTTCCGCCTTCGTCCAGACCCAATAAATTGGGGCGCGGGCCGATCAGTGAAACCAACGACATGACCAATTCTTCGCGGATCGGGTCGATAGCCGGGTTGGTGACTTGGGCAAAGCCTTGCTTGAAATAATCGTACAACATACGCGAACGTTGCGACAATACCGCCAGCGCGGCGTCAATGCCCATCGAACTGATCGGTTCCTGTCCGGTTTGTGCAATCGGTTTCAGGATGAATTCAATATCTTCGCGTGTGTAACCGAAAGCTTGTTGTCTGTCCAAAAGGGTGCGCGCATCCGGCGCCATCGCGGAAATTTCGGGAGGCAGTTCGGAGAGCAATATTTGCGTTTTGGTCAACCATTCGGAATAAGGATGGCATGCCGACAAATTGGCTTTTAATTCAGCATCGTCAATAATGCGGCCTTGTTCTGTGTCGATCAGCAGCATTTTGCCTGGCTGCAAGCGCCATTTTTTGATGATTTTGTGCTGGGGAACTTCCAGTACGCCCATTTCCGATGCCATGATCACGAAATCGTCATCGGTGACCAAATAACGCGCAGGACGTAAACCGTTGCGATCAAGGGTTGCGCCGATTTGACGGCCATCGGTGAAAGCAATGGCCGCGGGGCCATCCCAAGGTTCCATCAGGGCGGCGTTGTATTCATAAAACGCGCGCAGTTTTTCGTCCATTAACACGTTGCCGGCCCATGCTTCGGGGATCAGCAACATCATCGCGTGGGCCAATGAATAGCCGCCCGCTACCAATAATTCAAGCGCATTGTCGAAACACGCGGAATCCGATTGCGCTTCGTCGATCAACGGCCACAGTTTATGCATGTCGTCGCCCAATACTTTGGACGCGATGGAATGGCGACGTGCCGCCATGCCGTTAACATTGCCGCGCAAGGTGTTGATTTCGCCATTATGAGCGATCAGGCGGAACGGATGCGCCAAATCCCAAGTTGGGAAAGTATTGGTGGAAAAACGCTGATGCACCAACGCCAACGCGCTGACCATGCGTTCATCGTTCAAGTCGGCATAAAACGATCCAACTTGATCTGCCAGCAACATGCCTTTGTAGACTATGGTGCGTGACGATAAAGAAGGGATATAAAAAGCGTGGCCATGATCCAGCTTCAAATCGCGGACAGCGTTTTCAACTTGCTTGCGGATCACAAACAGCTTGCGTTCGAAAGCGTCTTGATCAGGGCAATCTGCACCGGGTGCGATAAAAATCTGCCGTATGAATGGTTCAACTAGCTTAACCGTCTCACCTAAAGACTGATTATCGACAGGCACATCGCGCCAACCTAGCAAGACGGCTTTTTCTCGCGCAATGATGTCGGTTAACAATTTTTCGCAAGTGGCCCGATTGGCCGCATCGCGAGGGAAAAACACCATGCCAGCCGCATAATCTCCGGCAGCAGGAAGGGAGATGCTTAATTTTTCGCATTCTGTACGCAAAAAAGCATCGGGCATTTGAATCAAAATGCCTGCGCCATCGCCTGCATGGATATCAGCACCGACCGCGCCACGGTGGGTCAAGTTTTTAAGTAATTCCAAACCCTGACGTACGATTTCATGGCTTTTTTGACCCTTTATATGAACGATAAACCCCACGCCGCATGCGTCATGTTCGTGGCGTGGATCATATAAACCCTGTCTGGTCGGTAGCGTGCTTTGACTCATTGTCACCTCTAAAAAATATTACAAAAGGGTTGCTATCCTCTAACTTAAGAACCCTCGTTGCGTACCGGTTCCGACACTTGTATCGAAGGCCACGGTACGGCAAAACCAGTTAATTATACGGATGACGGCTGATTCTGTCACGTAGTCTTTTATCTAGCATGTTGTTCGGTGGCAGTTTTTTACCATGTCGCTAACAGAGGTATTTTGCTTATTCTTTAAAGAGATGTGGTATCTTTCCGTTTTATTTCTATGGCAGATTGTTTCCATTGAATGTTTGGTCGATTGTTGTAGATGGGCTCAGTTTTTGAGAGTCATTGCAATACTTAAATGAACTCACGTTAATATGACGGTTGATTATGAAAGAAAATTTTGATGTTGTAGTTGTGGGTGGCGGTATGGTTGGAGCGGCTGTTGCTTGTAGTCTCGGCGGGAGTTCATTGAAAGTGGCGGTGATTGAAAGTGTGCCGCCGGAAGCTTTTTCTTCCGATCAGCCACATGATTTAAGGGTGTCTGCGCTCAGTATTGCGTCAAAAAATATACTTGAAACCGTGGGTGCCTGGAATGGTGTTGTCAATCGCAGGCTATGCCCGTTTCGCAGGATGCGGGTTTGGGAAACAGCGGGCGACACTGAGTTTTGCAGTGATGATATTAATTATCCGGAGCTGGGTTATATCGTTGAAAACCGGGTGACCCAGTTGGCGTTATTGGAGCGTTTGCAGGATTTTGCCAATGTCGAGCTGATGTGCCCATCCACCATCAATAAAATCAACTATGCGGTTGGAAAACAGCCCGAAGTGGAGCTTGGCGACGGCCGGGTTTTGTCGGCCAAAGTGCTGGTTGCAGCAGATGGCGGTCAATCCAGAGTTAGGCAAACCGTAGGCTTGGGCGTAACCAGCTGGGATTATCAGCAGCATGCACTGGTGATTTATATTGAAACCGATTACGAACAGCAGGATATAACTTGGCAGCGCTTTGTGCCGAGCGGGCCGCAGGCATTTTTGCCGTTAACCGGCCATTACGGATCAATAGTCTGGTATAACTCGCCGGATGAGGTATCTCGGTTGAAAGCATTATCAAATGCAGATTTATTGCATGAATTAACAGCAACTTTTCCTGATTGTCTGGGCAAGGTTAACGCGATTCTGGGGACGGCAAGTTTTCCGTTAAAACGCCAGCATGCGCAAAGTTATGTTAAACCCGGCGTGGTTCTGGTTGGCGATGCGGCGCACATGATCAATCCGCTGGCGGGGCAGGGGGTTAATATCGGTTTGTTGGATGCTGCGGCGTTGGGCGAGGTGCTGATTGAGGCAGACAAGCAAGGTCTTGATCTGGGTGATGTGACGGTTTTAAAACGTTATGAAAAAATGCGTCGCAATGAAAACCTAAAAATGATGACGGTGATGGATGTTTTTTACCGGGTATTCAGCAATCAGGTGTTGCCGGTCAAGTTTTTACGCAACTTGGGGCTGGGCTTGGCTGAGCGGATTTTGCCCGCCAAAAATAAAGTTATGCGTAGCGCCATGGGTTTGGACGGTAACTTGCCTAAACTTGCACGAAATGAGCCGATTGTTTAAGTGTTAATGTTGTTAACAAAAATTTCTATATCTTATTGAAAATAATAAAAAATAAATTAGTCATGATATTTGGTTTATGAAGCCTTGCCACAGGTTATAAATGTAGAGAAATATTGACAGCTAGCAGCATTGGAATAATCATTTTATTAGACTAAAATTTCAGATAATTTTGATAGTGAATGTGAGTGGTATGGAAAGAAGATTCTATAAAAGGATTCCGGTGCAGGTCTTTGCTATTGTCACTACCGAGGACGGTGTGCGCATTAAGGTCGAAGCAGTAGACATATCCAGTGATGGATTAGGTGTTGAATGTAATACCAAACAACGCAATATGATTACGCCGGGAGGAAGTTTTCTTCGTGAAGGCAGACCGGTATCCGTGTTCATTGACCTGAACCTGTCTGATGAGGACGGGCTGTCATCCAAAATAGAAGCCCGATGCCATGTGGTTTTTTCGCGGCGCATGTCCAGCGATCAATGCAAAATCGGGCTCCGTTATGCCGATATTGAAAATAACAGTCATGAATGGCTTATTCAGTTTATTGAGAAAACTTTGATATCTCAGCAGCGGATAGGTATAGAAGATAGAGACAACTAAAGTCACTTTTATACGATTCAATACGGTTGGGTTCCATTAACTCTATTCGGCAAATTGGCGAGCCTGCGCAGATATAAGCAGTGTACCTGCTCAAAAAACATATGAAGCGCTGTGTTTCATGCCTGGTAGCTGCCGACATTGTCTTTTGCATCCTTGCAATCCTGAGTCCATCTTGCCTTACGTCAGCAAATTAACCAGCATCTGTTCGTAAATATTGGACAAAACCTGCAAATCTTCTACGGCGACGTATTCATTGATTTTATGGATGCTTTCATTCAATGGGCCGAGTTCGATAACCTGTGCGCCGGTTGGGGCTATAAAACGCCCATCCGAGGTGCCGCCACCGGTATCGTCAAGGGTTTCAAAGCCGGTGACAGTTTTGATCGCGGCATGGGCCGCATCAATTAGTGCGCCTGGTTGTGTTAAGAATGGGTTGCCCGACAAGCGCCATTTCAGTTCGTATTTAAAATCGTATTTGTCCAATATCGCGCAGGTGCGTTGCTTGATAGTTTCTTCGTCCAGTTCGGTGCAAAAGCGTAGGTTAAATTGGACATTTACGCAGCCGGGAATGATGTTTTCCGCGCCGGTTCCTGCGTTGATATTGGAAACTTGCAAGCTGGTCGGCGGGAAAAATTCATTGCCGTAATCCCAGACTTCTTCGGTCAGGTCTTTTAAGGCCGGAGCAAAGCTGTGTATCGGGTTATCGGCAAGCTCGGGATAAGCGACATGGCCTTGAATGCCTGCTATGGTTAGTTTGGCGCATAAAGAGCCGCGTCGACCGACGCGAATCACATCGCCGATTTTTTTATCGCTGGACGGTTCGCCGACCAAGCACCAGTCTATTTTCTCGTTACGTTGTTCGAGTACTTCAACGACTTTAACCACGCCATTAGTAGCGATGCCTTCTTCATCGCTGGTCATCATCACCGCGATAGAACCTTGATGATCCGGGTGTTTGGTAATAAAACGCTCGACGGCGGTGATAAAGCAGGCGATGCCGCCTTTCATATCGGCAGCGCCGCGGCCATAAAGCTTGCCGTCACGAATCGTCGGCTCAAATGGAGGCGAAACCCAAGCCTCCAAAGGGCCGGTAGGTACAACGTCGGTGTGGCCTAGGAAGGTTAATAGCGGCTTGACGTCGCCGCGTCTAAGCCAGATATTCTGGGTGTCTTCAAAGTCCAAACGCTCTTCTTTGAAGCCCAGTTTAGTCAAGCGTGCGGCCAGTACATCCTGGCAACCCGCATCTTTTGGTGTTACCGACTCGCGGCTGATAAGGTTTTTAAGCAGTTCCAGTGTGTCGGTCATAGTAATTCGGATTGGTAGTTCTCAGCTTTATAGCCCATGATTAGCTTGTCGCCGGTATCTAAAACCGGGCGTTTAATCAGGGTCGGAGTGGTTAGCATCAATTGCATGGCTTTTTCTAAGGTCAAATCTGTTTGTTGTTCGGCGCTGAGCTGCCGCCAACTGGTACTGCTGCGGTTAAGCAGTTTGTTCCAGTCTAAATGCTCGGCAAAATGCTGTAGTTGCTCGGGCGTTAAACCGTCGGTTCTAAAATCGTGGAATCGATAGGTTATGCCATTTTGATCCAGCCAAGTGCGCGCTTTTTTGACGGTATCGCAGTTTTTTATTCCGTAAAGCGTGTACATGGTTTTTACAATTGGCTGTTCAGTAATTCGTCAATGCTGGGCAATTGTTTGTCGGTTTTACAGCGGTTCTTGTAAAGATCGACAAATTCCATAAAGGCTTGTTCCAGATCGGCAAGAATTTCTTCTTCATTTTCGCGCTCATCATCGGGAACGTCGGGCGAATCCAAATATTCGTGTTGCAGGGCGACCTCGCTGTTTAAAGCAAGCGTGGCGTAAATAATGGCATTGTTTGATAAGTTTTCGCTCATGGTATTGGCCTTGGTTAAGTTATTTGGTGAATTAATATAGAGCTATCTGTCCTGCATACGTAGGGCGTGCTGTGCGCGCCTTGGAAGCTAAGGCGCGCAGCACGCCCTATAACAAATGTCCTTATATTGGGAGCAGCGAAAGGGGGCAGTTATTAGTCCTGCTCTCTAAAGCGAATGGTAAGACCTTGTAAGAAATTTCTTAGAATCTGATCGCCGCATTCGCGATGATGTTTATGGCCTTTCTGCCTGAAAAAGGAGCTGAGTTCGCCTTTGGACAGTTCAAAGTCAGCCAGTTTTAAGGTATTAAGCATGTCCTCTTCTTTAAATTCCAGCGCAATTCTCAGTTTTTTGAGAATACTGTTATTGGTTAACGGCTCCGGTTTTTTCAGCTGTGCGGGGGGCGGATTCTCCTGTCTGCCTCTTCTATAGATAATCAGGCCGTCTAAAAACTGCTCCAGCAGCTTATTATTAAGCGGAACGTAATCGGCTTCATTATCTTTTTTGAGCAACTTAAGTAGCTCATCTCGACTTATCTCTACGTCGCTTAATGCAAAGATCTCGATCATGGTCTGGTCTTTAAGCTCTAAAGCGTAGCGTACCCGGCGTAATACATCGTTGTTAATCATGGTTTGTCATTGGTGGGTTGGGATGGCTGAAGCGATGCTTACGTCATACGCAAGAGGGTAAGACGGGTGTGCCTAAGCGCATCTGCTTATGCACCCTGCTCAATTAATCTCTCAATAACTCGTTAATACCTGTTTTGCTGCGGGTTTTTTCATCAACTTGTTTAATGATAACTGCGCAATACAGGCTGTACTTGCCGTCCGCAGAAGGCAAGTTGCCGGCAACAACAACCGAACCTGCAGGAATGCGGCCATAAGTGATTTCGCCGGTCATGCGGTTGTAGATTTTAGTGCTTTGACCGATGTAAACGCCCATTGAAATAACCGAGCCTTCTTCAACAACAACGCCTTCGACGATTTCCGAGCGAGCGCCGATAAAGCAGTTATCTTCAATGATCGTTGGGCCTGCTTGTAAAGGTTCCAAAACGCCGCCGATGCCGACGCCGCCGGAAAGGTGCACGTTTTTACCGATTTGTGCGCAAGAGCCGACGCTGGCCCAAGTATCAACCATTGTGCCGCTGTCGACATAGCCGCCGATGTTAACGAATGACGGCATCAAGATAGAGCCGGGTGCAACATAAGCACCGTGACGGACAACGGCGTTAGGTACGACGCGCACGCCGGATTGAGCAAAATCTTCAGGCGAGTAAGTGCTGAATTTTGCCTCAACCTTGTCGTAATAACGGGTGTTGCCGCCTTCCATGACACGGTTTTCATTGATTCTGAACGACAGCAATACGGCTTTTTTCAGCCATTGGTTAACGACCCACTCACCGCTGGTTTTTTCAGCAACACGGGCTTTGCCGCTGTCCAATAAGTTGATTGCTTCTTCAACGGCCGAGCGCACTTCTGCGGAAACGCTGGCGGGTGAAATATTGGCGCGGTTTTCAAAGGCTTCGTTAATAATGTTTTCTAGTTGTGACATGGTTTTTCTTATAAAGAGTTAAGGAAATTTTTTATACGTTGCGCGGCTTCTATGCATTCATCCAGTGGTGCAACCAGCGCAATTCTGACGTGGTTAAGGCCGGGATCAACGCCGTTACTATCGCGGGACAAATAACTGCCGGGCAGCACGGTGATGTTTTGTTGGGCGAATAGCTGTTGTGCAAATTCGGTATCCGATATTGGCGTTTTCAACCAGACGTAAAAACTGGCCGGAGGCTTAATAACAGTGCAAACATCGCCAAGAATACCGATAAACGCCGCGAATTTTTCACGGTATAAACGGCGGTTTTCGGCAACATGCTGTTCATCCTGCCAAGCCTGGATGCTCGCATGTTGGGTAGGCAAAGGCATAGCGCAGCCGTGATAAGTACGGTATTGAAAATAGTGTTTCAATATCTCAGCGTCGCCTGCGACAAAACCGGATCGTAAACCCGGCGCATTGGAGCGCTTGGACAAGCTGTGGAAAATAACGCAACGCTTAAACGCGGTGTTGCCCATGTTATAGGCCGTTTGCAGTAAACCCGGCGGTGGGTTGGTTTCGTCGTCGTAGATTTCAGTGTAGCACTCGTCGGAGGCAATCACAAAATCGTGCTTTTCTGCCAGCTTGAGCAGTTTTTCATGGCTGGCCTGATTGATGACAGAACCGGTCGGGTTGCCGGGCGAACAAATGTAAATCAACTGGCAGCGTTGCCATATTTCATCCGGCACTGCATCAAAATTCGGCAAATAACCGGAGTCTTCCAATGTGTTTAGATAATAAGGCTCGGCTCCAGCCAGCAACGCGGCACCTTCGTAAATCTGATAAAACGGATTCGGCATGATCACGACAGGCGCAACCTTAGTTGAATCGATAAGGCACTGGGCAAACGAAAACAATGCTTCGCGCGTTCCGTTGACCGGTAAAATCTGGGTTTCAGGATTAACGGCATTAGCCGGAATCTGGAAACGTCGGCTGATCCATCCGGCAATCGCCTGCCGCAATTCCGGTATGCCTTTGGTGGTTGGATAGTTAGCCAAACCATGCAAATGGGTTAACAGCGCTTCCTGAATTAAATGCGGCGTGTCATGAGTTGGCTCGCCCATAGACAGGGCGATATGCGACTTGTTTGTAGGCGGTGTAATGCCTTGTTTAAGTTGCGCCAGTTTCTCAAACGGGTAAGGATGTAAGTGTTTTAAATTAGGGGTCATTGATTAGTTGCAATGCGGTTGTTTACCCGCAGCTTGGGCTTGCTGGAATAATCCCATGGCTTGCGGCATGTGCTTTTCCAAGTCTTGAATACGTGTGGCATGGGAAGGGTGAGTAGACATGAATTCTATCGGTTGTTGGCCTTGCGATGCTTGCTCCATCTTTTGCCACAAGCCGATGCTTTGTCTTGGGTCAAAGCCGGCTCTCGCCATTAGATCCACGCCGATTGTGTCGGCTTCGCTTTCATGGACGCGGCTGTATGGCATTAGTATGCCGTATTGTGCGCCGACACCCAACATGCCCAGCGCGGTTTGGCCTAAAGCGGTTTGCGGTGCGCTGACTGCTTGAATGATGCTCATGCCCGAGTTAACCGCTAGTTCTTGCGATGCTCGCTCATTGCTGTGTTTAGCAAGGACGTGACCGACTTCATGACCGATGACCGCAGCTAATTGATCCTGATTGTCGACCAAGGCAATCATTCCGGTATGTACGCCGATTTTATTGCCGGGCAACGCAAAAGCATTGGGCGTGGCATCTTCAAAAACCACAACTTCCCAATTGCCGCCGGTTTCTCGGGTAATTGCCCCGGCAATGCAACTCGCCAGCTGATTGTATTTGCTGTTAGTGCTGATAGGTTTTTCTTTTTTTAAATTATCGAAAGCCTGTAAGCCCATTTGATCGATTTGTGCTTCGGGCATAAAAACAAGTTGGCTTCTGCCTGTAGGGCTAGTGGCGCAGGCGCTTAATAGACAGGTAACCAGAATTGGAAATATTTTTTTGTACATAAAAAATCACCTCTAGTTGCTATTTAGATAGAGCTCATTTTAACGTAACTTTTTACCTGAGGTTCAAAAATGTAACTTTTCATTAACAGAAGCTTATTACCACGAACGATTGCATGGGCAGATATTTTGCTCCATGCAAAATCTGCATTCCCCACATCCCTGTGGGTTATGCAGTAGGTAGAGCAATGCAGGAGCAATTGCCGAGGCACGAAGAGCACGAAGTTTTGTTTCTTCGTGCCTTCGTGGTGAATGATAAGAAACCGGTTGGCTAATGACTTACTTCAGGATTTTGGCAAACATCGCATCATAGTCTTCTTTTGATAATACACCACTGACCCCGGTGCGTTGATGCGTTTTATCGAAAAAATAGGTTCTGGGCAATTCGCCATACCATTTGGGATCAATTTCAAATTGCAGTTTCTGGGCGTTTTCTTCGGCATAGACCCAGTTTTCAATATCGGATAATTGATTTTTTTCCAGGATTTGCTGAATTTGCTCGGTTGCTGATAACTCATCCGCTGCCAGCATGATCATTTTAAGTTCGGGCCTGCTTTTATGAATGCTGCTTATTAACGCCATATCTTTCAGGCAAGAAGAGCAGTTTACAGACCATATCACCAACATGAACGGCTGGCCGACGTTGCTTGCCAATATTTGTTGATAACTTCCGGATGTAAACGCTGATGGTTCCGCTTGTGCAGGAGCATTAAAGAAAACTAAAAGGAAAAGCAATAAACTTGAAAAAAGTTTTTTTAGAGACATGATTATATTCTATTAAAGTAATGAGCGATTCAATTCACGGGAACTAAACGATAACCTTCTTTTTTGCTATTCCATGAGACGAAAATGCTTTCGTTATTGCTCAGCAAAAACGGGAAGTCGACTTCAGCCGTGCTTTCTGCGATGGGTTTTGCAGGTAGCCAAGTCTGGCCGCCATCGTGAGACTGCATAACCAAAAGCTGAGTTTTACTGCCGTCAAATTCGGTCCAGGTTAGGATGATATGCTTGCCTCTGGCCATGACATCGGGATGACTAGGCAGTTTTCCGGAGTTACCAAGCGGTAAAGGACTTGAAAAATGCTGGCCTTTATCGGTTGAATAGGCGTAAAACAAGCCTTGACGGACACTGCCTTGTGTAAACCAGGCAATATGGTATTTGCCGTCGCTGATAGCAATGGTCGGGCCGTGATCGGGGCAGGCCTCGATAGCCCATTGATCGAAAGTGACTCGCCATTCAATCGGTTTTTTACCGTCAGCTTGGGTTTTTATTAACCCATGATCACGAATGCCGCCAGGATAAATAAAGCGCGCCAATAAAATCGGTTGCGCATCGGTATCAAAAGCGACAGCAATCCGGCAACAATCGCAGAGAGTATCGGAAAGTTTCTGTGAGACAAAATTAAGGCCGTTCTGACCGTTGATAGTCGTGTAATAAACCGCGTTTCCAGGCTGTTTCCAGTCCGTGCGGTTGCGTTCGTCATGCCAGAAGACGTAGGCCTGACCTGCCGGACTCAAAGCTAGCCGTCCTTGAAAAGAATTTGCTTCAGATGCCTTGTCGCTTAATGGCGAAGGCTTTGAAAAACTATGGCCGTTGTCGGCGGACACACTAAAATAGACGGTTACCGGTTGATCGGCTTCGGCTGCATAAATAACATAGATTCGGCCGGAGCGATCCACAGCGATGCCGGGTCGATTTTCGCCACTCACTTTGATGTGTTGCGCTTCCGGGTTGACCAGTACAGGTGCGCTAAATGTTTTGCCCAGATCGGTTGAATAATCTACATAGACATGGTGTTTTTCCGGCACGATTCGCCATAATCGGCCGTCCGGACCGAAGGCGGCGGTGACAAATTGGCCGCCGCCGGAAGGGTAATGCGTGTAATCAGCGGTTCCGGCTTTTAGATGATCTTGATTGACAGAGCTACAAGCGCTCAGTACTAAAGCACTGATTACTAGCAGTTGCGCCAATAATAGTCGGCCCAAAAATGTTTTTTCGAATATTCCACTATGAGCGCGAACGACTCCTTTTGTAGGCGAAAAATTAGGCAAATCTATCATTTTAAGCTATCCACAATAGGTCAAAAATACAGTTAAAATGCGACTACGAAACGGTAAGTGATTCGGTAATCGGGAGGAGTTTGGTAGCCGTTAAAATCTTTAAGTATCGGAGCGCCGATAGATAAGGCGGTGTTCCAATGTTTGTGACCAGAGTATCTGATACCTGGTGAAATAAAAATTGTATGGCCGCCTGAGTTTGGATCTTTTAGTCCAGCGGTTTTCTGATTGCCTTGCCATTCGCCGTTTAATTCCAGAACAGCTGTCCATGGCGCATTATTGCTGGCAGCAAAAAAAGCGTTACGCGCAGGAGCGCCAAAAGCGTAAGAAAGCGCAAAATTATAACCAAAATTATCACCCAGGTCGGTATGTTGCGCGCCTTTAGTTGCTACTGTGTAGAGGACATTGGTATCAAACGAGTATGAACCCATCACTCGGGTAAAAGAAAGGCCGGCAGAAGGATTCCATGAACCACTGCCAGGCTGATGATGCGTTTCAAATGCGTCGCCTTGATTTGTCCTCACATTGGTTTCGCCAGTCGGTGTCTTGAGGCCTAGAGTAAACGATGCATGGTTTAAATTATCGGCACTGTGGAAAAACCGGTATTGACCAAAAATAGAGACATCGCCAAAACCGCTGGGATCGCCTAGTTTGTCAACTGCATTGCCATCTGCATTCGGTGATCGTACGCCGGAACGTAGTACATAAGGAATTTTCATGCCCAAAGTTAAATCGTCGGTAAGGCCATAAGCTCCAAATACTGAGGGTTGTAAAAAAGTATTTACACTGTGAACATCGCCGTGGGCATCATCGATAGCATTATTTTTCAAGTCCAGCAATTTTTGATCTGAAGCACCATCAAAACTGGAAAATTGAGTAATTATACCAGCAGCCCACATATTGACTGGAAGCGTAACGCCAGGTTGCGTAATGATTGGAGATGCGGTACCAATCCCGAAACCCAGTGAACCGTGATCGGCCAGAACAGTGCCGCTGTAGATAGCGAACGATGAGCTTAGAGCTGCCGCAAAAAGTACTTTTTCCAATTGAGTCATAAAAAACCTTAATATTTTTGATTATTGATTAAGTTCAGTGGATGCGCTACGAAAAATCTAAATTTGACTATTCTGAGGCAATCTGGACAAAGAACAAAGGCCCGCTATTGGTAGGTAGCCCGGCATTCTACTATAACAACCGAGGCTCTAGCAAAGCCCATTAAGGTTAAGTGGACTCGTGGTTTGAACAGTTGGAAAGACAAAATAACTGAATTAGAAATATCAATTGTATAGATAAGTGGATTATCAGCAGTTACTGTGCCAAGCGTTGCTCAAGGCTTATGAAGGCAGTAAATTCAAGGTGCTTCAGCAGATTAAAATTGCTTTAAAAAATAAACCGCGTCATATGACCTATATTTGGTGTGTTAAATAACACAGTTTAATTGTGTGCGCTGTCGAATTTGACGAGAAAAGCCGATTTTACTTTCTGGTTTTTTGTCGTAATTTTGAGCGTGTATGGATATATTTTTTGGATCAAGTCGATTTAATCTTTATTACTTTGAGTATATAAAACATGATTTTGGTTTTTTATTTTTAAAAACGTTCTGGATAATCAGCGCTTGCTTGAGACCAAATTGAAACCTATAATCGAGCATTTTTTTGATGGTCGACAGATTACGGCCTATTTACCCTTAATTTTAATAAAGAGAACAATGACTAGCCACATTATGCCAACCTATGGACGATTGCCCATTACTTTCGAACGGGGCGAAGGCGCATGGTTATTTGATGAAAACAATAATCGCTATCTGGATGCAGTATCGGGCATAGCGGTATGCAGTTTGGGACATGCTCATCCTGCCGTGCATCACGCTATCTGTAAACAAAGCGAAAAACTGGTGCATACATCAAATCTGTACGGTATCGCTGTTCAGGAACAGTTGGCCGACAAACTGACTGAAAAAAGCGGTATGGATAATGTATTTTTTTGCAATTCCGGTGCAGAAGCTAATGAAGCGGCGATCAAGTTGGCGCGTAAGTACGGCCATGAGCAAGGTACAGAAAATCCGGCGATTATCGTCATGGAAAAAAGTTTTCATGGCCGTACGCTGGCAACGCTGAGCGCTACCGGCAACGCTAAAATCCAACAAGGCTTTGCGCCTCTGGTTGAAGGCTTTATTCGCGTACCTTACAACGATGTCAATGCAATCGAACGAGCGCTTGAGCAACATAAAAATGTCGTTGCCGTGTTGGTTGAACCGATACAAGGAGAGGGCGGCGTCAATATTCCCGCCGCCGATTATCTTAACCAAATACGCAGTTTGTGCGATCGGCATAACCTGCTGATGATGCTTGATGAAATTCAGACCGGCGTAGGCCGTACCGGCAAGTTTCTCGCTTTTCAGCACAACGCTATACTTCCCGATGTCTGCACCCTGGCTAAAGCTTTGGGTAACGGCGTACCGATCGGCGCTTGTCTTGCACGAGGCAAAGCAGCCAAGGTATTGACCGCCGGCAATCACGGCTCTACCTTTGGCGGTAATCCGTTAGCTTGTAGCGCGGCTTTAGCGGTATTAGAGACATTGGACGCTGAAAGCCTGATTGATCAGGCAGCGCAAAAAGGCGATGCGATTTGCTTGGCGTTTAAAGAACGGCTACAAGGCAATGCCCATGTTGCCGATATTCGTCATAAAGGCATGATGATCGGCATCGAGCTCGACCGCCCATGTACCGAGCTAGTGCAAGCAGCGTTACAAAATAACTTATTAATTAATGTCACCAGTGAAAAAACCATCCGGTTGCTGCCGCCATTAATTATTGATGACCAACAAATAATTCAACTCGTAGAAACTTTATCGACGCTTATTTATAAGCATACAGACACTCCCTATGAACCCTAGACATTTTATCAGCTTGCTTGACTTATCCGGCGACGAGCTTCGTAGCTTGATCAACCGGGCCATCGTCCTGAAAATCAACCGCGATCCCGAGTATCAACCGTTAAAGGGTCAGGTATTGGCGATGATTTTTGAAAAATCATCGACACGCACCCGTATTTCGTTTGAATCTGGCATGAGTCATTTCGGCGGCAACGCGCTGTTTTTATCGCCTAGAGATACGCAATTGGGTCGAGGCGAACCTTTGCAAGACAGTGCCAAAGTTATCTCCAGCATGGTCGATTGCATCATGCTCAGAACCGACAAGCACGAAACGGTGACTACATTCGCTCAATATTCAAGCGTTCCGGTGATCAATGGTTTGACCGATTTGCAGCATCCTTGCCAATTGCTGGCGGACATGCAGACTTATTTTGAACATCGCGGCGATATCAAAGGTAAAACAGTGACCTGGATCGGTGACGGCAATAATATGTGTCATTCCTATATCCATGCCGCGATGAGACTTGGATTTGTGTTGAATATTGCCTGTCCAAAAGACTATCAACCGCTAGAATCCATAGTCGAAGCCGCTGGGGAATGCATCCGGTTTTTTGACGCGCCTCTGGCCGCCGCCCGGAATTCAGACTTAGTAGTTACTGATGTCTGGGCCAGTATGGGCCAAGAAGAAGAACAAAAACAACGCGAAGTAGCTTTTAAAGATTATCAGGTTAATGCTGAGATCATGGCGGCGGCAAACAAAGATGCGCTGTTTATGCACTGTTTGCCTGCTCATCGCGGCGAAGAAGTCAGCGCCGATGTGATTGACGGTACTCAAAGCGTTATCTTCGATGAAGCTGAAAATCGTCTGCATGCACAAAAAGCACTGCTGGAATTTCTCCTGTGCAAAAAATCACGTTAAAATTAACTTTAGTCGTATCGGGTTCTTGCCGGTTGCGATACTTTCACCATTCATAGCAGTCGTCAAACGACCAACAATAGAGATTCAAGTGAAAAAAATACTCAGCTCGTTTTTTATCTTACTGGTAACTTTTGGTTCAGCGCAGGCGGAAGTTGTTTATGTTACTGATACACTGAATTTATCACTCAGGAGCGAAGAAAATAACAACAGTAAAGTTGTAAAGTTGCTTCCGACCGGAACACCGCTTACGGTAATAGAAGAAAATAAAGGCACCGGTTTTTTGCACGTTCGTATGAATGACGGCACTGAAGGCTATATGCCGACTCGCAACACCATGAAAGAACCGCCTAGTCATGCTCAACTTGAGGCCGCCAACAAAAATCTGGCGTCATTGCAGTCTGAGAATGCCACGCTCAAGGCTGAACTAGCTACAATAAAAGAGTCCATTACGCCGGGAACCTCTCTTGAAAAATCCTTGGAAACAGAACGGGATCAATTAAGCAGGGAACTCAACGAGCTGAAAAAAACCGCTGCCAGCACTGTGGAATTAAAAAATCAGCGCGATGAGCTTCAAGAACGGGTGGTTAATGTCGAGCGGGAGTTACAACAATTCAAGCTTGAAAATCAGGCCCTGCAAGACACCGCCAATCAAGACTGGTTTTTATACGGCGGCTTACTTGCTCTTATCGGTGTTATTTTAGGATTTATCCTGCCTAAACTCAGCTGGCGCCGTAGCAGAAGCAGTTGGGATTCGTATTGAGGTACAAGGTGCAAGGTTCAAGGTCCCCAAAGCCACGTTCCTTTCGCCTTTTGCCCTTCACCTTTTACCTTGAACCTTTCACTTTGACCCTACATTATGAGCGATAAAAACACCCGCACTTTCTCTTCTTTGGTTGTTGACGGCATGGAGCGCGCACCGAGCCGCGCGATGTTGCATGCCGTCGGTTTTAGCAATGATGATTTTAAAAAGCCGCAAATAGGCATTGCTTCTACCTGGAGCATGGTCACGCCGTGCAATATGCATATCAATAAGCTGGCGGATGCGGCAGCTGTTGGCGTTAACAACGCCGACGGTAAAGCCGTCGTTTTTAATACCATTACCATTTCCGACGGTATTTCGATGGGTACCGAAGGCATGAAATATTCGCTGGTATCCCGCGAAGTGATTGCCGACTCGATTGAAACTGTAGTCGGTTGCCAGGGTTTCGACGGTATCGTCGCGATCGGTGGTTGCGATAAAAACATGCCTGGCTGCATGATGGCGATAGCGCGATTGAACCGTCCCAGCGTGTTTGTATATGGCGGTACTATCATGCCTGGTTGTCACAAAGACAAAAAACTCGATGTGGTCTCCGTATTTGAAGCGGTTGGCGCCAGAGCCAATAACCAGATCGACGATGCCGAACTGGCTGAAATTGAAGCCAAAGCCATTCCGGGTGCGGGTTCCTGCGGCGGCATGTATACTGCCAATACCATGGCATCAGCCATTGAAGCATTGGGTATGAGTTTGCCAAACAGCTCTGCTCAGGCCGCTATTTCAGATGACAAGCGCCTGGATTGCGAACGTGCCGGCGCCGCTGTATTGGAGCTGTTGAAAAAAGACATCAAGCCCCGCGACATCATGACCAAAGCCGCATTCGAGAACGCCATTACGGTAGTGATTGCGCTCGGCGGCTCGACCAATGCGGTATTGCACATTCTGGCGATGGCAAACGCAACCGGCGTCGATATCACCCTGGACGACTTCACTCGTATTGGCAAAAACGTTCCTATGCTGGCCGACTTAAAGCCCAGCGGCCGCTACCAGATGGCTGAACTGATCGAAATCGGCGGTATTCAACCGTTGATGAAAACGTTGTTGGACAAAGGTTTGCTGCACGGCGACTGTTTAACCGTTACCGGCCTTACGTTGGCTGAAAATCTGGCTGACGTCTTACCGTATCCTGAAGGCCAGGATATGATTCATTCGCTGGATAATCCGATTAAAAAAGACAGTCATTTGGTTGTGTTGTACGGCAATCTGGCTTCCGGCGGCGCGGTTGCCAAAATCACCGGCAAGGAAGGGCTTTGCTTTACCGGCATAGCCAAAGTGTTCGATGCTGAAGAACAGGCGCTGCAAAGCATTTTGAATGGCGATATTGTCAAAGGCGATGTGATTGTTATCCGTTACGAAGGCCCTAAAGGCGGCCCCGGCATGCGGGAAATGCTGTCACCAACCTCGGCAGTCATGGGTAAAGGTTTGGGCAAGGAAGTGGCATTAATCACCGACGGTCGGTTTTCCGGCGGTACCCATGGTTTCGTCGTTGGACATATCACGCCAGAAGCTTATGTTGGCGGCGCACTGGCGATAGTTGAGAATGGCGATACCATTACGATAGACGCGGAAAACAATGAACTGAAACTGCATGTCAACGAGCATGAAATTGCGCGTCGCTTTGATAAGTGGAAACAACCCGCGCCGCGTTATACTCGCGGTGTATTGGCAAAATATGCCAAATTGGTGAGTTCGGCTTCATTGGGTGCGGTGACAGATAATTTGGATTGATGTAGGGTACGTTTACGTAACTTTTGGATATTCACCACGAAGAACGCGAAGAAAAAAGCCGTAGGATGGGTTAATGCAAGGAAGCTTACACTAAATGGATGGGTTTTGCGCTGGTTCCCAAGCTTCCTGCTTGGGAACCTAGATGGCGAAGCTCCAGCTTCGCGAGACAGGAAGCTAGAGCTTTCAGCACCGAATCCCAAGCTGGAGCTTGGGAACTAGCTAGTCAGGAGCGAGCCATGACCACCATTACTTTCGATGCCCACAGTTTTGTGAAAAAGCTCAAAGCGGTAGGCTTTGCCGAAGAGCAGGCCGAAGTATTTGCGAGTGAACAAGCACGCCTGATTGAAGATAAATTGGCAACCAAAAACGACTTGAATGAACTTGAGAACAATTTACGTCGTCGGGATTGCGTGAGCTGGAATACAGAATCATTATCAAGCTGGGTGGTTTGATGGCGATATCGATTGCAGTTGTCGCTACGTTGGTAAAATTACTTTAAGTACAGCGGCAATCGATGCGTTTTGTAGTCGTCAAATAGTCGTGAAACCGCAGAAATATTTCATTAACTGGTTCAGAGCCGCCTATCGCAACAAAACCTTTGTTATTTCATTTGGCGGCGAAGCAGTGCCGGCAGATGAATTCGATCCTCGCGTCCACGATTTCGCCTTGCTTAATAGTCTTGGCATACGCCTAGTTTTGGTTCACGGTATATTCGCAGATTGACCGGCGCCTTTCCAAGCTGAATGTTCCCTCCGCGTTGACAAAAAATGAGTATTATCGACGGTATTGCGTTGCAATGCGTTAAAGAAGCAGCCGGATTGGTCCGCGTAGAAAAGTGTTGCTTGGATAATCTGATAGCTAAAATGTATTGCAACGCTATTTTGCTGATAAATATCCGTCCGGTTTTGGTTGGGGCGGCGTTTGAGGTTCTAAATGAAAAGTAAAGCAGGCGATACATTGGATTATCTGGATATTTGCATCGCCAGTCAGCAGTTGACTGTTTTTACGGCGGGGAACAGCGCGCAATGTTATCCCGTTTCCACTGCCAAAAAAGGGGCGGGCGAATTGATGGGCAGTGAATGCACGCCCACCGGTTGGCATAAAATCAGGGCCAAGATTGGTGCGGGTCAGCCGTTAAACTCGGTTTTTATCGGCAGACGCGCTACAGGTGAAATATACAGTGCTGACTTGGGTAAGCAGCACCCGCAACGCGACTGGATACTAACCCGAATCTTGTGGCTAGGCGGCCTGGAGCCGGGTAAAAACCGTTACGGCAAAGTCGATAGCACTTGGCGATATATTTATATTCACGGTTGTCCTGATGAGTTAATGAACGGCAGTCCTGAATCGCATGGCTGTATTCGGATGAAAAATGCCGATGTGTTGGATTTGTTTAACGGGATTGAGATCGGAACCAAGGTTTATATTCATGAATAACGGCTTAAAGTTTTGTTATATCCCAAAGAGGTTTGGATGACGCGTATCGTTTTAGGCATCGAATACGATGGCAGCGGGTTTTCAGGCTGGCAATGGCAAACCCAGCAACGCAGTGTTCAGCAGGTACTTGAACAGGCCTTGTCAAAAGTAGCCAACCATCCGGTTACTGTGCAGTGTGCGGGCAGAACCGATACCGGCGTACATGCGCTTGAGCAGGTCGTACATTTTGACGCAAAAATAGAGCGCGAGCTTCATGCCTGGATGATGGGCGGCAACAGTAATCTGCCGGATGATGTCAGGATCACTTGGGTCAAACCGGCAGTGGATGATTTTCACGCCAGATACAGCGCCATTGCCCGTTTTTATCGATATGTTATTCTTAACCGGCCTATTAAATCGGCGTTATTGCGCAATCAGGTAACTTGGCGTCCAAGTCCGTTGGATGCCGATAAAATGCATCAAGCTGCTCAACATCTGATTGGGAAGCATGATTTTTCCACGTTCAGAGCGCAAGGCTGCCAGTCAAAAAGTCCTTGCCGGGAAATGTATTTTATTGATGTTTATCGCGAGGGCGATAAGGTCATTATCGATATTTCCGCCAATGCTTTTTTGCATCATATGGTCAGGAATATTGCCGGGGTATTGATGGATATAGGTGCCGGAAAGCAGTCGGTAAACTGGACGCAAGATCTGCTTGAGGTTAAAAGCCGTAAATTGGGCGGAGTTACCGCGCCGCCTGATGGCTTGTATTTGGGTGCGGTTTATTATCCTGAACATTATGGTATCGCCAAACATCCTGTCTTTGAAAAATTACCGGTTGATGCCAGACGGCATGATTAACAGTTTGCAACGCCTCTTAGTTATTTGCAATTGGCTAAATATCAAGTAGATTATCTTCTTTATAAACAATAGCGATGGTTGATATGAATAATTTTTTGTCTTTTCAAGTTCATGGAGGAGCCGATCACGGCGGCGGTGTTGCTGACGGCGTGGCAAGTCTGTTGGCTTTTTTTGAAGGACTCACAGCTCACGATTCACCTGGTATTGTTCCGACATTAATGCCCGGCATTTCCAATATGGATAATATTCATCCTTTACTGGTACATTTCCCGATTGCATTTTTATTGGCTTTTTTTGTTTTGGATCTGGTCGGTACGCTGGCTAAAAAATCGCAATGCCGCAATGTCGCCAGCTGGTTGTTGTATTTAGGCACCATAGCCGCCGTATTTACTGTAATGGCCGGATTTGTAGCTGCAAATTCCGTAGCGCATGGGGAGGAAGTTCATGCCATTATGGAGCGGCATGAGCATTTCGGCATATCAGTGCTTTCTTTGGCAATTTTATTGTCGGCTTGGCGCTTGAAGAGTGGCGGAGTCATTCAGGGCGGTGCTAACAGTTTTTTTCTGATGTTAGCGACGTTGCTTTGTGTGCTGATGATATTGGGTGCTGATTTAGGCGGTTTGATGGTTTATAAATATGGGGTGGCCGTTAAAGCTGCTCAAGTTCAGGATGTTGGTGTCCATGAGCATGTTCATGAACACGAGCATTAAATAAATAATCTGAGGCAGTTATGCTGCTCAAATTTAAAGGTATTTTAAATTTTGGGTTGATATTGCAAACTCAGTCTCGCTTATTTTTTGTGTTGTTGGACACAAGGCCGATTTTACCTCGGCCTTTTTTGTTGAGGTGGTTACAAAATTAATGACGATTACCAGCAAACCATATTGCTATTTTATGTTATTCTACGCGGCTAGCTTTTTTTGTTAAATTCTCATATCACTTTATGCGAACTCGCGTTAAAATTTGCGGTTTTACCCGTGTCGAGGATGCTGTTTGTGCGGCTCGGTTAGGCGTGGATGCAATCGGTTTGGTGTTTTATCCGCCCAGTCCGAGAAATATTGATATTGAGCAAGCAGTTAAAATTGTTAATGCATTGCCTGCCTTTGTTTCGGTCGTCGCTTTGTTTGTCGATGAGCAAGAATCGCAGATACGTAAAGTTCTACAACAGGTACCGATAGATTGCCTGCAATTTCATGGAGATGAACCTGCTGAGGCTTGCAGGCTGTATAACAAGCGTTATATGAAGGCCGTCAGAATGCAGGATGGCATTAATATCCCTGATTTGGCTCTGCAATATCATGATGCGGCAGGATTGCTGCTGGATGCTTATCATCCGGGAGCGAAAGGCGGTACGGGCAGCCGGTTCGATTGGGAATTAATTCCTGAACAGTGCGCCTTGCCTATCGTATTGGCAGGTGGTCTGGACGAAAATAATGCCAGGCAGGCGGTGCAGACAGTAAGACCTTATGCGCTGGATGTCAGCAGCGGTGTAGAGGCGGGAAAAGGTGTTAAGGATGCGCTAAAAATGGCGGCATTCATACGTGAAGTTAATGAGGGTGACAGAATAATATGATAGAAAAATATAATATGCCCGATGAGCAGGGACACTTTGGCCCTTACGGCGGAATGTTCGTCGCAGAAACATTGATGCTGCCGATTCAGGAATTGAATGCCGCTTATCAGCAGTATTTAGACGATCCCGAATTTATAGCGGAATTGGATGCTGATTTAAAATATTATGTAGGACGGCCGTCGCCGTTATACCACGCCGAACGCTGGAGTCGTGAACTCGGCGGTGCGCAGATTTATCTAAAACGCGAAGACTTGAATCATACCGGCGCACATAAAATAAACAATACTATCGGTCAGGCTTTATTGGCTAAACGCATGGGCAAGACGCGTATTATTGCCGAAACCGGAGCCGGTCAGCATGGTGTTGCGACGGCGACGGTTGCTGCGAGGCTGGGATTGGAGTGCGTGATTTATATGGGCGCTGTCGATGTTGCCCGGCAGTCTTTAAATGTGTATCGGATGAAGTTACTGGGCGCTAAAGTTGTCGCCGTTGAGTCAGGTTCAAAAACCTTAAAAGATGCGTTGAACGAAGCGCTTAGAGACTGGGTAACCAATGTCGATAATACTTTTTATATTATCGGTACGGTTGCAGGGCCGCATCCTTATCCTGCAATGGTCAGGGATTTCCAGGCCATCATCGGTCGTGAAGCGAGGCAACAATGTCTGGATCAGGCCGGGCGTTTGCCTGATGCATTGGTTGCCTGTGTTGGCGGCGGATCGAATGCAATCGGCCTGTTTTATCCCTTTATTGACGACCGTTCGGTAAAAATGATCGGTGTAGAAGCGGCGGGTGACGGCGTTGAGACCGGACGTCATTCCGCGCCTTTATGCGCAGGCCGTCCCGGCGTATTGCACGGCAACCGGACTTATCTGATGGAAGATGACGACGGTGAAATTATCGAAACGCATTCCATTTCAGCTGGTCTTGATTATCCGGGCGTAGGCCCTGAGCATGCTTGGTTAAAAGATACCGGCAGGGCGGAATATGTCAATATTACCGACAATGAGGCATTGGAAGGTTTTCATGCTTTGACCCGAATGGAAGGAATCATTCCTGCACTGGAGTCGAGCCATGCGATGGCTTACACGATGAAACTAGCCCCCACTATGAGAAAAGACGAAATTATTATTGTCTGTCTGTCCGGTCGCGGCGATAAGGACATGCAAACGATGGCGCAACGCGAGGGGATAGAATTGTGAGTCGATTAGCTGCTACATTTGAAGCGTTATCCAAAACAGGCCGCAAGGCGTTAGTTCCGTTTATCACCGCAGGCGATCCACGACCTGACTTTACCCTGCCGATGATGCATGCGATGGTTGAGGCCGGCGCTGATGTGATCGAACTGGGCGTGCCATTTTCCGATCCTATGGCGGACGGGCCGGTTATCCAGCGAGCCAGTGAGCGCGCTTTGGAACACAAAATGAGTTTAAGACGCGTTTTGGCTATCGCGACGGAATTCAGGAGAACCAATCAACATACGCCAGTAGTATTGATGGGTTATGTGAATCCTATTGAAGCCATGGGTTACGAAGATTTTGCCAATGCTGCGCAACGAGCCGAGATTGATGGCGTTTTAACCGTTGATTTGCCGCCGGAAGAGGCGGAAGAATGTGTTGCCTTGCTAAAGGCGCGCGACATCGATCCGATTTTTCTATTAGCACCGAACAGCAGCGATGAGCGAATTAAGAAAATGGATACCGCCGGTAGCGGTTATATTTATTATGTTTCGCTGAAGGGTGTAACCGGTGCCGGGCATTTGGATATTGCGGATGTCGAAACCAAGCTTAACCAAATCCGGGCAAATACGCGTTTGCCTGTAGCTATAGGTTTTGGCGTCAAAGATGCTCAAACAGCAAAAACCGTTGCGGGCTTGGGTAACGGGGTGGTGATTGGAAGCGCTCTGATTAGCAAAATTGAAGCGAATCTGGATGATCTTGAACGTGCCAAAAAAGAGATAGTCGAGTTATTGGTAGCCATGCGCCAGGCAATGGATAGCTAAAGTCTGGTTTGGAATACGATGATGAAACACGATGGGGCATATGAATGAGTTGGTTTGAGAAGTTAATCCCTTTAACAATTAGAACGGAAGGGTCGAATAAAAAAGGCGCTGTCCCTGAAGGATTGTGGAATAAGTGCCCTAGCTGTAACGCGATTCTTTACAATACGGAACTGGAAAGAAATTTCAGCGTTTGCCCGAAATGCGAACATCATATGCGTATTTCGGCCAGGACGCGGCTGAATATGTTTTTGGACGAGGGCGACCATCAAGAGATAGGCAAAAATATTAAGCCTGTCGACCCATTAAAGTTCAAAGACAGTAAAAAATACAAAGACCGAACTACGCAAGCGCAAAAGCAGACTAAAGAAAATGATGCGCTGGTTGTGATGAAAGGCCAGCTAAAAGGTCGCGATATTGTTGCTGCCGCCTTTGATTTCGGCTTTATGGGCGGGTCAATGGGGTCGGTGGTCGGCGAAAAATTTGTCCGCGGCATCAACAAGAGTTTGGAACTGGGTGTGCCGTTTATCGTATTTACGGCCAGCGGCGGCGCGCGCATGCAGGAGTCGCTGTTTTCCTTGTTCCAAATGGCGAAAACCAGTGCAGCATTAACCAAGTTGTCCGATGCAGGTATTCCGTATATATCGTTTATGACTGATCCCACCATGGGTGGCGTTTCAGCCAGTTTAGCCATGTTGGGCGATATTAATGTAGCCGAGCCCAATGCCTTGATCGGTTTTGCAGGTCCCAGAGTAATAGAGCAGACCGTCCGTGAAAAATTGCCGGAAGGCTTTCAGCGTAGCGAGTTCTTACAAGAGCATGGCGCTATCGATATGATTATCGACAGACGTGAAATGCGCGATAAAATAGCCGGTATTTTGGCTATGCTGATGGCGGGTAGAGATGTGGCAGTACAGTGTCTTAATGTCGATATGGAAACTGTGGTTGTAGAAATTGAAGCGGATGATGTTTCGTATCCCCTGGATCAGGAAGACTGATTTTAATATCGGTTAATGATACGCTTTGATTCATTACAAGATTGGCTAAAGTGGCAGGAAAGCTTACATCCTTTAGTAATTGATTTGGGGTTGGAGCGGGCTGCACAGGTTTTTCATGCGCTTAACCCCGGTTATGTCAAACCTCCGACTATTACCGTTGCCGGAACCAATGGCAAGGGCTCGTCTATTGCTTATCTTGAAGCCATTTACATGGCGCAAGGCTATCGGGTAGGCGCTTATACCTCGCCGCATATTCTGAAATATAATGAAAGAATAAAAATAGGTGGAAAACCGGTATCGGACGAGGAAATTTGCGGAGCATTTGCAAGAATAGAGTCGGTACGGGGCAATACCTCATTAAGTTATTTTGAATTTGGCACACTGGCCGCACTGGACATATTCCGACGAGCCGATGTCGATGTTCAATTGCTTGAGGTTGGTCTAGGGGGACGATTGGATGCGGTCAATATTGTCGATCCCGATGTGGCCTTGGTTACCAGTATCAGTATTGATCATGTCGAGTGGCTGGGCGGTACGCGAGAAGCCATAGGGCGGGAAAAAGCGGGGATTTTCCGGGCAACAGTTCCTGCTATTACGG
This sequence comes from Methylobacter sp., assembly GCA_036561025.1. Taxonomy (GTDB): domain Bacteria; phylum Pseudomonadota; class Gammaproteobacteria; order Methylococcales; family Methylomonadaceae; genus Methylobacter_A. The sequence continues at coordinate 12,764 of DATBQB010000005.1, read as the reverse complement.
GTGATCCCGCTCCCCCGGAATCATTGATACAAAGTGCTATTGAACAGCGTGCCTTGTTATATTGTATCGGCAAAGATTTTGGTTATAAAAAACAGGCATCAGGATGGGATTGGTTTTATGCTGATAAGCAAATGTTACAATTGCCGGAACCGGGGTTAAAAGGGGAGCATCAGTATCGCAATGCATCGGCGGTTATTTTAGCGGTAACCAAAATGGCCGAGGCACTACCGGTAGCCGAGGCCTCGATTAAACAGGGCTTGGCAAATGTCCGGTTAGCCGGGCGGTTTCAACTGATTGACGGCGAAATCCCCGTGCTGCTGGACGTAGGTCATAACCCCCAGGCAGTTCGAACGTTGGCTGATTACGTAACGGCTATTTTTCCCGACAGACGCATTCATGCTGTTTTTTCAATGATGAAAGACAAGGATATTGCAGGGGTCCTTGAAATTATGCATCCTGTGGTTTATGACTGGTTTTTCGCGCCTTTGGCGAATCCCAGAGCGGCCACGGAATCGGTTATGCGTGAGATTTTTTCACAAAGTTCGGTATCCAAGGTTTCTTTTGGTTTTGATGGTTTTACTGAGGCATTTTCTGCTGCAAAAAACCAGGCGCAAGAGGGCGATTTGTTACTGGTTTTTGGATCTTTCTTTTTGGTATCTGAGTGCTTGGTTGAATTTGAGAATAAGTGAGTAGACGAAATGGATCATGAATTAAAACAACGTTTGATTGGCGCCGTTGTTGTTACGGCTTTATGTGCTATTTTTATCCCCATGCTGTTCGATGATCCTGTCGATAATAGTGGCAAATTAGTGAGTGAGCTAAATATTCCAGCTCCAGTTGATCCGGATACTGATTTGGCTGGTAAATTGCCTAGCAATGCCGAGCAGGCGTTAAAGCCTTCGGCCCCAGAGCCTTTATCCACAGAAGCGGCCGGCGATACTCTTGAGAGTACCGGTGCAGCCGAAGAGCTACCCGAAGAAGCGGAGAAACAAAATGGTTCCGGTGAATCTTTATATGCCGAATCCGAAGGCTATACCCGCGAAGATGCCAATACAGAAGAAGTCGTTGAACAGCCAATAGCTGAACCTGAAGAAGGTCAACCAAAGCCGCGACTGAAGCAGGCTCCTACAGAGCAATCTTTATCGTCAGAAACTGCGGACGGCGTCCGCAAAAGCATTGCTTCCAAAACACCAGTCAGGGACACTCGAGTCGAAGCAATGGCTCAAGAACCTGTAAAAGTTAAAAAAATTGCGGAGCCGGTAAAACCAGTAATAGTTAAGAAATTTGAAAGTGAGCCGTTAATCGCCAACAAAGATGCTGTAGCCAAAGCAAGCGCTTTTGCCGATACAGCAAAACAACCGGCTATTAAACAGCCTAATTCTGCGAAGAGTCTGGCTGCCGCTATTGCAGAAGCAAAAAAGCCGACAGTTGTGCCGAAAGCGAGCCCGAAATTGGTACGCTGGTATATTCAAATTGGTAGTTTTAGTAAAAGAGAAAATGCAATGTCTCTTTGGGATAGCCTGCGCGAACAAGGTTTGCCGGCTTCGCTGGATACCGTTCAAACCGATAAAGGAACTTCATATCGGCTTCGGGTAGGCCCAGAGCTTGACGGAAAAAAAGCAGCGGCAATGAAGTTGAGACTGGATAGACAGAATATAAAAGCGATTCTGATTTCTGAGTAATACAATAAAAGCATGATTTGGATAGATTTCACCCTCATAGGGTTGGTTTTTATTTCTTTTGTAGTTGGATTGTTGCGCGGATTTATCAAAGAAGTTTTTTCGTTGGGATTCTGGATATTGGCAATCTGGGTAAGCTTGAACTTTAGCCGGGAGTTTTCCGGTTTTCTGGAATCGGCTATCAGTCATCCGTCAACCAGAATAATTGCATCTTTTGTGGCTTTATTTGCAATTACACTGTGTCTTGGCAGTTTAATAAGTTTTCTATTGAATATATTGATTAAAAGCACCGGATTAACCTTCATGGATCGCTTTGGCGGGATGATTCTTGGAGTGATTCGTGGGATGGTCGTTATTACTGTTGTTGTCATACTGGCGGGATTGACGCCATTGACCAAAGATTCCTGGTGGACAGAATCAACAATGATTCCACCTTTTCAATCGCTCGCTGTATGGTTACGAGATCATATTTCGTCAGGTGTGGCGGAATACATCATTTATCGCTAACTTCTTCCGCTAGTTCCTATAAAACAATGCAAGGTTAAAAAATAATGTGTGGTATTGCTGCTATCGTTTCACATCAAACTGTCAATCAGGAATTATACGATGCACTGACAGTGTTGCAACATAGGGGGCAGGATGCCGCAGGCATTGTGACATGCGAGGGTGGGCGGTTGCATTTGCGCAAGGAAAACGGTTTGACACGCGATGTGTTTACCAATATCCAAATGCTGAAATTGAAAGGCAATATGGGTATTGCTCACGTTCGTTATCCAACGGCGGGTTGTACCAGCTCTGCAGAAGCCCAGCCTTTCTATGTAAACTCTCCGTTTGGCTTGACGCTCGCTCATAACGGCAATTTAACTAATACCGAAGAGCTAAAAAAAGCCTTGTTCGTCGAAGATCAACGGCATATTAATACCGATTCCGACTCTGAAGTTTTGCTGAATGTTTTTGCTCACGAATTGCAGAGTTTAGGCAAATTGCATTTGACTGTCGAAGACGTTTTTCAGGCAGTTTCCGGTGTACATCGCCGTTGTCGCGGGGCTTATGCTGTTGTAATTATGATTGCAGGATTCGGCATTTTAGGATTCAGAGACCCTCACGGCATTCGGCCCATAGTGTTTGGGGAGAGAAAATCTGAAGAAGGTTCTGAATTCATGATCGCGTCTGAAAGTGTCGCATTGGATGTATTGGGCTTTGAGCTTATTAGAGATATCGAACCTGGCGAAGCAGTATTTATAGAAGAGTCGGGTACATTACATACCAAGCAGTGTGCCGAAATAACAGATCATTGTCCGTGTATTTTCGAGTATGTTTATTTTGCCCGGCCGGATTCAATTATTGATCGTATTTCGGTCTATAAGGCGCGTCTGCGTATGGGCGAAAAACTAGCCAAAAAAGTGCAAAGAGACTGGCCTGATCACGACATTGATGTGGTCATTCCCATTCCCGACACCAGTCGAACAGCGGCTTTGCAGATGGCAAACCTACTGGGCGTAAAGTATCGTGAAGGTTTTATAAAAAACCGCTATATCGGCCGGACATTCATCATGCCTGGTCAGAAAATGAGAGAAAAATCGGTCAAGCAAAAGTTAAACGCCATTAGCCTCGAATTTGAAGGCAAGAATGTATTGCTGGTCGATGACTCAATCGTCAGAGGCACAACGTCAGAACAAATTATCCAGATGGCTCGTGATGCCGGTGCTAAAAAAGTATATTTCGCCTCTGCTGCGCCTCCGGTTCGGTATCCCAATGTTTATGGCATTGATATGCCGGCCGCTCATGAACTGATTGCCCATAATCGTACTGAAGACGAGGTATGTTCAGCAATAGGAGCAGACCGGGTGATTTATCAGGACCTGAATGACCTGATTGATGCAGTTCGAAAAGGTAACCAGGATATTAAGCACTTCGATACCTCTTGCTTTAGTAAAGAATATATTACCGGTGATATTGACGATGCATATCTGGAGCGCATCGAGGCCTTGCGAAATGACAACGCACAAGCACAAAGAAACTCGGAGAACTTCATCATCGGAATGCAAAATGGTGATTGAGGGGGCAAGGTAAAAGGCAAAGTGTGGCTGTGTTGGAGGCCTTTAGTCCTTAGCCTTTTGCCTGATCTTGAATCTGTCGTCTGCAGATAATGAGAAGTTGCATACGTTTTAACAAATAAATACGCTTAAAAAAATGAAAGACATTAACTGGAACGACTACACTCTGGAAACTCAGGCGATAAGAGCCGGACATAAGCGTACTCATGAAGATGAGCACAGCATACCGATTTTTGCCACATCCAGTTATGTGTTCAGCAGTGCCGAAGAGGCATCTTTGCGTTTTACCGGGCAGAAACCGGGCAATATCTATTCGCGTTTTACTAATCCAACCGTTAATGCCTTTCAGGAAAGGCTTGCGTTGATGGAGAAAGGCGAACGTTGTCTAGCCTTTTCATCCGGCATGGCGGCCATTATGGCGGTTGGTATGGGGTTGCTTAAAGCCGGCGATCATGTGGTGTGTTCGCGTGGCGTATTTGGCAATACCGTATTGATGTTTCAGAATTACTTCGGCAAATTCGGGGTTGAAACCGATTTTGTAGATTTGATCGATACGGCGGCTTGGGAATCGGCGATCAAGCCGAATACCCGGTTTTTGTTTTTAGAAACGCCGTCCAACCCGTTGATCGAAATTGCCGATATTTCCATACTTGCAGACATTGCCCATAAGCACGGTTGCTTGCTAATCGTCGACAACTGTTTTTGTACGCCTGTGCTGCAAAAGCCTTTGGAATTAGGCGCGGATATTGTGGTCCATTCTGCAACCAAATATGTAGACGGGCAGGGACGTTGTGTCGGCGGCGCAGTTGTTGCCAGTGAGGATATTATAGAAAAGCATATTTATCCTTATCTTCGCACCGGCGGCGCAACCATGAGCCCTTTTAATGCCTGGGTGTTTTTGTCCGGGTTGGAAACGCTGACGGTCAGAATGAAAGCGCATTGCGACAGCGCCTTTGAGCTCGCCCTTTGGCTGGAGCAACAGGCTGGTATCGCCAAGGTTCATTATCCCGGCTTGGCATCGCATGCGCAGCATGAACTGGCCAAGCGTCAGCAAAGTCATTTCGGCGGCATAGTCAGTTTTGAGCTGACAGGTGGCAAGGAGCATGCCTGGAAATTGATTGATGCCACAGAAATGCTATCAATTACCGCAAACTTGGGCGACGTTAAAACCACCATTACCCATCCGGCAACCACCACGCATGGCCGTTTAACGCCGGAAGTCAGAGCTGCTGCAGGTATTAAAGACGGTTTGGTAAGGGTTTCGGTAGGATTGGAAAACCTTGAAGACATTAAAAAAGATATTTTAAGAGGTTTATAAAACCTGTTGCTCGACTTGACTTGGGGATGTGCTAATTAAATCCCCAAGTATCAGATAATATCGCTATCGATTAAAACAACCCCAATTCACATGTCTTATCAAATCAGCTTTGCTGGTCTCGAATATGTCTACAAAACGTTTGGCAAAAAAAGAGATGTTTCTGAACGAAATGAAGTATGACCTTGATTGTGAGCCAGCCAATCTCATATCAGGGTGACATACACTGTCTGAGCAATGAATTAAATATACTTGAGAACGCCCGCTAAATTGATAGGCGCGACTTTACTTATCATGCATAGGATTGAAGATATGGTAACGGTTCTTGCCCGATTGCTTGGCAAAATACATAGCTTGGTCGGCATGGTTTAACAGCACGTCTGCATCACTATCGTCGTCGCCAGGACAAATGCTTATCCCGATGCTGGCAGTGAGGAAAAACGTCTGACCCTGAACATGAATCGGCTGAGCAATGATTTGAAGCAGTCGCTTTACGGTGATTATGCATTTCTCTTCATGATTTAAACTCGGTAACAGCACGACAAATTCATCTCCACCTAGACGGGCGCATGTGTCACCCTTACGCAGGACGCTCTCAATGCGTCGGGCAATTTCAATCAGTACTTGGTCTCCGGCTTGATGTCCCAAGGTATCGTTAACTGGTTTGAAACCATCGAGATCCAGGTAGCAAACACCCAACATTTCCCTCTCACGTTTGGCTTGGGCAATTGCCTGCTCCATACGGTTAGCCAGTAGCATCCGGTTGGGAATTCCTGTCAGTGAGTCATAATGAGCAATGCGCTGCAATTCCTTTTCGTGTTGTTTTAGCAAGATTTGATTACGCACCCGCTGTAAGACAATGGCGGAGTTTATGGGCTTGGTGATGTAATCCACTGCACCCAGTTTCAGGCCATGGCTTTCGGATTCCTTGTCGAACTCGGCAGTCACGAAAATTATTGGAATATGACGGGTAAGTATGTTTTCTTGCAACCTTCGACAAATTTCGTAACCATCCATCTGTGGCATGTTGACATCAAGCAGAATGAGATCGGGATGTGGGGAATGCTTAGCAATATCCAGTGCCCTGACCCCACTGCCAGCCACTTTGATCTGGTAGTCCTGATTTAGCAATGAATCTAAGATTTCCTGATTGACGCGGGCATCATCGACAATCAGGATAATGGGGTGTTGGTTTTCATTTAATGCTTCAATTTTTTCTGTTGAGAAACCTATAACTGTGTTCAGGACGTGTTGCGCCTTAGGATAATCGGTGTCCAAAATGTGTTGGGTTAGTGCTGTATACTCCGCCTGTTTATCATCTGGAAAAAGTATTTTGAATTGAGTGAGCAGCTGGTCGCTGATAAATCTGTCGTGGGCAAGCAGCCCCATCAATTGATTCATGACGTGCTGAAATACTGGTGGCACATCGCCGGACGGTACTACGAGTGATGAATATCCTTCTGTAGCAGCCAAGGTGTTCATAGTTTTATCGGATGTTTCGATCCAATTGGCGATTATCGTATCGTTATATTTTCCACTTTGGAGCTGAGCATTCAACACTGTGCAAGCTTGATAGAATTCTCTGGCCCCCAGATTACCGGCTATTCCCGTGAGCGTGTGTAACTGTGTTCGTGCATCAACTAGATTCCTGTTCGCGATTTGGGCCACGATGATGGGAGTTTCGGTAACAAGCTGTTCCCGAAACGCACCGAGTAGGCGCAATAATTTTTTCCGATTGCCATGTAGCGCAGTCATAATTCCTGTTAGATCAAAACCGGGCAGATCGAGCCAAGCTTCTTTATACGTTGGAATTGGAATGTGTTGGGTAGATTGCTCATCAATGGGTCGAACCCAGCGCGCCAAGGTCTGGAAAAAGGTATCCCAGTTAATTGGTTTGCCGATATGATCATTCATGCCGCTGGCAAGACAACGCTCTCGATCTTCGTCCATCACGTTGGCCGTCAAGGCTATAATGGGTAGGTCAGTAAAACGCGAGTCGGCACGAATGATACGACTCGCTTCAAAGCCATCCATCACCGGCATTTGACAATCCATTAGCACCACTGAGTAATCGTTCCTGTTAATCATTGAAATGGCTTCTTTGCCATTAAGGGCAAGATCAACCCTAATGCCTTCATGACTAAGCACTTCCTGCATCACTTCCTGGTTGATAAGATTATCTTCCACCAATAGCAGATACACATTTTTTAGTACCGGGTACTTATCCGGTGTGATGGTTGGTAGCGGTAGCGGCTTAAATTTATTTTCGTCCTGTAGACCCAAGGTAACAGTGAAATAAAAAGTACTGCCAACTCCCAAGCGGCTTTTGATGCCGATAGAGCCACCCATGGCTTCGACCAACTGCTTGCTGATGCTCAACCCCAATCCGGTACCGCCATATTTACGAGTAATTGAGTTATCAGCTTGATTAAAAGCAGTAAATAACTGGCTTTGTTGTTCTTCACTCAAACCAATGCCGGTATCGGTAACACTAAAGCGTAGACGTGCTTGTTTGGCCTCAAAATCCAGCAACTGCACATGCACTGTTACCTTCCCTTCATCGGTAAATTTGATAGCATTGCCCAATAGATTGACTAACACCTGCCCCAACCGAAGCGAGTCGCCAATCAATGCGGTCGGCACATCCGGCCCAACCTCAAAGCTCAGTGTTAATTGTTTGCTGTTTAGCAGCGGCGACATGACATCGGCTAGATATTCCATGACCGACTCAAGCATAAACTCGGTATATTCCAGCTTTAGTTTTCCTGCTTCGAGTTTTGAAAAGTCTAATATGTCGTTAAGAATGCCCAACAACCATTTGGCAGAGGTATTGATTTTATCTTGATAATTACGTTGTTTTGGCGTCAAATCAGTTTGCAATGTCAAATGAGTCATGCCGATGATGGCATTCATTGGGGTGCGGATTTCATGGCTCATGTTGGCCAAAAATGAGCTTTTGATTTGCACGGCAACCTGAAGATCCTGAGTGCGTTCTTTAATTTTAGCTTCAAGGTTTCTATTAAATTGGAGAATTTCAGCTTCTCTCTTCTGAATACGCTCCATAAGTAAGTTGAAAGCTTGATATAAATGGCTGATTTCATCCTTCCGGTGTGCAGGATATACGATAGTTTCGTAGGTGCCGGACTCTTCTGCGATGCGTCGAGCATGACGTTCAAGCTGTTTAATCGATGTCATAACAAAACGCCGTAACATAAGCGCCATAACATAACTAAATAGCACCGCAATTAGTATCACGGCGAGCATAAAATATTGCTCCTGGCGCTGAGCTTGCTTAAATTCATCAAGACGGAAGGCGCCTTTTAATATGCCTAACTTTTCATGCTTATGGCTGACTGTTACTGCAAAATACAGTCGACTATCCTGCCAAAGCCATTCCTGTTTGACTTCTGGCAGCGGCGTAGTAGCCGCGTAATTAAATGGATCGTAATCTATCAAAACCTGTCCGTTAATTTTTTCCAGTCTGGCATAGACGATACGAGGATCTTGCCACAGTTTACTTAATTGTTCTTCTGCGCCATTTTTATCATCAAATACTAGGGGCAGGACTGTATATTCGGCTACCAGCTTAACAAGAGCCAAATTATTGCGAATAAAGTCCTGGCGTTGTTGCTGGTATTTTTGCCAATACAAAAAACTTGAGATAGTGGCAACCGTTATCACTACGATAACCATAATTACCCATAATATTTTTCGTTTTAATGGCTGAAAAAGTAGCCACTGAGTAAAATTAGTCAACAATGCGTGATCCTTTCAATAAATGGTAACTGACTTTAAAACCACTGTTTGTTAACTCTTTTCTATTAACTTCCAAGTGCAGCCGATCATCTTCAATAAAAAATCCTAAATGCGCACCTAGAAGGACGGCATCCTTTCTTTCGGCAATAATTAGTATAGGGTAGCTACGGATTATTTTCCTAATGGCAGCTAAATTATCAGTTTGTTCATCATCTAAATAAATAGCCTGACAATCATTGATATTTGACAAATTGTTAATAATTAAAACATTAACTGGCTTATTATCGATAGAACTGTTTTCGTAATAAGTTTGTATTGCAGGAAGTAAAGGGGTTTTATCGGCAACACATAAGGTAAATTGCTCATGCGGCGAAGGAGGCCATTCAATAAAACGGACTATTTTTTCGATGATGGAGGCACGAATAAACTCGCTAGTATCAACTGCTTCGGCACGGTTAAAGGCAAAGCAAATTACAAGCATTGATAGTATACGTACAATGACTGGATGCATGTTCAAAACAAGCTATTCTTTGGTGACAAGTTAAGTTTCAAAATGGCCTTATAACTTAATGGCTATTTCATAAAATAGCCTTTTTTCTGGCGAAGCAAGTTACACTCAGAATGGTAGTTAGTGAAATATCGTCTCAACGATATAAACGGGATTATGTATTCGAAATTACTCCCATCTGCGCGAAAAAAGCTGATTTATTAAAGTCAAAAAGTTATTGTTATCTTTTTAGTTTAAAAAATATTTACATACCCTATGTAAATATTTTTTGAGTAAGAAATGATTCATGCTCGCAAGAGATACACTTGATTCTTACAACTGGTTTAACTCATTAAATATCCAGTTTTATTTTAAAATAAACACTACGTTCAACTTCCGAGTTATATAGCCTTGTGGCAGTATCCTTAAAAAACTGTAACTGTTGCTTGTCTAAAAGGTTTTGCCCAACCACACTTAGTTCAATGTTACGGCTGGCTTTCCAGGCAACACGTGCATCCATATTGACGTAGGCATTAACATAAGTGGATTCAAGCTTATCGACATAACGCATCCATAAATCAATCTTCCAGTTTCTTTGAACATCCCAAGCAGACCTAAGCGAGAACATTTGCTCTGGCGAATTAGCAAATACTGGAAGGATTAGGGATAATGTATCTGTACTGGCGTTTTTCAAATGCAGAACTGTTTTAGCATAACTGTATCCTGCATTAATACACCACCAGGAATTTACTTGCCATTTAGCCGATAAATCCGACCCGTAGACGTGCCCTCTCATGTTGTTGCCAAATTCAAACGGGACTACGCCGCGGAACGGGTTCTGTAGAAAAAAGATATCTTTTTTCTCAAAGGTTCGTAAATCATCATATTCATTAAAGAAAGTAGCTATATCCAGCTGAATGTTACGATTCAGTTGAGTTCTGTAACCCAGTTCATAGGAAATAAGCTTTTCGGTGTTAAAATTTTTATCACCTGCAATATTGATAACTATAGGAATTCCCCCGGTACTAACTGATGGGGCACGAATAGATGGAGAGAACATCGCATTCTGGTCACTGATTGAAGGAACTTTAACAGAACGGGAAATAGCCCCCCAAAAGGTATTGCGTTCATTAATTAACCAAGTCGTTCGTGCGGTCGGTTGGATTTCAAAACCGGTAAAATCATTATGTTCAAAGCGAGAAGCTATATTTATTTTGAACTGATCTTGAAACAGCGAAACTTCATCGCTAAAAAATGCACTGTATAAGTGGGTATCTCTTTGCATCGGATTGAGGCTGACCAAGGTTCCTGGGCTCAGTTTATTATTAACATAGCGATACTGGAGACCCCAAGCTATTTCCTGATTATACAACCAGCCAAAGTGACGCTGGAAATCCAAATCGGTGACATTAACTTCCTGATTGCCTAAAACACTGTCTTCTCTGGTCGTGTGGTCATAATAAGCTTGTAAAGCCCAATTTTTACGGTCTCCTTCTTGATTAGTCCAACGTGCCAGAAGGTTTTCACCATTCAGTCTGACATTGTCATTAATAAAGCGTGTGAAAGTCGGCGAGTTTAGCTCAGGTACATCACCAGCCTGCCCCATTTTACCGTCATAGGCATTACCGGTAATCATTAAACTCTGGTTTTCCGTAAGATTTGAGTCAATATGGATGCCGCCACTACTCATGGAGGAATCGTCATTGGCCGGTTGTTGGTTAAAAGTACCTCCGCTATCCCTGTTGTAATGTTTTCCGTGGACCCGGTAATGCGTTTTTTCTCCCAATGCGCCGCCATATCGTAGCGAGCCAAAACCTTTCTCCTCAGTTCCGTACCCTGCTGTTGCTTGGACGCCCTGAGTTTCTTTAGCCGAATAGGTAATGACATTGATCACGCCATTCACCGCATTCGAGCCCCATAAAGCAGTGCCTGAGCCTCGAACAACTTCGATACGTTTCACGTTTTCCAGTAGAATATCCTGTGCATCCCAATAAACGCCGGAAAACAAAGGTGAATAAACGGAACGTCCATCGATTAATACCAATAACTTGTTTGAAAAGCGCTCGTTAAACCCGTGAATACTGATAGCCCATTGATTAGCACTAATACGAGCAACATGCACGCCTGGCGCTAAACGTAGTGCTTCGGGCAAGGATGTCACGCCCGAACGGCTAATATCTTCTTGAGTAATAACATAAGTTGAAGCGGATTCATTGAATTGTTTTTTCTTCTTTTTTGATGATGTCTCTATTGTTAAGTCCATTACTTCATCCAAAGACATTGCTTTAATCTCATCGATAGTTAGATCAGCTAGGCATGTCGTTGAAATAAGGCATGACAGGAAAAAACATACGATTTGCAAGTAATATTTCATAACATAAAATGTTTATTTTTATTATTTTTATAACAAAATAGGATTTCAAGTAGCGAAACTAGTTGTGAAATCAGGACTATATTACACGGTAATGCTGTTGATATGTAAATCAACGCCCCCCCGTTTTTCAGCTATCAACACGAGACTTTTTAACAAAAATACTGTAACGTACTGATATATAGATAACAATATTAGTGTCTGAAAAGTTTTTAATGTTGATTTTCCCAATTCCCTGATAAGTTTTGTATGATGATTAGCACTCTTGCCCGATACCTATCTGTTCTGTCGATTATTCGTCTTACTTAAAATATGAACAGGGCTTTCAATCTGGCCCTTTTCTGTTAACAGCGGTTGTTGACATGTTATCCTACTTGGCAAAACTGTTACTCGATTAACTCAAAATTAATCTGTTATTCGTTCGCAACATTGACCTTAAATCGACCAAGGTAGTGATCACAAACCTTCATAGGCATGAATGGGGATTTCGATAGAAGTGTTATTGTGGAGAGTATAGACTCAATCGCAACATGCTTTTCTGGAGCAACATGGCTATTTATTTTATCAGGGGTATTTGTTAGGCAAATCGATGCCATTGATCGCTGGCGATGGCCAACCCAGTTATCATCATACTAATGCTCACTATGAGCATAAGACCCATTCGATTTAGCCGACGAACAGCCTGAATGTGGTTTTTAGAGAAAGCCTGCATCGGGGTCATATTCATAGTCCTTGACTCTTAGTCATTATGAGCGCGTCACAATTGAGATTATTAGAAGGAGTGGCCATTGGTTAGGGAATTTGTAAGCTGATGGCGCCGGGGGTGCCTCCTGACGAGGTTACAAACACCGTGTAAGTTCCCGTTGCAGGCAAATTGGTTAAGTTCCATGTACCTGTGCCAGCCGAACCGCTACCGCTGTAATACACGCTCGTACTCGACAAGAGGGAACCATCAGGCTTATATACTCCGAACGGTCTATTTTTCGGTTTTACATTTGGCGAAAATATTGTAAAAGAGCAGAAAACTAACGCACTGAATGCCCATGATTACCCTCGAACTGACCGAAAAACAACTGGACGAACTTTATGATGGGATGTC
>DATBQB010000004.1:0-166655 GCA_036561025.1 Methylobacter sp. | reverse complement strand
GCCATTTAACGCCCACTGCCAATCGGCTTTCCCAAAAAGTTCATCGACCAGACGGCGTAGCTCATCCTCTTCTTCGGTCTCTTGGTCAAAATAAGCGGCGCATGTCAACATACCGGCAAAGAGGAAGGCTGAGTCAATCGTCGACAATTCGCAGTTCCATACCCGCCGACCGCTTTTCATGTCGAGAAAATGGTAATAAAAGCCCTTGTATCCGGTTGCATCAGGCTCTGGCCCGTGCGGCGCATCGCGAAAAAAGCGCAGCCTCCTTAGGGCGATCGCGGGAGCAAACTCCCTTGAGATGATCCCTCGTTCAACTAATACCGGAAGTGATGCCAAAGCTAGCCCGACCGCTGCGATACTAGCAGGTGCGGTTTTATCGGTCTTGTCGCGGACGAGGCCGTTTGCCGGGTTGACTTCGTGCAGATAGTACTGAAGAGTAGTCAATTGCAGGCGATTTAGTTCTTTATCATCAAGCATAGTTTTTTCCATCACTTAGCTTTTTTTTAGATTCTCATCCTGCTATTCGACATTGTCAAATAATGATTTTAGCTATCAAGTTTATTCGAATAAGACGTAGTCCCAAAGTCTGCTTATGGACAGCATGATTTACGCTAAAGCCGCCAAGCAACGCGGCGACCCGATCCGTTTCATGATTTCGTTGGAGACCATCGGCTATTACCGGCAGCACCATGGCAGTCAATCCTATCCGCCATTCTTAAAGTATTTTTATCCCGATACCGGCAATTTCATTGCGTTCGTTGCCAACTTAAAATCCAAACACATCATGCAAGAATGCATTCAAGCGTTCAGCGCGTCGACCGACTTTCCGGTGCAATCCATTGCCACACTTGCCGTTGTGCCCGGAGTAGCCTTGAGCGATCATCAATCGTTTTGGCGGCACGGCTACAAAGCTTTGATGGTGACCGATACCGCGATGTATCGTTACCCGTATTACCATACGAATCAAGATACGCCGGACAAGCTCGTTTATGCGCCATTTACTAAAGTGGCCAACGGGCTGTTCTTGATGTTATGCCGGCTGGCGAACGCAAACCTCTAACATTTCCCATAACCGCCACCGCCCGGCGTTTCGATGACAATCACATCGCCGGGTTCGACCTGGATTTCGGCGCAACCCGGCAATAATTCGATACTGCCATCGGCCCGTATCAAGCGATTGACGCCCAGCGCGCCCGGCGCACCGCCTTTTAAACCGAACGGCGGCTTGACCCGATGGCTGGACAAAATACCGGCGCTCATCGCTTCGCGGAATACGATGCGCCTGACCACGCCGTCGCCGCCATGATTACGTCCCGCGCCGCCACTACCGCACCGGATCGAAAATTCCTGCAACAGCACTGGAAAACGCTGCTCCAGAATTTCCGGGTCGGTCATCCGCGAGTTGGTCATGTGCGTGTGGATGCCGTCGGCGCCGTTGAAGCCGTTACCTGCGCCCGCGCCGCCGCAAATGGTTTCGTAATATTGGTAACGCTCATTGCCAAACGTGAAATTGTTCATCGTGCCTTGCGAGCCGGCCAGTACGCCCAAAGCGCCGTACAGCGCATCGACGATGTATTGAGAGGTTTCGACATTGCCGGCGACCACCGCTGCCGGATACTGCGGATTCAACAGGCAGCCTTCCGGAATAACGATCTCCAGCGGTTTCAGGCAGCCTGCATTCAGCGGGATGTCGTCTTGCAGCAGCGTGCGGAACACATACAGCACCGCCGCTTTGCAAACCGCCGCCGGCGCGTTGAAGTTGTTATCCGCTTGCGGCGAAGTGCCGGTAAAGTCGATCCGGGCACAGTGCGCATCGCGGTCGATCGCCACGGCCACTGCAATTTTCTGGCCCTGATCCAATTCGTATTCGAAGCGTCCCTCATCCAACCTCTGCAACAGCGCCTTCACGCAAGCTTCGGCATGATCCTGCACATGCTGCATATAAGCCAGCACCACCGGCAGCGAGTAAGCAGCTATCATCGCCAGCAATTCCTGGACGCCTTTTTGGTTGGCGGCGATTTGCGCTTGCAGGTCGGCCAGGTTCTGTTCCGGGTTGCGGGCCGGATGACGGTTGCTGTTCAGCCAATCCCGTATCGCGGCTTCCTGCAATTGGCTTTGGGCCAATATTTTCAGGCCGGCGCTGATCACGCCTTCGTCGTCGATATGGCGGCTGCCGGCCGGCATCGAGCCGGGCGAAATGCCGCCGATGTCGGCGTGGTGGCCGCGCGAGGCGACAAAAAACAGCAATCGACTATCATCGCCAAACACCGGCGTAACCACGGTAATGTCGGGCAGATGCGTGCCGCCGGCATACGGCGAGTTCAACAAATAGGCATCGCCGGATTGAAAATCGCCGCCGTGCTGCTGCAACAAAGCTTTAACGCTCTCGCCCATCGAACCGATATGCACCGGAATATGCGGCGCGTTAGCAATCAAATTACCGTCCGCATCGAAC
Organism: Methylobacter sp.; assembly: GCA_036561025.1. Lineage (GTDB taxonomy): Bacteria > Pseudomonadota > Gammaproteobacteria > Methylococcales > Methylomonadaceae > Methylobacter_A. The sequence goes on along the minus strand of DATBQB010000004.1, from coordinate 164,200 downwards.
AGCGCGCAGGAAAAATCCAGGCGCTCCTTGATATTGACCGAGTGCGAGGTGTTTTGCAGCACGAAACCCATTTGCTCCGCGACCGACATGAAACGCTTGTTGAAAATTTCCAGCAACACCGGATCAACCTGCGTGCCGAACGTTTGCGCGCTAGCCCCGGCATGCCGGGTCAGCAGTAAATCGCCACCTGCTTGCAAAGTTCCCTGCCAGCCGGGCTCAATGACGATGGTCGAAATCGGTTCGAGCACAATGGCAGGCCCGGCAATGGTTTGCCCGAACTTGAGCTGTTCGCGGCTATACACCGGCGCATCATGCCAAGCATCTTGGCTGAAAACACGAGTGACGCTTTGCGCTTGGCCGCTACGATTTTCGGCGTCCGCAGCAAAAACATCGGCCGGTTGCGGCTCGCTGGCGATGCCTTCAACTTGCAGCGCGGCAATCAACAACGGCCGGTTTTGATAGCAAAAGCCAAACTGCTGGCGGTACTTACTTTCAAAACGGCTGATAATGTCGGCCGGCTCGGCAAAATCGACCGTCAATGCGGTATCGGTGCCTTGATAGCGCAAGGCCAGCCGCCATTGGCTGCTTATCGATTGTTCGGGCAAGCCTTGCTCGCGTAGCGCCGCGCGGGCTTGTTGTTCCAGTTCGACAAAGCGCCGGTTTAGCTCATCGAAACTGACTTCATGCCAAAGTTGTTCCAGTGCCAGTTGTTTCAACACCCGGAAATCAGCCAGTCCCATGCCGTAAGCCGACAACACGCCGGCCAACGGATGCAACAGCACCATTTGCATTCCCAGGCGTTCGGCCAGCAGACAGGCATGTTGCGCGCCGGCAGCGCCGAAGCAGCACAACGCGTATTCGCCGAGGTGGTAACCTTTTTGCACCGAGATTTTCTTGATCGCCTCGGCCATGTTTTCAACCGCAATCGCTAGAAAGCCTTCGGCCACCTGTTCCGGGCTGCTCTGGTCGCCAGTCGCGGCCTGGATGCGATCGGCCAGTTCATTAAACAATTGCCGGACCAGTTCGGCATCGGGCGGCAAATTGCCTTCCGGGCCGAACACCGCCGGAAAATCCGGCAACTTGCCGAGCAGCAAATTGGCGTCGGTCACGGTCAACGGCCCGCCGCGCCGGTAACAAGCCGGTCCGGGATTGGCTCCGGCCGAATCCGGGCCGACCCGGTAACGCAGGCCGTCGAAATGCAGAATCGAACCGCCGCCGGCCGCAACGGTATGAATAGCCATCATCGGCGCGCGGATACGCACGCCGGCCACCTCGGTGTCGAAAGTCCATTCCAATTCGCCGGCGTAATGCGCGACGTCGGTCGAGGTGCCACCCATGTCGAACGCGATGATTTTTTGCAGACCGGCGCGCCGGGCAACGGCGACCGCACCGACCATGCCGCCGGCAGGGCCGGACAAAATGCTGTCCTTGCCTTGAAAGGCACTTGCCTGCACTAGTCCGCCGTTCGATTGCATGAACAGCAGCCGGACATTGCCATCCTGCCCGGTCAGCCCCTGTTCAACCTGCTCGACATAACGGCGCAATACCGGCGACAAATACGCATCGACCACCGTGGTGTCGCCACGACCGACAATTTTCGGCAGCGGACTAACTTGATGCGACAGCGAGATTTGCTTAAAACCGATGCGCCCGGCTATTTCGGCCAAGGCCAGTTCGTGTTGCGGATAACGCCAGGCATGCATCAGCACGATTGCAATCGCGCGTATGCCTTGGTCGTGCAGGGCTTGTAATTGCCGGCTTGCCAGTTCGTCATCGAGTTCTTGCAAAATCTCGCCGTCGGCGCTGATTCGGGCGTCGATTTCGACGACGGTTTGATACAACTGATCTGGCCGACGAATGTCCAAAGCAAAAATGTCCGGCCTATTCTGATAGCCGATGCGCAAGCAGTCTTTGAAACCGCGATTGATCACCAAAGCGACCGGCTCGCCTTTGCGCTCCAGCAGCGCATTGGTGCCGACCGTAGTGCCCATTCTAACGCTGTCGATAGATACGGCCAGCGGCTCGTCGGCAGGCCGTTGCAAAATGCCGCGTATGCCATGCAAGGCCGCGTCCTGGTAATGTTCCGGATCATCCGACAGCAGCTTGCGCGAAATGATCTGCCCGTCCGGCGAGCGCGCTACAATATCGGTGAAAGTACCGCCTCTATCGATCCAAAATTGCCAGTTGGACATGGTGAATAAACCTCGTTAAAAAATTGCGTATTGGGAGTTTTGTTGTTTGGTGTGATGTGGCCATTCTTTAATGGCGGCCGGCCATGCGTAGCCAGATTGGATTGCATTCGCACCAAATAATGATCTCTATTATAAAGGCGAGTGCGGAAAGAATTTGTTTGGATGAGTTTTTCGTTGCAACAGCAATATAGGGTGGGTCGAGCGGTAACGAGGCGCATCAATCGCGAACGATGAGCCTCGTCTTTCGGCGGCATCCTATGCACATCTTATTGTGTTAATTTCGTTTTTTACCGAAATATTTCGATGCTTGATTTATTTCCCAATACTCCTGTCGTACAGGGAATGGATTCATTGCTGCTAAATGTCTCACACGCTCTAATACTCTAATAATCGGCCGGTTTTCAATTTTACGTTTAGTGTTTGGTGACAACATCATTTCTATCAGGATTTCGCTTAATTTAGGTTTTTGTATGCCATAACAAGCTTTGCTTCGATAGAGTTTCTCAAGACTTGCCCCTGGATTCTTGTCTTTTTTGCAATTATTAATCTCAGCCGAACTGAAACAAGTGCGCCCCTGAGCAAGCTGAGTCAGCGCCTTAGCTATTTCTGTGCAAGAAAAATTATCAAACTCAAAAGCGATTTTCCAGATACGAATGTAATCTGGACGGGTTGTATAACGTTGATCATTATGGATTGACTTGGCTTTCTTTGATTCTTCTTTGAGCCGTGCTGCATGGTTTTCATTATCCAGAATCAAAAATGCAATTGTCTGATGGTGATGCAGATAATCGATAAGTCTAAAAATAGCCCGAAATCGATCTTCTCTTTTTGCTCCTGTAGCTACATCAACACTACCTAAGACTATAATTTCAATTCCGTAAATGCCTGGATTAGCACCAAAATACAGCTCAAATATTTTCTGTACTGCAATTTCTTCACTTTGACCTTCTACTAACAAAGCAAGCTTAGGTTGAGGATTAAGTCCAAAGTCATTTACTACAAACTCAAGATAACGGCGCACATCATTGCGGACTTCCAGTTCAGGACAATGAAGAAAAATGGTTCGATACACTTCGTCAGGCTCAGGTAACTCTTTTCCATATAGCTCATGATAGAGTAGCCGTAGCATAAGTGCTCCAGAACGCAATGTTTCTGCTCTAAGAGCATTGTCTTTAAGTTTTTTTCTTCTATCCAAAGAAACGAATTGAATAAGCTTATACCAATTTTCCAGCGGATCTGAAAATGCTTGGGCTCCTGCTAAGGTTTCATAAGCATGACGTAATTTTTCTGGAGTCAGATTGAACAAACGCTCAACATTATGGGGATCCCATTCGCTAATCTCGTTATTCCACTGCCATATATGTCCAAGAATACATATCCAAGGATCAGAATAACTTGTGCCTCCAGTCCTAATAATCCTTTTATCCCCCTGAGTTTGGGGATAATAGCGATTTGAAATATATTGACAAAGCATTGCCACACTGCGGCGGTACTCATGCACACGAGAACTTTCCATAATCTGCGTAGCATATTCCATCCAATTCTTTCCTTTTTCGCTCCAATCTATGGAGTTTTGATTGCCATTATCCAAATAGCTATCTAAATGAACAGAAAGAGTCATTTCGTTAATAACAATATGAAGGAAATCAATTTGAAAGATTGAATAATAGCCCTCTTGAGATCGATCCAAGTAATTTGGTACTTCGTAACTCACAGGTACAGCGGTAGTGTCCCGAGCCCAATTTTTGCTAAACCAATTGTTACCTTCCCGCAATGGGATATAAAAAGGGGATGCTTCCTTTTCCGGTGTTCGTACACGAAAGACTGGAGCAAACAGACCTAGACGTTCGAGTCTTATTAATCGCTCCCGGTCTATAGAAAGGCCCCGCTCACGACAAAAAGACACAAAACGATCAGTACCTAAAAGTGGACAAGCAATAGTCGCCCCAATTTCAACAACTTTGCGTCCGATATTTTTTGGTAAAGTGAGCAATTTGCTAGAATCGCTTTCAATTCCTGATCTTGCCATTTTCGTGGATTATTTTGTACTAACTAAAATTCGTGAATGCTGTAAACTGGATTCGCGCAGCAATCCACCATGAACGAAGCTTTGAATTTGGTTCCTACCCGGATTTTTCCAAGTCTTGTAGGGTACGCTGTGCGTACCATCAATACGATACATAAAGGTGCGCACAGCGTACCCTACATTTCTTTATTTACTCAACGGACGATTAAGTTCAGTGCGCCATGTATCCGGATCTGGGTTGGACTCAGGGTCTGTTAGATAGCATTCCCATAGGCTTTCTTCGGCTTCAATCCATTTGCAAAACTCACCCCAGGCTGCACCAAGCCCCTCATAATCCACCTTGATAAATAGTCACGTAGGTCGGGCAAGCTTTTATGCCCGACATTCACACACATCAAAATGTCGGGCAACGAAAAGCTGTTGCCCGACCTACGGGGCTAACAGTGTAGCAATAGCTGACTTAGCATTACATTGTGCTATTACTTCTGCTAGCTGTAATTCATTTAATTTATGTTTGATAGCTTCAGTGCCATTGAAGTCAAACACTTGATAATCCTTTTTGGCAAAGGTAACTATTTGGCATTTCTTAAATGGCTGATTTTCAAATGGCATTTTTGTAGAATTCAGATTTAATGGTGCAGTCCCTTCCGAACTGGGAGCATAAATCAAAAATTCACCTTTCATCGCGAGTACAGCGCGATATTGATTTACAGTGGTCAAATACAAATAGCCTACTTCAACCTCTTTTTCTTTTAATCTCATCTTGTTAAATTCCTTGATTTATTTCATTCCAAATTAAACCCAATACACGTTTTTTGTCTGGAGTCAGTTGCTTAATTTGGTCTTCTAGTTTACTTGCCTTTGAACGATTATTTACCTTGTTTGATAGCCATTAAGTAAGAGTGTGGATTCATTTTTGTGAACTTTGCCCCTTTACCAGCAAGATGTTTATTAAATCGTACTTCAATATTGGTAATAATGCCTGTGTAAATTTTACCATTTAGACATTCCAGCAAATATACAAACCATAGATATGTTGCCGCCACCGGTGCTGAGTAGGCTGATTCCGGCTCAATCCCACTTATAGGTTTCACCATAGACATCCAACGAACTAGTTGAGCATTTGCCGGAGCCTTTATGCACTCAACGGACGATTAAGTTCAGTACGCCAGGTATCCGGATCCGGGTTGGAATCAGGGTCTGTTAGATAGCATTCCCATAGGCTTTCTTGCACATTAAGCCCCTCGGCTTCAATCCATTTGCAAAATTCACACCAGGCTGCACCAAGCCCCTCATATCCACCTTGATAAATAGTGCGGACGACTTTTACGGCGGGCAATTTGTTCATCTTAACGCGTCCCGTAGGAGTGATTGGCTGACTAACGGGGAAACCCACCTCGAAATCAAAAATATCGGTTGGTCTTTTCTGATGGTAAGAAAAGCATGGTCCGGTGATGGCGGCTCCCTGGGCGGCAATGGCGGACATTATTTCAGCAATGGCCGGTCCCATGACATTGCTGATTTCAGCACGGGGAACGGTGAGATGAATGACTGCGGTTAACTGTTCTTCTGTTTGAATGAGCTGTGGTGTATCAATCATATAACCTCCAAAGATAATTATCAGGCATCGTGCCATCAAGTAAATTGGCCGGCAACCTTAAACTTCTGCTCCTGGTCGACTGCGACCAGGAGCAGAAGTCGGTCATCGACCCAGACTGTGTAAAAACAAGCCCGGTCAGGCCGGTCACCCTACACAAGCAGCATTAGAGGACATGCCTGCTTTGAACAAGTTTAAAACTCACTTATTGAGCTCTTTAAAAATCAGTTTAGAATGACCATCTCATTAACACTTCATTGCGATGGCCGTGGGTTTTTAGCGTCAAAAGAAATCAGCACTCCACCTAAACGCCATTTTTACCTGCCGTAACAGAAAATGTCAGAAACCAGATATACGATTGAAGCCCGTGCTTACGATATTGTCGGCGTCGTAGCCCATGATTTTTGGGTACTAAGAGACGAAAAAGGCCAGGTTTTGGGCCAATTGCATGGGCTGGCAACGAGTCCCGAACGCGTCATCAAACCGATAGGCACGCTTGGCGATAAGCTGAAATTCTACCATTTCGGACTCCGCGCGATCTCATTTGGCTTAAATCCGGCTCGTAATTTGAACTACATTAAATCCGGTCAACAATCGAAACCAATGTTCTCCGGAAGCCCGAAAGATGTTTTAGCGCGATGGGACAATGCGGTTAAAGCCCTGCCTTATCTGAATAGCCTTGACGTGGTTTACACGCCTTTCGGCATTGTTGGTATCGCCGCTGTCAACAGCAATACCGCCTATCATTTATTAGGCAAACTGATGAGCATTCCCGTGCATTATTTTCCCCTCTATTGGCAGCCGGGATGGAAAAATGCCGAAAAAATACTGACTTCTGCGCAAATAGAATCGCTGAGATATCCTGAAAATTTGGCTGATATTTATTTCGCTTAGATTTGTTATGTACTGAGTTCCTCGGCAATATCCTTTTGTTAATGAATGATTTTTCTTGACCTGTAGACACAGGCATCACTGAACGGTGGTGATTACACTTAATGAGTTGGATCTAAGAATTATTATATCGATACTACATTGCATATAAACAACGGGGATTTACAGACACCCTTTCAGATCACTTTTGATCGAGTTACCCAGACCTTTTGGCATTAAATCCTATGAACTACTCAGTCGACCAAAAAAAGCCCGATGATTTTTCCTTGGTATTGGGTGGCCCGCTCTTTCAGCTTCTTACCCGCACGCGGCTAACCACCGATACGCTGGGTTTGGTTAAGCGGAGAGTGATCGCCATGTCCGTGATTACCTGGTTGCCGTTGCTGGTGCTTTCGGTATTGACCGGTGAAGAGCCGGGCGGTGCTACAAAAGTCCTTTTTATTTATGACGTGGATGTACACGTCCGCTTTCTGCTGGCCTTGCCATTGTTGTTGGTCGCAGAGCTCGTGGTACACCGGCGAATCAGGCTGATCGTTCAGCAATTTATCGAGCGCAGAATCGTTACGCCACAAGCTCGCCCGAAGTTCGAAGCCCTTATCGACTCGGCGATGCGTCTGCGTAATTCCGTAGTGATCGAGGTGTTGCTGATTATCCTGGTATGGACTGCTATGCATTACCTATGGTCAAGTCAGATGGCGCTGGAATCGGCCACATGGTACATGTCCCTCGTGGACGGACACCGCCAATATTCCCCGGCGGGGTATTGGTATGCCTATATCAGCATTCCGATTTTTCAATTCCTATTATCGCGCTGGTTTTTTCGCATTTTTATCTGGGCGCGGTTTTTGTGGCAGGTTTCCCGGCTGGATCTGCATCTCGTGCCGACGCATCCCGACCGCGCGGCAGGACTCGGTTTTCTGGGAGGAAGCGCGGCGGCATTTATGCCGTTGCTGCTGTCTCAAGGCGCTTTGCTGGCCGGTCTGATCGCCAATCACATTTTCTATCAAGGCCAAACACTATTGGACTTTAAACCGGAGATCGTCACTGCTGTGGTTTTTTTCTTGTTGCTCGTGCTCGGTCCCTTGTGTGTGTTTGCTCCCCGCTTGGCGCAAGCCAAACGGCAGGGGTTGCTTGAGTATGGCGCACTGGCGAGCCGCTACGTTCGTGAATTTGACGATAAATGGCTGCGCGGCGGAGCACCGCTGGATGAACCACTGGTCGGCAGCGGGGATATTCAATCTTTGAACGACATGGCAGGCAGCTTTGAGGTAATACAGACGATGCGGCTGTTTCCGTTCAGTAAAGCCGTTGTGCTGCAAACTGCTATAGCAGGACTGGCGCCGTTGCTGCCATTGACATTGACAATGATTTCCCTGGAGGATCTGGTTAAGCGCTTGGTGGAGATTTTGTTATGAACAGAGTAAAGACAGTTTTGGGTGTTCATGTCCAACAGGCAGCAAAAAAGTCCGGCTCCCCGCTAAGTTTGACGGACTGTCAGCCCGATTGGACGCGGTGATCCGTCAAACTCAAGTCGGCGGCAAAAAATTGGTGGACTATACGTTTAGGCAAACCTTATTTCTGTGTTTGATACTGATTGGTTCGGCTTGCGGGATGGGTCTGGCTTCCGCTGTCGCTTTTTGGAGGTTGAAAAAGAAATTTGCTTAAGCCATATTGATCAATGGCAACAAAGCTGTGCATCAAACTGGTTCGTTCTTGCAAATGTGGTTTAATGACGCAAATTAAATTTGATCAGAGAAAACAATGTTAAAAAAATATTGTGCGGTACTCCTGCTAACGGCAGTTTTTGGAATCTCAGCGGTTTATGCCGATGGAACCAGAGCTGCAATTGCCAGTGCGCATCCTTTGGCGACGGCGGCCGGTTTTGAAATTTTGGATAAGGGCGGTAATGTTTTCGATGCGGCTGTGGCTGTCAGCGCGACGTTGGCTGTTGTCGAGCCATCGGGTTCAGGTCTGGGCGGCGGCGGTTACTGGTTGCTGCACAGGGAACAGGACGGTTTTGAAACCATGATCGATGGACGTGAGAAAGCGCCGTTAGCGGCTCATCAGGCTATGTACCTGGATAAGTCAGGCAAAGTGGTTCCGCGTTTATCGCTCGATGGCGCGTTAGCCGCCGCTATTCCCGGCATGCCTGCGGCTTTAGTGCATTTGTCCGGAAAATATGGTCGCTTGCCGCTGGCGGACAGTCTGCAACCTGCGATCAGGGCGGCACAGTCCGGTTTTGCAATTGGTGAAAGATACAGGAAGCTGCTTAAATTCAGGGCTGAGGTAATAAAAAAACATCCGCCGACCGCACAGATATTTCTAGCCGGCGGCGATCTTCCCAAAGCTTATTCAATACTCCGGCAACCGGATTTGGCCAAAACTTTAAAGCAACTGGCTGAGTCGGGCAGGGATGGTTTTTATGATGGCGAGGTAGCCGATAAGCTGGTGGCGAGCGTCAACAAAGCCGGCGGCATTTGGACAAAACAGGATCTTGCGGCCTATCAAGTTGTTGAGCGTGAACCGGTAAAAGGGGTCTATCACGGCATAAAAATTACCAGCGCCTCACCGTCGTCATCCGGCGGCATTGTGTTGATTGAATCGCTGAATATTCTGTCGGGCTACGATTTAAAACAGGCCGATGAACTGACTCGAAAGCATCTCATCATTGAGGCCATGCGCCGCGCTTATCATGATCGAGCCTTATATATGGGAGATTCGGACTACGTCGATATGCCGGTTAAACGTTTGTTGAACGAGGATTATGCAGCCGGATTGCGTAGCAGTCTGCGTTCCGATAAGGCGTTGCCCAGCACAATGTTGTCCGGCGAAATTCAACCTCAACCCGAAGGCGTCAACACTACGCATTTTTCGATTATTGACGAGCAAGGCAATCGGGTTGCGGCCACGCTAAGCATTAACTTTCCGTTCGGTGCGGGTTTGGTAGCGGCTGGAACCGGCGTGTTGCTGAATGACCAAATGGATGATTTTGTCAGCCAGCCAGGAGCTATGAACGGCTACGGGCTGGTAGGCGGTGTCGCCAACGCTATCGAACCGGGCAAGCGTATGCTGTCCAGCATGGCGCCCACTTTTCTTGACGACGGCAATAACGTTGCGGTGCTGGGAACGCCCGGCGGCAGCCGCATCATTTCAATGGTATTGCTGGCTGCGTTGGATTTTGCAAAAGGCAATGAACCGGATTCGTGGGTGCAAGTGCCGCGATTCCATCATCAATTCATACCCGATGTGGTTGAATATGAAAAAGGCGCAATCATGCCTAACGAGCTCATCGGCCTTGTCGCAATGGGCCATCAGCTAAAGGAAGCGCGTTACAGCTATGGCGACATGCAGGCAGTGCAATGGAATAAAGCCACGCGTCAACTGACTGCAGCCAGTGATCGCCGGGGCGAGGGGCGGGCTGTTGTTGGGCGTTAATTTGCGGGATATTGAGTTGAATGCTGACACAATCCAAATATGGCACGGCAATATTTCCGCCGAAGACGCTAATTATCAAAGCTATTGGCGCATTCTGGATGCAGCCGAGCAAGCCCACGCAGGAAGAATCAAAATTGATTTGCTACATAAGCGTTATGTAGCCGTGCATGGCCGCTTAAGAAACATATTAGCCCAAACGCTTCATGAATCGCCGGAAGAAATAAAGATAAATAAAGCCGAACATGGCAAACCTTATCTTCCCGATACGCCTGAACTGGCGTTCAATCTGTCTCATTCAGCAGACGCTATGGTGATTGCGGTAGGTTGGAACTGTCAGTTGGGCGTGGATATAGAAAGCTGTAAGCCAAGAGCCAGTCTGGCTGGGCTGGTCGATAAATGTTTCGCCGAAGAAGAAATCGCATACTGGCAAAAGCTGCCGGAAGCTCAAAAAATACCCGAGTTTTACCGCTTTTGGACGCGCAAAGAAGCTTTCGTTAAAGCCACAGGACGCGGTATTGGCTTGGGGTTGAGTCGTTGCGTTATTAATCCTGAAAATCAGGCCGAGTTTTTAAGGGTTCCTGCTGACTATGGACAAGGTTCAATGTGGCATGCGCAGGATATAGCTTTGGGGCAGGGCATTTGCAGCGCGTTAGTGACGGATAAGGCAATTGTTAGCGTCAAGTTTATGGATTTTGAATCATGGACTTAGAGGCATGATAGGATCGGCAATAGAAAGGGTGGGTTAGTACTCGCCCTTTTTTGTATTTGGAGGCTCCTAATGATTTAAGAGTTTTGAGTTTAGTTGCTCAGATAAAGTTATTTAAACACTTCCAGCTGTACTCTGTGGTTGTTAGCGCGCTCTCCTTCGGTTTCATTGCTGCCTATCATCGCTATGACGGCGGCAGCCATGCAGCATGATCGTAAGGCCTGTCTTGATGCCGGTATGAACGATCATGTAGCCAAGCCTATTAATCCACGGGAACTGATCGACACTCTGCTGCGTTGGATCAAACTCACCGATCATTCGCTGATCTTGCCGGCCACCGTTCCGGCGAATCGGGAAGCATGGTCCGATCTGGCCGATAAGCTACCCGGTTTCGAACTGAAAGACATCATGATCATGCTGGGTGATAACCAAGCACAATTGGTACGCATGCTGAGTACGTTTCGGGAACAGTTTATTGATGAAGCGTCTGTCATTGCATCTAAAATCGCCGCCGGGGATCTGATCGATGCGAAAATGCGTTTGCACACACTTAATGGGACCGCCGGCAATTTAGGCGCCAGAGAATTGCATCAGGTCGGCGCAACGCTGGATGCTCAGCTTGTGAACGAACGCTATGATGCAGAGACACTCAACCACTGGATCGAGACATTCGACAGAACCATGGGTACATTGGCTTCTATGCCGGTTCAGTCATCGTCCGTAGCATCCTCGTCCGACGATGCATTGATACTTCAACAAATCATATCGGAATTGGATGCTTTGCTTGCTAAAGATAATTTCATTAGCGACGATCTGCTGACCCGGCTCAAGCAGCTCTTACCCGATAACAAACAGTCGGAATACGATACCCTGACGCAACACATTCTTGATACCGATTATTCCAAGGCTCGATCGGTGTTAAGCGCACTCACATAGGCTTGCCGGATGAACGAAACAGAAATATCGGATCTCGACCAGCGTCCCACTGTCCTGGTCGTCGATGATACACGCTCTAATCAGGAAGTACTGACTTCATTGCTTAGCAGGGATTATCAGGTCAAAGTGGCCGGCAATGGTGTCAGGGCGTTGGATATTGCCCGGAATTCCTTGAGTCTTGATTCTTATTTTGCTCGATGTTTATATGCCGGAAATGGATGGCTATGAAGTCTGTCGAAGATTGCAGGAGAATCCGCTTACCCGCGATATTCCGGTGATTTTTGTTACCGCGGCATCTAATAAAGAATCCGAAACCTATGGCTTGCAATTGGGAGCAGTGGACTACATCACCAAGCCCATCAATCCCAATATCGCTTTGTTGCGGGTGCGTAACCAGATTTTGCTCAGACAGTTCGTGAACAAGTTGCGCCTATCCGCAATCGTTTTTGAAAATACCAGAGAATGTATCACGATCACCGATGCAGAAGGCAATATCATTGATGTCAATCCCGCCTTCAGTCGCATGACCGGTTATACGCGTGCAGAAGTTTTGGGTAAAAATCCGCGCTTTCTGAAGTCAGGTCATCATGACCAAGCGTTTTATGCAGCGATGTGGCAATCGATCAACACGACCGGGTGCTGGAGCGGAGAGCTCTGGAATCGTACCAAGAACGGGGAATGCTATCCTGAACTGCGCAGCATTTCGGCCATCACCGATATTCAGGGTGCGGTAACCCATTATATCGGCATTTCATCCGACATCAGCCAGCTTAAACAACATGAAAAACAATTGGAGCATATTGCCCATTACGATGCCCTGACAGGAATTCCCAACCGGGTGTTGCTGGCTGACCGTATGAGGCAGGCTATTGCCCAAGCCAAACGTGAGCAGAAACTGCTGGGCGTTTGCTATCTGGACCTTGATGGCTTCAAACCCGTTAACGATACTTTGGGGCATCAAGCCGGCGACCATGTACTGATTGATATTGCCCGGCGCATCGGCAATATCCTTCGCGAGGGTGATACCGTTGCCCGCCTGGGCGGTGATGAGTTTGTGGTGTTGCTACCGGATTTGAATCATGCTGAAGAATGTATAGCCACCCTGAAGCGATTGCATGAGAATATTGCTTTGCCTATTTACATTCAGGATCAATCGTTTTTGCTTACAGCTAGTATCGGTGTAAGTATTTTTCCTGATGACGGTAACGATCCGGACGTGCTGTTACGCCATGCCGACCAAGCCATGTATGTCGCCAAGCAATCGGGCAAGAATCGCTATCATTTTTATGATCCTACACTTGACCGGTAAAAAGCCGCGCCTACCATGAGGCCATGTTGCGCATCCAGCAAGGTTTGGATTTTACTATCAACCTAAGGTCTATCTGGTGCCCCGACAGGTTGTTGGCACGGAAGCTCTGGTTCGCTGGAATCATCCTGAACGCGGATTGCTGTTGCCGGGCAACTTACTGAACGACATCCGCAATTTGGAACTGGACATCAGTTTGGACGAGTGGTTCATCAATATCGCGCGATCGATGCCGGTAGCCGATTTTATCGGATGGGCGCGAAACAGTGGTGTTTACTTTTGCCTGTTTCATAGTAACGGACAGCCTCTGTGTATGCAGGCGCATAAGACCATTTAGCAATAAAAAAGGGCGGATAATCCGCCCCTTATTTTTACATTGGAAACTCCTGAATTTTCGCAGGTGAGGTTATTTAAGTACTTCCAATTGCACTCTACGGTTGTTGGAGCGACCTGCTTCAGTCTCATTGGTGTCGATAGGCTGGGTCAATCCGTAGCCGCGGACAGTCAATGTACTGCCTGTATGAGTTTCACGACTTAAATAATTTTTAACAGCCAGCGCGCGGCGTTCGGATAGTCTTTGGTTGTACTCCACTGTGCCGGTGCTGCTGGTGTGGCCTTGTACTTCAATGTTTACGCCTGGATTGTCGTTGATTACGGTAACAGCGTTATCAAGCTCAGGATAATATTGGGGTTTGATATTGCTTTTATCGTTGTCGAATTTTACATCGACAATCCAGCAGCCGAATTGATTAACATGGGCGCCTTTTAAAGTATTCGGGCATTTATCGTTGCAATTGTTAATGCCGTCGGCGTCATCATCCAATGTCGAGCAATCAGCAGTCGGTAAGCCAGGCTTCAAGAAAACGTTTCGCACGAACTTCGCCATATCGTTCGCGCTGGAAATTTGTTCGGCGGTGACGCTAAAGCCGCAGCCGGCAATATCGGAAAGTTGATTTAATGTGGTGTAGCCGTCGCTATCTTCCGGATTACCTACCCAAACGGTATAAACGCATAATTTGTCGCCATACCGTTGTTTTAAGGATTTAACAGCCGGAACAGGATCAGTGTCGACTCCTCCATCACTGAGAATCAGCACGGCGATATTGCCCGTCGTGGTCGATAAGTCTTTGGTTGTTTCTTCAATACCGCTATCCAGTGGTGTACCGCCGCTTGCACAAGTCAGTGAATCTATGCCGCTACCGAAAGTTGATTTTGAATAGCTGGTCGGTGGCAGGTTAAGCTGAGTATATCCCCATGGCAGGCAAGAACCAAAACCGAAGCCGAAGCTGCGAATGCTCGAAGTCAGTTTTAGGTTGGGAATAGTCAGATTTATTCTGTTCAGGATTTCTTTTTCAACGAAGAATTTTGTAGGGGAGGGCTGGGCCGGGTAATCTGTACCAAGATAATCTTCTGTCATTGATGATGATGAATCATTGAGGACGAAAAAGTTATCGGCTTTTTGTATAAATTGCCCTGAAGAGACCAAACTGTTTAGATCTTGAGCGGGAAAGGTTTGGAAAGTACTCAACGGTTGCGAGGCGCAACCCGATATAAGTAGGTATGTAATAGCTGCTGCAATGATAAGTGTTTTTTTCATGAAGTACTCCTTGTTAACAAATCGTTTAAGATAACGCAATGTCAATGTTATACAGCAGTCATCGTGTTGATCCTAGTATTCTATTGATTTTAAATAGATAATCATAAAAATAATCAGTTGGGATGTTAATAACGTTTATATGATATAAGAAACTAATTGTTTATAAAATCAGTGTAAACACTTATTGGAGAAATTAATCTCTTTGGAATAAAGATTACTTAAGTAGGAAGTTAAATGGAGTTCAAAAATAAATAAAATGTAGCAAAGGAGAGGCTAAAACTTGCAAACCAGAGTTTTAGTGATTATGACGGGGCATTGTTGTGAAAAAACGATGTTAAAATGATGACAGGGTGGCACTAAAAGGTCGCCGCAAATCCCAACAATATTTTACTAATGAAATATATCTAATGAGTATAAAAACACGTTTTGCCCCGAGTCCAACGGGTTATCTGCATGTGGGCGGTGCCCGCACTGCGTTGTTTTCCTGGCTTTATGCACGCAAGCATGGCGGAAAGTTTATTTTGAGGATAGAAGATACCGATTTGGAGCGTTCAACTCAGGAATCTGTCGATGCCATTTTAGAAGGTATGACTTGGTTGGGGCTGGAATATGATGAAGGGCCTTTTTACCAAACCCATCATTTCGATCGATATAAGGAGATTATTCAGCAACTGTTGGATCAAGGCGATGCCTATTATTGCTATTGCACTAAAGAGGAGCTTGAGCAGTTGCGTACCGAACAAATGGCTAACAAGGAAAAGCCGCGCTATACCGGTAAATGCAGGGATCTTACGGGACCGAAAGATGGCCGGGAAGCGGTGGTACGCTTTAAAAATCCGGTTGACGGCGTAGTGACCATTCCTGATTTGATCAAAGGTGACATTGTTGTTGCCAATAAAGAGCTGGATGATTTGATTATCGCCAGGAGCGATGGCAGTCCGACTTATAATTTAACGGTGGTGGTTGATGACATGGATATGAAGGTCACGCATGTTATTCGCGGCGACGATCATATCAACAATACGCCAAGGCAGATGAATATTCTTAAAGCCTTGGGCGCGGAACTGCCTAAATATGCGCACCTGCCAATGATACTGGGTCCGGATGGCGCTAGGCTATCAAAGCGCCACGGTGCGGTCAGCGTGATGCAGTTTCGCGACGACGGCTATTTGCCGGATGCGTTGCTGAATTATCTGGTGCGTCTGGGTTGGTCGCATGGCGATCAGGAGATTTTTTCTATTGATGAAATGATCGAGCATTTTTCATTGGAAAATGTCAATGTGTCGGCGTCTGCATTCAACACCGACAAGCTGTTATGGCTGAATCATCAATACATCATGAATAGCGATCCGGCTCATGTGGCTCGTCATTTAAGCTGGCATATGGGGGAACTGGGTATCGATCCTTCCGAAGGCCCCAGTCTTGTCGATATGGTCAAGGCACAACGGGAACGCTGCAAAACATTGGTTGAAATAGCTGCTGCCAGCGTTTATTTCTATAAAGATTTTGATGCGTATGATGAAAAAGCGGCTAAAAAGAATTTCACCCCCGGTTCGGATGAGGTTTTAACGCGGCTACACGATGAATTTGCCGCTGTGGCAGAATGGCAGGGCGAAGCATTGCACCAAATTGTGATGAATCTGGCTGAAACCATGGAACTGGGTCTGGGTAAAGTCGCACAGCCTTTACGGGTTGCGGTCTGCGGCTCAGCGGTTTCGCCGGCGATTGACATAACCTTGTCATTGCTGGGCAAAGAAAAAACCTTGACTAGAATACAACGAGCTATAAACCATATAAAAAATTTAAATTAGTCTTGGACTCGATTAATAATTACTGTACAATGCCGGTTCTCAACTTAGGGGGCCATAGCTCAATTGGGAGAGCGCAACACTGGCAGTGTTGAGGTCAGCGGTTCGATCCCGCTTGGCTCCACCAAAAAGTTGATTAAACCAGTTCTAGTCCCCATCGTCTAGTGGCCTAGGACACCGCCCTTTCACGGCGGTAACGGGGGTTCGAACCCCCCTGGGGACGCCATATACTAAGGCCTATGTCTATAGGCCTTTTTTTATGACTTTGAGAACAAACGGCAATATGATTTACAGTTAAGTGTAGGCCGACTAAACCAGTTTTAGTCCCCATCGTCTAGTGGCCTAGGACACCGCCCTTTCACGGCGGTAACGGGGGTTCGAACCCCCCTGGGGACGCCATTAATAGAAGGGTTATCAGAAATGATAACCCTTTTTTTATGTCTGCCGCTTTGAGTTATGTATCGAACACCGAAGAATAATTTTATTAAATACAATGATTATTCTATAAAATATAATTCCTACACTCACTTATGGGGACCTCTAATAATTCAAAAAATTGACATTTCTCCTCACGTAAGCCGCTGGTTTTAAAGGAGAGCTAATTTTCTTAGAGGTGCCCTTATAACTGTTAAAAAGAATAAGCGTACGAATACAATCAATTAAGTATGCGCCATCTTTTTACGACAGCTCGAAAATACCAAATCTAACTGATTTTCTTAGATTTATCGATTAGGAAAATAGGGTTCGGAATGCATACAGACACATTAAATCTTCTGAAACACAATCACGATTTTTCAGTCACTAATAAGAAAGGGGAGCGGCGAACCAAGCTGGTTCTTGCCCTTACTTTTTTAACGATGATTCTGGAAATTACGGCAGGCGCCTTATTTGGATCGATGGCGCTACTTGCAGATGGCTGGCACATGGGAACGCATGCTGCCGCCTTCATGATCGCTATTATTGCTTATCGCTATTCCCGTGTTCACGCTGATGACCAGACCTTTGCGTTTAGCGCTGCAAAAGTGGGCGTTTTGGGTGGATATACCAGCTCAGTAGCCTTGGGCGTTGTAGCTTTAATCATGCTGATAGAGTCGGGGCAACGCATAGCCAATCCCCACACAATTTACTTTAATGAAGCTATTGCCGTTGCCGGATTTGGTTTATTCATCAATTTGATTTGTGCATTGCTGCTTCAAGATCGCCATCATCATGACCATACACATGATCACAGTCACCACCATGATCATAATCTTAAGGCGGCATATCTACATGTTCTTGCCGATGCATTGACCTCAGTGCTGGCTATTATCGCGCTGGTGTTAGGTAAATATTACGGCTGGAGCTGGCTGGATCCGGTTATGGGTATAGTTGGCGCTCTGATTATCGCTCAATGGTCTTATTCTTTGATGAAAGAAACCAGCCCGGTATTACTCGATGAAAGCATTGCATTGAAATATAAATTAGCGATCAAGGAAAAAATAGAACGCGACGCAGATAATCGCGTTTCAGACCTGCATATCTGGCGAGTAGGTCCCGGAGACTTTGCGATCATCATTTCCGTGGTATCGCATAATCCAAAAGCCCCGGAATATTACAAAGAGCTGTTAAAAGAGTTTCGCGGCAGGGGCATTAATAAGCTGTCGCATATTACTGTCGAGGTAAATCGTTGCGCTGGGAACTTTTGCGCCAAATAAAACTATTGTTTTGATAGATCGCCCCTAGAATCGCTCCACTGGAATAGCTCCAGTGGAGTCTTGCCCCGTTCGAAACGTATATGTAACCATCTTGCTTACACATAGCGAAAACATTAGGGGCGAATTACAAAACCATTTAAAAACAAAACATGATGAAAATACTAATTCAAAAAAGATGGGCTTATTGCCTGATTAGCTTAGCGCTATTAAGTTGTACACCGTTAGACAGCGTCAAACCGGAAGCCGGCAAGATTAAAAACGTTATCATGATTATTGGCGACGGCATGGGGCCGCAGCAAGTCGGCTTATTGCTGTCTTATGCCAGACAGGCTCCGCACAGCGTTATAGCCAATCGCATTACTGCATTAGACCGGATAATGGAGCAGGGAAGGCTGGGCATTTCGATGACCTATACCGCCGATGCGCTAGTGACCGATTCCGCAGCATCCGCAACGCAACTGGCTACAGGAAAATTTGCCGGTGCAGAAATGCTGGGTCTGAATAAAGACGGCGATCCTCAAGAAAATATTATCGAAAAAGCTAGGCGCATGGGTAAATCGACAGGCTTGGTTTCGGATACACGTATTACTCACGCAACTCCCGCCGCTTTTGCCGCGCATCAAACGCACCGCAGCCAGGAAATCAGCATCCCGGAAGATTTGCTGGCAACGGGGGCGGATGTGATGTTTTCTGGCGGCTTAAGCTACTGGCTGCCCGAACAAGCTAACGATAAAAACTCTGTACTTCATAAACAATTGACGCAGTTGACAGACAATAGCATTGAGATCAAGTCATCGCGCAAAGACGCTAAAAATCTGTTAACCGTCGCGCAACAAAAAGGTTACACACTGGCGTTTAACAAGACACAACTGCAACAAGCCACAGGTAAAACATTGGGTTTGTTTGCGGATTCAGGCATGGCAAATGGTATTGTTGAAACTAAAAGCCGTGGCGATGTGCAGCACGTCCAACCGACTTTAAAAGAAATGTCGGAACAAGCGCTGGAGATTCTTGACCGTAACGAGCAGGGATTTTTCTTGATGATCGAATCAGGGCAAATCGATTGGGCCGCGCATCGCAACGACACCGGCCTGCTGTTACATGAAATGCTGCGCTTTAATGACACTTTGAACGCCGTACTGGATTGGGCGGAAAATAGACAGGATACGCTGATTATAGTCACCGCCGATCATGAAACCGGCGGTTTCGGCTTTAGCTACTCCGGCGTAGACATCCCCAAACCGCACAACCTGCCGGGGGCCGCATTTGCTGACGGGACATTGTTTCAGCCCCGCTTTAATTTCGGCAATCCCGAAGTGTTGGATAAAATTTATGCGCAACAATTGAGCTATCACGATATTTTTAGCCAGTTTGATAAGTTGCCAAAGAATCAGCAAACACCATTAAAACTCACTGAACTGGTTAACCTTTACACGGAGTTTAAAATTACTGAGGCGCAAGCGGTAAAAATCCTCGCAACCGAAGCCAATCCGTTGTACCGGGCAGGGCATGTCTCGCTGGGCGAGAAAATAGTGCCAAAAATGGAAGTCAACGGTGCGTTTTTTGTTTATCAAGATCAAAATCGTGAAAATCTGTTGGCGCAAGCCGTTGCTACCAGTCAGCAGGTAGTTTGGGCGACCGGAACTCACACCAGTACACCGGTGTTTGTTTTTGTAAAGGGTGAGGAACAAACGATGAGACCTTTTGCCAAAATTCTGCATCATACCGAATTGGGCCAGTTGATGATTGATGTCATGCAGTAAATGATTGCATTATTGTTGTGTCATCAAATTTTAACGTGGCAGGCTCAGAATATCCCTTGAATCATTTACCAAGGGGTAATCGCGATGAACAAATTCACACTGAACAATTTCAATATAATGACAGTATCATTGGCCGTGTCTGTTTTGGGTTTAGCTGTAACCTGGGGTGTTGAACTGTTGGTTAAGGAATTATTTCGCTTGGGTTAAAGCAGTTTGAAGTAAGAGGTATCGTATCCATGAAAAGTTAAAATACTTCGTATAATGTATAACATGACAAAGTTGAAACGCTAGAAAAACCGGCCGCTTCAACATCCGAACTCGATAAAATACAAGCCATTGCAACGCTAGCGGCTATTCCTGATAGCTTGGAAATATTTTCCCATGCCTTCCTTATTTTTTCGTTTTGCTCTCCTTGAATTTCTCTAATAATCAGTATTTCAGATAGACTTCTTTTTGTTATTTCAGCGACCTTTATTGCAATATCATTGCTGAATCCGCCGCCTTTTTTTATTCCATTAATCGACTGTCTTTTTACACCTAAAAATTCAGCTAATTCATTGTCTGATTTAAAGTTTTTTATGTTCTTTACTTCTTGAAGTAGTTCGTAGCAGTTCATTTTTTTTCCTCGGTGTAAGTTTACTGGTTGACATTCTATTTTCGCTTCTGTAAGTTACGCAACTGTCAGATGTCAGTCTGTTAACTGACACACATTACAACCATAGAGGCCAAGCTATGAACAAACAATCCGTAAAAACACCTATCTTAACCCCTGATGATCATTTGTTTTTATTATCGACAGCGGTAGACACACTTCAAAAAATAACCGAACTCCCTGAGCCAGAACTGCACGCTCTTGTATCCGTTGACGGATTTTCCTATCAACACGGCTCATTGTCCGGCTTACTTTTCATCTTGAACAACAAAGTTTCAGCACTGTTCGAAGAACAACCAATCGATTCTTTTGACATTATTGCAATTCAAAAACTCGCGTTAGAAGTCGAAAAAGAATCTTTCCCTGCACAACAACGCGACTACACCATTTTACCGGCCGACCTTGGCCGCTCTCCTGTCAAATCGTCGGTCGGCGCTGGATTACAAATCTGGCAAGGGCAGGGGGGCACTCTTTTTTTATCGCCATGCATTCATTGTGGCGATATTACCTGCAATTCAGATTGTTAGGGGTGGCAACTAATGAACAATTTAACTCATGCTGATTTAGATCAAATTTTTTCCTTAATTGATGGATTATTGTTCTCTGTCGGTATTTCCGCTTTGATTCTTGGCGTCTTTATTGGTTGGCATTTCCGTGCTGAGTATTCTCATAGGCAATGGTTAAAACATGGCGTTTATTGTGATGATTGCGCCCCGTTGGTTTGTAGCTCAAAAGATCACGGTACTAATCAGGACAATAATCAATGAACGCCTTAAATCGTGAATTGCTTAACCTGGCCTGTTTCCTAACAAGTTGCTACTTAACCATTTTTTTGGTTTTAGAGTTCTCATGATCGATTGGTTTCGTGGCGAAGTAGACTTTTTACACGACCCGCTACCAGCGGGCCGCGTCTTGTCCATTGAAGCTGACGGCACCCTGGAATGGGATTGCGTGAAATCCATCATTTGCCGCTCATCCCACGAAACCAGCATTAAAATTAAATCATCAGGCGGCGACGGACAGGGTAGGGCTACCTCCCTGATGATCGATGGCAACCTGTGTAAATTCCTGCAAGGTCATAACGTGTTCGGCTCCCGCGACCTCAACACATTGTTGCTTTTAGCTTTCCGTAAAATTATTCAACTCCACGCCGAACACCTGCATAACTGTTCCGATCCAAAACTAACCGAAGCCCGGATCAAAAAAGGCGACTACAAAGTTAAGATGTTAGACATTAACCAGCTCTACGATGTCGGCAATGATGCCAGTGTCGAAAGCTGGTTACATGCTGCCGGTATGCGTGCCTTATCCCGTCATGGCCGCGCAAAACGCGATAAAGGCACCGTCTACCTGGGCCAAACCTCCAGACGCTGGGGCCTTAAATTTTACAACAAAGCTCGCGAAATGCTCGCTCGCGGCATTACTCATCAACTTCCGTTCCATCTACAAAACCTTGGCCTTGAAGATTTCGTAAAAGGCAAACTCCGCGCAGAACTCCGCATATTTTCCAAAGAGCTGGAAAAGCACGGCATTACCCACGGCTACCACTTAAACCCCGATCTCATCAATCAACTATTCAACGACTACCTGGGGAAAATTGAAATGACTACACAAGTACATTTAATCGATGACCAAATTCTGAAATTGCCTAAGCCTATTCAGCTGACCTATAAAAATTGGCGTGACGGCGTCGATCTTCGCTCCTTTTTACCCAAAAATACTTTTTATCGTCACCGTCGCTCATTGCTTTTATTCGGCATTGATATTAACTCAAATCATTTGACCCCTGAGCAAAATAACGTCGTCCCCATGATGCGCATTATTGAAGCCGTTCCTGTCGCCATTCCCTCCTGGGCTTACCAACGCGGTTTAATCGCCGCGTAGGTTTTTTTATGACTGATTACAAAATGCTCTCGCCCAAAGATCGGATACGCGCAATAGCCGTAGACCATGCCGCGCGAGCCGATAAAAGCCACCTGGAGCCGCCGACTAACATAGTTGACCGCTCCGCCTCACGTATCGACGTTGCCATGCAGCTGCGCCTAGCCGCTCGCCTTGCCGCACGTGAAAAAGAATTAGCTAGCAAATATGGTCTTCAGCGCGTGTTTGATCCCGCCTTGGATGCCTACATATTGCAGCCAATACCTAAAGAAATGCCTTGCACTTCACTTCCATTCACTACCTATTCAAACTAAGGAAAATATCATGCCTAAATTCATTGTTGCATCTGCATTTACAAATTCCGGAAACGCTAAAGCTTCCGGCAAACCGTATTCCATGACCAGAGCGCTTATTCTTGTACCGTTCAATAATGTTTCAAATGCCAATTTCCAGAGCGTTGGCAATGGCTTTACTGCGGTTGAAATTTCAGTTGATTCTAATTTTGCCACTTCTTTCCAGAATCAATTTAATGCTTCTTACAAAGGCACACCGATTCAAATGGATTTATCAACGTCCATGGATCGCGAAACGCGCACCGTTATCACGGGCTTCGAAACTGCGACTAAAGCAGCTTAGACGGTATTGTAATCATGGCTCTTTGTGTCAATTTTGTTGCCACGGCTCAAGCGGGCACTATGTCGGTTGGCAATGCATCCGGCGTGCCTCTTTCTGGCGTTATTACACTTAATGGTCAGACAGAAACTGCATGCACTGGTTATTTATTGCAAACAGCTAACGAAGTTGGCTTTTCTTCTTTAACGGCAATGCTGGATCAACATTTTTTGTTCGATCCTGTTTTATTTACTCAGATTGTTGGTTACGTCCTTGTTGCTTATGCATTAGGACACGGTACAGGCCTAGTTGTTAAGTTGTTGGGCTGGGTCTGAAAAACTTTACCGGATTGGTTTTTAAATTTTTTCAATCCTTTCACTTTTCTTTTGGAGGTTTTTTATGTCAGATGTTGCAGCTACTATCACTACTGCATTCGCTACCGGTCAATCAAATGTCAGTTTAGCCGCGGCTGGGGTTATCACTCTTGTCGCTGTTGTTACTGGCATTTCTTTGATTGTTGGCTTATTGCGTAAGTAAGCGTTATGGCTACCCGTTAAGGGTAGCCATTCTCTTTATGATTACAACAGTTCTTCTTTGTTCAATTTTTTTATTTGCCTTTATATCCGGCATTAGCAACGGCATTCATAAATGATTATCCGGTTTTTCTTCATCATTTCTTTATTCCTTGCTAATGTTTCATATGCTGACACTTATGATGCCCTTTCCTCTTATTCTAATGGTCAGATTACTGCTGCCTCTCCTGGTGGACTTTGTATAGAATATTTTGATGCGAATTATGGCTCTCATTCCTCTTATGTTCTGGTGGGTTTTTATCTCGCTGAGGCTGCTTGTATGCTTCAATCTGTGGACCCTCCTTCCGTTATTTTTGTTGGTGGTCCTATTTCTCATATTCAGACTTGTCCAGGTGGTGGAACCCTGGAAAATGGTGGTCAATGTATAGGTGCACCTTCTTGTACAACTAATAAAACTCGTGTTGATGGTGTTTGTAAAACACGAGTTTGCTCTGCATCTGAACCCGATTATGATCCTTCTACCGGCAAATGTACCGGCATGAATATTCCTGATTGCTCTACTGCTATTTGCGGTGACTCTGACTATCAATGCATTAAAGGTGATAAGTCTCTAGGTGTTGTTCCTGCATGCCCTTTAGGTAATGGCAACACTAATTTTCCTGATTGTTCTACTGCTGTTTGCGGTAATGTTGATTATCAATGTGTTAACGTTGATTCTTCTTTAAATGTTGTTCCTGCGTGTTCATCAAGTAATGGTTCCGGTGGTACTTCCGGTGGTGGTACATCCGGCGGCGGTACTTCCGGTGGCGGTACATCCGGTGGTGGTACATCCGGTGGTGGCACTTCCGGTGGTGGTACTTCCGGTGGATCAACTAATGTTTATATCGATACCTCTTCTCTTGCTCATGATTCCACTGTTTTAGGTGTTCAAAATTCTGTCGATTCCGTTAAATCTGCCATTGATGACACTAAAAGCACCTTAAATACTACGCTTCAAAGTATCTATTCCAAGATGTCTTCTGGCTGTCCTGCTTATTTTCATTCAGATGGTTTTGGCGGTTGTTCTAATGGCGATTGTCCCGCTGGTTTTTATCGTGACACCATTAATGGCATACCTTGTCAGCCAATTCCAACTAATAATAATTCAGGCGGTAATTCTGGCGACTTGGCTAAAGATACCAGTATCCAGTCTGTTGTCTCATCAGTTGATAATGTTAAGACTTCCATTGATGCTCTGAAAGCCTCTAATGAATCCGTTTTAACGTCTTCGATTGATTCCGTTCGTAATTCCGTCGATGATTCGAGAAACGCATTAACTAATAGCATTGAAGCGATTACTTCCGGTCAGCAAAATTCAGTTTCTTTTAATCCGCCTGGTTTTTTTGATGATGCTTTAGCTGATGCCGCTGTTGCTTCGGCTCAGTCGGACTATGAAACCGCATATTATCAAATCAAAAGTTCTTTTTTGGGTCAATTTCAATTGCATAATGTGGGTGGTGGCGGTCAATTGCCCGTTTTTGATTTTGGTACCATTATGGGGGCTGACGTGGTTGTTGATTTTAATCGTTATGCTGATCCTTTTTCTTGGGTTGGTTTAGCGATTATGTTTGTTGCTGCCTTTATATCCCTCATGATTTTTTTAGGTTGATGTATGACTGTTTTAACTGATGTGGCTAACGCTATTGTTTCCGTTGGTCAACAGATTTCAGATTTCACCTCTTTCGGTGTTTATAACCTTTTATCCCAGTTTACTGCTTGGTTTATTAAGTGGTACTTGGTTGCTTGGTATAAAGCGAAGTTGACTGCATTGATGTTTTCATATTCTGTTGCTCAAGAGCTTATAACTAGCCTTAATCTCAGTGATTATCTGGATTCGGCTTGGGGGTCTCTTGAGTCACGTACCGCCTCTACGCTCGCTTTTTTTCGCATTCCGGAAGCGGTGAATATGATTTTGAGTGCAGCGGTCACTAAATTCGTCTTTCGTTTTCTGGGTTTCTAAATGGCCACGTCTATTCATCATGGCCCGCCTGGTAGCTTTAAATCTTTCTCTTTGGTTCAGCGTTTTGCCATTGATGCGCTTATTGAAGGCAGGATAGTTGTTACCAATATTAGGGGGTTTAACAACCTCGATTTGATTGCAACTCAGTATCCTAAAATCGTTTTTCCCGTCTCGGCCAGGATCATTCATATTGATACTGAAACTGCTCATGGTCGCGGTTTGATGGCCGGCTTTTTTCATTGGGTGCCTTTTCGCGCTTTGATTCTTATTGATGAGGGTCAACGCATTTATCCAGATCGGGTTGGCTTTAAACTTGAATCTTTGGATCGATTCGTATGTCCTCCTGACATTGAGCCGGAAATACTTCCTAGCGGTATATCTCGACCTGAGGATGTTTTTACCGCCTTTGATATGCAACGTCATTTCCAGTGGGATATTTTCATTTCCACGACTAATATTGCAAAAATTAAAAAGCCGATTCGTGAGGTTGCTGAAACTGCCTTTTTGCATAAATCCTTATCCGGCAAATTGCCGTTTTTGTTCAAAAACACCTGGTATGAGTTTCAGCATGATCCTGAAAATAACGGGAAAACCATGTCTAACCGTATCGGTACGCCTCATAAGTACAAAGCCGATGAAAAAGTTTTTAAATGTTATCAGAGCACTGCAACCGGTGAACATACCGCCTCTAAAGCCGATAAAAATATCCTCTCTGACAATGGCCTCCGCCTTAAGCTCTTCGTTATTGTTTTATGTATTATCGCTTCCGGATATTTGTTCGTATCTCGTTTCGGTAATTCGCCAAAGTCTAAGCTTCCTGTTTCAACTCCTGCTAAGCCTGCTGAAACCTCCGCTGTTGCTGTTGTCCAAAGTCCTGGGTCTTTTCATCAAATTGATCCTGTTTCGGATACTCGGAACCCTGCTGGTAATGTACCTGTTCAGCAAAGTGATTTCTGGATTACTCATTTAGGCTTTAACGTTGTTTTGATTGCTTTTAATCACTTGCATGACAATAAGCTTAAGCGGTTATCTTTTATTGCCGATTCCCCTGCTGGCTTTAAAGTCGTTACGGCTGAGGAGCTCTTAGCTCACGGCGTTAAAATCGACGTCCATGCTCTTTGTTCTGTCACTCTTCGCTATGCTGGTCAATCTCTTCCGATTGGTTGTTATTCGCCTACCATATTTACGTGTAACGCTATTGTTAGGTCTTCTGACACTTTCAGTCAGCATCATTGCGTTAAGTACGTTACTCCTTCTAAAACAGCTTCCAAAGCGCCGCCGGATATGCTGGCAATGAGGCAAAATTAGGCTGGTGAGGACGCCAGGACGACCGGGCCTAATTTTGCCTCATTGGCTCCTTTGTTTAATCTTGTCTAAATGACACTTTAATGTGCGATAAATGCAACGCGTTTCATAATATAAATATTGTAACGCGTTACGAAAAACCTTGACATTAATTACCGTAACCCGTTACAATAAACTATCTTATACGTAACGGGTTACGAAAATGAAAGATTCAGCCGACAAAGCTACAGTTGATTTATTCCTTGATAAAAAAGGCCCTGGTCGCCCAGTTACCGGCAAAGCTAAAACTAACGCTGAACGTATGCGTGAGTATCGTATTCGCCGTAAATCTCGCGGTTTTAAAACCGTTTCAATCGTTGGCGACTTGAATCAATCCGATGATCTGTTTAATGAAATTCAGACAGAGAACGCCTACTTACGAAAAGAGCTTGATGCGGCGTTAAAACTCGTCGATAAATACCGTAACGCGTTACAACAATTTGCGGGGGACTTATGATCAATTACGAAACCGATTTTTACGGCTGGACGCAAGAACAGGCCGCATTGCTCAGGGCAGGGCGCTTAAGCGACCTGGACATTGAAAATTTAATAGAGGAAGTCGAAACCATGGGCCGAAGTGAAAAGCGCGAACTTGAAAGCCGGTTGACGGGTTTATTGCTACATCTGTTGAAATGGAAATATCAAGAAGCACGACGTGGTAGAAGCTGGGAACTTTCGATCATTGAGCAACGCTTAAAATTTAAACAGACACTTTCGGAAAACCCCGGATTAAAGCCCCATTTGGCTGATATTCTTGCAAGATCTTATGAATTTGCGGTTCTCTATGCCTCACGGGAAACCAAGATAAGTACTCACGTTTTTCCTGCTACGTGTCCGTGGAATTTGGAAGAAGCCATACAAACCGATTTCTATCCCGACTAATTGACAAGTTAATTTTACGCTACGACTGGCCTTAGGCCGTCGCGGCGTAAGCAACGGCCGCTTGCGGTCTGCACCTTGTCACATAAGTGGCGCTTCGCGCCCATGCTGCGCGTGGTGAATGGCCCAATCGACAACGTTCGCAACAACAGTCAATAACCTCAACCGGCTGTGCCATTCTCCACCCTAATCATCCGCTTTAAACGCCATATTCCAGACAGATAGGGGCAGGGAAGCAGCCCCGTCCAGATACCGCATAGTTTCCAGCTTGTGTCTTGCTTGTTTCAAAACATTTTTTCGGATGCTTTTCCCGAAAAAATAAGGCCGCTTGCGGCACTCCTTTTTATCTTCGGCGGTGCAAGGGTGTTTGCGGTGGGAGCTAGGAAACTAGTGACGGTGGGAATTAGTGAACCAGGGGAGCTTTTAACTGTTACTGCACAGGTAAATGTTGCGGCCAGCGAGTAACAGAAAACACCGGTATTTTACCCGGATAAATAGATTTGCTTCCGGCATCAATTAAGAACGATTCGCAACAATGCAAGGACAGGGGTAAGTAGTACTGTCCTTTAGTACCATTCGTGGTACTTTTTCGTATTTTTCTGCTCAGAAGGTCGTATCCAATTTAACCCCCCCTAGGGGGTTGGGGGGTTAAAATTCTGAGCGCTTTTTTTACCGTGCTTTTAACCAAACCGTGACAGCGCGTTAGGTCGCAGAAGAAAAACATGTTGTTCGTTTTTCTTTTGTGGCCTTACGCTCTGTAGGTGAAGGTGTTACGGTGAAAAATTCGTGAAGATTCCTTTTCCTTTATTTGAATCTAAGGGGCTTGAGGCGGGGAGACTTTGCGCAGTCGCTCAGGTTTTTCCTTTTTTTGCGTAAGCCGTA
The DNA here is from genome assembly GCA_036561025.1 of Methylobacter sp. Lineage (GTDB taxonomy): Bacteria > Pseudomonadota > Gammaproteobacteria > Methylococcales > Methylomonadaceae > Methylobacter_A. Next base: position 135,467 of record DATBQB010000004.1, on the reverse strand, counting down.
GTGTAAGAGAAAAGCAAGGGGGGATCGCAAAGGCTGTCCTCTTACCGGAAGGCTGACAATGAGCGACGTCCGCCTGTGGTGTCATTACGCCAGCAACGCGAGCCCTATAGGCGGCCTTCGCGATCCCCCCCTTGCTTTTATCGTTTATTAACGTAACGCGTAACGCATTGAATTTAATTTATCTTTTTGATGTAATTTTTTTTACATTGGTAATTTTTGTTATTTGACTTATTCATGCATTCATTTAGATGACTGGATTTCATAGGCTCTTTGGGTTGATAGCTCATTATCTGATCAATTGTATCTACCACTCCTTTTATTCCTATTAACACACCTTTTTCGACACCTTTTATGTATAACTTTCCGTAATCCGGTCTTTTTTTATTAATTGATTCATTGTTATTCGTTGATCCCGATTTGCTGAATACACTTAACGCTATCACTAACCATATCTTCTTCATTATCCTAACCCTAACATTGATTCGCCGGATTTTCTTTTTACCATAGATAAGCGCTCCTTGCGCATCTTTGCTAATTCATCAATTAAAACAATGTCCTGAGAGTTATTAATTCGCCTGTCTCGTCTAATTTCCATGGCTTGCATGGCATAACGTAGCGCTCGAATTTCCCATGCTCGCACAAAGTCGCCGTCGGGCGATTCGATGCATTCCGGTGTAATACAAAAGCCTTTCCAATTTTTACCGAGAAAATCCAGTCGGTCAGAGAAAAGCTGTAGGCAAATAAAAACCGCGCGAGGCGGTTTAATTTTTCCGGATTCCCAGTTTTTCACTGTGCGCGGTGTTACAGCAAACACCATTGCGCAATCGTCAATGGTGTATCTGGCGAAGTAGCGCCATTCAGAAAACGTAGTAGGTACTTGATAGTAGCGTGTCATGGTTTTGGCTCCGTGCAAAGCAAATCGACTCTAACGCAATAACTATGCCTCTTCTGATTTTCTCCCGTAATACTTCGTATAATGTATATTATGTTAAATAATATTATAGTTTTAATATAGTATCTTTTATTATCAATAAATTATTTCGCTGACGGAAAACGCCTATAAAAGACATCCTCTAAAACTGAATACGCAAGCTGGTGTTTTAGAGATGCAATAAGAACCTGAAAATTACGTTCTGAAAAAAAGAGCTGAAAGAATCATTCATAATAGCTACCTAATAAAAATTATCATGGGGCTAATATGCAACCAAAATACTCCATGCGTAATTTATCACCTCGGCTTTTTAGCCGTTACCAATGCATTAACTTCAAGTCTGTAGCTAAGGGTGATGCCTGTAAATCCACTATCACGTAACAGGTCTAATGCTACCGACTCACGCATGACGTGATTTTCCGATTCATCGCTAAACAAATGCACTATCCAATGTTCCAGTACGTCCAGCTTGCCAATCTGGGTTAACACCTTAAAATAACCGGTGACTTCTTCTTGTATGATGCGCGTATGTTTGGAAACATCATCTAACCCATAGCGATCACCGTTAATGAATTGCCCGCCGGGTTTTAATACTCTAAAAATTTCTTGTATAACTTCCTTACGATAAGTATCGAGGAAGTTGTGCAAGGTATAGGCCGAAGCCACTATATCGACGCTGTCCGTCGCAATTTTTTTTAGAGCTGTTAATGCATCATCACTGCAAAAAGTTAATTTGCCTTTTTCCACCCATTTATGCAGATGTTTTTTTGCCTGTTCTTGCATAACTGGTTCGTTATCAATACTTAAAATATTGAATTTATCTGACGCCGTTAATAGAGATAAGGTGGTAATCCCGGTACCGCCGCCCAATTCTACAATGCTGAGATTATCAGTTGTTTGCGCGGCATACTTAGTAGCCTCAACACCTACCGAGCGGCTCATTTCGGTTGCTAAGGGGCAAATTAAGTTGAGCAGCTCATAATCCTGTCCAATTACCCCGGAAAACATGGCATCGTATTTTGATTTGTCAGTCATCATAATTTGGCTTGTTGTTTGCGGTCGAAAGCAGCTAATTGCTCGGCGGTAGCTTCGGTTTGAAATTTGTCTTTCCATTCTTTATAAGGCATGCCGTAGATAACTTCTCTGGCTTGTTCATAATCCATCTCTATGCCCTGCTCTACCGCTTCCGCCATATACCACTTAGCCAAACAATTTCTGCAAAAGTCAGCCAGTATCATTAGATCGATATTTTGAACGTCAGTATTTTTTTGTAAATGACTGACTAAGCGTCTGAATGAAGCCGCTTCTAATTCAGTTTTTGTGTTTCTATCCACAGATTTGCTCCAAAAATAATCGGCATTTTAGCAGAAACAGTTATTCAAGCATGTACATTCCGCATCAAAAATTTTACAATGATTAACAGCATAACGAGCTACTTCCATATATGAGAATTCATAGTTCATCATTAACTTTTTCGCCTATAAACCTTAACCAGAAAGTTGGTGGGAATAATAATGCGCAAAATAACGACGAACATAACCATAAGCTATCTGTTGCGAAAGATGCTCCAAACAAAAAACAGCCTTCTTCACCGGAAGAGATTAAAAAGACACTAGATAATGTTGGCTTAACCGTTGATTTGTCGGGCCAAGACAATATTATAAAATCAACCAACACACGAACATTACGAGCACTTTCCGCCTATACCCAGGAATTCAATGCACCGCTGCAAGATCAACGTGCTCAATTGATAACAGGAATAGATGCTTACGCCTGATCACTCTACTTTCAGTTACTAATGAAACAGCTTTTAGAATTTTTTCCGATTCTTTTATTTTTTATTGCATTTAAACTTTATGATATTTATGTCGCGACCGCCGTTGTCATAGCGGCAACTGTTATTCAGGTTGCTTATGCTTGGTTTAAACACCGCAAGGTTGAAACCATGCAATGGATTACCTTAGGACTGATTCTGGTCATGGGGGGCGCAACCCTCTATTTGCAGGACGAACAATTTATCAAATGGAAGCTATCTATCATAGAATGGCTATTTGGCACAGCCTTTTTGGGTAGTCAATTTATTGGTAAAAAACCTTTTATTGAAAAAATGTTGTCCGGCAGTTTAACCTTGCCTGCGTTAGTATGGAGACGGTTAAATACAATGTGGGGTTTCTTTTTTATTAGTGTAGGCTTTCTCAACCTTTATGTGATGTACAATTACAATACCGATGATTGGGTTACGTTTAAAACGTTTGGGGTACCGGCTTTGATGGCTATTTTTATTTTGCTGCAAATGGTTTTTTTATATAAGTACATTCCCGATACAGAGGAATAAAAATGTTATATGCCATCATCAGTGAAGATGTAGCCGACAGTCTGGAGAAAAGACTATCAGTGCGTCCAGCACATATCCAAAGATTGCAGGAACTACAAGACGCAGGACGACTGATTTTAGCAGGCCCTCACCCTTCAATTGACAGTGATAATCCGGGAGCGGCCGGTTTTACCGGCAGCCTTGTAGTTGCTGAGTTTGACAGTCTTACAGATGCCCAACAATGGGCGGATATTGATCCTTACATCGATGCCGGGGTTTATGCCAAGGTCATCGTTAAACCATTTAAAAAGGTCTTTCCACAATGACATCCGAATTAATTAGACAGTTGTTAAATGATGCCTTTAAGCCGGAGTTATTAGAAATTATCGATAATAGTGCGGCCCATGCCGGACATACTGGCGCACGTAGCGGCGGAGGTCATTATCATGTTACTATTGTGGCTGAAATTTTTGAAGGAAGATCTTTAGTTCAGCGACACCAGCTTATTTATAATGCGCTGGGCGACATGATGAAACAACAAATCCATGCCTTAGGCATTAATGCTCTCTCACCCTCTGAAGAAACTAAAGGAAGATTCTAAATGAAAAAATTCATACCCTTACTTGTTGTCGGCACAGCATTAATTGCCGGTTGTAATCAAGAAAAAGCCGCTGAGACTGGCAGCACTCCCGCTACAACCGCTACTACCCCTGCGGTTGATAAAGCTGATGCGGTTGCTGCCGTCAACGGTCAATATATCTCCAAATCGACATTAGATACACTGGAAAAAGAAATTGCCGAGCGTAGCCACGGACAAACTTTTCCTAAAGAAAAATTGGTTGAAGAACTCGTTCAGCGTGAATTACTGGTTCAGGATGCGATGCAAAAGCAACTGGACAAATCGCCTGAATTCACTGCGCAGCTTGAAGCCGCTAAAAAGGCTTTACTAACACAAGCCGACCTGCAAAATTTCATTAAAGCCAATCCGGTAACCGATGCGGAAATCAAAGCCGAATACGACAGCAAAGTAGCCGCTGAAAAGGGAACCGAGTATAAAGCGCGTCATATTCTGGTTAAAACCGAAGCAGAAGCAAAAAAGCTGATTGCTGAATTGGATAAAGGTGCAGATTTCGCCAAGTTAGCTAACAAGAATTCATTAGATGCTAAAGAATCGCAAAATGGTGGAGATTTAGGCTGGTTTTCTGCAGGGCAAATGGTTGCTCCTTTCTCTGAAGCAGTGGCGGCACTGGAAAAAGGCAAATATACCAAAGAACCTGTTAAAACCCAGTTTGGTTATCATGTGATTTTAAAGGAAGATTCTCGTGCGCTAACTCCTCCTCCATTGGAAGCGGTTAAAGAGCAACTTACTCCTTTCCTGCAACGAAAGAAAGTTCAGGGTATGATAGAAACATTGCGTAAACAGGCTAAAGTGGAAATATTAGTGCCGTTGACCGACGAACAACCAAAAGCTGAAACTGCTGCTCCTGCTACAACAGCAGCTGAGCCAGCTAAAGCTGTTGAAGGCGCTACAACTGAACAAGCTCCAGCAGTGACTGAAGAAAAACCAGCCACTCCTGCGGCAGAGCCGGCCAAAGCAGATGAAAAGGCTGCCGAACCAGCACCGGCAGAAACAAAAAAATAAGTATTGAGTTATACAAAAAAAGGGCGGTTAAACCGCCCTTTTTTATGTGATTTTTTCCAGATATTGCACTATAAACTGCACACTGCGATTACCCCTGAATTCATTTATATCCAATTTATAAGCGGCCTTGATGTGTCGCAAACCCAACCAGCTTTCCGGCTTATCCACATAAAAAGCAATCGCATCGATCAACAGTTCACCGAACGGCTTTCTGAGCACTAATTTAAGATGGCGCTGCCCGACAATACGCGATTGAATAACATCAAAAACCCCATCAAAAACAGGTTCGGGAAATTCCTGCCCCCAAGTACCGGCGTTTTGCAATAAATCGGCAAATTCGATGGTCATCTCCTGTTCAGTCAACTCGCCATCGGAATAAATCTTCTGCTCCAGGTCGATAGTCACCAAACGCTTTCTGACCAAAGCATCGAAAGCTAATGCAAAAGGCGGATAGTCGTGCATTTTTAAACTCATGCCTGCGGCCATTGCATGACCGCCGAATTTAGTCAGCAATTTAGGGTGTAATGCTGCAATATCACTTAATACATCACGTATATGAACGCCGGGGATCGAACGTGCGGAGCCTTTTATCTCATCTTTACCTGCAGGCGCAAAAGCAATAACGGGACGATGCAATTGATCTTTAATCCGCGACGCCAAAATACCGATAACGCCTTGGTGCCAGTTTGTGTCGAATAAACAAACGCCCGCCGGCAAATGGTGTTCATCAAGCTTTTTCATCTCGCTTAACAAAGCCATGGCTTCGTTTTTCATTTGCCCTTCGATTTCCCGCCGGTCATTGTTCAGCTCGTCGAGCTGCAACGCCATTTCTTTTGCCAGCGCCGGGTCTTCGGTAAGCAGGCATTTGATTCCCAATGACATGTCATCCATGCGTCCGGCAGCATTAAGTCTTGGCCCCAATGCAAACCCCAAATCGGAGGCAAAAATGGCTTCAGGCCTTCGGCCAGATACTTCGATAAGCGCATTTATCCCAGGATGTGAACGTCCCGTGCGTATTCTCAATAAGCCTTGATGCACCAAAACCCGGTTGATTTGATCCAGCGCCACCACGTCTGCGACTGTACCTAATGCGACGTAATCAAGCAGTTGAGCGAGATTGGGTTCCTGAACTTGGTTTAGCTCGAACCAGTTTTGTTCTCTTAACCGACTTCTTAACGCCATTAATACATAAAACATAACGCCGACACCGGCGAGCGCGCCGCTGGGAAATTTATCATCGGCCAGGTTGGGATTTACGATGGCATCTGCAACAGGTAACTCATGTCCCGGCAAATGATGATCGGTAATCAGGACTTTTATGCCCAGCTCTTTGGCTACCTTAACCCCGTCTATACTCGATATACCGTTATCCACAGTAATAATCACATCAGGATTTTGTAACTGAACCAGATCGACGATTTCAGGAGTCAAGCCATAACCGTATTCAAACCGGTTTGGCACAACGAATGACACATCCCCTGCCCCTAGCAACTGCAACCCTTTGATAGCCACCGCACAACTGGTTGCGCCATCGGCATCAAAGTCGGCCACGATGCTGATCTTTTGCCGCTTATTGATCGCAATAACCAAATGACCGACCATTTCCTCCATGCCAGACAGCAGCCACGGCGATGGAAGCTTTGCCAGAGTCCTGTCCAGTTCCGCTTCCGAAGTTAAGCCTCTAGCTAAAAAAATACGCTCCAATATCGGATGCATTTCACCCAGATTAGAGCGTTTTTTCGGGACAGGACGGGTGACGATGGTTTTTTTTACGCCTTGATAATACATGGGGTTCTCAGTAAAAAAGCCGGCTTTTGTCGGCTTTATAATAACTTGCATAGCGACTGTAGCCGCCCATGATTGAAGCCATAGACATTCTGATGATCGACGTGTTACTGATTTTGCTTCAAGTATTCCGTTACAAAATCGTTTGATGAAACAATGCCTACTATGAATTCATTCTCTGTTATGACAACGTGATGAATTTTATTCTTTATCATTAACTTGGCTGTTTCTCTGGTAGACGTATCCGAACTGACTTCAATAACTTTATGTGTGCATAACTCCCAAGCTCGTTCGATTTTCGGGTTTCTGCTCTGCACATGAAAACGCAAAATATCCGGATAACTAATTACACCAAAACAATTCCCATTCGAGTCAATAACGACTACGAACGAGAGCTTGCGTGAATTCATTAATCTTTCAACTTTGAAGATGGTATCGTTAAAATCTACTGTTGTAACGTGTTTATCCATTAATAATGATACGGGCTTGTCCATCTAACTTACCCTCTTCACTTTGCGTAATATCAGTTATTAATAGTTCGCGTTACAACATGCTATTTATAAACTATCCAAAATAGCCTTTTTAACCGCATCCAAACTGGCGTCAATCGTCACAGGATGTGCTGCGGCACATTGCGAGATAGCCGTATCGGGATCTTTTAAGCCATTGCCGGTTAAGGTACAAACAATCTTGCTGCCTTCAGGGATTTTTCCTGAACCGATGTCATGCAAGGCTCCGGCTAAAGACGTTGCCGAGGCAGGTTCGCAAAAGATGCCTTCAAACTGGGACAGCATTTTATGAGCGGCTAAAATCTGCTCATCGGTGAACTTATCAAACCAGCCGCCGGACTCTTTTTGCGCAGCCCAAGCAAAATCCCAGGATTGCGGATGGCCGATGCGTATAGCTGTAGCAATGGTTTCCGGCTCATCGATCATATGACCGGCTAAAAACGGTGCAGCCCCGGCAGCTTGGTAACCGCACATGACTGGGCGAGTACTGCACACACGACTGGTGGCATATTCAGTATAGCCTTTCCAGTAGGCGGTAATATTTCCGGCATTGCCGACCGGCAGGCAGTGATAGTCCGGCGCAAAACCGAGGTCGTCGACAATTTCAAAAGCGGCGGTTTTCTGCCCGTCAATTCTGAACGGGTTGATCGAATTAACGATCGTGACCGGTGCATGATCGGCGACTTCTTTAACCAGTGACATGCCTTTATCGAAGTTGCCGTTAATCTGGATGATTTCAGCGCCGTACATCAAGGTTTGTGCCAACTTGCCTAAGGCGATTTTGCCGTCGGGTATTAACACGAAAGCTTTAATGCCCGCTCGTGCTGCGTACGCTGCGGCAGCGGCTGAAGTGTTTCCGGTTGAGGCGCAGATGATGGCTTGACTGCCGTCTTCGACGGCTTTGGTAACCGCCATCGTCATACCACGATCTTTAAATGAGCCGGTTGGATTCAGGCCTTCGTATTTGACATAAATATCAACGTCTTTACCGATCAATCGAGGGATATTCTGCAATTGAATCAGTGGCGTATTACCTTCATTCAAACTGATGATACGGGTGGTTTCGCTAACCGGCAGGCGGTCTCTGTAGCGTTCAATCAAGCCGGTGTAGTGTTTATGTGTAGACATGTTTTTTATTTATCCCAAAGTTTCCAAACGGATGCGATTAACTTTACCGGTAACGGTTTTTAATGCTTCAATTTCAGCTATAGCTGCATTCATTTCTTTTTCCAGCGTGACCTGAGTCAGTATGATAATCGGCACCGATGTTTCATTATCTTGCGGCACTTTCTGACTGATGGCTTCGATGCTTATTTGATGCTCAGCCAGAATGCGAGTCACCTCGGCCAGAACTCCCGGCTTGTCTTCCGCGTTCAGCCTTAAATAATACGCCGTCTGGAACATGTCCGCAGACAATACCGGTATGTCGGCCAATGCATCGGCCTGAAAAGCCAAATGCGGTACGCGATTTTCAGGATCGCTGGTTAAGGCTCTGACCACATCGATCACATCGGCGACGACAGAGGACGCAGTAGGTTCAGCTCCGGCTCCGGCTCCGTAATAAAGCGTAGGACCGACTGCATCACCTTTAACCAAAATCGCATTCATGACCCCGTTAACGTTAGCAATAAGACGACGTTCAGGAATCAAGGTCGGATGCACTCTTAGTTCGATGCCTTCCGGGGTTTTACGGGCGATGCCCAGATGTTTAATCCGGTAACCGAGTTGTTCCGCATACTCGACATCAACGCGGGTGATCTTGGTAATGCCTTCGGTAAAAACCTTGTCGAACTGCAAAGGAATGCCAAAAGCAATGGACGCCAAAATGGTTAATTTATGGCCTGCGTCTATGCCTTCCACATCAAAAGTTGGATCGGCTTCTGCGTAGCCCAAGGCTTGAGCTTCGGCCAAAACGTCGGCAAAATCACGGCCTTTATCGCGCATTTCGGTCAGGATGAAGTTGCCTGTGCCGTTGATAATGCCTGCTAACCACTCGATGTGATTACCGCTTAAACCTTCGCGTATGGCTTTGATGATGGGAATACCGCCGGCAACAGCGGCTTCAAAGGCGACGATGACTCCTTTTTCGCTGGCTTTGGCAAAAATCTCGTTGCCATGCAATGCGATCAGCGACTTATTGGCGGTAACAACATGCTTGCCGTTTTCTATGGCTTTTAACACCATATCCTTGACCTGCCCTGCCCCACCAATGAGCTCAAGAATGATTTCAATTTCGGGATCATTAATGATTTCAAAAGGATCGGTCGTTAAAGCGATGCCTTGCGTATCGCAAATACGCTGTTTGTTTAAATCCTTGGCCGAGGCACGGGTGATGATGATTTCACGGCCTGCCCTACGGGCGATTTCTGCCGCATTTCGCTTCAACACATTGACGGTGCCGCCACCGACAGTACCTAATCCTAATACGCCCACTTTTACCGGTTTCAAATCAAACTCCAGTTAAAAAATTATTACCGTTTCCACGCAAAGTATGGAAATGATGAAAACACAACATTATAGAACCTTGTCTTTCTTCATCATATTGCGAATGCCGCGAACCGCCTGACGGGTTCGGTGTTCATTCTCAATCAGACCAAATCGGACATGATCATCGCCATGCTGGCCGAAACCTATGCCTGGCGAAACTGCCACTTTGGCCTCTGCGAGCAGTTTCTTGGAAAACTCAAGCGAGCCCATGTGTTGATAGGCTTCGGGTATACGCGCCCAGACAAACATGGTGGCTTTCGGTTTTTCAACCGGCCATCCCGCTGCTGTTAAGCCGTCACACAGTACGTCGCGTCTTTTTCGGTACATTTCGGAAATTTCAGCAACACATTCCTGCGGACCTTCCAGCGCTGCAATCGCGGCAATCTGAATCGGTGTAAATGTGCCGTAATCCAGATATGATTTAATGCGCGCCAAAGCGGAAACCAATTCTTTGTTGCCGCACATAAAGCCCACACGCCAGCCCGGCATGTTGTAACTTTTCGACAGTGAGAAAAACTCTACAGCGATGTCTTTTGCGCCTTCGACCTGAAGAATCGACGGCGCTTTATAACCGTCGAAAACAATGTCCGCATAAGCAATGTCTTGCACTACCCAAATATTATGTTCTTTAGCCACGGCAATGATCTTTTCAAAAAAATCCAGCTCTACGCACTGACTGGTCGGATTACCTGGAAAATTAAGAATCAGCATTTTCGGCTTGGGCCATGAATCGACAATGGCTTTTTGCAACTCTTCAAAGAAATCGCCGCCCGGAACCATCGGCACATGTCTAAGATCGGCACCGGCAATCACCACGCCATAAGGATGGATCGGATAAGCAGGATTGGGCACCAAAACTACATCCCCAGGCCCTAAAGTTGCCAAAGCCAAATGCGCCAAGCCTTCTTTTGATCCTATTGTGACAATGGCTTCGGTTTCCGGATCCAAATCCACATCAAAGCGGTTTTTATACCAGGAGCAGATAGCTTTTCTTAACCTGGGTATGCCCTTGGAAACTGAATAACGATGTGTATCGGGACGTTGGGCAGACTCAATTAATTTAGTTACGATATGATCGGGCGTAGCTTGGTCGGGATTACCCATGCCAAAATCGATAATATCTTCTCCGGCCGCTCGGGCCTTGGCTTTCAAGTCAGTAACAATGTTAAAAACGTAAGGAGGTAAACGACTTATTCTATGAAATTGTTCCATTGACTGCTCTTGAAAAACCGGTGTTTAAGTAAAAGTTAAAAAATGTTGCCTAAATTACTGTTATTAATAGGCTATGTCAAATATAAACAGGCTATTTGCCGGAAACACCTATTCTCGCTATCGCTCAAACAGGCTTATTCCGGCCTACGTTGTAATGCGCCATGTCAAATAAAAACAATACACGGAAGATATTAATGATTCGAGCGCAACACTTGCTCTACGCGCACCAGGTCTTCTTGCGTATCGACACCGGCGGCCGGCGTTTTATCGACGATTTCCACCCGAACAGCTTCGCCCTGCCACAGTATTCTAAGCTGTTCCAGGGATTCGATCGACTCAAGCATTGATGCATCCCATAGGCAGTAGCGATTCAAAAAGTCAACCGTGTAAGCATACATGCCGATATGCCTAAGATAAGGCAAAGCTCCGGAAGGCGTGCCACCTGATCGAGTAAACACATCCCTTTCCCATGGAATAGGCGCACGGCTAAAATAAAGCGCGTAACCGGCCTTGTTCAAAACCACTTTGACTGCGTTTGGATTGAAAATCTCTTCAGAATCAGTGATTAGGGCAGCCAGTGTTGCTATGCCTGCTTGCTGTTGGCCTGCCAATGCCCTGGCAACATCACGAATATAAGCCGGTGGAATAAGCGGTTCATCACCTTGTAAATTAACAATGACTTCATCATTCGCCCAGCCGCATAGTCTTGCGACCTCGGCAATTCTTTCGGTGCCGCTTTGATGATCCGCACGCGTCATGACGGCTTTGAATCCCAAGTCGCCGACCGCCTGAAAAATTCGGTCATCGTCGGTGGCAACAATGATTTCATCGGCGTCGGCTTCTTGGGCGCGGTCACAAACATGCGCAATCATCGGCTTACCTGCAATGTTCAGCAGCGGTTTGCCTGGCAATCTTGTCGACCCGTATCTTGCCGGGATGACGACTTTAAAACGTGTATTCATTTCGATAATGCGTCGACTTCGTCCCTGGTTAATTCCCGAGCTTCGTCTTCCAGCATGACCGGAATATCGTCACGGATAGGGAAAGCAATACGGTCGGCTTTGCAGATAAGTTCCTGCTTGGACTTGTCATAAATCAACGGACTTTTGCATAGCGGACAAGCCAGAATATCGAGCAGTTTTTTATCTATCATAATTTTCTCTTAAATTTATAGTCAGCAGCAAAAGTCGTTTTTTGCCTTTTAACATTTTACAGCATTTTACAGCATTTTTAAGCTGCTGTTTTATACACTCAAACGACGACGAGTCCCCACCTAATCTGAATCGACAGAGATTGTTAACTATGATCAAATAGTAAAGCTTTTCTGGCAACGGGGTTTCAACATGACTGCGCTATCGTTGTGTTTATATTGCATTACTCAGGCTATCGTATTGCTTGTTATAGCGAACGGCGCCCCAGTGCTAATCAACAAAGCCCTAGGGCAACGTTGGGCATGGCCGGTGGATAACGGATTAAAACTGCGCGACGGTCAGCGCTTGTTTGGCAAAACCAAAACTTGGCGCGGCTTGTGTTCGGCTATTTTCTTTACCACTCTTGCAGCCATCTTAATCAAAATAGAACCTTTGACCGGTGTACTATTCGGCACCTTGGCAATGACCGGAGATTTGCTGGCCAGTTTTATTAAACGCCGAATAAACCACATAGAAAGCAGTCGGGCGCGAGGTCTTGATACAGTGCCAGAGTCATTGTTACCGATATTATTATTAAAAGAGCCGCTGACGCTGAGCTTTATCGACATCATCTTGATTGTGGCGCTTTTCTTCCTGATTGAGGAATGGGCATCCCCGATCCTTTACCGATTACATATTCGAAAGCGGCCTTATTAGACTAACTTCACCAACAAAGTACGTATGAATCAAAAAGGATTACGGGTATTAACTTACAACATCCACAAAGGCTTCAATGCCGGCAACCGGCGGTTTGTACTGCACCAGATTCGGGATGCATTGATAACCGCCGATGCCGATCTGATGTTCTTGCAGGAAATGCAGGGTGAGCACCAGCAGCATCAGCAAAAAATCGCCGACTGGCCGGTTTTATCCCAGCTTGAGTTTCTTGCTGAAAACACCTGGCCTTTCCACGCCTACGGCAAGAATGCGATTTACAATGCCGGCCATCACGGCAATGCGATCCTGAGTAAACATCCATTCGAGTGCTGGGAAAACATTAATGTATCGCCTTTTCCCTGGGCCAGTCGCAGCCTGTTGCATGGCGTTATTCGACTGCCTGAGAGCAATCAGGACGTGCATATTGTATGCATTCATTTTGGGTTGACAGGCAAAGAGCGCCGCCTGCAGATAAGCAAATTATCGGCTCGTATCGACAGCGATGTGCCGCATGATGCGCCGTTAATTATAGCCGGTGATTTTAACGATTGGCTGGGACAAGCTGACCGGCTGTTCCATGATCATCTGGGATTGCAGGAGATTTTCCATGTAACTCATGGCCGCTATGCGCGAAGCTTTCCGGCTTGGCTGCCTTTTTTACCGATGGACCGGATTTATTATCGCGGCTTAATCCCGGTGTCCTGCGAACGGCTGACCCACGCACCGTGGCATGCGCTTTCAGATCATGCGCCATTAACAGCATCGTTTGCCTTATGAGCGATACGCAATCCAAACTAACCTTGCCCAACCTGCTGACCGGGTTTCGTTTTGTGGCTGCCCCCATACTGCTTTGGTTAGCATGGAATGGACATGCAATTGCCTTTATGGAACTGTTAGCCGTTGCTTTTCTTACCGACTTGCTCGATGGCATGGCGGCCCGGTTGACCGGACAAGCCTCCCAGTTTGGCGCTACCCTCGATAGCTGGGCGGATGTGATCACTTACCTGACCATAGCGCTATGTTGCTGGTGGTTGTGGCCTGATGTAGTGACTAGAGAACTGCTTTACGTCGGCCTGATTATAGCCAGTTGCTTGTTGCCCGCTCTTGCGGGGATGCTCAAGTTCGGACGATTTACCAGCTATCATACTTGGGGAGTCAAAATCGCCGCTGCAGCTATGGGCTTGACCTTATATGTGCTGTTTCTGGATGGCCCGTCATGGCCGTTTCGAATCGCGTCGATAATATGCATGCTCGCCGCCATTGAAGAAATAATGATCACCTTGTTGTTGCCTGAACCTGAATCCAATCTGCGTTCAGTCTGGGACGTGTTAAAACGGTCTGTGCGAAATGATCGTCTACTATAGCCCCTCAGATTCTCACCGGCTGCTACAATAATCCATAAGCAATTCGCAAATTCCAATTTAATATCATGCATCATCCATTAGTTAGCCACAAGGGTCAGCAAGAGACCAAATTAACGCTTAGCCAAGTATTACTCTGGTTGCAGGAAGACGGAATAATTTCGGACACGGACTTAAAAAAATGCCAGATGTATGGAAAATCCTCGGCCAGGCACGCCAAACATCCGCTCAATATCCTTGTCGAATGCGGCATAACCGATCAAACCCAGCTGGCAAAACCCCTAACGCTTGAGAACTTGACACAGTGGCTGGCAAAAAAAGTAGACCTGCCTTACTACTATATCGACCCGTTAAAAATCGACATTCCTTCGGTGACCTTAATTTACAGTCACGCTTATGCTGCAAACTATAATATTCTGCCGATTAAAGTGAGCAAAGATGAAGCGGTTATTGCTACGGCAGAACCTTATATTCGCTCCTGGGAGGCTGATCTTAAAAAAATTCAACCGGGGAAAATAACCCGTGTATTGGCTAATCCGGACGAAATCAAGCGTTACCTGAGTGAGTTTTATGCATTTGCAAAATCTTTAAAAGGAGCAACGGATAACTCCGCCGGTCAGTCAACCAATACCATTTACAATTTTGAACAACTGGTTGAGCTGGGCCAGATTAGCAATCTGGATGCGGAAAATCAGCATATCGTCAATTTGGTCAACTGGTTATTGCAATACGCGTTCGACCAGCGTGCCAGCGATATTCATATCGAGCCTCGGCGTAACCAAGGCAATGTGCGCTTTAGAATCGACGGCATTTTACATGATGTTTATCAACTGCCAGCAGCCATTATGAACCCGGTGATGAGCCGGTTAAAAATTCTCGGCAGAATGGACATAGCTGAAAAAAGACTGCCTCAGGACGGTCGTATTAAAACCCATATTTCCGGAAAAAAGGAAATTGAGTTGCGGCTCTCTACGATGCCCAGCGCATTTGGCGAAAAAATGGTCATGCGTGTCTTCGATCCGGAGGTGCTAACCCGCGATTATAAACAATTGGGTTTTAACAACCACGAAAAGACAGTCTGGAATAGACTGATCCAACACTCGCACGGTATTATTCTGGTCACAGGGCCTACGGGTTCAGGAAAAACAACCACACTGTACTCAACCCTGAAACATCTGGCCACCCCCGAAGTAAACCTGTGTACCGTAGAGGATCCGATTGAACAGATTGAACCCAGCTTTAACCAGTTGCAAGTTAAAGCCAATATAGGGCTAACCTTTGCCAGCGGCATTCGCGCGCTAATGCGCCAAGACCCCGATATTATTATGGTGGGGGAAATTCGCGATCTGGAAACAGCGGAAATGGCGATTCAAGCCTCCCTTACCGGGCATTTGGTATTTTCCACTTTGCATACTAATAATGCCCCCTCGGCAGTGGTTCGTTTGCTGGATATTGGCGTACCCGCTTATTTGATTCAACTCACTTTATTAGGCGTAATGGCGCAACGCTTGGTACGGGTTTTGTGTAGGGAATGTAAAAAGCAAGTCACCATAAACGACGAACAATGGTCGCAACTGATTACGCCTTACAAAGCCCCGACTCCCTCCTATATCTATGAGCCGGTGGGCTGCAAAGAATGCAGGCACACCGGATATTCGGGCAGAATAGGTATTTATGAAATATTCAGTAGCTCAGCGGCATTAAAAAAATTAATGGTAAGCGGTTGCGACAGTGCGGTTCTGCAAAAACAAGCCATGGTTGAAGGTATGAGGCCGTTGCGCCTGAGTGCGGCAGAAAAAGTAGCGTCGGGATTAACCAGTATTGATGAAATGTTAAGAGTCACGCCCGAAAATATTGGGGATTGATGCCGCAGTTATTTAATTGATGTTGCGCACTGTCCACGAAAAGCCACGAAAGGCACAAAAAAATGTAGAACCGTATATTTTTCGACTTTCGTGTAATAAATTATTCACCCCCTTGACTACGCTCAGTACAGGGAGTTCTTTACTCACTCGCAAGCGAGCATCATCTAACAATATCGAACGCCACTCCAGAAAACCAGGACTTTCTGTAATAATTTGTTAGTTAATATCCAGCTATAAATGACCAAATAATAACTTATGACATCATCTCTCCAAGTTGGCATCGATCATGGTTGCCCCCAGGTGTTCGATCAATGCAATGCTGAATGCCGTTGCGTTTCGCTCGATAGGGAAACTATGCATAAGGCCTTACGGCAACAACTTGATGACGATTTGATGCACCGGATGCTCACTGAAGAGCGGCCTCATCTTTTCGCCGAATCCATAGTTTTTGTCGACCAAACCCATATCCGCAGGCAATGCGAAATTATTGCCGCCATAGAAAGAGTTATTGCCACGCCCGCTTATCAGCAGCGCGTTCTAACTTATGCACCCGATACGGCAAAGTTTATCCCCAAGGCGCATGGTGTTTTTTTCGGCTATGACTTTCATTTAAGCCCCAAAGGGCCGCAATTAATTGAGATAAACTCCAATGCCGGAGGTGCGTTGCTGAATGTCGTTCTGGCTCGCACACAGAGAACCTGTTGCGATTCGGCAGCCATGAGCCAAAATGCTGAACAAGTGTTTATGGCGATGTTTATCGAAGAATGGCAAACCGAACGCGGCCAACAGCCCTTGCATTCAATCGCTATCGTTGATCAGAATCCGGCAACCCAATTCATGCTGCCGGAATTTTTATTGTTTAAAAAATTGTTTGAACAAAACCATATCAATACTGTTATTTGCGATCCTTCCGAGCTTGATTACCGGGATGGTGTACTTTGGCATGAGGACATGGCTATCGATCTCGTTTACAACCGCTTAACCGATTTCGGACTTGAGGCCCAAACATTAAAGCCCTTGCGCGAAGCTTACTTGGCTAACGCGGTTGTCGTTACGCCCCACCCAAGAGCTCATGCGCTTTATGCAGATAAAAGAAATCTGGCAATATTGACTAATGAAACCGCGTTGCAGGAGTTGGGCATTGCCGAAGAGACCAGAACCCTGCTGCTTGAAGGCATTGCCCATACGATTTGCGTGCATAAGAAAGATGCCGAAACCTTATGGGCTACCCGTAAAAAATTGTTTTTCAAACCGGCCAAAGGCTACGGCAGCAAAGCCGCATACCGGGGAGACAGAATGACCAAGCGGGTGTTTGGGGATATTCTACAGGGTAATTATGTGGCGCAAATGCTGGTAAAACCTACTGAACAGCAATTGAAAGTTGAAAATGAGACAGTCGATCTTAAACTTGATCTGCGGCAATATGTTTACAAAGGACAGTCGCAGTTAACAAGCGCCCGTTTATATCAGGGGCAAACCACTAATTTCCGCACCCCCGGCAGCGGTTTTGCAGCTGTTGTTGTGGTGACGGTCGATAGCGATGAATAAGCCAACTTTATAAATATCAACTTGCAGCATTTTTTTAAAAATAGCTGCCAGGAAGTGACAGGAGTGCAAGCTTCGCCTAAAGCGCCTACTGTTGGTGCTTGCCACAGCCCAGGCGAAGCTTCCGCTCCTGCTCACGCCCCTTACCTACGTCCATGTAGGCAAAGCCTGCACTCCAGCGATAAGATTATTTTTGATAACTTATTAATTAATCAAAGATGAATTTGCTATAAGACATATTCTACGAGGTACGAAGCTCACGAAGAAAACCAAGTTAAAAACTTCGTGCTCTTCGTGTCTCGGCAATTGCTCCTGCATTGCTCTCGATTGCTGTTCCCGACGCAATTCTACTTCCCCCGTCCTTGGGGTCGTACCTCCTGCATAACCCACAGGGATGTGGGGAATGCAGATTTTGCATGGAGCAAAAATCTGTCCTTGCAGTCGTTCGTGGTGAATTAATCGAGAACCAGATTTTTCAAATAATTCTTAAATTCGCCGTTCAACTCTTCATGCTCCAAGCCGAATTCAACAGTTGCCTGCAAATAGCCGATTTTTGATCCGCAATCGTAACGTTTGCCTTCAAACTCATAAGCCAATACCTGCTCATCATGCATCAATGCTGCGATAGCATCGGTCAGTTGAATTTCGCCGCCGGCGCCGCGCTCAGTTGTTTCTATTTTCTCGAAAATTGCGGGCGTTAAAATATAGCGTCCAACTACCGCAAGATTTGACGGTGCGCGCTCAGGAGCGGGCTTTTCAATAATCAGGTCAACTTTTCCTACCGATGCAGACACTTCCGTGGTTTTGACGATGCCGTATTTGTCGGTTTCCCGAGGATCGACGCGCTCTACGCCTAACACGCTGCACTGGTTTTGATCGTATTGCTGTACCATTTGCGTCATGCAACCGCTACCGCTTCTATTGGCAATCAAGTCGTCGGCGAGGATAACGGCAAACGGCTCATCGCCAACGGCAGGCTTGGCGCAAAGCACTGCGTGACCCAGCCCTAATGCTTCAGGCTGACGGATGAACACGAATGACACATTCGGCGGGACTATTCCCTTAAGTGTTTTTAATAACTCGGTTTTGCCGCGAATAGTCAGCTCATTTTCCAACTCATAAGCTTTGTCGAAGTGATCCATGATGACGTTTTTGGTGCGGCCAGTGATAAATATAATGGTATCAACTCCTGCAGCTACAGCTTCTTCAACGCAATATTGAATTAAAGGTTTGTCTACAACCGGTAACATTTCCTTTGGGCTGGCCTTAGTGGCGGGTAAAAAGCGGGTTCCGAGACCCGCGACCGGAAAAACTGCTTTTTTTATTTTTTGATTCATCTGAGACATTCTCGACAATACAGACCATTAAAAAATCAGATACTGAGACAGCATTTGATCATCCCTGCCCTTCAAAAAGGGCGATTCATTTTAAGCTTTTCCAAGCTCCGACTCTATCTTATCTTTAGATACGAAGCTGAGTTTATTCAACAACTAAAAAATTCTCAACCAATGCTGTAAACGCATCCGGTTGTTGTATATGCAACCAATGTCCGGCATCGGCTATGGTGCTTAAAGCCGCTTCCGGAAATAATGATTTTATATCTCCAGGCTTAACGAAGTCTGAATCAGCCCCAGCGATAAACAAGGCCTTTCCGGTAAAGGGGGGTAATTGATCCGCATTGGGAAAAGCAGCAATATTGGCCGCCATCCGGTGAAAGATATCCAAATCAACCCGCCAGCAATATTTACCGTCTTGCAGGACAAGATTTTGCAACAGGAACTGACGATAACTCAGCTCGGGTATGGTTTCAGCCAGTAGGATTTCAGCCTGTTTGCGGTTGCTTATTTCAGCCAGCGGCAACGCTTTTAATCCCAAGATAGTATTGTCAAAACTGTGTTTGTAGCTGACCGGCGCAATATCGGCCACAACCAGTTTGTTCACTCTGTCTGGAACTGTAAGCGCAAGCCACATTGCCACTTTGCCGCCCATACTGTGACCCAACAAGCTGGCTGTTTTCAGGCCGCGGTCATCCATAAACCGCAGTAAATCCGCTGCCATCGATGGATAATCCATTAACGGATGATGCGGCGATGCGCCGTGATTGCGCATATCAGGCACATACACATGAAACCTTTCGGACAATCTTAACGCTATTTGCCGCCAGTTCCGCGACGAGGCAAAAAATCCATGCAGGATAATTAGAGGGCTATTATTGGCGTCGCCGAATTCCTCAAAAGCCAGTTCCACAGTTTCCATCAGGCGAAGACGAATAATGCGCCCATTAAACCGCCGAAAATACCGCCCCAAACTACCAACCAGCCCAGATGCTGACGGATGATGGCCTGAACCATTTCCTTGACCAGTTGCGGGGTTAATTCACTCAAGCGCTTATCGATTACCGTCTCAATTTTACCGACAATATCACCGCCGATTTTATGCGCATCCAAGCCCTGCTTTAATGCGGTTTTAAACCGGTCGGACTCGACCATTTCGGTCAGGGTAATTTTCATTTTTTCAGTAAACGGTTCTTTTAATGGCGCCAACGCTTCTTCACCGCCCATCATCATTAACATACTGCCAAAAGAAGAACCCATTATCGAAGACACCAAGCCTTCGTAGACCTTGTCATAATCGACGGCATTCAACAAAGGTTCCAGATTCAGCAGTTTTTTGCCTTGTTGTTCCTCGTTTTCAATAAACTGTTCGATGTTGTTTGCGGTAAAAAACTGCTCCATCATCAGCTGCTTTATGGACAGTTTAAACTCTTCAAACCTTGCTGGGATAACGCCGGAACCGTATAAATAAGGCACTTTCTCAAACAGCATGTAAATGGCCAGCCAATTGGTTATGGCTCCGGAAAGGGCAAAAAAGCCGATGGATTTGATTAATTCCGTCGAGCTAACGTAGCCGATAAAAATGATTGCAACTGCGATTAAATTGGTAACAAAGCTTTTGTTTTGTAATTGTTCTTTCATCGTTTCTTGATAAATAAGTCAGTAATAGTGCCTTCGATCATTTCAGCCGAAAAGCCCAAGGTTTCCGCCAACGTGGGATGCGCGTGTACCGTTAATGCCAAATCTTCAACACTTGTCCCCATCTCCAAGGCCAACACGGCTTCGGCGATCAATTCACCGGCATTGGTGCCGACGATGCCTGCGCCGAGTATGCACCCGGTTTGTTTGTCGCTAAGCAATTTAGTCATGCCTTCTTTGCGTCCGATGCTTAATGACCGACCGCTTGCCGCCCACGGAAAGGCGGCTTTTTCATAAGCTATGTTTTGTGCTTTAGCGACATTTTCAGTTAAGCCCATCCAGGCTATTTCAGGATCGGTATAAGCGACGGAAGGAATGGTTAAGGCTCGCCACTCGGTCGCCATACCGGCAATCGCTTCGGCTGCTATTTTACCTTCATGGGACGCTTTATGCGCCAGCATCGGGTTGCCCACTACATCGCCAATCGCAAAGATATGTTTCACATTGCTACGTTGTTGTTTATCGACGCTGATAAATCCGCGCTCGTCGACATTAACCCCGGCTTTATCGGCATCGATTAGATGACCGTTGGGGCGTCTGCCTACTGCGACCAGTACTTTATCGAATACATCGGTTTCGGGGGCATCTTTACCGTCGAAACTGACTTTCAAGCCTTCCGGCAATGCGTCAATATTTTTCACCTGGGTTTCCAGGAAAATATTGTTGTATTGTTTTTTGATCCGTTGCATTAACGGCCTAACCAGATCCTTGTCGCAACCAGGGATAAGCTGGTCCTGCATTTCTACAACGGTAATCCTGCTGCCCAGCGCGTTATAAACGGTCGCCATTTCCAGGCCAATGATGCCGCCGCCGATAATCAGCAGTTTTTTCGGAATGCTCTGAAGATTGAGCGCATCGGTGGAATCCATCAGCCGGGGATCGTCATTCGGAAATGACGGTATTTTTACCGGCTGAGAACCAATCGCTATAATGGCCTGTTTAAACTCTATGGTCTGGCTATCGTCACCGTCCTCAACCAGTACCTGCGTGTCGGAAACAAAACGGCCTAGACCTTTAACAATCGTCACATTGCGCTGCTTTGCCAGCGCCGCCAAGCCCGCGGTTAACTGGGAACTGATGTTGTTTTTCCAGCCACGCAGTTTTTCCAAATCAATGTCAGGTTCGGCAAAACTGATTCCGGCAGGATTGATTTCTTTAGCTTCATTTAACACGGTAGCTACATGCAACAAGGCTTTTGAAGGAATGCAGCCGACGTTTAAGCAAACCCCGCCTAAAACCGGATAGCGTTCAACCAAAGTGACTTGCTTGCCTAAATCAGCGGCACGGAATGCCGCTGTATAACCTCCAGGGCCACCGCCCAGCACCAAAACTTCTGTTTTCAATTGCACACCTTCAATTTAGAGTGATGGGAATTTATCGACATCTGAAAGACAGATACCATGACGTTTTATTTGAGTTTTTTGATACTGACAAATTTGTTTTCAGGTGTTAATTCCATTTCAAAATAACCGTTGATGCCGTGCTTGGTCAAAAAAGGTTGAATCCTGCCCGCCGGAAAAGCGACTCTTCTACCATCATCGGCAACGACCGAAACATTTTTGGCCATACCTTGATAAACCTTAAGGTATTGGTCGTATGACAGGCTTAACGTAAAGCGGATGTATTGGTGTTGGGTCATACTGATATGAATATCAACTTAAGCATAAAAAAGATTCACCACGAAGACACGAAGGACACGAAGTTTTATTTCTTCGTGTCTTCGTGGTTTTATGCTTTTAAGTTAATTAACGGCTATTTTGCAACGCCGCGATACGCTCTTCCAATGGAGGATGACTCATAAACAACTTGCTTACGCCACCGCCGTTAATGCCAAAGGCTGCCAATTGTCCCGGCAGTTCTTCCGCTTCGTGTCCGCGTTGCAAAGCACGCAGAGCACCGATCATTTTTTCCCGACCGGCCAAGTTTGCGCCACCGGCATCCGCTTTAAACTCACGATAACGGGAGAACCACATGACCAGCATAGAGGCCAGAATTCCCAAGACAACTTGAGCCGCCATCTGGGTGATGTAATAGGCCGGGCCGTAACCGCGCTCGGTTTTAAACACAACCCGATCGACAAGATGACCGATGATAGTGGCAAAAAAGTAAACAAACGTATTTACTACGCCCTGCATTAATGCCATCGTCACCATATCGCCATTGGCAACATGGCTGATTTCATGGCCGACGACCGCTTCAACTTCATCGGCATTCATGTTTTGCAGCAAACCGGTGCTGACCGCTACCAATGCACTGTCTCTGCTCATTCCGGTAGCAAAAGCATTAGATTCAGGAGTTTGAAAGATACCGACTTCCGGCATGCCGATACCTGCTTGTCGGGCTTGTCTAGCCACAATGTCGATCAACCATTGTTCGGTTTGATTTTGGGGCTGCTCGATAACATATACGCCCATCGCCCTTTTTGCCGACCATTTAGACATCGCCAAAGAAATAACGGAACCGGTCATACCGATTATTGCAGACATGACTAAAAGAGCATTCAGATTAAGGTCGATACCTTGAGCATCCAGAGTACTGCTTAAGCCTAAAATATTAAAAATAATACTGACCACAACTAATATGGCCGCATTGGTTGCAAAAAAAAGAAAAATACGCATCATATGTTTGAGCCTTTTGGTAAGTTAAGGGTTGGTCTATAAGGTTTGCTCTATATGGGGGTTTGAGTGACGCATTCCAACCCTCATAAGAATGTTAATTTAACGTAAAGTTTATTAATGGAGGGTATTCTCATGCATATTATAAAAGTAATACTGTTCACTTTGTTTTTAATTAAACCTTGTTTAGCCTTTACGCAGCCAAACGACATTCTAAAGCAACTACATGTTCCCGCGGGCTTTACTTTGTCCATTTTCGCCGATAACTTGCCTAATGCCCGCAGTTTGGCCTTGGGCGATAATGGTGTGATATTTGTAGGTACAGGAACTAAAAATACGGTTTATGCCGTACAAGATAACAATAATGATGGCGTAGCAGATAAGCATTATGTGATAGCCAGCCATTTAAACAGCCCCAACGGCGTTGCTTACAAGAACGATGCGCTCTATGTGGCGGAAATTAATCGTATTATTCGTTTTGACCACATTACACAGCAGTTGGCTAATCCGCCTGCGCCCGTCGTGATTTACGATCAGCTTCCGTCAGAGGAGCATCATGGTTGGAAATATCTGCGCTTTGGCCCCGATAATAAACTGTACACCGCAGTCGGAGCGCCGTGCAATATTTGCGAGCCGGAAAAACCGATCTATAGCTCTCTGGTCAGGTTAAATGCCGACGGCAGCGGCTTTGAAATTCTCGCCAGAGGCATCAGAAGCTCGGTTGGGTTTGATTGGCAACCGGGAACCAATACTTTGTTCTTAACTGATAATGGTCGCGATTATATGGGTGATGATTTACCGCCCGATGAACTTAATCGATGGACTACTAAGGGTGAACATTTTGGTTTTCCCTATTGTCATGGCGGTGATATTGCCGATCCGGAATTTGGCTCAGCAGATAAAAAATGCAGTCAATTTACTGCACCGGTATGGAAATTTAAAGCGCACATGGCTGCATTGGGTATGAGTTTTTATCGGGGCAAGCAATTCCCGGTCGAATTTAAGAATCAGTTATTTGTAGCTCTGCACGGCTCATGGAACCGGTCTACGCCGCAGGGCTATCGCGTTGTTTTGGTAAAATTCAACCAAGGTAAGCCCGTTTCAGAACAAGTTTTTATCGATGGCTGGCTAACAAAAGACTATGATGTTCTTGGGCGCCCCGTCGATATTCTGGAATTGCCTGATGGTAGTCTGTTAATCAGCGACGATAAACTCGGCATCATTTATAAAGTTACATACACAGGTAATCATGGATAAACAGTTTGAAGTTTTAACCAAAGAAATCGGTTACCAAGGATTTTTCCGCCTAGAAAAATACCGCCTTAAGCACACTTTATTTGGCGGAGGATGGAGCTCTGAAATAACTCGTGAGTTATTCATGCGCGGCAATTGCGTTGCGGTTCTGTTATATGACCCACATGTCGATAAGATAGTACTGATTGAACAGTTTAGGCCGGGCGCAATTTCAAACCCGGATAAAGCTTGGCTAGTGGAAATTGTTGCGGGAGCAATCGAAGAAGATGAAACTGCCGAGGAAGTCGCTTATCGGGAATCTCTGGAAGAGGCTGGCTGTGAAATTCAACAGTTGATGGTCATTAATGAGTTTTATACCACGCCGGGTAGTTCATCTGAATGGATCACCCTGTTTTGCGGCAAAGTGGACAGCACTCAAGTAGGCGGCATTTATGGCTTAGACCATGAGGACGAAGATATATTGGTACGTGCTGCTGATGTTAATGAGGTATATCTTATGTTGGAAAATGGCGAGATAAAATCGGCAATACCTATTATTGCTATTCAATGGCTGGCATTGAACAAGCAAAAACTTAAACAGAAATGGGGGATATAAAGCAGGGGTTAAAACTTTAACATTCAGGATATTAAAGCTCCGCATGAGTTGTGCAGAGCTTTAACTTACTAATGATTAATCGACTATCTTACATTTTTCTCGTGAAGCATCCACTCGATCACGAAGTTCCTTTCCAGGCTTAAAATGCGGCACATGCTTTTTCGATAATGCTACAGATTCACCTGTTTTAGGGTTGCGTCCCATACGAGGAGGACGCAAATGTAGCGAAAAACTACCAAATCCCCTAATCTCGATTCTTTCACCGGAAGATAACGCCTGATTCATTTGTTCAATGATACATTTTACGGCTATCTCTACATCTTTCTGCGCCAGATGCGGTTGATGCTTGGCAAGTGCTTCAATTAATTCTGATTTTGTCACATTCTATCCTGCGAAAACAAATAAAATTAAAGGGGTATGTACTCATACATACCCCTCATGATTTTTATTTTTCCATCTGCTTAAAGATGTCGGCAAAGGTAGGTGCGCCGATTGATTGCTGAGAATGATCTTTAATAGAATGAGATTCTTCGTCGCTGTCTTTAGCTTTAATAGACAAAGAAATTGACTTGCTTTTCTTATCTACGCCGATGAATTTGGCTTCAAGTTCATCGCCCTCTTTTAACAAGGTTCTGGCATCTTCAACGCGATCACGTTGAATTTCAGAAGCTCGCAAATAGCCTTCAACATGATCAGCTAAAGTAACAACTGCGCCTTTAGCATCAACCTCTTTAACAGTTCCTTTTACCAAACTGCCTTTTTCATGAGTAGCCAGGAAGTTTTGGAATGGATCTTGTTCAAGTTGTTTAATACCTAAAGAGATACGCTCACGCTCGGAATCAACTGCCAAAATAACAGTTTCCAGCTCATCGCCTTTCTTGAAGTCACGAACCGAGGCTTCGCCTTCATCCGCCCAAGAAATATCGGACATATGAACCAGACCGTCGATACCGCCATCCAGGCCGATGAAAATACCAAAATCGGTAATCGATTTGATTTTTCCAGAGATTTTATCGCCTTTGTTGTGTGTTGCTGCAAATTCATCCCAAGGATTGGTTTTACATTGTTTCATGCCTAAAGAAATACGACGGCGTTCTTCATCGATTTCCAGAACCATTACTTCAACTTCATCGCCTAATTGAACGAGTTTAGAAGGGTTAACGTTTTTGTTGGTCCAATCCATTTCAGAAACGTGAACCAAACCTTCTACGCCTTCTTCAATTTCAACAAAGCAACCGTAATCAGTCAGGTTATTTACTTTACCGAATACGCGTGTGCCGGCTGGGTAGCGACGGGCAATGTTTTGCCATGGATCTTCACCCATTTGCTTCATGCCTAATGAAACGCGGTTTTTATCTTTGTCGTATTTCAGGACTTTAACTTTAATTTCTTGACCGATTTCTACACACTCGGACGGATGACGTACGCGTCTCCATGCCATATCAGTGATGTGTAACAGACCGTCGATGCCGCCAAGATCGATAAACGCGCCGTAATCGGTCAGGTTTTTAACCACACCGGTAACAACTGCGCCTTCTTCCAATGTTTTAAGCAATTCTTCTCTTTCTGCGCTGTATTCTTTTTCTACAACGGCACGACGAGATAGAACTACGTTGTTACGTTTTTGATCGATTTTTATAACTTTGAATTCCAGGTCACGATTTTCCAGGAAAGTCGTGTCTCTGATTGGACGAACATCGACCAATGAGCCAGGCAAGAAAGCACGCAGAGCGCCAACTGCCACGGTGAAACCGCCGCGAACTTTACCGGTAATACGACCGATAATGGTTGCTTCTTTTTCAAACGCATGTTCAAGTTCGGACCAAGCTTTGTTTTTCTTCGCTTTATCACGAGAAAGCAGTGTGGCACCCAAGCCGTCTTCAAATAAATCAAGGGCAACCTCGACTTCGTCGCCAATGGCAACTTCTAATTCGCCATCGTTATTTAGAAACTGCCATTTTGGAATGACACCTTCAGATTTAGAATGGGTGCTGACGATGATCATATCGTTTTCGATATCAACAACCGTACCCATTAACATGGCACCAGGACGCATTTCCGTCTTGATTAGACTTTCTTCAAATAATTCAGCAAAGCTTTCGCTCATTTTCCATTCCCAAGCCTGTTAAAACACGAACAAGCCTTTTCTTTATCAAAGTTAAAAAAAGATCACACGCAAACAATTTGCGGTGACCGCGTAAGTAATCCTTATCGGATTAAATTCAGTACTTCTTCAATGACAGCATTTAATGTCATATCCGAAGAATCGATATAAAGCGCATCACTCGCCATAGCTAACGGAGCGGTTTTACGCTCCATATCCCGGCGATCACGTTCTTCTATCTCATTTGTTATCTGCGCTAGGTTAGCATCAATCCCTTTTTCTATCAACTGTTTATATCGCCGACTGGCTCTTTCGGCTGCGCTGGCGGTTAAAAATACCTTGTTTTGGGCCTCAGGAAAAACCACAGTCCCCATATCTCGCCCGTCTGCAACCAGTCCTGGCAGTTGCTTGAAATCCTTCTGTTTTTGCAATAAAACGCGCCTGACATCAGGCAGCACCGCAACGATGGAAGCAGCATTGCCTGTGCTTTCCAGGCCTAATTGAGCAGTAATGTCTTCGCCATTTAGCCTAACGATCAAATCATCGCCGCAATCAAATTCCAACACCATCGCTTGGGCTATATCGGCAATGGCTGCTTCATCTTGTAAGTCAGCAGATTGCTTTAACGCAGCAATTGCCAATGAACGGTAGATAGAGCCGCTATCCAGATAATTCCAGCCCAATTTTTTCGCTACCGCCCTGCTAACCGTGCCTTTTCCGGCACCGCTAGGGCCATCAATAGTTAATACCGAAACAGTCACTCTTCTTCCCTGCAAACAAAATCAAGACCTAAACGTGTTGCCAAGTCCCTAAACTCAGGGAATGAGGTATTCACATTTTCACAATCGCGGATGGTAATCGGTGCATTGGCACGTAATCCGGCAATTGAAAATGACATCGCAATTCTGTGGTCGCCATGAGATACAACTTCACCGCCGCCTATCGCGCTGCTCTGAATAATCATGCCGTCTTCAGTCGGTTGCGCATCCACGCCTAATATTTGCAGGCCGTCTGCCATTACCTGGATACGGTCGGATTCTTTTACTCTGAGCTCTTCCGCGCCGGTTAACCGTGTTTGGCCTTCTGCACAAGCAGCGGCGACAAATAAAACAGGGAATTCGTCAATCGCTAGCGGCACCAGATGTTCGGGAATATCTATGCCTTTAAGAGGACTGTAAACAACATGCAGGTCGGCTACCGGCTCGCCGCCGACCGTGCGCTCGTTAAGAATCTCAATATTGGCGCCCATTAATCTGAGGATGTCGATGATTCCGGTACGCGTGGGATTAATGCCGACATGTTTCAACAGCAAATCGGAACCCGGCGCAATGGACGCACCAACCAGAAAAAATGCCGCCGATGAAATATCGCTAGGCACGTCAATATCGGCAGCCGTTAGACGACCTTCCGCAGTAATGCTGACTTTATTGCCTTCTTGCTTCACCGGGTAATTAAAGCCGGCCAACATGCGCTCGGTATGGTCGCGGGTAGGCGCAGGCTCAGTAACGCTGGTTACGCCTTGCGCATACATGCCTGCCAACAACAGACAGGACTTGACCTGGGCACTGGCTATCGGCATGGCATAATCAATGCCGGTCAACTGCCCTGCCCTGCCGGTAATATGCAATGGCGCCGTGCCTTTCTCGGTGGTTTTTATATCGGCGCCCATTGTTGCCAACGGCTCCGTGACTCTTTTCATCGGCCTGCCGGACAATGATTTATCGCCCGTTAAAACCGAGTTGAACGCCTGACCCGCCAATAAACCGCTCAGCAAACGCATGGATGTTCCTGAGTTGCCCAGGTACAAATCGTTTTTAGGCGCTTTTAAGCCATGCTTGCCGACACCGTGTATGGTTAACTCGCCATTGAGCGGCCCTTCAATTTCAACACCCATATCACGAAAAGCTTGCAAAGTTGCCAGAGCATCTTCCGCTTCCAAAAAGCCTTTTACATGCGTAACGCCTTCGGCCAGCGAACCCAGCATGATTGATCGGTGCGACATGGATTTATCGCCGGGCACACGTGCCTCTCCTTGTAATTTACCGCCTGGTTGAACCTGAAATGTTATTGATTTTGACATATTAATTATTATCGAACTGGTCAAGAAAGCGTTGCCGTGCGTTTCTGGCATACGTAAAGGTTTCAAAAAGTTGCCGGCTATCATTTGTTTCCAGCAAACGTTGTATTTTATCTAATTCTCCTTTTAACTGCTCAATTAAAGGGATAATTTCGGTCTTATTGGCGGCGCAAATATCCTGCCACATAGTCGGATCACTCGAAGCAATCCGGGTAAAATCCCTAAATCCGCCGGCCGCATATTTAAAAATTTCACTCTGCTCGTCTTTATGTCCAAGCATATCGACCAAGGCAAACGCCAGAATATGCGGCAAATGACTGGTGGCGGCCAATACGCCGTCATGGTGATTCACATCCATCACCGACACTAACGATCCCATCTGTTCCCAGAAACATTGAATCTTTTGCACTGCTTCGGGACTGGTATTGCTGACCGGCGTGATAATCAAGCGCTTATTCAAGAACAAATTATCTACCGATGCCGTCACGCCACTTTGTTCTGCACCGGCAATTGGATGCGCGGGAACCAAATTATCAGGCACGTCACCAAAAACACGCTCTGCTGCGGCGATGACACTGCCTTTAGTGCTGCCAACATCGGTGTAAATCGCACTATCCGACCACAGCGGTTTAAGCTGGGCAAAAATAGTTTCGATGCTTGCAACAGGCGTGGCAACCACAACGCAATCAGCGCCTTGGACTGCTTCCGAAAGCTCCAGCGTATAATCGTCAATAACACCCAACTGCTTTGCCGTTTGCAGATTTTGCTGATCCTGCTGACGACCGTATCCGACGATGTTATTGCTCAGACCCTGCTGCCGTGCTGCGCGGGCGATAGAGCCGCCAATCAAGCCGACGCCGATAATGCAAAGCCGGTTAAACATTGCCTGATAAAACTTCAGCTAATGCTTGTAGAAACAATTGATTTTCCGCCTGCGTACCTATGGTAACTCGCAGATGATTAGGTAATTCATATACGCCAACCGGTCTGACGATAACTCCTTTGCGCAACAAAGCCTCATAAATCGGCATTGCGGATTGTTTTACGTCGACTAATACAAAGTTGCCTGCCGACGGAATCCATTCTAAATCCAAATTTTTAAAACCATCGGTTATAAACTGCATACCTTGAGCATTAACCGCGATGGTGTTTTGCAAATGCTCTGCATCCGTCAATGCCGCTTCGGCAGCGGCCAAGGCCAACATATTATTATTGAAAGGCTGACGCACCCGATTCAGGATGTCGGCCAGTTGCGGACTGGACAAACCGTATCCAACGCGTAATCCAGCCAACCCATAAGCTTTGGAAAAGGTACGGGTAATTAATAAATTAGGATATTTTTTCAGCCAAGCTATTGAGTTGTCGGTGCTTTGGTCACCCACAAATTCGCAATAGGCTTCATCGAGTACGCACACGCAAGTATCCGGCAGAGCCTGAATAAATGACTCTAAACTGGCATGATCCAACAATGTACCGGTCGGGTTATTAGGGTTAGCTATAAAAACCAACCGCGTTTTGTCGGTCACTCTTTGCAGCATGGCGTTCAGATCGTGACCGTAATTTAAAGCGGGTGCTACAACAGCCTTAGCGCCAACTGCTTGAGTTACTATTGGATATACAGCAAAGGCATGCTGCGAAAAAACCACCTCAAATTCCGGTGTCAAAAACGCTCTGGCTACCAGTTCCAGAATTTCATTGGAACCATTGCCCAACGTAATCTGACTCATATCGACAGCATATTTACTAGCTAACGCGAGCTTTAAATTAAAGCCGTTGCCATCCGGGTACAAAGCCAGATCCTTCAAAGTTGCCTGTATAGCTGCCAAGGCTTTTTTTCCTGGCCCTAAAGGATTTTCATTAGAAGCAAGTTTTATGATCTGAGTAAGCCCCAGCTCACGCTCAAGTTCTTCGATGGGCTTGCCGGGTGTGTAAGGAATAAGCTTTTGCACGCCGGGTACGGCAAGGTTATAGATTTTATCAGCGTTGTTCATTGGTTGTACTTGGGCGAAAGTATGAGAAGAAAATAGGTAATGGCTCAGCGTTTAGAAAAATAGCACGCGGATGACATGGATAAAAAAGAAAATCCGTTTAAATCTGTCCAATCAGTTCTTAAAGTACGGCTTTAGGATAAGAACCCAAAAGCTTAAGCATGTTAACGTTGTCGTTCAATATAGTAAGGGCTTGGGCGACATTATCATCTTCGCTGTGACCTTCAATATCGATAAAAAACACATAATCCCATAATCCTTGGCGCGATGGCCTGGATTCAATATGCACCATGCCAATATTCAGTCTTGCAAAAGGCTCAAGTATCTTATGCAGTGCACCAGGCTGATTGCCTGTGGAAACAACCAATGAAGTTTTATCGTTACCCGTAGAAGAAGATATTTGCTGTCCGATAATAATAAAGCGCGTGGTATTGTTGGGTTCGTCTTCGATATTTTTTTCGATCAGATTTAATTGATAAATTTCAGCCGCAACAATACCCGCTATCGCAACCGCTTGTTTATTGGTTGACGCTAATCTTGCGGCTTCGGTGTTGCTATTGACCGCAGTTCGCTTCGCATTTGGTAAATGGCGATCCAACCATTGTCGACACTGCGCCAAAGATTGTTGATGAGAAAATACCTCGGTAACTTCGTCCATGTCATTTACCAGCCCCATCAAATTTTGATGCACCCTGATTTCAACCTCACCGCATATTTTTAGCGGCGAACTCAAAAACCTGTCCAGCGTATGACTGATAACGCCTTCGGTAGAGTTTTCGACCGGAACGACGCCAAACTGACAGATGCCGTTTTCCACCGCATTGAAAATATCGTTAATGGTTGCAGCCGGTACGGTTTTAACCGCAGAGCCGAAATGTTTAATCGCGGCTTGCTGGGTAAATGTGCCTTCCGGACCTAAATACGCCACATCCAGCGGTTTTTCCAAGGCTAAACACGCTGACATCAACTCCCTGAAAAAATGAGCCGCCGTATCATCGGATAAAGGCCCTTCATTCAAATCTTTTATGCGCCGCAATACCAACGACTCGCGATCCGGACGGTAAAATGTTCCTTGTTCACCCTGCGCAATTTTGGTCTTGGCAACTTCCATTGCACAAGACGCACGTTGATTCATCAATTGCAAAATCTGCTTATCGATTGCATCAATTTTTTCTCTTAATTCAGAAAGGGGGGTGACGGATGACATGGCGGCCTGATTCAAGTATTAGGTTTTCGGTAACTACTCACCAGTTAGAAAAATGCGACTGCATGTATGCAGAAGGTAGAGCAACGCAGGAGCAGTTGCCGAGAACGCTGATGACGCTGATAGTTATGATCAAATAAGATTTTTTTGAATTATCTGCGTTAATCATATTCATCTGCGTCGCCTAGAGGCGCCTACTTTTGGCATCTGCGTTCCATTGTATTTAATGGCTGAGTAATTACGATTTTCGGTTAATGAGTGCGTTCAAATTCAGCCATAAAATCAATCAAGGCCTGTACACCGTCCTCCGGCATCGCATTATAAATGCTCGCCCGCATGCCGCCGACTGAACGATGGCCTTTTAACTCAAACAAGCCATTAGCTTCCGCAGCGGCCAAAAACGGCTTATCCAGGCTTTCATCGGCCAGAATAAACGGCACATTCATCCGCGAACGGGATGCAATTTCTACCGGGTTGGAATACAAGGCCGACTGATCGATAGCCTGATACAGCTTCGCCGCTTTAGTGATATTGCGTTGTTCGATACCCTCAACGCCGCCCTGCTCTTTTAACCATTTAAGCACCAACCCGCACAGATACCAGCTATAGGTTGCCGGCGTGTTCAGCATGGACTGGTTTTTTGCCTGTTCTGCATAATTGAAAACAGGTGGCACGGTTTTAGGTGCATGACCAACTAAATCGTCTCTGACTATTACTACAGTGACGCCGGCAGGCCCCATATTTTTCTGGGTTCCGGCATAAATCAGGCCGTACTGACTGACATCAATCTTGCGTGATAAAATATTCGATGACATATCCGATACCAGCGGCAAGCCCTTGCTGTCCGGACAAGACTGGAACTCCACACCATGAATGGTTTCATTCGAGGTATAGTGCAGATAAGCCGCCTGGCTATCGATAGACCAGCTTGAAGCATCAGGAATCGTAGTGAATTTTGTACTCTCCGAACTGGCGCTGACGACTACATCGCAATAAGCCCCTGCATCTTTGATAGCCTTTTCCGACCAAGCGCCGGTATTTAAGTAACAGGCATTGGTTTTACCGTTCAGGATATTCTGCGGTATCAATGAAAACTGTCCCGATGCGCCGCCTTGCAAGAATAAAACCTTATAGTTTTCAGGAACAGCCAAAAGCGCTCTCAAATCGCTTTCCAGCTCTTCGGCAATGATAGAGAAATGCTTGCCGCGGTGGCTCATTTCCATGACCGACATGCCGCTATCGCGCCATTCCAGCATTTCTTGCTGCGCTTGCTGCAATACCGACTCAGGAAATGCAGACGGCCCTGCGCTAAAATTATAAACTCTGGACATTACGATTCTTCTCCCGATTCAATATCGTCATTTGCTGTTTGTTCCGACCCGCCCTGCTCTGCTTCATCATCTAAAAGATCATCGGCATCATCCACCCCTGCCAAGCCTTCGATTCGGTCAACGCCGATCACTTTTTCTTTCTTATCCAACCGGATAATCGTCACGCCCTGAGTATTTCTACCAACCACCGAAATGCCGTCAACCCGGGTACGAACCAAGGTGCCGCCATCGGTAATCAGCATGATTTCGTCATGATCGTTGACCAGTACCGCGCCAACCACAGCGCCGTTACGCGCAGACGTCTGTATCGCGATCAGCCCCTGTCCGCCGCGTTTGTGGCAGGTAAACTCTTCCAGTTTGGTTCGCTTGCCGTAGCCATTCTCGGTGATATTCAGCACCGTACCTTCGGTCGCGATAATCAGGGAAATGACTTTTTGACCTTCCTGCAAACGAATCCCGCGCACCCCGGACGCCGTTCTACCCATCGAACGTACATCTTCTTCATTAAAGCAGACCGCCTTGCCGGTGCTGCTGAATAACAGCACGTTTTGATGGCCGTCGGTTACCGCAACGCCCACCAGCGTATCGTCTTCTCGTAAATCGATAGCTATTTTACCGTTAGTACGCTGGCGCTCGAATTCTTTCAGTGGAGTCTTTTTAACAGTGCCCGCCGATGTCGCCATAAAGATGAATTTATTGTCGGTAAATTCGCGTATCGGCAATATGGCATTAATTTTTTCGCCTTGTTCCAACGGCAATAAATTAACAAATGGCTTGCCTCGCGCTGCGCGGCTTGCAACCGGCAGTTGATAAACTTTTAGCCAGTAAACTTTGCCCAGCGACGAGAAACACAAGATAGTATCGTGAGTATTGGCAACAATCAGCTTGTCGACATAGTCTTCTTCTTTAGTCGCTGTTGCCGATTTGCCGCGACCGCCGCGCCGTTGCGCCTTGTAATCGCTCAAAGGCTGGGACTTTACATAACCTTCGTGCGACATGGTCACGACCATATCTTCTTCGGTAATCAGGTCTTCATCGGATAAATCCGAATGATTTTGGATGATTTCGGTGCGACGCTCATCGGAATACTGCTCCTTGATAGCCACCAGCTCTTCCCTGATAATTTCCATCAAGCGAATATCGCTGCCCAGAATAAACAAATACTCATCAATTTGTTCCAGCAGTTGCTTGTATTCATTGACTATCTTGTCCTGCTCCAGACCGGTCAAGCGATGCAGGCGCAAATCGAGAATAGCCTGGGCCTGAGTTTCAGACAGACGGTAAATGCCCGCATGAATACCGAACTCTACCGGCAAATCTTCCGGTCTCGAACGATCCGCATCGGCACGATCCAATAATGCTGCAACCAGCCCCGCATCCCAGTTTTTCTCCAATAAACCGACTTTAGCATCCGCCGGCGTGGCGGCCGCTTTGATCAACGCAATCATTTCGTCGATATTGGCTAACGCAACCGCAAGCCCTTCCAAGATATGCGCCCTTTCCCTGGCTTTGCGCAAGTTATAAATCGTTCTGCGGGTAACGATTTCCCGCCTGTGATTAATAAAGGCGCTGATAATCTCCCGGAGATTCATGCAATGCGGCCGGCCATCCAGCAGCGCAACCATATTAATACCGAACACGGTCTGGAATTGCGTCTGCTTATACAAATTGTTTAGCACCACTTCGGGCACTTCGCCGCGGCGCAGCTCAATCACCATGCGCATGCCGTCTTTGTCCGACTCGTCGCGCAAACCGGAAATACCTTCAAGCTTGCCTTCCTTAACCAGCTCGGCAATTTTCTCCAACAATCTGGCTTTGTTGACCTGATAAGGTAATTCAGTGGTGATAATCGCTTGCCGGCTGCTGTCGCCGATGTCTTCGAAATGACAGCGCGCGCGTAAATAAATCTTGCCGCGCCCGGTGGTATAAGCATTATAAATACCGGAAGCACCATTGATAATGGCCGCCGTAGGAAAATCGGGCCCAGGTATATGGGCCATCAGGTCATGCACAGTAAGATCAGGTTGATCAATCATCGCAAGACAAGCGCTGATGACTTCAGATAGATTATGCGGAGGAATATTGGTCGCCATGCCCACCGCAATACCGGATGAACCGTTAACCAGTAAAGTCGGCACTCGCGTCGGCAATACTTTCGGCTCGGACTCCGATTCGTCATAGTTGGGCGCAAAATCGACCGTTTCCTTGTCCAGATCGGCCATCAATTCATGAGCAATTTTCGACATGCGCACTTCGGTATAACGCATCGCCGCAGGCGAATCGCCGTCGACCGAACCGAAATTGCCCTGCCCGTCGATCAGCATATAGCGCATCGAAAAATCCTGCGCCATACGGACCATCGTGTCGTAAACCGCGGTATCGCCATGGGGATGGTATTTACCGATCACGTCACCGACCACACGCGCCGATTTTTTATAAGGCTTGTTCCAGTCGTTGCCCAACTCGCTCATTGCATACAACACACGGCGGTGAACCGGCTTAAGGCCGTCTCTGACATCCGGAAGGGCTCGACCGACGATAACGCTCATGGCGTAATCGAGATAGGACTGCTTCATCTCGTCTTCGAGATTGACAGGTATTATTTCTTTAGCGAAGTTTGACATTGATCCCTATACACACAGTGTGCCGTTAATACAGACCGGCATGGTTTCGTGACTAAGTGCGAACACACTTTATTCCTGATTTTTTATTTAAGTGCGACCACATGGCATGAAATTAATTTCAAAATTATACCAAATTGTCTCAATACTGTCGAAGCCGATAGCGTTTTATCTCGCCGCCTATCATTTTTTAAATCGGATACCATGGAAACAATGATTTTTCTAATAACTCAAGTTGCACAAGATTTGATTGGCTTGAATAGTCGGGCGGTGCCATAATGACCAGACCAATAATATCCGTATCATTATCTGTCAGCATGAAAACCAGCAATGATAAGTAGTCATACGGATTTTTCATGGTTCGCAAACAAGAGATACTTTATTATGTTCTTGCCCTCATTGTTCTGAACTAAACAGGAGTAGGTGATGAAAAAATACCTATTAATTTTGACTGGGTTTTTATGTTTTTCTGCGACAGGCTGGGCTCTTGAACAAGCTCACCCCGAGCATATTAATGAAGTACATCAACGCATGCAGCAGTTGGTGCCTTTTTCATTAAACAAAACCTTAGAGACATTTACCGAAACCGTTCATGGAGGCATTCAACATATTGTCGCCAAATCAGCAGACGATACCAAGCAAATACAACTGATTCAGGCGCATCTACGTAAGCTTGCCAATGAATTCGCCAAAGGCGACTTTTCTATGACTGAGCGCATACACGGATCCGAGATGCCCGGTCTTACTGTGTTAAAAACAGCAAAACCTGACGATATAAAATTTGAATACAAAGCGTTGCCGAATGGAGCGCAAATTCATTACTCGACTGAATACCCCCAGTTTGTTCAAGCTCTTCATTTATGGTTTGATGCTCAAAAGATCGAGCACGGCAATGATGAAATACCGGGACACACTCAACACCATGCAACACCTGCTGAATAAATTGAACGATGCCGGCTTCACTGCTTTGCAATAAAAATGCTAGAAGCCGTACTTGTTCATTGAACGTAGTTTTCTCCCCATATCATCAAGATTAAAAGATTTACGCGCTAAGTTTTTTCAGCCCTTTCCGGTAGTCTTGCTTAAACAGACACTTTAAGTAAAAGGACAAAGCCATGAAACATTTACATCGAATTACCCACGCCAATGAATCCCACTGGGTAGGAGACGGTTTTCCGGTACGCACACTATTTTCCTATAACACCCCGGATGCCGAAATAAGCCCGTTTCTGATGCTGGATTATGCAGGCCCAACCGAGTTTCCACCCGCATCTAAACCAAGAGGAGTGGGTTTCCACCCGCATCGAGGGTTTGAAACCATCACTATTCTTTATCAAGGTGAAGTCGAACACCGTGACACCGCGGGTAATGGCGGACTGATCGGCCCAGGCGATGTGCAATGGATGACCGCAGCCAAAGGTCTTTTGCATGAAGAGATGCATTCCGCTGCCTTTACCCGGAAAGGGGGAACTTTTGAAGCAATACAGCTTTGGGTAAACCTACCGGCCAAATATAAAATGGTTGACCCACACTATCAGTCCATAACCGACAGCCGGATTCCGATGGTAAAGCTGGATGAACAAGGCAGCGTTTTGCGGGTGATTGCAGGACATTATCAGGGAGTCAAAGGCCCTTCAAATACCTACACTCCGATTAATTTATGGGATTTGCGCTTGCTGGCCGAGCACACTGTTGAACTTACTTTTCCCGAAGGTTACACAACCATACTGTTTAACTTAAAAGGCAGTGTCAAGATCAATAATTCAGCGATAATGGGCGATGCTGAGCTGGCTTTTTTTGAGCGCTCAGGCAAAACTATTAGCCTTACAGCTCTTACAAACGCTACTTTATTGATTATGAACGGGGAACCAATTAATGAACCGATAGCCGGCTATGGACCGTTTGTCATGAATGCCCAAGAAGAGATCCGGCAAGCTATTAAGGATTTCGATACCGGCGCTTTAGCTTCAAGCCATAAATAATTCAATTTGCAAAATTGAATCCGTCATTTTATGTCTAACGGATTATTTGAAACACGAGCCCTGAAATTTCTTTGCACAGCGTTGATACTGGCATTGATGAACGGCTGCAACCCTGAAAAACAATGGCAAAAGCTTGAAATTACAGGTTATCTGTCCAAATTGCATCAGATCTGATTACGGTTTCTTTTGCAGCGCACGTCGTAATGATGACACCTCGCGCGGCGTGACCCGAGACGCCTTATTACCCCAGCTATTACGAATAAAGCTAAGCACGTCGGCGATCTGTCGGTCGGAGAATTTTCCCGCAAAAGCCGGCATTTCCTGAGGCTTCGGTCCTTCTCTTGTTTGCGCAGTCTTGCTTCCTTCCAATAGCAGACGAATCAGCGAAGTAGTGTTTTCGGAAAGAACCATCGAATTTCCGGCGAGTTTCGGAAATTTACCCAATTCGCCATTCCCGGTTTCTTTATGACATTTCACGCAGAATGAATGATAAAGGCCCGCGCCGGGGCGCTCAACTTCGCCGGTTACCATTGCCGATAATGTCATAGCAACCTCAGGCAAATCCGGTTTATACGAGGCCTTTTCGTCATGGACAGGAAGAGATTTCAGATAATGTGCAATCGCATTGAGGTCATCTTTGTGCAAAAATTGGCTGCTGTTTTCAACGACATCGCCCATGCTGCCGAACGCTGTTACCTGGCCGCCGTGACCTATCGCCAAAAATGCGGCGATATCGGCTTCAGACCAGCGTCCTAATCCGGAAGCAAGATCTCCTGTGAGATTGGACGCAAACCAATTGTCTATCACAGCCCCTGTTAAATATATCGGAGACGATTCCGTATAAGCCTTCTCCTGGAAAGCAAAGCCGCGAGGCGTATGGCACGTGCCGCAATGCCCAAGCGATTGCACCAGATAAGCACCACGATTCCATTGAGCATCACGATCATTACGCGGTTTATAGCGATCGTGTTTGACAAAGATCGCATCCCAGAAAATCAGGTTCCAGCGTATATTGAAAGGAAAAGGCAATTTCGTTTCGGGCGGCTTATAATCGCTGGGCTTCACATCACTCATAAAATAAGCGTAAAGAGCGCGAATATCCTCATCTGTGATCTTTGTGAACGACGGATAAGGCATTGCCGGATAGAGGCGGCTGCCATCCTTGTCAATCCCATTCCTGACTGCACGGCTAAAATCATACAACGTGTAACGGCCAATTCCATTGACCGGATCCGGCGTAATGTTCGCCGAGTAAATTTT
This sequence comes from Methylobacter sp., assembly GCA_036561025.1. Lineage (GTDB taxonomy): Bacteria > Pseudomonadota > Gammaproteobacteria > Methylococcales > Methylomonadaceae > Methylobacter_A. The sequence goes on along the minus strand of DATBQB010000004.1, from coordinate 95,906 downwards.
CCCGAAAGGGGAATTAAGCGCCACCCCTCCTGCAAACGGCGGAGATTGCGGTCCGGCCGTATGGCAGGCTACACAGTCCCCAGCCCTGGCCAGATAAGCTCCCCGATTAATATCGGTCCGGCCGATGGGTTGCGCTATGACCGGACTGGACAAAAATACCAAGCACACGCAGGCTACAATTCTATTTAAGATACCGGCAACTTTTAATAACATGATCATTAAAACCATGGACTGCATGGCGGCACCAACAAAACCGCGCAGATGTTGAATGTAACCGCAACAATAAAGATGAAGCTCGACAGGATGCTTAACTTTACTAAAAACCGGTTTCGATCCTCGCCAGCTTTAATGATACGATCTTTCTCAAACTGCCTCCATGAGATCCATGCAGCAAACCCGGACAGCAAAGCAACCGCGAAACACGCAATACTGATCGCCATTAGTAATACAGGCAGTCCTTTCCAGATCGGCGCAGAGAGTGGAACTTGGTAGGGATAGCAGGCATAAGCAGCAAACGGCTCACTCAATAATAGCTGTGCCACCCACGCGGCTGGAGCGCCGAACAAACCCAGCCATAACCACATCATGCTCACCCAACTGCGACGAGAGGAAGGAACTTCAATAGACGGATCGCGGTTGAGGGAAAAGTTCATATTCTGTCCTAGTAAAGGTAGGGCAAAAGATAAAAAGTCGTAAACACAAATAGCCAGACCACATCGACAAAATGCCAGTACAGCCCGCCAATGGTTACGGCGGCATAGCGTCTGTGATCAAAATAACCCAGTGCGATCCAAAGCAGAAGCGCCATCAGAATGACCAATCCTACAATGACATGCAGCATATGAAATCCGGTAATGGTGAAATACAACGATCCGTATAAATTCGACGTCATATCGTAGGTCTTTTTACTCCACTCACTAAGCTGAATGGCGACGAAGCAAATCCCCAGAATATGCGCTAACGCCATCCATGTAATGCTCCACCCCATCAGCGAGCGCTGAATGCAACGCTCGCAAGCCCAAACGCATACGCTGCTGGTGAGCAATATTAAGGTATTCACGCCCGGCATGAACAGAATAGGCAAACCCTCAGGCGGCCAATGCTGTTCGGTTTGAGATGCCAGATAGAAGTAGGTAAACAGTAGGTAGGCGAACAGGGAGACTTCGGTAGCAATCAATACCAGCACTCCCCACCAGCCGCCGGAACGTCTGCCCTCGCTGCCTACCGGCAGTGGTTGATTCAGTTGCATTGTTTCAGCCATGAGCCACTCCTTTGTCGTATTTAATGTCCGGCACACGCTGAACCAGGGCTTTTCTCGGCCACATCCATACCATCAGCGACAGGCTGCAAGCCAAAACCATCAGCACAGTAAAATCCTGCCAATGCAGCAACAAACCGACAAAGCCCAAGGCGCTGAACAGCCCTAGAAAAAACGGAGTATAAGAATCCTCCGGCATTTTGAGGATAACGTCCGGTATGGCGTCCAACGGCGTCGTGCCGATCATTTCCCGGCCATCCATTAACAAATAACCTTGATCGAGACTGGAACGGCCTGCGCCTTCATCAAGCCGATCTTCCCATAACGGATGGCGACTGGCGATAAAAGGAATAACCGCAAAATTGTAAACCGGCGGCGGCGATGGCATCGCCCATTCAAGCGTCGGCGCATCCCAAGGATTTGAAGTTGCCGGTACGCCGCGCTTCAAACTGACAAGCATGTTGACCATAAATATCAAAATACCGGCGGCAAAAACAAATGATCCAACCGAAGTGACCATGTTGACCGTACTCCAGCCCATGTGCGGAGCATAGGTATATATGCGGCGCGGCATGCCCAGCAGGCCTGCCACGTGCATCGGGAAGAAACCCAAATTAAAGCCGATAAACATAACCCAGAAACTCCATTTTCCAAGCGTCTCATTCATCATGCGGCCGAAGAATTTGGGAAACCAATAGTAAATTCCGCCAACGACCGGAAACACATTGATGCCCAGCAAAACGTAATGCAAATGCGCGACAATGAAGTAGGTTTCGTTTAGCTGTAAATCCAGAGGTACGGCTGCGGTCATCACGCCTGAAAGTCCGCCAATTACAAACAGAATGACAAAACCGGCGAAAAACAGAAACGGTGTATTGAACACCGGGCGTCCCAGCCAAATAGTCGCTATCCATGCGAATACGGCGACGCCGCTCGGAATAGAGATTACCAAACTGGTAGCGCCGAAAAACGACATAGCAAGTGCCGGCAAGCCGGTAGCGAACATATGATGTATCCATACGCCGAAGCCGAGCAGCATGGTCGCCATGGTTGAAAGCGCTACCGCCGAGTAGCCCACCAACGGACGCCGGCAAAACGTAGGCAAAGCGTCGGAAACAATACCCATTGCCGGAAGCACGATCGCATAAACCCATGGATGTCCGAACATCCAAAACAAGTGTTGCCAAAGCAGCGGCTTGCCGCCATTTAACACATCGAAAAAATGCGTACCCATTTGCCGATCCAGCCACAATAGAAAAAAGGCGAGACTGACTGAAGGAACGGCAAAAACATTGGCGACGGCGGCGGTTAGCGTTCCCCAAACCAGGATCGGCACACGGCCGATCGACATGCCGGGAGCACGCATTCGAAATAATGTGACAATGAAATTGATAGCCCCGACGGTTGTGGAAATCCCCAGTAGCACCATGCCGAGTGCGTAGACATCAATGTTAGGTCCGGTGTTGTACTCCAGTCCTGCAAAAGGTACATAGTTGAACCAGCCTGCATTAGGCGCTTCTCCGAGAGGAAAGCTGGCGTATAAGAAAATACCGGCAAACAGGAAAATCCAATAAGAGAGCGCATTAAGACGAGGGAACGCCATATCCCGCGAACCCAGCATAAGCGGCCATAAATAGTTGGAAAATCCCGACAGTATCGGTAACGAGTACAGAAAAATCATCGTAATGCCGTGCATCGTGAACAGTTGGCTGTACTGTTCCGGCGTCAACAGAGTCTGGTCCGGGCGTGCGAGTTGCAGACGCATAATCAGCGCTTCGACTCCGCCCATCAGCAAAAAAATAAATGCGGTGACCAGATAACGCATTCCTATTGTCTTATGGTCAACTGTCGATAACCAGCCGCGCCACCCCGGAGCTGATTCCCATAATTCGGTAAGACATATTTCTGCAGCTGATCCGATCGGGGCAGAACCTATCTCGGGTACGCGAATGAGGCTGGGATCGAACGTATCTTGAGCGGCATCTGTCATAACAGGCATTCCTTCCTAGTTGAGTGTCGATAAAAATGCTGACAGCGCGCTAATTTCTGCCGCCGTTAACACCATGCTGGGCATACGCGCACCCGGTTTGAGCTCTTGAGCATGGGTTATCCATTGCACCAAATGATCGGGGGTATTGGTTAATAATCCGCCTGCAATCAAACGGCGCGATTTCAAATGCGTCAAATCGGGTGCATGGGCGCCTACAGCCTCGGTTCCACGAATGGCATGACACCCGGCGCACTGATCCAGAAAAATTTTCTGTCCGGTATTAACATCGGTAGCAGTTGCAGCCGCTTTACTTTGAGCATCCTGCCATATTCTGAATTCATCCTCTTTTTGCGCCACAACCTCCAAGCCCATATGAGCATGTTGTACCCCGCAATATTGCGTGCATTGCCCCAGATAAACGCCTTCAACATCGGCTTCGATCCATTGCTGATTAGTCAGCCCGGGAATCATTTGTGTTTTTCCGGCCAGCATCGGCACCCAAAAGGCATGAATAACATCCGCACTTTTTAACTTAACGAGGACAGGCTGTCCGACCGGAATATGTATCTCGTTGGCGGTCACAAAGCGGCGGCTTGGGTCATTGTCTTCATACTCGACCTTCCACCACCAATCGTATCCGGTGACTGTCATGGTCAGTGCCGGGGCGCGCGTCGGCTTTGCAACTTTATTGAGCGTAACCAGCATATAAATAGCCATCGCAAACAAAATGCAGGTGGATATGCCGGTTCCGATATAAATCCAAAGCATTCCTTGATCTTCGCGACCCATTGAACGGGGATCTTCAGCGAAATGTTTATGGAGAACAGCCCAGATCAGAAGCAGTGAAATGATGATAAAGATTACAACTAAAATCGCTACAAACACCCACCCCAAATGCATAGTAGGCATTGAAGCCGGGCCGTAACTATGTAAAAAATAGTTAAGCGGAGCAACTTCGTTTTCCGCCATAGCCGGAACCGGCACGGCCGCGAGGGCAGCGTAATTACCCGCGATACCATAGCTAAAGCCGGATTTGGAACTGTTCATTTGTTTGACATGCTCCATCCAAGATGGTTTGTTAGGCTACTTGCTTCATGGCCACTTTTGCCACATGCATTCCTTGAAAACGAGCTACTTTTAATTCGTTCTCTGAAGGTTTGCGGCTATTATCTGCACCGGCAAGTGTGCTTGCTCCATAGGGCGAGCCGCCGGTGATTTCATTCATGTTCAGAATCTCCTGACAAGAATAAGGAACGCCCACAATGATCATGCCTTGATGCAACAAGGTGGAGTGAAACGAGGTGATCGTGGTTTCCTGTCCACCATGCTGCGTGGCGGTGGAAGTGAACACACTGCCGACCTTGCCGATCAAATTGCCGTTCACCCACAACCGGCCGGTCCGGTCGAGAAAATTACGCATCTGCGCGCACATGTTGCCGAAACGTGTCGGAGTGCCGAAAATGATGGCGTCATAGTCCGGCAACTCATCCACCGTCGCTATCGGAGCCTCTTGATCAAGCTTGGCGCCGGCCTTTCGCGCTACGTCTTCCGGTACCAGATCGGGTACGCGCTTGATGACGACCTCGGTATCCTCGACGCTACGTGCACCTTCAGCCACCGCTTTCGCCATGGTTTCAATATGTCCGTACATGCTGTAGTAAAGAACCAGAACTTTTGCCATGTTGTATCTCCTCATTGAGTGGATTTTGCAGTGAACCTAAGTTAAAGCTGACTGGACGCGATCCATGAAGCTCTAAAAATGAATTGGTCTTCCGGCTCTATCACTCTGGCGGCTATAGGCCTCCGGGAAATTTATAACATGCAGTAAATCAATGGTATTCGTATCACTACCTATCAATATTCAGACGTGGTTGGTATTTAATTGCCACTAAGAATACGGCAGGCTGGGCTGGGTTGGGTTAGAGCAGACGAAAAATATCTGCATTAATCTGTGAATTAACGAATCCAGAAATTGGGAGATCCATTACCCTGTTCGGTGTTTTTCGAAGTATTAGGCAGGGCGCTTACAAGAATGACTGAGTCTCTCAAAAGATATTAAAGGCAAAGCATTAGTAGTTGAAAAGAACCTGATTAATAAGGTTCATTTAAACCTTTAACTATTTTTCCATCTGTTTTAATAATCTATTTTTTAGGAATCATGATTGATTTTACTCATGTTATTTTAATTATCAGCTTGTGGCATAGAAATAGCTAAGTTTTTATATTTTTAATAAAGCTAATTTAGTAACTTTAACCATAGCGAAAAAGAATATGAAAAAGCATTTCTACCAAATACCAACATATACTGCGCTGGTTTTAATATCATCGCTTTCTTTATCAATGGATGTGTTCGCAAATACTGAAAAAAAATCAAGCCCATCCACACTGTCCAATACCGATAAAAACACCTCGATAACACAAAATAAAATCCTGACAGAAAAAGAACAGCAAATTGTTAATGAGGCAGCCGAAGCTGTATCAGGAACCCATCAAGCGCTTGAAGCTTTAGAAAAAAATGACATCAAAAGAGCGTTTTTTATTTTGCAGACTGTTTCAGGAAAGCTGGATGTTATTCTGGCAAAAAAACCTGCTTTGGCTTTGATTCCTTCCGACATTGAAGTTGATGTTTCCGATTTTAAAGGCGATGCTAAAATGGTCGAAAAGGCCATAGCCGAAGCCGATGATTTGCTTGATGAAGGCAAAGTACAAGATGCAAGAGAAATATTGGCTAAATTGTCCAGTGAAATGAGAATCACGACAATCAGCATGCCGCTGGGCTCATTTCCATCAGCCATTAAAGATGCTGTAACGCTGATTGATAAGGGACAATCAAAAGAGGCTGCGGAGATTTTAAATAAGGTCTTAAACATGTTGGTCGAGACCACAGAAATTATCCCTTTGCCATTCCTTCGCGCCGAAGCTTTGCTGGATGAAGCGTCTGAATTGGAACATAAAAAAGATATGTCTCAGGATAAAAATAGAGAGGAAGTCCTGAAATTGACAGATGAGACCAAAGACCAGTTGAAGCTTGCCGAACTACTGGGTTACGGCGACAAGGATGACTATAAAATGCTTTACACGGAGATGGATGTCATCAAGGAAACCCTCCATTCCGAAAAAGCGTCCGCCACATGGGAAAAAATTAAGCGCACGCTTTCTGAGTTAAAAAATAAAGTTATGCATTCCAAAAAATAATTGATGAAATAGGAGGATATTTTTTGAATAGGCAGATAATCCGGCATTTAAAACCTTATGCAAGTTGCCCTCCTGTTTTTAGTAGAAAACAAGAGGGCATGATCGTTAAATTTATGAGTTTTTCGCTAGTTGGCGCCATCGGAACCTTGGCGCATTATTCGATACTCTACGCTTTGGTTGAATCCAATGGTTTCAATCCGGTTTGGGCTTCCGGCTGGGGAGCTTTAGCCGGCTTGATAATCAATTATGTTTTGAATTATTCGCTAACGTTCAAAAGCCGGCAATCCCATGTTCAGACCTTTCCGAAATTTGCATTAATCGCCTCGTTCGGTTGGTGTTTGAACATGGCATTGATGACGCTGTTAACTCAACATTTATATTATCTTTATGCTCAAGTTGTGGCCACAATCGCGATTCTGGTCTGGAATTTTTTTGCCAATAGTTTTTGGACTTTTCAAGCGGATGTTCCGCTAAGTGCGGTCGCTGATAAGCCTGTACCAAGTATACAAACAGCCTTTACCGGATTCGGTTTGCTTACTATTATTTTGGCAACACGAGTGCTCACCCTAGGTCTTTATCCGCTCTACGATCCGTCCGAATCAAGATATGCGGAAATGGGGCGCAAAATGCTGGAAACCGGGAACTGGATAACGCCAATGTTTGATTATGGCGTACCTTTCTGGGGAAAACCGCCATTGACAGTTTGGATGACTGCATCCAGCTTATGGTTAGGTGGGATCAACGATTTTTCCGCCCGATTACCATCATTTTTATTGAGTTTAGGCATAGTCTGGATTATTTTTCATCTGGTCTGCGTGCAGCGCAGTCGGGATAACGCTTGGAACGCTGTACTCATGCTCGCCAGTTCCGTGCTGTATTTCGTGATGTCCGGAACTGTGGCGATGGATGTGTGCATGAGCTTTGGCATCACGCTCGCTCTCGCTTCGTTCTGGCTTGCATTACGTGAGAATAAATCTTTCTGGGCTTATCTTTTCTTTATTGGATTGAGCGTCGGCGTAATGGCGAAAGGACCTATTGCAATCGTATTATCCGGAATAAGCATAGGACTTTGGACAGCAATTTCCGGTCAATGGATAAAAGTCTGGAAGAGTTTGCCCTGGTTCAAAGGTACGCTGTTGATGGTGTGCATCAGTATTCCCTGGTTTCTGATCGCGGAACATAAGACTCCCGGCTTTTTAGAGTATTTTTTAATTGGCGAGCACTGGAAACGCTTCACTGAAAGCGGTTGGACAGGGGATCTTTACGGCAACGGTCATGCACATACACGTGGCATGATCTGGGTTTATTGGCTGGGCGCAGCCTTTCCTTGGTCTTTGGTTTTCCTGAAAATAGTAATGACCGCCCTAGTAAAAAAGAAACCCGCTGAATTGCTTCAAACAGACGATGGCTGGCGCTTATATTGTTTGCTTTGGATGGTATCGCCGCTGTTTTTCTTCACATTCTCAGCTAATATCATCTGGACTTACGTTTTACCGGGATTGCCGGGTTTTGCCCTACTGCTTTCCGATTGGCTGAAGAGACCCAAGTACAGGCCCATCTTTGCATTGTGCGTACCGTTGTCATTTTTGGGATTGGTGGTCGCTTACCAATGTCCCAATGTCGATTTTTTCAGGTCGCAAAAACATTTAGTGACAACTTACCAGCAACTGTCGCATCCTGATGAGCGCTTGATCTACTTCATGGAAAGACCTTATTCGGCGCAATTTTATTTACACGGCAAAGCCTTGGAAGTGGGTGATATTGCCGCATTGCAAAATAGCATTACCAATTCCAGTCACGATTTTTACGTGGTTAAACAAGAAGTGCTGAGCAGTTTGCCTGAAGCCGTCAAGCTGCGTCTTGAACTGGTTAAAAACTATAAGAGAGTCTCACTGTTTCATGCTGGAGACGTTGATAGAAAATGACGATTCGAGAGCCCATCCATTTAATCGTCAACGCCGATGACTATGGCTATTTTTCCTGTATCAGTCAAGGCATACTGGAAGCGGCAAGATCGGGAAGCGTGACTGCAACCGGTATTTTGGCGAATAGTCCGAACTTAAAAACTCAACTCAAGTGGTTGGATTCTGTTGACGGTTTGGATTTGGGAGTGCATCTGAATCTGACTTTCAGGCATGCGTTATCGCCAGCTATGGCTGAAAAACTGGCGCATTGGGATGGCTGTTTTCCCGGAGCTTATTCAATGAGCTTAATGATTTTGACAGGCAAAATCAGTATCCAGGACGTTCGTAGCGAATGGCGTGCGCAGATCGAAGCCTGTCAGCGAAAAAATTTGCTGTTTTTGAATTCCCATGAGCATATTCATATGTTGCCGGTTCTGTTTCCGCTGGCGTTAGAACTAGCTCAGGAATACCAAATCCCCCATGTACGATTCACTCAAGCTGAATGGTTTGCGTCTTTTGGCGGTTCGGCGCTGATTCGCAACACCTTGATACAAGCCATGCAAACTCTTAATCAACCTCGACTAAAAATACAAACGCCGATATTTTTAGGTCTAAGCCAAAGCGGCAAGCTCGATTACAATTATTTAGAAACGATTTTTTCAAAACTTAAACCGGGGAAAAGCTATGAACTGATGTGCCATCCCGGGCGATTTGATGCCCGCGAAATTCCAGATCCCAAACTTCAGTCTTACCATGACTGGGATGGAGAGCTGGGGTTATTACAAAGCCCGAAGGTTCACGCCTTGTATGAAAAATTTGGCATCCGTTTGAGCCATTATCAAAATTAATAATTAAGAACATGATTTTAACAATCAAAGATCGTCCTGTAATCAGCACAGTTATTCCAGCTTATAATGAAAGTCAGTGCCTAAAAGAAGCCATAGAACAAATTGCCGGAGTTTTAAGCGCTTATGAAAGCGCCTGGGAAATTATCGTTGTCGACGACGGCAGTCGCGATCAAACCTATCAGCAAATATGTCAGCTTTCTGAGGCTGATCCCAGAGTCAAAGGTATTGCCCTCAGCCGCAATTTTGGCAAGGAAGCAGCAATGTTGGCAGGACTTGAGTATGCCACGGGAGAGGCAATTATCGTATTGGATGCCGATCTTCAGCATCCGCCGAGTTTGATTCCTGAAATGATCGACAAGTGGCGCTCGGGGGCGCAAATCGTTCATGCGGTTAAACGCAGCCGCAAGGACGATTCAGCAAGCAAAAAAGCCGCTGCTTACTGTATCAATCAGCTGATCTCAAAACTTGGCGGAATTGATGTACACAATTCTTCCGATTTCAAATTATTGGATAGAGAAATCGTAGACATCATCGTTCACAGGCTTCCTGAAAGAGAGCGTTTTTTTCGCGGTCTGACCAGTTGGCTGGGGTTTTCGGAAGAATACATTTATTTCGATGTAGCCAGCCGCCAAGGCGATGAGAGCAGATGGTCTTTCTGGTCGTTGTTGGAATTGTCCATCACGGCGCTGACCTCTTTTACCTGCGCCCCATTAAGGATTGTAACTTTTTTAGGTGTCGCAACTTTATTACTCGGTTTTTTAATCGCCAGCGATGCAGTTTGGTCTTTAATTCATGGTCAAACAGTTTCAGGCTACGCCACTATCATCATTTGCCTGCTTTTGATCGGCAGTTTTGTCATGATCAGCTTAGGTATTATCGGCGAATACATCGCCAAGATTTATGAAGAGGTCAAAGCCAGACCTCATTATTTAGTTAAAGCCAGCGTTGGGATCGCTGGTAAGAAGCTATAAACCATTTCGTCCACGAAAACCAAAAGTAGGCGACACGAAAAGCACGAAAATATTCAAAGAGACACCGTCACCCAAAGGGTGAATGTATTTCGTGTCTTTCCTGCTTTTCGTGGACAAACTGCGGGGTATGTATTTGGTGTGTTCCATACAAAAGAAACACTCCTACTTTACGCTAGAATCATTCGAGGCGTTGAACCTGCAAGTCGCATTATTCAATAAGGGCGGTAAAATCCCCCATATATAATGCAGGTCTTTTCCTCGCGGCCCATGGCCCCATGCAACTGAAAACTTTCCTTTTGTAAGAATTTGACTAAATAGGGGGGGATAGACGTTATCAAGAGTAATGGTTAAGATAAAAGCACCGCAAGCGGCCACATCTTGTGCATTTACCCAAGGAGATTTCTCAGTGCTATTATCAATAAATTCAGTGGTATTATTAATAAATAAGGTAGGTTCCGGGCGAGCATGAAGCAACACATTCCCACCTGTCCAAGTGTCCGAGATCACGATTGCCAACGGCTCTTTCTGGTGCTCACGCCAGATTTCAGTTACTTTTTCGGCCAACGCTTGACTGGGGAAGTTAGACCGGGCCGCGCGACCGACAGCGGCTGGGTAAATTACGGATCCGCCAAAGAAAACAATCAAAATAGCAATATGAGTCACCCATGCTAACCAGTTGGCATTTTTTAGCAGCTGCGTTTCGTCAAGTCGCTGAAAAAAGCATTTTGCCACCAAAATACCGACAGGAAGAAAAAAAGCGCTAACCCAGTTGTTGTTCAAGGGACTTCCCGTAAGCAGGGTCGGCATCATGGCCAAAATCATAGGCGTCAATAGAACAGTCAGTAAAAAGCGTAAGTCATGGTCTGCTTTTGGCGATTCGGATGAGTGAACCATCGCGGTCTTGATGGCGCCTTTTCTGCTCAGGTACCAGACCACAAGTAGCAGCGGTAACGTGAAACTCAATCGAATTATTTGGTTGATAAAGAAACTCGCAAAAATCTCCAATCTACTTTCCGATACCGATAATTTATTATGAATATAAGTAAACGGAAGCCAGTTATTATCAGCCAGCCAAACTATATGCGGAGAGAGCACCAGCATGAACACAACGCTACTGATTAACAAACCCCGAATAACGCGAATATCGGTCCATAGTCGTTGCCAGACTATATATACAAAGAAACTGGCTAATATTAATACTGCGCTGTATTTGGTGAGCATCGCCAGCCCACTGACAAGCCCCAGCCATAACCAAGTTGAAGTGCGTTCAGGATAACGAAGCGTACAATAAAAATAATACAGCGCTGCGGCGGTAAATGGCGAAGAAACCGAGTTGTGATTAAATGTTAAAGCCTTGAAGTTATAATATGCAATTAGCGAGCTAATTAATACGGCGGTAATTGCCAACTTTCTCGACAGTATTTGTTTGGCTAGCAGCCAGACATAAATAAGCGCCACCACATTGCAACTTTGCGACGCGAACGCAGTGAGCCCCATGGAAGGCCCGCCGAATAAGGAATTCAGGACATGCAGTAATGCAGATGGCAGCGGTGGATGTTTGTAATATCCCCATTGCCAGATTTGCGACCAAACTACTTGCTCAATACTGTCCAGCTCGGTTGATAAAGGCAGGAATGCCGCGAGCAGGGTCCAAGAAATTAAATAGACCGCCAAAAAAGCGAATAAGACAAGCTCATCTTTATTCACATTTATGAAGAATAACTTATTCCTAACTAACCTGGTAAAATCGATCATTATTGAGTGTTTTTCATAATTATTTAGTTGAATATATATAAATATATCTATTTGAATAATAATACCATAAAATAATCTGAATTAGGTTACAGGTGCATAGATTTTACACATTATTTTTGAATAGTTGTTCTATTCTTCAAGTTAAGAATAATGATATTGTTAAGTATGGATATACAATCTTATCATTAGGCTATTATTTCCCTAAGTTATGCCAGAAACTAAAATAATGTCCGCACAATATAAAATCACAATCAGGATTAATCATGAAAACCGTTTCAAAACCGGATAAACCTGAAACGCACAACGCATTCTGGAATACGCCTGCTGAACAGCAACTCAAGCAGCTGGCTACGACGCTTCAAGGCTTAAGCAACGAAGAAGCCGATCATCGCATCAAACTCTACGGTGCAAACCGGCTGAATAACAAAAAGCAAACGGGAAATTTACGGCTGTTTTTTGCCCAGTTTAAAAGCTCCATTATTCTGATACTGCTTTTTGCTACCGGCTTGTCATTCTATTTACACGATAGGTTAGATGCAGCGATCATTTTAACGATTGTACTGATTAGCGGTTTGTTAGGATTCTGGCAGGAAAAAGGTGCAGCCAGCGCTATAGAAAAGCTGCTTGAGATTGTGCAAATCAAGGTCAACGTGCTTCGAGGCGGCGTTGCAACAGAGATTGCCGCAGAAAACCTGATTCCCGGCGACATCATATTACTCAGGGCCGGCGACGTTATTCCCGGAGATTGTTTGATTCTGGAATCCGACAACCTGTTTATTGATGAAGCCATACTGACCGGAGAGAGTTATCCGGTCGAAAAATTGCCCGGCGTTTTGCCGGTAGAAACCGCATTAAGTCAGCGCACCAACGCCCTATGGATGGGAACGCATGTGCAGAGCGGCGATGCGACAGCGCTGGTGATTGCCACAGGGCAATCCACGGAGTTCGGCAAACTTTCCCTGCGCATCAAGTTAAAAGCGCCTGAAACCGAGTTTGAGCATGGCATCAGACGATTTGGCTATTTGCTGATGGAAATCACGCTGATACTGGTTATGCTGATTTTTGCGGTGAACGTTTACCTTGAAAAAGCGGTGCTGGATTCGTTTTTGTTTGCGCTGGCTCTGGCCGTAGGCTTAACGCCGCAATTACTGCCCGCAATCATCAGCATCAACCTGGCTCACGGCGCGAAACGCATGGCCGATCAAAAAGTCATCGTCAAACAACTGGCCTCAATCGAGAATTTCGGCAGCATGAACGTGCTGTGTTCGGACAAAACCGGCACCTTGACCGAAGGCACCGTACATTTACACGATGCACTTGATCTGTCAGGCAATGCCAGCGATAAAGTGGCATTTTATGCCTATGTTAATTCCGTATATGAAACCGGATTCAGCAATCCCATCGACGAAGCGATCAGGCAACATCGGCAATTCGATTTAAAAGACTGCGAAAAACTGGCGGAAATTCCTTACGATTTTTACCGTAAACGTCTAAGTCTGTTAGTTTCCAAGCAGGGCGAAAGTATTTTGATTACCAAAGGCGCCCTGACCAATGTGCTTGCCGCTTGTTCTGAGATGGAAAATGCCGACGGCACTCTGCTGCCGATAGAATCGGCGAGCGAGCAAATCCAGCAGCGTTACGAAGATTTCAGTCGTCAGGGCTTCCGCACCTTAGGCGTTGCCTATAAGCCAGTGGATGCCCAGACACGGATAGATAAGACTGATGAGACCGACATGCGCTTTCTAGGCTTTCTGTTGTTTTTCGACCCGCCCAAAGCAGATTGTGAAGAAACGATCAAGCAACTGCGCGAACTGGGCGTGACGCTCAAAATCATTACCGGCGATAACCGTTTGGTAGCGGCTACCGTCAGCAAGCAACTGGGACTTGCGGAGCACGAAATCCTGACCGGCCCTGAAATTGAGCAAATGAGTGGTCCTGCATTGATCAATAAAGTGGTGGATGTCGATTTATTCGCCGAAGTCGAACCCAACCAGAAAGAACGCATCATCATTGCGCTGAAAAAAGCCGGCTTTGTGGTCGGCTATATGGGCGACGGCATTAATGATGTGTCCGCCTTGCATGCTGCCGATGTCGGCATTTCTGTCGATAGCGCCGCCGACATCGCCAAACAAACCGCCGAAATTGTGCTGCTGGAAAAAGATCTGGCCGTACTGGTGCAAGGCGTTCGCGAAGGACGCATCACTTTCGCCAATACCTTGAAATACGTGTTCATGGCAACCAGCTCCAACTTCGGCAACATGTTCAGCATGGCGGGCGCATCGTTATTTTTGCCCTTTCTGCCGTTATTGCCCAAGCAAATCCTGTTGACCAACTTATTGACCGATTTTCCGGAAATGACCATCGCCTCGGATAATGTCGATGCTGAAATGGTCTCGCAACCCCGGCGCTGGGATATCAAGTTCATCCGTAAATTCATGATCACTTTCGGCTTTGTCAGTTCTTTGTTCGATTTTATGACGTTCGGCCTGCTGTTGCTGCTGGATGTTTCTGTAGAACAATTTCGCACTGCCTGGTTTCTGGAATCTGTAGTTTCAGCCGCGTTGATTGTTTTTGTGGTGCGCAGCAGCAAGCCGTTTTTTTCCAGCCGCCCCGGCAAATACCTTGTCGCCGCAACGCTGACAATCGTCGCCGTCACCGTGGCGTTACCCTATACGCCGATTGCTCCGTTAATAGGTTTTCAGCCGCTGCCGCTTCATTTACTTGGGTTGCTCGGTGTAATCGTTATGCTCTATATCTCAACGGCTGAGATAGCAAAACACATTTTTTACCGTCTGGTAAAAATGTAAGGATGGTGTTTCGGCATGGGCGGCACAATTATTCATCATTCATCCCAAGGTGCTTTACAGTTTTACCTGCAATTCTTGCTACATAAACCAATACCGCTAAAGAAATAACTAAACCTGTTCCCAGCAGCGGATATGAAACACTGCTCTGGGGAGAAACATCACTCATTAATCCGGCCAGATGTTTAGCGGTATATCCCAAATAAACCAAACTGCCATTGTAAATTAAAATACCGCTGGTAGCGGTTAAGTAAGGCCAAAACCTGACCTGGGTAACCGAAAAAGCATAACTCAGCATTGCAAATGGCAAAGGTGTCAGCCGCAATAAAAACATCAGCTTAAACGCATTGTCTTCGATTACTTCGTTGAGTTTGGAAAACCGCTTATGTTTAGCAAGAAACTTAAGGACTCTATCGCGCAGTAAATAACGTCCCAGGAAAAAAATAAATGCCGATGCCAAATAGGTTGCGATGATGGTATAAAGCTCCCCGGTCCCGATTGGGAATAATAAGCCGGCAGCAAAACAGAGCGCATCGACTGACACAAAAAGAGGCGTCAAAACCACAAACAACGCAATAAAGCCCAACGGCGCAAAAGCGCCCATACCCTCAATCCGGATTTCAAGATCAGGAAGATAAAGTTCCAGTCCATGTCCAATAAGCAATACAAGCCCAGCAAAAATCAAAGCTATAACTAATTTATTGATGAGTCGTTCATTTTGAAGTTGCATGTTCTAATTACTCCCCTCCTATTGCGGCGACGTGATATTCCCAAAAAATCGCATTACTTTTTTATATTCCGGTTGGCTTTAGTACCTATCATATATTTTGACGACCAATTCATAAAACCATGCTGGTCGAAACAACACAACGTAAATCAACAGTATCGGAGTGATGGGAATGGGGCCAATCTCAATAATTGAGATAATGATAAGAGCTAGAAGGCAGAGAATGCGCATACTTTATTTCCTTGTTCGATAACTTTAAATTTGGGATGGAAAATTATAGATTAATCTAATATTAGTTGACTTTAAAGAACACCGCTATGCTGCTCCTGCATTGCGCTAGCGCCCTCCCCTGATGACACGGGCTTCTATGTAAATAATCCCTCCACCACTACGCTGGATTTACATCATCGTTGTGCGATGAAACCTTTGTTCTAAATCAAATCATCCAAATCCAAATTAAGAGCATTAGCTATTTTTTCGAACATAGCAAGAGTGGTGGCACGCTTACCCGATTCAATCTGAGCAATCGTTGATTGAGAAACCCTACTTGTTTGGCTAAGTCTGTTTGAGTCAAGCCGCGATATTCTCCTAAGTCCTGAGCTTACTTTCGCTAGTAACAAGCCGTTGTAAAGCACCAAGCGGCATCAATCTTAAAGATGCGTTAGAAGTTTTAATGTCATCCAGCATTTCGGCTTTTCCAATCAATGCCCATAAAGTTCAGCCGGGACAAAGGCATACTCGCGTTGGCCGTTGTGTTCGACAAATTGAATATTCATTTATAGATGTCCCCTGCTCCAAATTTTTAAGATATTGGTGCACCGCTTTTTGGGATCTTCCTTTACCTGTCAACGAGGTTTAGCATGTATTTTTGCCCCATCGGTGCTTATAATATTCTTTGATTTTCTTTTGCTGAAAAGAATGTTAAAAAACAAAAGACTTTTAATAACTTCTTAAAACCTGGAGAGCTGTTATGAGTGAATTTATAATTACCGTGGTACTTGTGGTTTCATTGATAGCGATACTAACTTTCTTGAAAAAACGAAAAAAATGTTCATCAAAAGAAACACCAAAAAGCGAACCTAGAGCCCCAGAGCAAGTAAAGCAACAGCCGGAAACCAAGGCAGTAGCTAACGCTGAGACCGCTTCTGTAAATCCACAAATAACTGAGGCTACGGTTGCTACTCGTTCAGAACCTAAGCCGGCCAGTACTGGACCTTCTATAAAACCGCAAGCAAAAGAGGCGTCGGTTGCTCCAGCAGCAGACACCGCTAATAACCTTCTTCCTCAAGATTCAATACTGAAACGGCATTATATAACTCATCTATGCAGCATGATTGATTCGCTTGCTCCGCCGCATCCTACAGACTCTGTTTTAAGCCGTCATTATGATGCAATGCTAGTTACCGAAATAGTCCGGTGCTTAAATGATAAAAAAGCAATGAAGCAACTGATTGATGATTATGAAAATAGAAGGTAACTGCCCCGCCCTTCCCTGATGGAAACTGCATGGATGCAGGGCAATGCGCTCAACGCTGGCGGTTTGATAATCCCACGAGCCAAGCCTGGATATTTTCAGTTGCCTGTTTTGCCAAATCGGTAAAGCCGTTTATTGCGCCGTCCGCGTCAGGCGTTTTAGTAGGCTGTTGCAGATAAAATTCTTGCGTAGCAATCTTCTGTTTATTATTGACAGAATAGGCTTCAACGAAGAAACGCAGCACCACCCGTGCCCGGTCAGGCGCATCAAATTGCTGTTCAAAATCATGTAACCGAATTAGCAGCACATAATCCTGGGCCATACCGCTGGTCGTTAATAACTGCTCAAGTAATTCGGGCGGTGAAGCAATCCAGCGGTCTAATCCGTAGAACCTGACTTGAGAAGGTTCGGAAAAAAGCAATCGATAACGGATACGGTTATCCCAAAGCCAAGTCGGGGCATTAACGCTAACCGATGCTTTGTCCTGATGATTTACGGTTCCGAAATCATGGATTGCGGGCTTTTTCTCGGTAACGCTACAACCCGAGCTAAGTAGAACTAACCAAATTACTAATAAATATTTCATTGCTTTTCCTTATAGCCCGGTTCCCCCGGCCCTGCGTCTTGTTGACTGGGTCCGAGCAACAATTCCTGCGGGTCGTTTTCCAGCATTGTGGCAACTCTTTTTACCTGCTGTGTTGTCGACTGTAACTCAGTCAGCAACTTGTTAATTTTCGGTAGTGTTGATTGCTCTAAAGCATCACTGGACATTTTCCCGCTATCGACAAAGCCACCGGCTTTTACGCTGAGATTTTGTGCTTCTTTGGTTAAATTCTGTAAATCATGAGTCAATGCATCGATATTCGACAGTGTTTTTCGCGAATCCGTTGTTAATGCGGGAATGCCGGCCAGCGCCTTATCAACGCTCTTTTGCAACTCGGAAAGCTTGTCGGTCAAGGTTTTCAAGTTACTTAGAATGCCGCCGATGTTCTTTTCATTTTCATCGTTTAATAGCGCGCTAAGCCGTTGCATTAAATGGTCGGCTTTATGCAAAAGTTCTTCTCCTGAGTCCATCAGCTTGTCAGTTATCGATGGTACCAAAGGAATACGGGATGCAGGATTATCGCCCGGCGGCAATGGCTCGGAGATTGTACCGGAGTCTTCCAGCTGAATCTGGGTCAAGCCGGTCACTCCTTTTAAGCGCAAGGTTGCGTAAACACCTTTACTCAGAACGATATTCTTGTCGACCTCAATCGGAACAAGAATAGTACTGTAATCTGAAGGGTCGAACCGGACATTAAGCACTTTCCCCACCGCAATGCCTCGGTAAAAAACCGTCGATTCGGGGTTAAGGCCTGAAACGGACGCTTGAGTCGAAACAACGTAGAGATTGCGCTCCTCATTCATGGTGCCAATCCAGAAAATAATCGCCGTCGTTACCACCACCAAGGCAATCAAAAACAGACCGGTAATCAGTGCATGACTTTCTCTACCCATGAGCATTCTCCTGATATTGAAACACCCGTTCAGCGCGTTTATTGTGAAAAAATTTATCTACAAAAGGATGCTTGCAGTTTAGAACGTCGGCCAGCGTTCCGAAAGCGACCAGCTGACTATCCGCCAGCACTGCAACCTTAGTGCACAAATCTCTCAATATATCTAAATCATGGGTCACCATTACCACCGTAAAATGAAGGTCTTTATGTAGCTCGGATAACAGACTGACAAAATCTTCGCTGGAAATAGGATCAAGCCCCGAGGTCGGCTCATCAAGCAACAACAGTTCCGGATCCAGGACCATGGTGCGAGCCAGCGCCACCCGCTTGATCATGCCGCCCGACAAATCGGCCGGTTTTAACCAAGCGTCACTGGCAGCCAGCCCGACCATTGCCAGCTTCATAAACACGATGCGCGCAATCAATTCTTCATCGTCAAAGCCCAGTTCCAGCAGTGGAAAGGCAATATTCTCAAAAACATTTAAAACGCTAAATAACGCGCCTTTCTGGAACAGCACGCCGCAATTGCTACGCAGCCGCTGACCGTGGCTTGAATCGGCACTTCTTAAAGACTTGCCCATCACGAACACTTCGCCCCGAGTCGGCGTTTGCAGACCGATAATTTCACGCAACAACGTCGTCTTGCCGCAACCGGATGCGCCTACCAGCCCCAAAATCTCGCCATGTTCCAGGCAAAGATTAATATCCTGATGAACAATCTTGCCTGTATCCTTTTCGGAGTCGTTAAATCTCGTCCAGATATGCTCCAGCCGGATTGCGAATAAATCTTTGTCTTCTGACGCAGGAGTCGTTGTCGATGATTCGTTCATGGCATGCCCACATGCATAAACAAAATGGCAAATACTGCATCGACCATAATCACCACGGTAATAGCCGCCACCACAGAATTAGTAGTCTCATTGCCAAGGCTTTCGGTATTCGGTTTGATCCGAAAACCGAAGTGACAAGCAATCAGGGCAATCATCAAACCGAACACCGCACTTTTCCCCAAGCCGATAAAAATATTAGTCAGCGGCACCACGTCAGGCAATTTTAGGAAAAACTGCTGGTAACTAATGTCCAGCGTAGTTTGCGCCGAAAACATGCCCCCTATCAGCGCCATCACGCTGGTCCATACGCTTAATAACGGCAAGACGATAGTCAATGCCATCACCTTGGGTAGAATCAGGCGCAACGAATGGGATATGCCCATCGCTGAGAGCGCATCGAGTTCTTCGGTCACCCGCATAATACCGATTTGCGCTGTCATTGCCGAACCGGAGCGACCCGCAACCAAAATGGCCGCCAGCAATGGCCCCAACTCACGGATGATGCTCAAACCCAGAATATCGATGATATAAATCTCCGCCCCGAAAATTTTCAATTGCAACGCCGATAAATAACTGAGCACGATGCCGATCAAAAAGCCTACCAGCGCCGTGATGCCCAAAGCCCGAACTCCTGATTCATAAATCGTAATGGAAATTTCCGACCAGGGAATTTCGCCAGGATGCAGCAAGAGATAGCCTATATCCAAAACCAGCTGACCTAATAAAGTCACCAGTTCCAGCAGTTGCCTCCAAAAATTGGCAAGCAGTTGATCGATGTATTTTATGGTCCGGCTTGAACTGGAAATAACAGGTTCGGGCTCAGGGATTTTTTGGGCTTGCCAGCGCTCGAATAAACGCCGATGTTCAGGTTTCATCTGCAACATACCCGGCAGCTGGTTTCCCCATGCATTCCAAAGTATTAATGCACTGGCGCTGTCGAGCACATCAACCGATTCCATATCCCATTGAATATTTTTATTAGCGGCGTGCGAGCTGATTTTCCGGTTCAGTTCGGGCGCAATGATCAGATTGCGAAGATTCCAATTGCCGGACAATTTCACATAACGTTGTCCGGAATCTTCTACGGTTTCCAAGGTAGGCTGTATATCCTGATTTGTTGAATTGTCAGTCATAGGGTAAGTATATTATTTTCAGCCTAAAGATTGATGCGATCAACATTCCAGCCAATCTATTTCGGCATCTGAAAAACCGGCTATTTTTCGCAATTCCCGGTTAAACGGGCCTTTAGGTTTACCGCCAATATAATATCGATCGATTAACTCGCGGTATTTGGTTTCGGCTTCAAAACCGCGTTGCCGGCAAACAAACTTAAACCATTTAGAACCTAGTTCCACATGCCCTACTTCGTCGGTCAAAATTCGCGTTAATATTGCCACACTTGCATCATCACCCAATATCCTGAATTTTTCAATAAGCGCAGGCGTCACATCCAATCCCCGCGCCTCCATACAGCGAGGAACCATCGCCAACCTGCCCGGCAAATCGTCTGCGGTATCTTTGGCATGATCCCATAAGCCGCTGTGCGCAGGTAAATCGCCGTAATCAACTTGCATAGCTCGTAAATGCGTTCTGATTAATGCAAAATGCTGAGCTTCTTCATCGGCAACACGCAGCCAATCCTGATAAAATTCCTTGGGCATGCCGCGAAAACGGTACAAAATATCCCAGGCCAGATAAATGGCGACGAATTCAACATGGGCAATGGCATGAAAAAAGGCAGCAACACCGTCGGCTGTGGTCAGTTTTCGCCGAGGCATCTGACGCGGAGCCAATAACTCCGGCCGTTCGGGAAATGTTACCTGATCTATCTGCAATACAGGTCTATCCGAGCTAAACGTTAATTCGCCGGCAATGTAAGCTTGCCAAGCCTGATGCGTCAGCGTCAATTTTTCATCGACATTGGCCTGACGAAAAAACGCCTCGGCAAATTCAAACACATTATTCATTATGATAAGGCCATGATTAAGATTCTACATTTCACGTTGCTACTCTTCTACTGCCTGTTTATTTATTGGCTTTCCGACCAACCTTCCCTGCCGGTTCCGACGCTGTTTCCTGTGCAGGATAAAATTCTACATGCCGGAGCCTATTTTATAATGGAAGTATTCGCGTGGCGCAGTTTTAAGCACCTGTTCAATCGGCCTATGACACTTGCCTTGGTCAGTACTATTTTTTGCAGTTTATACGGTATATCCGATGAATGGCATCAATCTTTTATTGTGGGACGTTTTTCGGATGTTGCCGATTGGCTTGCCGATACCAGCGGCGCAGGTTTTGCGGCATTTTTATTAGCATACGATATTAAATCGCGTTATCTGGAAAAATTACGCAATAGGATATAGGCTTTGGAAGCTTGCAAATAGAGTCAGGAGTAATAGCAAGACACCATAGCAGGAAATAAGCGAGACCGTAAAATCGCCTATTGAGGCCATAAGTTGCCTGATTTGCTCGAGAACTGCAACATGCCCATAAAAGAATTTCCTAGCGGATTAAGTGATTATTCCTTGTAAGGCTAACAGAAAAAATTTGTTTTCCAACTTTAGAAGTCAAGTTTGTTTCAAGATGTTTTTGGCAGGGTTAAACTTTTGGTTGAACGAAATAAGGTCATGCTGGCAATGAAAGGCGGATTCACCAGACACGAACTTTATGTTTTTTCTTCGTGTCTTTGTGGTGAGAAAAAATGCGTAACTGAGTGATGATCTTTCATGAAAATCACCACAAATCAACATTTGCCAGCCACAGCAACAAGGCTGAGCAGCCAAGCTGAACAAAATCAATCAGCTATTTTCAGGTTGTATTTCCGCACCCGATAACGTAGCGTTTCCCGTGTGGCTCCCAGCGCTCTGGCAGCTGCGGTCAGGTTGTTATCCGCCCGTTCCAGAGCGGTCTTGATAATAAAACAATCCATATCGTCCATCGCCATGCTGCCATCCAAAGGCAACCAGATGCCCTGTTCGGTTTGCACCGCCTCGGAGGAAGGCTGTCCCGGCAATTGCAGCCATTGTCCGGGAAATACCGGCCCGTCGGAAAACAATACGCAACGTTCGATGACATTACGCAACTCTCTGACGTTACCCGGCCAGTAATGGGCTTTCAACTTGTCCCACACCGCGGCGGGTATATCTTTAACATGCCGTCCGGCCTTGGCGTTATATTCGGCAACAAATAATGGCACCAGCTCGTCCAAGTCTTCTACGGCCTCGCGTAGCGGCGGCAAGATCAATTTGAACACGCTTAAGCGATGATATAAATCGACGCGAAAGCTGCCGTCTTGAGCCATTTTTTCCAGATCACGGTTGCTCGCGGCAACTATCTGCACATCGACCTGGATTTCCTTTTCTCCTCCTAAACGCCGGACTTTGTGATCTTCAATCACTTTGAGCAATTTTGCCTGCAAGTCCAACGGCATTTCACCGATTTCGTCCATGAACAGTGTGCCCCCGTCGGCCTGTTCGAGCAGGCCGCGATGCCGTCCTGCGGCACCGGTAAACGCGCCGGGTTCATGTCCGAATAATTCCGACTCCAGCAATTCCCGCGGTAGCGCCGCGCAATTCACTTCAATCATCGGTTGTTGGGCGCGAGAACCGCCGTAGTGTAATATGCGCGCAGCCAAGCCTTTGCCGGTGCCGCTCTCGCCGCCGATAATCAGCGCGCTGAACGGCACTTGGGTCAGTTTTGCCAACAACTGCCTTATACCCTGCGCTTGCTGGCTATGTCCGACATAAGCCTCCGGCGAATAACGTCGATGCCGGTGTTTGGTTTGATCGACAACACGTCGCTGGATAGATGCACTGCGCGCGGCGCTGGCAACGATTAAGTCAAGGCGATCCAGATCGCAGGGCTTTTCCAGAAAATCATAAGCGCCAAGACGCAATGCCCTGACAGAATCCGGCACATTGCCGTAGCCGGTTAAAAACAACCATTCTGCATAACCAATCTCTTTTTTAATCTTTTCCATAAAATCCAGCGCATTACCATCCGGCAAATTCATGTCGGAAAGAATCAGTAACGGCTCTACTTTTTTATTCTGCAATAATTCCTTGGCCTCACTCAGATTGGTCGCCAGCACGACTTCCCAACCGGATTGTCGATAATGACGGGATAACTCGGAACCTAACAGTTTTTCATCTTCAATGATAAGCAGGGTTTCTATCATGATTTATCTCTGACAATGCATTCTTTGGGCAACAATATGGACACGCATGCACCATGAGTCGGTTGATTGGTGAGGTTGATCGTGCCTCCCACGTCTTTTACAAAGCGTTGCACCATGGCCAATCCCAGCCCGGTGCCGCGTTGACGACTGGTGCGAAATGGACGGATACCATGCTCCAGCATATCCTTGGAAAACCCGATGCCGTCATCCTGCACGTCAATACGCAAGCCCTGCCTGTCTGTGCGGGCCTTGATACAGATAGTTCCGGGATTGCCTTCAAGCGCATCGGCTGCATTCAGTATCAAATTCAACAAGGCTTGCCGTATACCGCTTTCAGGCAGATGCACCGGCAATGCACAGAGAACCTCTATTTGCAGACTGATGGTTTCGGGTATCTGGTAACGTGTCAACGCCACCAAGTCCTTAATTAAGGTTCTCATATCAAAAGCGCTAGCTACTTCCGGCGAATGCCGGCTTTGCCCGAGCATATCGTTAAGCAACCTGGCCATCCGTTTCAGTTCGGCATTGATTAAATCCAATCTTTCCAGTTGGTCTTTATCATCAATTTCACGGCGCAAATTATTAAACGCCATTTGAATCCCCGCTAATGGATTACGTATCTCATGCGCTAATTCCGCAGCGACTTCACCTATTGCCGCTAATCGATCGGCTCTTGCCAAACTATATTGCTGTTCCAGTAAAGCTTGCGTGGCCAACCTGACTTCATGTTGCAATGATTGCGCATGTAAGCGATTCGCTTCTTCCAATTCTGCAAGGTGTTTAACCATCTCATTGTAGCTGTTAAATACCGGCAACAGCAGAGGATCAAGATGATCAGTGGTGATCGGGGTGAAATTTTCTTCGGTCAAGTGTTGCAGCAGTTCTCTTAAATCATTAAGCGGATGCAGGATTCTGAAGCGTAAAAATAATACGGCTACAAACAATATCGCCGTAAATATAGCCAAGGCCATATACAACTCAGTTTGGGTATCCCGACTAATATCTTCCAATAACTCTTCACGCTGCAAGGCTTCATTATCCAGCGTTTCACTCATCAATTTAAGAGCTGTTAATAAGCGATTGTGTCTTTCTTCTTTTTTTAGGGAGGATAAATCAGTCAGCATATTTTTGACCGTTTCCAAGCTTGATCTGGTCGCCATTGACAAATAGCGATTATCCGTCATCAGAGCATCCATATCATCCAGGGTTTTGGTCAACGCTTCAGGGTGAGTATCCGACACTGTTTCGGTCAGGTATTCAATCAACGATTGCTGTAGGCCCACCGATACATTTTGGATGCGATGGGAATAATTAACATAAGAAAAAACCGTTTTGAAGTGATGCACATTCCGCCAGATCATGCCGCCGAGTATGGCAAGCGCCAGCAACAGCAAACCAAGGAAAGCTAAGCCACGCAGTTGGGCAGGACGGTAAAAAATCGGTTTCATTTAAAATTCATGTTTGTAATTTCAAAAGTGCAGACGGCTTTTGAGCTATCCCTGTATATCTTAATATTACCATCATCCCGGCTAACAGCTAAGCTCATATCTTACAAAATGAGCTTTGATACAAGGCTTTTATTGATAACGGAGCGCTTCGATAGGCTTGAGGTTGGCGGCTTTGCGTGCCGGATAAAAACCGAAGAACACGCCGACGGCTACGGCTACGCCGAAAGCAAGCAATACCGAAATTAGCGTTACAACGACCAGCGCACCACTAAACTGGCTGAAAAAATAAGCGCAAGCGATGCCGATCACTACACCGATAAGGCTTCCGGCCAACGAGATCATCACTGCTTCAAAAAGAAATTGCAGCAAAATATCGCGTCTTCTTGCGCCTATCGCCATGCGGATGCCGATTTCCCGTGTTCTTTCAGTGACCGAAACCAGCATGATATTCATGATGCCGATACCGCCTACCAGCAGCGATACCGATGCGATGGCGCCGAGCATCGTCGACATTGCTTTAGTGGTGCCGGCAGCGGCTTGTGCTACTGAGGTGAGGTTGCGAACCGAAAAATCGTCTTCTTGTCCGGGATGAATTCTATGCCTAGTCCTGAGCAATTCGTCCATGGTTTGTTCGGCTCTGTCCATGACCTCGGCTGATTTGGCTTTGACCATAACAAAGCGAACCATACCGGGAAATTGATTACCGAATAGTTGGCGCTGGGCTGTGGTAATAGGGACAAACACGGTGTCGTCCTGATCTCTTCCATCCAGGCTTTGGCCTTTCGACGACAAGATGCCGAGTACTAAGAACGGACTGTTTTTCACCCTGACCATTTTACCGACAGGGTTCTCATCGCCGAAAAGATTGCGAGCCACGGTTTGCCCCATCAGCAGCACTCGAGTTGCCGAGCGTACATCGCTGTCGCTGAACGCTTCACCGGAAATAACCGGCCATTCACGAACATCAAGATAAGCGGGCGTGGTTCCGGACACCTGAGTGCTCCAGTTGCTCGAAGCGTAAATAAGCTGGGCATTATTGGAGAGAGTGGGTGCGACTGCGCCGATTTCCGGCAATTCGCTGATGGCTTGGGCGTCGGCCAAGGTCAGCGTCGGTACGGTGCCGGAGCCCTGCCGTAAACCTCCTGACGAAGTTGAGCCCGACAGTACGATAAACAGATTGCTGCCCATAGACGCGATGGATTCGTTGACCATTAATTGCGCGCCCTGGCCGATCGCCAGCATCATGATCACCGCCCCAACCCCGAAAACCATGCCCAGCATAGTCAGCAACGTGCGCAATCGATTGGCGCGCATTGCCGCCCAGCCTTCTCCCAATAACGCTCCGATGATCATGTCATTAGAACCTCAGTTAGCCACAGATAAACACTGATTGAACATTATATTACCATCGCTTTCCTGATGGAGATGTCTGAGGTACGAATAATGCGCTGCTTCCCAAGCGCCTGCTCTCATCGTTATACACAAGTATCTGCGGGATAACGTCATTCCGGCAGTCCCTGACCTAGCGTTAGGCGAGACACAAGACGATAGGCAGACCTTCCAGATTTTTAAAACCTGGAAGGTCTAACTTGGGTGGGACATTTCGAATGGAGCAAAATGCCCGTTCGACTGCGCTCAGGACGGGTATGGCGCTGGATAACTATTTCGATGACGGCTTTTGGGCAGCGTTGTGTATAACGATGAGGGCTCCTGCTTTGAAACTAACGGAAATTGATTAACTCATTGCTCATCCGATCAAATCCGTGTCATCCGTGGCTCAACTGCTATTTCAAGATGATGACTGATCGGTTGCGATTTTGCCATCGACCACCCGAATCAATCGCTTGGCGTGTGCGGCAATATCCGGTTCGTGGGTAACCAAAATGACCGTGATATTCCGCTTTTCATTCATGGCGTGAAAGATTTTCATGATGTCCTCACCGGTTTGCGTATCGAGGTTGCCGGTCGGCTCGTCCGCCAGTATCAGCTTGGGGTCGGTGACCAATGCCCTGGCAATAGCCACACGCTGCTGTTGTCCGCCCGATAATTGATTCGGCCTGCGCTCGCCGAATTCAGCCAAGCCGACTCGTTCCAGCATACTCAAGGCTTTTTCGCGCCGCTCGGCCTTGCTCTTGCCCGCATAAAGCAAGGGCAATCCAATATTGTCTAAAATCGAGCTTCTCGGTAATAAATTGAAGCCTTGAAAAACGAATCCGATCAGGCGGTTTCTCAATAAAGCCAACTCGTCCGCGTTTAAAGTGGCGGTGTCCCTGCCTTCCAAATAATAATGGCCGTCTGTTGCGGTATCCAGACAGCCGAGTATATTCATCAGCGTCGATTTGCCTGAACCGGAATGCCCCATGATTGCGACAAACTCGCCGCTTTCGATGTTGAAAGTAATATCCTTGAGCACCGGCATATTCTCCAAATAATATTTAGATAGTCCGCTGACACTGATTAAAGGGCGCTGCATCAAAATGCTCTGACCCGGAAACTGCTTTGCCCCTGCCCCTTTTCCTCAGGCTTGCGCTCGCTTTGGTCTTCGAGAATCACCGAATCGCCCTCTTTTAAATCTCCGCCGATTATTTCCGCAGACTTGCCGTCGGCGATGCCGATCTGCACGGGAACCGCCACGGCTTTATTATTTTCCAGGCGGTAGACATTCTTACCGGGCTTGCTAGTTCCTCCGGCAGGACGAAACTTGAGTGCCGCCAATGGCAGTTTCAAGATGTCGTTTTTTTCATCAATAACGATGCTGACGAAAGCAGTCATGCCCGGCAGCAGAATTTCTTCAGGATTATTTACATTAATCACCACATCATAGGTGACCACATTCTGCAACACTTTGGAATCCAGCCTGATTCGGAAAACTTTTCCCTGAAAAACCCGGTCAGGATAAGCATCTACGGTGAAGTTTACTATTTGGTTAACCCGAATGCCGCCGACATCGGCTTCAGCGACTGAGGTGTCGATCTGCATGTGTTGCAAGTCCCGAGCTATGGTAAACAGGGTTGGTGTTTGAAAGCTTGCGGCGACGGTTTGCCCTATATCGACATTGCGCGAGACCACGACGCCGGAAACTGGAGATTTTATAATGGTATAACCTTTGTTGGCTTTATCGCGTTTGAGCTGGCCGATCGCGGAATCCACTTGCGATTTGGCGGACTCCCGTGCCTGGACGGCTTGATCGAGATCCGACCTCGCAACATAATCCTGGGCATACAGCTCTTTAGACCTTATTTCATTGGCTTGGGCAAGTTTGAGTGAGGCTTGCGCATTGGCTAAAGCCGCCTGGCTTTGTTCTAGCTGGGCATTAATCAATGACGGATCGATTTCCGCAAGCACTTGGTCTTTGTGCACCCGGTCATTAAAATCGACGTTGAGTTTGTTAATTACGCCCGATATCTGCGTTCCAACATTGACCAGCACCACCGGGTTTAACGTGCCGTTGGCGGAGATCGTTTTGACGATATTGCCCTTGACTATCTTTTCCGTCCGGTAATGCGGGACTTCTTCAGCTGCGCGCCAAATATTGAAGCCATAAATACCCGCAGCAATGGCGACCAGGCCGAAAAGAGCGATTAGCGTATACTGAAAACGTGCCATAGAATTGTTACCTTGCCGGGATGGAGGAAAAATCCAAGCGCCCCAATGCCTGGGCTAATTGGGCTTTTTGAGTCAGCCAGGTATATTGGGCCTGGATCAATTGCAGTCTGGCATTGGCATGACTGGATTGTGCGTTCAAAAGATCAATAATATTGCCAGCCCCCGCTTTGTAGCGCCCCATCGCCACCCTTTCGGATTGAAAAGCGCTGGCCACTAGGTCTTCGCTGCTTTTAAAACTTTCATGAGCAGTGTTTAAAAGCTGGTACGCTCGCCAGACGTCCAAACTCACAGATTGCTCAAGTTGATCGTAATTGGCTTGCTTAACTTCGAGCTGCTCTTGAGCGCTTCGGATTTGATAGGTCGTATTGAAACCGGTGAACAACGGCAAACTGATCTGCATACCCAGCGTCCAGCTTTGCGTATCGCTAGGCAAGTTGGTGTGGCTGTAACCGTAATTGCTGATAACGGAAATGCTCGGCAGATGGCCGGCCTCAGCGACTTTCACGTTAGCTTCGGCCGCTTTAACCGTCGCTTCGGCGGCGGCTAGATCGGGACGCATCAATTTGGCCTGTTCGATCAACTGATGCACCATCGCTTGCTGTTCAGCATCCGGTTTCGGCAAAAACGGTGGCGCAATATCCATGCGATAGTCCGCCTCAAGCCCCAACGCATTGGCCAAAGTTCCGATTGCAACCCTGGCGTCGCCCTCGGTCTTTTGCCGATTGAGTTTGGCTTGGGCAAATGCCGTCTTAGCCTGTAACGCATCGGCCAGAGCCGCCGCACCGACTTCATAGCGTTTTTGGGCTGAGCTCAGCGCTTCATTACTGGCTTTTTCCGAAACCAGCGCGGCTTCTGCGGCGGCTTGAGTCGCGAAAACCTGATAATAGGCCTGAATCGCTGCTAACATCACTGTTTGCAACATCGCGTCGTGTGTCCAATTTGAAGCTTCCAAAGTTCTTTGAGCGCTTTCAAGCTGCGCTTCACGACCGCCGAAGTTATAAAGAAGATAATTCAGGCTAACGACCGGAGTGAAACGATTGATGGGCTGCGAAACGCCTCCCGTGCTGGTGATAGTGGTTAACTGTAGGTTACTGCCGGAAGAATTCATGCTGCGCGAAACTGAGGTATTCAGTGTCACTGTCGGTAAATAGGCTGATTTAGCGATACCCACTTGCCCCGCCTGGAAACGGGCATTAGCCCAAGCCTGACGGGTTTGCGGATTGCTGCAAAGGGCTTGGTCGATTACATCCACCAGCGTCCAGGCCTGATCGGTATTTTGGTTCAGACGGCAGGGGTCTTCAGCTGCTAGACGTTTTTGTCCCGGACTTTGACTTACTTGTTGAGTTGTGGAGAAAGGATCTTCCAGTATTCCGTCCCGCCCTGAATAAACGGGAAATGGACATGACAGCAAGCAGATTGCGAGCAAAATATGCTGTAGGCAGGATATGCAGTAATTATCGCAAGTTGTATCAGTACGGGTTCTGCTTAAAATAAAAACAATCAGACCATTAAACCGATATTGAACCATTTAATCTCCAGCGTGACTTTATGATGCATTGAAACATTATAAATGACGGATCAGATTGTCTAATGATTCTATCAACGTATATAGGCTGATGTATAGTGCACTCGGATTGTCGATGGAAGACAGTATGAACCTTGACACATAGCACGCCTTAATCAGCATCCCCTGCCCTTCGCAATCCACTTACGACCTAAACATTCAGCTTAGACTTTCATATATCAGGAATTTTCTGAGTCGCGAGGACTCCGGCACTTAACCAGCTTAGTTATATCGGACTTTCTTGTTCGACATCTTGCGGGCGAGTGCCGTCATGGGAGCTCGTAGCATGTTCATTAATATGGGTAGATACCACTCATATGACGAATGACTACAACATTCTAAAATTCGTGATGAATATCACATAACCTGAGAGTTAGTCTTAGGCTTACAAAAGGTTCAGCTTTGGCTTGCATACAGCGGTAACTTTTTTAACCACAATGCGGCATCGCTTAAGCTGTTCCGCTCAATCTACCGGCTTTTCATGTTCTGCATCCTGTGGCTGAGCGCATATTATGGAAACTCAGAGCTTGGTGTCAGTGAGGTACCAAGACGTAGCTTGAGCATTCTTCAATTAAGAAATTGATAGGGTTATCCTAAAGAAAGCCTAAATATGTATTGTTTGAACATGTATTGCTTGAACGAACTTTTAACTGTTTTTATAAAATTGACAATTCATAGGCATAAGTATGAAACGATATTCCTCGTTGCAAAATCAATTGAATCCAACATCATTCATGCCTCAATGTGCGATGAAAATAAACAGTGCGCGTATAGGGAAGAGCATACTAGTATTTCTGCTTGGTCTTGTCGTCACCTCCCCCAGCTATGCCCTCGCTCCGATCGTGAAATATTGGGGATTCAACACGGCATTAGAAGCCGAGTATGCTTTTTACAACTCTTGGATTGCTAGGTACGGCATGGTGCATTGCAGCTTTGGCGAACTTACATGGATAGACACTCCAACCGCAGTTAATGGCTATGTCCCTTTCAGCCCGACATGTGGTTACGGACATGTTTTACCCGTGGTTATTTCCAAGACCTTTTTGTGTCCAGATAGGTCTGATTACAATCCGGCAACGAGAAATTGTGAATTATCGCCTAAAAGCAATGGTGGTACCTGTGGTGTTGACGTCAACAACCCCATCAATGCCGGCACCGGTAATAAATGGCAACACGAGACTGATCTTCCAGGCGGCGCATTCGGCCTGATATTTGACCGATATTACAACGCCAGCATAACCGCTAACACAGCCAGCTTAGGCGTAGGCTGGGTTCATGCTTACACCCGATCCAGCACCGTTCAATCCTCCGGCACATCGGTGACGATCCGCCGAAATGACGGCAAAGAATATAACTTCCAGCTAAGCGCTGGCCTCTGGGTCACCGATGCAGACCTCCCTGACCGTCTCGAAGAACTCAAAAATAGTTCCAACGTCCGCACAGGCTGGCGTTACACGACCGCCGACAACAGCATAGAAACTTACACTATCTCCGGCAAACTCACGTCCATCGCCGACAGCTCCGGTCTCACCCAAACACTGGCTTATAGCGACGCATCGACCCCCGTCACCATAGCACCCAGTATTGGCCTGCTCACCCGCGTCACCGACACTTTCGGCCATCAATTAAACTTCACCTACGATAGCAACAGCAGCATCAGCACCCTGACCGACCCGGCCGGAGGCGTGTACCGCTACGCCTACGATGCCAATAACAACCTCGCTGCCGTCACTTATCCCGATGGCAGCAGTAAAACCTACCATTACGAAAACACCGCCTTCCCCCATGCCCTCACCGGCATCACCGACGAAAACGGCAATCGTTTCGCCACCTACGCCTACGATGCCCAAGGCCGTGCCATATCGACCGAACATGCGGGCGGCGCCGAACGGGTCAGCCTGACTTACAACGCCGACGGCAGCACCACCGTTACCGATGCGCTGAACACCGCACGCACCTACCAGTTCCAGACCATCCTCGGCGTGGTCAAAAGCAAAGGCCAATCGCAACCCGGCGGTTCAGGTTGCGGCGCTTCCGCTTCGGCGCTCAGCTATGACGCCAACGGCAACGTTGCCAGCCGTACCGACTTCAACGGCAACCGCATCAACTACAGTTACGACCTGACCCGCAACCTGGAAACCAGCCGCACCGAAGGCCTGATCTCAAGCGGAGCCACCACCTCGGCAACACGCACCATCACCACCTCATGGCATTCCACCTTCCGCCTGCCGGTGCAGATCACTAACGGCAACCAGCAAACCACTTATACCTACAACACCCAAGGCGACATCACCCAAAAGATCGTCAAAGACACTGCCGCCAACACCACGCGCAGCTGGAACACCGCCTACACCTATTCCGCCGCCCCCGGCGTATTACTGCAAAAAGTCGAAGACGGCCCGCGCACCGACGTGTCCGACCTGACCACCTACGACTATTACCCGGCCGATGCCGCTTGCCAAGTCGGACAGCTGGGCTGCCTGGGCCAACTTAAACAAATCACCGACGCGCTCGGCCATATCACTAAACTGACCCGCTACTCTCCGCACGGCCAGATCGAACAACTCACCGACCCCAACGGCCTCGTGACCACCCTGACTTACGATGTTCGCCAACGGCTCACCTCACTCGATGCCGGCGGCGAAACCACTACCTATACTTACGACCCCGCTGGCCAAGTTACCCGCGTCACCCGTCCCGATGGCGCCTATCTGGCCTACACTTACGACGCGGCCCATCGCCTGATAAAAACCCAAGACGACCAGGGCAACACCCTGACCTATACCCTGGACGCGATGGGCAACAGAACCAAGGAAGAAACACACGATCCCGGCGGACAACTGGCGCGCAGTCAAAGCCGAGTCTACGACGCACTATCGCGTCTGCAAAACCTGATCTTGCCGCAATAAGGAAGCCGCCATGAAATCGACCATAAAAACAGCTTTCGTGCCTGCCGCATTGCTGCTGGCAACCCTATTCGCAACCGGACTCGTACAGGCGGACGACAAGACGGATGCGGCAAAAAAGACGGCCAAGACTTCCGCACTGAAAATAACCAAGGCCGGCGCAGGCAACGCAACCATCACCAGTTCGCCGGTCGGCATCGACTGCGGTAACACCTGCCGCGCCGAATTCAAGACCCAAAGCCGCGTCATCCTGACCGCAACCGCCGCGATCGACTCGATCTTCAAGAGTTGGGGCGGCGCCTGCAAAGGCACTGCCACCACCTGTACCATAACCATCAAAGAGGCGCAAAACGCCACCGCGATCACCGAGTTGCTGCCGATAACCCTGAACATCACCAAGACCGGCTCGGGAACCGGCACCGTCACCAGCCTACCGGCAGGAATCGACTGCGGCTCAGTCTGTAGCGCCATCTATCCGCCGAATTTTGCAGCGCACTCAGGCGACGCAGGGAGAGATAGAGAACATCAGGACGACGATGACCATGACCATAGTAAACCGAGCGTATCCGTCACCCTGACCGCCACTCCGGCAATCGGCTCGACATTCAATGGTTGGTCCGGTGCATGCACCGGTACAGCAAGCACCTGTACCGTGACCATGGATCAAACGAAAAACGTCAGCGCCGACTTTACACCGATGCAGATGACATTGACCACGGCCAAAATCGGTACCGGAACCGGAGGGACAATCACCAACCTGCCTGCCGGAATCGACTGCGGCCCGAACTGTAGCGGCATTTATGCTTGGAGCACCCAGGTTACCTTGACAGTCACACCGGCAACCGGTTCGACCTTTAACGGCTGGTCCGGAGCATGTACCGGCACAGCAACCAGCTGCACCATAACCATGAACCAGACGCAAAACGTCACTGCCGGCTTTGCTCCGATGCAGATGACCTTGAGCGTTGCCAAGACCGGCACAGGAACCGGCACCATCACCAGCTTGCAGACCGGAGTCGACTGCGGCATCACCTGTAGCGGCATTTACGATTGGGGCACCCCAGTCACATTGGCAGCCACACCAGCAACCGGTTCGACTTTCAAAGGTTGGTCAGGCACATGCACAGGCACCGCGACCACCTGTACCGTGACCATGAACCAGACGCAAAACGTCACTGCCGACTTTGCGCCGATGCAGATGACCTTGAACATCACCAAGACCGGCAGCGGAACCGGAACTATCACCAGCTCACCGGCAGGAATTGATTGCGGTGCAACCTGTACCGGCATCTACGATTGGAGCACCCCAGTCACCCTAACCGCTACACCGGCAAGCAGCTCGACTTTCAAAGGTTGGACAGGCGCATGCACCGGTACAGCAACTACCTGTACCGTAACCATGGACCAAACCCAAAACGTCAGCGCCGACTTTGCCCCGGCATTTAAGACTTTAAGTCTTTCCACATCAGGATCAGGCGCCGGAACCATCACCAGTACACCGGCAGGGATCGATTGCGGCGCAACCTGTAGCGCTGATTTTTCCACCAACACCCAAGTCACCCTAAGCGCCGCAGCCACAACCGGCTCCACCTTCGGGGGCTGGTTCGGCGCATGCACAGGCAGCGCCACCACCTGCACCGTCACCCTGAACCAAGCAAAATCAGTCAACGCCACCTTCTCGGCACCGGCCATCACCACCTATCAATACGACGCCAACGGCAACCTGACTCAGATTACCGATCCGCTCGGACATATCCGCCAATACCAGTATGACGCCCTAAACCAACCAACCCGCCAATTGGACCCCCATCCAACCATCATCGGCAGCACCCTGGGCCAGATCGACACCCGCTACGACAGCCTCGGCCAAATCACCAGCATCACCGACCCCAGAAACCTCGCCACCACCTACAGCGTAGATAGCCTCGGCAACCTCAGCCAACAAACCAGCCCCGACACAGGCATCACCACGGCCGACCACGATCCCGCCGGAAACCTCACAGCTCGCACCGATGCCCGCGGCAAGATCGCCAACTACAGCTACGACAGCCTCAACCGCATCAGCCAAATCGCCTATGACGACCAGACGATCAGTTACACTTGGGACAACTGTGCCAACGGCATCAACCGGTTGTGCAGCCTAAGCAATAACAATAACAACAGCATCAGTTACAGCTACGACAGCCATGGCCGCATCACCCAAAAAAGCCAAAACACCGGCGCAGCCGCCCCGCTGACCGTCAGCCACAGCTACAACGCCGCAGGGCAACGCATCGCCAGCCTCAGCCCCGGCGGCCAAACCCTCGAATACCAGTGGACCGGCAACCGCATCACCGCCATCACCAGCAACGGCCAACCCGTCATCAGCCAAATCACCTACGAACCCGACGGCCAAGTCAACGGCTGGAACTGGGGCAACAACCAACAGAACGAACGCTTCTACGACCTCGCCGGGCGCAACATCATCGTCAGCATGGGCTTCGATGTATCAACCCAACTGCCCGACAGCCGCTACTACGGCTACGACGCCGCCGGACGGCAAAACAGCGCCATCGACGATAGTGATTCAAGCCAAAACCAACAGCACCAATACGACCAACTCGACCGATTGACCTCCAGCCAACGCGGCGAACCCCAACTCAGCCGCACCGACTACAGTTACGATCTGAGCGGCAACCGCAGCGAAAAAATAAAAGACAACACCACTCTCTATAGCTACAGCACCGATCCCAACAGCAACCGCCTGCAAAGCCAGAGCGGCGCACAAATCGTCAGTTACAGCTATGACCCGGCGGGCAACCTCACCAGCGATGGCGCCTTCAGCTACAGCTACAACGCAGCCGGGAGACGCACCACAACCACCGACACCACAACAGGACAAACCACCCGCTACGGCTACGACCCGCTCGGTCAGCGCATCACCAAAACCAACGCCGGAAACACCAGCCAATACTTCTACGACGAACAGGGCCACCTGACCGGCGAATACAACGCCACAGGCCAACTGATCCAGGAAATCATCTGGCTCGAGGATTTGCCGGTTGCAGTACTGAAACCGACGACAACACCAGCAAACCCCGCAGCCATAACCGACATCTACTACATCCACGCCGATCATCTGGGTACGCCCAGAAAAATTACCCGCCCTAACGACAATCGGGTAGTATGGAGCTGGGAATCTGAAGTCTTCGGCAACAGCCTGCCGGATCAAAATCCTTCCGGTCTTGGCAACTTCGTTTTCAACTTGAGGTTTCCGGGGCAGTATTATGATCAGGAAACAGGACTGCACTACAACATGGCGAGGTATTACAACGCACAGCTTGGACGATACGATCAGAGTGATAGGATTGGGTTGCGGGGTGGGATTAATACTTATGCCTATGTCAATAACAACCCGCTGAGATGGATCGATCCGTTCGGTTTGGAAACCAGCGTAACTATATGGCAACCAGTTGGTTGGGGTGGGTCTTCATTTGGCCATGTTTCGACAGACATCAATGGAACAACGTATTCTTATGGCCCTGCGGGCATGAGTGAGTTACCTACTTCGGATTATGTATCGAAAAACGGGTTCCGTGATGGAGCCGGAGTAAAGCTCAATATCAACCCTCAACAGGAAAAATCACTTCAGGCGTGCTTGTCGAGTCCGCAGGGAAAATACAATGCACTAACTAACAATTGCGGAACTCCTGTACAGAGTTGCCTTAAAACTCAAGGTATTGACACTGGAAATCAGACCCTTCCTGTGTCATTAGGCAATCAATTGCTAGACATGGGCATTGCCAATGGAGTGCAAAACTATCCTGCAACTCGCCCTGCTGACGGATCAAGTGCGCCATGGGCAAGGTAATTTCTTCCATTTTTATTACCATCGGCGCGCTGATCGTCACGTATTTTGTTTTGCGTGGCATTAGCAGTTGGCGACAAGATTATTCTTGGCAGGAAATGGACTGGCAACAGCGAGGAAGAACCTCAATTAGAGACTTCTTTGAGGCCAGTGATATTGGAAAGCGGGAAGTAATACAGAATGGAAAAAAGTGTATTGAATATTACGCTTACAAAGATGGCTTACCAGTTAAAACTGTGTGTCCCCCCTTAACGCGGTAAGGCGTATTTCGTAGGGCCGTAGGGCGGATTAGACGCGCAACCAGAAAGTCTTTCCGGGATTGATCCTATGGGCGCGTCGTAATCCGCCGTATGCAGTAGCGATCCCGGAAGTACCCGGTGGATTTAATGTGATTGAATTCCCAAGTTCTTCTGTAGATGGCATTGCATCGCCGGTATTTAGGACAAATAATGGCTTTGTAGGCGGAGGTCAAACAGCCGGAGGGAGCAGCAGAGTTTGTGATTCCAAACGGCCCGATTCCAACTGGAGCAACTCAATGGATTCCACACTGATGAATATTCAACCAACCGAAACTAAGATTGCAGGTAATTGGGTTTTTGAAAATGGAAAACTTGTGGCTGGCTCCGCTGCAAAACGTATTGACCATCTAATTAAAAATGAGCTTATGGAAATTGGACGTTCTGATGACGGCTGGTCTGTGCTCTATTTGGACAAAACAGATGGGCGTTATTGGGAGTTAAATTACCCAGATAGTAGTCAGCATGGTGGTGGTGCACCCTGTTTAGAGTTGCTGTCCCGTGAAAACGCTACCGAAAAATACAAAATTTCTAGTTAAACCCGCGTGAGGTCGAACCGGTCAAAAAAAGATCCACAAAGTCGGTAGGGAGTAATAAGAGAGATGGGCAGAGACCTACCTCCTTTTTTGAATTTCATACACTGATCCATTTGGTTTGGACGTTTACATTTGTAGTCAGCCAGCTTTAGGTTGGGTGCCTGTCGATCACAGGTGGCTATAGGCTGGTAGGGAGGTATGCGCGGTAATGTCGCTGGTAACCAGAGCGGGGACTTGCTAGGCAATCCTGTTCAAGTTAATAATCACTCTGGAACATGAAAGGTAGAGTAGAAAGCAGATGATATGCCAAACAATCTCCAGCGTGACTGAAACATTATAACTGAAGGATCAGATTGTCTTACGATTCTATCAACGTAGGTATGCTGATGTATAGTACCTTCAGATTATCAACGCAGGACAATCTTTAACATTTGGCACTATTAAATTGGGTTCGAGTTTGTTGGATTGCCAAATTCTAAAGAGCACTGGGTAGTCGGTTGTGTGCGGGCCTATGGGTCATTTTCCTATTGCCGCCTCATTGCTGTAACGAGCCCTTGCGGTATCTTCACACTCATTAACAAAACGCGGATCTTCATTCGCGGTAGGCAACACCGGCGGCTGTGTGAACGAAGAATGCTTAAAATCGAACATGTCAATGGGCGGTGTGGCATGGGCATCACGGGCAGTAAGTACAGGCAAATTAAACCGCATCTGTATAAAACGCAATATGGATGTGTGATCGTACACAGTGTGCGATACATAGTGCTTTTTGGCATACGGTGAGATGACAATCATCGGTACGCGCACCCCAAGACGATCGAATTTACCGGGAACATCTCCGGATTCGAGAATTGGCTGTATATCATCCGGCGAACAAGCTTTCGGGGGCGCTACATGATCATAAAATCCGCCATGCTCGTCGTAGGTAAAAAACAAAGCTGTCCGTTGCCAATTAGGGCTTTTCATTACCGCGTCAATTATCTGGGCAACAAACTTTTGACCCGCCTGGATGTTTTTCGGCGGATGTTCATTATGGCGACCGGCAGAAGTAACCCAGGAAAAATCGGGCAACTTACCTTTTTTTGCAATTTCTAAAAAATCGTCGATAGTCCGGAAATGATCGCCTTTTTC
Source organism: Methylobacter sp. (assembly GCA_036561025.1). Classification (GTDB taxonomy): domain Bacteria; phylum Pseudomonadota; class Gammaproteobacteria; order Methylococcales; family Methylomonadaceae; genus Methylobacter_A. The sequence continues at coordinate 57,143 of DATBQB010000004.1, read as the reverse complement.
GGCACGGAGTCTCGGGAGGATCCTTTCTTCGAATGAAGGGTCAGCAGCGGTAAACACAGCCCAGCTTTTGCCGGTCTGTTCGAGTTGATGGAAGATCGAGCGTTCTTCGACACGAGGAGGAGGCGGATCGTTGAGGATATGCCCGAACGAACTGCCTGCTATCATATACATGCGGTTAGGCCAGGTTGAACTGGGAACACTGGCGTGATAATGATCGGCAATCGCAAAAGTGTTCGCCAAAGCATAGTAATACGGAATCCACGATTCATCATAATAGGTCATCGCCCCTGCCCCGCCGGCAGTAACAAAACCGTTCATTGCGCCACCTGCAATCTGTTCGTTTACTTTGTTCCAATAATGAGGTTCATCGCCCAGACAAGGTGTGTCGGCTCGGGTCAAAAATATTTTTTTACCGTTATTATCCAAGTTGAATGTGTTTGCCGGGGCGACCTCGACATGAGGTTGTCCATACTCAGGAAGTTTTTGGAAGTAGTGGTCAAATGAGCGATTTTCCTGCATCACTACAATAATATGATCGATCGGAATGTCGATGTTATGAAATATAGCAGGCTTGCTTTGCCCTGCTTGGTAAGGGCACGACGCAAAGGTGGACGTCTGGATAGATGTACACGCAGCGCACAAAACGGTTATTGCCGTGATAATTGAAAGTTTATTTGCCATTGACATGGAAAGAGAGTTCTCGTTGAGAATAATCTTGGTAAAAGATGAGGCAATGCGGTGCATAACATTATCTAATGTACAGCACCGGATTGATTCGCATGCAGTTTTGCCAGTTATACTTTAAGAGTGCTTTATACCAAATAAGGTTGGAGCACTTACCCTTCTATCAAAATTTGTCGGCCACAGGTTTCTGTGAGAGGCTATTGTTAGCCGAATATTTCCGTCAAAAAATTTTGCATCGCTATCCATGAACGCCGATCTGCATCGGGCTGATAGACGGTGCCGAATGCCGGATCGTTGGCGATTGGATTGGTGAACGCATGCATGGTATTGCCGTAAGTATGCAACTGCCAGTCTACGCCCGCTTCGGTCATTTCCTGCTCAAAGGCTAGCACTTGTTCAGTCGGAACCAACGGATCATCCCGTCCACACAAAGCCAGGATTTTTGCTTTGATCGCGTTACCCTGCGTATTATCAGGCGCAACCAACAAGCCATGAAAGCTGACCACGCCTTTAATGTCAACGCCGGTTCTGGCCAGATCAAGCGAACACAAGCCGCCAAAACAAAAACCAATCGCGGCAATTTTGCTGTCGTCAACCCAAGGCATCAATTTCACTGCAGCCAAAGCCGCTTTCATGCGTTTTTGCAGCATCGCCCGATCAGCCATAAAAGGCTGCATGAGTTTCATGTTTTCTTCGGGATTTGAGCCTAAAATCCCCTTGCCGTACATATCAACCGCAAAGCCGACATAGCCCAAAGCAGCGAGCTTTTTGGCTTTCTCTGCAACGAAGTCATCCCGGCCAGCCCAAGTATGGTTAATTAAAACCGCCGGCCTGCGACCTGAAAACGCGTCATCAAAGGCAAAAAAAGCTTCCAGTAATACATCGTCATCCAGGTAAGCTACGGTATTAGATACAATCGCCATAATTTTCTCCTTATTATTTTATGTTGCCCGATTCTTGTAGATTTTTTAAAAAACCGACAGAAGCTTCTTCTATCATATCCAGCACCCGCTCAAAACCGTATTGGCCGCCGTAATAAGGATCAGGAACCTGACGCTCATTTAGATGCGGCGCATAATCGAGAAAATATTTGATTTTGGTTTTGTATTGCGCCGGGCAGGCCTTGACCAATATCGAATAATTTTCATCGTCCATCGCCAGCAGAAAATCGAAATCCTCAAAATCCCCATTGATGACTTGCCGGGCTCGCAAATTAGATAACTCAATACCCCGTTCGCGAGCCGCCGATTGCGAACGCAAGTCAGGTTCATTGCCGACATGATACGCATGAGTACCGGCTGAATCGATCGCAAAATGCGCTTCCAGATTATGATCTTTGACCAGTTTGGTAAAAACGCCTTCAGCCGTAGGTGACCGGCAAATGTTGCCCATACAGACGAAAAGAACCTTTATTTTTTCTTTATTTTTCAATATCTTGCACCAATAAAATTAAAATATTTTAATCATTTTTGTGATATTTTAAGTTCAATCATATCATATAGTTATGTTTTTATTTTGGGGAATAAAAACAACCGATAATTATCTCTCATCAGGCGGCAGCTGCATACGCAAGCGCTCGGACTCATAAGACAAAAAGCAATGATCCTTTTCAAATTTAGCAAGAAATCTAATCCATTCCATGCGCTGTTCTAGCCAATCACGCTTATCCACTCTCCCCGCTTGCCCAATTTAATATGCCGTGCCGAAGCATGAATCCGTTCACCTTATACACCCGATACAAACATGCCCAAACTGAACGGCGCACCGAGTCGTACATTTAATTGCTGTTTGGTTTTTCGTATGCTAGTTTATGAAAACATTGATTTTCAGCTCAAAGAGGCATTGTGATCACAGCGCTGCATTCCAAAAGAAATCGTCCTTACCTGCACACGTTGGCGTTCGTGCTATTGGTAAGCTGGGTTTCTTTGACTATTTCGGCAACCTGTACCATGCCTATGCCCTCGGTATTGGCGGCAATGCCCGATCACATGCCGGGATGTTCGGAATCCGACTCACCTATGCATATGTCAAAGACTATGCAAAATTGCGCGTTTAAGCCTTGTCTTGACTCGCAAGCTAATCCGCTCACCGATTTTAGTCGTCTGGCTAAACCGGATCTGCCGGTTTTTATTCTGAGCCTCATTTGGACGTTTTGTTGCTTATTTTTCACCTATCCCCCCACACGGGTTCTTCGTATAACTGATCCGCCGCTTGAGCGACGGATTCTGCTTATCTATCGGTTCTGCACCCTGCTGAATTAGCCGCTCGTCTCGAGATCTAACCGCGCCGTTGTTGGCGCACTGCGGTTCTGCAATCTGCGGAGCTTGGTTGTTCCAATTTGAGAGGAAAATTCGATGTTTTTTGTTATCTGTCCGTGGCCGTTGCGCCGCGTTCATCCGGCGTGGACGGCTGTAACTTTTTGTCTGGCGTTGTTTTCGCCCGGCCTGATTTTTCATGCTTCAAGCAGCACCGTCCGTGTGAGTTGGGCTGAGGTATTAGCCGAACCCCGACCCGCTCGCACCGATGAATCCACCCTGACCCTCGATCTGGCGATCGAGCATGCTTTGGCAGGCAATCCCGGCTTGGTGGAAATCAAGGCTCGCGCCGAAGCGATGGCCGCAATCCCATCGCAAGCGGGATCTTTACCGGATCCCAAAGTGAACTTCGATATGCTGAACGTACCGACGCGCAGTTTCGATCTGCGCCAGGAAGACATGACCATGATGGGAATGGGCATTAGCCAGGAAATTCCTTTTCCCGGCAAGCTGGCGCTGCGGGAAAAAATTGCCGAGCAGGAAGCGCTGGCCGCCGCCGATTCGGTTGATGAAGCGCGTTTGCGCTTGGTGCGGGAGGTAAAACAAAATTGGTGGCAGTTATTTTATTACGATCGGGCGTTAAACTTGCTGGACGAGACCGAACGAGTATTCCAACAATTGATCGACATTAGCCAAGCCAAATATAAAGTAGGCAAGGGAACGCAGCAGGATGTGCTGCTGAGCCAACTTGAACTATCCAAACTCAAGGACGAAAAACTGGGCCTGATCAGTATGCGTCACGCCCTGAGCGCCCGATTTAATGCATTACTGGATCGCGTACCGGAAAAGCCGGTGCAGATTCCTGCGGAGGCCGAATTCAAGTTGCCGGCGTTTACGGAGTCCGCTTTACAGGACAAGGTGCTGCAAATTCGTCCTTTATTCGCCCAGCATCGCAAGATGCTTGATGCGGCACTAGCCAAAGTCGATCTGGCAAAGCAGGATTTCTACCCTGATTTTACCGTTGGCGCAGGCTATGCGTTCAGGCAGAACACACCGACAGGACAGACGCGTAGCGATTTCGCCAGCGTCCAATTGAGCATCAATGTGCCGATTTATGCGGATCGCAAGCAGGCCAAGGCGGTTGATCAGCGCCAGAGCGAACTGTTGCAGGAGCAGTACGCCCTACAGGATGAGCATCATAAAATCCGGGCCGAGATAGCGGCCAAAACCGCCGAGTATCAACATGCCAAAGAAAAGCTGTTGCTGCTCGAACATGAAATCATCCCGCAGGCTCAGCAAACCGTTAACTCCCTGCTAGCAGGCTACCAAGTGAGTCAGACCAACTTTACTGATCTGCTGCGTACGCAACAAAGCCTTTTCCAATATCAGGCACAGTATTGGCAGGCCTTAAGCAATACTCAGCAAATATTGGCCGAGTTATCCGCCGAAGTCGGCGAGGAGTTGAGCCATGATTAAAACTGTCTTGGCTGTTTTGATTTTGATACTGGGCTTAAGTCTGGGATTTTGGGCAGGCCGTCTGGAAGTTCAGCAAAATCCTGCCGCAGTCGGCGAAAAAAAGCCTCTGTATTATCGCCACCCGATGAATCCCAAAGTCACCTCAATGACACCGGCAAAAGACGAGATGGGCATGGACTATGTGCCGGTTTACGCTGAACAGCCGACCGCAGCAGTGCCGGAATCGGGAAAAATTTTGTATTACCGGCATCCAATGGGCGCGGCAGACACTTCGCCGGTGCCGAAAAAAGACGAAATGGGCATGGACTATCTTCCGGTTTATGAAAAAGAACTCGCAAACGCCGGGCAAATCCTGATCAGCCCGGAAAAAATCCAAAAACTAGGCGTCAGCACAGAAATCCTGGCAAAACGCACACTGACCCGCAGCATTCGCGCACTAGGTAGCATTCAGGCCGACGAACGCCGCGTTCATGCCGTGACACCTAAGTTTGAAGGCTGGATTTCGCGTTTGTACGTCAACGCGACTGGGCAAGCCGTCAAACGCGGTCAGCCGCTGCTTGAGGTCTACAGCCCGGAGCTGCTGACCGCTCAGCAGGAATACCTGATCGCCCGGCAAGGACTGCAAGCGCTGCAACAAGGTAGCTCCCAGGCGCGCGGTACGGCTGAGCATTTGACCGATAACGCGTTGCAACGCCTGCATTATTGGGACATTGCCCCGGCACAGTTGCAGCGTTTACAAACCCGGCAACAACCTTTGGATACCCTGCCGTTGCAGTCGCCGGTCAATGGCGTGGTGCTGGAAAAACCGGCGCAAGAAGGGATGCGTTTCATGCCCGGCGAGTTGCTGTTTCGTATCGCCGATTTAAGCACAGTGTGGCTGGTGATCGAGGTATTCGAGCAAGACATCGGCGGGGTGAGTTTGGGTCAAGTCGCGCAAGTTCATATTAACGCTTACCCGGATAGACTGTTCAGCGGCAAAGTTGAGTTTATTTACCCTACGCTAACCCCCGAAACCCGCACCGTCAAAGTGCGTGTCGAGTTACCCAATAATGAAGGCTTGTTAAAGCCCGGACTGTACGGCAGCGTGACGCTGGCTGCGTTGGACGATAAAGACGCCCGCTTGGCGGTTCCCGATTCGGCCGTTATTGACAGCGGCGCCCGGCAAGTCGTTTTAGTGCAAAAAGCCGAGGGCCGGTTCGAGCCCCGTGTGGTGAAACTTGGACTGCAAGCCGACGGCTATTGGGAAGTATTGGCAGGGCTGGAAACAGGCGATGAAGTCGTGACCCGCGCTAATTTCCTGATAGATGCCGAGAGCAACCTGAAGTCAGCCTTGGATGGTTTGGACAATGCCGACACGCATGAAACACAACATGGAGACCACTAGCCATGTTGAATTATATTATTGCATGGTCGTTGCGCAACGTGTTTCTGGTGCTGCTGGCAACCGTGAGTATCGTAATCGGCGGGATTTATGCGTTGTCGCTTATGCCGCTGGATGCGCTGCCCGATTTGTCCGACGCACAGGTGATTGTTTACAGCGAATATCCCGGACAAGCTCCGCAGGTCGTTGAGGATCAGGTTACTTATCCATTGACCACCGCGATGCTGAGCGTTCCGCGTTCGAAAGCCGTGCGCGGTTTTTCTTTCTTCGGATCGTCTTTCGTGTATGTCATTTTTGAGGACGGCACCGATATTTACTGGGCGCGGTCACGGGTTCTGGAATATCTGACCACGCTGACCGGAAGCCTGCCGTCCAGCGTCAAGCCGAAATTAGGGCCGGACGCCACCGGGGTCGGCTGGGTTTACCAATACGCATTGCTGGCAAAAAACTACTCGCTGGCTGAACTGCGCACACTGCAAGACTGGTTTGTGCGCTACCAATTGACCAAAGCCAAAGGTGTCGCCGAAATCGCCAGTATCGGCGGCTTTGTGCAGCAGTATCAGGTCACCGTCGATCCGCATAAACTACAAGCTTACGGCATTTCTTTACGCAGCCTGAGCGACACCATCCGCAACGGCAACCGCGATGTCGGCGGACGGGTCATAGAACTTTCGGAAACTGAGTACATGGTGCGCGGCCACGGTTATTTGCGCGGCCAGACGGATTTGCAACGGCTGGTGTTGAAAGTCGACAACGGCATTCCGGTATTGGTGCGCGACGTGGCGCGCGTGGAACTGGTTCCTGACGAGCGCCGCGGCATCACCGAATGGAATGGCGAAGGCGAAGCGGTTTCAGGCATTGCGCTGGCGCGCTACGGTCAGAACGCGTTGGAAGTGATCAGTCATGTGAAAGACCGATTGCGGGAAATTACCGCCGGTTTGCCTACCGGCGTCAGCGTCCAAACGGTTTACGACCGCTCCGAGCTGATCCATCGCGCGATTGACAATTTGCGCCATACCTTATTGGAAGAAAGCGCGGTAGTCGCCGCGGTTTGCGTTCTGTTTTTATTGCATTTGCGTAGCGCCCTGGTGGCGATTTTGATGCTGCCGGTCGGCGTACTGATCGCCTTCATCATCATGCAGTCGCTAGGCATGAACTCCAATATTATGAGCTTGGGCGGCATCGCGATCGCTATCGGTGCGATGGTTGATGCCGCCATCGTTATGATCGAGAACGCTCATAAGCATCTGGAACGCGACGCGGGCCGTCTGCCGCGTGCCGAAATCCTGCTCAATGCCTGCAAGGAAGTCGGTCCGCCGCTGTTTTTCAGTCTGCTGATTATCACGGTTTCGTTCCTGCCGGTGTTTGCTCTTGAAGCCCAGGAGGGCCGCCTGTTCCATCCTCTGGCCTACACCAAGACTTTCGCGATGGCGGGTGCGGCATTGCTGTCGGTGACTCTGGTTCCGGTATTGATGTCGCTGTTCGTGCGCGGAAAAATCCTGCCTGAGCAACGCAATCCGATCAACCGGGCTTTGATCTGGATTTATCGCCCGGTCATCACCTGGGTCATGCGCTACAAAAAGCTGACGCTCGCTTTCGCGCTGCTAATGCTGGCGGCAAGCTGGTATCCGGCTTCACATTTGGGCGGCGAATTCATGCCGACGCTGAACGAAGGCACGCTGTTATTCATGCCGCAAACTCTGCCGGGGTTGTCGGTAACCAAAGCCGCCGAATTACTGCAAACCCAGGATCGCATCATCAAGCGCTTTCCCGAGGTCGAATCTGTGTTCGGTAAAGCCGGGCGGGCGCTAACCGCAACCGACTCGGCACCGCTGGAAATGTCGGAAACGCTGGTCAACCTCAAACCGGAATCGGCTTGGCGTCCCGGCATGACGGTCGATAAGCTGATTGCCGAGATGGATCAGGCGCTGCAAATCCCTGGTGTCAGCAATGCCTGGACCATGCCGATAAAGAATCGGATCGATATGCTGGCGACCGGTATCCGCACGCCTATCGGCATCAAACTGTTCGGTAAGAATCTGGCCGAAATGGAGGGCTTGGCGCAACAGATCGAGCAAGCCGTCCTTACCGTCCCCGGCACCACCAGCGCTTACGCCGAACGCGTTACCGGAGGTTTTTACCTGGACATCGTCCCGAACTACGAAGCTCTGGCCCGCTATGGCCTGTTGGTCGGCGATGTACAGGACATTATCGCCACCGCCGTTGGCGGCGAAACCGTCACCACGATGGTGGAAGGGCGCGAACGATTCGCCGTTATCGTTCGTTATCCGCGCGAACTGCGCGACAGCCCGCAAGCTATCGCCGAGCATGTGCTGGTCCCGGTACCCGGCGGAGCGGTGATTCCGTTGGGGCAATTGGCGCAGATGAGCCTGAACAAGGGCCCTCCGGCTATACGCACCGAGAACGCCTTGCTCTCGGTTTATATCTATGTCGACATGCGCGGACGCGACATCGAAAGTTATGTGCAGGACGCCAAGCAGATCGTGCAGCAAACGGTCAAGTTTCCTGCGGGTTATTACATCGCTTGGAGCGGCCAGTTCGAATACATGGAACGGGCCAAAGAGCGTCTGCGATTGGTTGTGCCGTTAACGTTGTGTATTATTTTTATCCTGCTTTATCTAAATTTCGGCCGTCTGACCGAGACGCTGATCGTCATGCTGTCGGTACCGTTCGCGCTGGTCGGCGGCATCTGGCTGCTGTGGTTTCTGGATTACAACGTCAGCGTGGCGGTCGGCGTCGGTTTCATCGCGCTGGCGGGCGTAGCCGCAGAAACCGGTGTGGTGATGCTGATTTATCTGGATCAGGCATACCGGGAAAAGCAGCAGCAATGCCTCGAAGAAAAACGGACTTTCACCGTGGACGATCTTTACATCGCGCTGATGACCGGCGCTGCGGAACGCCTGCGGCCGAAAATAATGACCGTCACCGCGATCATGACCGGGCTCTTGCCTATCCTGTGGAGTACCGGCACCGGCTCGGAAGTCATGCGCCGCATCGCCGCACCGATGGTCGGCGGCATGGTGTCGTCAACGCTGTTAACGCTGATAGTCATTCCGGCGCTTTATGCATTGTGTAAACAATATTCGATCCATAAACAACCCGATAACTGAACGATAGGTTAGCAATCCGAAAAACAATAAAATGCACGCTAATCTGAATGGAGATAGGATAATACAGGTAAATCGCACACATATTTTTACAGTACAAGAATTATGAATTCATGCAATCAAGCTAAAAAATCCTGCTGTTGTACCGAAGAACAACCGGAGATCAGGCAGCCCGTATCCATGCCTGCGCGCGCCATGACTTTCAAGATCGAAGGCCTGGACTGCGCTGAAGAAGTCGCCCTTTTAAAAAGCGCAATTGGCCCGATTGCAGGTGGCAGTGACAAGCTGGTTTTTGATATTTTAAATGGCCGAATGACACTTTTGCCTGATGCTGAGCCTGTGACTGAAAAAACCGTCATTAAAGCGGTTGCCTTAACCGGGATGAGGGCGACTCGTTGGCAAGCAGGTCAGGCGCAGGCTGATGTAAAACAACTACACCGTTCGAAGACTGTTTATACCTCACTCAGCGGTTTGTTTATCATTGTCGGCATGTTGACTCATATCACTATAGCCGGTGGTTTTAGCGATGCGCAAACTTTTCTCAGCCACCCTGAAAACTGGTCGCTACATTGGACGGTTATCACTGAATATCTCTATAGCTTATTTAACGCACATGCTCAGCAAGCGATGCCTTTACTTGAAAAAATCGCGTTTGGCTTGGCGGTGATTTTCGGTGCTCGGCATGTGATAGTTAAAGCTTTTTATGCGCTGAAACGATTGCGTGCCGATATGAATTTATTGATGATGGTTGCCGTCATCGGCGCCATATTCATTGATGAATGGTTTGAAGCGGCAACCGTGAGTTTTTTATTTTCCCTGTCTTTGGCAATTGAAAGCTGGAGCATTGGCCGTGCCCGTCATGCGGTAGAAGCTTTACTGGATTTAGCGCCTTCAACGGTTACAGTCAAGGATGAAAGCGGACAGGAACGTAGAGTACCTGCCGCAGAAGTCAGTATTGGCAGCCGTTTTATAGTAGCGCCGGGCGATAAAATCCCTTTGGATGGCGACGTGATTACCGGCTTCAGTTCGGTCAATCAGGCGCCTATTACCGGTGAAAGCATTCCTGTTGCCAAACAAATTGGCGATGAAGTGTTTGCCGGAAGCATCAATGGTGAAGCGACGCTGGAAATCAAATCCTCCAAACTCGTCTCGGACACCACGCTGGCGCATATCACCCGTCTGGTTGGAGAAGCTCATGGCAAACGAGCTGAAGCCGAGCAATGGGTGGAGAAGTTTGCGCGCATTTATACCCCGGCGGTGATGATCTTGGCGCTTGCCGTGTTTATCATTCCGCCGTTGTTTTTAGAGGGCATCTGGGGCGAGTGGTTTTACCGTGCCTTAGTGTTACTGGTGATTGCCTGCCCTTGTGCGTTGGTCATTTCAACTCCGGTCAGTATTGTCGCTGCATTGGCTAGCGCCGCCAGGCAAGGTATTCTGATCAAAGGCGGCATTTATATCGAAGCACCGGCCCATCTTAATGCTATTGCCTTTGATAAAACCGGTACGCTGACCTGCGGCGAGCCAATAGTTACCGGGATTTACCCCTTTAACGGTCATAGCGAAGAAGAACTGTTAAGTCGTGCCGCTGCACTGGAAGCGCGAAGCAATCATCCGCTGGCTAAAGCCATATTACAATACACAGAAAACCGGGGTATTCGTATTGCCAGCGCTGACAATGTAACGGTTCTGCCTGGTAAAGGGGTAACCGGACTATTTAATGGCGCTGATTTCTGGTTGGGATCGCGTCGCTATTTATTAGAGCGTAGTCAGGAAGTTCCGGAAATCAGTGAAAAAGCGATTGCACTTGAACAGACCGGCCAAACCGTTATTGCCATTGGCAATGACCGACACATTTGCGGTCTGATTGCCGTCGCCGATCAGCCTCGCGCTCAAATCAAAGCGATTTTGCAATCCCTCAGACAAAAGGACATCAAGCACCTGGTGATGTTGACCGGTGATAATCGGGTTACGGCTAACAACATCGCGGCACAAATCGGTATTGACGAAGTGCATGCCGAATTGTTGCCGACCGATAAAGTTGAAATTGTTAGTCAAATGGTCGAAAAATACGGACAGGTTGCGATGATCGGTGATGGCATTAACGATGCTCCGGCCTTGGCTCGGGCCAATCTGGGGATTGCCATGGGCGTATTGGGTTCGGATGCGGCGATAGAAATAGCGGATATTGCATTAATGGGCGACGACCTTTCCAAACTCCCCTGGCTAATCGGTCATTCCAAAAGAACGCTAGCGATTATCCGGCAAAATATTGTTTTCGCACTCTCTATCAAAGCCGCTTTTGCCTTATTAGCTTTTGCAGGGCTTGCCACGTTATGGGAAGCCATTGCGGCGGATATGGGGGCTTCTTTATTAGTTGTTGCAAACGGATTGAGGCTGCTACACCCTGGAAATGTTTCTGGTAAATAATAGCGGAACAGCCGTAGGGCGTGCCGTGCGCGCCAAAGAGTTTAAACATGAAGTCGGTGGTAGAAGGCGCGCATGGCACGCCCTACGGCCAATAGGCGGATAAACCGCCTTTTTTAAGTTAATCGTACAGATCGATTTTTTTTGCAATTGAGCTTTGGGGAACTTCTCTCAAGAACTACACGACAACATTGAACAACCCGCCCGCTGTCTTGCCCAATCGGGACGTTTTATCGCAAATTCTTCTTTGCCGGGTTGTTCATCGTAGGGATGGCGCAATAGTTCCAGTAACTCATTCACCATCGAAAAATCCCCCTGCTCTGCTTTGTCTATCGCAAGTTGAGCCAAGTAGTTTCTCAGCACGTATTTGGGATTGGAAGCGTTCATGCTTTTTTGTCGCTCAGCATCGGTGATGCCGGAATATTGAATTCGCTTTATGTAAAGCCTGAGCCAGTTGCCAAGACGTGCTTTGTAGTCATCGGTTAACTGCTCCGGCACATAATAAGCATCCATCAACGGCGCCATCAAGGCCTCATTGCTGAGTTCAACGTCCATAACCAGCATCGCAAGCTTGCGATAAAATATGGTCATATCCGTTTCAACCAACTGCAATAGAATCAACAGCTCGGTATTTAGTTCGTTATCGATGGATGGATCATAGGTATTCAGCCCCAGCTTACCGGCTACCATGGTTTGCCAGCCTTGCTCAAAGGTTTCTTTATAAGCATTGATCGCCTGTTGCAAAGGTTCAACCTGTTCAATGAGTGGATAGATCGCATTAGCCAATTGACCCAGATTCCAGAAAGCAATTTGCGGCTGGTTGCCGAAACGATAGCGACGCTCGCCCGCATCGGTAGTGTTGGGTGTCCAGTTGGGATCGTAATTTTCCAGCCAGCCGTAAGGGCCGTAATCTATAGTGAATCCGAGTATCGACATATTATCGGTATTCATTACGCCATGAACAAAGCCGACACGTTGCCAATGCACGATCATCTCCGCCGTTCTGCGACAGACTTCTTCAAACCATTCAAGATAAACGTCCAGAGACGGTTCGCCCAAATGCGGAAAGTCGGTGCGAATGGTGTAGTCCAGCAGTTTTTTCAGCAGCTCAAGTTCGCCCCTGGCGGTGAAAATCTGGAAGTTGCCAAAACGGGTAAACGATGGCGCAACTCGGCACACCACTGCGCCCGGCTCGGGTCTGGGATTGCCGTTGTAAAACATATCCCTGATAACTTCCTCGCCGGTCAGTATCAGGCTCAATGCTCGCGTAGTCGGCACACCCAGATGATACATGGCTTCGCTGCATAAAAATTCGCGTACTGATGAGCGCAATACCGCCAAACCGTCAGCAGTCCTTGAGTAAGGTGTTTCGCCTGCGCCTTTCAGCTGCAATGTCCAATGCTCGCCTCGGCGATTCTGCACTTCGCCCAGATTAATAGCTCGACCGTCACCGAGCTGTCCCGCCCAATTACCGAACTGGTGGCCGCCGTAACAAGTGGCATAAGGATCCATGCCGGGTAACAAGCGATTGCCGACAAAGACTTGGGTAAAGTAGTCCGATTCACAATCTTCGGCGCTCAAATTCAAAAGCTCTGCAACTTCTCGGGAATAAGCGACCATTTGCGGATTGGCAACTTTAGTCGGCTTTACTCGCGAATAACAAGATCCGAATACTTGGCGACGATTATTGACGATTTGCGGGTCGGCGGGTAACTCGCGAATAAACCGGTTATCGAAAATCAAGTCATCAAGTCCGGAAGTTTTTGTTTGGGAATTCATCTGTTCTGCTCTTTTCATCTGCAAGTAATTACCGGCTGTTTTTGGTTGGAGATGGTTATCCCTCATAGCCATAAAATCTATAATTGACATTTTAAGCTTAATCTAGCGTTAAAAATGAATTTTCCTTGATATTCAGTTAAAATAGCCAAGTTAAAGAACCTCCGCGTTGATTTTGCGGTGGGTGATTTTATTTAGTGTATTTTTTGAGGTCGTTGTATGCATAAAAATTTTCTTACCTTAATGTGCGGCGCCACGCTGCTCCTTGTACATCCTTGGAGTCAAGCAGCCAGCGATTTACCTCCTACGGCCAAGGTAGACATGGGCCCGGTAGAAGAAGTCTGTTCCGATTTCACTTCCCCCGAATGGCGCAAAGAACAAGTCATCGATGGTGTAAAAATACAGGCTTCACGACTATGTAATCCCGACAACCCTGCCGATATCGCCGCCTTTGTAAAAGGTACTAACGGCATTTCGATGAAAACGCTGATGGAAACTCAGCTTGCTGCGGACGCCGTTACCATGTCTGACGATGTCGACGGCGACGGCGATCCTGATAAAATTATTATCAAACTCGAAGTTGCCGAGCTCAACGGTCATTCACCGGACATGAAAGACCCCACCACTACTTTCGATATAGCGCCGGGTATTCAGCCGACTTTTTGGGTTTTTGCGCCCAAAACCCGTGATATGTCGACGCTGAGTATTTACGAGCCGATCGCCAATCCATTGCTGCGCGTCCCCTCTCCGGTAATCCGTGTCGAACAGGATGACGTGGTTTGGCTGGTTTTGGAAAACACCCATTATTTGCCGCATTCCATACACTTGCACGGTATCGATCATCCGTTCATGGATCATAGCGGTAGCGGTAATGACGGCGTTGGACAAACCAGCAACATGGATACTATGCCGGGCAAAAGCAAGACTTATGTGATTAAGCCTCGTCAGCCGGGCACCATGTATTACCATTGCCATGTTCAGCCGCATACTCATATACCCATGGGCTTGCAGGGCATTTTTATCGTTGAGGAAAACCGCCCCAACAACTGGCCGCAAACCCTTAATGTCGGCGCAGGCCAAGTACGTCATCCATCGGTTGCCGTGCTTGAAAAATATGCACGCGAATATGACCTGCATTATCAATCGGCCGATAAAGAACTGCATGAGCTTGTGGCCAGATCAGCTAATGATCCGAGGCTGATTGCCAAGCATATGAACATGGAATACGACACGACCGATGCCACCGATGATTATTTCATGCTCAATGGCCGATCTTTCCCTTATACTTTGAGGGAATCGCTGATTGAAATGAAACAGGATGAAAAAGTTAAACTGCGGGTCCTGAACGGTCACACTGAAGCGATGGCTGTGCATATCCACGGTCACAAACCGACCATAACCCATTATGACGGCGTCGATAATGGTCCAGGCTCATACATTCAGCGCGATGTACACGGCATGGTACCTGCGCAGCGTCTGGATCTGGAATTAAGCGGTGTCGATGATGGTTTGCATAGCTTTGGCCAAGGCATCTGGATGTTCCATGACCATGTCGAAAAATCGTTTACCACTAACGGCGTTGGTGAAGGCGGCGACATCAGCCTGGTCGTCTATGACGGTTTCCTTGATGAAAAAGGTATTCCAAAATCGCACGGCATGAGCCTTGCGCCCTATTTCACTAAAGGTATGTGGAAACGCGATTATCCCATCTGGCAAGATTACGATGAGTGGCGCAGCTTAGGCCTGCCTGACCTGAAAGCGGCATACCAACCGTCTAAAGTTGCGGTACAAAACGTACAACCCCAATGGACGCCTGAAACTCCGACAGCAACTGCACAGGAAAGCTCCGTTTTTGGAAAATTGCTGTTCGGTTTAATACTGGGATTATTAAGCTATGTGCTGATAATTAACCGTCAGACGATTTATGATCGTATTCTTAAACTGCTTAAAAAATAACTCAACTTATCACAAGTAGAGACCTCGCTTACAAGGACGTAAGCAAGGGTTGTGAGCACGAATGCAAGAGGCACCACCCAACAATCGCGCCTGGAACAGCGATCAAGAGCAATGCTAAAACTTTGCATTGCAGCATCTCTACATATATTTCCTGCACGAACGCATCTAGGTAGAGGCCGCCGGGTTTTGCATATCTTACGCAACAAAAAAATGACTAAGCGTAAAAAGTGGCTTACTCCAGTATGATGCGAACTCGCGCCATGCTTTTTATGGCATTACTCTGCCCATGCTTTGGGGCATCGGCGGAACCTATCCACTTACAGCTACGCTGGCATCATCAGTTTCAATTTGCCGGATATTATGCCGCGTTAGAAAAAGGTTATTACAAAGATGCAGGACTCGATGTAATTATCCACGAAGGAACTCCGGCAAAAAAGCCGGTACAGGAAGTTCTTCAAGGCCATGCCCAATACGGCGAAGCCAATAGCGAATTATTGCTGGAACGGTTGCGTGGAGCACCGCTTGTTGCCCTGGCTGCGATATATCAACACTCACCTTCAGTGTTAATCGCACGCAAAGATACCGGAATTTTTTCGCCTGACGCTTTAGTCGGAAAAAAAATCATGTTGCTGGATAAAACCGTCGATGCTGATTTTGTCGCGATGTTCAATAATGAAGGCATAGACATAAGCCGTCTTCATGTCGTCCCCAGTAGTTATGAAATCCGTGATTTGGTTGATGGCAAAGTCGATGCGTTTAATTCGTACCTGAGCAATGAACCTTATTTTCTAAAACAACAAGGCGTTGAGTTTACCGTGCTCAACCCTCGCAATTACGGTATCGATTTCTACAGCGACATTTTGTTTACAACGGAACAAGAGCTAAAACAACATCCCGAGCGCGTAAAAGCATTTCGTCAAGCCAGTCTTGAAGGGTGGTATTACGCAATGGATCACCCGCAAGAAATTATTGATTTGCTGCTCAATAAATACAAAGTCAAAAAAACCAGAGACCATCTTGAATTTGAAGCCGATGCAATCCGTTCGTTGATAATACCGGATGTCATCGATCTGGGGCACATGAATCCCTGGCGCTGGAGGCACATGGCGGAAACGTTCGTCAAGGCAGACATGGTCGAAAACGATAAGTTTTTACAAGGGTTTAGTTATGACCCTAACCCTAAGGCCGATCAAGAAAAGCTGCTCCGATATATCAAAATTGCCGTAATCATTATTTTATTAACGGGTGTTCTTACCTTAATTTTATTAGCCTCTTATAGAACGCTAAAACGAAAAAATAAAATAGCCGACCGTAACGAAAAACTTTTACGTTTGGCGCATGAGACGGCCGGGATAGGCTATTACGTAATGACCGACCCAGCGACTGGTCTTTGGGAAAGCTCGCCAATGTTCGATCAGATTTTTGGCATAGATGCACACTTTGTAAAAGATATCCCTAATTGGGGAGCATTGATTCATCCTGACCACCGTCAGCGTGTATTTGATCACTATCAAGAAACAGTCCGTAACCGTAAAGGATTTTCGCTTGAGTATGCAATCATCCGAGCTAGCGATCACCAAACACGCTGGGTGATTTCTCATGCCGATATCGAGTACGACAAAACCGACAACCCCATCCAACTGGTGGGCACTGTTCAGGATATTACCGAGCGCAAGCAAGCGGAGGCTGCGCTACGCGAAAGCGAGGACGCATTTCGACACCTGTTTGAAGATTCCAGCGACCCCATTTTACTTCTCAAAGAAGGTGTGTTCATTGATTGCAATGTCGCCGCTTTAACCCAACTCGGCTATCACTCAAAATCGGAACTAATCAATTGCAGACCCGCTGAAATATCGCCCGACTATCAACCCGATGGACAACCTTCAGCGGAGAAAGGGCCGGAAATGATAGCCACTGCCTTGCGGGTAGGCTACCACAGGTTCGAATGGCTACACGTCCGAGCCGATGGCTCTCTGCTTCCTGTCGAGGTGTCGCTAACACCCATGACAGTGCATGGCGAACTTATTATCCATGTCTGTTGGCGAGACATTACCGAACGCAAGGCCGTCGAAAATAAACTACACAAACGCACCGATGAACTGGCTCTACAGAATCAAATTCTCCAACAAATTAATCAAGGAGTTAACCTAACCAACGTACTAAATCAGTTAACTCATCAAATTGAAGCGTTGCATCCCAATATGCTATGCTCAATTTTATTGCTGGATGAAGACAATAAACGGCTGCGCCATGGCGCAGCACCCAGCTTGCCGGACTTTTATAATCAAGCCGTTGATGGTCTGGCTATTGGCAATGGTGTCGGTTCTTGCGGCACGGCGGCTTATCTCGGTGAATGCGTCATCGTTGAAGATGTGCAACAACACCCTTATTGGGAACCGTTCCGTGATCTGGCCAGACAAGCCAATTTACAGGCCTGCTGGTCGCAGCCGATTAAAAATAACCAAGGACAGGTGCTTGGTACTTTTGCTGTTTATCATCGGCTGCCGGCACGACCAACGGATACCGAAATCAGCTTGATTGACCACTATACCGGTCTGGCGCAATTGGCGATTGAACGAAATCAATCAATGATGCAAATAGCGGAATCGCTATCCATACTCAAGGCTACCTTGGAATCCACCGGCGAGGCCATCCTGGTTGTGGATCTGAACAACAATTGGCTGCTGCATAACCAAAAGTTTGTTGATTTGTGGCAAATTCCCGATGAGATCATTACTTCGAAAATAGGCGCTAAAGATGGTAGCCCGAATTTGTTATACGGCTTCGATCAAATCAAAGATGCTGATGCTTTCTCGAAAAAAGTAACTGAACTGTATGCAACCCCGGAAACTCATTCTTTCGATGTTATTGAGTTTAAGGATGGAAAAATCGTTGAACGAAATTCCATTCCTCAGATGATTAACAACAAAGTAGTAGGCAGGGTGTGGAGCTTTCGTGACGTTACTGAGCAAAAAATGGCCGAGGCAGAGCTTCGCATCGCCGCAACCGCGTTCGAATCGCAAGAAGGCATGTCCATCACCGATGCCGATCAGGTTATTCTGAAAGTCAACAAGGCATTCACCCGCATCACCGGCTATAGCCCGGAAGAAGTCATTGGGCAAACTCATGCTGTGCTTAAGTCCGGGCGTCAGGACATTCATTTTTACCAAGCATTGCACCATAGCCTGGAACAGAATGGCTACTGGGAGGGCGAAATATGGAATCGACGCAAAAACGGGGAGGTCTATCCCGCATGGCTCAGCATTACCACGGTTAGCGATTCGAATAACCGAATCACCAACTACGTTGCAGCTTTCACCGACATCACCAAAGACAAAGAAGCTGAAGAAACCATTCATAGCCTGGCTTATTACGATCCGCTCACTGCCCTGCCCAACCGCCGCCTACTATGGGAGCGATTAAAACATGGCATTGAAATGGAGCGGCGTGACGGCAGACATTTGGCGTTGCTGATGCTTGATCTGGATCGTTTCAAAACGGTCAATGACAGTATGGGGCACTTGGCCGGCGATGAGTTACTGCAACAAGTTGCCGCCCGCATCAAAGCAAGATTGCGCGATGTCGATATGGTTGCCCGTTTAGGCGGCGATGAATTTGTTGTGCTGCTGGAAGAAATTACTCATCCGGAAGACGCGGCGCGCGTCGCAGAATGTATCGTCGCCGACTTAAGTAAGCCCTTCCAATTACTGCAAAGTAACAATGCCCATCCTGAATTAAGCCGGCATGTGAGGATTGGAGCCAGCATAGGTATTAGCTTGTTTCCGCAACATGGCGATAGCCCTGAAACGCTGATGGATAACGCCGACATTGCACTCTACAGAGCCAAAGATGAAGGACGCGGCTGTTTTGCCTATTTTTCCGAGGAGTTTACGATTATTGCTCGTGACCGTATCGCTCTGGAAACTCGTCTGCGGCGTGCCACTGAACAACGGGAATTATGCGTTTATTATCAGGCGCAGATAGACATCGACAGCGGCCTGATAATCGGTGCCGAAGCGTTGGTACGCTGGCAAGATCCCTCCGAAGGACTGATTTCGCCAAGCAGCTTTATTTCCATTGCCGAGGAAACCGGTCTTATTGTAGAAATCGGCGCCTGGGTGCTACGCGAGACTTGCCTGCAAGGCCGACGCTGGATAGATGCCGGCTTGCCGTCGTTAACTTTAGCGGTCAACGTTTCTCCTCATCAGTTCCGCCGTAGCGACATCAGCGCTCTTGTCGCCGAGGTGCTGCACGAAACCGGCTTCCCCGCTGAGTTATTAGAGCTTGAATTAACTGAAAGCGGTTTAATGGAAAACGAAGAAAAAGCTGTAGAGGTACTCAATAATCTTCGCACTCAAGGCGTTCGTCTTGCCATTGACGACTTCGGTACCGGTTATTCGTCGCTAGCTTATCTCAAGCGTTTCCCTTTGGATGTACTGAAAATAGACAAGAGCTTTATCGATGATATTCCTTCGCTGCAAGACGATATGGAAATTACCGCGACGATTGTTGCGATGGGACATATTTTAGGCTTCAAGGTGCTAGCCGAAGGTGTAGAAACACTTGAGCAATTGGCGTTCTTGCGGGAAAAAGGCTGCGACACTTATCAGGGTTTTATCAGAAGCAAACCCTTGCCGGCCGAAGAATTCGCCCAGTTATTGCGTGAGCAAGTCTAAATTTGGCATTTGTTTGGCGCCGATGATTATGGAAACCTCGCCCAAATCAAAACACTAATCCCAATAGCAATCTCCATCGGCTTTGGCAGCCTATTTGTTACTATGACTACGCTGATTTTGACTCAGTCTCTATTATGATATAAACAAGTACATGCTCAAGAAAAAACAAAACGTGAAAGATTAGCCCCTTAGTTTCAAATTCAAGCTAAAATAAGCCATTAGGATTATCGAATAGGAAACTCAGTTTTTGTGTTGATTCATATATAATCACACACTGCATTCCGTTTAGTTATTTTCAATATAAACCAACCACAAAAGAGAATACATGTTAGTTATTGTTGGATATTTGGTCCTCTCTATATCAATCATGGGCGGATTTATGGGGGGCGGCGGACACCCCGGCGTTCTTTTTCAACCCTTTGAATTTGTCATCATCATGGGCGCTGCTTTAGGTGCTTTCGTCTGCGGAAACTCCATGCCTGTTATAAAAGCCGCCATCAGTGGAGGCACTGCCACTTTAAAAGGCTCGCCGTACAATAAAGAGTATTACCTTGAGCTGCTGCTGTGTTTTTATGCAATTACCACCAAAACACGCAAAGAAGGCTTATTGTCGCTGGAAAGTATTATCGATGATCCGAAAAGCAGCCCGGTATTTACACCGAGAATTCTCCATGACCACCATTTATTGGAATTTATCTGTGACAATCTGCGTTTAATCGTTACCGGGGTTGAGGTCTATGCGCTGGAAGAACTGATGGATCAGGAACTTGAAACCCATCATGAAGAAGCTCATGCGCCCGTCAAAGCTGTCCAGAATATCGCTGATGGTTTACCGGCCTTTGGGATTGTCGCGGCGGTAATGGGTGTTGTGCATACTATGGAATCAGTCGGGATTCCTCCATCGGAGCTGGGCAAACTGATTGCGGCAGCGTTGGTGGGAACATTTCTGGGTATTTTATTAGCCTATGGTTTTATCGGTCCCGTTGCAGCCGTAATGGCAGAACGTTCTGAAGCGTCAGGCAACGTTTTTAAATGTGCCCAAAAAGGATTATTGTGCTGTGCCAAAGGCGTCTCGCCGGCCATGACTGCGGAATATATGCGCACCATGATTGTTTCAGCCATGCGTCCCGGCTTTCTGGAACTGGAAGAGCAGTTGAGAGCTAATAAGGGTTAATTTAAAAATGGCCGACCAACAACCGATTATTGTTAAAAAAATAAAAAAAGGTGGCCATGCTCATCACGGAGGCGCTTGGAAACTGGCTTACGCCGATTTCGTTACCGCCATGATGGCTTTTTTTTTACTGATGTGGCTATTGGGAACAACCAGTGAACCGGAACGCAAAGGAATTGCCGAATATTTTCAAGATCCTTTTAAGGCATCCACAGAAGAAAGAGGGTTGGATGTCGGCGATCGGACCAGCATTATTCAAGCGGGTGGTTCGGATATTGCTTCACAAGATCAAGGTCAAATCAACAAAGGCAAAACAGCTGAAGAGGTAGAGATTACACCTGAAGAAATCGAACACAAAGCTGATGAAATTGAGAAAGAAAAACTCGAAAATTTAAAAGAGAAAATCCAAGAGAAAATAGATTCAACGGCTGAATTAGCTGAGTTCAAGGATCAAATTAAGCTGGAAATCACCTCCGAAGGCTTACGAATCCTGATCGTCGACGCCCAAAACAGGCCTATGTACAAGCTGGCCAGTGCGGAACCGGAGCCGCAAATCAAATTAATTTTAAGAGCATTGGCGCCGGCTATTAACGAATTACCCAATAAAGTCAGTCTTAATGGTCATACTGATGCACGGCCTTTTCCGCCCAATCAACAAAAATATACTAATTGGGAACTCTCCAGTGATCGAGCTAATGCTGCTCGATATGAATTGACTCACGCCGGGCTTGCCGAAGAAAAGGTTCTAAGAGTTATCGGATTATCGTCCAGTATTCCCTACAATGCCGATACCGAACCGTTGGATCCGATTAACAGGCGAATTTCCATAATCGTTATGAATAAAAAAACCGAGCAAGAGGTATTGGAAAGCGTGGAAGATAAAACGAGTACGGAAGCCGCACCGCCGTCTGAAAAATAAGGTTTTTTATGTTCAGGTGTACTTTATTTCTTGGACCTCACCGATTTGTCCGCTCAAAAAATAGGATTGTACAAATTAGGCATATTCATCCTCAAGTTTAATTGCGCTATTATTCTGCTCCAATTATTCAAGATTGTTTGTCTTCCCGTTTAGCACTGTGCTGATACTTGGGTAGCCCAGCATTCACGGCGTAAATTCCCAACACATGACGAAAAAACTCAACTTACACCGACAACTGTGTTTTTAATGTGGCATCTTGTTTTTTTAAACGCAGAGACCGGCCGTAAGTTATCGCGATTAAATACGCCGCATCACCCTATGTACTATGTACTATGTAGTTCAACAAGCCTATTCATCAAGAGCACAGGGCAGTCGCGCTTTTTCCTAAAAGCAGCATTTCATACCGTGCTACTTGTTACGATGCACTAAACAAGTTTATCCGTTAGCGTTCTGTGTAACCAGATTTTTACTTTCACGCTTGTTGGCATACATAGCTTCATCGGCATGCCGTAACAATGCTTCGGCTGTGTTGCCATGTTGTGGATAGGAGGCAATGCCGATACTGATATTGGCGGTGATTACGCTGCCACGGTAGTTAAAACTGCTTGCAACCAATGTGTCTTTGATGCGCTTTGTCACCAGCTCAGCCGCTTCTATGGTAGTGTTCGGCAATAATACTGTGAATTCATCGCCCCCATAACGGGCGGCAGAATCGCAGCCTCTTAGACAATGACGAAAGTTATCTGCTATGGATTGCAACAACAGGTTGCCTGCCTCATGACCGTATTTGTCATTGACGATTTTTAAGTTATCGCAATCCCCTAATAGTAAACTGAAAGTGTATCCGCCACGCTGCGCTTGTTGCAGCTGTTTTTCAAATAGATCCATGAACGCCCGACGGTTGTAAAGACTGGTTAGTTCATCGGTTTGCGCAGAGGTTTTAATGCGGCTAAAAGCGTGATAGATGTCGCTGGACAACATGGTAGTGACATAACCCACCAATAACATAGGAAACAGCCAGGCCAGTAGAACACTGCTTTGGGATAGAGAAAAGACCTCGCCGCCAGACATGCTGCTTTTACCCAAATACAGATAACAAGCGCCGATTAATATCACTTCCAATAAGGTAGTTAGCCTACCCAAGGCCAATGCGCTGGTGATAATGGGAAGAAAGTACAAATTAAGCAACAGGCTGTCCTGGCGTCCTGTGTGCCAGACAAACCAAGTGACTAACAAGATCATGACCCAAGTTTCTAAAGCCAGTTTCCAAACGTTGGCTTTGGCAAAAAAGTTGAGGTAATGGAATGCCATGACGAAGCCGGCGAAAGCGCAGAGACCGCCTAACAAAAAGACTTTAACGTTTTCTTCGACTTGGCCTACCACTAAGTAGAACATCATCAAAACCAACAGTAACCACTGAATTTCCGCGACGGTACGGGAAAAACCGCTCAGCGCATCGGGTTCTTGATTGAGACGAAAAAAAGGTTCCTTGGTCATGGTAAATTTTCCGTTAATAGTGGGGCAGTAGAATATAAAAAGCGCAGGTTAGTTTTTAATATTTTAGCACAATTGTTGTGAGGTAGCCGCAGGGTGCTGCTCTGTTGATCAGGGAAATCGCGCTATCTATCCTTTGCCAGCTGAAATTTATTAAAATATTTTTTGACAAAAGCTTTAGCTAGCCGATCCACACCCTTATTTTGCCGAACTCATATATCCACGCTGCAAGAGCAAAAATAAACAGCACAAACTCACCGGCATCATCATGTAGCGGTCTAATAAAAACGCCCCCGATAGATTCTCAGTCAAAGCGCTTAGCGGTAGTGTTAAAGCGCACTGAAATTTATCGCAGCTGACCAGTAGCGCGAATTTGTTGTATGGAACGTGGATGCCGGATTATGGAGCGTTGCGTGTAGGATGTTGATGTTAACTTTTATTCGTGCCGGCAAGAGGTATTCATGGCTGACAGAATCTACTCATCAACCCATTCGTAAATCTCTGTCAAAGCCGTATCGCATTGGCAACAGCTTGTACCGCAAGAAGCAGTCAAAGGCAATTTACGCACTTTACCTTTGCTGATCCATTTGTCCAGCATACCCCGCAGGGCATCGGCATCCATACCGAAATGAGTAACCAAATCCGCCAGGGCAACGCGGTGTTGTTCCTTTAAATAGGTTCTCAAATCAGACAGGATCACTTAAAGACTCTCCGCTTTGTTTTACGCCTGTTACATCAGTATTTTTGCCGAGCAACCATAGTCCGAACAATACGGCTGAAAACGCAAAGATTAATCCTGTTATCCAAACCAAAGAATAGTCAGGATGACGACTGTAGGTCATCACTTGATAAAAAATAGTTGCCGTCAAATAGGCAATGCCGGTCGTCCAGAACGCCACAAACAAAGTCCAGTTTAAATTGGTTTCCCGATAGATTGCCGCAGTCGCCGCAACGCAAGGCGCATATAACAAGATAAACAGCAAATAGGCAAAGGCTCCGGATTTGCCGTCAAAACTTTGCTGCATAGCGGCAAAGGTACCGGCATTGACTTCCTGCTCGCTGGCTGCTGCGGCCACATCATCGATGGCGCCAATATTCAGGCCCAATGGGTCTAACAAATTGTCTGCAACGTCTTTCAGGTTTTTAGGTACGGTTAAGCAAGCGTCAATTAAGGCCTGTTCAAGACTGAATGGCGCTTTTTCAGTGGCTGAGTTATTCGATTCAAGCTGACTGTATAAGGCATCCAGCGTTCCGACCACCGCTTCTTTAGCTAGAACGCCGGTAAAAATGCCCACTGTTGCAGGCCAGTTGTCTTTTTCTATACCCATCGGTTTAAATGCTGGCGTCAAACTCCGACCGATCTCGCTTAATACCGATTTATTGCTGTTTTCCTGACCGAATGTGCCGTCTGTGCCCAGTGCATTAAGAAAATTCAACACTAACACCATCGGCACGATAACTTTACCTGCATTGAACAAAAAGGACTTGAGCCTATCCCAGGTTCTGATAAAAACACCGCGTATTGTCGGCATATGGTAGGCAGGCAACTCCATAATAAAGGGGGCCGATTCGCCTTTAAACAGGGTATGGCGCATGATTAAACCAGTCAGAACTGCGACTGCAATACCTAATAAATACAAGCCGAACACCAGATTCTGGCCGCCGACCGGGAAAAATGCGGCAGCAAATAAGGCGTAAACAGGCAATCTGGCTCCGCAAGACATGAACGGATTCATCAAGTTGGTCAAAATCCGGTCGCGCTGACTTTCCAGTGTGCGCGTCGCCATAATCGCCGGAACATTGCAACCGAAACCGACGATCATCGGCACGAAGGATTTGCCGGGCAAGCCGATCATGCGCATGAATCTATCCATCACGAAAGCAGCCCTGGCCATGTAACCGGAGTCCTCCAGAGCCGAAAGAAACATAAATAAAAAGCCGACAATCGGAATAAAGGTGGCGACTACCTGAATACCGCCGCCTACGCCTTTGGTGATTAATACGATCAACCATTGCGGCCAGTTAAGGTCGGTGAGCACCTGACTTAGGCCGTCAACCACTAAAGCGCCTACCGCTTGATCGAAAAAGTCGACAAAAGCGCTGCCGATATTGATCGTGAACATGAACATCGCATACATGACTAACAGGAAAACCGGGATGCCTAGAAAGCGGTTCAGGACAATGTTGTCGATTTTATCGGTCATATGACGACTCACTTCATTTAGCTTACAGACAGCGCCACTGGTCAGTTCATTGACAAATCCATAACGGGCGTCGGCGGCAAGAATGTCGATTTCATCATCGGTTTCGGTTTCTACCTGGCGCTGTAATTGCGCAGCCGTCTGTAGGAGCGTATTTGTGGCTGAAGCTGCCTCTACAATCTGTTTGGCCAGGGTATCGTCTTCCAACAAGCGGACTGCCAGCCAGCGCAGATCGCAATGATGTTGTTGCGCGGCCTCAACCAATAATGGAGAAATATCATTAATGGCTTGCTCTAGAGCAGGAGCATAGGCGATTTTTAGTGAAGGTATCGGCTTGATGATAGCGGCGCTATTGATTGCCGACTTTAATGATCCGATACCGTTCTTGGCCGAAGCAATAATAGGAATAACCGGGCAACCCAGAAACTGCTCAAGGAAATCGACATCGATTTTAATGCCGCGCTGTTTAACGGCATCCATCATGTTGAGTACTAAAATCATCGGCACCCGCATCTCGATAAGTTGCGAGGTCAAATACAGATTTCGTTCCAAATTGGAGGCGTCGACAATATTAATGATTAAATCGGCCTGCCTGGAGGCAACATAATCACGCGCAACTTTTTCATCTAAAGAGACTTGATCGTCGGCGGCTTCCAGCGAATAGGTACCAGGTAAATCGACTAATTCGATAAGTTTATGATCGAAGCTGTATTCACCGGTTTTTTTCTCGACCGTAACGCCGGGCCAATTGCCGACATGCTGTTTAGCGCCGGTCAGCGCATTAAATAAAGTAGTCTTGCCACAATTAGGATTGCCTACAACGCCAACCGTAAAATCAGTTTTCATCAGAGTTTCTCTATCAACAATATTGCCGCTTCATCCTTACGCAGGGTTAATGAAAATCCACGCAGTTTAATTTCAACCGGATCTCCCATCGGTGCAAAACGGGTAATGCTAAACTCGGTTCCCGGCGTCAAGCCCATAGCCAGCAAGCGTTTTCGATAAGCTTTGCCGGATTGTTCAAAACCAACTACTTTCCCCGTATCGCCGGCAACCAGATTTTTTAAGCTTATTGTCATAAATTCAGCATTGAAATAATGTGCATTAAAACCAACCGCTCCAAGAGTTATCAACAATCATTCTCATTAAGAGGAACTATATCATAGAATTGATTGCCGTCTTCTGTATTTTTAGAGGGATGTTTTCATTGGCAGCAATAAACTGACAATTGCAAAAATTGCACCTTATTCCAGATTGGGATACAAGGTTTTTTATGGATGCAATGTAAAAGTATCCGCGATTAACAAGCTTTAATGCAGATAAGAGATATGCGCCAAAATTCGGCAACTCAAGTTGAGAGCATGGAAACGGCGGCGCCGATTTAACTCAGCGTTCCCATGCGCGTGCGTTGTTGGATATGTTCTAAACGCTAAACTTCAAATTCAGAACGTTTATGTCCTGCACTCAACAGTTCCTGCATCCATTTAGGCGCCACGCCACGGCCTGTCCATGTTTGGTTATAGTCTTCAGGATGACGATATTTAATGGCGACTTTTGCCCCTTTACGACCCGTTTTCTTTTCGGGTTCATGAATTTCTACAATAACGTCAATAGAAGCTGCTAATTCTTTAATCTGCGCTATAACTTCTTTACGTTTATTAGCTTGTTTATTTTTTAATGCTTTTTCTGCATTTTCAATAACAGCTTGTAATTCGATTTCAGAAAGATTTTGATATTCGGTCATTTTTTAGCCCTCAAAATAAGAAAATATATAATATTATATCATTAGTTTTATAAATATATTTATTATTCAATAGCTCTATATAATCATTCAACTTTAAAGTTTTTTTCATTTAATAATCGACCGTTTTTATCAACCAGCCTTACAGTCCAATTACCTCGTTCAGAATTAGACAATAACTTGCGACTTGAAGTGCGCCATGAGTCGCTTGATACGACCAACTCCTGTTTTGAAACAACCGCGCCATTTTTTAACCATTCATGATAAACCCTATTACCTTTCATGGCGTTTAACTCTGTAAAGTAATAAACCCATATTGGTTTTTTATGGTTAACATCAACAGTCCGCACTATTTCGCCTGCCGGCTCTTTATTATTAATTTTATAAGTTAATATTGCTCTCGGCGCATTATGAACAGCTTTTGAAATAATAACTTTTTCATTGGACGGTTTTTTTATAACTTTATTAATCGGCATATCGGCAGTTTTTTTATAAGGCTCCTTTTTCTGCTTAACCGAAGAGCTGGCTTTCTCAATTACCTGTTTGGGTATAGCCAAATTTTTAGTTTCAATCTCTTTAACCTCAACCTGTGGCGTTACCGTTTTATCTACAGCATTAACCATAATTGCAGTATTATCTACGTCAGTCTTTTGCTCATCATTACTAATTATATAAATAAGCAAGATTAACATCAGGACCAGTACACTGACGGCAATCAATATCCTTTTAACATTCCATTCTGTTATCATCTTTGGCGTCGAATCCATTGCTGCTTTACCAGATACCGGATATTTAACTTTAATTACAATATTTCGTTTGTCCGTCATAAAATCATACCGACCCTATTCTTAAGTGAAAACATCTTGGTTGCCTTTCCTGGTAAAACACTGCATATTTTAAGCAGAAAGTGCGTTAAATCTTGGTATATACTACTTAAGAGTTCAGACAAAGACAAAACCCTTGCAGAATAAATGGGACATTCAGATGAGTAAGCTGCTTAAACTTTTTCAAGATTCTTCTTCTCTCTATGGTAGCAACGCCGGCTTTGTTGAGAACTTGTATGAACGATTCCTGGAAGACCCTGACTCCGTCGAACCCAGCTGGCAAAAAAAATTCAGCGAAATTCATAACGGCGCTGATTTTGAGACACCTCATAGCCCTGTCGTAGAACGCTTTGCGCAGCTTGCGCTTAAATCTCAGGGCAGATTGGCGAAATTACAAGGCTTTACCGAAGAAAGCGTCAAAAAACAATCGGCTGTTGCCCGGCTTATTAATCATTACCGGGTTCGCGGACATCAGATTGCCAACAATAATCCTCTAGGAAAAACCTTACCACCGCCTCCCGATATGGATCCCGCATATTACGGTCTCTCCGAGCCTGATATGGACACCTTGTTCGATACCGGCGCGCTCTATGGTGTTGACCGACTGCCTTTACGCGACATTATCGCTAATTTGCAAGAAATTTACTGCGGCAGCATCGGCTCTGAATACATGCACATAGTCGACACCAATATCAGACGCTGGATAATTAACCGCTTGGAAAGCTCTAAATCCAATTTGGAGCCGGAACCGGAAAAAAAGCACTGGCTGCTAAAATTACTGACTGCCGCTGAGGGCATAGAAAACTATTTGCACAATCGATTCGTCGGCCAAAAACGTTTTTCTTTGGAAGGCGGCGAATCGCTGATTCCGATTCTGGATGAATTAATTCAAGGATTCGGCACAAAAGACGTTCATGAAATTGTGATCGGTATGGCTCATCGAGGCCGGTTAAACGTGCTGGTCAATATTCTCGGCAAAAGCCCTGCCAGCCTGTTTAATGAATTTGCCGGCACTTCGCCGCTTTCGCCCGGCGTCAGCACCGGCGACGTGAAATATCATATGGGTTTCTCGTCGGACATTAGCACTCCCGGCGGCCCGGTTCATTTAACGCTGGCATTCAACCCTTCGCATCTGGAGATCATCAACCCCGTGGTCGAAGGTTCGGTTAAGGCTCGTCAGGATCGGGCCGGAAAAAACGGCAAAAACACGGTAATCCCGATATTAATCCACGGCGATGCGGCTTTTTCCGGGCAAGGCATTATCATGGAAACATTGAACATGTCGCAAACTCGCGCCTTTTCCACAGGCGGAACCGTGCATATTGTGGTCAACAATCAAATCGGCTTTACGACCAGCAATCCTAAAGATGCGCGCTCGACGCTCTATTGCACCGATGTGGCCAGCATGATCCAGGCCCCGGTTTTCCATGTTAATGGCGACGATCCCGATGCCGTTATCTTTGTAACCAAACTGGCGATGGATTACCGTATGACCTTTAATAAAGATGTGGTCATCGATCTTATTTGCTACCGCAGGCTTGGTCATAATGAAGCTGACGAACCTTCGGCCACCCAGCCCTTGATGTACAAAAAAATCCGCAAGCTAAAAACTACGCGAAAACTTTACGCCGAAAAACTGATTAAAGCAGGGCTAATCACCGATAAACAAGCGACAGAGCTGGAGCAAAACTACCAAAAATTGCTTGAAGCCGGCGAAGTCGTTTCCAGACCCATTCTGGCTGATGGACCCTACCCGTATACCAATCAATGGAACAAATTCCTGGGCAGCGATTGGAAAGCCCCCTGCAACACTTCGGTTTCGATGGATCGTCTGCGCTTTTGTAACGACAGAATGCAACGACTACCGACCGGCTTTGAAATGCACCCAAGAGTTGCCAAAGTCATGGACAACCGCCGCAAAATGGCGGCCGGAGCAATGCCTTTGGACTGGGGGTTTGCAGAAAACATGGCCTATGCAACACTGCTGATGGAAAAGTACAATGTTCGCTTGACCGGGCAGGATGTCGGTCGCGGCACTTTTGTGCATCGCCATGCTGTGTTGCATAATCAACTGCATAATAAAACCTATACACCGCTTAAACATCTGGATAAAGATCAAGGCAATGCCCAGATTTTCGACTCCTTGCTTTCCGAAGCGGGCGTGTTAGGTTTCGAGTACGGCTACAGCACGACGATGCCGAATACCCTGGTTATTTGGGAAGCGCAATTCGGCGATTTTGCCAATGGCGCGCAAGTGGTTATCGACCAATTTATCAGTTCCGGCGAAACCAAATGGGGGCGCATGTGCAATCTGGTGATGCTGCTTCCGCACGGTTTTGAAGGCCAGGGGCCGGAACATTCCTCTGCCCGGCTGGAACGCTACCTGCAACTGTGTGCCGAACATAATATGCAGGTTTGCACCCCGACTACGCCTGCACAAATATATCACCTGCTGCGCCGCCAGATGATTCGTTCCTATCGAAAACCGTTGATAGTTATGAGTCCCAAGAGCTTGCTGCGGCATAAACTTGCGGTTTCCACATTAGAAGATTTAACAAACGGCCAGTTTCTTCCGGTGATAGGCGAGCAGGACGATATCAATCCCAAAAAAGTGACTCGCTTGGTCATGTGCGCAGGCAAAGTTTATTACGATCTGCTGGAAGCACGGCGACAAGACGATCTTAAGCATGTTGCTATTGCCCGCATAGAGCAGCTCTACCCGTTCCCCGATGAGTTATTTAAAGTGGAAGTGAGCAAATACCCGCAGCTTAAAGAGTTCATCTGGTGTCAGGAAGAACCTCAAAACCAAGGTGCGTGGTATCAGTCCAGACATCACTTTGCCGATAATCTCGGCTCCAAGATTAATATGAATTATGCCGGCCGCGAGGCATCGGCAGCTCCAGCTGTCGGGAATTTCCGCGTCCATATCGAACAACAAAAAGCTGTCGTTCAATCGGCCCTTTACGGCAAACCTTCAGGAAAATAATATGAGCATTGAAGTCCTAGTCCCGAATCTACCCGAATCCGTTTCCGATGCAACACTGATCACTTGGCATAAACAGCCCGGCGACACCGTTACCAAAAACGAAAACCTCGTCGACCTTGAAACTGACAAAGTTGTGCTTGAAGTTCCTGCGCCGGAATCAGGCGTCCTCAGCAAAATACTCAAACAAGACGGTTCCATTGTAGTTAGCGGCGAGATATTAGCCATATTGGAATCTCAAGCTATAGAGAAAGGTCCAACAACACCGGCGCCCAGTCCTGAGCCTGAGCACGAAGAAGAGTCGGAGATACCTCTAAGCCCGTCGGTACGCCGGTTAATTGCTGAAAATGCGCTGGATCCTTCCGCTATCAAAGGCACAGGAAAAGACGGCCGACTGACGAAAACCGATGTGCTGGATTATCTGCATAAAAAAACCCTGCAGGAAGCTCAGCTAATAGTTCCAGCAGCCCCCAAAGCCGAACCGGAAACACCCAAAGAAACCGAAAAAACCGTTCCACCTACTGCGCCAAAGGCAGAAGCCGAAAGCCGGGGAATTTCAAATCTACGGCCGGAACAGCGCGTCCCAATGACCCGGCTAAGAGCCAAAGTTGCCGAGCGCCTGTTACAAGCACAACAAAATGCGGCAATGCTGACTACGTTTAATGAAGTCAACATGCAGAACGTGATCGATCTTCGCAACCAGTACAAAGAACGGTTTGAAAAAAAGCACCATGTCAAACTGGGCTTTATGTCATTCTTTGTCAAGGCTTCTATCGAGGCTTTAAAGCGCTTCCCGGCCATCAACGCCTCCATAGATGATAACGATATTATCTATCACGGCTACTATGACATAGGCATAGCAGTCAGCACTGAGCGCGGGCTGATTGTTCCGGTCTTGCGCGATGCGGATCAACTCGACTTTGCCGGCATCGAACAAAGTATTGTCGATTTCGGCGCAAAGACCCGGTCCGGCACCTTGACCTACGATGACCTGAAAGGCGGCACTTTCACTATCACCAACGGCGGCATTTTCGGCTCCATGCTGTCCACGCCGATACTCAATCCCCCGCAATGCGCTATCTTGGGCATGCATGCGATCAAAGAGCGTCCTGTGGTTGAAAACGGACAAATTGTTATCAGGCCGATTATGTATCTCGCTTTATCCTATGACCATCGTCTGGTGGACGGTCGCGAAGCCGTACAATTTTTAGTCACTATTAAAGAATGCTTGGAAGCGCCGGCTCACCTGTTGCTTAACATATAAGATCATGTCAAAGAAAAAAGCGAAATCATTTGATGTCATCGTCATCGGTGCAGGACCGGCTGGTTATTCCAGCGCCATCCGATGCGCCCAGCTCGGCTTAAAAACCGCCTGCATTGATAACTGGATCGATAAAAAAGGCCAGAGCAGCCTGGGCGGCACATATCTTAACGCCGGCTGTGTCGCATCTATCGCCTTGCTGGAATCGGCGAAAATTTATCAATCGATCAATTACA
The DNA here is from genome assembly GCA_036561025.1 of Methylobacter sp. Taxonomy (GTDB): domain Bacteria; phylum Pseudomonadota; class Gammaproteobacteria; order Methylococcales; family Methylomonadaceae; genus Methylobacter_A. Next base: position 24,557 of record DATBQB010000004.1, on the reverse strand, counting down.
ATTTAAAAGAACACGGCATTCAGGTAGAGGACGTTTCTGTGGATATTGCGCAGATGATGCAGCGCAAAAACGACATTGTCAGCTCACTCAGCCGGCAAATTGCCGACTCGTTCGCCCATTACAAAATCGACTGCATTCAAGCAAAAGCCAAATTGCTCAATGAGCATTTTGTGGAAGTCACGCCGGCCGATCGCTCGGCCGTATCGATACTCGAAGCCAAGCATATTATTCTGGCCACAGGCTCTTCTCCAATGGATTTATCCTGTGCACCGATAGACAATGAATTTATTATCGATTCGACGATGGCCTTAAATCTCGAAGCAGTACCCAAGCGTTTGGCTATTATCGGTGCTGGCGTTATCGGCCTTGAACTGGCAAGTATCTGGAACAGGCTCGGCTCGGAAATCATTCTATTGGAAGCGCAGGAATCATTTTTAAGCCTGACCGACCAGCAAATTGCGCTGGAAGCTTATCGTATCTACAGCGAACAAGGACTCGAATTGCGCTTGGGCGCCCGGGTTATATCAGCAAAAAAGGGCAATAAGAAAGTCACCGTAGAATATCAGGATAGTGAAGGCACACACGCCCTGCGTGTCGACAAACTGATTGTTGCATCCGGACGAAAACCCAATACCGAAAATCTTGCTGCCGCCGAAGCAGATTTACTGCTCGATGAAAACGGTTATGTCCATGTCGATGAAAACTGCCGAACCACCCTGCCCGGCGTTTACGCGATAGGCGACCTGACTGTGCTCGGCCCGATGATTGCGCATAAAGGCATAGAAGAAGGCCTGTTTGTCGCAGAGCAAATCGCCGGCATCCATAATCCGGTCAATTATGGAATCCTGCCCAGCGTTATCTTTACCGCTCCTGAAATTGCCTGGGTAGGCCAGACCGAACAAGCCTTAAGAGCCATGGGCGAACCCATCAAAATCGGCACATTTCCTTTAAACGTCACAGCCCGTGCTCAAGCCACGGGGCAAACTGAGGGTATAGTTAAAATCATCGCTCATGCAGAAACGGACGCTATACTCGGCATGCACATTATTGGCGCCCAAGCATCCGAAATGATTGCCGAAGCCGTATTGGCCATGGAATTTTCCGCCAGCAGCGAAGACTTGGCCAGAACCATACACGCCCACCCTACTCTTTCCAAAGCCCTTCACAGCGCGGCGCTTACGATTAAAAACAAGGGATAATACTTCGGCCTACGTTGCGCCTACTGTTTTTTAATTTTAAAAAAACAGACTGTCCGCGAAAGATACGAAACAAATCAATACAATATGCTTGTTGTTTTATCAGAGTAACGCCAGTAGCTCCGCAGCCTCCTGAAGATCTGGACTACAAAAACCTTCGGTGAATCGACAATAAATATTCTCCAGCGATTGCCTCGCCTCCTCTTGCTTGCCCTGCTGTAGCCATAACCTTGCCATGCTGATAGTCGCCCGCAGCTCCAGGGATTTAGCCTCTTGACAGCGGCTAATAGAGAGAGCTTGACTGAAACAGGCTTCGGCTTCTTCCATGTTTGCCACGGAAATTTTCAGCAGGCATTCGCCCTTGAGACGGAGCGCCTCGCTTTGCAAAAAACGGTCGTCCTTCGCATTCATGACATCGAGCGTCTGATTCAAGGCCGATAGGGATTCTTCCCACTGTCCCAAGTGGAAACAGGCCTCGCACAACATACCGAGAAAGTAAGCCTCGATTCCGCTCATGGCGCCGCGCACGATGTCCAGGCCTTCCTGCATGGGCGCAATCCCTGCCGTAACGCCCTGCATGGACAATGCCCAGCCATGCATGACCGAACCCAATAACAACCACAGCGGAAATCCATGCCGATCGGCCTGCATAATGTTTTCCTCGGCCAATTGGCGAACTTTCTCTATCTGACGCATCCAAAGCGCAAGCTCCGAGTAGTGCAATCTTGCATAGCACAGGCTGTAGGGATGATTGAGTTCATGCGCCAAGGCCATCGTTTGCGTACCAACCGCCTGCGCCCGATCGGGAAATCCCAACAGCCACAGCACCCAGGACAACTGGGCGCCGCACGACACTCGGATGTTTTCGCCGAACACACTCACCATGGTATGGTGATGCGATGACTGGTAAAGCGCAATGGATCGTTCAAGGCAGAGACGGGATTTTTCAAGCTGCCCGGTCCAAAGCAGACTGTTGCCCATGGCATAAAGCGCTTGCTGAAGCGGCAACGGATCGTTGTTACATTCCGCTAGGCTCAGCAGCTTTTCCGCAAGTTCCAGGGAGTGTAAATGGCCGATACGCGAGCTTGAAGTCAGCCACATCCCCCACAAGGCTTGATACACACCGGCTTGGTCAGCCAATGGTTCAACCAGCGCCAGCGCCCGTGCATACGCCTCCCCCGCCTCGACAGAACCGTATCCCTTGGCGGCAATCAAGGCGGTACCCAGATTAAGGCGCAGTTCGGACTCCAGACGGTCGCGTGTATTATCGGGCGGTAGCGTCATAACCCGTTGCAGCCCGGCATTAAAATGAGCTATCGCTTCTTCTATGGCCGAATTTATGATGGCATGCTGCCCGGCTTTGAGCCAATAGTCGATAGCTGAATGAAATTCCCCTGCCGAGTCTAAATGCTGGGCAATAATTTCAGCTTTAGTTTCAACAACATCGGGAAAATCGGCAAGCAATGCATATACAATACGCCGATGCGCCGCTTGCCGGTCGGCGCGGGCTTGGGATTGATAGGCAGCCTCTTGGATCAGTGCGTGCTTGAATTGGAAAACGGCATCGGTTGTATTGAAAACCAATCCTGCATCCTGTAATTGGTCCAGCGAATGCCTAAGCTGAAAGGCGCTAAGCGGAGAAACCTTGAGCAACAAATCCAGCACGAACTCACGCCCGATGGTGGCTGCAAGCTGTGCGGTATATTTCGCCTCTCCCATGCTATCCATCCGCATCGTCAATAAATCGTGCAGTGTTGCAGGAATGTTTGCCTGATTGTCCAAACTGGCAATTTTCGCCATTTCCTCGGCAAACAGCGGCACACCGTCGGCGCGCTCCACGATGCGGCAAAGGGTTGTAGCCGAAATGTCCCCGCTTAATGAAGCGATTATTTCAGCCACCTCGTCGTTTAGAAGCGGCGCAAGCGCCAGCGTAGACACGAGATTTCTCTTCCAGGGCGGGACAAACTCAGGCCGAGCGGTAAATACCGCAAGAATAGCCCCGGTTACTTCTTGTTCAATGCACAGGGTCAATAATTCCAGCGTGGAGGGATCGACCCAGTGCAAATCTTCCACGATCAGCAGCACCGGCTGTTGCACCGCCAGCGCCTGCAACAGATCGAGCAGAATAGTTATAGTCCGTTCTTTTTGCTTTTGCGGCGACAAATCGGGTTGCTGGTAATGCTCACCGAGAGGCAAGGACAGCAGATTGGCGAGCAGTGGGACGGCTAGTTGCGCTGATTCCGGGTAGGTCGGATAGGTTTTGCGCTGCTCTAGCCATCCTACCAGCTTGCCGAACTTTACCCCAGGCGAGTCGCTTGGTGCAAACCCCAAAATGTCTTCGAACATCGCAATCAGCGGATAGAAAGGTGATTGGCTAAATTCAGGAAAACAGCGTAACTCGCAGTTTGCGTGCGGCCGACCTACCAGCCGCAGTTTCAAGGTGTGCAGCAAGCGGGACTTTCCGATGCCCGCCTCGGCCTGAACCAGCACAATCTGGCGAAAGCCTTGCCTGGACTTTTCCCAGGCCCTCATGAGTTCGGCAATCTCGGCTTTACGCCCGACCAACGGCGTCAACTGCGCCGCTGCTTCCAAACGGCTGCGGGCGCCGCTATCACCTAGCACCTTGAATACCTCCATGGCCCGCGGAAAACCGGGAAAGACTTGGACACCCAAGCTGATGCAATCGAAATACCCGGCCACAAGACAGTGTGTTTCCCGGCTGATCGTTACTTCGTTAGGCGCGGCACTATCGCGCAACAGGGCGGGCAGCCGGGAAGTCATGCCGGCCGTGTCCGGCATGAATGCCCCGTCGGTGATGATAAGCCCAGTGTGAACCGATACGCGAATGTCAATGCCGTGAGCTGCGGTTCGCGTGATAACCAGAGCAGCCTGGACTGCTAATCTGGCGGCGTATTCATGCGCTTGCGGATAACCGAAATAGGCCAGCAAGCCGCCGCCATATGTTTGCACGATATGCCCTGAAAACTGCCGGATGACCTCCATGCAGCGGGCCTGGGGCTGGTCTAGCCGCTCCATTGCCTCATCGGGATCATCAGTCATCATGGGGATTAATTCGCAATACAGCACAGTAGCCTGACGCCGTTCTGCTGGAGATGGCGAAACAATGTTCGGCATCGGGGCTTGCATTGCATCGGGCAATTCACCCTGTAACTCGCCGTTACGGATGCGCTCGGAAAGATGCCGAGTTTCCTCGCTGGGTAATGCACCCAACTCTTTTTTCAGCAGGCGGCAACAGACTTCGTATTGATGGAGGGCGGCGCTGCTCTGACCGTTTAATGCATAAAGACGCATCGCACGGCGAAGGGCATCCTCATCCCACGGCACCAACTCCGTTTGACGCAAGGCGAATGGCAGCGCTTTGCCGTAATCGCCACTTTGCTGATGGCGATCCGATAACAGCTCCAACAAAGCGAGGGATCGCCGGTGTAGAGCTTCGCGCTGGATTTGCAGCCAGTCCTCGAAATCGGGACTATCCGGCAAAGACAATCCAGCCAGGAACTCGCCCCGATAGAGGGCAATGATTCTCTCATCGTGGTCCTGATTCTGTTGTCTGACGAAGTCCAGCACATCGATATAACCATTCGGGATGAAGCGGATGGTGTGCTTACCGGCTGAAAACATAGTTTTGCCGCTTGGCAACTCCAATGCCCGGCGTAAATCCGCTAACGTCCGCCGCAGATTGTTGCGTGCGGCGGCAGGCTCGTAGTCGCTCCACAACAGCTCGGCCAGAGCTTCGCGTTTGTGATCCTGCTCCCGCTCCACAGCAAGGTAGGCGAGCAGTGCGCGCATCTTATTGTATGCGAATCCAGTAACAGGACGGCCGTTCAGGTAGACATCGAAGCCACCCAGCAACATAAGCTTAAGACCTTGATTGTTAGAAAGTAAAGGCATTGAACGATAATTGAATGATAGCTTTGTAAAATCAAATCTTGGCTAAATTTTAGCCAATTACCCTAAAAAGATACCGATATTAACCTATTTTTTTGACTGTGCAGAATTACTTAAATACTGAACCTGCTCAATAAGGATCATCATGAAACGCCACGCATCAATGAATCGCATCTACCGGCTGGTCTGGAACCCTGTCCACAAACTCTGGGCTCCAGTCGCGGAAATTGCGCGCGGACGCAGCAAAGGTTCGAGCCGCAAGCTGTTCGCGGCGGCCTTATCGCTGACCGCCACGGTCGTCCACAGCGAACCGATTGACGGGCAGATTGTGTCCGGCAGCGGCAGTATCACTCAGTCTGGCACTACCACCACGATCCAGCAAAATAGCCAAAATATGTCGGCTAATTGGCAGAGTTTTAACATCGCACCGGCAGAAACGGTCAATTTCCAGCAACCTAATACGGCCGCGATTGCGGTCAACCGCATCGCCGATACCAACGGCACACAGATCCTCGGCCATTTGAACGCCAACGGCCAAGTGTACCTGATCAATCCGAACGGCATCCTGTTCGGCCAAGGCGCGCAGGTCAATGTCGGCGGTTTGGTCGCTTCGACGCTGGATGTGAAGGATGCCAGCCTGAACAGCAATAACCGGACTTTTTCCGGTTCCGGCACCGGCAGCGTAATTAATAAAGGCACCCTCACGGCGGCCAACGGCGGCTCCGTCGCGTTAATAGGCAATACCGTCAATAACCAGGGCACTATCACCGCCCAGCTCGGCACCGTAGCACTGGGGGCAGGCAGCGCCGTCACCCTGACCTTCAACGGCAATAATTTAGTGCAAATGCAGGTCGACCAGAGCGTGTTGAACAGTCTGGCCGAAAACAAACAACTGATCCAGACCGATGGCGGCCAAGTAATCATGACCGCCGGCGCCCAAAACACCCTGCTCGCCAGCGTGGTCAACAACGAAGGCGTCATCGAAGCGCGTAGCGTCGAGAATCATAACGGTGTGATTACCCTGGGCGGCGATATGGTCATCAACACCGGTACCGTGGGTGCTTCGGGGAGCCATGGCGGTACCGTTGAAGTCACCGGCCGCAGCCTGCTACAGGCGGGCGCCATTCATGCCGATGGCACGGCCGGTGATGGCGGCAGCGTCACCCTAAAAGCCAGTGGCGCATTAATCCAGACCGCCGCCGGCGAAATCACCGCGAATGCCGCCGGACAGGGCGGCGGCGTTAAGCTCGCCAGCAACAGCAGCACCTACTTATCCGGCACAGTGAGCGCCAACGGCGAAAACGGCGGCCGCATCACTGCCACCGCACCACAGCTTACGCTAGCCGCCACTACAATCGAGGCCGACGGCCAGACTCAGGGCGGCGCCCTACGGCTCGGCGGCGGCGCCCATGGCGCCAACCCCGGCATTGCCAATGCCGTCCACACCCTCGTTAATCCTTCCACCACGCTCAGCGCCCAAGGCCGACAAGGTAAGATCGTGGTCTGGGCCGACGACAGCACCGGCTATTACGGCAACGCGAAGACCGGCCCCGAAGGCTTTATCGAAGTCTCCGGCAAGCAAACGCTCAACTACGGCGGACAGGCCGACCCTGGCGCGGGCGGCAACCTGTTGCTCGACCCGGCCAACCTGATTATCGACGCCAGTGCTCCGGCGATGTTCTATTTTGACTTGGCCAACCCCGACCCGGCGGCAAATGAGCAGCATGGCAGCGGCGGCATCAAGGAACTGACCAACGGTAATATCGTAGTAGCGACACCAGCTGACACGTTTGGCGGGGCCGCGGCGGGGGCGGTGTATCTTTACAGCGGCAGTACCGGTGCGCTGCTATCCACGCTGGTCGGCAGCACGGCTAGTGATCAGGTGGGGAGCTCCGTCACCGCGCTGAGCAACGGCAACTACGTGGTGGGCACCTCCTCCTGGGACAACGGCGCAATCGTCGATGCGGGCGCGACCACCTGGGGCAGCGGCGTCACCGGTATCAGCGGCGTCATTTCCAGCGCCAATTCCCTGGTCGGCAGCACGGCTAGTGACCAGGTGGGCAATGCCGTCACCAAACTGAGCAACGACAACTACGTAGTGGGCAGTTATCTTTGGAGCAACGGTGCGGGCGCGGCCACTTGGGGCAACGGCACCACCGGCATCAGCGGCGTCGTGTCCAGCGCCAATTCCTTGGTCGGCAGCACGGCTAACGATTTTGTGGGCCTTGGCATCACTGCATTGAGCAACGGCAACTACGTAACGAGAAGTGCTGTTTGGGATAACGGCGCAATTGTCGATGCGGGCGCGGCCACTTGGGGCAGCGGCACCACCGGCATCAGCGGCGTCGTGTCCAGCGCCAATTCCTTGGTCGGCAGCACGGCTAACGATCAGGTGAGCAACGCCGGTATCACCGCACTGAGCAACGGCAACTACGTGGTGGGCAGTAGCAGTTGGGATAACGGCGCAATCGCCAATGCGGGCGCGGCCACCTGGGGCAGCGGCACCACCGGCATCAGTGGCGTCGTATCCAGCGCCAATTCCTTGGTCGGCAGCACGGCTAACGATCAGGTGGGCTTCGTCGTTACTGCACTGAGCAACGGAGGCAACTACGTGGTGGGCAGTAAGTTTTGGGATAACGGCGCAATCGTCGATGCGGGCGCGGCCACTTGGGGCAGTGGCGCCACCGGTATCAGCGGTGTCGTCTCCAGCGCCAATTCCTTGGTCGGCAGCACGGCTAACGATAATGTGGGCCAAGGCGGCGTTACCGTGCTGAGCAACGGCAACTACGTAGTGAGCATTAGGTTTTGGGATAACGGCGCAATCGTCGATGCGGGCGCGGCCACTTGGGGCAGCGGCGCCACCGGCATCAGCGGCGTCATTTCCAGCGCCAATTCCTTGGTCGGCAGCACGGCTAGCGATCAGGTGGCCAGCGCCGTCACCGTGCTGAGTAACGGCAACTACGTGGTGGGCAGTAAGTTTTGGGATAACGGCGCAATCGCCAATGCGGGCGCGGCCACCTGGGGCAGCGGCACCACCGGCATCAGCGGCGTCGTGTCCAGCGCCAATTCCCTGGTCGGCAGCACGGCTAACGATAATGTAGGGATCACCGTCACCGCGCTGAGCAACGGCAACTACGTGGTGGGCAGTAGCAGTTGGGACAACGGCGCGACCGTTAATGTGGGCGCGGCCACCTGGGGCAGCGGCACAACCGGCATCAGCGGCGTCATTTCCAGTGCCAATTCCTTGATCGGCAGCACGGCTGGCGATGCTATAGGGAACACCGTCACCGCGCTGAGCAACGGCAGCTACGTGGTGAGCAGTAATCTTTGGGATAACGACACAATCGTCAATGCGGGCGCGGCCACCTGGGGCAGCGGCACCACCGGCATCAGCGGCGTCGTGTCCAGCGCCAATTCCCTGGTCGGCAGCAGGACTGGCGATGCGGTGAGCAGCTCCGGTATCACCGCACTGAGCAACGGCAACTACCTAGTGAGAAGTACTGCTTGGGATAACAGCACAACCGCCAATGTGGGCGCTGTCACCTGGGGCAGCGGCACCACCGGCATCAGCGGCGTCGTGTCCAGTGCCAATTCCTTGGTCGGCAGCACGGCTGGCGATGCTATAGGGAACACCGTCACCAAGCTGAGCAACGGCGGCAACTACGTGGTGGGCAGTAGCAGTTGGGATAACGGCGCAATCGCCAATGCGGGCGCGGCCACCTGGGGCAGCGGCACCGCCGGCATCATCGGAGTCGTATCCAGTGCCAATTCCCTGGTCGGCAGCACGGCTAATGATCAGGTGGGCATCGGCGGTATCACCGCACTGAGCAACGGCAACTATGTGGTGGGCACCTCCTCCTGGGACAACGGCGCGATCGTCAATGCGGGCGCGGCATGGCTGGTCGTAGATCCCGCCAACTTGCCAACCCTGGTCAACAATTTAATCGTCAATCCTACGCTCAGCCCTACGGCCATCGCCGCCGCGGCAGCAAGCGGCACAGTGACGCTGCAAACCAGTAATAACATCACCGTCAATAGCGCCATTAACGTTGCCGGACGCCTGAATCTGGTCGCAGGCAATGCCCTGACCCTGAACGCCGGCATCACCTCCACCGCCACCGGCGACGCCCTGCAGTTAGCCGGTCAGAGCTTCACTAACAACGTCGGCGCCGGCGCATTGACCACACCTAACGGCCGCTGGCTGGTATGGTCGGGAACCCCGGCTAACGACACCCGCAATGGTTTGGGCTACAACTTCAAGCAATACAACGCCACCTATGGCAGCAGCACAGTGCTCGGCAGTGGTAACGGCTTTCTTTACACGGCGGCGCCTGTGGTTACAGCCTCTTTAACCGGTAGCGTAAGCAAGGTTTACGATACTTCGCTTACGGCTACTTTGGCCGCAAGTAACTATGCCACCAGCGGAGCGCTGGATGGCGATACCGTCATTTTGAACAACCCGACTAGCGGCGCCTACAACAATAAAAACGTAGCCGGCGGCAAGAATGTGGCCGTGACCGGCGTTTCTATTGCGAGCGCCAACAACGGCGCAGCCACCGTCTACGGTTATCACTTGGCGGGAAACTCAATAAACGCAAACATTGGCGCCATTACCCCAAAGAGTTTGACCGTGACCGGCTTGACCGCCGGCAATAAAGTCTACGACGGCACCACGAATGCGACCGTGGGCACCGGTTCAGCAATACTGAACGGCCTGTTCTCCGGCGAGAGTGTCAATGTCAGCGCTACCGGCACGTTCAGCGACAAGAACGCCGGCGCCGGCAAGACGGTGATACTGTCCAGTAGCTATAGCGGCGCCGACGTTAACAACTACAACATCAACAGCCAAAGTGCCACGACTGCCGATATTGCCAAAGCTAACCTTTTTGTCACCGGGCTGACTGCGAACAATAAAGTGTATGACGCAACGACTATCGCAACCTTGAGCGGCACACCAGTAGTCTCGGCGCTGGGCGCAGATAGCGTCATGCTGGGCGGCACCGCCAGCGGCGCATTTGCCGACCGGAATGTCGGCACCGGCAAGCCGGTCACCGTCAACGGCTTCACGCTGAGCGGCGCCGATGCCGGCAACTATAACCTGGTGCAACAAACCGGATTGAAGGCCGACATCACCAAGGCCAATCTCGTCGTGACCGGCGTGACTGCCAAAGACAAAGTCTATGACACCAACATGATTGCGACCTTGGACGGCGCGGCCGCAGTCGCGCCACTGAGCGGCGATGAGGTCGGCATAGGCAGCACTGGCAGCGGCGTATTTGCCGATGCCAATGTCGGCACCGATAAGGCCGTTACGGTCAGCGGCTTCACGCTGAAAGGCACTGATGCCGGTAACTACAATGTGGTGCAACCGGCCGGGCTGACGGCGAATATCACCGCAGCGCCGTCGACAACTGACTCAGGCAGGCCGCCGGAACCTGTGCGTAACGTGACATCGCTGCTGACGGCGAGCCTGACCTCGTCGCCAACTAGTACTCAGCCTGGAACTGTGGGCCAGCCGTCCTCTAATAATAGGCAAAGTCCGGATCAGCCTTCTTTCAATAATGATAATCAAGGTTCAGGCCAAAATGCTGTAGGGCAATCATCCGGCAATAGAGTGGGCGAGAATACCACGATGGCTATCGGGGAGAATGGCCTAACCGTCAATATTGAAAACGGTGGTGTGAATCTGTTAGGCAATCGCCAGCCTAACAAAAAAGATTCTGATGAACTTTAATGCGCGGCCACATCACACCCTGGGACAGCTTCTTGTAGAAGCAGGCTAGCCCGCGATGAAAGCGCTAAAACTCTGCAATTGTTGCCTAAATGTCGCGGGCGCGGCCCGCTCCTACGCATAACGCATGAAAACGAAAACAACCTTGTAAACGGCGGCATGAAGCTGCCGGACACTCATCAACCTAAAACCAAAAAGACAACTGATGAAATTTAATACGACAAAACCGTTATGGGCGGCCATGCTCCTGATTGCCCCGCTGGCGGCCCAAGCTGTAAATCCGGCTGTTCCCGGCGCGGGAGGCACGCTGCTGCAACAGATACAGCCGGTCAAGCCGCCTGCGCCCTCCCCCACCGGCACCGGTTTGACCATCGAAGGCCAAGGCGCAGGTAAGCTGCCGCCCAGTGCGCCGTTTGTGGTGAAAGCGATCCAAATCGTCGGCAATGACCAGATCGATACGCAAACCCTGCATGCGCTGGTCGCGGACACCGAAGGCAAAAGCATCACCCTGCCCCAGTTGGGTGAGCTGGCCGCCCGCATCACCGAGTATTACCACGAACACGGCTATCCGCTGGCCAGGGCGTTCATCCCGGCGCAAACCATTGCGTCGGGGGTGGTGCGCATCGAAGTTATGGAAGCGAAATACGGCAAGATCCAGCTCGACAACCACAGCAAGGTCAGCGATTCGCTATTGCACGATACGCTGGCTCCGCTACAAAGCGGACAGACTATCGGTCAGGCCGGTTTGGATCATGCTTTGTTGCTGCTGTCCGATATTCAGGGCATTGCGGCCAACTCGACCTTGAAAGCGGGCGGAACGGCCGGAACGTCGGACTTGCTGGTAAATGCCTCAGCCGCCCAGGCCGTCACCGGCAATCTGGTGGTGGACGATTACGGCAACCGCTATACAGGAAGGCCACGGGCCGGCGGCACGGTGAACTGGCTGAACCCGCTGCACCACGGCGATGTGCTGAGCTTAAGCGGGCTGACTTCCGGCAGCGGGGTCAACTACGGACGGCTTGTCTACGAATCGCTGGTCAACGGCTACGGCACCCGCTTGGGCGGGTCTTATTCGGCGCTGAACTACGAGCTGAGCGGATCGCTATCGGCGCTGGATGCGCACGGCACCGCGCAGGTCGGCAGCGTCTGGGGCAGGCATCCGCTGGTTCGCAGCCGGGATTTTAATCTGTACGGGCAAGTCGAGTACGACCGGATGGAACTGCGCGACCGTATCGACGTCAGCGGCATCAAGACTTACCGGCATCTGGATAACGGCACGCTGAGCGTTTCCGGCGACGCGCGGGACAGCTTATTGTCCGGCGGCGTCAATACCTGGATTTTGGGCTGGTCAGGCGGACATGTCGGCTTCGACAACCCGGATTCGCAGTCGTCGGATGCTGCAACCGCAAAAACCCAAGGCCTGTTCTCGAAATGGAACGCGAATGTGTCGCGTCTGCAAAGACTGACTCAAAAGGATGCTTTGTATCTGGCCTTTGCCGGGCAATGGGCGCAAGACAACCTGGATTCGTCGAAGAAGATAATCGTCGGCGGCCCGTACACGGTGCGAGGCTACGATATGGGCGCATTGTCCGGCGATTCGGGCTACATCGGCACCGCCGAACTTCGCCACGACTTAGGCTCAGGGCGCTTCGGACAATTCCAGGCGGTCGGCTTCATCGACAGTGCGCAGGTGACGATCAATCAGACCCCCTGGGCCAGGGGAACCAACCGAGCTACGCTGAGCGGTGCGGGCGGCGGCATCAATTGGCTGGGGCCGAAACTCCACTGGGTAGGCGCAAGCCAATTGAGCGCCAGGGCTTTCGTCGCCACGCCGGTCGGCCCGGTGCCTGAGCTGATCGGCAAGACCGACGAGGTGCGAGCGTGGCTGGAAATGGGCATGGGCTTTTGATCGGTCATGTTGGGTTAGCATGGCTCAACATTTGCGGCATCTATCTGTTGGGTTACGACTCACGCCTTTTATGCTCTTTAGGGTAAACCCAACCTACAACTTATTCTGCTTTACCCAAATCAATGCTCGACTCCCAGCCGCCTCCCAAAGCCTTATAAAGCGCTGCCAGCGCTGTTGCCGTGGCAGTTTCGCTCTGCGCCAGACTATCCTGGTCTTGCAATAAGCGCAACTCGGCATCCAATACCGTCAGAAAGTCGGTCACGCCTTCTGCAAAACGTATATGAGCCAGTTCATGGGCTCTTTCGCTGGCCTTGGCTGCCGAGCCCAGCAACTCTCTACGGCTTCGTTCCCGATTGTAATTTACCAGCGCGTTTTCGGTTTCTTCCAAAGCGCTCAGCACAGTTTGCTCGTACTGCGCCAGGCCTGCCTCGGCACGGGCGTCTGCGGCTTTGATGCGGGCATACACGCGGCCTAAATCCAGGGCGGCCCAACTGATCCGCGGACCTGCGGAATAGGTGTCTGACCCGCCAGCGCCGACTCCTGACAAGGTACTGGCCTCAAGGGCGATAGTGCCGACAAATGTGACGCGCGGAAAAAGATCGGCGGTGGCGACGCCGATGCGGGCGGTAGCTGCTGCCAGAGCCCGTTCGGCGATACGGATGTCAGGACGGCGGCGCAATAGTTCCGCAGGCTTGCCAATGTTGATGGTCTTGGGGATTTTGGGTAGCGGTGCGGGCTGCAACAATTTTTCTATCAGAGCGCCAGGGAGCTGTCCGGTGAGTACGCTGAGCCTGTGTATAGCCTGCTGAATGGCGCTCTCTAAAGGCGGAATGAGTGCACGGGTGGAGTCGAGCTGGGCTATTGCTCTCGAGGTATCTAGTTCGGTACCACGGCCGCTTTCTAGCCTGACGCGAGTTATTTCCAGCGTTTGGGTTTGGTTCTTGGCGTTCTTTTTCGCCGTTGCCAACTGGTTTTGCAGCCCACGCAATTCGAAATAGTTTCTGGCTACTTCGGCGATTAAGCTGACGCCGAGATCACGAAGGCTGGCCTCTTGTTCATCAACTTCGTCATTGCTCGCCTCCACGTTGCGTCGCACTCGGCCAAAGAGATCGACTTCCCAAAAAGCGTCGAAACCGACGTTGTAAAGTTTCAGCTCGCGCGGTGCAAAAGATCGGTTATTCAAAGCGCCGGCGCTGCGTTTCTGCTCTGTGTAATTGGCATGCGAGGTGACGGTAGGCACCAAATTCAGCCCCGATTCCATATACAGCGCACGTGCTTCACGCAGGTTAGCGCGAGCGGCTTGTAGATCACGGTTATGCTGTACTGTTTGATCGACAAGTTCGATTAGATCTTTGTCTTCAAATAATTTCCACCAAGCTACGTCCACACCTTGCGCAGAAAATTCCGGGGTGTTGGCATTGGTAAAGCTTTGTCCCGCATCGGTAGCCGGAGTCTTATAATCGGGACCTACTGCGCAAGCGCTGAGTAGAGCAGCGCAAAGGAGAATCCGGCCGGTATTACGGAAGTAAAGTTCTGCGAAATGCATTCTTTTCATAGACTATATCGTCGTTAAATATGGAAGCTGTTGACTACAGGAGTGCAGGCTCCGCCTGCAAGCACAAGCAACGCTTGCACTGCTGTCGCAGGCGTTGAGATACTGTCATTAAGTAAATCACAGTGACACCGTAGGAGCGGGCATGGCCCGCTCCTACAACAGTGCATAATTTAGCGGCAGTGTGAACGAGATAATAGTGACCTAAAACTTGGCATCTCTTTGAACTTTTCCATACTTTTCGTGGACTAACGGCTTTTTCTAAGCTAGTGTTTAATAAGCGACATAGCTTTCTCATAAGTCGTGTCCTGAAGCGGCAGGATCAAGCAATTTATGCCTGGAAGACTGCCAGCGCTGCGCCAAAACCTGTGCGATCACGTAGAACACCGGCGTTAACAACAGACCGAACACTGTCACGCCCAACATTCCGCTAAACACGGCAGTACCGAGCAATCGCCGCGATTCCGCTCCCGCTCCTTGGGAAATTACCAGCGGAAACACGCCCATAATAAAAGCAAATGAAGTCATCAAGATGGGTCGTAAACGAATCCGTGCCGCTTCCACTGCTGCATCGAAACGATTAAGTCCGCTTTCTTGACGCCGCTTGGCAAATTCCACGATAAGAATCGCGTTCTTGCTGGCTAAGCCCACCAGTACGATAAATCCGATCTGGGTGAAGATATTGTTGTCCATATCCCGGAACCACACGCCGGCCAATGAACATAAAATACACATCGGTACGATCAGTATTACCGCAAACGGTAACGACCAGCTTTCATACTGGGCTGCCAAGGCCAAAAACACAAAGATCACGCTCAGCGGGAAAACAAGCAGAGCCGTGTCTCCGGCTAATACTTGTTGCAGGCTGAGCTCAGTCCATTCAAAGCCGAATCCCGGCGGCAATTCTGCGTCCATCAGTTTGTTCATTGTGGTAATCGCTTGGCCGGAACTGATTCCGGGTAACGTGCTGCCGTTAATTTCCGCAGCCGGATACATGTTGTAGCGGGTGATTCTGTCGGGTCCGGTAATTTCTTTAACCGACATCAGAGACCCTAACGGTACCATGCCGCCTTGGAGGTTACGCGTCTTCAGCTCGGCGATGTCCGACGGTTTCATGCGAAATTCCGAATCGGCCTGCGCCACTACCTGATAGGCTCTGCCAAAGCTATTAAAATCATTAACATAAAGTGAGCCAAGATAAATCTGCAAGGTATCGAATACTTCTTTTAAAGGAACATCCATCGATTTTGTCCGGGTACGATCCACATCAAGAAAAAGCTGCGGCACTCCCGAACGGAACGTGGTAAATAGCCCGGCCAAGCCCGGTTGCTGATTGCCCTTGGCGATCAGATCGTTGCTAATATTTTGTAGTGCGTCAACACCGGCATTGGAACGATCCTGAATTTGCAGCTTGAAACCGCCCACTACGCTCATGCCTCGGATCGGAGGCGGCGGAAATGCGGCAATATACGCCCCCTCGACTTGGGCAAGATTCTGCTGGAGCTTTTTAACTATAGCATCGGCGTGAAGTTCCGAATGACCTGCGCGCTGCTCGAAGGGCTCCAATCTTGCAAACATCGTGGCGACATTGGATTGGTTGGAGCCGGCCAGAAACGAAAAACCGGCATAGGCGATGACATGCTTGACCCCTTCCGTCTTCATGATAATGCGGGTGGCCTGCTGAACCACTTCCTGGGTACGGGCCAGCGAGGCCGCGTCGGGCAGCTGCGCATACAAAATCAGGTAGCCTTGATCTTGCTGAGGGATGAAGCCTGTCGGCACTTTTTCAAAAGCCAGAAAATTCAGCCCGTTGAGCGCTGCATAAAGCACCAGCACAACCGCAGTCATACGAATCAGCCTGCCGACCAGCCGGGCATAGCCTTGGCTGAACGAATCGAAGAAGCGGTTGAAGCGAATGAAGAACCAGCCGAACAGGCGATCGAACAGCCGCGTAAACCAGTCTTTATCGCCGTGCGCCCGATCCAGCATTAGTGCGCACAGCGCCGGACTCAAGGTTAACGAATTGAATGCCGAGATAACTGTGGAAACCGCGATGGTCAGCGCAAACTGTTTGTAAAAAGCGCCCGAGACACCGGTGATAAAAGCGGTAGGTATAAATACGGCAACCAGCACTAGCGCCGTCGCAATGATCGGCCCTACGACTTCACCCATAGCTTTTCGTGTAGCTTCTCGGGCCGTCAAGCCTAAGGCGATGTGGCGTTCCACATTTTCCACCACCACGATGGCGTCATCTACAACGATACCAATAGCCAACACCAAGCCAAATAAGGACAAGGTGTTAAGCGACAAGCCAAGTGCCGACATTACCGCGAAGGTGCCGATCAAAGAGACCGGTACGGCAAGCAGCGGAATGATTGTCGCGCGCCAGTTCTGCAAGAAAATCACGACCACCAGCACCACCAGCAGGATGGCCTCGATCAGGGTTTTGATCACCGCGTCGATGGACTGCTGCACAAACACGACAGTGTCATAAACAAGCGTGTAATCAAGTCCTTCCGGGAAGCGCGGCTTAAGCTTCTCCATAGTGTCCATCACCGCATTTCTGGTTTCCACAGCGTTGGAGCCGGGTAACTGGAAGATGGCAAGACCCACGCTGGGCTCGCCGTCCAGGTACAGACCCGAGTTGTAATCTTTCGCGCCCAGCTCGATGCGCGCCACATCCTTGAGCCGGGTTACCTGCCCATCTTTTCCGTTTTTAATGACGATTTCGCCGAACTGATCCGACTCCATCAGACGGCCCATGGTAGTGACAGTGTATTGAAAATCTGTATTTTCTTTGGCCGGCTGCTGGCCTACCACCCCAGCGGCGACTTGAACGTTTTGTTCGCGGATAGCATTGACCACATCACTGGCGGTCAGATTACGAGCGGCAATTTTCTCCGGATTTAACCAGAGGCGCATACTGTAGTCACGGGCGCCGAAAATCGCAATATCACCCACTCCGGGCAATCGCGCCAAAGTATCTTTGAGTTGCAGCAACGCGTAATTGCTTAAATAAACACTATCGTAGCGCTTGTCCGGAGAGATCAGGTTGACTACCAGACTTAAATCCGGGCTGCGTTTTTTGACACTGATGCCTTGGCGACTGACTTCCTGAGGCAACTTGGGCTCGGCCAAAGCCACCCGGTTCTGTACCTGTACCTGAGCCTTGTCCAGGTTAGTGCCCGGTTTGAAAGTAATGGTCAGCGCCATGTTGCCGCTATTGGTAGATTGGGAGGACATATACAGCATATCCTCGACACCGTTCACTTCCTGCTCGATAGGCGTCGCTACGGTTTCGGCTACTACTTGGGCATTGGCGCCGGGGTAGGCCGTACTCACTAACACGGTGGGTGGGGCGATCTCGGGATATTGGGCAATAGGCAGGCCAATTAGCGCCAGTCCGCCGACTATGACGATAACGATGGATAATACCGACGCGAAGATCGGCCGGTCGATAAAAAAGTGCGTGAATCGATTCATGGTCTATTTCTTTTCATTGCGCTCGGTCAACGAGATGCGTTCCGGATTCACCTTAATGCCCGGCTTGAGTTTTTGTATGCCTTCGATAACCGTCCATTCTTCAGGCTTCAATCCTTTTATAATCACGCGGGACTGGCCGATATGAGCGCCAAGCGCCACCTTACGGTATTCCACCTGATTTTCCTGATTCACCACCCACACAAAGCTCTGCGCTTGATCCGTACCAATAGTCCGATCCGGAACCAAAATGGCAGGATACGGAGCGCTGCCGCGAATCCGCATGCGGGCAAAAAAACCGGGACTTAACAATTCGTCAGGGTTAACGAACACTCCCCGCAATGTCAGAGTACCTGTAGCAGCATCCTCTCGCGGAGATATATAGTCGAGATGCCCCTGGTGGGGGAAATCAACCTCATCGGCCACAGCCAATTCCACCGGAGTTCGTTCATCGCCCAAACTGCCGCGGCCATCTTTCTGAGCCTGACGGCGGTATTTCAGTACCGAGCGTTCGTCCACATCCACATAAACATAAACGGGGTCAGTCGAAACGATGAAAGTCAATAAAGTCGCATCGGCTCCACCGTCGCTGACCACATTACCGGCGGTGATTAACTCACGACCGATCCGACCATCTATTGGAGATCGCACTTGGGTAAACTCCAGATTCAACCAAGCCGTGTAAACGTTGGCTTGTGCAGATTGAACTGCCGCAACAGCTTCCCGTAAACCCTTACTGCGGGAATCATGCTCCTCTTCGGAGATGGCTTTGGCGCGGAATAAACGCTCGGCTCGCGCCAGATCGTTTTTTGCCAGTTCGTGACGGGACTTGGCACGTTCCAATTCGGCTTCTGCATAGTTCAGTTGGGCCGAGAATGGTTTCGGGTCGATCTGAAATAGAAGATCACCTTTATGTACCTTGTCTCCAGCCTTGAAATTCACTTTTTCCAGATAGCCGCTCACCCGTGCGCGCACGTCTACCGAGTTGACCGCTTCGATGCGCCCTGTATATTCGTCCCATTCCGTAACTTCTTGCGACAGCGGCTGTGCAATCTTGACATTGGGCAAGTGGCCCTGCCCCGGCTGAGGAGCTGAATTATCATGGCTTCCGCAGCCAATAATCATGGTAAGGGAGAGAGAGGCCAATAAGCCGTTAAATAACTTTTTATTTATAGAAATGCCTTCATGCCACATAGTCTGAAATGCCCTCCCCTGTGACATTAAACGATGGATGACAGCCAACATGTGTGTTTCTTTTTTCATCCTTATTTACATCCTGAACTTTAATGGCAAAAAACGGTAAGACATATTATCATTTAATTTAAGGTATGATACTGCCTGCGTCAATTAATTTCGTGAGAACTACGCCATGATTAAATGCGGACGACCTCGCAAAGGAGAGGAGCTTCAAAGTCGCGATCGATTACTGGACACTGCTTTCAACCTTTTCCTTGAAAACGGCTATGGCAACCTCAGTCTGGAAACTATAGCTCGGGATGCACGCGTGTCAATGCGGACCATCTATAGTCAGTTCGGCGGTAAGGTTGGGCTATTCGGCGCTGTGATAAGGCGCTGCAGCGACCAGTTCGTCACCAGTCTGACTGAGGAACACGTTTTCGAGAATTCTCCGGAGGAAGCGCTGATCTCTTTTGCTAAACAGTTTCTGTATCGCATCACCCGGCCGGACGTGGTGCGTATCCGCGCCATACTGATTGGCGAATCGCCACGCTTTCCCGATTTAGCCACTCAGTTCTATGAACAAGGACCTCAGCGCACCCTTGATCATCTCGCCCAGTTTTTCGTCAGACAGCAGCAAGCGGGCTATTTTGCCGAAATAGATACGCACTTTCTCGCTGAACAATTCTTGAGCGGATTGCGCAGTGAACGAATACTCAAACTACAGCTAGGTTTGGAACCAACACCAGATGAAGCGGAAATCGATATTTGGGTACGCCAAGCTGTTGACTTGTTTCTTCACGGTAGTCTAAAAGACAGGTGAAACGATAAGTCATAAACACTTTTCGTGGGCAGTGCATATTTAGGTTTTCACCTCACTTCTTAGCCAATCGTTTAACTGATCCGATAGTTCAATACCTCTAACCCGATGGTTTTTAACCAGAGTATCTTCCCTACCCCCATTTCTAAAGCATCCTGCCTTATTTCGTGTCAAAATATACCTTTACCTTAATGTATTAAAGCGAGAATTTTAAGTCTTTATGAAAATTGCTATTTTATCCCGCAACCCCAAACTATATTCGACCTCTCGGCTGGTTAAAGCCGCAGAAGCACGAGGCCATAAAGTACGGGTTCTGGATGTGTTGCGTTGCTATATGAATATTACTTCGCATAATCCATCCATTCATTATAGGGGTGAGGATTTAACAGGATTCGATGCCGTTATTCCCAGGATTGGTGCTTCAGTCACTTTCTACGGGACTGCGGTATTAAGGCAATTTGAAATGATGAATGTTTTTCCTTTGAACGAGTCGGTAGCCATATCGCGGTCTCGCGACAAATTAAGGTCAACGCAATTGCTTGCCAGGAAAGGTATCGGTTTGCCGGTAACCGGCTTTGCCAATAATCCTGACGATATTGAAGATTTGATCGCTCAAGTAGGCGGCGCCCCGCTGGTGATTAAATTATTGGAAGGCACGCAAGGCATCGGCGTGGTCTTGGCGGAAACCCATAATGCCGCAGAGAGTGTTATTCAGGCTTTTATGGGGCTCAAAGCCAATATTATGGTTCAGGAATTTATCAAAGAAGCCGGCGGCAGCGACATCCGCTGCTTTGTGGTAGGCGGAAAAGTGGTTGCTGCAATGAAACGACAGGCAACGCCCGGCGAGTTTCGTTCAAACTTGCACCGTGGCGGGTCTGCGGCTTTAGTGCGATTAACGCCGGAAGAACGCTCGACCGCGGTGCGAGCCGCGAAAATCATGGGTTTGAATGTGTGTGGCGTCGATATGCTGCGCTCTAATCACGGCCCTGTAATTATGGAGGTTAATTCATCTCCCGGCCTGCAAGGCATCGAAGTTGCCAGCGGCAAAGATATTGCGAATTTAATCATTGAATTTGTCGAAAAACGCTTTGAGACGCTGGAAATCTCCAAAGACAAATCCGCTATCGGCAACGACGCAAGAACACGTACTCGCGGCAAAGGTTGACAGCGCGCCCAGTTTTCAACATACATAAACTATTATCTTAAGAAGGCAGACCATGTCAGATTTTAAAAAATATCACTGTTTGGAATGTGAGCATATTTATGATGAAGCCAAAGGAGACCCCGATAGCGGCATTGCACCGGGAACCCGTTGGGAAGATATTCCAGATAGCTGGGATTGCCCGATATGCGGAGCGCCAAAAAGTTTTTTCAAATTGCTCGAATAATCTAATTGGTTAGCACTTTTGAATATGGGGACGTCAAAAATGAAACGTAAACTTCCGGCAATTGGTCTATCTAGTAAAACCGTCCAACGGCTCATTTTGGCTCTGCTGTTTTTTTGCCCATTTAATGTATTTGCTGACAATACCTGGAGCTATCATCAAGAAAGCGACCGGCTAACCAACCGAACCTATAGTTTTGCCTTATCGCCTCTGCCGCCTCGCGGTCTTTACGACAACATCAGACTGGAAATCGCCTGTAAGGACAATGTCTTGCAAGTGATTATCGATGCCGACGACTTAATCGCTTCGCAAAACAGCGACTTTGATTTTGAATATCAAATCGACAAAAAACCCGCCGTTACACTCCAAATGAAAACCTTTAAAGATTCAAAACGCAAAGGCTATACGGAGGAATATGCCAAACGCATCGTTGATGACATATTGACCGGGCAATCCATTTTTATCCGCGTTAACACCATGATACGCGAGGTTCTGTCCGCCGCAATGCCGTTAGAAAATGCCTCTGAACCCATTAAACGCGTCATTACCGATTGCGGACTTAGCTTATCCGATAGCACGGCTGGGGAACCTGCTTATAGCCTAAGCCAATTTGAACAGGAGTTTGGCAAACTGCCTCCGGAGCAACAACAGCAAGTTCTGAGTAAAATAAAACAAGTCATCATCGAAACACAAAAGGCTCTTTTAAAAGAGAAATGAGTATAATTACTGACATTCTCGAATGCTGAGTTTAACTGCTGGAAAACATCTCAATGAAATCACAACCTATTTTTGATTATCCGATTTTTGCACTGGGATTTAGAGCGTTTTTCGCCTTGGCCGGATTGGCGGCGCTAATCCTGATTGTCTTTTGGAATGCCCTGTTCAACGGCGCCTTAACGTCGGAACATTATTTCCCTAATAACTACTGGCATGCGCACGAAATGTTGTTTGGTTATGCCGTAGCCGTTATTTCAGGATTTTTGTTAACGGCTGTTAAAAACTGGACCGGCAAACCGACTTTGACCGGCGACCCACTGGCAAATTTATGTTTGTTATGGCTCTATGGGCGCATCCTGCCGTTTTATGCCGGTGAGTTACCTGACGCCTTGATTGCTCTGGTGGATTTTTCTTTTCTGCCGGTATTGGCTTATCAAGTCAGTAAACCGATCATTCAGGCAAAGCAATACAGAAATATGTTTTTTATAGGTCTATTGCTATTACTGGCTCTGGGCAACGGTTTGATCCATATGGAAATGCTGGGCTTACAGGAAAACACCGCAGCAACTGGAATCCAGCTGGCCGTAGCGACTATTATTATTTTGATTTTGATCATTGCCGGACGCGTATTTCCTTTTTTTACTGAACGGGGAATACCCGGAACATTGATCATCAGAAATCCGTTGCTGGATAATTTGTCGATAGCCTCAGCCGTTCTCGTCTTTGCCCTGCAGCTTTTGGGCGTTTCAGGAACTCTGTTAGCTTTGGCGGCGATTGTTGCCGTTGCCGTTAATATCGCCAGACTATCCGGCTGGTATGTAAAACGCGTCTTATATGTGCCGTTGCTATGGGTACTTTATGCCGGTTACAGCTGGGTAATTTTAGGATTTATGCTGACCGTATTATCGGCCTATTCTGTCGTGTTGCCGTCGTTGGCGTTGCACGCCTTTACATTGGGAGGCATCGGCGTATTAACGCTGGGTATGATGGCGAGAGTCTCATTAGGCCATACCGGCCGCGCTCTTAAAGCGTCCAACGCAATTGCTATCGCATTTGTTTTGATTAATGTCGCCGCATTGTTTCGGGTTTTATTGCCGATCGCATTGCCGGGTTGGTACGAAAACTTGATCTATGTATCGACGCTAAGCTGGCTGGCGGCATTCTCTCTGTTTGTCTTTGTTTATGCGCCCATATTGACCAGTGCCAGAATTGACGGACAGGAAGGTTAAATGCTGTCCAGGCTGGACGGTATTGTTGAACTGGTAACCAGCTCCCTGGTTTTGTTTTCCAGCATCGGCATTTTCGTATTGACCTTGAATGCCCGTTATACCCATGCAATCGGTCGTGTCAGAGACATTTACACTGAGCTGAAAGCTAGCCAAGAGCCGGAAAAGTTGGAAAAAGAACTCAATGCAATGGTGTACCGGTGCCATGTGCTCAAATGGAGTTTCGGCCTGCTGTTGTGCAGCGCGATCAGCAGCGGCGTGTTTATGCTGGGCTCAATCTCTTCGCGGTTTACCGATCAAATTAACGCTGAAGTTTTGATTTTATTTGTCGTATTCAGCGTGTTGTTTATTTTCAGCTCAATGGTTTGTTTATTTATTGATGTATTGGCTTCTTTACGGGCGACTATGATTCATATTGAACGAGTGAAATGATCAATCACATGAAACTAGAGCACTTGTGATCGAAACTAGCGGAGAGCGACGTGATCTTACTAAAGGCCGGGGTATACGGAACTCAAACCGGAAGAGCTCAGGGCTCATCTTAAAGACCGTAAAAAAAACATGCACCTGACCGTATCAAACAGGACAACTAATCTTGTGTTAAAAATCTTATAGAAGCTAAGTTTATGACAACTAATCTTGCCATTGATGATGATTTAATTAATGAAGCGTTAACACTGGGACACTTTAAAACCAAGGAAGATACGCTTGTTACTGCGTTAAGAGAGTTTATCAATCGCCGTAAGCAAGCGGAAATTATCGATCTATTCGGTAAATTTGACCCTGATCCTGATTACGATTACAAGCAAGGGCGGCATTCTTGAAAGTATTGGTCGATACCTGCATCTGGTCACATGCGCTCCGTTCTAAAAGGCCGGAGTTTGAAACGCAGGTAAAGAGCTAGGAAACACTAATAGCCGACCAGCGCGTGTTGATTATTGGCGCTATTCGACAAGAGATTTTATCCGGCTATAGCGATTTGAATAAATTTGAACTGCTAAAAACCAAGCTGAGTTATTTTGAATAACACCCCATCCTGGATGAAGATTATATTATTGCGGCCAAATTCTATAATGAATGCCGCCAAAAAGGCGTTCAAGGATCGCACATTGTGTGCTGTTGCGGTGCGGTTAAACGTCCCAATATTTACTAGCGATAAGGGTTTTGGTTTTTATCAGCAGCGCCGCCTATCAAGCTTTACCCAGCAATAACACAATGAGGCAATCGGTCTGCATGCTGCTTATTGAGATTCACATGCATCAATAGTCGGGCAACGAAAGGCTGTTGCCCGACTTAACTGACCGTCCGTTAACGACCCAGACTGTGTCAAAACGTAGCATTTGGTATAATATCCATCAATATATTGATGGGAGCGAGCGGATGAAACGTTTCATTAAAGGCGAATGCCGTAGACAAACCACGCTATTGCCGGAAAGTATTGATGAGTTTATCACCG
>DATBQB010000003.1:0-3989 GCA_036561025.1 Methylobacter sp. | reverse complement strand
CCCTAGAGTGGGGGATAACGTAGCGAAAGTTACGCTAATACCGCATACGATCTACGGATGAAAGCGGGGGATCGCAAGACCTCGCGCTCATGGAGCGGCCGATATCTGATTAGCTAGTTGGTAGGGTAAAAGCCTACCAAGGCGACGATCAGTAGCTGGTCTGAGAGGACGACCAGCCACACTGGGACTGAGACACGGCCCAGACTCCTACGGGAGGCAGCAGTGGGGAATTTTGGACAATGGGGGCAACCCTGATCCAGCAATGCCGCGTGAGTGAAGAAGGCCTTCGGGTTGTAAAGCTCTTTTGTCCGGGAAGAAACGGTTTAGTCTAATACACTGAACTAATGACGGTACCGGAAGAATAAGCACCGGCTAACTACGTGCCAGCAGCCGCGGTAATACGTAGGGTGCAAGCGTTAATCGGAATTACTGGGCGTAAAGCGTGCGCAGGCGGTTGTGCAAGACAGATGTGAAATCCCCGGGCTTAACCTGGGAATTGCATTTGTGACTGCACGGCTAGAGTGTGTCAGAGGGGGGTAGAATTCCACGTGTAGCAGTGAAATGCGTAGATATGTGGAGGAATACCGATGGCGAAGGCAGCCCCCTGGGATAACACTGACGCTCATGCACGAAAGCGTGGGGAGCAAACAGGATTAGATACCCTGGTAGTCCACGCCCTAAACGATGTCTACTAGTTGTCGGGTCTTAATTGACTTGGTAACGCAGCTAACGCGTGAAGTAGACCGCCTGGGGAGTACGGTCGCAAGATTAAAACTCAAAGGAATTGACGGGGACCCGCACAAGCGGTGGATGATGTGGATTAATTCGATGCAACGCGAAAAACCTTACCTACCCTTGACATGTACGGAATTCTGCTGAGAGGTGGAAGTGCTCGAAAGAGAACCGTAACACAGGTGCTGCATGGCTGTCGTCAGCTCGTGTCGTGAGATGTTGGGTTAAGTCCCGCAACGAGCGCAACCCTTGTCATTAGTTGCTACGAAAGGGCACTCTAATGAGACTGCCGGTGACAAACCGGAGGAAGGTGGGGATGACGTCAAGTCCTCATGGCCCTTATGGGTAGGGCTTCACACGTCATACAATGGTACATACAGAGGGCCGCCAACCCGCGAGGGGGAGCTAATCCCAGAAAGTGTATCGTAGTCCGGATTGTAGTCTGCAACTCGACTACATGAAGTTGGAATCGCTAGTAATCGCGGATCAGCATGTCGCGGTGAATACGTTCCCGGGTCTTGTACACACCGCCCGTCACACCATGGGAGCGGGTTTTACCAGAAGTAGGTAGCTTAACCGCAAGGAGGGCGCTTACCACGGTAGGATTCGTGACTGGGGTGAAGTCGTAACAAGGTAGCCGTATCGGAAGGTGCGGCTGGATCACCTCCTTTCTAGAGTTTGCATGAAAGTCAAGCGTCCACACTTATCGGTGTGTTAATCAAGAAAAGAACAGCACAATGTCTGGGGTTGCGAGAGCGATGCCCGGTAAAAGCAGTGGTACTGATCCAAAAGAAGTAGGGTCTGTAGCTCAGTTGGTTAGAGCACCGTGTTGATAACGCGGGGGTCGTTGGTTCGAGCCCAACCAGACCCACCATCGAAAGAGTAATCGTGTTACCTGGGGGTTTAGCTCAGCTGGGAGAGCACCTGCTTTGCAAGCAGGGGGTCGTCGGTTCGATCCCGTCAACCTCCACCAAGAATTTCCGAAAGTCCAAACCTAAGTCAGTCGCATGGAACAAGTGCGATGGTGAGTTAGGTTTGGTTTTTTAAAACCATTGGCTGTTTCGTTCTTTAACAATCTGGAAGAAGTAAAGATTTATATCGGTGTGTGCGACAGCATGCACCGATGGGTTGTGATTGTATCAATCATAAATGTATTAAAGAGTTCTCGAAGTAAAAAGCGATAACACTTTGGATACGGCAAATGCAACATACTCAGAAATACCTCTATAACGCTTTGGTTGTCAGCCAGAGGCTAACGTTATAGGGACAAGTGAATAAGTGCACATGGTGGATGCCTTGGCGATTACAGGCGACGAAGGACGTAGTAGCTTGCGATAAGCTGCGGGGAGCGAGCAAACACGCTTTGATCCGCAGATTTCCGAATGGGGAAACCCGGCCTTTTAGGTCATCACACACTGAATACATAGGTGTGTGAAGCGAACGTGGCGAACTGAAACATCTAAGTAGCTACAGGAACAGAAATCAACCGAGATTCCCAGAGTAGTGGCGAGCGAAATGGGAACAGCCTGCAAGATTTAGCATCAGCGATAGTAGAACGCTCTGGAAAGTGCGGCCATAGAGGGTGATAGCCCCTTATACAAAATCCCTGGTGTGGAACTAAGTTTGCGACAAGTAGGGCGGGACACGTGACATCCTGTCTGAACATGGGGGGACCATCCTCCAAGGCTAAATACTCGTAATCGACCGATAGTGAACCAGTACCGTGAGGGAAAGGCGAAAAGAACCCCGGAAGGGGAGTGAAATAGATCCTGAAACCGTGTGCATACAAACAGTAGGAGCGGACTTGTTCCGTGACTGCGTACCTTTTGTATAATGGGTCAGCGACTTACATTCAGTGGCAAGGTTAACCGCATAGGGAAGCCGTAGAGAAATCGAGTCCGAATAGGGCGTTCAGTCGCTGGGTGTAGACCCGAAACCAGATGATCTACTCATGGCCAGGATGAAGGTGCCGTAACAGGTACTGGAGGTCCGAACCCACTAATGTTGAAAAATTAGGGGATGAGCTGTGGGTAGGGGTGAAAGGCTAAACAAATCTGGAAATAGCTGGTTCTCTCCGAAAACTATTTAGGTAGTGCCTCTTGTATCACCATCGGGGGTAGAGCACTGTTATGGCTAGGGGGTCATCGCGACTTACCAAACCATTGCAAACTCCGAATACCGATGAGTGCGAGCAAGGGAGACAGACGCCGGGTGCTAACGTCCGACGTCAAGAGGGAAACAACCCAGACCGCCAGCTAAGGTCCCAAAGATTGGCTAAGTGGAAAACGAAGTGGGAAGGCTAAAACAGTCAGGAGGTTGGCTTAGAAGCAGCCATCCTTTAAAGAAAGCGTAATAGCTCACTGATCGAGTCGTCCTGCGCGGAAGATGTAACGGGGCTAAGCCAGTCACCGAAGCTGCGGATCTGCAGCAATGCAGATGGTAGGAGAGCGTTCTGTAAGCCTGCGAAGGTGTCTTGTAAAGGATGCTGGAGGTATCAGAAGTGCGAATGCTGACATGAGTAGCGATAATGGGAGTGAAAAGCTCCCACGCCGTAAGCCCAAGGTTTCCTGTTCAACGTTCATCGGAGCAGGGTGAGTCGGCCCCTAAGGCGAGGCAGAGATGCGTAGCTGATGGGAAGCAGGTTAATATTCCTGCACCGTCGTATGATGCGATGGGGGGACGGATCACGGAAAGTTGTCCGGCGGTTGGAAGTGCCGGTTCGTACCTTATAGAAGGCCCTTAGGCAAATCCGGGGGCGTAATTCAAGGGGGTGCGACGAGCGAACTTGTTCGCGAAGCAATTGGAAGTGGTTCCAAGAAAAGCCTCTAAGCTTCAGTCATACGAGACCGTACCGCAAACCGACACAGGTGGGCGAGATGAGTATTCTAAGGCGCTTGAGAGAACTCGGGAGAAGGAACTCGGCAAATTGGTACCGTAACTTCGGGATAAGGTACGCCCTGGTAGTTTGACTGCTTTACTGCAGAAGGACGAAAGGGTTGCAATAAACTGGTGGCTGCGACTGTTTAATAAAAACACAGCACTCTGCAAACACGAAAGTGGACGTATAGGGTGTGACGCCTGCCCGGTGCTGGAAGATTAAATGATGGGGTGCAAGCTCTTGATTGAAGTCCCAGTAAACGGCGGCCGTAACTATAACGGTCCTAAGGTAGCGAAATTCCTTGTCGGGTAAGTTCCGACCTGCACGAATGGCGTAACGATGGCCACACTGTCTCCTCCCGAGACTCAGCGAAGTTGAA
>DATBQB010000002.1:0-28005 GCA_036561025.1 Methylobacter sp. | reverse complement strand
TTTTGACCTATGCCGCACAGGGTGGTTTGATTCCAGCGGCTGGTCGCCGAAATCGAGAGGCCTACTCTCATCTTTAATACAGCATAAAAGGCTTGCGCCTTTCTTCATGACACACTAGCCCGGATGGAGCTTGCGGAATCCGGGATCTCGGAGCTTTGATCATCCCGTATTCCGCTACGTTGCATACGGCTACGGTTCTGATGTCACGCAGACCTTCCAGGTTTTTAAAACCTGGAAGGTCTAACTCGCAGGCAGCGCATATACCTCAACATCCGGCTTCCATAATTGCGACACCAGCGGCTTGGCTTTATCCAGTACACCGCTGGTCCAAAAGCATTCCGTCCCTACCCTTTCAGCATCGGCCAGCAGGTCAACCACTTCCAACCGACGGCGAAGCTGCCGCGCAACGGCAGCGGCGGAATCTATCACGGCCACTCCAGATCCTGCTATCTCCTGTATCAATGGCGCCAGGAATGGATAATGCGTACAGCCCAGTACTATCGTGTCAGCTCCACGCTCCAGTAAGGGAAGCACGTATTTCTCTAACAATAGCCGGGTTTTATTGCCGGACAGATCGCCCGCCTCCACTTGTTCGACCAGTCCGGGACACGCCTGACCCAGTATCTCGACATCTTCCCCGTATCGTGCAAACAACTTTACAAAATTATCGCTAGCCAATGTCCGGCTGGTCGCCAGAACGCCGATAACGCCTGATTGGCTACTCTCTGCTGCCGGTTTGACGGCAGGCTCCATCGCGATAATCGGCATAAAGAACCTTGAACGCAACGTTGTCACCGCAGCACCCGTTGCTGTATTGCAGGCAACGACAATAGCCTTAACATTCCGGCTCACTAAAAACTCGCTAATCGCGATCGACCGGTCTTCGATGAATTGCTGAGATTTATCGCCATACGGCGCATGGGCCGAGTCCGCCACATACAGCAAATTTTCACCGGGCAGCGCCCTGCGAATCTCATGCAGCACGGATAACCCGCCAACGCCGGAATCGAAAACGCCAATGGGATTTGCAGAACTCATGCTTTACAACTTGACCAAACGGCAAGGATCATTTTTACTTCGGCGATGAGCGGAATTTCTGAAAAACGGAAAAATAAAGCCCATTAACACCCGTGCTTTTTTAGTTTCATTCATTAATGGTTTTAAATAATTCGAAGCGCTCTTTTTACAGTCACACTGCCGTTGGTTTGTCCGATATTTCAAAAATGACATATCGGGTTTCAAATAGCTAACGGCGTTTTCAATGGAATTTATTATACATTTATTAATGATCGATTTTCTTGCCCTGTAAGCAAAATATTGATAATGACATTCATAGTAATGACGGTTTGCTATCGCGACACTATCGGCTAAAAAGACCTGCCAATTTATCATGCACTTATTTACAAAGAATCTCGGACGCTTATCCGGATTGGCATTACCCGCTTATGCTGCTTAGCCCAATGGCCTTTGCCACCAACGGCATCAACCTGATCGGCTTTGAAACCGAATCGACACTGATGGGCGGAGCCGATATTGCAGTGGCACGGGATGCCAGCGCACTCAACACCAATCCGGCGGGATTGACGCAAATCCACGGACAGGCATTCGACGGCTTTACCTCGCGGGACTGCGCACTTTCGATCTTTCGCACCAGGATAGTTTCGGCAACGATAAGCACGCCGACAACAAATACACTTTTTTGGGCGGCGTGGAGTATATGCTGCCGGTCAAGAAGAACTACACCAGTCCTCTGTTCGGCAATGCCGAAGCAGGAATGAGGCGCTATTCCTGCATCTCATGTTGAGCCGCCGCTGATAGCCAAAACCGATTAAAAAACTTAAAAAGACTGTCACCACGAACGACTGCACGGACAGATATTTGCTCCTGCAATATCTGCATTCCCTACATCCCTGTAGGGAATGCAGGAGGTACGACCTCAAGGACGGGAGGTAGAATTGCGTCTGGAACAGCAATCGAGAGCAACGCGGGAGCAGTTGCCGAGACACGAAGGACACGAAGTTTATTTCTTCGTGCCCTTCGTGTCTTCGTGGTGAATAAACACTTTTAACCACCTGTTTAAGCATTCCGCGCTTAGCCGATTTGATACTGAGCGACGTCACTGGGAAATGAGTAGTTATGAAATTCTCAGCCTTTGTCCTGCTCGTCCTTGAGCAGTCCGGTGTCAAAACCGAACAATGCTCCCAGCCAAATGAACACCACCCAAACCAGAATGCCGAAAGGCAGGTAACCTATGTATCCCAACAGCGGCATTTCGGCAAAAATGTGGATAACATTGACATAGGGAATATCGTATACCCAATAATTGGGGTTGGTTGCCGGTAATGCCGGATTGGCATTGCTACCCCAATTCCACAATTCCTAGAAAAACCCGTTACACAAGGAGCTGATCGCCACCAGTAAAACTGGCCCCCAGTTGCCTTCGGCCATCGCGGTGAACGGATTCCATATGCCTTTCCTGATCAATTGGCCGGAAAAAATCGCCAGCGGTCCTACCCACATCGCCCAAAACAGCGGATAAGGAAAAAATACCACGGCGAAAATCAGCAAAAAACCACCCCACAACAGCAGCCCGCCCGACAGCGCTATTTTTGGGCCGTTGCTGTAACGACTGGACAAACCGGGAAAAGTGTTAAGCAGGGTATACCACTCGAAGATGGCAGGCCAAACCGTGGTATAGGCAATCAGGAACAGCAGCACGACAGTGACATGGCTAAGCGGCATCACGCCGTCGGCGGTGTTAGGGTAATACCAGTTACCCAACGCAAAATAATCGAAATATTCGAAATATAACCAACCGGCTATCTAAACCACCGCACTGATCAACAGGGTTTTGGGTCGTGACGCCAACAGCGAATAACCGCCGCTACGGCGATATACCAGTCCGTCCAGGGCCAGGATAAACCCCCACCATAAAGGTGCAAAGGCGTAATACACCAAGTCGCCAAAAGGCGTGACCCGTGCCCACATTAACCACCAAAAAAACAGCGTCAACACTGCTCCTATCCAAAACCACACCGGGAAATGCGCTGGAGCGGGCTTAGGCGGCGGAACCGGAATGGTGAAACCGAACCATTGCGGAAACAACAAAAAAAGCACAACGGCGGCTTCCACCAGCGCCAGCACAATAAAGATGATCAGGTTGAAACCGGGAGGATCCGCCACGAAAAGCGGCGGAAATACGCCGAAGCCGGGCGGCAAATGGGTTTCGGGATAAGCGAACCACGCCGCCACAAGCGGCAACACGACCGACAGTATGATCGGCCAGATCAAACCATAAATACGTTGCATTATTCTTCTCCTCGTTGGTTATGTTAGAACTGATTTCTGATTTTCATAGCGGCTCCGCTTGCGAAGACGTTTATTTTCGTACATCCGGCAATCAGCCATATGTTTAAGTTTTTCTTTGCCCGTGGCTTCATAGACATGCGCCGAGCCGGAACTGGCGCCGGCAGAACCAAACCCGCCGACACGCATGCTTTCAACTGCTTGCGTTAACATACGCTCGACCCACGACACATCCCCTTGCTCGCAAGTAATGGCAAACTCGTCGCCGCCCAGACGGTGAGCCTGCGCCCTTTCGCCCAAACAATCACTCAAGTGCCGGGCGAACACGCGCAATAATTCGTCGCCGCGCTCATGCCCGAACTGGTCGTTATAATATTTGAGACCATCCATATCGATAAACGTCAGGCTACCATGCTGCGGCAAGGTTTCCAGCACCAAATCCAGGGCCACACGGTTGGGCAAGCCGGTCAGGTTATCGGTGCGGGCAACACGGTTGCTGTGCTCCATGCATTCCAGCGCATATTCCTTGTCGCGATAAAGCTGGGCAAACTGGTAAGACAACACCAGCGCCAACAGCATGACCTCTACCGATACCGAAAGCAGGCCCATGTGCTCGATATACAGGGTATAGAAACTGAGACTGTTGACTGAAATCGTCGTGATTCCCAGCACAAAAAACGCTCCAATTGCACACAGGTAAAGACGCGCAGTAACACTACCCTCAAGCGATCGTACAATACCGGCAACCAGCCCATAAACCAGAAACAAGCCGACACCGTAACGATCGATTTCCAGCGACCAGTGCGGCATGATCATCGCCAACACCATCAGCCCGCCCAGCAGGGCCAACAGCATCGTACCGGCTGCGTAAAGACGAGGATAGGCCTCATGCCGGATTTCCAGCAAAGACATCACGAACAGGATATAGGCAAAATTGGAAAACAGGATAGGAAAGCTAATCAGATAAAACCAGTGCATACCGAACAGTTCTGCAAATGCCAGCAGCGCCGTACCGTTATACAGCAGATTGCCAAGAATAAAGATCGAGTACATTGCCGCAGGCAGGTGCCGGCGTACAGTTGCCAGCGCCGCGTAATAGATCATCAAGCCCAAAAACATGCCCAGGCAAAGCAGCGTCAAGGCGTTCCCCGGTTTGATCGCTTGCCGGTAATTATCCAGCGTGTCCAGATAGGGTTGCGGGTCGGCCAGGAAGAAAGGCGAATCCAGTTCGGTCAACAGACGATAATGACCGGTCGGAAGATCGACCTCGCGGCCATGCCGCAGAAAAAAAGGGTTTACCTCGTTACTCAGGATACCGCCTTGCACATCGATAACCGGATGACTCTGCGCGTCAAGAATGATATGACGAAAATACCCGATGGTACTGGTGTTCTTGAAATCCAGCACATGGCGACCGGCAGTATCGATATCGAAATCCGCCTGCTGAAAGAAATGGCCGCCAGTCAATATCACCTTAGCTACCGGCTTGAGCCCCGCAGCCGCAAGGTCGACTTGCCCGTGGTAGGCCCAATCTTCAGGGGCTTGATACCAAGAGCCGACAATTTCCTTCGCTTCGGCCAGACAGGCGCAGGACCATGAGAGGCTTACGATCAAGCAAACAATCATGCTGAACACTATGCGCCGGGAGCATATGTTTGAAGAAACAGCTGATTGGGTAAGCTTTGCCATATTTTCCTACAAAGGAATTCAATCGTCGTAAGCCAAGAGGAAGCTATGTGAGCATTCGCACATTAAAAAATGCAAGTATAGTCTACAAAGCAAACAACTCTCTCAACTTTTGCTCAGGGCTTTCCGCCCGCATAAACGCTTCGCCAACCAGGAAAGTGTAAATTTCGCCAGCATCAACTGCACGTCTTCATGGTTATAAGAATGCCGCTTTTGGTAATGATCAAGCGATCTGCGGGAATATCGGCTTTTAAATCCAGCGAGGTCTGCAATGGCGTTGCAAGGATACTCAGGTTGCGGTTGTTGATGCCGCTCAGTTTGGCGACCCGTATAAATGCTCTTTGCAGTTCTTCCGCATTATGCACTTCCACTCAATCATTGGGACGATGATTAAGGGATAACCCATGGTTTTTACTTATAATTCATTATCAGCATCCGTATGAATTCCGGTCGATGGCACGCCGGTATCAAACACAATGCCAATTTCATTTCCAGAAAAAGGCGCTTCGAGCGGCGAGAGATCCCAATATCCGCTAAGCAATTGCTCGCAATAAGTGGGTATATTTGAAAAAGGAAACGGTTGAGTACCGGGCGAAGGCCGGAGGGGGGCATTGGTGCGAATGGAACTTATATACGCGCGTATCGAGAGTTCAATAATTCTCGATCCTTTGGAGGCTCTGACAGCCATGGCCTGCCGACATTTATATAACTATGTCGAATCCAAGATTGATGTCATGGTCAAGGGGGATAAACATGCCCCCTTGCTAGGAAAATTTATCCGGCCTCGATCGGGTCGGGGTGACGGGCGCAATCCCGTCCCCCCGACCCGATCGAGGGTTATACCGTCAAGCTTGATCGCCGGTGGCTGCAAAGTTACTAAAATTGATAGCCAACGCTAAATTAGCCGCCTTTGAATTGCCAAAGTCATTTACATACAAAACATTAGGAAAAACCGCGCTTGAACACGCCTGATACAAAGCGCCAATTGCCGAGTTTGCCTGTTGTGTTAATGACAGGATACTAAGGCTTGAGTCAACAACACTGAGTGCTGCTTCTCCGTCTGTTTGGGTTAATGTCCATGATGTTTGAAAGTAAGGGCCGGTCGAGATATTTGCGGGCAATTTGAGCTGTCCGATCATCATGTCGCTTAAATCATTTGTATCTGTATAGCCGCCACCTGGGATAAAGGACGACGCGCCGTTTGGCACAATGTAGATGCCTGAGTACGCACTGGTGATCGTATTGGGCGCCTGCGGTGTATTTAACTCCGCGTCGATGACGACGAATACCGCCGGACCGTTTTCAATAAAACCCGAGAGCGATGTAGTCAATAAATCCGCATATGAAACATCCTTAACCAGGTGATTGATGCCCAGCAGTGCAGTAAAAACCACGTTCCAAAGATCCTGGTCTAAATTTACGGCTGACCATGTCGGCAAAGGTCCGAGCAGCCCCGGTAAGTTTATATCGTGGCTAAACTCAAGAACAATCAACTCATTATTCGTAGCAGTGAAATTATTAATATCCGCAATAATCGAAGCGAGGGATTGACCAAGGGCGCCAGCCACATTTCCTGTGGTCGCAGTGAAATGGCCTGTATAAATATCGCTTGAATCGTTGGGAAGTATGACCACCGGGCGAATATCGAAATAACGCGCCCCCGCTACAAGTTGACCGTAAATTCCTGCTGTTTGCGTCTGAGTATTGTTAGCAACCGTCCCTATTGTACCTGCTGTATAGACACTCATCCCAGCGTCATGAGATGCCGGCAAACAAAGTTGTTGCAGCGTGCGATTTCCCAGTGTCGCCAGATTCTGTTGCATCCAGTTTGAAGGAATGCTTTCATTTAGCCAATTCGTCGGTACATTGGGAATAATTGATATGGTAATGGTTTCTTGATCTCCATGTGAATCACCTTCCACAAAGAAACACTCAAGAGGGGGTGATACGGTATTGGTATCAAAGCCAACAAGCGGATTATTCCAATTAATGACTAAATTTCCAGCCGAGGCCGTAGAATAGGTTACGGATCCGGCGACACCGGCCAACTCGTCTTCTGCAACAGTGCCCCATGTAACCTTTTGCTGACTCGGGGCGATTGTTTCTGGTGGTCGTTGAATCCAGCTACCGTCGTCGGCAACGGTAGCTGCCACTAAATTGAATGAAAAGTTGGTAAAATTATTGAAAACAATTTCAACGGAATTATCGGTCATATTTTTTCCTTGAACAATATAGATTTAGTTAGGGGTAGTGAAAGAGGCGGAATTGCGGACGTTACGCCTCATGCTTGCACCTTTTGAGTGTCGCCGTATTAGTATGTATTGATTTCTGGCAGTTCCAGCTCATACACCACTAGAACACCAATTACACCTACTGACTTGTTGTTAAGCGCTTATTCCTCATTTATTAAAAGTTGCGACATAAAATGTTAAAGCTGAACGACATAGACCATCTGCGACGACCTGAAGAGGAAGATAACCAATTAGAAAAAAGAAAACCTACAAAAACCTACAGAAAACCGGAGGTGCCGCAGCAATTGTTATTGTCGAGGATAAGGCGCTGCTACGGTGAGATACATTCCCATGCGCTACTCTGTGAGCGCCTGAGGGGAAGTTCCCTCGGGCGACTCGACCAGCCCATATGCGCCAACTTAAAGCGGCTGGACAGGTTATTTAACCCGTCCACACGTTTAATGCTTCAATGCAACCCATTGATAAAAACACTTTAAACGTTACGGCCGGAGCGAATGCCCCGACCGACATATCGTAATTTTCAATAGCTTAGCTGTTACATTGACGCATATGGGCAGCATGTCCCGTCCGGCTTTGGAACTTCTTCCGCCTCTAATCCAAGCCAAGCACGGAATTGGGGCGTAGCCACTATTCCATGGCGGTTATGCGATGTTATTTACAAGCCGTCCAAACAGCTTCCAAGCCCATTCAGCTTTGTTTAGGAAAGCCTATTTGCCCATCTCCATATCCCCCTTTACCATCAAAGGGAAAATAATAAAGCACGGGGCCTTTGAAGAAAGGTATGAGACCCGCATTCACATATCCCGAGCCGGCGCTACTCAAATTAAGCGTTGTCGCACTGACCGCATTCGTGCCTGACTCGGAACCGACTGGAAATTGCAATAAAGTGTTCGATCCGGCTGTTAAAGTGAATTCCTTATCGGTCAGGACGCTGGCCTGAGTTTTGCCGCTTTCGACACTTTCGTCAGCGTAAACGATATTATTTGCAAGGTATGAATCTAATGCGCTAATTGAGATTGTCGGTGAGGCCGCATTAGAAGCATCAGTATGAATTTCGGCCGATGGCGCGCCTGTATCGAACACAATGCCAATTTCATTTCCGGAAAAAGCGGCATCAGGTGGCGAGAGTTCCAAATATCCGGTGAGCAATTGCTCGCAATAGGTGGGTATATTTGAAGAAGGAAACGGTTGCGTGCCGGGCGAAGGCGGCACCTGCATGGCGTATAGCGTAAAGTTATCAATATCGGCGGGAGCAAGGCCAATTTGTATATAGGAACTCGGTGCGCGGCCGGAAACAGGAGCAGCAAGGTTAATGATAAACCCATTGAGCATCGACGGCGTGGAATCCCCAGAAGGCGGTGGCGGAAGTAACTGCGGAAGAATACCAAAAAACCATTCTATTCCGGTCGCTTTATCGGTGAAAGGGGCGAGACTCATGCCAAAATCGCCAAAAAAATGCCCCCAAAGCGGTGGCTTTTCCGGAGAGGTTTCCGTGAGCGCATTTACCCATGCGCTGTCAAAAGCTTTATCGCTACTGGCGTTATCACTTTCTTTGGTTGCGTTAGTGATTCGGGAAACGGTCGTTGAGATAGATAAACCATTCTCAAAGTAAATCTCGGTTATGACAGGTTCCCCAGTGTATTGAATACCGCTTGAATAATTGATCGTTTGTGGGCTCGAACCGGAAGGCTTTGTATAAGTAGGCCACCAATTATTGTTACCGGCAGCCCAAAAACCGCTGCCACCGGTATCGAATTCATACATCAGGAAGTTTGTTTTATCAAAACTGGCTTTGATGCCAATTTTAAAACCGTCCCCCTCAGGCACCGGGAATATATAGAGTGGAATTTGAACAGGCGATGTAATACCGGACACTTTAAGACTCCTTATAACTATTAACAATTAGGGTGGATAAAATATATTGTAACTATTCAGCGAATCGAAAATCGCGGCCCCCCCTCTCCTGATATGGAGAGGGAGGTTGTGCTTCGCGCTGAGTAGTTACTTATCTACCGGTTATTTGAATGATTTGGATGCGAAACCGGCATGAAATCGGTTCCTACTGCATATGTAAAAACTATCATGTGGCGCAATAGCAATATTCAGCTATAGGCTGCGGGTTAACTGGTCTGGCTCAAAGACTTGAAGCCCACCTGATTGTTGGTCGGATCGAACATCATGCCGTAAGCGAACAACGGGTTGAAACCGGTATTGATGAAGGGTTTGCCAACATCCTGACCGCTAATGACATACACTAGAGTCGGGGCCGGCTTAGTCACGCGAGGGCTATCCAGTAATACGACATCACCGTTCATTACGACACTATTTTCCGTCTTATATACGGCAGCGGGGGCGACATTCTTGGAAAACTGCGCCGATGCGGTGCCTGCCAATGAAAAGCCAAAACAACTGGCTGCTGATGCTGAGCTATCGGCATTAATTTCAAGCGTAATATTGGCGGTATCCCAGCTTGAATCGGTGCCGGGTAAAGGGAATAAAGTTCCCATATTATTTACCATCATCAGATCAAGTCCGGTATCGATGAGCAGGGATACCGGCGTCGATTTCAATAATGTTGTATCGGCGTTAGCTACAGTAATTGCGGCCTGCGGGGTATTCCAGTTCCAGTCTTGGTAAGTTCCCGAGCTGCCCTGGGTCTGAACTGTAAGCGCTTGGAATACGAATGAGTTTGAGGGATTGAGGCCAAGCTGTACTGTCTGGTGGTCCAGGTAATAAGAGGGATAGAGCGGCGTAGCATTGTTGGCGGTAATTAGGTTGGCCAAAAATGCATTATCGGCAATCAAGGGCCGATCAAAGCCGACCCCCATCATAAAGGGAGCGCCGCTGGTCGCCCCCATCACTTTTACATTTTTAGCGATCACCAGCGGCTTTCCTTGGCCATCGTCGCCTATGCCCAGTTCGTCGATATAAAAATAGAAACCAATGATCGAATCGCCGGATGGCTGATATTTAATAATCGCAGGCTCGTATTTCGTGGTAACACCCGGGCGTAGGGGCATCAGCGCAAGCTGGCTTGCAGTGTATGCCGTTTCTCCAGTTGTTGAATCCTCGGTAGCGGTTGATGTGGCGGAGTTAGTCTGCTGATATAAAGTTACAGCGGGTATGACTATGCCGCACGAACCCGTATCGATCTGAACTGATGGAAGCTCAACCTCATAGCCATAAGAGCCGTTTGTTTGATTTGCAACTCCTATTT
The DNA here is from genome assembly GCA_036561025.1 of Methylobacter sp. Lineage (GTDB taxonomy): Bacteria > Pseudomonadota > Gammaproteobacteria > Methylococcales > Methylomonadaceae > Methylobacter_A. The sequence continues at coordinate 17,544 of DATBQB010000002.1, read as the reverse complement.
TGATCTTGAATTTTCCAGGAACACTCGTGTCATGGGGGATGATAATCGGGGAGGCGTAGTTGGTCATTTTTATATTCCTAGTTATCTAAAAAAAGCCTGCACATGGTAAAAGCTCAATCTGTGCAAACGCGCTTTGAAGAGCGGATCAGCTATACCGGCAACAAAATCGCCCATCCGCCAGGTTTGCCGCAGCAATTCTTATTATCGCGGCAAGCCGATGAAATCCTTTGAAAACTTTGCATGAGCGTTGTTTACCGTGATAAGGAAGATATACCTTGTTCCCATGCGCTACGCTCATCGTTATGCGCATCTTCCGCCGGTTTCCAAATCTCCAGTTTCGAAACTGTTGCTGATAGCTGGAGCGGGCAATGTTGGGCATAAACAGCATGCCCAACTTACCGACTGGCAGGAGCAAGCCCTTGCCGTTTAAAAATCAGCTGGAAGATTGATCGGAAACAACTTGATACGTCAGTACGCTGGCTACCTGAGGCTGGGTGACATCGATACCAAATGCCGCCAAATACCCCCAAACATGAATTGCGCCCAAGTAACTTTTTACCGTGGAAAAATCGGAAAATGGCGCTGGCGGCAGGGGAAGTGTATGTTGCGTAGGCGACGTGCCTGACTCAAGGGCAGCATAATAAGTAAGAGGCCAACTACTCGTCCAAGAAATCCGATTCGACGTCATTGTCATATCTGCGTCAGCCCCCTCAGTCTGACAAGCATTCGCAACTAAATACAGGGCATCGGCTGCCGTAGGAATAAGATCGCCAAGCTGGGTTTTTATTAAAATTGTTACATCCTTAAGTGCCTTGTCATCCCAGGAATAATACTGCATCGCGCCTTCGGCCGCTTGTGTTGAGCTATAAAGGTATTCCCAAGCATGAGGCACTATATCCTGTGTATTATAAACGAGAGCGTTTAGAGCATTAACGTTGTTTCCGCTATTAACGTTTTTCTCCTGTTGCACGCTAAAAGTGCTATCCCAGTTACTCGCAAAAATGGCATTTCCTGGCGTAGGTCCTGCCGTTGGCAGTGCGCTGACCTGCGTACCGGCGGTCCAGCCTTTAGTATTATTATAAGTGAACCAGCTTGCCAGCGTTGGGGCAAGCGCTCCCCCTAAGCTGTGCCCAGTAAAAATCAGTTTCGTTGTAGTAGAGGTTGGCGCCAGTTCGGACAGATATACTTGAAGCGTTTGATTTGCATTAGGTGCAGAGCTGGATTGCACCAGATTATTCAACAAGTTATAAACGCCTATGGCTGTTCCGAATGAAATCTGGGATTGATTGAAATCAACGGGACTGGTTGTCGGCAGTTTATTAAGTGTATTAGGCCAGTTCACACAATCATTGGGACCAACCTGAAAATCTTCACCGAACCAATCTAAGAACGCGGAAGGATCGGTACCGGCAATTGCCACGACATATGTATCCTGCGACGGGCTGTAAACGACAAAAGCGGTATTATCAGCCTTACCACTCCGGGAATCCATCTCATAAACACCCGGTCCCCAAACAACCTTCCAATCTTCACCAATCAATTGGGAGCCAAGCGTCTCAATAAGACCAAGAACTTCAATATCTTGATAAGCATTACCAACATTACCATTCGTCAAGGCATCATATACAAAGTCGGCCACTTGCTGCTCGCTGCCTGTAACATGACAAGAGCTGTTTGAAATCCAGTTAAACAAAAATACGGTTTGCGTAAGATCAAAACTATTTGAAGACATTATTGCTACCTCGATTTATTTAAAAAATTAACTCAACATTAGACACAGCACCCCCTGGGTTTGAACTCAACCAGCGCTCGGACCGGGGTAACAGGATTACGTCCGTCACTTCTCCAACGCCACTGGACATGTGGTTTTCTGCAACCAGGCATTGTTTAACACCGTTTGCAACATGGGGCTATACGCATTGCGCCAAACGCCCACCAAGCACTGGCTCGTTCAGGTGATACTGTTAATATGTTGGACTACAGAGGCCATTGGTGATGGCTTAAAGTGGACTATAACCATCCCAGAAAAAGAAACCCTACAAAAACCTACAGAAAATCGCCCATCCGCCGGGTTTGCCGCCGCAATTCTTTTTATTGCGGCGAGCATTTACAAGCTACGATGAAATCCTTTGAGAACTTTATACGGGCATTGTTTACCGTGATAAGGAAGATATGCCTCGTTCCCATGCGCTACGTTCATGGTTGTGCATATATTTCCAAATCCCCCGCTTGAGAACCGGCGGAAAGGCTATCCGGAAAGTTGCTAGCCGGAATGCAGTTGGCGCGCACGGCACGCCCTACGGATACAGGACAAAATTAACTATTGGCGACTCTTGGGCAGAGTTGTGTATAACAACGGACGCCGCGCATCACATCCATTAAATCAGGTGTTGCAGGAGCGGGCTATGCCCGCGATGAAAGAACTGCAACTCTGCAATCGTAGCCCAAATATCGCGGGCGCGGCCCGCTCCTACCGTGTGATTATCTACCTGATTACCCAGATGCTCCAGCCAGAAACAAAATATTCGATATACCAACAACTAGTTCCAAAAAATGCGACCCGTAGAGACGCGATTTATCGCGTCTGCTATCCAGAGTTTGATCCAAAATCCAGAAAAGGCACAACGATTAGAGGCGCGATAAATCGCGTCTCTACGGTTGGTTGGCTGAAGCATCTGACTAATCAGGTAACTTATTAATGGCATTGGCGTAACGCCTGGAAACGGGAACATGTTGCGTTACATCAGGGTCACCTGGATACACAACTGATAACCCTGCCCGCGCACCGCTTTGATGGGTTGATCGACGGCGCCCGCTTGCATGAGCTTTTTGCGCAAACGGACGATCTGAACCTCCAGCGCGTGTTTACTTAAATCCGCCTCCTCTTTGCCGGACAATTCGATCAATTGCCAGGATTCCAGCCTGTGGCCCGGCGCACGGGCTAAGACTGACAGCATCGCGGCTTCATGCGCGGAAAGGCTGACGCCGTCCTGGGGGCCTTGCAAAAATAAGGCGGCGAGGTTCAGCAGAAAATCGGGCCGTGCCTGTTCGTGACGTTTCATCCGTCTTGCAAGAGCTTGTACGGCGGCGCCAAGCTCTTCCACCGAGGTCGGTTTAGTCAGGTAAAGATCGGCGCCGCTTTCATAGCCGGACAGTTTTTCGTTGATCCGGTTGCGTGCGGTCACCATGATGATGCCAATTTCAGGTTGAGCTGCACGGAGGCGGCGCGCGAGGCTGATGCCGTCTTCGCCCGGCAGGTTGAGGTCGATCACCAGCAGGTCAATGGGGAATGCGCCGATTTCGTCATCCAGGGCTTCCGCGCAATCTACGCCAACCGCGTGATGTCCCATGTTGGTTAAGGCTTCGACGGTGACTTCACGTAGGGCATCGTGGTCTTCCACCACGACAATGTTCAGCAGGGTATCCATAATTCGAATCTTACTTCGTTTTCAAACGGGCAATAGCGGATCCAGCCGTCAAGCAGCTCGGTCACGCTACGCACCAGGTACAGCCCAAGCCCGGAGCCGGTCTTGCCTTGGGCGCCGGGACCGCGGTAATACTTGTCGAACACGCGTTGCGGATCGGGCATGACGGCCGTGCCCGAGGCATTGGCAATGCTGTTGAGAATGCCCTGCCGCCCTTGATGTTCAAACAAGCTGACATTGATATACACGGCGCTTTGCGGTTCGGCGTATTTGAGCGCGTTGTCGATCAGGTTACCCAAGGCAATGCGTAACAACTGCGGATCGGTATCGACTGCCGGCAGTGCTTCGAACTGCATCACCAGCCGTTGCGGCGTCGCGCTGGCTGTACACAGTTCGCCTAACATCTTGTCTACCCGGCAAGATTGCCGTACCGGGGCAAGCTGCTGTTGTTCCAGTCGATCCGCTTGCAGGCAGCGCTCGATGACGGCATCCACATCCTGCACGGACTGCTGGGCGTGTTTCTTGACGGTGGCGCTGACTTCTTTCATGCCCAACGTCATGCGGATGACCGACAACGGCATTTTGAGTTCATGGTTGAGCATGGACATGAAGCGGTTTTGCTCTTCGCGCTGGGCTCGTTCCATGTCAAGCTGCTGCCCGATTAATGCAAGTTCCAGCACAGCCTGTTCGCCATCGCGTAGCAACTGGCGGGAGCGAAGATGCAGCAGCGCGAACATCAGGCAGGCAGTAATCAAACCGTTCACCGACATGCTGTGCAGGTTCCACTCGATGGCTTTACTCCAACCCAGCATTGGCAGGTGGAGTATAAACAGCGAAACGGCCAGCAAGCTGTATATCGTGCGCAAGATGCGGCGGCCGGGTGCAGCTTCCTGGCGGGCGCTAAAGGCCAGAACGGCAGCCATGGGGATGCACAGCGTAATCATCAGTGCGGTGATATGCAACGCAAGACGTGTGTGCCCGAAAGCCATGATCGCCAATGCGCCCAAAATCACCAGAATCATGGCGTCGAATCCCCGCATGGCGAGACGCAGAGGCGCAAAAGGAGTGAACAGTGTACGATGGAATATCGTAGCGACTAAAGCGTTCGCCCATACGATGATGCTGGTCAGTTTATCAGCAAGGCCTAAATGGTCGGACTCGAGCAGCGGTGCCAGCCAGCCCATCAGTGCGAAGTTGTGGCAAAGATGGGCAAACTGGTGAAGGATGAACCAGGCTACCACCCGTTGACGGCTGTAAGCATAGTTGTTGATGGCCCAGACCAGCAGCGATAACATGAAGCCCAGATATCCCGTCTGATACATGCCGAGCCGCATATCCTTGATCTGGGCTTGATGCGGTTCAAGCGCTTCCACGTTGAGAATTGATGAACTGGTGGTTTTGAGCCGCAAGTAATAGACGCTTTCCGGCTTGACCGGTTTGATCGTAAAACCCAATACCACCGATGCCCTTTCACGCGCCAAGTAGGGTGTGCGATCACCCGTGACGCGGGTTTTCCATCCGCCCGGAACAGCGGGTTCAGGTTCGTAAAGTTTTATTTCATCGAGAAAGGCGGGACGGATGCGCAACACCAGTTCGCCGCCATCAGCGCATGGCCGCACTACAATGCGCAGCCAGTGGGCTGAGTCGGTATAACCTTTGGATAGAATGGCGTCAGCCGGTAGAAACTTTGCCTGGGCGGCTTCCGCTATGGACAATGTACCGGCGCGATCTTCGAGAACGGCGCGCGAAACAATGCAATCGCCGCCCCAAGCCGCGGATGAGAGACTCCAACTCAAGGCCAAGAATAAAAGAAAGGGAAATGAACGCATAATTCAATGATTGATGACCAGACTAAAAATTACCCGATTAGCAAGGGTGCGATTAAAAGTGATGCAAGCCTATCGAACGGGTTAAATTTTCGATGGTTCCCAAGGATCTATCTTTAGAGCTCAGCCTCCTGAAACTCTGGCTTTCGGTCTACCACCACACTTAACACATCTAATGCAACCCTTGCCCGGCCGGAAGGAAGCCGCCACATTCATAACGTTGGCGTCGTCAATCGCAAAGGAGTTGGCAAAGCATACGATATAACCCTGACCGTCTTGTGCGGGTGGTGGCTCGCACCAGTTTACGTGGGGTACATCGCACCCATTTTTGATGCTCTGAAGCGGGTTGTCCATTGGGATATTTAAAATAGCCCGGTTATTCTTGTATTCGTAAATGGCGCGCGATGCGCACCCTACTTGACTTAATCATCGCGAAGTTTCACATCCATGCGTTCCCGGCAACTGCTCCTGCGCCAGTGCAGTCGTGGATTCCGGCACAAATCTGTCTGGAACGGATTTGCATTGACCCGAAGGGCTCCGGGCAGGATAGCCCGGAGTGAATCCCTGCCGGAATGACGCGTCTTGGACAAATTGTGTATAACGATGAGCGCACGGCATTGGAGCCAGTCCATCAGAAGTCTTACAAAGCAAACAACTCCCTCATCTTCTGCCCAGGGCTTTCAGCTCTCATGAACGCTTCGCCAACCAGGAAGGTGTAGATATCGTTATCCAGCATCAACTGCACGTCTTCATGTGTGTGAATGCCGCTTTCGGTGATGATTAATCGATCTGCGGGGACGTTAGCTTTTAAATCCAAAGTGGTCTGCAATGAGGTTTCAAAGGTGCGCAGGTTGCGGTTGTTGATGCCGATCAATTTGGTATCGAGCGTTAATGCTCTTTGCAGTTCTTCCGCATTATGAACTTCCACCAATACATCCATGTCCAGTTTGGTTGCGGTGTCTGACAGCTCGTGCATTTGGCCGTCTTCCAACGCGGCGACAATCAGTAATATACAGTCAGCACCCAAAGCGCGAGCTTCATAGATTTGGTAAGGGTCGATCATGAAGTCTTTTCTGAGCACCGGCAACGGGCAGCGTTCTCTGACCATTTGCAGATAGACTTCCGAGCCTTGAAAAAATTCCTTATCGGTTAATACCGACAGGCAGGCCGCGCCATTCATCGCATAATCCTGCCCGATGGCGATGGGTTGAAAATTTTCCCTAATCACGCCTTTGCTGGGCGAGGCTTTTTTGATTTCCGCAATAATAGCCGGTTTTTTCGCCAACACCTTGCTTTGTAGCGCGTTATAAAACCCGCGAGGCCTTTCTACGCCTTCGGCAATTTCTTCCAGGTTGGCAATGGTCATGCCCAGCCTGCGTCTGGCAACCTCTTCGGCTTTTTTATCGAGGATTTTTTTTAATATATCTGGCGTATCGGTCATTGTTTTAGTTTTTTATAAGGTTTTTGAATATGCGATCAACGCGTCGAATTTAGCTTTTGCCGCGCCGCCGGCGATAAGCTCTTGGGCTTTTTCTATGCCTGCGCTTAAGGAGTCGGTGATATTGGCCGCATAAATTGCAGCCCCTGCATTGAGCGCCACGATGTCTCTTGCCGCTCCGGCTTTATTGTCCAGCACCGATTTTACCATCACCAAGCTGGAAGTCGCACCATCAACGGCCAATTCGTCCAGGCTGGCACGCTTAAAACCGAATTGCTCCGGCGTAATCGTATAGCTGGTAACTTGACCGTCTTTAAGTTCGGCAATGGTTGTTGGCGAGGCAATGCTGATTTCATCGAGCCCGTCGTCGGCATTAACCACCAGCACATGCTCGCTGCCGAGTTTTTTTAGAACGTGCGCCAACGGTTCTACCCACTGTTTGGCAAATACACCGATCAACTGGTTGGGCGCACCGGCAGGATTGGATAACGGGCCTAAGAGATTGAACAGGGTTCTGACGCCCATTTCTTTACGGGCATTGCTGGTATATTTCATTGCTCCGTGATGTTTTGGCGCAAATAAAAACCCGACGCCGATTTCGTTGACGCAGTGCGCGACTTGTTCGGCGGTCAAATCCAGGTTTACCCCGGCAGCTTCCAGCAGATCGGCGCTACCGCAACTGCTCGACACGGAACGGTTGCCGTGTTTGGCAACCTGTCCACCGGCTGCGGCCACGACAAAAGCGCAAGTAGTGGAGATGTTAAAAGTATTCGCGCCATCGCCGCCGGTGCCGCAAGTATCTATGACATGATCGCCTTTTACAGCCACTCTAGCGGCCAGTTCGCGCATTACTTCAGCAGCGGCAGCGATTTCGTCGATGGTTTCGCCTTTACAGCGCAGGGCGATTAAGAACCCGCCGATTTGCGCGTCGGTAGCTTGGCCGCTCATGATCAGCCGCATCACGTCGCGCATTTGCTCGGAGCTAAGGTCTTGTTTGTTCAGCAGGGCTTGCAGGGCTTGTTGTATGTACATTCAAGTTTGGTCGTTATATTTAGAAATTGAAAATCTATTTATCCACGAAAAGCACAAAAAGCACGAAAAGATGCTTTCTTTCGTGTTTTTTGTGCTTTTCGTGGACCAATTGATTATTAGAATCAGCTATTCAGCTCATCCTGCAAACGCTGATAAATGCCGCCGAAGCTGCCATTACTCATCAACACAAAATGTCCGCCGTAACGCGCTTCGAATTTTAGCTTGGCGATGATTTCATCCAATGACTGGCAGATTTCGATATTACCGGCGTATTTTTTCAGCTCGCCCAAGTCCCAGCCCATCGCTTCAGGCTGGTAGATGATGGCCAGATCGGCATGACCCAAAGACTCCGCCAGCGTTTTGGTATGGACGCCCAAACGCATGGTGTTCGAACGCGGCTCGACTATCGCAATGATGCGCTCTTGTCCCACCTGTTTGCGCAAGCCGTCCAGCGTTGTTTGTATCGCGGTCGGGTGATGGGCAAAGTCGTCGTAGATAGTCACGCCATTAATGTTGGCTATCACTTCCATACGCCGTTTTACATTTTTAAACTGCCCGAGCGCGGCTATCGCATCCTGGGGTAGAATGCCGACGTGTTTTGCGGCGACTATCGCAGACAGCGCATTGTAGACATTATGCTCGCCGGTTAGCGGCCACTCGACACAGCCTTGAAGTTGATTGTTCATCAGTACATTGAATTGGCTGCCGTCGCTATTGATCAATTGGGCATTCCACTCTGCATCAGAATCAATCGAGGTCTTGGCAACCGGCGTCCAGCAGCCCATCGCCAGCACGTCATTGATATTGGCGTCGCATTCGGGGCTGATAATCAGGCCTTCGCCGGGGACTGTCCTGACCAAGTGGTGAAATTGTTTTTTGATCGCATCCAGGTCCGGAAAAATATCGGCATGGTCGTATTCAAGATTATTAAGAATGGCGGTCCTGGGCCGGTAGTGGACAAATTTTGAGCGCTTGTCGAAAAACGCGGAATCGTATTCATCGGCTTCAATCACAAAAAAATCGGATTCGCCAAGACGCGCCGAAATGCCGAAATTTAACGGGATGCCGCCGATTAAAAATCCCGGATTAAAACCCTGATGCTCAAGTATCCAGCTGAGCATGCTGGTCGTGGTGGTTTTGCCGTGGGTTCCGGCTACGCCCAGCACCCATTTATCCTGCAACACATGCTCTGCCAGCCATTGCGAGCCAGATACGTATCTAAGCCCTCTGTTAAGCACTGCTTCGACTTCAGGATTACCCCGCGACAAGGCATTACCGATAATAACCAAATCCGGTTTGCCATCCAGGTTCTCGGCCCGATAGCCTTCCATTAATACGATGCCTTGCTGTTCCAGTTGAGTGCTCATCGGCGGATAAACATTTTGATCGGAACCGCTGACCTGATGCCCCAGCTGCCGCGCAATCACGGCAAGCCCGCCCATAAACGTTCCGCAAATACCTAAGATGTGAATATGCAATGTTTTGTCCTTAATTTGGTTATTTTTTAGCTGGCGGTTTGGCATCAGGCTTGTCTCCCGGCTTTCCGCCTGCGCCGTCTTTAGCGGTCGCTTCTTCTATCGGCACAGCCTCCTCATCTTTTGCCCCGGCTTTTTCCAGGATTTTAATGGCTTTTTCATGGCCGATTTTCTTGGCTCTGGCCATAACAGTCACATTCTGTTTATCCAAGGCATTAACATCGGCACCGGCTGCAATCAATGAGTTTACGATGTCTTCATCGCCGAAAACCATTGCATCCATTAATGCAGTCGTTCCTGAATTATCGGCAATACTGACATCCGCTCCGTACGCCAGCAATGCTTTAACAATCTTCACATTACCATTGAAACTCGCGGCCATCAGCGCAGTACGACCGCTGGCTGTTTTGCTATTAACATCAACTCCTTGCGCCAGCAAAGCCTCTGTTCTCTCAAGCTTGCCCATCATTGCCGCCGCAAACAAATCGTTGGCGTCTTCCGCCTGAGCCGCTTGAGACAAGACCAACAACAAGATTAAAAAGCAGTCTTTGTATTTCATACTGAATAGTTGCTTGCGTTTAATGAAAAGTTACGATGAAATAATCAATATATAACCTATATGATCCAATAATGAACGAAAAAAACAAAATAATAGTTGAAGCCACTCCTTTTTTTATAGAGGCGCAATCTTCTCCCGATGAAGAGCGCTATGTCTTTGCCTATACCATCACTATCACCAATGTCGGCGAAATACCGGCAAAGCTGCTCCAACGCCATTGGCTGATTACCGATTCCAACGGCAAAATCCAGGAAGTCAGGGGCGATGGCGTCATAGGCGAACATCCTTACCTTAAACCGGGCGAATCTTTTCGTTACACCAGCGGCGCGATGATATCAACGCCGGTCGGCACTATGCAGGGCGCCTATACCATGCATTCGGACGACGGCGATGATTTCCGCGCCGACGTGCCAAGATTTACCTTATCCATCCCAAGAACCCTGCATTAAATGGCTATTTATGCTATTGGCGATATTCAAGGCTGTTTTGATGAATTATTAAGACTCCTCGATACTATCTCTTTTAACGAACATAACGATCAACTATGGTTTGCCGGTGACTTGGTTAATCGGGGCCCCAAATCCTTGGAAACGCTCCGCTTCGTCAAATCGCTGGGGGATTCCGCAATCACGGTATTGGGTAACCACGATTTGCATTTATTGGTCGCATCCTGCGCGCCCAAAATAGCCAATAAAAAGGACACACTGCTCCCAGTGCTTGAAGCACCGGATAGAGATGAGCTGATTCATTGGCTAAGGCATCGGCCGCTGTTTCATTTTAACGACGAGTTCTGTCTGGTTCACGCCGGTCTTCCGCCCCAATGGGATTTTAAAAAAACCCAAAAAATGGCCTTGCTGGCGGAAAAGGCTTTAAAAGCTCCCGATTATCAGGTTTTTTTAAAACAAATGTACGGCAACAAACCCAACCTGTGGTCATCCGGCTTGAAAGGCGTTGAGAGGTTGCGCTTTATCATCAATTGCTTCACCCGAATGCGTTATTGCGAAGTTAATGGCCGACTGGATTTCATTCATAGCGGACCTCCAGGCTCTCAGCCCGAAAACCTTGTTCCGTGGTTTGAAGCGCCCAAACGTAAAAACGCAGACATGCGCATTATCTTCGGTCACTGGTCCGCTTTGGGGTATTACGAAGGGCCGAACTGTTACGCGATTGATACCGGCTGTCTTTGGGGCGGCCAACTGACCGCATTAAAACTGGATGAGCAGATGCAGCGTTTCAGCATTGATTGTCCCGAGGCTAAAAAACCGCGTAAAAATAATCTCGCTGTCACCGGTTAAAAAAAGACCATAATAATGAGCAGCAACCGTTCGGACCTCATCCACCGCTTATGGGACGAACTGGCCGATTTCGATGCTTCCCGTTCCGACGAAGCGCTGATCCAATTCATGGCAAACCTATGCGCCTTGGCAGGCGCATGGAATGCCACTTGGATAGGAGCGGTGCGTATGGACACTTCATTTCCCGGCGACCCAATTAAGGGCTGGCGGCCGCATTTTGTCCGCCGCCTGCATACCACCCCGCATATTGACACTGCCATTCAGGAACAGACGGAAAAACTGGAACAAGGCGATGTGGACGAAAATATCATCCGGAATATGGATGGTGTAGGTACTTTCCGCGCGAACCGCTTGCGGGACCTAGTAGGCCCCGAATGGTTCGAAGAGACTTATTACCGGCGCTATTACCTGAGTGTTGGCTCAGCAGATGCCGTCTGGGTAGCCTCTCCGGTTAACCAAGATGCCGAATCCTGGTTCGGCATCTTTCGCAGTCTGGATCAGCCGCCTTTCAGCGAATCCGAGCGGGACGAAATCGCTAACATCGTGCGCGGCATCAAATGGTTCCAAAAGCAGCTGATGCTTTCCCACGGCCTGCTGATAGCAAAAGTTCCCCTGACACCGACCGAACGTCGGGTCCTTCATTTGCTGCTGGCCGGGCTTTCAGAAAAGTTGATCGCTGAGCAACTGGAGCGCAGTTATCACACTGCTCATGAACAAGTCACCTCCATCTATCGCAAATTCGGCGTAAGCAACCGTGCCGCGCTGATGGCCCTGTGGCTCGGCCAGGTGCCGTAGCTTTTCCCCTTTGTTTAAAAAGTTCAACCGTAACCATTGCAAATGAATAAGAAACTATGACCCCCGCAACACAGGAAAAAATACATGACATTTGGGATGAACTGTCGGACTTCGAGGCTAGCCAATCCGACCAGGCCGTCGCCCTTCTGATGAAATCGCTGTGCAATCTGGCTAACGCCTGGAATGCCACCTGGGGCGGCGCGGTGCGCATGGATGGCGAGCATAATAACGATCTGCTGCAAGGGTGGCGTGTTTCCGCCATGATACAATTGCATCCCGTTGCCCCCGATCCGGATGAAGGCCTCTTCAAGGAAATCCTGCAACTTTGGGACCGGCGGGAAATCGACCCTTCCTTTCTTCTCCCCATGCGAAGCGTCGGCACGTTCAGAACCTACTCGTTCCGCAGGGAGTTGTCGCCGGAATGGTTTGAGTCGCCTTTCTACAAGTATCATTACGGCTCCGTCGGCACCTGCGATGCCGTCTTTATCGGATTCCCTCTCAACCAGGACGCCGAATCCCACTTCGGTTTCTATTCCCGAAAGACGTTCACCGACGAAGAAGTCGAACTGTTCTCCTACGCGCTGCGCGGCATCAAATGGTTCCATCGCCAACGAATGCTCTCGCACGGATTGTTGGCGGCGGCGACTCCCCTGACGCCGACCGAACGGCGGGTGTTGCATTTGCTGTTAACCGGCCTTCCCGAAAAACAGATCGCCGAACAACTGGAGCGCAGTTATCACACCACCCATGAATGGATCATGTCTATTTACCGTAAATTCGGCGTGAACAACAGGGCTGCCCTGATGGCCCTGTGGCTGGGTCAAACGTCCTGATTCGCCTCGTTCCCCACGCGCCCCACTGCCATTATAAGTTAAGCGCTGTAGGAGCGGGCCATGCCCGCGATATTTGGGCCGCAGTTGCATTTCATCGCGGGCATGGCCCGCTCCTACAGCACCATTTAATTGACTTAAGGCAGTGAGTCGCCGCCTCGATGGACATGCTCGGGGATGATGCAGGCAAACCGACCGATGGCTGCCATACCCCCTAATTAGGAGGCACAACCATGCAAATTACAAAAGTATGATTCATCTCTAAAATATCGGAGAGCGAACAACTATAAACCTAAAAAAATCAGTTGGATTTGATATTTTCGCGCTACCGTAGGGGCGACCGACCGGTCGCCCGCACGGCGGCGTGGAAATCTGATTTTTTAGGATGAACTATACCTACCGCCTGATCTTAAACTCCGCAGTCAAAAACTGCGTTCCAGTTGCTGAACTTGCTTGTGCTGAGCAGCGTACCCTACCTGACCGAGCATTCGTGCAGCGAGCGCCGCAAAAAATTAGTAATATCAGCATACACCTCCCATTTTCGTCTAAAAACGTTACGAAAACAGTGGCTTTGACTACCATACCCCCTAATTAGGGGGTGTAACCTTACATCAATTGAGTATATGCTTACGCTCTAAAAAATATTAGAGCGAAAAGCCATGCCCCCCACCTACCGCCTAAACTTAAATGCCGCCGTCAAAAGCTGTGCTCCATCTGTTTCATTCGCTTGCGGCAATTCGCGTAGGCTATGCAGCGCTAATTCCGCAACAATTGAAAAAAGTTACGCGGAGCATACCCTACCTGGATTCAAACTCGATCCAGCATCAATCATGGCCTTGGCTTTTTTCAGCTTTGCCGCTGTCGCGGACCCGGCTCCTACTGAGCTTCCCAGCGGCGGCCAAGTCACCAACGGCTCGGCAAGCATTGCCGTCAACGGCTCCCAAATGAATGTTAACCAGGCCAGCCAAAACGCCAGCCTCAACTGGCAGACCTTCAACATCGGCCGGAACGCCCAGGTCGACTTCCACCAGCCCAACGCCTCCGCCGTCGCCGTCAACCGCATCGCCGATCCCAACGGCAGCCAGATTATGGGCCGGCTCAACGCCAACGGCCAAATTTACCTGATCAACCCCAACGGCGTACTGTTCGGCCAAGGCTCGCAAGTCAACGTCGGCGGCCTGGTGGCATCCACCCTGAATATCTCCGATGCCGATGCGGCTTCCGGCAAACGCACCTTTTCTGCCTCGGCGTCCGGGGGCAAGGGAAAAATCGTCAATCAAGGCACTATCACCGCTACCGACGGCGGCTACGTCGCCCTGCTGGGCGGGCAAGTCAGCAACCTGGGCATCATCCAAGCCCGGCTCGGCACTGTGGCGCTGGCGGCGGGCGACAAAGTCACCCTGGATTTCGCCGGCGACAAGCTGCTCAGCGTACAGGTGGACAAAGGCGCACTGCAAGCGCTGGCGGAAAACAAACAGTTGATCCAGGCCGACGGCGGCACGGTGCTGATGACGGCCAAGGCGGCGGATAGCCTGATTCGGGCGGTGGTCAACAACGAAGGCGTCATCGAAGCCCGCACTGTCGAGGAGCACAACGGCGTCATCAAGCTGCTCGGCGACATGGACAGCGGCACGGTGAATGTCGGCGGCACTCTGGACGCCAGCACACCCCCCTTAGAAAAAGGGGGGCAGGGGGGATTTGGCTTCATCGAAACCTCCGCCGCCCACGTCAAAATCGCCGACGATGCCCGTATCAGCACCGCCGCACCCAACGGCCATGCGGGTACTTGGCTGATCGACCCGTATGACTTCACCATCGCCGCCAGCGGCGGCGACATCACCGGAACTGCGCTGACCGCCGCGCTGACTGCCGGGGCCGTGACCATCCAGACCGCCGCAGGCTCCATCACTTGCACCGGAGCCACTTGCGGTACGGGCAACGCCGCAGGCAACGGCGACATCTTCGTCAACGACGCGGTGAGCTGGAGCTCCCACCTGCTGACCCTTTCCGCTTACCGTAACATCGCCATCAAGGCTAACCTGAACGGTTCCGGCACTGCCAGCCTCGCGCTGGAATACGGCCAAGGCGCACCGGCGGCGGGCAACACCAGCACTTACACTCTAAGCAACGGCGCGCAAGTCAGCCTTCCTGCCGGCGGCAACTTCAGCACCAAACTGGGTACGGGTGGCGCGACAACCAACTACACTGTCATCACCGACCTGGGTGTGGAGGGCGATGCCACTGTGCTTCCAACCCCGATGACGTTGCAAGGTATGAACATGAGCCTCGCCGGCAACTACGTACTGGGCGGCAACATCGACGCCTGTCTTACTGGGGGCAATTGCACCAGTGGCGCTACAGCCGTATGGAACGGCGGCGGTGGCTTTACGGCAGTGGGGAAACTCGCCACCCCATTCACCGGCAAGTTCGACGGTTTCGGCCACACCATCAGCAACCTGTTCATCGACTACGGCGGGAGCGAAAGCATGGGGCTGTTCGGCAAGACGAATAACGCCACGCTGCAAAACGTCGGGCTGCTGAACGTGAACATCTATGGCAACACGGGCGGCACTGGCGCGCTGGCGGGCTTTGTCGGGGGTGCGTCGTCGGTCATCCGCAACAGCTACGCCGACGGCGGCAGCGTGAGAGCGCGCAGCCACTCCGTCGGCGGACTGGTGGGCGCAGCTGTAGCTGGCAGCATCAGCTACAGCTACGCCAACGTCAGCGTCGAATCCTCCGATGGCGGCTCCGTCAGCGATGCCCATGCCGGCGGGCTGGTGGGGACTAATGGCAGCAGCATAGACCACAGCTACGCCACCGGCAGCATCACCGGCAACGCCGCCGATCCCGTCGATAACATGGGCATCGGCGGGCTGGTGGGGGTCCAGACCAACACTGGCAGCATCAGCACCAGCTACGCCACGGGCGCCGTGAGCGCCGTCGGCGGCGGCACCAACCTGGGCGGCTTGATCGGCGAAGCGAACGGCACCGGTGGTTCGGTCACCAGCAGTTACTGGGACAAGACCACCACCGGCCAGCCCAGCACCGCCGACGTCACCGGCGGCGGAGGCGGCGACGGCACCGGGCTGACTACCGCTGAATGGCCCACCAATGGCCCATTCAGCCCCACCCCACTCGGCGGCGCATGGAGCACAGCCGACTGGGGCGCGGGCAATACCTACCCGGGGATCAAGACGCTGCCCTACATCACCATTACCGCCAGCGCCGGCCAAACCTACGGTTCGGCGGCGACCTTCGGCATCGCCAGCATCTTGGACCAGACGGGCGCGAATGCCACTGGTCTCGTAAACACCGGTAGCCTCACTTGGTCGGCAGGCACCGCCGCCTCCACCGCCGCCGGCACGACCAGCGCCGTGCGCGGCTCGGGCGCCACGGGGACGGGCTACCAGATTCTCTACGCGGGCAGCCTGACGGTGAGCAAGGCGCCGCTGACCGTGACGGCCAACGGGTTTTCTAAGGCATACGACGGCCTGGCGTACAGCGGCGGCAACGGCGTCGGTTACTCGGGCTTTGTCAACAGCGAAGGTTCCGGTGTGCTGGGCGGTGCGCTGGCCTACGGCGGCAGCGCCCAAGGCGCGGTCAACGCCGGCACCTACGCCATCACACCTTCGGGTCTGACATCGTCCAACTATACAATTAACTTCGCAAACGGCAGCCTGACCGTAAGCACTGTACCGCTGACCGTTACCGCCAACGGCTTCAGCAAAATTTACGACGGCTTGGCATACAGCGGCGGCAACGGTGTTGTCTACAGCGGTTTCGTCAACGGCGAAACGGCGTCCGTACTAGGCGGCGCGCTGGCCTACGGCGGCAGTTCCCAAGGTGCGGTTAATGCAGGCTCGTATGCCATCACCCCTTCGGGCCTGACTTCCGGCAACTACGCCATCAGTTACGCCAATGGCGCACTGACTGTGAACACCGCACCGCTGACCGTCACCGCCAACAATGCCACAAAAGTTTACGACGGCTTGGCCTGGAGCGGCGGCAACGGGGTAAGCTACAGCGGCTTCGTCAATGGAGAAGGGGTGGGCGTGCTGGGCGGCACGTTGGCCTACAGCGGCAATTCGCAAAACGCGGTCAACACCGGTTCCTACACCATCACGCCCTCGGGCCTGACTTCGTCCAACTACGCCATTACCTATACCGCAGCCAGCCTCTCCATCACTCCGGCGACACTGACCTACACCGCCGCACCGGCCAGCTTCTTTAACGGGCAAACGCCATCCGGCTTGTCCGGTACGGTAGACGGTTTCGTGGCGGGCGACACCCTGGCGGGCTCGACAACCGGCCTCCTGGCCTGGACGACCACGGCGAAAGCGGCCAGCCAACCCGGCCAGTACAGCATTACCGGTAGCGGGCTGAATGCTGCAAATTATGTTTTTGCCCAAGCCGCAGGCAATGCGACCGCCCTAACGCTGAATGACTCCAGGCCGGTTAAAAATACGGTGGCGCAACTGGAGTCGACGATTCTCTCGCCCCCAACGAACAGCCAGCCTGGAAAGTCCGGCTCTCCGAGCATTACAGTGGCACAAAGTTCCAGCGCAGGCACAGCCGATGCATCGACGCCTGAACCTGTCACCAACGCAATGAAAAATAATACCAACCTGAACTCTACGGTGAAGATCGGGGAGAACGGCCCGACATTTAAAATTATGCACCCCGGCGTGAAGCTGCCGGACTATATGGTCAACGTGAATGAATAAGATATCCTGATTAGCAAGATGCTTCAGCTAACCAACCGTAGAGACGCGATTTATCGCGTCTCTAATCGTTGCGCCTTTTCTGGATCTTGGATCAAACTGGATAGCAGGATAGCAGACGCGATAAATCGCGTCTCTACGGGGCGCA
>DATBQB010000001.1:0-167838 GCA_036561025.1 Methylobacter sp. | reverse complement strand
TCCACGGCCAGTAAAATATGTTGATAAGCGCCCATTGTTTTCCTTATTTTATAAGCAGGATACGCAATGCGTCCCTCATATACTAATGCAAGCAGATTAATTCACCACGAAGACACGAAGGACACGAAGTTTATGTTTTTTATTCGTGTCCTTCGTGTCTTCGTGGTGATAGCTCTTAATTTCGGTGACTACACCTTATGATAAATGTCAGCACCTTCTTCAAGAAACTGCTTGGACTTTTCATCCATGCCCAGTTTCAAAGCTTCCTCATCAGCAATACCTTTCGCTGTCGCATAGTCGCGTACATCCTGGCTGATTTTCATCGAGCAGAAATGCGGACCGCACATTGAGCAAAAATGCGCGATTTTGGCGGACTCTTTCGGCAAGGTTTCGTCATGAAATTCACGGGCTTTTTCAGGATCGAGACCGATGTTGAACTGATCTTCCCAACGGAATTCAAAACGCGCTTTGGACATCGCGTTATCACGCGCCTGCGCACCGGGATGGCCTTTAGCCAGATCGGCCGCATGGGCGGCGATTTTGTAAGTCACGATGCCTTCGCGAACGTCCTGCTTGTTCGGCAAGCCCAAATGCTCTTTTTGGGTAACATAGCAAAGCATCGCGCAACCGTACCAGCCGATATTGGCCGCGCCTATCGCCGAGGTAATATGATCGTAACCGGGAGCAATGTCGGTAGTCAGCGGGCCTAATGTATAGAAAGGCGCTTCGCCGCATTCTTCCAGCTGTTTGTCCATATTGACTTTAATCATATGCAACGGCACGTGTCCTGGACCCTCTATCATGGTTTGCACATCGTGCTTCCAGGCGATTTTGGTCAGTTCGCCCAGTGTTTCCAGTTCGCCGAATTGCGCGGCATCGTTAGCGTCGTAGATTGAACCAGGACGCAGGCCGTCGCCTAATGAGAAAGCCACGTCATAGGCTTTCATGATTTCGCAGATTTCTTCAAAATGCGTATATAAGAAGCTTTCGGTGTGATGCGCCAGACACCATTTAGCCATGATGGAGCCGCCGCGCGATACGATACCGGTCATGCGTTTTGCGGTAAGCGGCACATGATGCAAACGCACCCCGGCATGGATCGTAAAGTAATCTACGCCCTGCTCGGCTTGTTCGATCAAGGTGTCGCGGAAGATTTCCCAAGTCAAGTCTTCGGCTTTGCCGTTAACTTTTTCCAGCGCCTGGTAGATAGGCACGGTGCCGATAGGTACCGGTGAGTTGCGTAAAATCCATTCGCGGGTTTCGTGGATATTTTTACCGGTAGATAAATCCATGATGGTGTCGCCGCCCCAACGGATGCCCCAAAGCATTTTTTCGACTTCTTCCTCGATAGACGAGGTAACCGCAGAGTTGCCCAAATTACCGTTGATCTTAACCAGGAAGTTGCGGCCGATAATCATCGGCTCCAGTTCGGGATGGTTGATATTGCACGGAATAATCGCCCGGCCCCTTGCGACTTCGGAGCGGACAAATTCAGGCGTAATTACATCGGGAATTGACGCGCCGAACGAATCGCCGGGATGCTGGTCTTTCCACAAATGGCGCATTTCTTCCATTTTCTGGTTCTCACGGATGGCGATGAATTCCATCTCCGGCGTGATGATGCCCTGTCTGGCATAGTGCATTTGCGAGACGTTTTTTCCGGCTTTGGCTCTACGCGGTTTGCGGATATGCTCAAAACGCAGCTCAGCGGTTGCAGGATCTTCAAGACGTTGACGGCCGAACTCCGAGCTGGGGCCGGACAATTCTTCGGTATCGTCTCGCTCTGCGATCCATGTTGAACGGATAGCGCCCAAGCCTTTTTTCAAATCGACTTCGACATTGGGATCGGTATAAACACCCGAAGTATCGTAAACATAAAGAGGCGGATTTTTTTCCGCACCTTTTTCCGATCCAAAATGCATAGGGGTATCGGATAAAGTAATTTTACGCATCGGCACGCGTATATCGGGGCGATTGCCTTGAACATATACTTTTTCCGAT
Organism: Methylobacter sp.; assembly: GCA_036561025.1. Taxonomy (GTDB): domain Bacteria; phylum Pseudomonadota; class Gammaproteobacteria; order Methylococcales; family Methylomonadaceae; genus Methylobacter_A. The sequence goes on along the minus strand of DATBQB010000001.1, from coordinate 165,837 downwards.
GCGGGGTAGGAGTCAATCTTTACGCTACTGGAATCAGTAGACGTAACTTCTTTAAGGACAGCGCTCATGTTTTTCTCCAACAACAAAACAATAAGGCGCAGGGAAGTCTGGGCTTTCCTACGCCGGTATTAACCGGGGTCAGGTTCAAAGGGTTTTTCTCAGCCTTCCCATTCCATGCAATACATGACGACAAGAAAGCACCCCTAGCCTTTACGGATGTATTCTTACGTTAAAGGATAATGCCTCAGATTGCAAGCTTAGGCTACATCAACAACACAATAAACACCTTATAAAACAAATGGTTTTGGCAAACACGACTATCTTAAAAGCCTTATTTACAGTCAACACCGACCCATCTGCCGTCATTCAGGCAAAACATCCATCCATTTGAGAAAGATTATTGGGCCAGCGCTTATCTCGGAAGCGCTACGGCCCATGCCAAAAAGTAATTTATCCGCATGGTAAAAATGATTTTTTTTATCAGCAATGTTAGAATCAATCCAATTCCTGGCTAACCAGATTTAACGGATGTCAACAGACTCTCAACAGAACACTCATCACTCGCAGGTACTGGAATTTAAAAGCAGCACTTTCTCTGTACCTGTTTTGGTTTTAGCCGGTAATGATGTCATAACTATCGAGCAGCAATTACAGGAAAAAATCCATCAAGCACCTGAGTTCTTCAAGAATTCACCACTTGTGTTTGACTTGCAGGAACTCAATAAACACGATCTCGACATTGATGTTACCGAACTTACTTACGTCATACGTAAGCTGGGCTTATTGCCGATAGGGATACGCGGCGGCGCTGCACAACAAAACCAACAGGCCTTGGACTTAGGTATTCCTGTACATTCCGGCCATATCGCCAGGGATGGTGTGTATGCCGCAAACCAGTCGGGAACTGGTGCGGCGAGCACAGCGGCGCCTTTAGCAACCCCAAAGCAGCAAATTCCGGAACCAGAACCAGAGCCCATACCTGAACCGCAAACCGTTGCGGCAATCACCACCATGATCACTCACCCTGTCCGTTCCGGCCAGCGCATTTATGCTTCGGGTGATTTGGTTATTTTAGCCCAAGTCAGTGCAGGGGCAGAAATCCTGGCCGAAGGCAATATTCATGTTTACGGCTCGCTAAGAGGCCGGGCGCTGGCAGGCGTTCAAGGCAACACCGAGGCGCGTATTTTTTGTTCCGATTTACAGGCTGAGCTAATTTCGATCGCCGGAAATTACAAGATCAGCGAAGATTTGAATACTGCAATTTTCAACAGCCCCGTTCAGATTTATTTACAAAACCATACTTTAATTATTAAAGATATTTAACTTATACAGGCTCTTTGGAGGAAAAATTTGTGGCACGAATTATAGTCGTAACATCAGGTAAAGGTGGCGTTGGTAAAACAACTACAAGCGCAGCCATAGCCATGGGGCTTGCAAAAAAAGGTCACAAAACAGCGGTCATTGATTTTGATGTGGGTTTACGCAACCTGGATCTGATTATGGGTTGCGAGCGCCGCGTTGTTTATGATTTTGTTAATGTCATCAACGGTGAAGCAACTCTTAACCAGGCATTGATACGCGATAAAAACTGCAATCAACTTTACATTCTGCCCGCCTCGCAAACCCGTGATAAAGACGCCCTAAGCCAGGAAGGCGTAGGCAAAATTTTGGATGAATTGAAAAAAGACTTTAAATACATCGTCTGCGATTCCCCGGCCGGCATTGAAAAAGGCGCCCATTTGGCTATGTATTTTGCCGACGACGCTTTTATCGTGACCAACCCTGAAGTCTCTTCCGTGCGTGACTCTGACCGCATGCTAGGCATTTTATCCAGCAAATCGCGCCGGGCCGAACAAAACGAAGAACCTATCAATGAGTACCTGCTGCTGACACGCTACTCGCCGGGCAGAGTAAAGTTAGGTGAAATGTTAAGCGTAGACGATGTACAGGAAATTTTATCGCTGCATTTACTCGGCGTTATTCCGGAATCAAAATCGGTATTAAATGCGTCAAACTCCGGCACACCTGTTATCCTTGACGAAAAAAGCGATGCAGGCCAAGCCTATGCGGATGTTGTTGCCCGCTATTTGGGTGAAGATAGGCCGCATCGCTTCATTGATGAGAAAAAAGGTCTCTTTGGGAAGTTGTTCGGGAGCAAATAATGAGTTTACTGGATTATTTTAGAACATCTAAAGCCAGTTCGGCATCACTTGCCAAAGAACGGCTGCAAATTCTGGTGGCTCACGAGCGCAGCTCCAGAAACCAACCCTCATACCTCCCTCAATTACAAAAAGAATTGCTGGAAGTTATTCGAAAATACGTTAACGTAGACCAAGACGCCATATCCGTTAATTTTGAACAAAACGACACTCAGGAGACGCTGGAGTTAAATATCGTGCTTCCTGACCATCAAACTAAAACTTCTTAACACAACAATCCAAACTAAAGGTGATCACTATGTCTAATACAATCGGCGATGCAGCAGGAACGGTCTGGAATTATTTGGATAAAAACGGACCATCTAGTGTGAATAAGATTACCACTGAAACAGGTATCAATAAAAATGATGTTCAGCGTGCTATAGGCTGGCTGTCTAAGGAAGACAAGCTGTCTTTTGAGATGGTAGGCCGAGCTGAAACGCTGTCGTTGAAGTAAAAAAGATGTAAAGACGTTGCTGCGCAACGTCTTTACAACAACACCAAATCTGTTCGAATAATCAGACTATTGTAATTCCCTATGCCGGACAATTACATTTAAAAAAGGACCTTTAAACTGCTTGGCGAATGCATCCACCAAATAAACCGAGCGATGCTGCCCTCCTGTACATCCTATAGCCACTGTCAAATAACTACGTCCTTCGGCCTCAAACCGGGGAATCCATCGTTCAAGAAACCCGGTTATATCTTTAAAAAACTCGGTAACCAGTTCCTGCTCCTTAAGAAAGTCGATAACCGGCTGATCTTTCCCGGTTAATCCTCGTAATTCCGGAATCCAGTAGGGGTTCGGCAGGCTACGGGCATCAAATACAAAATCGGCATCCAGCGGGACGCCGTGCTTGAACCCAAACGATTGGAACTGCAAAGAAATATGTCTGACGTGCCTTTCGCCAACCTGCTCCCTGATAAGTTCGCGCAACTGGTGGTAATGCGTTCGGCTAGTATCAATGACCACACTCGCGTGTCTGGCAACCGGCTTTAGCATTTCCTTTTCAATTTTTAACGCTTCCCTTAACGGCACATTTGAATCCGTCAAAGGATGCCGCCGCCGGGTCTCGCTGTAGCGTTTCAATAAGGTAGTTTCTTCAGCCTGCATAAAGATAATTTCGCAATCAATCTGTTTGCTGCGTATTAACTCCAGGCTTTCGGAAAAGTTAGCCAGGCTTTCGCTCTGATTCCTTGCATCAATGCCGATGGCTGTTTTTGCGTAGGTAAGCTTATCCACCAACAGAACGTGGTTGATAAAGTCTTCCAGCAACATGACTGGTAGATTATCGATACAGTAATAACCGCAATCCTCCAGAGTATCTAAAGCGATACTTTTACCTGAACCGGAAAGACCGCTGACGATCAATAATTTCATAACTGAGGTACAAGGCACAAGGTTCAAGGTGAAAACACCTTTCGCCTTGAACCTTTCGCCTACTTTTTTATCTATGCTGTGTGTTTTTTTCTTTATGCTTAATAATTTGACGATCCAACTTATCCACCATAGCATCAATGGCGGCATACATATCTTCCTGATGATCTTCGGCAAACAATTTAGCGCCACTCAATTGCAACGTTGCTTCAGCCTTTTGAACTAACTTTTCCACGCTTAAAATCACGTGTACATCAGTAACATTATCAAAATGACGCGCTAATTTTTCAAATTTTGAATCAGTGTGTGCTTTTAAAGCGTCAGTTACTTCAAGATGATGGCCTGTTACGATGACTTGCATGAGATAAACTCCTTAATGATGATTGTTTTTTTGTTGGTCAGGCCGCGTTATAAAATACGCTTACGCTGACTTGATGATGAAATAAGCATCGCTTCACGATACTTGGCAATTGTCCTTCTAGCAACATTGATGCCTTTTTCTTTTAATAGCTCGGCTATTTTACTATCACTTAACGGTTTTGCCAGATTTTCATTGCTAATTAGCTCTTTAATAAAGGCCCTGATGGCCGTAGACGAACATTCTCCCCCTCCTTCTGTTGAAACGTGACTGGAAAAAAAATACTTAAATTCGACAATACCGTTAGGGGTATGCATAAATTTTTGCGTGGTCACTCTGGATATGGTCGACTCATGCAACTCCAGTTCTTCGGCAATATCCCTCAACACCATGGATTTCATTGCAATAGAACCATGCTCAAGAAATCCGGTTTGCTTTTCCACGATACATCGGGCAACGCGCAATAAGGTATCGTTACGGCTCTGAAGACTTTTAATAAACCATCTTGCTTCCTGCAAATGATCTTTCATACAGGTGTTATCTTTGCTGTTATCCGCTCTTTTTATCATGCCTGAATAAAAGGGATTGATACGTAATTTAGGGGCAATATCCGGATTCAGGTTAACTTGCCATTTATCATTTTTCTTAACCACGTAAACATCGGGAATGACATACTCGGAATCCGAATCCTGAATCTGCGCGCCCGGTTTAGGGTCCAAGGTTCTGATTAATGCCACCACCTCATTCAGTTGAAGCTCTGTCACCCCCAATTTACGCATCAGTTTTGATTGCTCATGCGTAGCCAACAAATCCAGATACCGGGTAACGAGAGTCAGCGCCTCAGCTTTATAAGGTGTGGTTTCCGGTAATTGCTGTATCTGTAACCTTAAACAGTCTTTTAAATCAATCGCTGCAACGCCGGCCGGATCAAAGTTTTGCACTCTATGCAGTACCGCGTTAACTTCATCGAAATCCAGGTCGTCTAATTGGTTCTGCAAACCTTGGAAAATTTCTTCGGGGGTACTGATCAGATAGCCATCTTCGTTGATCGAATCAATTATAGCCAGCGCAATAGCATGATCCCGCTCTGAAAACTTGGTCAACTCGACTTGCCATAATAAATGGTCAAGCAAGGTAGAGGATTTGCTGCGCTGTGTTTCGAATTCAATAGTTTCAGCGGAGTTGGAACCCGATTCCATGGCATATTCATAAACATCATCCCAGGAAGAATCAATAGGCAGTTCATCCGGAATATCTGTTTGCGACCCTTGGCTGGTCAGCAAATCCGAATTATCAATTTTTTTCTCGGGAGTTACCTCGGCTCCCTGAATGGTGGATTCTTCCTCATTAATTTCCAGCATCATATTAGACTCAAGAGCCTGTTGAATTTCTTGCTGTAATTCTAATGTCGACATCTGCAACAACTTGATCGCTTGCTGCAATTGCGGCGTCATGGAAAGCTGTTGACCCAGCCGAAGATTTAAGGATTGTTTCATTCGGTTACATTTTTTAGTAAGGATAATTCCCTGTGGACACTCTGTTTTTGGTTAGTTTACGGGCAACAATTACAAGGGATTGCCTCTGCATTAAAGGCTAAAATTATTACCTAAATAAACCTTCCGGACTTCCTCATTAGTAACGATAGCTTCCGCTCCGCCTTCTGCAATCACTCTACCGTCGTTAAGTATATACGCACGATCACAAATGCCTAGTGTTTCCCTGACATTATGTTCGGTAATCAACACGCCAATGCCGCGATCTTTCAAATGCTCTATGATTTTTTTTATGTCATCTACCGATATCGGATCAACACCGGCAAAAGGTTCGTCCAACAATATAAATTGAGGATTGGTCGCCAATGCCCTGGCAATTTCGACACGTCGCCGCTCGCCGCCCGACAGCCCCAAGGCAATTTGGTCGCGCAGATGAAGGATATGAAACTCCTGCAACAGTTCCTCGATCACCAGCTCAGCCTGTCCTTCAGATAAATCCGAACGAATTTGCAAGACTGCGCGTAAGTTATCCGCCACACTCAGTTTTCGAAAAACGGAGGGTTCCTGAGGCAAATAACCTATTCCTAACTGCGCCCTCAAATGCATCGGATGATGGGTGATGGCTTGGGAATCGAGTGTAATTTCGCCTTCATCTGCCTTAATCAGGCCTACCATCATATAAAAACTGGTAGTTTTCCCAGCACCGTTGGGTCCCAGTAAACCAACGACTTCACCGGTATCAACATGCAATGAAACACCGTTAACCACATTGCGTTTATTGTAGTTTTTAATCAGCTGTTTTGCGGCTAGTCTGGTCATGTTTAAAAGGTCAACAGTGAAAATCGTTTTATATCTTGTACTCTACATTCTTTCATTGGCCGTTGCCCTTCGCGGTCGGTTGCTCCTTTCCTTTAGGTTGCAATACGACATGAACGCGTTTGGTAGCCGATTCTTTTTCTCCCGCTTTAACCAGCGAGGTTTTGAGATCGTATTCAATAAAGTCACTGGTATAAGCCCCGCTGCCTTGCCAGACGGTGGCTTTATCAATCAGAATCAGCAAATTCTTTTTAGGATAATACTCGCCTGTTAATGCTTCACCTGTTATATCTTGGTCGCCCTCGTGAGGAGTTTGCTTAAATTTTGCCTTATTACCGGTAAATACCATTTTATCAGCTTCGCCATTTATAAAGTAAACCACCAACTTGTCAGAGTTTACCCGAATACTGCCCTGAATTGAGATCACATTGCCCGTATAGGTACTGATGGCTTTTACATCATCATAAGTCGCCGTATCGGAATCGATGGTTATCGGTTGGTCGCCGTCGCTTTCCAAAGCGTAAACACCCGCACTAAAAAAAACCAATAACAATAAATACCAGACACTCCCACTTAGCACACCGCCGCGAGATTTTTTATTTTGTTTCATAGTTACCCTTTACATTAGAGAGCAATTCCAGGTGAATCGGCTCTGCAAAAACCAGTTTCATACCAATCCCTGTAGTCCAGTTCGGCAAACTGATAAGTTCTGCCCATGCATCCGTTTCTGCATAACTGGTCGCCGGTTTTACTCTTAAATTGGTAGTATAAATTTTAAGCTCCCTGACACCCTCGGCCGCAGCCCTGTCGACATAAACCTTACCATCTAACAACAAATCATTGCCATCGGCAGACAAAATACCGATTTCTGATTGAACTACCCACGGCGGTGTTTTCTCGTTATAAAAAAACATTATCGGATTTACCATATGCGTGGTGCGATCATCGCTGTAATGAGTCATTTGATCAGCAATTAATTTACTCTTTGGACTGCCAAGCTCGCTCATTTCCCATTTCGTATAGCCCCTGCTGAAATAGTCAGGACTATGCGGGGGAATCGCTATGCGACTAAGCTCATCCGAACCGGTCAATTTAACCAGCCACCAGCTCATTACCGCAATAATAATCAGGTACAGATAATTATAGTTGCCATTTAACCTGGTCATTTTACTTCGTACTAGCAAGTCAGGTAAGTATTTAAAACTTCATCAAAACGCCCTTGTGCCTGCATAATAAAATCACAGACTTCCCTAACCGCGCCCTGCCCTCCAGGCAATGTCGTACACCAATCGGCACGTTGTTTAACGGCAAAGTTGGCATCATTAACCGCAATTGCCAAGCCTACTCTAATCATTATAGGCAAATCCAACAAATCATCGCCGACATGCGCCGCCTGTTCATGGGTTATGCCCATCAGCTCAATAATCTCGTTAAACGCAGCGACTTTATTTTCATGGCCTTGATACACATGTTCAATACCCAGATTTTTCATACGTAGCGCAACCGAGCTTGATTTACGTCCTGAAATAACCGCAACCTCAACACCGGTCTGCCGCAGCAACTTGATGCCGTGACCGTCTCTCGCGTGAAACGACTTGTATTCGTTGCCTTCACTATCGAAAAACAAGCGACCGTCCGTCAACACCCCATCCACATCCAAAATCAGTAATTTAAGTTTTTTGGCTTTTTCCAAAATGACTAAGCCATGTTCCATGTCGGTCATCATACGATCCCTGCGCGAATCAGATCATGCATATTTAAAGCGCCTATTGCTCTTTGCTGCTCATCAACAACAATTAACGCATTAATCTTTTTCCGTTCCATAATTTGCATAGCTTCAGCCGCTAAAATATCCGCCGAAATAACCGCACAATTAGGGGTCATGACTTCAGTAATGGAGGTCTTGTGTACATCAAGGTTTCTGCTTAGCATCCGCCGCAAATCGCCATCGGTAAAAATACCGGTGACGCGATTATCCTCATCAACAATCGCTGTCATGCCCAATTTCTTTTCAGTCATTTCCAACAAGGCATGACTAATAAGCGCAGACTCCGATACTGAAGGCACTTTTTCGTCGGCATGCATAATATCACCCACCATCAGTAATAGTCGCCTGCCTAAACTGCCTCCGGGATGAGACAAGGCAAAATCATCGCGAGTAAAGCCCCGCGCTTCGAGCAAAGAAACCGCCAGCGCATCGCCCATCACTAATGCCGCGGTGGTGCTGGAGGTAGGCGCAAGACCCAGCGGGCAAGCTTCTTGCTCAACAGCCACGTTGATATGGGTGGTGGCAAACTTGGCCAATGTTGAAGCAGGATTTCCTGTCATGGCTATTAACGGTACGCCCAGCCGTTTAATAATCGGCAATATCGTTAAAACTTCCTCGGTTTCCCCGGAATTTGATAGGGCCAGCACCACATCCTGCCGGGTAATCATACCCAAATCGCCATGACTGGCTTCACCGGAATGCACAAAAAAAGCAGGCGTTCCGGTACTGGCCAAAGTCGCAGCAATTTTGCCGGCAATATGCCCTGATTTACCCATACCGGTAACCACAACGCGACCTTTGCAGTTGAACATTAACTTGCAGGCGAGCACAAAATCATCGTTAATCTGATCGGCTAAGGCGGCAATCGCCTGCATTTCCACCTGGATAACAGCTAAGCCCAATTTACGGAGCTTTTGATCATGTAATTTCATTTATCTGTATAAAAATGTACTCAGTCTCTCAAATAACGCGCTTGTTATACGCATCAACACCTTAGCAAATTAATTAATTCACCACGAAGACACGAAGTTCACAAAGGAAAGCCGGGATAAAAACTTCGACTGCCAACACTCAACATGGGACGATTTAAGGTTAAGTCGTTCGTGGTTAGCTTGCCGAAGAGAGAACAGCTAAGTCTTGCCACTTGCTCTGCCTTAAGTGAGAAACCAAAACTTCGTGTCCTCGGCAACTGCTCCTGCGTCGCCTAGAGCGCCTACTTTTGGTGCTCTCGATTGCTGTTCCCGACGCAATTCTACCTCCCCCGTCCTTGGGGCCGTACCTCCTGCATGACCCACAGGGATGTGGGGGCCGCGATTGCTCCATGCAATCTTGCGGCATTTCCTCCATCCCTGAAGGTCAATGCAGGGAAATGACTGGATCATTTCCTGTCCCTGCAGTCGTTCGTGTTTTCGTGGTGAATTAAACTTTGTCTATTATACGGATTTTCTGCTTAAGTTGATGCGCATGGGGCAGTTGAATGTAAATTTCTGATTATAATTGCCGCTGTTCCGCAAACCGGTCGGCTGCAGCGACCAGCGCATGAACCATTTCCTTACCTTGAGCAACATGTCCGGCATTGGGCAACACGACATATTCGGCATTAGGCAATACTTTATGCAGGCTGTAACCGGCTTCCATCGGGCAAACAAAATCATGCCGCCCATGAATGATAACCGTTGGAATTTTATCCAAACCGCCACAGTTCTCCATGATCTGATTTTCCTCAATAAAATAATGATGCTTGGCATAATGCAGCTCCATGCGCACCTGTTTAACCATTTTCTCCGTCGCATGTTCGCCTTTCGGCCTCGGCTGGTAATCATTGCCTAATGATGCCTGTCCGCCCCAGGCCATCCATTCCTTGGCGGCCCGCCTTTGCGCCACCTCGTCTTCACCCCACAATACATCGTATAGTCCTTGCAACAGATTGCCCCGCCCATGTTCAGGGATGCTTTCAACCAGTCGATGCCATTGCTCAGGGTAAATCCTGCCTGCACCATCTTTGGCAAACCAGTCCAAATCCTGCTGCCGCGCCAAAAATACCGCGCGAAGAATCAAGCCTGTTACTTTATTTTTATACTGCTGAGCATACAACAAAGCCAACGCCCCTCCCCAGGAACCGCCAAATACCAACCATTGATCAATAGTCAGATAATTACGGATACGCTCCATATCATCGATTAAATCCTGGGTAGTATTGTTTTCCAATTCGCCGAAAGGCAACGACAGGCCGCAGCCCCGCTGATCAAACAAAATAATGCGGTAAAGCTCGGGATTGAAAAAACGCCGATGATCGGGCTTGGTGCCGGAGCATGGTCCACCGTGAAGAAAAATAACAGGAATGCCGTCAGGATTGCCGCTTTGCTCTACATACACAGCATGCTTGCTGCCGGTTTCCAGGAAAAAGCTGTGGTAGGGCAATATTTCAGGATAAAGAGTTTTCATTGTTTATTCGAATTAAATGCTCTAATAAAACATCTTCTACATTACGACGAGAATCTATAACGGCTAAAATAAAAACTGTTTCCTCAACTATTCGATAGATAACCCTCCAGGGCGGAATAATTATTTCCCTATATAAAGAAATGCCTTGACTAAATAACTCAGGAACAATCCGACCTCTATCAGGCAATAAAATCAGATCTTCTGTTTTTATTTTAATTTTTTTAAATATTTTGTTTGCTGTAGCAGGGCTGCTTTGCATGATATATTCAATAATTTCAACCAAATCCCTTTCCGCCGTCTTAGCCCATCTAACCTGATAATCAACGCTCACTTTAAATCCAGAAGTTTCTCTATATTTTGAAAAACCTGATTTTGTGCGACCGTCTTGCCTTGCCTTATATCATCTTCTGCCAGTGAAAGGAGTTTAAGCAAACCGATAGTGTTTCTCATATTTTCGTAACTTTCAGGGTCTTGCAACACCGCTTTGGGCTCTCCATTCTGCGTAATAATAATGGGCCTATGCGTCTCATTAACCTGCTTTAAAATATCAGCAGACCTGGATTTTAAATAGCTCACTGGTCGAATATCATGCAAAATGCTCATAATCATACTCTCTGTCTTTTTATGGTACCAAATTAAGACCCATAATAAGGCTTTGCAATACAAAATGTAAAGATAAAGGCATTGTATCAATGCGCAATCAATCTCTCTTTTTAATTCTTCAAGCACAAAAAAAGGGAGGGGTTTAAAACCCTCCCTTTATCGGATTTATTTTTAAGCGTTTAGCTTAGAAACCAATACCGAGGTAACCGCCAGCGGTAACGCCATCGGTTCTAACGCCGTCCATATTACCCAAAGATTGGTGATAACGCGCATCAGCACCAACATAGAGATCTTTCCAGATTTTGTAGTCGGCACCCACGCCAAACTGCATACCTGGATTCAATACAGTAATAGCATTAGATGGAGGGCTGATAACGTTAATTTCAAAACCTACAGGAATCAACCAAGGTCTAAACTTGTTGCCTTTCATGAATTTTATTTTTGGAGAAGCCGCTAAAGTCAACTGGTTGACAGTTGCAGTTTGGGTATTTGCAGGAATAGGTAGTCCTTCAGCTGTTGTTGCAGCGGCATTTAGACCATTCTGCTTTCTTTCGCCAAGCTGTTTATAATCAAACATCAATTCGCCTATTACTTCAGTGTTATCCATTAGACCGAAAAGATTTTGGTCCAAACTGAAGTCAAAACCGGCACCGAAATACCATGAATCTTTATCACTTATCGGGCCATTTACCAAACCATTTTGGTTGCTAAGAGCTCCAAATGATGTTGGATCCAACGTACCGCCTCTTTGAGCATTAGTATGACCGTAACCGCCACGGAAGAACAACATGTGGTCTTCTTCTCTTTTGCTTGCTTTTGGCGCGGACTTAACCGAAGCCATCCACTGATCCAGTTCCTGAATTTTACCAGCTTCGGCACTAGAAGCAGGACGGTTCGCTTGTGCTTTTAAGCTGGCTAACTCAGCTTGCATAGCTTGGAGTTGAGCTTCCAAAGCGTTTGCTTTGTTGCTTGCCGCCTCTGCAACACGCTCTGCTTTTGAGTGCGCCATAGCTTGTGGAGAAATCAATGCACCGGTCATTGTCAATGTTGCTGCCGCAATACCCAGCGCTAGTTTAGTTTTATTGATCATTTATTATCCCCCTCATGAGGTTGTTATTTTATAAAAATTTGCTTTAATACAACAAAGCTCATCTTCCGGTATCAATAGTAGCAGTTAAACCATTTCCCTACAAGTTTAAACGCCATTTTTTTAATATTAATTATTCCTTATTTATCAATAAGTAAAAGATAATTTTAATTTCAAGCGTCCGCTTGTATGCAAAAAACAACAAATTATTCGACTTATCCATTTAAACCACAGTTACTATTCTCCGTGCTCTTCGCGATAAAATGAAACCGATATTTATTGGATTGTGTATCTTTAATTAGGTTAATTTTTAAAACAATAAAATACCTAAAATACTTATCCAAAATTTAACTATTTATAAAAAACATGGAGTCATGAAAAAAAGACATTTAACAGAATCTATTCCAAAACGTTAATGTGAACCTCCTTACTTTAACCGCATTTTTTTGGGGTTCACTATGAAAAAAAATAATCTCTTTGTTTTGCTATTAATGCTCGCAACCAATGTTTCCGCAGAATCCGCATCCGGTTTCAATATTTTGGCTAAAATGGCTCAGGGGCCGGGAAATGTGACAGTTACAGATACCGGCCGGATCATCATGAGCCAACATCAGTTCTATCAACCGCAATATTCGGTTGTCGAACTTAAAGAAAATGGCGACATTATTCCCTTTCCCAATAAAGACCTGAATGACAGGACGAGCAATTCCGGATTGAAACTGGATTCGGTTCTCGGCATAAGAACCGATACCAACGGCATTGTCTGGATGCTGGACAACGGCATGCGTAGCGGAGTGACACCCAAGCTCATAGGCTGGAATTGCAAAACAGACCAATTGCATCGCGTCATCAATCTGCCGTCGCCTGTGACGCCAAAAGACACATTCGTCAACGATTTTGCAGTAGACCTCAAGAATAACCGCATATTCATCAGCGACCCGGCGGGCGGCAGCAATGCGGCCCTTATTATTGTCAATCTGGAAACAGGAAACGCCAGACGGATTTTGGAGGGTCATTCAAGCGTTACTCCTGAAAACCTGGACCTTATTATTAATAACCGCCCTGTTCAGATTAAGGATGCTTCCGGCAATTTTTTCCGGCCTCATATCGGCGTTAATCCAATCACCGAAGATCTACAAAACGAATGGGTGTATTTTGCTCCTATGCACGGGCTAAACCTCTATCGAATTAAGGCCACCGATTTGGCCAATGAACAGCTGGATAGCAAATCTTTGGCTAAACGCGTGGAACGTTATAGCGCCAAACCTATTTCCGACGGCATCAGCATCGATAAGAACAACAATATCTATTTGGGCGAACTGGCGGAAAACGCGATTGGCGTCATTACGCCCGACAGAAATTATATGAGACTAGCCCAAAGCGCCGATCTTGCCTGGGTAGACTCGTTCAGTTTTGGACCAGAAGGCAAACTGTACGCAGTCGTTAACCGGCTTCACCAATCTGCGGTTTTGAACGGCGGCGAATCTATTTCTAAACCGCCTTATTTTTTGATTCAGGTCGATGCACTTGCTGCCGGGATGGCTGGACGATAGTCTGTAAACCACCGATACCAATAGTTTGACGTTGCCGTCCAAACTAACCCAATTACGAAAAAATACATTTATAATCGTTTTTGATCGAGAGGCTCGCACAGACATATTCAATTATTCCAATTAGAATTGTCTGTCGAGTTTGCCCGATGAGACCAAGCGACTATCGGTCTCATCATATTCATCAAAAACGTCAACATGATCACTTTATACCAACTCCCCAGATGTTGGGACATTCCCAATCCCGGCCAGTTTTGCGTCAAGCTGGAAACCTATCTGCGCATGACCGGGTTAACTTACAAGACGATTGAAACCTTGCCGCTGTTTGCACCTCGTCGCAAGCTGCCGTATATCAATGATAACGGCATTCAAATCTCCGATTCGCGCATGATCATCAACCATTTAAAATCCAGCTACGACGATATTCTCGACCGACATTTGTCCGCCGAACAGCATGCCGCCACCAAAGCTTGGCAACGACTGCTCGAAGAACATCTGTACTGGGTAATCATGTATACACGCTGGAACTATACAAAAACCAATTGGCAAGCCAACAAACAGGCGATTTTCGCCGGCTTGCCTTCGCTGTTGTCCGAATTGGTTGCAAGCGCTTACCGTTATCGCATTAAAGCTCAAATCCGCGGGCAAGGCTTGGCGCGGCTTACACCGGATGAAGTTTTCAAGCTCGGCAACGAAGATATTGAAGCGATCAGCCTGTTTCTAGGCGGCAAACCTTATTTCATGGGCAACGAGCCGACCACTCTCGATGCCTCAGCCTATGGCATGCTGATCAACATCATTGGCTGTCCAATAGAATCGCCTGTCAAAGACTATGCCCTAAGCAAAAAGAACATTGTTGATTACTGCAACCGAATGCAGTCGAAGTTTTTCCCGGAACTGGCTTCAATATAAATACAACCGTTTACACCCCCAATTCTCTACATACAGCACGTATCTGTTCTCTTAACCAGCAATGAGCGGGCTCTTTGTCCCGGAGCGGATGCCATACCATCACCGAATCGTAATGAGGAAGGTCGATAGGCAACGGCACTATTTGCAGTGGGATCATTTGAGCAAATAGTTCAGCCGTGCGCTTGGGAAAAGCGAGAACCATATCGGTGTTGGCGACAATCAGCGGTGCAGAAAGAAAGTGCGAAACAGTCAAGGCGACCCGTCTTTCCCGTCCGTGTTCAGCAAGCCAAGCGTCGACCTGCCCGGAATTAGAGCCAACTCGTGAAACCAGAATATGCGGCAAGGCAATGTATTCTTCCAGCGACAGGGATTGCGTTACTTCAGGGTGTCCGATGCGCGACACACAGACAAAACAATCATCGAACAATTTCTCGCAATTAAAGTGCTTGGGAGGATTAAGCATGACTTCAAACCCCAACAGCACGTCCGTTTCGCCCTGTTCTAAAGGAGCAGCCGGAAATAGCGTACTGGTTCGCTTGAATTGAATGTCGATACCCGGTGCTTGGCTGCTGATGCGCTGAACCAGTTTGGGGATGACCAAAACTTCAATGTAGTCGGTGGCGGCAATCACAAAACGACGCTGACTACTCGCAGGATCAAATCGCTCGGGCGAACGGATCAATACTTCAACCTCGCGCAACACCATAGCAACCGGCTTTACCAGAGACAGTGCCCGCTCTGTCGGCTTCATTCCGGCGGGTGTCTTAACCAGCAACGGATCGTCCAATTGCTGTCGCAATCTCTGCAAAATATGGCTCATTGCCGACTGGCTGATAAACATTTTTTCCGCAGCCCGTGAGACGTTAAGCTCTTTCATCAGTAGATCAAAAGCCACCAACAGATTCAGATCGAAGTTTCTTAACTCTGCCATTTCGGAATCCCCCGGTTCCATTGTTTGTTAATCGACGATGCCGACACTTTAAATTGAAGCGCACTGTGCGCGGTAGTGATTTTTTTAATATGCCCATGAAAATACATCATTTTACCTGTCCGGGATAGCCGCGTAGATTGTCGTTGCCGGGTTGCAGAGCGCCATTCCCCTCCTCAAACTTTTCTTCCTGCTCTGCATCACGGCCCCCAATAATCCAAGCATCGGAACCTATCCGATATAGTCAGGAGAAAATTTATCATGGCATCAAACCTATCCGATATAAACATACAACCCTATAGCGGGGAAAAAGCGCGGCTATCAAGAACGTTCGACTACCTGATTCTGGTATTGGCTTTTTTCCTTTTTATCGGCGCATTCCATTTGCATGTTGCCTTGACAGTAGGCGACTGGGATTTCTGGCAGGACTGGAAAGACCGGCAATGGTGGCCATTAGTAACGCCGCTGATGATGATTACCTTTCCTGCAGCTGTACAGTCGCTGCTCTGGCAACACTTTCGCCTGCCGTTGGGTGCGACATTGTGCATTTCCTGTTTGCTGATCGGCACCTGGATCACGCGAATTTTTGCTTACCATTACTGGAATTTTTTTCCGGTCAACATGGTTTTGCCTTCAACCATGCTGCCCAGCGCCTTAGTTTTGGACGTTATCCTGATGCTGACCAACAGCGTTACCTATACCGCCATTTTAGGCGGATCTGCTTTTGCATTGCTGTTTTACCCAAGTAACTGGCCTATTTTCGGCATGTTCCACGAAACGATTGAAATGGGCGGTTCGCAGCTAACCGTCGCCGATTTGTTCGGTTTCCAATATATCCGCGCCGGAATGCCCGAATACCTGCGCATTATCGAACGCGGCACACTCAGAACCTACGGTCAGGTCGCTACGCCATTATCAGCCTTTTTTTCGGCAATGCTGTGTACATTGATGTACTCGCTTTGGTGGAATATTGGCCGCTGGCTCGCCACCGTCCGCTATCTGAAAAACATTTAAAGAGGAGCATACCGATGTTAAAAAATCAGACACGCCGTTTGTTAATTTGGCTCTTGTTTTGGACCGGACTTTTGACAAATCTGCCTGTGGCGTACGCTCATGGTGAAAAAGCCCTGGAACCGTTTATCCGCACCCGTACCATTCAGTGGTTCGACGTGCAATGGTCGGAGCCGAATGTCAGCGTCAACGATGAAGTGGTTGTTACCGGCAAGTTTCATGTTGCCGAGGACTGGCCTGTCAGCGTTCCCAAACCGGATGCGAGCTTTCTCAACATTTCGGTGCCCGGCCCGGTCATGATTCGCACCGAGCGCTATCTGAACGGCCAACCCTGGGTCAATTCGGTCGCGTTACAGCCGGGTGCCGATTATGACTTCAAAGTCGTATTGAAAGCCAGATTTCCTGGGCGTTTTCATATCCACCCGTTTTTTAATCTCAAGGATGCCGGGCCTGTTATGGGGCCTGGGCAATGGATCAATATCGGCGGCAATGCAGCTGACTTTACCAACCGCATAACTACTTTGAATGGAGACGTGATCGATATGGAAAGTTATGGCCTGGTTAACGGCGCAATTTGGCATGGACTGTGGTTTGCAATTGGACTCGGCTGGCTGCTGTGGTGGGTGCGCCACCCGTTGTTCCTGCCGCGATACAAACTGATGGCGGCCGGTCGGGAAGATATTTTGGTAACAAATCAAGACCGGACATTGGCAAAAGTTATTCTGGTTGCTGTACCGGTTATCGTGTTGAGCGCCAGTGCCATTACCCAATCCCGCCATCCCAATAGCATTCCGTTGCAAACGGCACTCGACCGTATTGAACCGCTGGCTCAGGAAGTCAACACACTGGTTAAGGTTAAAGTATCGAAAGCGGAATACCGCGTATCAGCCCGCTCAATGATTCTGACTGCGGAAATTCGCAATAACTCGCTTTCACCAATACGCATCGGCGAATTCAGTACGGCTGGCCTGAGGTTTCTTAACTCCGATATTGAAATGCCGATGCCGAAAGCAGCAGACCCTCTGACTATTAATGATAGTTTGCATGTGTCCGACAAAACACCTATAGCACCCGGCGAAACTAGAACATTAACATTCGACGCAACCGACGCTAACTGGAAAAACGAGAAATTGGATGGCTTGATTAACGACTCCGACAGCCGGTTAGGCGGATTACTGTTTTTCTATGGCGAAGACGGGTCTCGGTTAATTGCCAGTATCTCGGCAGCAGTACTCCCCCGTTTCAATTGAAATTTCACCCAATTATTTAAAACCGATGAGGTCTACCCATGAGTACAATCATATCCAAACCGGAATCTCAAATCTCCAGCGAAATGCCGCGTCTGCCGTGGTATTTGAAGGATTTACACAGCTATATCGGCGGCTTTGCGCTGCTGATTGCCATATACATAGGTTTGCGCATGTATCAAGGCGCCAACGCGGTGGCTACCGGCTTGGATTCCACCTTGCCCGAATATGCCATTTACTGGATGCGGCTGTTTTACGGCGAAGTGATTGCTTTGCTGACGTTTATGGGCGGATTGTGGACCTATTTATGGACTACGCGCGACCGCGAGCTCGACGCGATCAGTCCAAAAGAAGAATTGCGCCGATATTTCACATTGACCATGTGGATCAGTATTTACACCTTTGCCGTATACTGGGCAGGCAGTTATTTTGCCGAGCAAGACAACTCATGGCATCAGGTGGTAATCCGCGATACGCCGTTCACAGCCAATCATATTGTGGTTTTCTACTTTTGCTTTCCGATGTACATCCTGTTGGGCGGCTCAGCCTGGCTATATGCGCGAACCCGTTTGCCATTGTATTCCAAAGAAATCTCCCTGCCTTTAACGTTGGCTGTGTTCGGCCCGTTCATGATCCTGGTCAGCGTCGGCTTTAACGAATGGGGACATACCTTCTGGTTTCGCGAAGAGTTTTTTGCGGCGCCGATTCACTGGGGATTTGTCATAGGTGTCTGGTTTTCTTTGGCTGTAGGCGGAATTTTGCTCCAGGCGCTCAAGCGTATGACCGAATTGCTGGATCAGATCGAGGAAGCACCTTGATTCACAAGAAAAGCCGCCGAATCCACTATGCCTGGGTTGTGCTGGGAGTCACTTTTGTTGGTTTGATAAGCACAGCTTCAGTTCGCTCCGTATCGGGGATTATTATTCAGCCATTGGAGCAGGAATTCGGCTGGGGCCGCGAACAAATCACTCTAGCCATCTCGATCAACATGCTGTTGTTCGGGTTGGCAGGCCCTTTTTTAGGGCGTCTGACGGATCGTTTCGGCCCGCGAATCATAGCCATTGCAGCCATGAGCTTAATTTCATTAGGCGTAGCAGGCACTTTGTGGATGACTCAGGCTTGGCATTTCTATTTGCTTTGGGGATGCGTCGTCGGCTTCGGTTCAGCCGGCACCTCGATGGTATTGGCTTCCAGCATCGTCAATCGCTGGTTTTTGCAACGCCGTGGTTTGGCATTAGGCATTCTGGGAGCCGCAATGTCGGCAGGGCAATTGATCTTTACCCAGCTTATCATGTACCTCAATACTGATTTTGGCTGGCGTGCCGCTACCTTGTTTGCTGCGGTCGTGATTGGCTGCGTTGCACTTCCGCTGATTCTGCTCCTGTTGGTCGATAATCCTATACAAAAACGGTTAAAAGCCTATGGCGAAACGGACTTGCTTACATTGCCGATACGTCCTAGCTCACATCCTATGCAAATCCCATTGCATAGTGCAGGGTTCTGGCTGCTGGCATTGAGTTTCGGCATCTGTGGCTTGACCACTTCGGGATTAATTCAGACTCACCTGATTCCGCATGGGCTTGAACATGGTTTTTCAGAAAAGACCATGGCGCTCTCGTTAGGGGTAATGGGGGCAGCCGATATTATCGGCACTGTTGCTTCGGGCTGGATTTGCGACCGATTTGGCGCACTTCGACCGCTGGCTGTCTACTATTGGCTGCGCGGAGCTTCGCTATTCCTTTTACCTTATATCAGCAGCAAGGATAGCTTGATGATTTTTTCCGTGTTCTACGGATTTAACTGGCTATCCACCGTACCCGCCACATCAACACTCGCAGCCAACATGTTCGGCAAGCAGAATGTCGGCGTGGTTTTCGGCTGGATATTCTTTGCCCATCAGCTAGGGGCGGCAATTGCTGCGTACGGTGCCAGTTTTCTCCATAGCTTGGCAGGCGACTATGCCATTACTTTTACTGCGGCCGGTGCGCTTGCTGCTCTGAGTACCGGGCTTGTATTGTGCATTCGGCCTGATGAACCAAATAATTACGCTCAATCCGAAGGCCAGTCAAATAATGTCAAAGTTTAATTTCACCTTGCATCATGCTAGCCTGATTGTTGCCGATACTGCCGTATCGTTGAGGTTTTACTGCGATATTCTCGGTTTGCAACAGACCGACATAGCCGACCTGGGCTTTCCAGGCATCTGGTTGCAGTTGGGCGAGCAACAGATTCATTTACTGAAACTGGAAAACCACGATCCAATAACCGGCCGCCCGGAACATAGCGGGCATGATCGGCATATTGCCTTAAGTGTGCCGGAGCTGTCGCCGGTTCAGGACATACTTGATAAAAGCAGAATTGCCTATACATTAAGCCGGTCAGGACGAAACGCGTTGTTTTGTCGTGACCCGGACGGAAATGCGCTGGAGATTCTTCAGCTTATAAAATAATAGATAATGAAATTCGTATAATATTTACTGCAATCCCCACCCACCATCCATTGGAGCAACTTTTATGTCACTGACCATGTACCAAGCATCTATCCCTGGTTTTTTGCGTATGTTAGGGAATTTATCCGCAATACTCGACAAAGCTGCCGCCCATGCCGAAGCGAAGAAAATCGATCCCGCCGTTTTTATCAACGCTCGTTTAGCGCCCGATATGTTTCCGCTTAGCCGACAAGTGCAAATTGCAACCGATATGGTCAAAGGTTGCGCTGCCCGCTTGGCAGGCATCGAAGTACCCCGTTATGAAGATAACGAAACCAGTTTTGCTGATTTGCAAGCGCGTATCGCCAAGACCAAAGCATTTTTAGAAAGCGTAAGCGCGCCGCAAATCGATGGCAGTGAAGATCGCCAAATTACCCTGAAATTCGGCAGCAGAGAACTCAGTTTTTTAGGTCAGGCGTACTTGTTTGATTTTGTGCTGCCCAATTTCCATTTTCACCTCACCACCACTTACGCCATACTGCGGCATAATGGCGTGGAGATAGGTAAAATGGATTATGTAGGCAATTATTAACTGATGTTACGCATTGTCCACGAAAAACACGAAAGACACGAAAGACACGAAAAAACATAGAGCAGCATATTTCTCGGTTAACTATGTAATGCCAAGCATTCTGCCACATTCCTTTTGACAACGTTCATGACAGGTAGGAGGGATGCGCTTTGCTTTTTGCTTTTTGCTTTTTGCGTCCTTCTTCTCCTCTGTATACCCACTTTTTTCGTGCTTTTCGTGTCTTTCGTGGACTACGCTTTATTTATTAGATGCGTGCGTAACATCAGTTATTAATGATGTGAATTTTGAGCGAGCGACCGATTTGCTAATAGAGAACTGGTTATAGTCGGGGTTTGTTATAATCAATCATTGATTATTTATTAGCCCTGATCTTTACATACATGACCACAACCTCGGACATTACCATCATTGGCGGCGGCGTAATCGGTTTGCTGACTGCCCGCGAGTTTATCAAAGCCGGCGCTACCGTTACGATTATTGAAAAAAATGAACTGGGCCGGGAATCATCTTGGGCGGGCGGCGGCATTTTGCTGCCTCTCTATCCGTGGCGGCAACCGGATGCGATTACCCGTCTGGTGATACAAAGCCTGAAGCTGTACCCGACTTTGGCCTCGCAACTAACTGCCGAAACGCAGATAAACCCGGAATGGAATCCCTGCGGCTTGCTGATCGTTAAAAATCCCGATATTACTGCGGCTGTTGACTGGTGCAACGCTAACAATATTGTCTATCGGCCTGCCGGTGTGGATTTTTTTAACATGCTTAATACAGTCCCGGACCAGCCGCTTTGGCTACCGGAGATTGCCCAAGCGCGTAATCCACGGCTGGCCAAGTCATTGAAACAAGACATGATCAATAAAGGCGTTACGCTCATAGAACATTGCGAGTTACAAGCCATTAACGTCACTAAAAACCGCATTACCTCTATCGATACCTCATCCGGCCAGTTCGCCGTCAACCAATTGATTATTGCTGCCGGAGCCTGGACGGGGCAATTGTTTCGGCAGTTTTTGTCGTCCGCCGGCGATGCGCCAAAAATTGCTCCCGTTAAGGGACAAATGCTGTTGTTTGACGCCCAGCCGGAAACATTGAGCTACATGGTGCTGGATGGCGATCAATACCTGATTCCGAGGCTCGACGGTAAAATACTGGCGGGCAGCACGGTAGAACAAGATGATTTCAACAAAACAACCACGACAGAAGCCCGAGACCGGCTACAAACTTTTGCATTAGATTTGTTGCCGTCGCTTAGAAATTTTCCCGTCGTTAAACATTGGGCTGGGTTAAGGCCGGGTACCGAGCACGGCATACCTTATATCGACAAACATCCCGAAATCGGCAACTTATGGATTAATGCCGGGCATTTTAGAAACGGTCTGGCAATGGGGCCAGCATCGGCACAGCTGATGGCCGACCTGGTTTTGCAGCGTACAACGCAGGTAGCGCCGGAGCCTTATCAATTAAACAGCGAACATTAATGTTAAATCTATGTCATCGTTAAGTTTTGAAGACAACACATTACAACGAAGGGAGTGCAGGCTACGCCTGCGCTGGCAAGCGTAGCTTGCACTCCAGTAGTTAATCGCCCTCGTAACAATCAACCTTGCCCAACAACACGGTCGCCCTATGAATCTATATCCATTACTACGCCCCTTGTTATTTTCCCTGGATCCGGAAACCGCTCATGAAGTGACGCTTAAACTGCTGAACGCGGCCTATATTTCGGGCTTATCAAAACTCATCTACCCGGAAAGTGACGACAAGCCTATCAACGTCATGGGACTTGACTTTAAAAACCCGGTCGGCCTTGCCGCCGGTTTGGATAAAAACGGGGATTATATTAATGCACTGGCCGCATTGGGTTTCGGCTTTGTAGAAATAGGCACGGTGACGCCGCGCCCGCAGCCCGGCAATCCTAAACCGCGCTTGTTCAGGCTGCCTGAACATCAGGCGATCATCAATCGCATGGGCTTTAACAATTTGGGCATAGATCAGCTGTTGGCCCAAGTAAAACAAAGCCGTTACTCCGGCATTTTAGGCATCAATATCGGCAAGAACTTCGACACGCCGATTGAAAATGCGGCGGAAGATTATTTGATCGGTTTGCGCAAGGCGTATACTTCCGCCAGCTACATTACTATTAATATATCTTCGCCAAACACCAAGAATTTGCGCCAGTTACAGCAGGGCGACGAAATCAAGAGTCTTATTTCCGCTTTAAAAGAAGAGCAACTGAAACTGCAACAAGAGCACGGCAAATACGTGCCTTTAGCCCTGAAAATTGCCCCCGATCTGAACGACGATGAAATAACGCATATTGCCAGGCTGTTGCTGGAATTTGAGATTGACGGCGTAATTGCGACCAACACCACCATTGCCCGCGATATGATTGCCGGTCATCCGCTTGCTAATGAAGCCGGAGGGTTAAGCGGTGCGCCGGTTAAGGAAAAATCTACTTTGGTCGTGCGGAGATTGGCTGCGGAATTGAACGGCAGAATTCCGATTATTGCGGCAGGCGGGATTTTAAGCGCTGCTGATGCTCAGGAAAAATTAGCAGCGGGAGCGAGTCTGGTGCAGATATACAGCGGTCTTATTTATCGTGGGCCGCAGTTGATTGCCGATATTGTGCAAAGCCTTTAACTTAGAAAAATCATTTCGTCCACGAAAAACACAAAAAGCACGAAAATTTTCAAATAGATGTCAAACTGTAGGTCGTCACCCAAAGGGGAAATAACTGAATCAATACAAACTGCTAATTTGTTTCGTGCTTTTCGTGGATAAACTGCGGTTTTTAAGTTTAAGCGCCTTTAGAGCTGCGCCTGTTGTTCTTGGAAGTAGGAACGAACCTCATCATTGTCGACACGGGCGTATATTTCTTCAACTGTCAGCGTCAAATCAATCGCGTCAAACCGCACACTGTCTCCCATAAAATAATGATTGGAAACCCAGCCTTCGCTTTTCCGGCAGACTTCAACATCGACAAAATCCTGTTCGATCAAAACAAACTCTTTGAGCCCAGGAATACTTTGATATGCGATGCGTTTGGTCGTTTCATCCATACGCCGTGAAGATTTCGACAACACTTCGACAATAATTACCGGCGACTCGGTGTAATAATCATGCTGCTTATTTTCAGCACAAACAACCATCACATCGGGATAGAAAAACCGGCTTCCGGTCTTGATTTTTAGGTCGGAGCTGAATGGCTCGCACGGTTTGTTTTTTAAATGATTCCCGAATTCTCTATAAACATTACCAGCAATTCTTTCATGATTCCGGCTGGCTCCCGCCATCGCATAAACATAGCCGTCAACATATTCATGCTTGATTTCGCTGGTTAATTCACCTGCGAGATAATCTTCCTCGCTTATCCAAGTTCCGGTCGATGGTGAATTAGCCGACATGGTTCTACCCCTACTGTCAAACTACCGAAGATGATGATTCAATACGAGGCATCATAACAACAGCTTTATTCCCCGGCAATCGACATCCGCTCAACCAGTATAGAACCGGTGCGAATATTACCTCGATAATCAACATCATTACCCACGGCAACGATGTTTTTAAGCATGTCTTTCAGATTGCCGGCAATAGTGATTTCTTCAACCGGATATTGGATCACACCGTTTTCCACCCAGAATCCGGCAGCGCCGCGCGAATAATCGCCTGTCACCATGTTGACTCCTTGCCCCATCAATTCGGTAACCAATAAGCCGGTGTTCAATTCTTTTAACATGCCTTGATAATCAAGTTTGCCCGGGTCGATCGTTAAATTATGCACGCCTCCGGCATTGCCCGTGCTGCGCATACCCAGTTTACGGGCAGAATAAGTACTCAACACATAGCCGCGCAAAATACCCTCGCTGACTATATCGCGTGTTTGGGGCGCAACGCCTTCGCCGTCATACGTAGAACTGCCTAAAGCGCCTTTTAAATATGGCTGCTCGTGGATGCGGACAAACTCAGGGAAAACTTGAGTGTTCAATGCATCCAATAAAAACGACGACTTGCGGTATAGATTGCCGCCGCTGATTGCGCCTACAAACGAACCCAGCAAACTGGAAGCCGCTTCCGCGCAATACAGCACCGGACACTGCCGCGTGCTTAAGCTGCGAGCCTGCAATCGCCGGAGTGTCCGTTCGGCCGCTTTTTTGCCCACTTCAACAGCGGCTTCCAAATCGCGCGCATTTCTTGCCACGGTATACCAGTAATCGCGCTGCATGCTGTCGCCGCGTTGCGCCAATACCGAGCAGCTCAATGAATGACGGGTTGAGGCATAGCCTTGAAGAAAACCGAGAGAATTTCCCATCACTCGGATGCCTTGGTGCGTGTCCACCGAAGCGCCTTCGGAATTGCTGATTTCTTCGTGATAAGATCGCGCCGCGTCTTCGCATTCAATGGCCAGTGCAATAGCCCCATCGACACTAATATTCCACGGATGATTAAGGTCAAGATCGGGGAATTCGGTAGCCAACAGTTCCTTTTCCGGCAACCCTGCATATTGATCTTCGCCGGTGTAGCGGGCAATACTGCATGCCGCACCGACCGTCTCCTTGATTGAAGCGGCCGACAAATCGGAGGTGCTGGCAGAGCCTTTACGCTGTCCGAAATAAACAGTTACACCCAAGCCTTGGTCGCAATGATGCTCTATGGTTTCCACATCGCCCAGACGTGCCGATACGGACAAGCCGTTTTCCTGGCTCAGGCCCGCTTCTGCGGCACTGGCGCCTTGTTTTGCAGCCTCGTCCAAGATGTCCTGAACGATACTTTTTAAATGATTAATTTGCTCGTGATTTTGCACTGTTTTCTCTAATTTTGCGTAGGAAGATGGTGCGCAATGCGCACCATCTACATGACTAACCCAACCTAAAATCTTTTAAACGCTGGTCCCGCCAACCGTCAACCCATCAATCTTCAACGTAGGCTGCCCGACGCCGACCGGCACGCTTTGCCCGTCCTTACCGCAGGTGCCGATACCGCTATCCAGCTTCATGTCGGAACCGACCATAGACACCCTGGTTAACACCTCCGGGCCATTGCCGATCAGTGTCGCGCCTTTAACGGGACGGGTTATTTTGCCGTCTTCGATCAGATAAGCTTCACTCGCGGAAAATACGAATTTGCCCGAGGTAATGTCAACCTGCCCGCCGCCAAAGTTTTTAGCATATAAGCCTTTTTTTACCGATTTTATAATTTCTTCAGGATCGTGCTGACCCGGCAGCATATAAGTGTTAGTCATGCGCGGAATCGGCAGATGTGCGTAAGACTCGCGCCGACCGTTTCCGGTAGGGTTAACACCCATTAACCGGGCATTAAGTTTGTCCTGCATGTAGCCTTTGAGTATGCCGTTTTCGATCAATACGGTACGTTCCGTCGGCGTGCCTTCATCATCGATAGTTAATGAGCCGCGCCGTCCGGCTATGGTGCCGTCATCGACTACCGTGCATAAATCGGATGCCACACGTTCGCCGACGCGACCGCTGAAAGCCGAAGTGCCTTTGCGGTTAAAGTCGCCTTCCAGACCGTGACCGATGGCTTCATGCAGTAAAATGCCCGGCCAACCCGAGCCCAGCACGACAGTCATGTTACCGGCAGGCGCTTCGACGGCTTCCAGGTTAACCAATGCCTGTCTTACGGCTTCGCGGCCATATTCGAGCGCGGTATCCTGATCGATAAAATAACTGTAATCGCTACGTCCGCCGCCGCCCATAGTGCCTTGTTCGCGCTGACCGTCCTGCTCCACGATGACTGTTACATTCATCCGCACCAAAGGACGGACATCGGCAACCAAAGAACCGTCTTGTCTGGCTACCAGAATATGTTCATGGACGCCGATTAAACTGACGATAACTTCTTCAATCCGGCTGTCCAGTTTGCGCGTTTCGTTTTCAACCCGGTGCAACAAATCGATTTTCTGCTGATCCGCCAGCGATTTTAACGGATTTTGCGTCGCGTAATACTTCGGCCAGTCGATTGCTTTTGTAGAGACCTTGCAATGCAGAGGCTCTACTTCGTGCCCTTGTCGAACGATGGCTTTAACATTATTAGCCGCTTCCAACAGTACCGGCAGTTCAATCCGGTCGCTATAGGCAAAACCGGTTTTCTCACCGAACACGGCTCGGACTCCGGCGCCCTGCTCAATGTTATGGCTGCCTTCTTTAATGATGCCGCCTTCCATGACCCAGGATTCAAAATGGCTGGATTGAAAGTAAATATCAGCCGCATCAACCGGTGAACTAAGCAATCTGCCCATAATTTTTTCAATATCGCCATCCTGTATGCCGGCCGGCATCAGAATAGCTTGTCTTGCAAGGTTTAATATTTCCATCAACGAATCATAATAAAAGATTTAAAGTGCAAAGCTAAAGGTACAAGTGCGAAACAGTTGCGCCTTTGCCTTCGTCATTCTTCTTCCAGCTTGTCACGTAGCGTCTTAAACAGCACTTGTAACATATCTTCCGCGCCTTTGGCAGAAGGTTGCGGCGTACCGTCTACTGCGCTACTTTGTTCGGCTGCATTGGCCATAGTCGCAGTTACTGTTGTTTCTTCTCCGTCATCCTTGACGGTCAGCAAATAAATAGCCGGATCGTCGCTTAAAAAAGCCGTCGCTTTTGCAAAAAAACTGGTTCTGTCCGCTGTATCCTGAGTAACGTAATACAGTCCCTTATCACGCTCATGATCGGTTATTTTGATGCCGCTTTGTTTCAATGCGCGCCCTAAAGTGTTCCATGTCTCGCTAAAAGGCTGCTTGATCGTCAGTTGCGTTGGCGTATTCAAGTAGACATCCGAGCCTAAGCCAGTGCTGTCTTTTTTCTTCGGAATCGAGCTGTTGTCGACAACGCGCTGCTCCTGGGCCGGGCTTTTGACCACAGTTGGCGGACGTTCAAGGGCTTCAGTGTCACGATAGCGACTTTCTTCGGTGGTGGTTCCGCAGGAAACCAGAAAACCGATCAGCAATAAACTTTTAACTATTACACTCATGTTACTCATTATTCACAAAAAAACGACGATGGTTCAGAGCTGGAAATGCGCCACGCACTTTTTCCAGACGCTCCAGATCTATTTCAGCGGAAACAAAGCCGCCGCCGGTTTTATAGCAATCCAGCACTACGCCCCACGGATCGATAACCATGCTATGTCCGAAAGTTTTACGCCCGTTAAGATGAAACCCGCCCTGATTAGGCGCAATCACATAACACAGATTTTCCACGGCACGCGCGCGCAACAGTAACTCCCAGTGCGCGGCTCCGGTTTCTGCGGTAAATGCAGACGGAATAACCAATATATCCATGCCCATGTTGCGGAACAACTCCGGAAAGCGCAGATCATAACAAACCGCAACGCCCAGTCTGCCAAAAGGCGTGTCAATCACCAGCGGTTCAGTACCCGGTTCAATAGAATCGGATTCGCGGTAAACATCATTGCTGCCCGGAACACTGACATCGAATAAATGCACTTTATCATAACGCGCAACCCGTTCGCCTTGGTCATTGTAAACCAGACAAGCCGCCCGTACTTTATTGCTGTCGTTACCCGCTATAGGGATGGTGCCGCCAACCACCCAAACCGCATATTTTTTAGCAACCGCCGCCAGGAAGCTCTGGATAGGTCCTGAACCGTCGACTTCTTTCGCTTTGATTTTGTCCAGTTCATGATCGCCCATCAGAGCAAAGTTTTCCGGCAAAGCCACCAGTTTTGCTCCCGCTTTGACCGCTTCCGCTATCAGCTTTTCGGCTTCGAGCAAATTGGCGCTAACACTGGGGCTTGATGCCATCTGTATGGCTGCACATCTATTCATATTTATCTCTCTTTATTGTTCTTCTTGTTGTAGCCATGGAAAGTCTGTAATACCGTTCCAGGTTTTCTGCAACAATCCGTCATTTTTATGCATCGGTATAATTTCTGCATTTCCCCAAGCGCCTTTTACCAGATATTGGGAACCAAAGAAAAATCCTTCCTGATTCTTTCCGGTCAAAGACCGTCCAACCAAAGCCGCCACCTTACCCATAATTGTACCAGCAATAGGCACGGCATCGGCACTTTTAGGCGTAACATCGACAATGTGATCGACAGTTTGACTAACCAGATCGGTATCTCCGCTAATCGCGATTTTTGCAGGAACGGCATCGACGACCAAGTCGTGAGTCGATGCAATTCCGTCCTCCAAGTTAAAGTGCCCTTTAATGCTGTTAAACGTCAAACCTTCCTGGTAAATATCGCTAAAATCAAGCTGCGCCCGCTTTATCCATTGGGCCAACGCCAGCATGCCCAGTATCCGGCCGAATCCGGGCTCTATACTTAAAATACGCCCGTTTTTGAGTTTAACATCCACTTGGCCTTTCAAATCCCCCAGTGAAAATTGATACGGCGCCGCATTCCAATTGACGATGAAATCAACGGCTGCATCGGTTTCTGTCATATCTTTGGTAATTCCCAGCTGTGTCAGCAATTGCCCAAAGCGAGGCACTTCCATATGGCCTTGGGTATGCGTTATCGATTGTTCGCCGCTCGCTCGCCAGTCGCCCGACAAGGCCAATTTTTGGTTCTCTCCGGCCAGCTCTACCCGATCAAATCGCATGCCGCCCTGTATGCGCTCGGTTTTCAACGACAATCGGCCAAGATCAACCGACTGCCACAGTGTTTTTTGACTGGTGAGCGTCAATAAAGGCACAAGCTCCGGAGATATGCTCTGCGAAGCAGAATCATCATCTTTTGCTGCGGCTTGCTTTAGCGCCGAAATATCCAGCACTTCCATGTCCAGGCTGATTCTGTCAGTGCTTGTGATGCCGGATTGCCGTTGCGATTGCAAATCCGCTTCAGGCGAATTTGTAAAGCCAGCAGGTATCCGAACGCTTCCTTTTGCAAGCGGACTGGCTATAGCACCGGCCCAATAGTGATTATCGTGCTTCAGTGATAAATCGAACGTGCCTATATCGGTTTTCTTCCATAAAGCATGATTGCTATGAATCTTTAGTTCCTTGACATTGTCCCCTGCGCCTTGAACCGCTGCCAAGCCCAACCAGTCTTGTAAAACCAGACGGTCGCGATTGATCTCCAGCTTTACTCCTGCATCCTGAATCTGAGCGGCCTCACCGTTACCTACCACAACATGGCCTGAATAAAGGGACCTTTTTTCGGTATCCAGCTGAATAGCCGCTCTCAGTTTGTCGTCGTAATTTAACTGCACCGGCATTAACGGCTTGTCGCTTAAGCTAAACGTCAGCGACAAAGGCCGGCTTTGTTCCCGGGTTTTAGCCAATGACTCGGGTAAATCCAGCGATACGCCGGACAGTGTCGATGCCACCTTCAACTCAGGAGCAGCGTCCCCATACGGCAACTCCAGCTTTAACTGATAATCCGCCGCTCCTTGAGCGACTGTCCACCACGGCATGTCGAATTGTTTCTGTAAGTCCTCAACTCCAACATTGCCCGCCACGTTGACTGTGGTTTGACTATCCGAACTTTCAATGTTGATTTCTATAGGATGACCCAAGGCCATAGCGTGAATCGTATCGCTATAAACCCCCAGCTCATTGAACTTGAGTTCGCCGTTAATTTTGCTGACCGGCAGATCCAGAGATTTCACGCTCAGTCTGGCATCTTTCAACTGCGCAGTTCCATCGACCTTGGTTGGCGCTCCGTCAACCAGGGGAATTTTAAGATTCAGTGTTACTTGAGTATTTCCGTGCGGAGCAATGGACTCCAATAGCGAATCTACCGGCGAACTTAACGGCGTCTTTTGCATATAAGCCAAAACCTGATCGATTCCGCCTTCGCCCTCCCCGTTAATCAGCAACTGTTTGCTTTTATTCAGCGAGGGAATGGTCACTTCGGCTTTGTTAATGACGACGTTCTCGGATTTCCCTTGCAGCACATCAACTTTGAGGCTGCCCTGCGAGAACCTGACCTCGGCATTCATGCCGGTTATATCGGGCCATTCCGAGTCGTATGACAAATCGAACTGCTCCCCATTAAATACAGCCTCAAAAACGCCAGGATCGGTGGTAAACGGGAAATCGTGCAAATTACCGTAAACCAGCAAACCGCCGTTGGTCATTCGTCCGCTAACAAAAGCACGGTCCACCCAGGCAACGACTTCCTTGTCCATAATCCCCACCGGCAAATAATGTTTGACCTCGCTTGCGTCTTCCCCGGCAAATGCGCTTTGCAGGTCCATAAAAACCGGTTTACCCGCTTCGGGAATATCGATACGAAACCGGCTTTTGCTTTGGAAGCTCAAAGAATCCAGTTCAATCGCCTGGCTCGATACAGACAAAACATCACTCGTTTTCTGCCAATCCAGCATGCCTTGAAGACTGCGGATCGGCAAAGATTCCCGGAACAGATCCGGCGCAATCAGCCAGGCATCTTTAGTCGCAAGCGTAATAGTGCCCTGCTTTTCAGTGCCCTTTATCTGACCGCTCAAGTTTTCTATGCCGGGAACCGATAACAATGAGGCCACACTAATTTTCGCAAACTTGCCGTTGACCGCAACCGATTTTGCATTAAGATCGGCAAACAAAGACAGATTCTCCAGCGCTCCTTTTAACTGGGCTTGCGCCAGTAGTTTGGCCTGTTCATCCGGCAACGGAACGAAAAAGCGCACCAATTCAGATACTTCTTGTAAATCCAGCCGTTTGACAAACAGCCCAGCCTCAGAAGATAAGACACTACCATTCATGCGCTGACCGGCAATACTAAACACGGCGTCCGGCCATTTTTTAGCTAGACGTTCCGGGCCCGCCAGGGTTTCCAGTGAAAAGTCGCTGACATCAAATTGCCACTGACTGACTGCATCGTTGACGACATCGTTTGCTCTCCAACGAAGCCGAGTATTCAAATCGTTAACAAAAAACTCCTGCTTATCCTGCCGAACCAGCGCCATCTGTTGAATATGCGCCGCTATATCCATGGACACCAGTTGCGATTGCTTCCAATCGCCCCAGATTTTAAAATCGCCTGAGCCGGAATTAACATTTATCCGCCGCCCGGCTTCAGCCTCGCTCAGCCAGCGGCAATTGAGGCAAGTCACTGGCTGAACGGAACCGCTGCCGACCGCCAATTCAGTCAGCGAAACACCTTTTCCTTCTATATAAACACTACCGTGAGTGGTCGACGGCTCAAAAACATTGCCTTCAAAATCCGTCGACACCCTTAGCGTATCGCCGACTTTTTTCGGCAGCTTGATCAGCATATTAAGCCGGTGATGCTCGCCATCATTACGAATCGCCAAATCCACTTCCTTGAACTGCAGCGGCCGGCTATGGCTTGTTTCATCCTGCCAGCTGATTTCGCTATGCAATACTTCGTATTTTCCGCCCTGCAACAACCATTGCGGCTGACCGTCACTGGATTTTAAGCCGACAATAACAATGCTTCCATCCTGTTGCCGTTTAATAGCGAGCTTGGCGCCCACTAAGGTCACCCAGGACGATGACAATAAATCCCGTTTAACCAGCATATCCAGCACATTAATACCCAAACGTATTTCATTAAACTCGATAGCGGGTTTGTTGTTGCAGGCAGAGGCGACGGATGACAGATCCTCTGGGAGCGGATTTACACGCGTAGCGCCCGCAGGGGGACAGGCAGGGACAGCCTGGGATGAAATAGTAATGTCTTTTAATACCAATTGAGGATTAAAGCCGCGCATTTTTGCGCCCAAGTGTCCTATGGTTACCGGCGTACCGACCAATGAGCCGATATGGGTCGCCAAATCAACCTTATAACGTTCAATTCCGGACAATAACAGCCGTACGCCGGTCAAGCCGATAGCTACCGAAATTAACGACCAGAAAATGAGGTGCCGCGTTGCGCGCTTAATATGATGGATCACTAAAAGTTACAGAAAGTTATAAAAATATTTCGTATCTGTTATAAAAAAGCTAAGACATTTTCACCACGAAGACACGAAGGTTTAAAGAGTAATGCCGTCTTTGGGAAGGTTTTGTAACTTATCTATTCCTACTGTTTGCCGCAAGCAATGACTTGAGATGATTCGCCAACTTTATCACTTCGTGTTCTCGCCAACTGCTCCTGCGTGGCTCTACCTCCTGCGTCCATGCAGTCGTTCGTGTCTTCGTGGTGATATATTTATCTAAGTTGATGCCCTGTGCTTCAAAGCAGCACCACATCATACTGCTCCTGGTTATATTCAGCCTCTGCCCTGAATTTGATGCGCACACTCAAAAAAACTTCCAATTCAGCCAGCATATCCGCTTCCTCATCAAGCAGCATTTCCACAACTTCATTGGATGCCAAAACCAGAATCTTTTGAACCTTGTACTGCCTGACTTCGCGAATAATTTCCCGGAATATTTCCAGGCACATCGATTCTGCGGTCTTTAAAACACCCCGGCCGCCACAAGCGCTGCAAGGCTCGCAAAGTATATGCTCCAGGCTTTCCCGAGTCCTCTTGCGGGTCATTTCGACCAAGCCCAGCACCGACACCTCGGTAATATTGGTTTTTGCATGATCTTTTTCCAAATGCCGCTCGAACGCCTGCAACACCTGTTTCTTATGATCCGCACTTTGCATATCGATAAAGTCGATAATAATAATGCCGCCGAGG
The DNA here is from genome assembly GCA_036561025.1 of Methylobacter sp. Classification (GTDB taxonomy): domain Bacteria; phylum Pseudomonadota; class Gammaproteobacteria; order Methylococcales; family Methylomonadaceae; genus Methylobacter_A. The sequence continues at coordinate 132,451 of DATBQB010000001.1, read as the reverse complement.
TTTCGGAGCCTAAGCTGTCTCGAAATCGTCTGCGCCGCTTCGAGATTGGTTTTAAATATAGTTTCTTCAAGGTTGCGGCCGCCGACATAACCGCCGGTATTCACATCGACAGTAGTCATCGATTCGGTCTGGTCGAACACCAGATGCCCGCCCGATTTCAGGTTGACTTTGCGATCCAACGCTTTTTGAATTTCATCTTCCACGCTGTAAATATCGAATACCGGACACTCGCCGGTGTAATGCTCGATCACCGGCACGATTTCCGGCACAAAAATCTCTGCAAATTCCACCAGCCGATGATAAGTTTCCCTTGAATCCACCCTGACTCTTTCTATGCCTTCCCGGTATAAGTCCCTTAACGTCCTGATACTGAGCGGCAGATCCTTATGGATAAACTGCTTGGGCTTGGCTCCCGCAATCTTGGCGGCTATCGATTCCCATAATTTCAACAAAAACGTCATATCGGCAATTAATACCGCCTCGTCCACGCATTCTGCCGCTGTTCTTGCGATAAAACCGCCGCATTTATGCTCTACTCTGAAAGCGTCGAGACAAGCCCTTAACCGGACTCGCTCCGTTTCGCATTCTATCCGCTGGGACACGCCGGAATTCTGTGCATAAGGCATATAAACCTGGAACCGCGACGGTATCGATATTTCCGTTGTTAAGCGTGCGCCTTTGGTGCCCAAAGGGTCTTTGACCACCTGTACGATAATATGTTGGCCTTCATGCAGATAATGCTCGATATTTTCCGAGCCTTTTTTTTCCAGGTCTTTGACGCACAAATCGGAAAGATGCAAAAACGCCGCCCTGGGCAAGCCTATATCGACAAAAGCCGCCTGCATGCCGGGCAGAACCCGGCATACTTCACCTTTATAGATGTTACCCACTAGACCCCGCTGCCGGGTTCTTTCAATGATCAATTCCTGCAAGACGCCGTTTTCAATAACCGCAACGCGCGTCTCAGGCGGAGTAACGTTAATTAAAATTTCTTCACTCATTTGAACAACTCAATACCTTGCCTGGATAAAAGCTTCGAAGTTTCAAACAACGGCAAACCCACCACTCCGGAGAAACTGCCGTTAATCGATGCCACAAATACTCCGCCTAACCCTTGGATTGCATAACTGCCGGCCTTATCGACCGGTTCGCCGCTTTGCCAGTAGGCTTCCATTTCCCGCTCTGTTAACGGCCTAAAAGTCACTTCGGTAATGCTTACCGCTTGACCGTGTTCCCTGCCCCTAAGCGAAATTGCGCTATAAACCCGGTGCATTTTACCGGACAATTGCCTTAACATGGCAAGCGCATCATCCCGATCTTTAGGTTTTCCCATAATCAAGTCACCCAAAACCACAGCGGTATCTGCCGCCAAAACCGGCAAGTCGGCGCCCATCTGGGCGACACATGCCGCAGATTTCTCAGCAGCCAAGCGCTGCACGTAATCCAGCGGCGATTCATTGGGCAAAGGCGTCTCATCAAGGTCGACCGGATGAACCCTGTAAGCTACCTTAATCTGATCCAGCAGCTCCTTTCGACGGGGAGAAGCGGAGGCAAGAATAATCTGCACTGTCATTGCCGGTGATAGGGATGGTTGTGCAGGATGCTCCAGGCGCGATAAAGCTGTTCGGCGACAACAATACGAACTAAAGGATGAGGGAAAGTGAGCGGCGACAAACTCCATGATTCGCGCGCCAGCTGCTTAACTGAATCAGCCAGACCTTCCGGCCCGCCGATTAACAGCGAGACATTCTGGCCACCTTCCAACCAACGCTGCATCGCTTGCGCCAGTTCGGGCGTTGTCCATGATTTGCCGGGTATATCCAAGGTTACGATATGCGCGCCTTGCGGGATCGCCGTAATCATCCGTTCGCCTTCCTCTTTGATAATTCTGGCGACATCGCTGTTTTTGGTTCGCTTGCCCGGCGCAACTTCCTTAAGAACCAGCTCGCATTCGCGAGGCAAGCGTTTGGCATATTCGTCGTACCCCTGCTGCACCCAGCCGGGCATACGGTTTCCTACTGAAATCAGATTTATTTGCATGCGGTGCAGGATACAGGAGAACAGGCTTGCGATGCAATGCAACCTGAACTCAAAAGGAAGTTTGCCAGCCAGGCTGGCTTAGGCGCTAAATAATTTAAGTAATTAACTTATCAGCCGCTACATAGGCAAACTGACACAGGAGTAGTATCGTGAGAATTAACCACTTAAAGCCCGCATTTGCCGCGCCGGCTCCCAACAGGCTTGCGGCATATTTACCATCCCTGGCGATAACAGGGCTAGTCATCAGCTTATTGATGACTGCTTGCTCAACTCAAAAAGCGCCGCCTGTATCGTTTGAATCCCTGCCACTTAAAACTATAAGCGCGATAGGCTATGGCACTGTCGAAAAGAGCGATCGGTATTCGCGCTCGCAAATCAAGTTAATGGCCATGAGAGCATCTAAAATGGATGCTTATAGAAGCTTGGCTGAACAGCTTAACGGCATCCAATTGCGTGGACAAACTACAGTCGGAGATATGGAAGTTACCAATGACAATTACCAAGTTTATCTTAATGCTTATTTACGCGGAGCAAGGGTAAAAAGAACCTCGGCTATCGGCAGCGACCTCTATGCCGGCGATGACACTTTCGAAACAATTGTGGAACTTGATTTGACGCCAAGATTCTATGAATGTATTAACGGACCAAGCGACTTGATCAATCAGTGCCTTCAACAAAATATGATAGCTCCGATACCCGAATCCAATCAAAAACCATCCACAGTATCGAGCATTAATTCAGGATGTAGCGGAAATGATTGCTACAATTATCCTAATACCACGGGATTCCGTCGTAAATAGTCCGGCCAGAATCATCTGAACCTTATAATTTGAGTATAGCTAGACGGTTATGCCGCATGCATTACTCTTTTAAAGATGATTATGCTCCGTCGTAATTATTCATAGCAACAAATCGGTTTGATGAATGGCAAAAATATTATTCAGCTGTGTATGGCTTTCGCTTATATTGTTAAGCCAATCCTGCGCCAACAACGTCCAACCTCACGCCAATGTAGTAACTGTCGAGGGCCAAGCGGCTATCAGCAAAGACATGCCGTTATTAGCCAGAAAACAAGCCTTACAGGACGCTATCCGTCAAGCCTCCATGCAATCATCTGTTGATATTCATAGCCGGACTTTGGTCAATCAAAACAACGCCCCATTGGATACCCTTTCCGTGCGCACTGCTGCCTCCGTTAGTAATACCAACGTTATCAAGGAGTGGACTACCGATAATATTTATCATGTTGTGGCCATGGTGGAGCTATCGCCTGACAGCTCCTGCACACCTCATTATCGTAAGCGCATCATCGCAACCGCTTTCCCTTTAGCTAAACAAGAACAAATAATTGCTTACGAAACGCAGGATTTATATGCCGGCATTCCGCGCGAAATTAACAACCTTTTAATTGAGTCCGGCGATTTTATCGGCAGCAATGCCACCAATATTAATTTATACCCAAGAGCCGATTTGGCTCCGGAAATACAAGACCGGACCGCTTATCATCCTTCGAAAGTGATGCAAATCGCAGCATCGAACGGTGTGCAATTTGTACTGTCGGGCGTGATTAGAGACCTGGAAGTCGAATCCACCGAATACATGAGCGGCGCGGGACCCTTGGCATTCGCCAGAAGCTTGGCACGCGAAGTTGTAGCCAGGCGCGGAATTGGCATTGATGTTTTTGTACACGATGGACTTACCGGCGCATTACTGTTTCAGCAGCGATATGTCGACACCGTCATCGGCGATGTATGGATACCCGCAACTTATACGGTCGGTAGCGAGCGTTTTAACTCCACCTCGACCGGCGGGAAAATTGCTCAGATTATAGATCAGGCAAGTGCTGATATTCGCCAATCATTAAGTTGCTATCCTTTTGCAACGCGCATTATTGAAATTAAGGATAAAGAGGTGGTTATTGATGCAGGCGCCCAGGAAAGACTTAATGTCGGCGACCAATTGGCGGTTTTTAGTACGAACGGCAATGATTTGAATCTTGATGGCGGCATCAGCTTTATAGGTAAAGACCGGCAACCAACCGCTGTATTAACCATCCGTAGTGTTGCCTCCCGCTATTCGGTAGGTAGTTTGGAAGCTCCTGCCCGAGAACTGGGCATCAAGGTTGGCGACTGGGTAAAGTCCTGGTAAATAGCCCGTTAGACCCAAGCCTTGCTATACTGATCGCTTTAGACTATATATTTATCTTTATCTTCACCTTTACCAGAGTTCACAATGGAAATTAAATCAAGTTTTTTCGGCAATCAAACCATCGACCCAAGCACCATCATTAGCTTTCCTAACGGAATCCCGGGCTTTGAAGATCAAACTCGTTTCAAACTGTTTCATCAGGAAGGCGACAATTCCCTGATTTTCTGGCTGCAATCCTTAGATGATGAATCCCTCGTCTTTTCAGTTGCCCAACCGTCTATTTTCAATATCAATTACGACTTTGTATTAAATGACGAAGAAGAAGCCACCCTGGGAATTGAAAATCCTGCCGACACGCTTATCCTGATAATTCTGCATAAAGACGAATCCGAAAAACCGACTATTAAAGGCTCCATCAGATCTCCATTGGTAATTAACAGCGCAAAGAGAATAGGTTTGCAAAAAGTGCTTGTTCAAGTAGAACAAAGCATAACGTTGACTGACATTAGCAATGAAATCAATGTTTCTGAGAGCGCATAAAATCAACAGCGTGCAGAATGTCTCTTCGAAAAAACATATCCCTGATTTTTAGCTGACTCTTAAGCCGTTATATTTTGTTACTGCCGCTTTTTAGCGGCAGTTTTGCTTAAAAACGTTAGATAGACGGGGCAACTCGAAGTGCGATCCTGGTTTTCCGCCGACTGATAATATTGCTTATCGATTCAAACGATAACTTGACGATACCTATTACAACTCTTTTAATTTACTGAAATCGCAACCAACAGATAGGAGGAACAATCAAATAGAAGCGGCCTGAACCGGAATGGAACTGGCTGAGCGTTGAACCTCATTCTTTTCATTAAAATAAATCAAGGTGGGCTTATGATTTTCGGCTTCTTTTTGATCCAATATTGCAAATGCGCAAACAATAATCAGATCGCCGGGACACGCCAAACGGGCAGCCGCACCATTGACTGAAAACAACCCTGAACCCGCTTCGGCACGAATGGCATAGGTCGTAAAACGTGCGCCATTGTTGATATTATAAATCTGTATCTGCTCGTATTCCCTGATACCCGATAAATCGAGAATATTGCTGTCAATCGCGCAAGAACCTTCATAACCCAATTCTGAATGGGTCACCGTGGCTCTATGTAATTTCGCTTTAAGCATTGTGATTTGCATAATAAAAACTATCTAAATACCTTTGAGAACCGCGCATTATCCATTAATTGCAACAATGCATCAACTTTTAGCATTTTCCAAACCGTACAAATTCTGCTACTGCTTATCTGGAAAAGCAAACATTATCGATCAAACGGGTTTTGCTTAAGCGTGCCGCCACCAACAAAACCAGCTCCTGATCATTCTCGTCCGCTTTTTTTAAATCACTGGCCCTGCAAACGACAAAATAATCCGGTTGAAAACCTGATTCTTGCAAAAACTGTAATGCCTGTCGCTCTATTTCCTGATAAGACTGCCGCCCCGCTAAAACAGCCTCGCGAGCGATGCATAACGATTGGTACAGTTTTGCGGCGATCGTTTTTTCCTCTGCGGTTAAATAACCGTTTCTGGAACTCATTGCCAAGCCGCTTTCCTCCCGAACCGTTGCTACACCGATTATTTCAACAGGGATATTCAAATCCCTGACCATCGTCCGTATCACCGTCAACTGCTGAAAATCTTTTAGACCGAACAACGCAACATCCGGTTGCACCATATTAAATAACTTACAAACAACTGTCGCAACACCGTCAAAATGGCCCGGCCTGAACGCACCGCAATACCATTCTGACAAGCCGGTTACTGACACGACCGTTTTGGCATCCGGCGTATAAACCTCTGAGACCGCCGGTTGAAACAACAAATCCGCACCGGAGGCATTGAGTTTTTGCTGGTCTTCACGCTCGGTACGAGGATAAGTCTCAAAATCTTCGCCAACACCAAACTGGGTAGGATTTACAAAAATACTGACCACCACCCGATCTGCTCTTTTTTTGGCTTCATTCACCAGCGCCAGATGCCCCGCATGCAGATTGCCCATCGTCGGCACCAGTGCAACGCTCTGCCCTGCTGATCGCCACGCCCGAACGGCATCGCGCAATTCCGATACGGTATTAACTATGTGCATAAATTTTAAAAACTATGTTCAGCGGCTGGAAATCGGGACTGTTTGACCGCCTGATGATAAGCAGCGATCGCTCCCTCGATATTCGTTGCGTCGCTCATGAAATTCCTGGAAAAACGCGGACGCTTGCCAATGCCGATATTAAGCATGTCATAAAGCACCAACACCTGTCCGTCGCACTCTACGCCGGCACCGATACCTATAACAGGAATCGTTAACTGTAAGCTGATATCCTTAGCCAAAGTAGCAGGTACGCACTCCAATACCAACAGCCCCGCACCCGCTTGTTGTAATTGTTGAGCATCGGCAAATATTTTCTCGGCAGTCGCCTGTTCCCTGCCCTGAACCTTATAACTGCCCAATTGATTAATCGATTGCGGCAACAAGCCCAAATGCCCGCAAACCGGAACACCCTGATCGACCAGAAAACGGACGCAATCAATTCTCGGCCCTTCCAGCTTAACCATTTGTGCGCCGCCTACCTGCATCAGTTTGGCGGCATTTTTGGCCGCGATCACAGGCGTGGCATAAGTCATAAACGGCAAATCAGCGATCACAAATGCTCGCTGTCTGGCATTACTGACGCATCGGGTATGATAAACCATATCTCTAATGGTAACCGGGAGCGTTGTATCATGCCCCTGAATTACCATGCCAAGGGAATCTCCCACTAGCATCATATCGATCCCCGCTTTATCGATTACCGCGCTAAATGAGGCATCGTAAGCGGTTAAACAAGAAATTTTCTCGCCGCGTTGTTTCATCGAGGACAGATCGATAATCGACAACGGTTTTAGCGTAGCTGTGGAAGGATATTGATTCATTTTATTCAAACGGGTTCCGGCTAGACTGGAGCAAGAATCAGTCCAGCCGTCTCAGTTCATTCATAGGACATTTGGCAAGCAGATCGGCAATATTGCCTTTTCCGGGCACCTGCAATTGCGGAGCAATCTCATGCAAGGGGTACAGGACAAAAGCCCGCTCGGCCAAACCGATATGCGGCACGATTAAATCGGGTAACTCAATGATCTGTTCGCCATAAATCAGCACATCCAAATCCAGCGTTCTGGCTCCCCAGCGCTCGCCTTTTCGCACCCGGCCCTGCTCGTTTTCAATGCGTTGCAGACAACGCAGTAAATCTATTGGCGGCAAGTCGGTTGCAATACACATCACCGCATTAACATAATCAGGCTGATCCTGCGGCCCCATAGGCGAACTATGATACAAGCTGGAAAATGCCAGCTCCTGCACTTCAGGGATTTGCGTTATTGCAGTGCGCGCTGATTTTATTTGCTCTACAGGGTTTGCGAGATTACTACCTAGACCAATATAAGCGGTAACCAAGCCAGTTGTCGGATTTTTCATGGTTAATATTAAATCAAATACTTTAAGACTCTGTTTTTGGCGCACTATCTTTAGCTTTTCCACGATAGTTTCTTTTGCGCCCCGACTTGTTGTTTTGGGCGCGGCGCGGCGGCTGAGTCATTTTTCTCTGTTCATTTTCATCCGCATTCTGGTACCGGGTCCACCACTCAGCCAACTCCGGATCGGCTCCTCCGGTCTCCGCGCGCAACAACAAAAAGTCATAGCCCGCTCTAAAGCGAGGATGCCCAATCAAACGGCTGGGCTTAGAACCGATGCGCGCATTAAATTTGGGTTGAATACTCCAAACTTCACGCATCGCCATACTGATATGACGAGGTAGCGCCGTACTTCTAATCTGCCTGGCGATAACCTCACTGGCCGCATCCTGATAGGCAATGTATTCAACCTCGCCTTGCGCCATTTTTGCTTTAGCCAACATTTGCACAGGTTCCCACAAAAAAGCCGCCAATAAAAAGTAAGCTGTAACTGTTTTACCCTCGGCTATCCTGTTATCCGAGTTTTCCAGCGCTTTAATCAGCAATAACCGGGGAAAACCGTTTTCTTCAACCGCCAAACTGTTTTCCGTAGCAGGGAACAGCACTTGGAAAAGCCCGTAGTGCCTGAGCATTTCAAAAGTTTGCAGCGCATAGCCGGATAAAAACAACTTTAACGCTTCATCATAAAGTCTGGCGGACGGTATGCTAGCCAGTAACGGGGCGTCGTTATGTATCGATTTCTCGCAATCGCTATCCAGCTTAAAGCCAAGTTTAACGGCAAAACGCACCGCCCTTAACATGCGCACGGGGTCTTCGCGAAAACGCATATCGGGGTCGCCGATAAGCCTGATTGTCCCCGCTTTATGGTCGTCCATGCCGCCAACATAATCCACTACCGAGAAATCCTTGATATTGTAATAGAGTGCATTAACGGTAAAATCCCTGCGCCAGACATCTTCCTCAATCGTACCGTAGACGTTATCCCGCACTAAACGACCTTCCTTATTGAGTAGCTGGTTGTCGTTTTGTTCTTCTCCTGCCCCCCGAAAAGTGGCAACTTCAATAATTTCCCGCCCAAAGTGCACATGCGCCAAACGAAATCTGCGCCCTATTAATCGGCAGTTACGGAATACTTTTCTAACTTGATCAGGATCGGCATTGGTAACAACATCAAAATCTTTAGGTTCCCGTCCCAGCAGTAGATCGCGCACACAGCCGCCGACAAGGTAAGCATCGAACCCCTCCTTTTGCAGCCTGTACAAAACCTTCAGCGCGTTCTCACTGATCAGGGAACGTGAAATATTATGCTCCGCACGTGAATATATTTTGACTTGTGCGGCGGTCGGCTCAGCATCATTTCTGGCTGACACTTCGGCCCTGCTCAGTGCAGGTTTAATAATTTTTTTAAAGAAGTTTAAAATAGTCTTTACACCCTGTTTATTTTTCTAATTATTTTAATTATATCATTGGTAATGAATTCTAACCCAATCCGCAAGTTTCTTTTACATTCCCCTTTTGAATGGAGTAGAATCATCACTCTGATTTTTTACAAGCAATTCTATTTAGATCCTATTGCACATACCAGCATAAAAGATCAGATAACCATTTTTTTAAACACTCGCACAAACATTAGCGTGCTTGACAGGAATTGTTATGTTCAAAAAGATTCTTAATAGCTTAATTGACCAACCTTTGTTAACCAGCCTTTTTGCAACAGATTTCTTCATTCTTCTGTTTCATAGACCGCCATTCTTCTTTTCTCTCATAATGCTGGGAGCGCTAATGGCGATGTGTATGTATTTTGGTCAAAAACTAGCTTTATTTAAAATTTAATTGGTCGAGTCGACAAAAAATATACAGCAGAAACCAGGTAATGATCCCATTTTCAAGCCTGGTTTATTACGTCGCCTGGCAGCAATATTTTACGATCTCCTATTGCTGATCGGGCTTTTATTTGTCGCGACTGCGCTGTTGCTTCCTTTCAATGGAGGCCAGGCTATCCCTGCTCAACAATTTCTTTTTCCCCTGTATCTACTGCTAGTCAGTTTCTTCTTTTATGCCTGGTTTTGGACTCATGGCGGACAAACATTGGGTTTGCGTGCATGGAAAGTAAAAGTGCTCACGCCGGACATGAAGCCCATCAGTTGGAAACAGGCCTTGCTTCGATTTACGACCGCCATCATATCATGGGGTTTTTTCGGTCTGGGCTTCTTGTGGATACTTATTGATAAAAACAAGCGCAGCTGGCACGATCATCTATCCAAAACAGCCTTGTTTTTTGACGATCGCGACATACATCATTAAGCCATTACACTTAAATAAACCACCAAGCACGTATCTTCGAAGTAATAAATTTATTAGTGATATTATCATGAATTGGTTTTCTAAACTTTTTTCCCCACCACCCAAAAATATCTCCCCAAAAAAGAAACCAGACATTGCTCCTGCCACTCCAAATACTCCGCTTACCTGTTCGGAACCTGTTTCTACCGGACACAAAAAACTCCCCCTGACAACGCTAAAAAAACTTGCTCCGCTTCGAGATATGGATGATGTCTATGTCGAGCAACTGGCTCACACTACGCTAAATTATACTCAGGGTTCTGTAATTTTTAGACTCGGCCAAGAAACCAATTCAGTTTTTTATCTGCTTAAAGGGAGCGTTGAACTTCAGCCGGATAGCGAGAATCGCTATACTTTATCGGCCGAGTCGTCGCTCGCCAATCTGCCGCTCAATAGCGGCAAGGCATGCGGAGCAACGGCATTCGCTCAAACAGACATCACTATTTTGGCTATTTCAGGGGAATTCATATGCCGCTGGTCGGGCAAAAGCCGTCAGCAACCTGATTCCGTTGAACTTATTGATATTGAACTACCTGAACAAATTGCCGGCAACCGTTTCTTTACCAGCTTCTCGGAGGCCTACCGAAAAAACAGGTTAAGCCTGCCTTCGCTACCCAACGTCGCGTTAAGATTGAAAGAAGCGATGGAGCAAGATTTAGGCATTAATGAAGCCGTTAAAATTATCGAAGTAGACGTATCTATCGTCGCCAAGCTGATCCAACTTGCAAACAGCCCGCTCTACTCGCCCATATCGCCGATTACCAACTGCCACACGGCTGTCACCCGGCTGGGCCTGAATCAAACACGCAAATTGGTCATGAGCATCAGCTTAAAACAATTATTCCGCTGCCAAAACCAGCAATTAATGGAAAAAATGCAAAACTTGTGGAAAAACAGTCTCTATATATCGAGCTTGAGTTTTGTACTTGCCCAAGAGAACGGTTCGCCCAACCCGGAAGATGCCTTATTGGCCGGTTTGGTCTGCGACATAGGTACGATACCGATATTGCATTTTGCCGAGCAGTATCCGAATGAATATCCAAATCTGGATGTATTGGACTCTGCCATTCCGTTTTTGAATCCGCCGGTCGGCTCCTTGGTGCTGCATACCTTGGGCTTTGCTCCGGAATTAGCCGACATTCCCAAATACGCCGAAGATTGGTTCTACGAAAGTGAAGGCGACCGGTTAAATTTGGTAGATGTTGTGATACTTGCAAAACTTCACAGTTATTTCGGCACTAATAGAGCAAAAGAGATACCGTACTTGAATTCTATTCCTGCTTACACCAAACTTAAAAACAGCAAACTAACTCCCGACTTTTCTTTGGATGTACTGCACAGAGCGCAGCATCGCATCAATGCAGCCATGAACTTTCTCTCCTGATACCATTATGAATAATCCATTATTAGCCAACTCCACACTGCCGCTGTTTTCCCAGATTAAACCGGAACACGTAGTTCCTGCCATCGATCAATTATTAAGCGATGCCCGTTCGTCCGTCGAACAACACCTCGGCAACCGCTCCATGCGTTGCTCTACCTCCTGCATCCCTGCAGTCGTCCAAGCCACACAGCATTACACGTGGAAAAACCTGATCGAGCCCTTGGAAGATGTGAACGATAAGCTTCATAAAGCTTGGTCTCCAGTCAGCCACATGAATTCAGTGGTCAACAGCGATGAACTACGCGACGCCTACAACGCCTGCCTACCCAAACTCAGCGCTTACTCGACTGAAATGGGACAAAACGAAGCCTTGTTTAAAGCTTATCGATTCATTGCCGAAAGCGAGGAATTTGCGACACTGGACATAGCCCAGCAAAAAATCATTCGCGATGCGCTAAGAGACTTCAAATTATCCGGCATCGACCTGGATAATGAAAAAAAGCAGCGTTATAAAGAAATCAGCCAGGAGCTATCCGCTCTTGCCAGCAATTACGAAGAAAACCTGCTCGATGCAACCAATGCGTGGAGCAAGATCATCAGGGACGAAGAGGATTTGGCCGGACTACCGGAATCCGCGCTCGCCCAAGCCAAACAGACCGCCGAAAGTCACAATGAAGACGGCTGGATGATCACGCTGCAATTTCCGTCTTATATTTCGGTGATGACTTACGCCGACAACCGCGAATTACGCCGCGAACACTACGAGGCGTTCGCAACCCGCGCTTCCGATCAAGGCCCGCATGCCGAACAGTGGGACAACAGCGAAAACATGGAAAAAATCCTGGCCTTGCGTCATGAAAAAGCCCGTTTGCTGGGTTTCAACAATTACGCGGAACTATCTCTGGCGACCAAAATGGCCGAAAAACCGGATGATGTCGTCCATTTTCTTGAAGACTTGGCAGACCGATCCTGGCGACATGCCCGCAAGGATCTGGCCGAACTGCGCGAATTCGCCAAGCAGCATTACGGCATTAACGACCTGCAATCCTGGGACATGTCTTATTATTCGGAAAAAATGCGCCAGCATTTTTACCAGTTATCGCAAGAAGAAGTTAAAACTTACTTCCCGATCACTCGAGTCTTGCCCGGCCTATTTGCGATTGTAGAAAAACTGTACGGTTTGCAAATCTCCGAGATTAGCAATTTCGACAGCTGGCATCCCGACGTGCGTTTTTTCCAAATACATGACGAGACCGGCCAATTGCGCGGCCAGTTTTATCTTGATCTTTACGCCCGCGCCAAGAAACGCGGCGGCGCCTGGATGGACGATTGCGTCAGCCGCAAGCGATTCGACGACACCATTCAAACGCCGGTCGCCTACTTGACCTGCAACTTCACTCCGCCAGCCGGCGATACACCGGCATTATTGACCCATGACGAAGTGACCACGCTGTTCCATGAATTCGGCCACGGCTTGCACCACATGCTGACCCAAGTCGATCATCTCGGCGTTTCCGGCATTAACGGTGTGGAATGGGATGCGGTCGAACTGCCCAGCCAGTTCATGGAAAACTGGTGTTGGGAAAAAGAAGCAGTGGCGTTGATGTCGGGCCATTATCAAACCGACGAGAAATTGCCGGACGCCTTGTTCGATAAAATGATCGCCGCCAAAAACTTTCAGGCCGGCATGATCATGGTCAGGCAACTGGAATTCAGCCTGTTCGATTTCAGGATACACCGGGACTACGACCCCGAAAAAGGCGGCCGCATCTATGAAACCCTGGAACAGGTCAGGGAACAAGTCGCCGTTGTCCGGCCGCCCAAATTCAACCGCTTTGCGCACAGCTTCTCGCATATTTTTGCCGGCGGTTATGCGGCGGGCTATTACAGCTACAAATGGGCGGAAGTGTTATCCAGCGACGCTTTCTCGCTGTTCGAGGAAAAAGGTATTTTCGACCAGGAAACCGGCAAAGCCTTTTTGACCAACATCCTTGAAAAAGGCGGCAGTCAAGACGCGATGGAACTCTTCATCAACTTCCGCGGCCGCAAACCCACTATTGACGCCTTACTCAGACATAACGGCATCGCGGCATGATCTACAAAGACCTGCGCGACTTCATCAAACAACTGGAAAAACAGGGGGAACTAAAACGCATTACCGTTGAAGTCGATCCCTATCTGGAAATGACCGAGATTTGCGACCGCACCTTAAAACGGGGCGGCCCCGCGCTGTTGTTCGAAAATCCCAAAGGCACCAATATTCCTGTTCTGGCTAATCTTTTCGGCACGCCGCGCCGCGTCGCGATGGGCATGGGCGCGGAATCCGTCACCGAATTGCGCGGCATCGGCGAATTGCTGGCTTACCTGAAAGAACCCGAGCCGCCCAAAGGCATGAAAGACGCCTGGGAGAAATTCCCGGTGTTCAAGCAAGTGCTGAATATGGCGCCCAAAATAGTCAGCTCCCCGCCGTGCCAGGAACTGGTCCGGGAAGGCGATGAGATCGATCTTGGCGATTACCCTATCCAGACTTGCTGGCCGGAAGATGCTGCACCATTGATTACCTGGCCTCTGGTTATCACCAAAGGCCCGAACAAGGAACGGCAGAATCTCGGCATCTACCGGATGCAAGTCATCGGTAAAAACAAAGTCATCATGCGCTGGCTGGCGCATCGGGGCGGCGCATTGGATTTCAAGGAATTCCAGGCCGCCCATCCCGGCCAGCCCTTCCCTGTTTCCGTGGCCCTAGGCGCTGACCCTGCGACCATATTGGCCGCCGTCACGCCAGTGCCGGACTCTCTATCCGAATACGCATTTGCCGGTTTATTACGCGGCAGCAAAACCGAAGTCGCCAAATCGCTGATTAACGATTTGCAGGTCCCGGCCAGCGCCGAAATTGTGCTGGAAGGCTTTATCTATCCCAGCGAATTCGCCGCGGAAGGGCCTTACGGCGATCACACCGGCTATTACAACGAAGTCGCCGATTTTCCGGTGTTCACTATCGAACGGATCACCCAGCGCCAAGCGCCGATCTATCACAGCACTTACACCGGCAGGCCGCCCGACGAACCGGCCATCCTGGGCGTTGCGTTAAATGAAGTCTTCGTACCCATTTTGCAAAAACAATTCCCGGAAATCGTCGATTTTTACCTGCCGCCGGAAGGCTGTTCATACCGCATGGCCGTGATCAGCATGAAAAAGCAATACGCCGGCCACGCCAAACGCGTGATGCTGGGCACCTGGTCGTTCCTGCGCCAGTTCATGTACACCAAGTTTGTGATCGTTGTCGATGACGATGTCGATGTCCGCAACTGGCAGGATGTGATCTGGGCCATGACCACCCGCATGGACCCCGCCAGGGATTTGACCATACTGGAAAACACGCCGATAGATTACCTTGATTTTGCCTCGCCGGTTTCAGGCTTGGGTTCCAAGGTGGGATTCGACGCGACCAATAAATGGCCTGGAGAAACCAACCGGGAATGGGGCAGAACCATCGTGATGTCACCGGAGGTGGTCAAAAAAGTGGATGAGATGTGGGATACATTATTTTAAATCGATAGCTGCTGAATTGCCGCATTACCGTCATTCCGACAGGGATTCGCTACGCGCTCTATCGGGTCACGTCAAGCTTCCTGCCTTACGCCCTTCGGATTAATGCAAATCTGTTCCAGACAGATTTGTGCCGGAATCCACGACTTGGAAGCAGGAGGTAGAGCACCAACAGTAGGCGCTTTAGGCGACGCAGGGAGCAGTTGCCAAGAGCACAGGGATGTGAAAAATGGTCATCAATCCGTTCTGGTAGAATCATAAAGCATGCTATATGATTACAATTGAACCTCAATAAACCGGAATGGCAATAATGGCAACCGAAGCATTTACTATTAGCGCTGAAACAGAAATCGTACATAAACTAGACGACCTAGCTGGATCACTAGATAAATCGCGGAATGACCTAGTCAATTTAGCCATAAAGGAATATCTGGAAACTCACGCTTGGCAAGTTGATAAAATCACCCAAGGCATCGCTGCGGCAAATCGGGGCGAGTTAGTCGATCATGACGATGTCATGAAAGAAATGGAAGGCTTGATTGAGCGTAAAGCAAAAACTAACGCATGAAAATCGTCTGGTCTGAACCAGCCCGCCAGGATTTACGCGACATCTTTCTCCATATTGCCGAAGAAAACCCAAACGCCCCCCGCGTTTTGCTTTCCGAAATTAAGGAGCGAGCCATTCTGCTTCAAGACAATCCGCTCATAGGACGGATTGGCCGCATCGATGAAACACGCGAGTTGGTCATTACTGGAACCCAATATATTTTGCCGTATCGTGTGAAAGAAAACCAAATTCAGATTTTGGCCGTTTTTCATACAGCAAGAAAATGGCCAGTGACTTTCGAATAAACTATAGAGAAAACATAAAGCCAAAATGTTGGGCAACGAAAAGCTGTTGCCCAACCTGCCCGGCTATTCGGCCATTTTGTATTTTCATCCGAATTGAATTGCTGATTGACTTTCTGCAAGGTATTGGCAATGTATTACCGGAGGAGGATACTTAGATGATCCTTTTCCAAAATAGGCACAAATCATGACCACTACTAAAAAACTCAAATGGCTTTTATCGCTGGTGCTAATTTTCGGCGGATTTACGATGTATAAGTTATTTGAAGGACTGGTCCATAATCCTAACTACCAAGAATATGAATGGATATTCAAAATCATTTCGGAATTTGGCCTGTTCGTATCCGTCGTCGTTTCGGTTGGTTATTTTCACCACTGGTTTATTGCTGCTGAAGAGCACAAGGAGTCCGAAATAAATTTGCGTGAAACTCTTGCCAAGTACATCGATAGCATTTTGCTGAATTCCGTTAAAAGAGGATTTTCCGGTATCACCAATAAAGAATTCGATTTCAGCCAAATTATGCAAGGATTAAAAGCGGGGGATTATGTCTATTGGCTGATCACCTTCGACCCTCGTTTCAAAAACAAATCGCGGGAACTGGAAAATGGGATAAAAAAAGGCGTGCATTTCAGGATGTTGATTTTAAAAGCCGATTGCCGCATCGGCGAATTGCGCGCAACGGAAACGACCGGCTTTAACCCGCACGAATTCAACGAATACTCCAAATTATTCAAAGTTTCACTGGAAGATGTGATTAGCCGCATAGGAGATAAGATAACGGGGTCGTTAGGCGTTTTTGTTTACGACGGTCTGCCCTGTATCCCCTTGTTTATTATCATCAGCAAAGAGTCCAGAAAAGTTGAAGTTTATAGCAGCTATTATTTAACCGAACCGGTTTCGAAAATGCCTTATCTGCATTGGGAAACGGGGCTTAATTTCAGCGATCAGACTTCGTTCGAATCGGACTGTTGGAATATGACCGAGCTGTTTCTCGACTATTTCAAAACACGTTGGGAAATGGAAAAAGAAAAACTTTATGGCACCACAGGAAAAGAAGTCGTCGAAAATAAAGATTTTATTTATGCTCCAGCCGCAGCCAGAGAAAAATGTATTGAGCTTTTTGTTGAATAAAATAACCTTTTCCAAATTTTAACCAACTTGACTGGGATGGAACAAATCCGGCAACAATTGTAGGAAGCGCAAAGCAACAGATAAAACCATGTCTAAAATGACTCAGCACCGCCGAATGTCTCTTTGGGGTCGTTAGCTGGCGAAAAGCTATAGGATGCTAAGGCACGAAGCGTATGGTTCAAGTCAATCCCATAAACGATGTGTCTTCTATCGTCGGCACATCCTATAACTCTTAATTAATCCGTGCCAAAGATGGTGCATAAATTTAGGACGTAACCATGAGCAATATAAAAATTCTAGTCAAAACTGACAACTACATTGAAGTTACCCCGGAAATGCTGGCCCTTGTGGTGGCTGCCGATCAATACAAACAAGAATATTCGCAAGGCCATCAATACACGACTTATGTCAAAGACAAAAGCAATATCGAAATACAAACCATAACAAACGAAGAAATCATAACACCACAAACAGTGGATATTCAGGAAATCATGGGTGAGAACAACCGCCTTGCACGGGAAGTCGACATTCTGAAAGAAAAGCTGGCAAAACTAACCCCGACCAACACGAGCAAAGATCAAACGATGGCCAATCAAAATAACTTTTGAGGCTATTTGCTCTGCGATTTTGCCCATGTCTGCAAAAACCAAGAACTTGATGATACCCGCCAAGCTGATCAATCAGTCCTGTAGACCGGAATAAGCCTGTTTGAGCGAAAGCGAAAATAGGCGTTTCCGGCACAACAGCGCGACAAACCGAAAGTGCCCGGTCACTGCTGCTTGTCCGGCCTTATTCCTGCCTACAAGTCGCTAGGCTTCAGCCCAGTATGTTTGGAAATACGAGCCAACATCCGAGGGCCGATTTCTTCGCTATCATGAAAAGCGAATACAAAATCGGGCCAGCCGGTTCGAGCTAAGATGTGATGTGATGTGATGTGATGTGATCCTGATTGACGCTTGATTTCCCAGCCGATGCTAAGCAGCGAGGCAAGAACACGCTTGGCCTTTGCCGAAGGCCATTGACTCATGCTGCAACAAGTTCAATATTGATTGGCATAGGGCGACTTTCCCCTGTTTCGATGCGCTCGGCCAGTGCGCGAAGAGCTAGTATTTCGGCTTTAGCCATTGCCTCGTCAGCAGTAGCGCCATAAGTTAATACGCCGGGAATTTCGGGAACCTCTGCCAACCAGCGGCCATCGTCTTCACGCTCATATTCAATATGAAAATTCATGATGTCTCCAAAGATGAAAGTGATTGCGCATTCTACACCTACGAATCAAACAGGCCTAACAGTTGATGATTAAACTGACTTATAGCATTCTCACGCCGAGCTTTACCTCACTTCAAATTAAGGTAGGCGAAAGGGAACGCACAGCAGCTAGCCTAAATTAGCGATGCAATATCAAGATTAGTGGGCAACGAAAAGTAGCCTCCTCCTTTTCTCCACGTTTTTATGCCATTCCAACATCCGCCGAATAATCAAAATTCAACGAAATTGCTTTCATTTTGGCCAAAGCATTTACGCGGCTCAATTTTTATCCTTACCACTTCAGCCGATCTTATTAAGAATAAGCTGCCCCGCCTGTAATGCCTGCTTTCGCCATTGCTTCCAGTAATTTTCTGCTTGCTGCTGACGTAAACAACGCAAATAACGCACCCGTTGGGCCGCGTTAAGATGTTCATAAATCAGTGGCATCAAACCGTCTTCGATATTGTAAGCAGGTTTTTCAGGGGCAAGACAAACGGGGACGATGCTATCTAATGGCAAATTCAAATCTTGAGCCATCGCTTCGCAAGCCTGTCGGATACTGTGTGCTTTGGCGTTGTCCGGTTGTTGGATATTGTAAGGAGGATTCCATTCACGGACTGGACGTAAACGGTCACAATGCGTAGCCACCCCAATGATAACCGGCAGGGCTTGATTGGGGCGTTGTTCCTGAAAATAGTGCCGAATAGCATTCAGTTGTTGCGTATCGACTTCGCGGGCAGCTTGCGCGGCATTACAAACCATTAAAATTACATCGACTTTTGCCCATTCTCGCTTTAACGCCGCAGGTGCTTGCTCGTGCATTAAACCGCCATAACCGGCGCTGTCTAATATGATGGCTTGTTGCAAGCCATCGCGTTCGAGCAGGTAAGGGGTAATTTCTGCAGTAGTGGGCAAGAATCCTTCCGCGCTTTTTGTTTCGCCGAATAGCGCGTTAATTAAACTGGATTTACCGCTGCTGACTTGACCTAAAACAAGTAGACGAAGCGGCTCTATCGACTCGTTATGCGCTTCACTTTTCGCAATATCTTCTTTTGAGGCGGCAGTTAATACCTCGGTCGGTACAATGTCATCCAAAGTTAATTGACCGCTGTATAGTTGAATTGCGTAATAGCCGAGCTTGTTAATATAAGCGCTAATCAAGCGTTGCGATATTTCATCGGTAACGGTATTTACCCCTTTGCCGACTAATAAACTGCGTGCTTTAGCCAGCGCCGCACCTGCCCAATTAAATAGCCAATTACCAACATTGAAAGCCGATTTAAATTTACTCAAGGTATCAACGGCTTGCTTGGCCCGCACTAAATCGCCGACTCTGACCGCATGGCTACCGGGAATTTTGTCTAATACGTCGTGTTGAATATCTTCGCAGACCAACACAATCAGCTTGAGCAAATACGGCAGCGGAAATTCCAAGATAGGGTATCTGGAATCGGCATGAAAGTGCCGCGCAACCAACGTAAGTACTTCATTAGTCAGTTTTAAGGCTTTGCTTGAGTTCGTCAATACATCCGATTCTGTCTGCCAACGTTCGGCTAATGGCTTAAGTTCTTGCCACGCCAGTTGAGCTTTATCCGGCCAGTTTGGATTAAGCTGAATCTCAATGGGCTCTACAAACAACGGCTTTGCACTGCGCCTGCGCCAGAGCAGCAGAGCATATACCAGCGCAATATTAGCCGACAAGATACTCATGCCCTGATAAATCCAACCGTGTTGCCATAACCAGTAAGCGCCTAAGCCTATTAACGCCAGCCAAGGTATTAAAAACACCACAGCCAACACAATTCCAAAGCGCGTTATAGGCATGGGCATGGGCATAAGCTAAGTTTCCTTGTTTTTGAGAAATTGGCGCGCATGGACGAAGGCTTCGTCGTAAGCTTGTTTTAACGTCGTATGGTCAGGTAAAGCGCCTCGTTTAACGCCATATAAATACACGCAAAAAGCTTTGCCCAGTGCATACGTCATTGCTCCCGAATAAATACCTGCCACCGCCGAACCGTAAACAGGGACAAGTTTCAGCAATTCCCGTCCTAATAATCCTACACCGACACTGACGCCAATCAGGCTGGTAAATTCGGCATAGAGCCTGCGGGTCAGCTCCAGGCCATAAATTGAAGCGATGCTATGGAACAGTTTGGCTTGCACAGCCAGCACTAATGGCAAACCTGCCAAGGGAATCGCTCCCATGCCGACATTGAGTACCGCGTAACCGATAAGGTGCGGATGGGCTTGCCGAGCATGAAAATCCAGTAATTCTTTATGCTGCTCGGTACCGCGTAGTAAGCCAATCACACCCGCCGGCAACACTTTTTCAATGGTGTCCCATAATGCATCCAACCCGTAATCGACAGGTTCAAAACCATCGTCTGGCAGGGTGAAATCAACCGGCACAAAATGCACGGGCACTAACTTAAACCAGTCGCGTTGATGTAATAGCACTTGCGCCAAAGCATGAGGCACTTGCGGCGGAAAGGGTATTTGTCGGTAAGGATAGGGTTGAATATGCTCGGCATCATCGGCATAGCCTTCGTGCAAGGCGGTTTGCACCACTATGATAGGCCAGTCCGGGTGCTGCTTATGAATGGTCAGAGCTGTATTAACCACCTCAGCTTGATTCATGTCCAACGCCCGGAGCACAACGATTAATAAATGCGCCTGATTGGCGCACCAGGCTAAGTCTTCGTCAGGGTTATAAGCCGTTTCGCCCAAGCCCCGCGTATCCAGAAAACGCATCATCGGATGACTGGATGATGGAAAATCGTAAAATCGCGATCTTTTAGTACAAGCCTGGAAGCCATTGCCGATTTCCGCCGCATCGCTACCGGTTAATGCTCGAATCAGCGATGTTTTTCCGGCTTGCGTTTTGCCCAGTAGCCAAAAAACAGGAATCGGCAAGCGTTGCTTAACTTCGTTTATTTTGGATTCTATGCCAGTCGCTTTGGGATTAAACAGCGCATCGCCTAAACCTTTCCACGTCCAGCTGCCGATGATATTCATAGGTATTGCGTAAAACTTTGCGGGCTTAATGTGATAATTATCATGCTAAATACAAGCATGTGTTATCTCCATAAAGTAAAAGATCGTCATATCCTACCCTGATTAAATGAAGATTGGGATATGATTTTTTGATTTGCAAGGTGCTTTATACCTGCATAGACAGACATTTGCTACTCAATATCTGTCCATAGTCGTTCGTGCTTTCGTGATGTTATGTCCTAAGTTGACGCCTACCCGGCTATCCTATCGAATCAATCCGACTGACAATCTCGCTAGACGCCAACTCCAAGCCCTGCTTATAACATTCGCTGGCTCTGTCTTTATCGCCTTGGGCAAACAGCAAATCGCCGAATATTTGATAAGCCGAAACGGTAGGTTCTATTGATAGACTTTTGGTCAGGTAAGTTCCAGCTTTTGGGTAATCGCCGCATTTCATGCTCAACTTGCCCAGTACGGTCAGGAAGACGGCATCCCGAGGATGCATAGGCAACCATTGCTCGGCCGTTTCAAGCTGCCTTGCGACATCAATAGACTGAACATTGCCGAACAACACTACCAGCGTTTGATCCCAGGTTGTCGACAAGGCTCTGGCTAATCCACCTTCTACTTTTGCGCCCGCACCTGCATCAATCATCGCCGCAAAATAGATCGCCGAAACGCCTTTCATATTTCTTATGTAATCGGGTATTTCCGACCACAGCAAGTCAATTTCATCAGCGTTGCCTCGCTCGGACGCCTGCTTTAATAATTTGCTGAATGCCTCGGTCTCCAGCAGCTTTATCTCGGCTTCCATCAACACCTTGTTGTTGTTCAATGAGGGGATCAGCTTGCGGACGCCTTCCCAATCACCGGCTTGTTGATAGGCTTGATGTAATAGTTTTAAAACGCTGGCGTGAGTCGGATCGATGGAATGCAGGCGCGTCAGTGTTTCTAAGGCTTGTTCGAACTGTTTTTCCGATAGATGCAATTCGGCTTGAGTCAGGCCTATCGCTACATCGGAACCCGGCGCTTGATCGGCCGCTTTTCTTAGGTATTCATCCCTTTTGTCATACGCGCCGCGGGATTGTGCGGCTCTTGCTGCGGTCAAATAATGAATTAATGGAGCACCGCTGTGCGAGGCATGTTTGATTAATACTTTTTCAGCTTTCTCCCAGTTACCTTCCGCGGAGTCGACCAAGCCTGCAATCAGGGCTTCTTGGGAACGGTTAAATTTGATGTTTTTGCCGCGATTTTTAATTTGACCCGGCAATCTGAGCAGCCAGCCTAAAAACCTAAAGAAGATATAAAATACAAAAAATCCCATGATCAGGCTAACCGCAAAAACGATTAACGATGTTTCCAGGGACCAATGTCCGATGCCTATCAACACATAGCCGGGATTTTCAAATCCTCCCAACCATTTATAAACTAAAAAAGCGGTAGCAATAGCAAGAAACAGCGACCCCAGAAAATACATTATATTTTTCATTATGTACTCTCTAAATTAATGTGCGGCAGGTGCGGCTTCAGCCGGTTTGGCTGGTTCAGCGGGTGGCGCTGTTTCGGCTGGTTTTGTTGATTCGGCTGGATTGACTGGCTCTGCCGGTTTTACTGGCTCAACGGGTTTTATGCCTTGTTCGGGTTTGACTTTTTCAGCAGGCGGCATAGCTTTGTCGACTTCCAATCTCAGCTTGGTAATGTCTCTAAGCATCTTCAATGACAGACTGATGTCAGGGAAATGGCTGCGGATTTTAATGGCATTAAACTTGTCCAGTTCGGCAACAAACTTGTCTGTCTCTACATTCTTAGCGAAGTTTTGCTCAGTCCATTTTTTTGCATCAGCCAAGCTGGATTGATACAGCCGCTCATTTTGCTGAACCAGAGCGATTTTAACCATTTCCAGCTTTACTCTTAACTGCTCACGAATAAACTGGGCTTCTTCCGGGGTTAATATTTCCTTGATGGGATGTTCGGTGTGCCTGATAGTCACCACGCCTTCCAATTGTCCCAATGCAGAATCAAGCAGATTTTGATCTTCCTTATCGCTCGGCTCCTGTACCGGTTTGGGCTGCATCAATGTTTTTCCTGTGTAAGGCAAAAACAAGGTTAAGGTATCGACCTGATCTTGCAACGATTGAATCGAGGCATACATACCCACAATATCGGCAACTGCAACGTTACGGATGGCGGCAATATCCTTGGCGATTTGCTCGCGTACCTTAAACGCCCCGGCATCCCCACTTTCCCTGAGACGTTGATCCGCTGCTTCCAGCGCTTCGCGGGTGGTATTAACATCGCCCATTAAATACAAGCGTTGATTGGCTATGCTTAACAGGTATTCGGCATCGGCAATTAACCAGTCGCCGCGGGTTTTGCCTAATTGACGCTGTACCTGTTGAATTGCGGTATTTAATTCGTTCCGAGTGCTATCCAGTTTTTCGTTATGTAACTTGGAAAAATCCGCCAAGGTTTTGGTAAAGTGTGATTCCTTCCCGGCAACATCGGCCTCTACGGTTGCCAGTTGGGATTGAATGGCTGCAAGTTGCGTTTGATAACCGCTTATCTGCTTCGACAACTCGATCAGTTGCATATCGCCTTTATTAACTTCCCCGCCTAAATCGGCTTGTTTAGTTCTTAATTCCTGAAAAAGATAAAGACCGATACCTACCACAGTTAAAATGATGAGCAGCACAATGATGCCAAACCAGAGTCCGCTACGCGACCTGTGAGCTTTTTTATTTTCGCTCACATTCTGTTCTTGTTGTTCACTCAATTCGGCCACTCTATTCCCCTGTCACACACGTTATTACTGTCTCAAGAATTGCTGTATCGGTAGGACTATCCGTCACAGTAATTCGATTAAATCCCATATCGGCAGCTATACACCTGATTCTATCGCTAACTACCACCAAGGGTATTAATGACAATAGCTTATTATTTGTTTCATCCAACATTAATCTTAAGTTTTGCAATGCTTCGGCACTGGTCACGGTAGTGACATCCAATCTATGCTGTGCAAGCAATCGGATCACTGGCGAGCTATCAATCCGGGGAACTATCCTTTTATATACTTCCAGATAATCGACTTTTGCACCTCTGCTGCGCAACGTTGTTGCCAGTTGCTCACGTCCGCCTTCACCTCGGACAATTAAACAATTTTGTCCTTCCACTTGCTTTAAGTGAGGCGTCTCCAGCAATGCTTCGCTGTTATAACCATTTTCAGGCACTAAATCGACGGGTAATCCGGCCGCTTTCATGGCTTGCGCCGTAGCCTGTCCAACTGCGGCAAAACGCACAGATTTCGTGCGGGCTATTTTGCCACTATTCGCCTTTAGAGCAAAATTTACTGCATTGGCACTGATAAAAATCACCCATTGGAACTTGTCCAGATTCGCCAGCGTGGCTTTTATCTCGCCGGCATCATCCCTCGAAACAATTTTCAGCGTCGGAAACCTTACGGCTATCCCGCCTTGCTGTTCAATTAAACGGCTCAGGTTTTCCGCCTGATGCTCGGGCCGCGTCACTAAAATATGCGAGCCGTTCAGAATCATATTTAATGAAACAGCGCTTGCAGAATTTTATCTGCGCCTTGAGCTAATAAGTCTTCAGCAATCATTTTGCCGATAGTTTCAGCCTTGTCCAGAGTATCTGTCCACTCAGCCCGGTAAATCACGCTGCCGTCAGGGCTTCCGACCAATCCGCGCATGAACAGCTGACCACCCTGCAACTGTGCAAAGCCTGCAATCGGTACTTGGCAGCCGCCATTCAGGCGTGCGTTCATTGCTCTTTCCGCAGTCACGCAGAGCCCTGTTTCGCTATCGTGCAACGCTGCCAGCATCTGGTTGATTTCCTGATCGTCGCTCCGGCATTCTATGCCTATAGCACCCTGCCCTACCGCCGGCAAACTGATTGAGGTATCCAGGCATTGAGTAATGCGCTCAGCCATGCCCAATCTTTTTAAACCGGCCGAAGCAAGAATAACAGCATCGTATTCTCCTGCATCGAGCTTGGACAGACGGGTATTTACATTACCTCTTAACGATAATATTTCAGCATCGGGGTAAAACTGCTTAATCTGACATTGTCTGCGTAAGCTGGACGTACCGATTTTGGCAGTAGCCGGCAAATCGTGTAACGTCGAATAATGCTTGGAGACAAATGCATCGGTCGGATCTTCACGGCTTAAAATGGCCGCCAAATGTAAGCCGTCCGGAAATTCTACCGGCACATCTTTCATCGAATGCACGGCAATATCGGCTAAACCTTCCAACATGCCCTGCTCCAGCTCTTTGACAAACAGGCCTTTGCCGCCAACCTTGGCTAAAGGCGCATCAAGGATCTTATCGCCTTGAGTGGTCATTTTAACCAGTTCAGTCCGGCACCCCGGAAATGCGCGCGTCAACCGTTCTGCAACATGTTCTGCTTGCCACAAAGCCAAAGGACTCTTGCGCGTTGCAATACGAATAATTTTTTCAGTCAAAAGAACACCTTTCATTTTCAACAATAAATGGGGGTATTGTAACCTGTGTAAGTTGATGGCGGTTAATCGAACTTGAATTCTTTGCCTACAGTGATGTAGAGCTGGAGCAGAAGCGTTGCCGGCCGATATATAGGCAAGGAGCGTTAGCAGGAGCGGAAGCTTTAGCTGTATAATTTGACAATTTAGCCGATTCGCAAAAACCACCATGTCCAACGTTAATTCCGATAAACTTTCCAGCGCCCGTTTTGCCCAAGCAACCGATGCCTTTGTCGAGGTATTCACCGCTTCTGTCGATTTTGACCAGCGCATGGCGCAGCAGGACATTGAGGGATCAATTGCCCATGCCAAAATGCTTTGCTCTTGCGGCATTCTTACCGAACAAGAACGCGACGCCATTATTGCCGGCCTTAACCAAATTTCTCAGGAAATTATTAACGGTGAGTTCGTCTGGTCGATTAAGCAGGAAGATGTTCATATGAACATTGAAGCTCGCCTGACTGATTTAATCGGCATCGCCGGAAAAAAACTGCATACCGGCCGCTCCCGTAATGATCAGGTAGCGACGGATATTCGTCTTTACCTGCGCAGTGAAATCAATCAGATTTTAAGCCAGCTCACGCGCCTGCAAACAGCTATCCTGGATTTGGCGGAACAACATGCCGACACCATCATGCCGGGCTTTACCCATTTACAGGTCGCCCAACCCATTACTTTCGGACATCATCTGATGGCCTGGTTTGAAATGCTCAGCCGAGACCGGGAAAGATTG
This sequence comes from Methylobacter sp., assembly GCA_036561025.1. GTDB lineage: Bacteria > Pseudomonadota > Gammaproteobacteria > Methylococcales > Methylomonadaceae > Methylobacter_A. Next base: position 106,026 of record DATBQB010000001.1, on the reverse strand, counting down.
CAGGATTGTTGTAAACGCATCAATGTCATGCCGTTGGGAGCTGCGGCATTAGCCGGAACCAGTTACCCAATAGATCGGCAGATGACGGCTGAATTACTCGGCTTTAACCGGCCTTCAGCCAATTCGTTGGACTCGGTCAGTGACCGCGATTTTGCGATTGAGTTTGCATCGGCCGGCAGCTTGATCATGATGCATTTATCCCGTTTTTCTGAAGAGTTGATCTTGTGGTCCAGCGCCCAGTTCGACTTTATCGAAATGCCCGATGCTTTCTGCACCGGCTCTTCGATTATGCCGCAAAAGAAAAACCCGGATGTACCTGAACTGGTGCGCGGCAAATCAGGCCGGGTAACCGGTCACTTGGTTTCTTTGCTGATGCTGATGAAAAGCCAGCCGTTGGCTTATAACAAAGACAATCAGGAAGATAAGGAGCCGCTTTTCGATACTGCCGACACTTTAATCAACTGCTTGCGGGCTTATGCGGACATGGTTCCCCACATCGAAGCCAAAAAAGCCAATATGTACAACTCAGCCAAACGCGGTTTTGCCACAGCCACCGATCTCGCCGATTACTTGGTACGTAAAGGTATGGCTTTTCGTGATGCCCATGAAGTTGTGGGTTTGGCAGTCCGCTTAGGATTAGAAAGTCAACGTGATTTATCGGAGCTCTCCCTGTCAGAACTACAGAATTTTTCGAGTTTGATTACTGATGATGTTTTTGATTATTTAACGCTGGAAGGTTCGGTCGCAGCGCGTAAACACATTGGCGGCACGGCTCCCGATACTGTCAGACTTGCCATTAAGACAGCACGACAAAGCATAACTTCAGTATAAAAAATTACGCTTTTTACTATGTTCAAACCACACCAAGAGCGCCCCATCCATTTAGGTTCGCCCGGCGAAGAAATTAGCATACAAGACCTTCAAACAATCAAGCACCGTTTTAAACGCTTGAATCAGCTACGCGAACAACGTGTTCAGGAATTTCTACAACCTCGTCAGCAAGTATTTTTAGATTTATTGCCGTTGCTGTTCCATTGCAATTTCCCAATGTTACCGGGATTTATTTCCTCGACGACACCCGCAGGAATACCTGAATATCATCCAGGCACCCAAGCCATAAATGCCGCCAAACAGCTTGCAAAGAATTTCAACTATACCCGCGTAACTTCGCATGTTTACCCTATTGAAGGGCTGTTTTTAATGGGTAGTGTCGGCAGTATCGCTTTTTCCAAAACCAGCGATATGGATATCTGGTTATGCCATCAATCCGGGTTGCCATCCGACGCCATTGATGAACTGCAAAAAAAAGCCACTGCAATTGAAAATTGGGCCGCATCGCTAGGACTGGAAGTGCATTTTTTCCTAATGGATAGCAGACAATTTCTACGCGGCGAGAATACTCCGATTTCTACAGAAAGCAGCGGTCAAACTCAGCATTACCTATTGCTTGAAGAGTTTTATCGAACGGCAATTTATATAGCGGGAAAAAGCCCTGCATGGTGGTTGGTTCCTCCTCATGAAGAAGGCAATTACACGGGCTACATTAAACATTTAATAGATAAGCTGTTCATTCCCGAGCATGAGCTTATTGATTTTGGCGGCTTCGATGCCGTACCGGCTGAAGAATTTACCAGCGCAACCCTTTGGCACCTTTATAAGGCGCTGCATTCACCGCACAAATCATTATTGAAACTGTTATTAATGGAGTGCTATGCCAGCGAATATCCCCAAACCGGATGGCTTTGTCAGGACATAAAAAAAGCCGTTTATGAAGGGGATTTTATGACGACCGATCTCGACCCCTATTTGCTCATTTATCAAAAAGTCGAAAAATATCTGCAAAAAGCTCATAGCCATGGAAGATTGGCTTTAGCCCGTCAATGCTTTTATTTAAAAGTGATGGGCTCATCCGATAATACTATGGACTCCCAGACCAGGGCTGTCAGGGATAAATATATGCAATCTATCGGTAAAATCTGGAATTGGCCCTCATCCACGATTGATAACTTTAAGTATCAGCGACTTTGGAATATAAAAAAAGCAACATCGGAACATGCCGTTATTGTGCAGCAATTGACTCATTGCTATCGCATGATTATGGGCTTTGCCAGAGATCATGTAGACCAAAATCAAGGAAACAGTAATGATTTAAAATTAATTGGTAGAAAGCTCCATGCATTTTTGGAAAAAAGGCCGGGAAAGATCGAAATCATTACTACTCGCTCAGAAGTTCACTCAAAAGAAAATGCATTATCTATCGTAGAAAACCGCTTACCCAACGGCGACAACGGCTGGGCTTTGTACTTGAAAAACGTACAGATGACTAATGCTGCGGATTTCGAACCTATACAAAAATGCCGAACTTTACTCGAAATTCTTTGCTGGCTGATTATCAATGGGCTTTATTACAAACAGCTAAAGCTCCAATTCAGCTCACAGTCGCTCAAAATGCCGAATGAAGAATTGCATTCAACCCTGACTCAGATCAATCTTTTTTTAACCCAAAACTTTAACTACGACCCTTCGCTGGAAACCTACCAAACTCCCAAGGCTCAGCTGAATTCATTAATTATTATCAATATGGGAATATCGGATGATGACGGCCTGTGCGTCATGAGTGAACGGTCTGACGCGTTAAGTTACGGCATGAGCCGTCAGTGCTTTATTCAAACTATAAACAGAATTTCGCTTTCCAGCTGGGGCGAAATCACAACCAGCCAGGATGAGGGCATAGAAGGACTATTTAACTGTTTAACAGACGTCATTAATAACAACGAGAAGCCGCTACCTCTAAATACTCTGAAATTTATTTGTCACACGCCAGCTCGAGCCAAAGACATTATCTATCGTGTTGAGATGGTATTTAACACTCTGGTCAAAATCTTTTCCAAACAACATCCTAGTCGATCTCCTCGTTATGTTTTGCCTGGCGGAACTTCGTTTTATGTCTTCCAATCTATAAATAAAACCCTAACTTACAAAGAGTTGACCACTGAAAAACAACTATTAAGCGAGTTAACAGGTCCTCAGGCGAAGTTCAGCACTATTCATTTTGATCAAGCTGTCCTTGAAAATACGCCTATCCATCTTATTTACTCTCTGAACAGGCCACAAATGATTCAGCTCTTTTACTACGAAAACAAGGCGGGCATTAGTGTATATATTGTCGATGAAAAAGGGGCTTTGTATACTCAACAACACAGTAAAACACACTCTATTCATCTTTTAAGACAATACTCCACTTTTCTAGAATCAGTCCTTAACCGCAATCTGTCCGAAGTACCATTGGCTATTGAATATAATGAAATCACAAAAAGCCCTGCCGGCGTATTTTCTTATACTCCCGTACAATTGAAAGCCTCATCATCAAACAAAGAATTGAGCTTACGCATCACTGGAGAAAGCACGCACAAAGGCATTATTTATACGATTTACTGTAATGAAAAAGAGTTTTCCTCGTTAGACCACGGTAATCAGGTTTTTTATGCCGCTTATCAGCATATACTCCAATTCAGGAACGGTAAGATCAATTACCCAATTCATATTACTGATATTGACTTGCCTCTTTCCGCATTCCGCATCGACAGCTCGGAAAAGCTGCAAACTATTCATTATTTAAACTACAAACAAAAAATAGAAGACAAGTTTAATATCTAACGGTATTAGGTTGATAAATAGCGCGATTGTGCTGACTGTTTCTACGTCAATAGACTAATGCCCTGAATTTTTGATACAATCTCTTGGATTCTCGGATGCTTTAGAGTTATCCGTTTACGTTTTCATTTCATCACTCTGGAGAATATCTATGCCAATTAAAGTTGCAATCAATGGTTATGGTCGTATTGGACGTAATATCGTTCGCGCATTATACGAAGCAGGCCGTACCAATGAAATTCAAATTGTTGCAATCAATGATTTAGGCGACGCTGCAACGAATGCTCACCTGACTCAATATGATTCAGTGCATGGTAAATTTCCTTTCGAAGTGAGTGTTGATGGCGACAACATCGTTATCAACGGCGATAAAATTAAGGTTTTCTCTGAAAGAGACCCATCAAAATTGCCATGGGGAGAGCTAGGCATTGATGCCGTTCACGAATGCACTGGTTTATTTACCAGCAAAGCCAAGGCATCCGCGCACATTACTGCCGGAGCAAAAAAAGTTATTATTTCCGCTCCCGGCGGCAACGATGTTGATGCAACTATCGTCTACGGCGTAAATCATGATGTTCTGAAAGCTTCAGATACCGTCATTTCTAATGCCTCGTGCACAACCAACTGTTTATCACCTTTAGTTAAGCCTTTGCTAGACACCGTTGGTGTGGTCCATGGTTTAATGACCACGATTCACTCTTACACCAATGACCAGGTTCTAACTGACGTCTATCACAGCGATTTACATCGCGCCCGCTCCGCCACACAATCGATGATCCCTACTAAAACAGGAGCAGCCGCAGCTGTTGGCTTAGTATTGCCTGAATTAGTTGGAAAAATGGATGGTTTCGCAATGCGCGTACCCACTATTAACGTTTCTGTTGTTGATTTAACTTTCCAAGCAGCCAGAAATACCACCAAAGAAGAAATTGATCAAATCCTGAAAGCAGCATCCGAAGGTCCGTTAAAAGGCATTCTGAACTTCAACAGCTTACCACTGGTTTCAATCGACTTTAATCATAACCCGGCGTCGTCAATTTATGACTCAGCATTGACCAAAGTCATGAATGGCAACCTTGTAAAGGTTCTATCCTGGTATGACAACGAATGGGGCTTCTCAAACCGTATGCTGGATACGACAATTGCTTTAGTCAACGCAAAATAACGGATTTCCCACATAATGTTAAGAAGAACCAAAATTTTAGCAACACTAGGCCCGGCTACGGATAAGCCGGGCGTATTGGAAGGCATGTTTGCTGCGGGCCTTGACTTTGTTCGTATGAACTTTTCACATGGTTCCGCTCAAGACCATATCAACAGAGCCAATGCTGTACGTGAACTTAGCCTAAAAACCGGCAGATTAGTTGGCATTTTGGCTGATTTGCAAGGACCTAAAATTCGTATTGCCCGATTTAAAGATACTAAAGTATTTTTAAACGAAGGACAGAATTTTGCCTTGGATATCAATCTTGATCCGATGGCTGGCGATAACACTCAAGTTGGCATCACTTACGAACCTTTAGCTCTAGAAGTTAAACCAGGCAGCCGGCTACTGCTCGATGACGGGCGTATTGTGCTTGATGTAGTTAATGTTGAAAACATGCGCGTTAACTGCACTGTAGTTGTTGGTGGCGATCTGTCTAATAACAAAGGCATTAACCTGCTGGGCGGCGGTCTCTCTGCGGCCGCTTTAACAGACAAGGATAAGGAAGACATTAAAACGATTGCGATAATGAAATGCGATTATGTTGCCATTTCTTTTCCGCGTACCGCCGAAGATCTTCATGAAGCACGTCGCTTATTGGTCGCTGAAGGTTGTCATGCTGGCATCGTGGCCAAAGTTGAGAGAGCTGAAGCTTTGGATGTTATCGACGAGATTATTCTTGCATCGGACGCTGTCATGGTTGCTCGAGGCGATCTCGGTGTTGAAATTGGCGACGCCAATTTACCTGCCGTGCAAAAAATGCTGATTAAGCGCACCAGAGAGCTTAATCGTGTTGCGATTACTGCGACGCAAATGATGGAGTCGATGATTGACAATCCAATTCCTACTCGCGCCGAAGTTTTTGATGTTGCCAATGCGGTTTATGATGGCACCGACGTCATTATGCTATCCGCTGAAACCGCATCTGGTAAATATCCGGTTAAAGCCATTGGAGCCATGAATCGTGTTTGCGTTGAAGCAGAGAAACAACCCAAAGTCCGCGTATCAAGACATCGGGTCGACGACCAGTTTGAACGCGTTGATGAATCCATTGCAATGTCCGCTATGTATCTGGCCAACCATACCAAAATTCATGGTATTGCTGCGTTAACCGAATCAGGCTCCACAACATTATGGATGTCTAGAATTAGCTCAGGCATTCCAATATTTGCGCTCAGCCCTCATCAAGAAACACTTGGCAAAGTCACTTTATACCGAGGTGTTTTTCCGGTACTTTTTATTCACGATCTTAGCGATCATGCTGCTGTAAACAGAGCGATTATTGCCGAATTAAAAAGGCGGGGCGTTGCTGCGGATGGAGATACATTCATTATCACTCAGGGTGATCTAGAAGGAATTCCGGGTGGCACTAACGCTTTAAAAGTTATCACTGTGGGACATGACTTAACTCACTAAAGTTTTATTGATCACCAATAACGTTATTGCTTTTAGCAAAAAATCTTTATTAATGGCCGGAAATTTAACATTTTCAGGCCATTTTTTTGGCAGATACGTTACTACTATTTTGATTAACAAATGTTTGAGTTATCGCGAAGCTTACTATCGCTTCGCATCAGCCATACCAAAGCTAATACAAAATGCAACGTCCCGAATAATTAGTCAGCTCTGAAAAAAACGATCTCAACAATGCGTTGATGATATACCGCGGCTCCGTGTTCTTAGACGGGTAACAAGCCCTTAAGCGTAACTCGTTTCAATGCATAACGCTTTCTTGTTCAAAAACAGCCGAATTAAGTTTAGTTTGATTGTTTTGATGGTCAAAATCAGCACAAAAAATAGCCTCATCCATAGCTGAAATCCCAAGCCACGGCTGCCATCAATAGATTGATGCAGTCACCGGCTTATGCCCTTGAGGAAGTTTCTCGCTAACCGAAAGTCGGATTTAAATGACCAATGATAGGCTCTATGGCTGCCCTGCGCTGGCAACGCTTGCGCTTTTTGTCCTGTTGATAACGGTTGTCGCGTTTTAGCGGAGGCGCAGGAAAAATGATTTGCGTGCCGCCAACCGTTTTGCCCCCCCCCGGTAACCGCGATCACAGACACCGGTTTTCACGGCTTTGCCGCGGCTGTTTTGGCAGTGCGTCAGCACCTCCGGCAGGGTTTTGCTATCATGCAGGTTTTGCGGATGACTGACCACCGCCCACAATGATGTTGGACTTGGCCGTGGCGGCAATGGAGAGAGACTTTGTTGCCGTATTCGTAAGGTTTGTGGTCCTTGTCTTTGCAGCAATTCTCATTATGAGAGCTAAAATAAAATCAAATAGATACTGCTTTGATTTTTAAAATTCGAGTGCGTTCTACCGCAATACTTGCAAAGTAAGCGAAGATCCGAATAGGTAACAATATCGCCCTCCTTGTTCTATAAGGCTTTGCGACACCTATGGAAAATAGAATTAAAACAAACTTGGAAACTTAATTTATAACACTTTGATTCAAATATATTTTCCATAATAAGAATTGCTGTTGCCTTTGCCGATGCAGTACACGTCGGGTTCATGCAGGGCGTAAATTTTGTTGCTGTCTTTGGGGTGCTGGCTCAGAACCCGCTCGTAAAACAGAAAGTCTTGCTGATAGTATTCGAACAAGGCGTAGCACAGCAAGGTTCTGCGCAGCTCACGGATCAGGGTATGGGCAATAGTGCGTAGCCGTTTCAAGACTTTTTTGGCTTTGGCACGGTATGGCTAACATGGCGAAAGTGGCGGAGACTTAAGCGCAGGTTTTTGACTTCCTTGCCATAAGTGCGGCACTGTTGAATGCCGTAAGCCTTAGCCAGCTTGTTGTTCAGGCAGTTGATGATTTTGATCGCCAGTTTGCCGTCGGTTGGATAGGTGATGTTCTTTTCTTGCATGGTGGTGCTGCAATGATCATCACTTCAATTTGGAGCTCTGTAAGAAAAACACTCATCGTTGCCGCCTTTTTTCCACTCATCAGACGCTATAAATTCTGCTTATCAATACCGCACTGTCTTGACCAATCTTAGGACAGCGGGATTACCCCACCTGAACCTACACACGCGCACAACAGCACAAACGCGATTTCAATGCTTTTAGCTGTTGTCACATCCATTGCACAGGCGCGATACCTTACATCAACCGGTATACATTCTCGATGTAAATCAGCCAAAATACTCTTTCGAAACACCAGTGAAAGAAACTCGAATATGCCTGTTCCATTTGCCATATTCTGTTGGCAAAGTTTCGCCACCAGCCCCCATTATGTAATAGCCATGAAATCATGAAACAGCGAAGGTGTATGTTAAACCACACATAAATATGCTTAGCATAGCCAGAATTGGAAAAATAAATTTCGATTTATCATTAATGATGACTAACCGATTCACTATTCCCCAAAGAAATGGCGAAAATTTTTCTAAAAAAAACCCCTGTTGCTATAAGCAACAGGGGCTTCAATTCCTTAACTGACAACAAAAGTTGTCAGTTAATTATTTCATTAAATGAAAGATGGAATTAATGGAGCATCTACCATAACCATTTGACGGTTGCCAGCTTCATCAAAGAAGAACAGCAAGCCAGCAAAACGGCTGTCTGGATCATAGATCAAGTCAGCTAAACGGTAAACTTCCCAAGCAGCGTCAGAAGCAGTAACTTGAACAGTTCTTGAAGTACCTGGAGCGATTGGGCTGTTATCGCTAACAGTCAAACCTTCTTCAGCCAACAAGTCATCTGGATAGCCTGTTTCATCTACATGAACTTTAGGATCTAAGAAACGAACACCAGCAGTGTTGAACTCGCCCAAACGTACTGAAGAATCACCGTTGTTTGTGATAGTCAGCGTCATTTGCATTGCACGACCTGGTACACGATAAGTCGCATCTTCAACTTTAACGTTAACAGTTTTTGCAGGCAGCTCAATTGGCTTCATACCACGTAACAAACCAGCTTGTAATGGAGTTGTTACAGGATAAGCTGCGTTTGTGCTGCTCATACCAAAAGCAACAATCGCAATAGTACCTACTGCAAAACCCAAAGCAACTTTCTTGTCACCAGCAGTAATCAAAGAATCTGCTTTTCCTGCTTCAACAGCAAGATAACGTGGAACGAAAATTGGTTTACGAGCCCAATAGCCCAACCAAGCCAAACCTAAGGCATACCAGAAAGCGTGCCAGAAGTAAGTGTTGCTCAGGTTATACGTTTCCAGGTTGATTGTATCACCTAACAACGTAGTAACTGGGTTAACGAATGATCCCATAGTACCAGTAACAGTTACCCATTTACCTGGACCGATGATTGGACCACCGCCTTTAACGTTCATCATAGTGTGTACGTGCCAGTCACCTGGACGACGTGCTTTTAACAATACTTTAAACTCATAAGTTTCACCCAGTTCCAGAGTAACTGAACGAGGAACTAATTGACCACCGATCCATGAACCTTGACGAATAAATACTGGCCCTGGAATACCGATGTTCAAGAATGAGATTTCTGGTTTATCAACAGTTTCAGGCCATCCTGCGAAAACATGGAATTTACCAGAAATTGTCATTGTATCATTAACAGGCACTGTATCTTTTGACCAGTTCAAGTCAAACCAGTGAATTGTACGCATACGCATAAATGCAGCTTGCGACTTTTCACCATGAGCAGATGCAGTTGGTGCGTAAAACATCGCTGCTGTAACAGTTACCAGCAGTGCGACAAAGGATAATTTAGCAACCTTGTCTTTTATTAATTTCATATATCCTCCTCTATAATAGAGAATCTATAGTTTTCAGAGTATCTAGTGCCAGCTCGCATATTTTTCTTCTCGCTAACACCAGTCTTTTTGTGTGATTTCCTACAACCGAGTTTTCTTAAGAACTTTGGGTGAATGAAGTACCACCGAACCATTTACCGAAGAAATGCCACAAGAAGTAAATCAAGATACTCACGAAAGCAGAGAAGAACGCTGATACTGGAGCAACGTCTTTACCAAAAGTTCTTAATGTACCTTTTTCGACCATTCTGATGTACTCAGGTGTACCAGTTCTTACATAGTGGTAACCTTGTAAATCAGCAAGTGTCATCATCATGCCATTGTATTCAACAGGAACATGTAATGGAGCCATAACTGGCCAGTTGCCTGGGTAGAACAACAAACCGTAAGCCATACCACCGATTACCGCTGTAATTGTCATGCTGTTTGTCAACATTAACACAACGTCAAGAACGATAGCACCTGGCATCAGGTTTGAAGGGAAGCAGAAGTTTACTGGGAAATAAGTCCAACCCCAGAAGTTCATATATCTATTGATCCACTCACCTAACAGAAGACCTAAGATACAAACTACCGCACCGAAAGGCAAACGGTAACGCCACCACAACACAGCTTGAACAGCTGCAGGGAAAGTAATTGAAACGATTGGAGCTACAGTTACCCATAGACGTCTATCTTTCCAGTCAGTCCAGAAATCCCAGTCACCACCAGTTAACATGTAGTGAATGTGATAACCACCAAGTACAACGAAGAACAATGTAAACAGAATTAGCCAGTCGAACGTACGTGAAACTTTAACTGCTTCAGCGCGTGAACGTACAGCTGATTGAGATGCGCTCATTAGCTTACCTCCTAAAGGATTTAAATTATTTTTATTAATGACTATCTTCAACTTTAGCTGCTTCGCCCTGAAAAAAAGCGAAACAGCTAGGAGGAGATAGTAATTACAACCAAAGACTTATTAAGCTAAGTCTTTTTTCAGAAGCTTAGCAATAGCTATAACTTCTGTGTTCACAACACCCATTACACCTAAAGCAGCCCATCCGAAGAATACGAAGCCGTAATGTAAAGGCGCAACAAACAACTCTTCCATAAACCAGAAAGTGTGACCCCATTCATTCAAACCAACATTTGGCAGAATCATGAAAGGACCAACAACTGCAACCATATACTGAAGGTGCAGACCTTGCTGATAAGTAGGAAGTCTTGTTTTTGCATACAAGAAAGCAGCACCACCAGTAATGATGTAGATTGGATAGCTCAAATAGAATTCGATGATATGACTTGGTGTAAAGTCAGTATCACGAACGATAGTTTGATGCCATGTTCCATCTTGCTCTGTAAAGTAGCTAGCGCCATAATAAATAGCAAAAGCGTACATTACCAACCAAGTCCAATGAGTAAAATGTCTTCTTAACTCTTCTCTTGGTGTGATTGACATTACTTTACGATCACGAGTTTTCCAAAGGTAACCCCACAGGATACCTGCAGTTGATACTTCCAAAACAAACTCAATATAAAGAAAGTTCATCCAATATGTTTCGAATTCAGGTGCGAATGAATCCAGACCAGCTGACCAGCCATAGATACCTTCATACCAACGAACCCAAGCATAAAACACTACATATAGCAGTGATCCAAGGATCATATTTTTCTTATTTAACAGCGGTGCTTCCGCAGCATCAGCTCTCACTGATTCAGTTGTAGCTGCCATTTCTACCTCCAAAAATTATCAAATCCCTGACTTGTTATGGCCAGGGGCTATAGTTACAACTCCATTTTCTCACCGACTCTTTAAAAACCAAGAATCGAATGACACCAAGTCAATTTAGTGAGCTGTCAGTCTACCAGTTCAATTAGCCTTGTCAAGTCAAAAACAAATGCTAAATACATTTCCTTAAACTCAGCCCTTACCTACTAAATTCCTCTACACTTAAAACATTGATTCCTGTTAAAATTAATTTCAATACTTTTAACCAAGAACCTTAAATTCATGAAAAAATATACTCTCTTAATTTTTATCGCTGGCTTAGCGACTCTACTTTTAATTCAAAAAGAGCTCGTCATGCCTTTCGTTTACAAGGTAGTTCAATCAGATTTATTTCTTATTGACAGCAAAGACCAAGGAGGCCAAACCTCCATCTCCACACCATTAACAGGACTCGCCTTTACACATTGTAATAACTACATTAAATCCAAACTTGGACCCGATGTAACCATTAACTTTTCTGAAAAACCCCTAAATGCCTGGAGCTTGGGAAATTACCAGTATGTCATTAACGGCGAAGTCGACATCACTAACGCCACGGCAAACACAATCACTAAAAAATATGTCTGTCGCATTAATTATAAAAACGGCGACAATGAGGAAGGCGCCCTTGATTTCGCCAACTGGTCCATAGAAGGATTGTCCGGCTTAGATTCCATTCAAAGCACTGCTCAGCACGAGTAGTAACGACTAGGACAACTCACTTAGATACTAAAAAATCCTGAAATTTAGAAAGGGATTTCCTAACCACATATGGACTTAAATTCAGAAGCCATAAAAAGCAAAAAAGCCAAGACAACTTGTTGTCTTGGCTTTTTTGCTTTTTATGGCTGTGTAAATAAAAAGATTAAGTTCTTCACCCATTCATGAGCAAACGCAATCTAACAATCATCTTTTTATTTGCTGCAATTTAGACTTTATTGTGACCATGCTCCAGACCAACTATCCAAGCAAAAGCCAACAAATACTTACTTACCGTATTTTTTACGGAATTTATCAACACGACCCGCTGTATCAACAACGCGCTGTTTTCCTGTATAAAAAGGATGACATGAAGAACAAACCTCAACTTGCAAATCCTTACCCAATACAGAACCGGTCTCAAATTTATTACCACAACCACAAGTCACAGTAATTTGCTTATATTCTGGATGAATTTCTGGTTTCATATTACTTTCACATTACCCTCAAACGGGCCACATACTTATTGAAGAACTTCGTATAATACGTTCTTCATTAAAAGTTCGCAACTCAATTTATATTTATGCGCATTATTACTTTAAATGCAAATGGCATTCGCCGCACAGAAAGAAAAGGCTTTTTACATAAATACAACAAAATGCTGACGTTATTTGCATACAGGAAACAAAAAAGCCCAACCACATCAACTTAATCTCGACCACTTTTATCCCACGAATTGTGACTGTTTTCACCATGATGCAAAAACACCCCGAATAATATTATTAAACGGCATAAGGTTGAGAAGACATCGACCCAGAAGGCCGTTTATTGAGGCTCAATTTGTCAACTTAATAGTGTTATTTCGCTTTATTTGACCTCTGACTCATAATGGAGAAGACCGGCAAACCTTTAAGCTTAAATTCATAAAGAAATTCTCTCCTCAATTTATGGCCGTAACTTCATAATCTGCGGCAACTGGAGAATAGCCCACAAAGAAATTGACTTAAAAATTTGGCGAGAAAATTAAAAAACTCGTGTTTTTTACCTGAAGAAAAAGCTTGCTGGGCCAATTATTTACTGATTTGACCCTGGATTGACGCATTCAGACTACCCAATCACGAATCCGAACAATAATACTTGGCGGTCAAACAGAGGCCAATCTTGGGCAAAATGTTGGATGGCACATAATTACCCTTATTCTTAAAAATAAAACAACCTCTACATCCCTTCTATAAAGATGAGCGCTTTTCTTTATAACGCCGTGGGAATCACATAACATTTCTTCAATGCAATAAAAAATCAATCGCCGAAAAAAAACCAGGCTTTGAAAATAACTATTGCGCATTTTCTAATTTCTGCAGACCATTCCATGGTGCAACTTTAAGCAAAAGCAACATTCCTGGTATAGCGACTGCAAAACAAAACAGGAAAAAACTCACCCACCCGAACCATTCAACCAAATACCCGGTAGCAGCATTGGCAAAAGTGCGCGGCACCGCTGCCAAACTAGTGAATAAAGCAAATTGAGTGGCAGTGTAAAGCGGATGCGTAGCGTGGGCAATAAAAGCGACAAAGGCCGCAGTGCCTAACCCCACCCCCAAAGCCTCAATACCGATAACAATAGCCAGCCAAAACAGACTATGACCTACTATAGCAAGCCACGCGAAGCCTAAAATAGCAACCATCTGTACCAAACCAAAAAGCCACAAGGCGCGGTTGATGCCAAGCTTAATCATCCAAACACCGCCGAGCAATCCTCCAATAACACTTGGCCACAAACCAGCATTTTTAGCTATGAGTCCAATCTCTGTTTTGCTAAACCCCATATCGAGGTAAAACGGCGTAGCTAGCGCGGTAGCCATGCTATCGCCCAACTTATAAAAAAATATGAAAGCGAGCACTAGACATGCTGATTTTAATCCATTGCGGCTAATGAATTCTTGAAACGGCTCAACCACTGCTGCTCGAAGCGTCTTTGGCGCACCATTTTTAAGCACTGGCTCACTCACAAAAAGTGTCATTGCAATGCCCAACAACATGAACAATGCGGTAATAAAAAATACGCTGTTCCATGGCAAATGGTCAGCCAAAATAAGAGACAAAGACCCCGGTATTAAACTAGCAATTTTATATGCATTCACATGTATAGCATTACCCAAACCTAATTCAGTATCCAGCAATAATTCGCGCCGATAGGCATCCAGCACAACATCTTGCGAAGCACTGAAAAATGCCACCACACAGGCCAAATAAGCAATTGTCCATAAATCCAATCCAGGATGCAGCACGCCAAAAGCTGGAATGGATGACAGCAATGCCATTTGCGAGATAAACAGCCAACCGCGCCGCCGCCCAAGTGGCGGAACATAGCGATCAAACAAGGGCGCCCAAAGAAACTTCCAAGTAAAAGGTAATTGAATTAGAGCAAATAAACCTATGGCTTTTAAATCCACTCCTTCAGAGCGTAACCATGCGGGTAAAAGCCCGATTAGAATATATAAAGGCAAACCAGAGCTAAAACCGGTAAAGATACAAATAAGCATACGCTTATTGAGGAACACCTGTTTGATATTGGAATTATTTGTCACTGAACATCTCTAACATTCATGCTTTGTTACCATAAGACTAAATGCACCAATACCTTAAAAGTATCAACCAAACCCAATAGACGCGCTACACCTTTATTTCTTAACAAAGTAGATTGAGAAAAATCTAAAAATATCATGTTCAGCAAATTAAACTAAACATTCAGAAGGAAAAGACCGAGGACCAGTTCATAGCCCCCGGCTTTACAGAACAACAGCACCGTCTATGAATGCTGCGCTTTCGTAATATCAACCATTAATCAGATAATGAACAACAATACTTGCTACATAACCGCCAGCAATCGCGGGCGTCCACTTCAAGTGACTGAAGAATGTATATTTATGGCCAGATTGACCCATTAACGCTACACCCGCAGCCGATCCTACGGACAGTAGCGAGCCACCAACCCCAGCAGTTAAAGTTACCAACAACCACTGATATAAATCCATGTCCAGATTCATATTCAGCACCGCAAACATAACAGGAATGTTATCAACGATCGCTGAAATCACACCCACTAAAATATTGGCAGTTGTCGCGCCTAAGCCATCGTACATAGCACCAGACAACAATTCAAGATAGCCGATATAGCCCAAACCGCCGACCGCAAATACCACACCAAAGAAAAACAGCAAAGTATCCCATTCGGCATGACGCACTTTATTGAAGATATCAAACCCCTCTTCGCCTTCAACGGAATAGTGCGTTTTCAAACGATAGCCATAAAGCATCAATGCAGAAAGGCCGACCATCATACCCATAAATGGAGGTAAATGCAGAGCTTGTTTAAAGCTTACCGCCGTAACGATAGTCAGCAAGAACATTACACAAATTTGAATCGCACCCGGCTTTAATTGCACCGCTGCTTCATCAGAGGCTTTAGGTTGCTCATCGGGTACAGCAAAATACATCACCGCCGCAGGCACTCCGTAATTCACTGCCGATGGGATAAACAACTTGAAGAAATCAAAAAACTCAGCGTACTCAGCCTGCCAAACCATCAACGTTGTAATATCGCCGAAAGGACAGAACGCCCCTCCCGCATTAGCTGCAACTACTAAATTAACAAAACCGATACTGACAAACTTCGGGTTATCCGCACCCACCGCCATAACCACCGCGCCAACCAATAAAGCCGCCGTCAAGTTATCGGCAACAGCAGACAAGAAAAACGTAATGATGCCGGTAATTAAAAACAACTTGCGATAGCCAAATTGCTTTCTTACCAGCCAGGAGCGCAAAGCCTCGAAAACATTACGCTCAGCCATCGAATTAATATAAGTCATGGCAACCAGCAAAAATAACATTAACTCCGCATATTCTTTTAAATTATATTCGAAAGCCTCATGCATATCCTCGACAGAAACACCGGCTTGAGCGGCTAAAACAGCGGCATGCGCCCAAATAATACCGGCAGCCAAAATAACCGGCTTAGACTTACGCAGATGGGTAAATTCTTCGGCCATAACAAAGCCATAAGAAATAATAAAGATCAGAACCGTATAAATACCCCGTTCCGTCCCTGTCAGACCGAGACTTTCAAAACCGCCTGCCATCGCCATTCCAGGCAGTAGCAATAGAGACAACAACACAAACAATGACCGTAACAAAACAACCCCCTAACCTTTATCTTAAAAATTAATTAAAAACACCCAAAATTTAGCTCACAATCTTAGCATCATACAATAACCTTTGTCATTTTATGACCCACAGTATATGATTATTGGTTGTAATTAATTGCCAATACTGGCGCTCAGCGCTCATTTATGTACCAATATAATAACGACGACCAAACACTCATTGAACAACGGGTAGCCCAATTTAGAAAGCAAACCGAAAGTTTTTTAAAAGGCCAAATTTCAGACGACCAATTTCGCGCATTGCGGTTAATGAATGGCCTCTATGTGCAGACTCACGCACCGATGTTGCGGATAGCAGGCCCTTATGGCTTGCTAAACTCCAAACAATTCAGAAAACTGGCTCACATTGCCCGTACTTATGACAAAAACTACTGTCATTTTACGACCCGGCAAAACATCCAGTTTAATTGGCCTAAATTGGAGCAAGTTCCTGACATTCTTGAAGAATTGGCTAGCGTCCAAATGCACGCCATCCAAACCAGCGGCAATTGCCTTAGAAACACCTCATCAGACCATTTGGCCGGCGTTTGTATCGATGAAATTGAAGACCCCCGCCCTTATTGCGAAATAATCAGGCAATGGACAACATTGCACCCGGAATTTGCTTACTTGCCGCGAAAATTCAAGATTGCAGTTAGCGGCGCAACGCATGACCGCGCTGCCACTCAACTGCATGATATCGGCCTGCATCTGGTAAAAAACGATGCGGGAGAAATCGGCTTTAGAGTGCTGG
Organism: Methylobacter sp.; assembly: GCA_036561025.1. Taxonomy (GTDB): domain Bacteria; phylum Pseudomonadota; class Gammaproteobacteria; order Methylococcales; family Methylomonadaceae; genus Methylobacter_A. The sequence continues at coordinate 89,026 of DATBQB010000001.1, read as the reverse complement.
TCGGCGGCGGTTTGGGACGCACACCTATCATTGGGCAAGTCATCAAGCCCTATTTGGAAAAGAAACACCTGCTGTCTTACCTGGAAGCCATACTCCGCATTTACAACCTGTTCGGACGCCGTGATAACAAATACAAAGCGCGGATTAAAATTCTGGTAAAAGAATCCGGCATGGAGAAATTCTCCAAACTGGTCGAAAAAGAATGGCTGCTGATACGGGATAACCTGGAACTTAACGCCGATCGCATTGAAGCCATCAAAGCCCAATTTGCACCGCCAGCCTACGAAGCGGACGCCGCACAAGACACCAGCTTTGCAAAGCTGCAACTCGAAAACAAGGCATTCGCCACTTGGGTTAAATACAATACTGCGGCCCACAAAGTGCCCGGCTATCACGCTGCATTTTTATCGCTAAAAGCGCCGGACTCACCTCCAGGCGATATGACCGATACGCAACTTGACGCCGTTGCCGACTTGGCCGACCGATACAGCTTTGGTGAAATCAGAAGCACCCACAGGCAAAATCTTATTTTTGCCGACGTTAAACAGGTCGATCTATTCCCGTTGTGGCAAAAACTCGATGCACTGAAACTGGCTACACCGAATAACGGCACCGCAACCGACATGATTTGCTGTCCCGGCCTTGATTTTTGCTCACTCGCCAATGCCGGAACAATCAGCATTGCCAAAGAGATCAATGAAGCGCTTGATGATCTGGACTATCTCCACGACATCGGCGATGTAAAAATCAACATGTCCGGCTGCATGAACGGCTGCGCACACCAAAGCGTCGGCCACATCGGCATACTGGGCGTCGATAAAAAAGGCGTGGAATGGTATCAGCTGACTTTAGGCGGCTCCTCAGAAAACGAGGCGGCTATCGGCGAACGACTTGGCCCTTCCATTGCCAAAGATCAAGTCACCAAAGCTATCACTACCATACTGGATGTTTATATTAAGCAACGCCTGGATGATGAGTCCTTCCTGGATATGGTAAAACGCGTTGGCATCACCCCATTCAAAGAGCAAGTCTATGCAAATAATTAAAGACAACCAGATCATTGATGATAGCTGGAGCTATCTTGCCGATGATGCCGAACTGAAAAACGGCGATATTAGCGTTTCATTAGCTCGCTGGAAGGAAGATAAGCAATTATTGCTTAAGTCTAACGGCAAGATAGGCGTCAGAATTGGCCCCGCCGATTCTGTTGAAGACATCGCTGCAGATTTAAAAGACATCCAATTAATCGAGCTGGATTTCCCCGCCTTTGCCGATGGCCGCATATTTTCTCATGCCTGGCTGCTAAGAGGCCGCTACAACTATCAAGGCGAAATCCGGGCGACCGGCCATTTCATGCGGGATCAGGTATATTATTTATCGCGCGTTGGCGTTAATGCATTCAGCCTTGAGAAAACCGAAGACCTACCCGTGGCGCTGTCTAATTTGAATGACTTTAGCGTCAATTATCAAAAATCGATTCGTTAATTCGCGATAATTCATCACGAAGAGCACGAAGGCCATCCCCTAGTTCCCGCGTAGCGCGTCACTGCCCTTAAGTTAAGAATTTTAGTGAGTGCTAGTTCCCAAGCTCCAGCTTGGGAACTAGCGTAACCCACATCACGCACCTTTGGCCGCAAGCCACGCTTGGAGAACGTAGTTTACATACGCGACAGCTTCTCCCTCGGACATTGGATGTGTTGGAGGTACCTCAAGCTCCTTTCCATGTCGAGCAGCGTCGCCTGCAACTGTGACAGAATTAGCTGAGTGCTTGAAACGCTTCAGGTCGCGAGCTGAACCCCATCCGCACTTTTTTAATGCATGTCCGCCGCCTATATCTGCCTCAATTACTTCGTAAAGGCGATACAAGCCAACCCAAGACTTTGAGTCCGCCGCAGAAAGCAAACGCATAGCCTTTGCTACAGCAATGTCTGTGGCTGCAAGCGCCGCGATTAAAACCGCTCTAGGTGGAGGTGATGGACTGATAACAACATTACCTTGGTTATCAGTGACTGTAAGCGTAATCTCCTCGACTTCACAGCGGAGTTGTAGCGTCTCAGTGATGCGAACAAAGACATCTCGCCCCCCGGCAGGATTAAGTCTGTATACCGCACCAGTACGTAGCGGTTCGAATGAATCACGAGCGAGCTTCAAGACACCCGAGAGTACAGACAATTCCTCATTCGCTACAGCCAAAACTTCTTCCGAAGTAGAACAAGTTGCGAACGCAATAGATTCATAGAGAAATTCGCCGTCTCGGTCATCCTTTACAACCATGACCGGTGGCAACCTGAAGTGGCGTGCGAGATACTGAAGATCGGATGCCCATCCTTGAACCTGAACCTGCCACGGACTTATGTTTGTACTCATGTGGTTCAACCTAAAGTAAACACCTTTTTTAGGCGCATATTAATTTTTCAATCTAGGGCAAAAGCCACCTCAGAAATCCGTTAGCCATGATGCTATAACTACCACTTAATAGCAACCTTTCAGGCAAACCTAAACCGCAATCTCACCCCAACAAATTCAACGCATAAAAAACCCGGATCCCAGCGACAATATTGCCTGCCAAAATCCGGGTTTTTGATACTGCTACAAGCTAAAGCTTATTTTTTAATAATACTAATACCTTTCAACAAAGTCAGCGCCTGATACAAAGGATAATCTTTTTCCAAGGTCTCCTTCTCTTTCTCCTGCGCAGCCTCCAACTCCTCTTTGGCTTTGCCGTTTTGCAAATGACGCGACAAATCGGCTTCCTTAACCGGCTTGAACTCGGACTTTTCCAAGGCTTCCAACTTAACGCGAGCTAAAGCAATATCCGGCTCAATACCTTCGGCCTGGATAGAGCGTCCTGAAGGCGTATAGTAGCGAGCTGTGGTCAACTTAACTGCCGCCCCGTTACTGGTTGGCAATATGGTCTGTACCGAACCTTTACCGAACGATTTCTCACCCATAATCACAGCGCGTTTTTGATCCTGTAGAGCTCCGGCTACGATCTCCGAAGCTGACGCTGACCCGGCATTAATCAATACAACTATCGGCGCGCCGTCAATCAGATCGTCAGGAGCGGCATTAAAGCGCATTTCCGAGTTTTCAATACGCCCCTCGGTGTAAACAATGAGGCCGCTCTTTATGAAGGCGTCACTCACCTCAACAGCTGCATTCAACACGCCGCCTGGATTATTTCTTAAATCAAGCACCAAGCCTTTCAGATTGCCGGCGTTTTCCTTTTTCAGCGACGCTAGAGCCTCTTTAAGACTTTCTCCGGTTCCTGATTGAAAACTGCTGATACGTACATAGCCGTACCCTTTTTCCAGCATCCGGCTTTTTACGCTTTTAACTTTTATGATGTCCCTGGTGATGCTTATCTTTAAAGGCGCCTCCACCCCTTCACGAACGACGGTAAGTAAAATCTTGCTGCCCGGTTCGCCACGCATAAGTTTGACTGCATCAGCCAAGGTCATGCCTTTTACCGGCTGATCGTCAAGCCTGACAATCAGGTCTCCGGTTTTAATGCCCGCTTTCTGGGCTGGGGTATCATCAATAGGAGAAACCACTTTAATAAAGCCGTTCTCCATCGTAACCTCAATGCCCAAGCCGCCAAACTGGCCGGTCGTGCCCTCTTTTAATTCCTGATATTCCTCGGCAACCAAATAAGCCGAATGGGGATCAAGTCCGCTCAACATGCCGCGAATGGCATCTTCCAATAATTTTTTGTCAGAAACGGGCTCTACGTAATCCCTTTTAATTCGACCAAAAATTTCCGTGAATGTGCGCAAGTCGTCATAGGGCAGAGCTTCTTCTGTTTCAGCTACAGGCTTTGTATTATCCCGCTCGGCAAAGACGCTGCCGCAGATGCCTATAAAAACGCCCAACATAATCCCTAAGGACAGAATGAAAATATTTTTCTTTTTTAACATGTACCTTAAAACTCCAAACGCTCAATTTCCCAAAAACTATAGTCACAATTGATTAACTCGATCCCGATTACTTTCGGCACCACTCAATCGGATCAACCGGCTTACCGTTGTTGCGTATTCCAAAATATAATCCGGAATGGCTACGGCCGCCGCTTTGCCCAACGGAAGCAATGACTTCGCCAACATCCACCCACTCGCCTACCTGCCGATATAAGCTTTGATTAAAAGCATAAAGAGTCATGTAGCCCTTACCGTGGTCAACAATAATCAATAAGCCATAACCGCGTAGCCAATCGGAAAAAACCACTTTCCCGCTGGTAACCGCATGTATTTCTGTTCCTTCACTGGCGTCAATCAACACCCCATCCCAAGTGCTCTCGCCGCTCTCGGCTCGAGCACTGCCGAACTTATTGCTCAGACGCCCTTTAACAGGCCATGACAATTGCCCCTTAAGGGAAGAAAAGTCGCCTTTAAGCTTAGGAAAATCATCGCCGGAGCTTGGCAAGTCTTTGGCAGGTTCGGGCGAAACCTGAACAGTTTTGTGCAGTTTTTTTGCTTGCTCGACTTCAAAAGTAAGATCACTGGTCGATCTTTGTAATGAAGATACCAGATTTTTCAGCTTATTTTCACTTTCTTTCAAGTGAATTATTTGTTGCTCATTTGAAGAAAAGTCGTTTTTTAATTGCGTTAGCAATTCCGCTCTGCGTTTTCTAACACCGTCAACGGCTATCTGCTCTGATTTCTTTTGCTCAAGATTTTTCTCTAAAAGCTCGGTTTCCTGCTGCTGCTGATTATCCAGCCGATCCAGATGCTGCATAGACGCCGAAATACTGGTCAGTTTCGCCAAGCGAGCCTTATTAAGGTAGTCGTAATACACCAGCATCCGACTGGATAATGCCGGATCCTGCTGGTTGAGCAGCAGTTTCAACTGTTCCTTTTGCCCCATGGCATAGGCCGCCTTTACCTGTCCTGCCAATTCTTTATTTTGTTTAGCGACTTCATCTTGGAGGCTCTGCTTTTCCTGCCGAATCCTACTTAGATTCTCACGTTTTTGTTCAACCTGACCTTGCAATGTCTTTAATAAAGTGGCCGTCCTTCCATAGAGCTTCTCAACTTCACCCAACTGCGTGTTTAAAGTATTTTTTTGCAGCTGAATACGCTGCATATTTTGACTGGCCGCTTTAATGCCTGACTGAACTTCGTTTAGCTCCTCATTTCTTATCGGAGTTTCCTCCGCCCAACTTTCATAGACGAATGCACTTAATAAAAAACAAACAGCCAGCTTCTTTCTCATCCACAGATTAAACAGACTTGATAAGTGATCTACCCGTCATTTCGACAGGTTGCTCAACCCCTAACATTGCCAGCACAGTTGGAGCCAAGTCTGACAAACTACCGCCCGCATCTAATGGTTGGTTGCCACCCACATAAACCAAAGGCACTGGATTTGTAGTATGCGCTGTGTGCGGCTGTCCGGTTTCTTTATCAACCATTTGCTCAATATTGCCGTGATCGGCGGTTATCAACATTTGGCCGCCCACCGATGCTAAAGCATCAACTACGCGTTGCAGTGAAGCATCGACCGCTTCCACAGCCAAGATTGCCGCATCAATTATGCCGGTATGTCCCACCATGTCGCAATTAGCATAATTACATATAATGACATCGTATTTACCGCCGGTAATGGCAGCGACCAAATTGTCCGTAACCTCCGCGGCATTCATTTCCGGCTGTAAATCATAAGTTCTGACTTTGGGCGACGGCACCAATATTCTGTCTTCTCCTGGAAAAGCGGTATCTACGCCGCCATTAAGGAAGAACGTAACATGGGCATATTTTTCGGTTTCCGCCAATCGCAACTGGGTCATGCCCAGTGTGGACAAATATTCGCCAAGGCAATTTTTTATATCGGTCGGTGGAAAAGCCACATCATAATCAAAATCCTGCTGATATTCCGTCAAAGTACAATAATAGCCTTTGTGTGCCGCATGATTTCTATCGAATGCGTCGAATGTTGTTGACGTTATTGCCAAGGAAATTTCACGAGCACGATCCGCCCGGAAGTTCATAAACACTATCGAATCTTCGGGATCAAGAACAGCTGCTTGATGATTAACATCCAGGATAGCTGTCGGCAAAACAAACTCATCCGTTTCGCCTCGTTCATAAGCCGCTTCAAGACCTTGTAAAGCAGAATCCGCGCTAACGCCGGCCTCACCTTTAACAATCAGGTCGTAGGCTTGCTTTACGCGATCCCAGCGATTATCCCTATCCATCGCATAGAAACGTCCTACAATTGACGCGATACGGCCAACGCCAAGCTCTGCAAATTTTGCCTGCAACAACTCAAGAGAAGCCATTGCGCTTTTGGGTGGAACGTCTCGCCCATCCAGAAAAGCATGCAGATAAATTTTATCGAGTCCGCGCTTTGCGGCTAACTCGACCATCGCAACAATCTGCTCCTCATGACTATGGACACCGCCCGGAGAGAGCAATCCCATGATATGCAGGGCTTTATTCTTCTCTTTCGCAATATCCACGGCTTTACAAAGAACCGGATTGGAATAGAAACTGCCGTCAACTATTGCATCATTGACCTTAGAAAAATCCTGGGGAACATAACGACCTGTGCCTATATGAACATGCCCAACTTCTGAATTACCCATTTGCCCGCTAGGCAGCCCTACGACATTACCTGAACAGCTGAGCAGAGTCATGGGACAATCTTTTTGCAACTTATCCCAACAAGGTGTGTTAGCCATTGCAATGGCATTATATTCTTTGTCCAACGAGTAACCGAATCCATCAAGGATCAGCAATACCACAGGCTTTGGCCGACTAAACATCTCTATCTTTATCTCCCGATACTTAAAAAATCCATATCACTACTTCCTTCACGAAATAGAGCATTAAAATAAAGCACCTTGTGCTCGATTTTATTCTTCATTACCCAAATTGGTCGTAGTGATGTATTATTTTGCCAGATTCACTGGTTTTTGTATTTTGGCAACATGCCAACTGCGTAATCAAATAGTCATTATATTAATACACGTTGGCAACAGTTGTGTATAAATAATTCTTCACAGGTTCTTTTTAATCAAATTCAATAAGCTAGAAAAATTAAGCAGACCTATGGAAATTAAAGACCCGCAAACAAACATAAACGATGCCGATATAGCCAAAGCAGCTCATTGTTTAAAAGCGATGTCACATCCATTGCGTTTAAAAATATTGTGCATTCTGGGCAGCGATTCAATCTGTGTGCAACAAATTGTCGATCAGGTTGGCACCAGCCAAAGCAATATTTCCCAGCATCTGGCAATTCTCAAGGATAAAAACATTCTCGGCTCGAAAAAAGAGGCTAACCGCGTTTATTACTTCATTGACGATGCCCGCATGCTGTTGCTCATAAAAATGATGCAGGATGTTTTCTGCACTAATCACTAATTCATCTTTTCACTTAACTTTACAAACTTACCCATGGAACGTTACCTAGAATTCATTTTAAATCATTACATGTTATCTCTTGCTCTGGCAGTAGTTACTTTTTTATTAATCCAGGAACTATTCGATGCCGCATTAAAAAAATTCAGCGCCGTTTCGCCTTTACTGGCCGTCGCCAAAATGAACGATAGTGACACTCTTGTTATCGATGTACGTGAACCGGACGAGTTCCTTAAAGGCCATATTGAAAACGCGATCAACACCCCATTGGGCAATTTGCCTGCTCATTTGTCAAAGCTGGAATCACACAAAAACAAACCCATTCTGATCGCCTGTCAAAACGGAACACGCTCAGCATCGGCCGGAAAAATATTGACTAAAGCAGGATTCGAACAAGTTTTCGTTATTACCGGCGGCATGCAAGCCTGGGAAAACGACTATAAATTACCTATAAAATCAACCGGCAAGAATAAAAGCTAAATCGGCAATCCGAATTAGCCACCCTATTAAACTTTCATCTTAGAAATTCATCATGACCGAAGAAACCAACGCAGTAGAAAAACAATTTTCTATCCAGAAAATTTATACAAAAGACATGTCTTTTGAGACGCCGAACTCACCTAAAGTATTCACCGAAAAATGGGAACCGGCTGTCGAGTTTAATCTTGGCACCCATGTCATGCCTTTAGAAAATTCAATGTACGAAGTAGCCCTTGCAGTAACCATCACCGTTAAGAACGGCGACTCAACAGCCTATCTTGTTGAAGTCAATCAAGCAGGGATTTTCTCTTTAGACGGTTTTAACGATACGGAAATGGGACCGATGCTTGGCAGCTTTTGCCCCAACATCCTGTTTCCTTACGCAAGGGAAGCCATTTCCGACCTTGTCATCAAAGGCGGCTTTCCGCAGATGCTTTTAGCCCCGGTAAATTTTGACGCCTTATATTCGCAACATTTACAGCAAGCACAACAAGTGCCCGGCTCCGACACCATCAATTAACCTGTCCTGAGCTTATCGAAGGGTTGCTCGATGAATAAAAAAATAGCCGTTCTCGGCGCGGGTTCATGGGGAACGACTTTGGCAATTCTGGCAGCCAGAAATGGCTGCCCGACGCTTTTGTGGGGTCATCATCCCAAACACATGGCGTCGCTTGCGCAAGATCGTGAAAACAAACGCTATTTGCCCGGCTTGGCTTTTCCTGAAAATCTTACGGTTACGTCCGACTTGGCTGAAGTCGCCGGCTTTAGTAGCCTGATGCTGGTTTCAGTGCCCAGTCATGCATTTAAAGATACCTTACTTAAACTCAAAGCGTATTTATCCAATGACGTGCAAATAGCCTGGGCAACCAAGGGCTTTAATCCCGACGACGGCTCTTTGCTTCACGAGGTAGTAACAGACATCTTTTCCGAGCAAACTCCAGCGGCCTTGATTTCAGGCCCCAGCTTTGCCGGTGAAGTAGCGGCCGAGCTGCCCACGGCGATCACTATTGCGTCATCCCAACCGGACTTTGCAAGTCTTCTGTCCGACATCCTGCATAGTGAGCGCTTTCGGACTTACACCAATTCGGATTTGATTGGCGTAGAAGTCGGCGGCGCAGTAAAAAACGTCATGGCAATAGCGGCCGGAATTGCCGACGGACTTGGCTTTGGCGCCAACACACGAGCGGCGCTGATTACCCGCGGACTAAACGAAATTATCCGTCTTGGGGTCAAACTTGGCGGCAAACAGGAAACGTTTATGGGACTGGCAGGCTTGGGCGACCTTGTTCTGACTTGCACCGACAATCAATCCAGAAACCGGCGTTTTGGTTTGGCTTTGGGACAAGGTAAAGACACCGTACAGGCAGCCAAGGAAATCGGCCAGGAAATCGAAGGCATTTCAGCAGCAAAAGAAACTTTTTTACTGGCAAAAAAATACGGCGTAGAGATGCCTATTACCGAACAAACCTACAAGGTTTTATATGAAGGCTTGGCCCCGCTGACGGCCGTACAGAACCTGCTAGCTCGGGAGCAAAAAGCCGAATCGTAGAAGCGTTCATTGCAATCAGATTATTTACGCACAACCCGGTGCTGAAGCCTCAAGATCAGCCAATTCAACAACAGCTTCGCCTGCTGCCAGCAATTGCTGGGCTTTAGGAAATACTTGAGTCAGTAGATTTTGCAAACGTCTATTGGTGACATTGCCGCAAGTGACCCAAAGTAGCTGCGGAGGCGTCCCCAATCGCAACACCATTTCAACGAAATCACTGTCTTTGCTGATAATAACGATACCTTGCTGACGCGCTTCCTGAAAAATTTGTCTATCTTCGGCATCGCGTAAATGCAGGTCGCGCAACGCGTATGCTTCCACGTTAAACGTCTGGCTAAGCCAACCAGCCAATTGCGGAGGCAGTTGTGCATCAAGCCAATAGATCATGCCGCCAACCGTTCTAAATTCACCCGACGAGCGGCATACAACAGGCAAGCCTGAATGTCTTGCGGCTCTAAATCAGGAAAATCCTGCAAAATCTCCTCGCTACTAACGCCCTCACCCAGCATCTGCAAAATATCGCTGACTCGAATTCTCATGCCGCGAACACAAGGTTTGCCGCCGCATTGAAGCGGGTTAAAGGTGATTCTGGTTTCTAAATTCATACTTGTACCCTCTTTAATCAAAAATCTGTACTTTAATTTTTGGCCGATTCGGTTATTTGCCAGTTGAATCTAAGGAATGCGCATGAAACAACTTCCGCAAGTTTTATTTTTAAACTATGAAGAGCATGAAGGACATGAAGGATTTAACTCTTCATGTCCTTCATGCTCTTCATGGTAATTGCTTAAATTAATTTATGTGTATTCCTAAGTATCTATTTTACCGCCGCTCCCGCAAACCCCAACTGCCGCCAAGCCTCGTACAGCACAATAGAAACGGTATTGGACAGATTCAAACTCCGGCTTTCCGCCTGCATCGGCAAATACAAGCATCGTTCTGAACCCAACTCCGCCAACACGGTCGCAGGCAAGCCGCGCGTCTCAGGGCCGAACAAAAAAACATCCTCAGGCTGAAAATTCACTTCACTGTAAATTCGCGTACCTTTGGTAGTCAGCGCAAAAATCCGCCCCGGCTTAATGCTGTCGACAAAATCAGCCAATGAATCATGCTCTTTCACCGCCACCCATTCATGGTAATCCAGCCCTGCCCTGCGCAATTTCTTGTCATCCAGTTCAAAACCCAAAGGCTTAATCAAATGCAACTGCATACCGGTATTTGCGCAGAGCCGGATAATATTCCCGGTGTTAGCGGGAATTTCCGGCTCAAACAAAACGATATGAAACACGCTTAGAGCTTCATGCTGATCGGCGTCAGCTTCCAGATATCGTCGTTGTAATCGGTGATGGTTCTGTCGGTAGAAAACTTACCGCTAGCCGCGCAATTTAAAATGCTCCTTTTGGTCCAGAGCTCCTGATCCTGATAAACCGCTTCAACACGTTTTTGTGCATCGATAAAACTACGGAAATCGGCTGCCGTCATCCAGGGATCGTGAGGACTTTTTATTGAGGCCAAAATATCGTCAAAAAGTCCCGGCTCGAATTGATTAAAATGTCCGCACTCAAGCAGATTCATTACCCTGCGCAAATCTTCATCCTGATTGATGATAGCGTTAGGATCATAGTGGTGCCTCATTTCTTCAACCTGCTCTTCGGTCAGGCCGAACAGGAAGAAGTTGTCATCGCCGACTTCTTCGCGAATCTCAATATTAGCCCCATCCAGCGTACCGATAGTCAGCGCACCGTTCATCATAAACTTCATATTGCCGGTGCCCGACGCTTCCTTGCCGGCGGTTGAAATTTGCTCGGAAAGATCGGCGCCAGGACAGATTTTTTCCATCGCCGAAACCCGGTAATTAGGCAGGAAAACCAGCTTTAATTTTTTGCCCACGTCGGGATCGGCATTCACAACGCCCGAGACATTATTGATCAGCTTGATGATTTTTTTCGCCATGTAATAGCCCGGCGCAGCCTTGCCGCCTATCAATACGCAACGATCCGTCCAATTTGCCGTATCGCCGCGCTTAATGCGGTCGTACAAATGAATCACATGCAGCACATTCAACAGTTGCCGTTTATATTCATGAACGCGCTTGACCTGAACATCAAAAATCGCGGCGACGTTAAAATCGACATCATGGTCATGTTTCTTGTAATCGATCAGTTTTTGCTTTGCGTCTTGCTTGATTTCACGCCAGCGCTTACGGAACTTCTTATCTTCGGCAAAAGGTTCAAGCTTCTTTAGCAACGACAAATCCGTCAGCCAGCCATCGCCTATGCTTGCAGTGATCAGTTCGGCCAGTTCCGGATTGCATGCCGCCAGCCAGCGACGGGGAGTAACGCCATTGGTTTTATTGTTGAATTTGCCCGGCCAAAGCTCATAAAAATCGCGAAACAAGCCCTGCTGCAATAATTTCGAATGTAACGCGGCAACCCCGTTAACCGAAAAGCTGCCGACGATAGCCAAATAGGCCATCCTGACATGTTGCTCTCCGCCCTCTTCAATAATAGACATGCGGGTTAAACGCCCTGTATCGCCCGGCCAATGCGCAGAAACTTCGGCAAGAAAATGGGCATTAATATCGAAGATGATTTCCATCAGCCTTGGCAGCAACTGCTTGAACAGATTAACCGACCACCGTTCCAGCGCTTCCGGCAACAAAGTATGGTTGGTGTAAGCCATCGTCTTACGGGTAATAGCCCAAGCATCATCCCAAATCAAACCGTGGACATCCATCAGCAGGCGCATTAATTCCGCTACTGCGATGCTCGGATGCGTGTCGTTTAATTGGAAGGTATTCTTCGCCGCAAACTCGGAAAAATTATTGCCGTGGCGGCCGACCCAAGTACCGATCACATCCTGCAAACTGGCGGAAGCTAAAAAGTATTGCTGGCGCAGACGTAAAGCCTTGCCGTTTTCGTTGGCGTCATTCGGATACAACACCATGGTGATATTTTCAGCGGTATTTTTTGCCGCGACCGATTCAGCGTAATCGCCGGCATTAAACTCCTGCAAATTAAACTCTTCAGTCGCCGTAGCTTTCCATAAACGCAAAGTATTGACCGTGCCGTTCCGGTAACCCGGAACCGGCGTATCGTAAGGAACCGCGAGTATATCCTGGGTATCCACCCAGCTGGTTCGCTTATTGCCGATCTCATCAATATGCGACTTTGTACGTCCGCCGAATTTAATCCTGACCGTGTACTCAGGACGTTCAATTTCCCAGACATTGCCGTTACGCAGCCAGTGATCCGGTTTTTCGACCTGCTCGCCGTTAACAATATCCTGCGAAAACATCCCGTATTCATAGCGCAATCCGTAGCCGGTCACCGGTAACTGCAAAGTTGCGCAACTGTCGATGAAACAAGCTGCCAAACGCCCAAGACCGCCATTGCCCAAACCTGCATCCGGCTCGTTTTCAATCAGCTCTTCAATCTCAAGCCCCAGATCATACATGGCTCGTTCAACCGGCTCGGTAATGCCCAGATTCAGCATTGCATTACTTAACGCGCGGCCCATTAAAAATTCCATCGACAAATAATAAGCTCTCTTGCAGTCCGTCTCTTTGTAAGTATTGAAAGTCCTTTTCCATCTTTCTATGAGCCGGTCGCTGATAGCCATCGACAGAGCTTCATAGGCATAATGCGGCGAGGTATTGTTTTCATCCCGGCCCAAGCGATGACCGTAATAACGCTTGAAATCGGCAACAAAGTCCTTCTCATCCATACCCAATTCTGGAAGCACGGTAATTGTGGATTTTGGTTTACTGGTTTTAAAACTTCTATGCGGCATGTTTTTAATAGTACAAAGTTGATGTTGAGTTGATGTTAACTATTTTTTGTTATTTAACCAAAGATATTCTTTTGCCTGTTCCCCTACCTTAGAAAACTTTATCGAAGAGCTTTTTCCCAGCGGCTTACCAGTGCGGCGGCAATGCTGTTGCCGAATACGTTAGTTGCACTACGCCCCATATCCAAAACCTGATCGACAGCCAACAGCAACAGCAGTCCGGCCTCAGGAATATCAAACATCGATAGCGTAGCTGAAATAACAATTAACGAGGCTCTGGGCACACCGGCCACGCCTTTGCTGGTGAACAGCAGCACCAGCAGCATAATCAACTGGTTGCCCAGCGCCATGTCAATACCATAAGCCTGGGCGATAAACAGCACCGCAAAGGTCATGTACATCATACTACCGTCAAGGTTGAACGAATAACCCAGCGGCAGCACCAGCCCGCAGACTTTCTCATCGCAGCCGAAGCGTTCCAGCTGCTGCAACAGTTTCGGATAAGCGCTCTCGCTGCTGGCGGTACCGAAAGCCAACAGCATCGGTTCGCGGATATGGCGGATCAGGGACAGGATTTTGTGCCCTAAAATCAAAAAGCCGACACAGCCCAGCGAAACGCACAGCAGCAACAATCCTAAATAAAACTCCCCGATAAACCGGCCGTACGAAGCTAATACCCCGATGCCGTTTTGCGCGATAACAGAGGCCACGGCTGAAAACACCGCAACCGGAGCTGTGTGCATCACATAGCTGGTTACTTTCAACATGATATGCGTCAGTGAATCGAGCAACTTGACGGTCGGGTGAGCGAGTTCATCCAGCGAAGCGCAGGCCACGCCAAAGAACATAGCAAACACCACGATTTGCAAAATCTCATTAGCCGCCATCGCTTCGATGATGCTTTTAGGGAACATATGCGAAATAAAATTGCTCAGTGTCGGTGCAGCTTGGGGCAATCCAGTCTTGGCTCCGGCGTCAGGCAGCGCCATATGCAAAGAACTGCCCGGCTCAAAGCCATTGACCAGCAACATCCCCAGCAACAGGCTGAAAATCGACGCCGAGAAGAACCACAGCATCGCCTTGAGGCCGACCCGCCCGACGGTTTGAATATCGCCCATTTTAGCCATGCCGACTACCAGCGTCGAAAAAACCAAAGGCGCGATAATCATCTTGACCAGCCGCAGGAAAATATCGGTCAGCGCTGAGAAAATACCGATGACCTGCTTCACTGCTTCGGTTCCGCCCAGCGTTAGGCTAAGCAATTCACCAACGATAATGCCGAGCACCAGAGCCACGGCGACATAAAGCGTCTGGCGGTTGGGTTGTGATGTATGGGTTGTCATAAATTTAAAAGAGCTTAGTTAAAATTATCGTCGCCAATCAAATGCTGAATTTGTCCGTTATCAAATTGCTGATGATAATTTTCAAAAGACTGCACACTACCGAACCATTGTAAAGCTTGTTGATGTTCAATGCGGCTTTGTTTCTGTTGCCGAATCGTTTGATAGGAAGAATAGGGGTAAGTGCGAAAATCGTCGGTAAACCCGTGTTTTTGCGGATTACGATGAATATAGCTGATCAGGTGAATGAAATAGCGGTCTGAGTCAATCAGGATACGGTTGAAGTTTTTCTCGAATAAACTGCCTGAACGGTCGTAAGCTTTGTTGATTGCTTTGGTATAGGCGTTAAACAAATTTGAAAAAGATTGAGAATAGTTGCGCGATATCAAACCTTCCAGGTCTTCAAGACCTGGAAGGTTTGGTTCCCGGCCCAGATTTAGACCTTCCAGGTTTTTAAAACCTGGAAGGTCTGGCTTGGGATTAATCCTGACCAACAAATGGAAGTGGTTTTTCATCAAACAATACGCATAGGTATCGGCAATCGGATAAATGTAACGGATGTAGAGTTTGAGGAAATGATGATAATTCCGTTCCTCTGGAAACAAGTTTTCGCCATTATTGCCGCGATTGTAGATATGGTAGTAGTGGCCGTTGAGTAAGGGCGTTTCTTTTGACATACGTTATCCCTGCAAATTATTAAACCTTCCAGGTCTTCAAGACCTGGAAGGTTTAGTTTCCGGCGCAAATTTAGACCTTCCAGGTTTTAAAAACCTGGAAGGTCTGCTCAGGCTAACAACACCGCTTAACCCCATTCCACTTTTCATCCTGCCATTGCTTGAAAAACGCTTCTTTGCTTAACGGCGTATCGCCTTGGTGATGCTCCGCATGGTGCTGTAAATAGCGCTCGTAAGCATCGTCGCCGGAAAGACGGCGCACCGTCCGCCAAAACATTTTCAATTTGCTAAACATCAATCCCGCACCCAATCTTCAACCAAGCAACTCGAAACATGCGGCGATTCAGCCAGCGGCAGTACCGGCTTTCCGGCTAGGTAACGGCTGCAAACGCGCAACATATCGAACACGATCAGCCACAATAAAGCCACGAAAAATAAAGTCAGCCAACCGTCCAAATGCTGATTAAAGATCAACTGCGGCGCAACAGCCGCTTTCTCCGGCGGCAACGCGCCTGCCGCCAATTTATCGGCCAGATCATTGGCCGCAGAGAAAAAACCGATACGGATATTGTCACTGGTGATTTTCTCCCATGCCGCGGTGCTGGTAATCGTCACCAGCCAAGCCAGCGGTAAACCCGTTACCCAAGCGTATTTGAGTTTGTCGGATTTAATCAAAATACCGGTCGCCACACACAGCGCAATCGCGGCCAGCATCTGGTTGGCGATACCGAACAACGGCCACAAAATATTGACCCCACCGTTCGGGTCGATCACGCCGATATACAGAAAATAACCCCACCCTGCCACGACCAATCCGCTAGTCAAAACGACCGACGGCGTCCACGACGTTTCGCCCAGTTTCGGCCAGATATTGCCGAGCATATCCTGTAGCATGAAGCGGCCCACGCGGGTTCCGGCATCCAGCGTAGTCAATATAAAGATAGCCTCGAACATAATCGCAAAGTGGTACCACAAGGCCAGCATGCTCTCGCCGAACGCGCTGCCGAAAATACTCGCCATGCCGACAGCCAAAGACGGTGCGCCGCCGGTTCTGGCAAACAGCGTCGCCTCGCCCATTTGACTGGCTAAAAGCTGCATCTGATCAACCGTAACCGGAAAGCCCCACGAGGAAATTTTAGCAACCGCGTCGACAGCTTCCTTGCCAACCACGCCAGCCGGACTGTTGATCGCAAAAAACACGCCCGGATCAAGCACAGTCGCCGCCATCATCGCCATGATCGCCACAAAAGATTCCAGCAACATGCCGCCGTAGCCGATCATGCATATATCGCGCTCATTGCTGAGCAATTTCGGCGTGGTGCCGGAAGCAATCAACGAGTGAAAACCGGAAATTGCTCCGCAAGCGATGGTAATAAACACGAACGGGAACAGCTTACCGCCGAAAATAGGCCCAGTGCCGTCGATGAACTGAGTCAACGCGGGCATTTTCACGGTCGGTTGCAACATGATAATCGCCACCGCCAGCAAAGTAATCGTGCCCAACTTTACGTAAGTCGACAGATAATCACGCGGCGCCAGCAACAACCAAACCGGTAAAATCGCAGCCGCGAAACCGTAAGCCATCACGCACCAAGCCAGCGTCAAACCTTCATGATCGAACCAAGTGCGCAAGGTCGGATTGTGATCGATCCAGCCGCCGCCCATCACGGCCAGCAACAACAAAATCACGCCCAAAGCCGAAGCTTCCAGCACTTGGCCGGGACGGAAACTGCGCATATACAAACCCACTACCATCGCAATCGGAATCGTCGCCGACACCGTAGCCGTCGCCCACGGGCTGTGCTTCATCGCGTTGACCACCACCAGACCCAGCACCGCAATCAGGATGATCATAATCGCAAACGTGCCGATCAGCGCCGCCGTGCCGCCCAATGCGCCCAGCTCGTCGCGCGCCATCTGCCCCAAGCTTTTGGCATCGCGCCGGGTCGACAAAAACAGCGTCGTCATATCCTGTACGCAACCGCCCAGCACCGCGCCGAACAAAATCCACAGCGTGCCCGGCAAATAGCCGAACTGCGCGGCCAACGTCGGCCCGACCAACGGCCCGGGCCCTGCTATCGCCGCGAAATGGTGGCCGAACACGATCCATTTATTGGTCGGCACAAAATCGCGACCGTTATCCAAACGCTCGGCCGGTGTCGCCCGCGTCTCGTCAACCGCCAACACCGTCGCGGCAATCCACGCCGCGTAAAAACGGTAGGCAATGGCATACACGCATAAAGCGGCGGTTATAAACCACAGCGTGTTGATGCTCTCGCCGCGATTTAAAGCAATACCGCCGACGGCAGCCGCACCGAGCGCGGCAATCAGTACCCAGATTGAGTTTTTCAGTAGATTATTCATTAGGCATCTTCTTTTTATTGTTGATATTTTAATAGTGCGACCAAGGAGATTATCCTTGAAAATGACTAAATTGCGATAGAATTATGGTCTAGTGGAACGGGGCGCTGGAGCATACCAAAGCTATTCCCGTGAACGCAGAATTAGGTTCTCAAGTATTCCCCTCAACTCTCTGAATGACCGGTTGTAACAGACGGCTGCCATGAATGACCGCTACTACCAATGCTCGTTCCGGCTCAATTTGATAAATGACCCGGTAGCTATAAACAAACCGCTCTCGAATGTTTTTACGGCCGATTTCTGGAACCACCCGGCCCATTTCAGGATTTAACAGGAAAGACTCAGCGGTACTGACAATTTTTGACGCAACGATTTGCGTAAACCGCGGAGAATCCCGTTCGATGTAAGACGCGATGGACTCGATGTCTTCAATGGCTTCCGGCGACCACTCTAACCGACAAGCCATTTATTCAAACGTTTTTTAACTTCCTCATGCGGAACCGCGCCTTCAGTCTCAACTCTTTCAAGACCACGATTAACTTTTTCGAGGACATATAAATGATACTGAATATCTTCAAAGTTCACGTCATCGGCAAGCGCCTCCAGCATAGATGCCACTTCCGCTTTAGGACTGCTCATAATGATCTCCATGGGTGATGTTTCGCCTAACTGTTGTTTGATTGTACCCCAATAAAACAATGATTCAAGTTTGAACGGATTCGTTACAACCGGCTCTCAAACCATATCAACTCAGTCAAACGATCCGCCAAGTTATCGAGTATTTTTCATAATAAATCAAAGACAGCATATACACTATCGTAGCAATCAAAAGATACGCACAGCTTATCTATCGTATATCATAGACTAAACTAACTGAACTTAACCCAATGAGGTTTATCATGCAGACAGTCAATATCCACGAAGCCAAAACCCAACTGTCTCGCTTGATAAATCAAGCAGTAAAGGGTGAGCCGTTCATCATCGCCAAAGCTGGAAAGCCGCTGGTCAAGGTGACTAGGCTGGATGCTCCATCGGGCGAACAAATCTGAAGACTAGGTTTCATGGAAGGACAGATCGCCGTTCCTGATGATTTCGACAGCATGGGAGCTAAGGAAATCGAGCTGCTTTTTGGCGATGAAGAATGAAACTGCTACTGGATACCCACTTATTATTATGGGCGGCTGGTTCGCCTGACCAATTGTCCGCAGTTGCACGCCCATTGTTGGAAGACCCTGCGAACGAACTGCTTTTCAGTGCGGCCAGCCTTTGGGAAATTGCCATCAAGCGCGGGCTTGGACGTTCCGATTTTCAGGTCGATGCAAGAGTGCTACGTCGTGGGCTGTTGGATAACGGCTATCAAGAATTGGCTATTACCGCTGAGCATGCCGTTTCTATAGACAGTTTGCCACCCATCCATAAAGACCCGTTTGATCGCCTCCTCGTCGCCCAGGCTACTGTCGAGGGAATCACCTTGCTGACTGCGGATGCTTTGGTGGCGAAGTATCCGGAGCCGGTGCGGCAAGTTTAATTGTTAAAACTAAAATACGAAATTTTTACGTGCGTCATGACTAACGTTAGATGAGTTTTGTATTTTCAGGAGAATGGGATACTTCAAAGTCTGACCCTATTGATTGATTCATGGCAAGAAAATTCGTGGTCTGCTCCTTGTTACTTTATTGACTTATTGCCCAGAGAAACCATGTTGGGCTATCCCCTGTTTTTCGCTTCATTAAAAGCTTTTATTTCACAAAATGACGAGTAAATTGACAAGGTAAAATATAAGGAACTTAAAAATGTCTATCGAATGGCAAAACATCAAATCATTTAACAATTCTCAAAACAATGCTTTTGAAGAGTTAGTTTGCCAACTAGCAAGAGAAGAACTAATTGCAGATAAAAAAGAATTCTATCGTGTAGCAGCTCCAGATGGAGGCGTTGAAGCCTACTGTGTTTTAGAAAGTGGTGAAGAATACGGCTGGCAAGCTAAATATTTTTCATCTATGGGAAGTTCGCAATGGTCTCAAGTTAAAGATTCTTTTGAAACAGCGCTTAGAACCCATCCGAACTTAACCAAATACTACATTTGCATCCCTTTAGACAGGCAAGATCCAAGACGCGATGACCAGTCGTGGTTTATGGATAAATGGAATGAAAAAACGCAGGAATGGGTTAAATATGCAAATGATCAGGGAAGAAATATTATTTTTGAATATTGGGGAAGTTCGGAGTTGATTCATCGGCTGTCTAAGGAAGAACATGCAGGTAGAAAATTATTTTGGTTTTCCAAAGAAGAATTCTCGGATAAATGGTTTCAATCACATATTGAAAATAGCATTCACAATTTAGGACATCGTTATACGCCGCAACTGAACTTTGAATTAGATATTGCAAAGCACTTCGACGCACTTAGTAGAAACGGTAGATTTCGTGACTATTTTAAAAACAGGCTTCACAGCTTCCTTAAAGATTTTAAAAGTTTAGATAAAGAGTTTTTAGACCAAGATGCCGCTAAAAATTTAATTAATCTATTAGACAGAGAATTTGAAATTTCCAAAAAATCAGAATTACTGTGCTTTGATATTGAAGCTATTCAGAAAGGCTGTAAACTTGTTATAAATTCGCTACATGAATACCAAAATACATTAAAAAGCCAAGAAAGCGAATTATCTAAAGATACGTTTAACTATAAAAACTTCAAGATAAGAAATGCTTACAATGCCATATACGAATTCCAAGAATTTATTAACGAAGCGACATTAATTTTAGCCAATTTACCAATAATGTTGCTCTCAGGTGAAGCCGGAATTGGAAAATCCCATTTATTAGCGGATATTGCCTCAAAAAAAATTAATGAAAATAAATCATGCGTCCTCTTATTAGGGCAACACTTTACTTCTGAAGAATCACCCTGGACACAAATTCTTAACAATTTACTGCGAATTAAATGTAACGAAAAAGAATTATTAGGAGCTTTAAATGCTAGAGCCGAAGCGGAAGGTGAGCGTCTACTGTTTATCATCGATGCAATTAACGAAGGCAGAGGGCGCTATTTTTGGAGTAATTATATAAAGGGATTTATCAATGATTTCTCAAATTATCCTTGGTTAAGTCTTGTGCTAAGCATTAGAACATCTTATGAAACGTTATTAATTCCAAAAGACTTAATTCCTGACAATGCCATCATTAGGGTGGTGCATCATGGATTTGAAAATGTTGAATATCAAGCTTCCAGTTTCTTCTTTTCTCAATATGGCATTGAGCAGCCCAGCATACCTTTATTACACCCTGAATTTAGCAACCCGCTATTTCTAAAATTATTTTGCGAAGGATTGAAGCGTTCCGGTCAAAAGCGAATTCCAAAAGGTTATGGCGGCATAACCAGCATCATAGATTTCTTTTTAGCAAGTGTTGATGAAAAATTATCACACCCCTCATTTTTTGACTATCAACCTGCATCCGGTAAACAGCTGGTAAAAAAAGTAATCAACGCGCTTATTCAACATAAGCTACAAAATGATTTAAGCATTATCCCTTACGACTCAGCAGTTGATATAGCGAATAGCATAGTTACAAGATATAGTGCCAAAAAGGGTTTTATTGATAACTTAATTTCAGAAGGCGTTTTATCTAAAAACATCTATTGGAAAAATAATAATGAAGACATTATTTATTTTGCTTATGAACGTTTTGAAGATCACTTAACTACGGCCTATTTACTCGAAAGCTATCTTGATAAAGGCAACCCTGAAATTGCTTTCCAAGATGAAGGTGCATTAGCCCAATATGTTAATCATATTTATCGGTATCAGGGCATAGTCGAAGCCTTATCAATTCAACTTCCTGAGAAAATAAACAAAGAATTGTATGAATTGGTTTCTGATGAGAAAAAGTCAAACAGGGCAATAGTTGAAGCATTTGTTAAAAGTCTAATCTGGAGAAAACCGGAAACTATCACAGAAAAAGTAAAAGATTATGTCAATCAGCAAGTCTTAGTTGACGACTATACTTTCGATTTATTTTTTCAAATGGTCTATTCAGTATCATCAGATCCTGAACATTTCTTTAATGCAAACAGCTTACATCGTTTCTTGATGAAATTTTCATTACCTGATCGTGATGCTATGTGGACAACTTATTTACATCATAAAGATGATGAAACTTCAGCAATGCAAAGGCTTATCGATTGGGCATTGCATGATTGTAATAAAAATTATTTATCCGATGAATCCAGATTGTTATCCTGCAAAGCTTTAGCTTGGCTATTTACCAGTACTAATATTGGTTTTAGAGATATGGCAACAAAGGCATTAGTTTGCGTATTGGAAAATAATCTTCCAATAGTCAATCGGCTTCTGATTGATTTTCATACCGTTAACGATCCCTATGTTTATGAACGCATTCTTGCCGCAGCTTATGGTGCAGTATTACGTTCCGTCAATTTAAATGGATTAACAGAATTATCTGCATTTATTTTGGCAACTTTTTTCGAAAAAGAAGAAGTCTATCCTAATGTGCTAATTCGAGATTACGCCAGAAACATTATTGAATATGCTTTATACAAACAAATTTTTGCTTTAAAGAATCCACAGGTTATACGTCCCCCCTATAAAAGCCAATTTCCAAATAATTTTCCGACTAATGAGGAAATTGATGTTTACAAATACGACTATAAACTGAACGATGCAAAAGATTATTGGGGGCAAAACGCAATACTGCGTTCTATGGTTACGGAATATGGCAGAGGAAGAGGCAGCTATGGCGACTTTGGACGTTACACCTTTCAAAGTGCTTTATATGCCTGGAAATATAAATTCGACCCCAATGATTTGAGCAATTATGCTTGTAAGTTGATTTTTGAAAAATATGGCTATGATGCCCAAAAACATGGCAAATTTGATAATCATGCCAGCTCTGGCGATAGACACACGAATAAAAAAGAAAGAATCGGCAAAAAATATCAATGGCTTGCTTTGTATGAAGTGCTTGCTAGGGTGGCTGACAATTATCAAATGCAAGATGGATCAGCTGGTTGGCATGATGAAAAAAAATATATTTGGTATCAAGGTACTTGGGAGCCTTTTGTTAGGAATATAGACCCAACATCGGTTTACCGTCCTGGTAGTAGTTCTTCGTTTAATCGCAACGAATCTTGGTGGGATAGAGTCGAATATAACGATTGGCATGGCAGTCATCAAAATTGGCTAATTAGCGCTGAAAACTTGCCGAATCCAAAAGAAATTATTGAGATCAAAGATACCCAAGGTAATGAATGGCTTGTTTTAGAAACCTATCCTAGCTGGGACGAATCGGTTCCTGTTGGGTATGAGCAACATGAATATCCACACAAACATCTTTGGTATCAAATTAGAAGCTATTTTGTTTCTTCAGAACAAGCAGAGAGCTTGACTGCTTGGGCAAAGCAGCAACATTTAATGGGAAGATGGTTTCCTGAAAACAGCGATCAATATCATGTATTTTCTCGTGAATATTATTGGTCACCTGCTTATCGTTTTTTCGATAATCCTTACTATGGACGCAGCCAATGGGAAGATGTGCATGAACAAAATGACTATGAACAAGTCATAGGTGAAGTAATGGTCACAACGGAAAGACATAATTGGGAATCAGGAGCCGACTATCGAGAACAACCCTCATATTTTGCTCCCAGAGAGTACATGTATGAAAAAATGCAGCTTCAATATTCAAAAAATATTGGCGAATGGTTAAATACTGAGGGTGAAGTTGTTTGTTTCGATCCGTCAGTCAACCAGGAAAAAAGTTCTTGTTTATTAATTAGAAAAGATGCTTTATTGAAATTCTTGGACGAAAATAATTTAAAAATATTTTGGACTTGTTTGGGCGAGAAGCAAATCTTTGGAGACACCTATGATCAGGTTGAATACTCACAATGGCTGGAGCTTTCAGGCGTTTTCACTCTAAATACAAACGGAGTGGATGGAGTTATAAAGCCATTGATTAAATCTCTAGCCCGGTAGGTTGAGCAACAGTTTTTCGTTACCCAACGTTTTGCGCTAACCCATTTCTTCAAAAACTTTACGAAGCTTATTTGGGTTACGCCTGCAATCAAGAACACGAAAGACGATAGCTTTGCTATCAATTACCTTGTAATAAATTGCATAAGGAAAACGCTTTGCCAGCAGCCGGTTAAATCCGAAATGAATTGAGTGAATCCCGCCGTAAAGTGCCAGTGAATCGATTTCGGCAAAAAGGCTGTCGAAAAAATAGTCGCCTACGCCTGCTTCTTGACGATCATAAAACTTTCGGCCTGCGGCAAGGTCTTCTATAGCTGACCGGAGAACCTGAACTTTCATTCAAATCGAGAACGTAATTCTTTCTTTGCTTGTTGCCAATCCAGTACTTCAATGTCGCCGGAGAGAAATTTGTTTTCAGTCTTTATGAGTTCGGTTTCATGCCAAGACGGGCTGGAGAGATTATCTTCGTCACCGACCAAATCCCCCCAAAGCGCCTCGATAATCTTTAGCTTTTCTACGGTGGATAACTTGTGAAGTTCTTCGATGCTCATATAGGAAGTACCTGTGATTGATATTGCGTCTTTACCACGAACAGCTTAACCTTAAAGGAAAAGTATTGCTCTTGCAATCACACATTCCGTCGACTCGGCAACAATGCGGCGATGAAAGTACTGTAGCCTTGTAAGTCGGGCAACAGCTTTTCGTTGCCCGACACTAAAAACTTTAAAACGGAGCAAGCAATGAACAGAATCGAAATTGAACAAGCCGTGCTAAGAGAAATACATTCTTTGCCTTTAGATAAAGTTGAAGCCACATTAAATTTTGTGTTGTCTTTAAAAAACAAACCGGTTAAAAAACGACCGTTAGGATTATTAAAGGGTAAAGTGGAGTTTGCTATCGACGAAAACTTCAAAATGACTGACGAAGAGTTTTTACAATCGTGAAAAGCTATTTACTCGATACACATACTTTTTTATGGTCGATATAACCACCGGAAAAACTCGGTTTACAGTCTTATTTTCGGCCACAGCTTATCAGAGGCATAACAATCATGAGCACCACCGTAAAAACTGAAATCCCCGACCAACTCTGGCAACAAGCACAATACATGGTACAGCAGGGTTGGGTTGCCAATATGGATGAATTGATTGCCGAATCCGTCCGCCGTTATCTGGAATCCCACCTTGAAACGATGAACGAGCGTTTCATTCTCGACGATGTTGACTGGGGCTTGCATGGGCAAGACTAGCCCGGTCGTCATTGCTGATGCGGGGCCTATCATTCATCTGGATGAACTGGGTTGTCTTGATCTTTTGGCCGATTTTGGCAGCGTAATCGTACCCGAAGCGGTTTGGCTTGAGGTGCAAAACCATCGCCCACAAGCATTGATGGCTGAAAATGCACTGTTTGTTCGACGATCTGCAAGACAGTCCTCCCAATTGGTTAAGGCGTTGACGCCGCTCTATACATTACATACTGGAGAGCAAGAAGCCTTGCATTTGTGTGTCGAATACGGCGATTGTTTGCTGTTGACCGATGATACAGCGGCGCGGCTTGCCGCAAAAAGTCTGAGTATCACTGCGCATGGCACGTTGGGTCTGTTAGTCAGAGCGATACGCAGGCAATCTCGGTCAAAATCCGAGGTGTTGGCATTGTTGCGAGACATTCCAGAGCGAACGACTTTGCATATTCGCCCGGCTTTACTCGCAGAGGTCATTACTAATGTCGAAATAAACGCAAAATAGACGAGACGATTTCTGTTGAATAACAGCCATTAAAACTTTAAACCGTATCAACCATGCCGCAAAACAAACCAATCCCAAAAATCAAAGGCGAATTTATATTAGGCAACTTACGCCAGATGAAAGCCAATCCATTCCAAGCGCTTTGTGACTGGCAACGCGATTATGGCGATTTAGTAAGTTTCAGATTGGCGATTCGCCATTTCTATTTAATCAGTCACCCAAAGCTGATCGAACAGGCTTTAATCAAACAAAGCGATATCTTTGTCAAAATGTACGACCCTAAAAAGCCGACCGGCCTGGCTTTGGTGTTAGGGCAAGGATTAGTGACCAGTCAGGGCGAGTTATGGCAAAGACAGCGGCGGTTAATGCAGCCGGTTTTCCAAAGGAGTAATTTGGCATCTTTACACTCGCAAATTGTCGCTGCCGGCAATAATTTATTAGCCAGATGGCGGCTATTAGGCGATGGCGCGCAAGTTAATCTCGCCGATGAAATGATGCAGGTAACGCTTGAAGTGATCACTCAAACCATGTTCAGCACCAGCGTCCTCGATAAGATCGAACACATTGCGCCTGCTTTAGACACGCTGCTCAGGTATGCGGCTAAATCAGTAATGAATCCTTTGCGTATGCCGTTATCTATTCCCACCCAGGCCAATCGGGAATTCAATGCGGCAATTGCTGTATTGGATGATGTCATCTACGGACTAATCGGGCAACGCCGCAACCAAGCAGCGGCACATAATGATTTATTGGATATGTTGCTGAACGCAAGCGATGAGAACGGCGAACTTATGTCCGATAAACAGGTTCGAGATGAAGTCATTACGATTTTTACTGCAGGCCATGAAACCACTGCAAACTTGTTAACCTGGACATTATATTTACTGGCCCGCCATCCGGATGTTCTGGCTAAATTGCGCCACGAACTCGATACCTTGCTGCAAGGCAAGATCCCAACGGCAGAAAACTTGCAGCAGCTTGTTTATACCAGAGCCGTATTGAACGAATCGATGCGGTTGCGTCCGCCGGTCGGCATTATGATGCGCAAAATTACCAAAGATACCGAGATTGACGGGTATTCGTTAAAGCGAGGCAGGCTGGCGATGTTCAGTATTTACAATATTCACCATCACCCGGATTTTTGGCCGCAGCCTGAACGGTTCGATCCCGAACGCTTTTTAAGCGATGAGAATCGCCGTTTTTCATTCATGCCGTTTGGAACCGGCGAACGCATCTGTATCGGCAATCATTTTGCGTTGCTGGAAAGCCAGCTTTTGTTGAGCATGATCATTCAGCATTTTGATTTGCAGTTGCTCAATACGGATGAAGCCGAAATTGAAATGGCGGTAACGCTGAAACCGAAGGGTGGAGTTCCGGCGAAGTTAGCAGTTCGGAATAGACAAACAATGCCGAGCGGTGAACCATCCGATACATGCACTGACATTAAGACCTGATGACGAGAACGTAACCAAGCTCCTCACCAAAAATAAGCCTATCGTTGAGACAGCCATGTAGGCATCCCTCTGGAGAGGGCTTTACACTGCTTAAGTCAACAGCATTAACGCCTAGGGTTTGCTCCTACGTTGAACCTTGGAAATCAGCAAAATTTGCGATTTATTTCTTGGCTTGATGCGTATGCGCTACATCCCCGTGTTTATAATAAAAAAATAAAAACTCGCCACACACAATAGAATAGAGACAATGAGTTGCACAATTGGATAGTCTGAAAACCTGCCGAGGGTCTTATCAAACAACTTATTAAAGATCGTAAACACCGACCACGGGGAAGTATCCCGATGTGCATCTTCCGGCCGGTTTTTGTCAACGGGCGCCGCCGGCTCTGTTCTTTTTGGAACGGACGTAGCCGGATTGCGGCCGGCTTCAGTAAATGGCGCTTCCGGCTCAGCAACCTTTGCCGTTTTTTTATCTCGATTCGTCAGCCATAAAAAAACTTCGGTTCCTAACCCTATATCATCGGCCGCCCGTCTCACACTGCTTAAATCAACGATAGTTTTGTGGGCTTCATAGCTAACACGGAGCGCCCTGTCGCAAAACGAGTTTACTAGGCGCGGAGTACCTCGAGTAGCAACTATGAGCGCTTCCATGGCATCGTCAGTAAAAATTCTTGACTGACTCCCCGCGATTTTCAATCGATGCATTATGTATTCATGCGTTTGCAAAGGAGTCATTTTGCCAATGGTCTCTAACCAAGCGATGCGCTGTTTAAACGACTCCAGTTCAGGCCGGGACAATTTAACGAGGAATTCCTCCTGCCCAAGTAAAAGTATTTGGATAAGCTTAATACTGCCTTGTTCAAGATTATTCAAAAGACGGATGCACTCCAGTACGTCATTGGATACTTTATGCACCTCATCAATAATCAACAAGCAGCTATTGCCCTCGTTGTGGAGCTTTAGCAAATGCTCCTTAATATCCCTTAAAACAAAAATTCTGCTGGGCGATCCAGGGCTGATATGAAATTCCTGTGTAAGGAAGAGCAACAGATCCTCACTGGAGTCCGGCGGTTCGCCCAGCCAGATTGTTCTGGTTTTCCCGGAAACAGACGCCATCAGTTTCTGACACAGAGTGGTTTTCCCTGTGCCGATCGGCCCCGCCACCACCATCAAGCCTCTCCCCGCCGACAAACTATCGATCATGCGACTGAACACTCGACAATAATCGCCTTGATCGAAAAAATATGCCGGATCAGGAACGTTTTCAAACGGCAGACTTTGCAATGAAAATTGATTTGTATACATATTGCCTTATTCCAGCTAGATTATTCAAAAACCGGATGAACTCCAGCACATTGTCGGGTATTTTGCGAACCCTAGCTATAATCGCCAAACAGCGATTATCCTCGTTGTGGACCTTAGGCAAATGCCCATCCCTAAAACAAAATTTCTGCTGGACTATTCAGACTGATATGCAGCAATTCTGTGCGAGAAAAAGCAACAGCTAGTCGCCATCATCAGGCGGTAGGCTCAACGAGTTCTTCTGGCTTTTCTTGGGAACAGACGCTATCCATCGTATGATTGAGCAACGCCTATAGTGGTCCTGGTCGAAAAAGTATTTTGAACCAGGAATGTTTTCAAACGGCAGGCGTTCTAATAACAAATAATTCCCAAGCAAAGTGAAACCTTAATATTATTGAATGGGCAAGAGCTTAATCTCCACCCGGCGGTTCTTCGCTCTCCCCTCATAAGTAAGATTGGAAGCAAGCGGAACAGTGTCACCAAGACCATGAACAATGATTCTGTCACTGGCGATGCCCCTTTGCTTCAGCACAAGGGCGATTGCTTTTGCACGCCGCAATGAAACACTTTGATTCAACTTTGAAACCTGAACAGGGCTTAGGCCATTCGGTACCCATTTGTCGGCGTGTCCCTCAACAACGACGTTATACAGAGGTCGCGTTTTGATAAGTGGGATAATCTTATCGATCGCGTCTTGAGTGTCTGCGCTGGGCGTTACCTGCCCCGACGAAAAGAAGCCTCCGCCAAGAACGAGTAGATTTATTGGCTCATGCTGAGAAGACCGTTTTTTTTCAGCGCCCGATGATGGGAATCCGGAATCGCCTACGGGTTTCGTGGATTCGGTTAATTCACTCGATTGGTTTTGCGGCGTTACGGATGCTTTCAATCCATCATCGGTAGCAGGACTTTGCGTGAGCTCCGGTTCCAATTCCACGTTTTGAGCGGACTCGGTTAATCCGTTCGATTGGTTTTGCGCAACCTCGCCTTGAGGCTGCGTTATGGGTGCTTTCAATCCATTATCGGTAGCAGGACTTTGCGTGAGCTCCGGTTCCAATTCCATGTTTTGAGCGGATTCGGTTAATCCATTCGATTGGTTTTGCGCCACCTCGCCTTGAGGCTGCGTTACGGGCGCTTTCAATCCATCATCGGTAGCAGAACTTTGCCTGAGCTCCGGTTCCAGTCCATCATTAGTTTCCTTGAAAGAGCTAGGCAACTCATACTCCACTGTGTCGCCCTTTTCCGCCGGTAAAGGCCACTCTCTCAGCAAAGGCATTAATAATGCTAAAATAAAAACCAGGATTGATAGCCCAAATAATTTGGATGAAATTTCGGTTATGACACTGCGCATTACAAATACTCCAGATGTAGCTAGCCTAATTAAACCGGTTTCCTAATAGGGGGGATGAATCTTGGCGCAATAAAAATCTTCCTTTATGCAATCGAAGCCTCCTCATCGAAACGCTGGTTAAATCCGCCCAGTAAGTTATTCGCAACAAATCGGCATGCAACATAAACTAGAGTTAATGTGTAGATTTGAAGCATCCAACAATGACTAATGTATTTTTCGCCAGAGTTCAAAAATACATCATTTCGAACTTAAAATGATATACGCATGAGTACCTAAGGAAATACCGAAAAACAGAAACGGTCCTTGTAAAAGCCCTAAGTTCTTACGCCGAGAAATCGAAGCCTATCGTAGGCAGCGGAGCTTGTAGCATGGGAAATAGGCGGCTTTTTTGGCATTGCTTGCACTTATGAATTGAATCTATTTTCGGCTTCGTGCCACTGATATGCTTTCGCTAAGATCGTATGAGCTGGTCATTGCTCGGCTCGACTATTAGGCATTTGATTGTCGGGCATAAACAGCATGCCCGAACTACGAGGTCTGCCGATTATCTAAAACCACTCCAACCGATACAAATCCGGACGCCGATTGGCCAGATTGCGAGCCGCGCCGCGCGTACGAACTTGTTTTAATAAATCCAGGTTAACATCGGCAATCAACGTCATCTCAGTGTTCGGGGTTGCTTCCGCTAATATTGCATCATGGGGAAATGAAAAATCGCTGGGGCTAAAAATGGCCGCTTGCGCATATTGGATATCCATATTTTCTGCATGCGGCAAATTACCTATACTGCCGGTAATCGCCACAAAACATTCATTTTCAATAGCGCGGGCATGAGAGCAATAACGCACCCGTTGATAGGCATTTTTGGTATCGGTCCAGAACGGCACGAAAATAATTTGCGCCCCTTGCATAGTCGCCAAGCGGGCAAGTTCTGGAAACTCGGAATCGTAACAGATCAACACCGCGATTTTGCCGCAATCGGTATCGAACACTTTTAACGCATCCCCGCCTTGAACGCCCCAACAACTGACTTCATCAATCGTGACATGGATTTTGTATTGGGCTTCAAAAGTGCCGTCGCGCCTGAGCAGCCACGACACATTATAGAGTTCGTGGTTGCTATACTCGGGCATAGAACCGGCAATAATATTGATGTTGTAAGACATGGCCATTTCCAATAAGCCGTTGCGGATTTCACTGGTAAAACCCGCTAAGGCGCGAATGGCATCGGGGGGATTTTTATCGTTAAACAATCCCATCAGCGGAGCGCTCATGTATTCGGGAAAAAGCACAAAATCGGCATGATAGCCCGCTACTGCATCAATGAAAAATTCGGCATGCTTGAGCAATTCCTCGACGCTGGTTAATGTCCGCATCTGCCATTGCACAACGCCTAAACGGATAATATGTTTGGAGCCGCCAAGCGAGGGCGTTTCCTCGACATAATCGAGATTGACCCACTCGAGAAGCGTAGCGTAGCCCTTGGACTCGATATCTACAGGAAGATAGCCGGTTAACAGCTTACGAACATGGAAGCCGTTAAATAGTTGAAACGAAAGCACCGGGTCGAAAATTTCCCGGTTTTTAACTTCTTCGATATAGCGCACCGGCGTTAAGGTATCGGCGTATTTGGCATAACCGGGAATTCGTCCTCCGGCAATAAATCGACGCAGGTTCAGGTTTCGGCATAATTCTTTGCGGGCATCGTAAAGTCTTCGGCCTAAGCGCAGCCCACGATACTTCGGATGAACAAAAATATCGACACCGTACAACGTGTCGCCCATCGGGTCATGATGGGTCAGATAACCGTTACTGGTAATTTGAGCGTAGGTATGGACATCGCCAAAACGGGCATAATCGACGACCATGCTTAATGCCGCAGCCACTAACTGACCATTATCTTCAATGACAATCTGCCCTTGGGGGAACCGGGTGATTTGAGACGCATACTGGTCTTTTTTCCACGCACCGCCCAAATTCCCGTAAACATGCTCCATTAAAACCGCAATATTATCGTAATCATCAAGGGTTAGATGACGAAGCAGAAGCTTGTGTTTTTTGATCTTGTCTTTTTTCATAGCCAAAAAGTATAACCTTGCTTTTTGACGGTTTTATTACGGTTGATTATTATCTGATGTTACGCAGTTGCTCGGATTTAGACTGCCTCAACATTTTTATTATTAAAGTGTCGCTACCGCGACGTCATTTGAATCGGGTTCTCGCACCCGAAAGCGAGTTACTTTCTTTTGCGTCGCCTCGGCAACTGCTCCTGCGTTGCTCTACCTCCTGCATCCATGCAGCGCCCCTAACGGGCTATTCCCGCCGAAAGCTCCGGTGCTCGGCGGCATACGGGACAAAAAACATCCGTGCGTAACATCAGTTATTATCAATAGCGAATTCGTAAGGTCTGCAGGACGCCAGTTTGCGCTTTCGCTCAAACAGACTTATTCCGGGCTGTTTGAGCACCAAAAAATCCGCTGACGGCAGGGTAAGCCTAATGCTCAAGCAGCGAAGCCACTTCTTCACAGCTGATAATATTTTTATTGCTATCGAGAATATAATTGGCCAGTTTGGTAATGGCTGTCCAGTTTGCACGGTCATTTACGAAATTAAATGCGACGCTAAACAACTCATCCAGTTTTTTGCCCTGCTGTTGTTTGCAGGTAGAAAAATATTGTAAATATTCATTAGCCATATCCAGGTCGGAACTGCCGCCGTAATTTTTTAATGCTTCCAGGCCAACTAATTTATGATTAAACAGCTCACCATCGACATGAGCGATATACTTAGCTTCAGCCAACGGACCGACAAGCAGATTAATGATATCCACTTCAAAGGCGACTATGTGCTCCTTTATTGACGATATTATTGTATTGTTACGGTCTATGGCTTCATACACCAAAATATCGGCAGAAGAAGGTAACGATGCGATTGACCGTCCTCCTTTCACCCTGGCAATGCAATCATTTTGCGCCACTTGGTAAACCGTTATATTTTCTTCAGGCATGCTGCTTAAATCTTTAATCATAATTTGAAAAAAAACCGGCGGAAGGTTTCTGGTTTTGTTATTTAAATAAATAGCCGCCGCATGTCCGGCTTCATGGAAAGCAATACATTGCTTATGTTGTTCCTGCCTAAGGCTCTTAAATATCTGGTTACGTTTCATTTTGAATACCGTCGTATTAAATTAACAAACGATTAAAGGGTTAAAAATTACCGGTTATTTATGCTTGACCGGCTGCGATTCTAATTGCCATATATCCCGGTTGTATTCGCCAATCGTCCTGTCAGTGGAAAATTTGCCGCTGTTCGCGCAATTTAAAATACTCATTTTGGTCCAATGATCTTTATCCCGATAAGTATCTTCAACGCGTTTTTGGGCATCGATAAAACTTCTAAAATCGGCAATCGTCATCCAGTGGTCATGCGGACTTTTTATTGAGTTGATCAGGTCATCGAATATGCCCGGCTCAAATTGATTAAAGTAGCCGGACTCCAGAAGATGCATGACCTGCTGCAAATCTTCATCCTGATTGATTATGTCGAGCGGGTCATAGTGGGCTCGTCTCGCTTCGATTTGCTCTTCGGTCAAACCGAACAAAAAGAAGTTTTCATCGCCGACTTCCTCACGGATTTCAATGTTCGCGCCATCCAATGTGCCGATGGTGATCGCGCCGTTCATCATCAGCTTCATGTTGCCTGTGCCTGATGCTTCTTTGCCGGCGGTGGATATTTGTTCGGACAAGTCAGCGCCTGGACATATCTTTTCCATCGCTGAAACGCGGTAATCCGGTAAAAACAGCAAGGTCAATTTGTCGCCTACGGCAGGATCCGAATTAATAATTTGCGCGACATTATTGATCAGCTTGATGGTTTTTTTCGCCATGCGATAACCCGGAGCCGCTTTGCCGCCGATTAACACGCATCGTGGCACCCGGTCTGTGTCGCCTTTTTTAATGCAGTTATAAAGATGGATAACGTGCAACACATTGAGCAGTTGACGTTTGTATTCATGAATACGTTTAACCTGCACATCGAACAGGGCATCGACATTCAAATGCAGTTCGGTGTCGTGTTTGCTTTTTTTATAGTCGATCAGACTTTGTTTCGCGGCCTGTTTGATCGCGCGCCAGCGTTGACGGAATTGAGCATTGTCGGCGTAAGGTTCCAATTTTTTCAGTTGCGATAAATCGGTAATCCATTTATCGCCTATGGTTTCCGTTATCAGGCTTGCCAACTCGGGATTGCAGGCGGCTAACCAGCGCCGCGGCGTCACGCCATTGGTTTTATTATTGAATTTTTGCGGCCACAAAGCGTAAAAGTCGTTGAATAAATTTTGTTGCAATAATTGCGAATGCAATTGGGCAACGC
Source organism: Methylobacter sp. (assembly GCA_036561025.1). Lineage (GTDB taxonomy): Bacteria > Pseudomonadota > Gammaproteobacteria > Methylococcales > Methylomonadaceae > Methylobacter_A. Next base: position 55,259 of record DATBQB010000001.1, on the reverse strand, counting down.
CGTTCACGGAAAAACTGCCGACTATGGCCAGATGAGCCATTCTTACCCGTTGCTGATCACCTTCCTCGATGATCGACATCCTGTTTAAACGCTCGTTATCGGCGGGCCAGCGCATTGCCACTTCAGCCATAAAGCGGGCATTGATTTCAAAAATAATTTCCATCAGCCGCGGCAATAACCGTTGCATCAAGCTAACCGGCCATTTTTCCAGCGCTTCGGGCAACAAGGTGTGGTTAGTGTAGGCCATGGTGTTTTTGGTGATTGTCCATGCTTGATCCCAAGTCAAGCCGTGCACGTCCATCAGCAGGCGCATCAATTCGGCAATTGCAATACTTGGATGGGTGTCGTTTAACTGAAAGCAGCTTTTTTCGGCAAATCGGCTGAAATCATGGCCGTGTACGCCGCCTATCCAGTGGGCAATAACATCCTGCAAACTGGCTGAAGCCAGGAAATATTGTTGCCGCAATCTCAGCTCTTTGCCGTTTTCATTGGCGTCGTTGGGATACAGCACCATGGTGATATTTTCGGCGGTATTTTTTGCCGCGACGGCTTCGGCATAATCGCCGGCATTAAACTCATCCAGGTTGAATTCTTCGGTCGCTACCGCTTTCCACAGCCGCAATGAGTTTACGGTTCCGTTTTGGTAACCGGGTATCGGCGTATCGAAAGGCACGGCCAGCACATTACTGGTGGACATCCAGCAATGCCGTTGGTTGCCGTTTTCATCGGTTTGAATTTCGGTATGACCGCCGAATTTAATGGAATGCGAATATTCCAGGCGCTCAATTTCCCAAACGTTGCCGTGACGCAACCAATGGTCGGGTTTTTCGACCTGTTCGCCATTGACGATAGTTTGGGTGAACATGCCGTATTCGTAACGTAAGCCGTAACCGATAACCGGCAGTTGCAAGGTCGCGCAGCTATCTATAAAACAAGCTGCGAGACGCCCCAGGCCGCCATTGCCCAGCCCCGCATCCTGCTCGCTGCTGATCAGTTCTTCAATGGCAATGCCGAGATCGTACATGGCCTGGGTCACGGTATCGGTTACACCCAGATTAAGCATGGCATTGCTTAAAGTCCGCCCCATCAGGAATTCCATGGACAGATAATAGCCCCGCCTGCAATCATTGCTTTTATAGGTTTGATGGGTGTCTTTCCAGCGCTCCATCAAGCGGTCACGGATCGCCTGTGATAAGGCTTCTCCTGCATAGTAAGGCGAGCGGCAGTTTTCATCCCTGCCCAGCAAATGGACATAATATTGTTTGAAGTCATCAATAAAATCCGTTTTTTTTCGGCCCTGTTCGGGAAGTTTAGTGATTGATGGTTTAGGCTTGCTGATAACAAATTTGTTGGTGGGCATTATTTAATCCTGAAATAAATTTACTGGCTTTTTCCTTATTTCCTCGTTCTCACGTGGCGCGTCACTGCCATTAAGTTAGCACATTAACACTCCGTAGGAGCGGGCCGTGCCCGCGACATTTGGACAGCGATTGCAGACTTGTAGCTCCTTCATCGCGGGCACGGCCCGCTCCTACAATGTTTAACTTAATGGCAGTGACGTAACGAGGAAATAACGGGCAGACGATAAAACTGTTCGTTCATCTTGTAGCTTGGCTAACCAGCTCCTCAAACTCATTCAGCGGCATTGGTTTACCGAACAGGTAGCCTTGGTAGGCGGAACATTTGAAATCTTTTAGGCAGGTGAATTGTTGTTCGGTTTCCACGCCTCCGGCAATCACGTTAATTCCCAGTCTATGACTCATGTCTATGATGCTTTTTACAATCATCGCGTCGCAGTTGTCGATAACGATGTCGCGCATCAGAAACTGGTCGATCTTTAATTGGTTAATAGGTAGGCTCTTGAGATGACTCAGTGAAGAATACCCCGTACCGAAGTTATCCATTGAAAATCCGATACCGAGTGTTTTGAGCGTCTCCATTTTTTCGATGGTGTTGGAGATGTCGTGCAACATCAGACTTTCGGTCAATTCCAGTTTAAGCAGTGCGGGGTTAATACCGTTTTTTTTCAGTATATGGCGCAACTGTTCAACGAATTCCGGATGGCTAAATTGTCTGGAGCTGATGTTAACGGCGATTGATAAATCCTTTTTAAGAGGATCGCTCTGCCACAGTTTGAGTTGGTCACAAACGGTTTTTAGTACCCATGTACCTATCGGCAGGATCAGGCCGGTTTGTTCTGCTATCGGGATGAATTGATCGGGTGCAACCAACCCGTATTTCGGATGTTTCCAACGCAACAGGGCTTCTGCACCAAGAATTTGGCGATTGCCGTCTAGCTGAATTTGGTAGAAAAGCTTGAATTGGCGCCTTGTTAAGGCAAAGTGCAGCTCCGATTCCAGCGACGGCCCGTTGTGCTCATGGTTGGCTCCGCGCGCTATGGCTAGTGTTATATCGGCTTTACCGTACCAATTGAGATCGTGCTGCCTAAAAAGGCTTTTGGTCAGCTTGTTGGTGATCAACTTGCGCCCTTCTCTATCTTTAAGCAGGACGGTATCTGAAATCGAATCGATCAGGCAGGTAAGCTGGGTACTAAAAACATGTAGCTTACCCATGCTGTTTTGTAATGCTTGCAGAGCCTCGACTTTGTCTTTGTGTAAGGCATGTTGATTTTGCTTAGTACGGGCTACTGTTTTCTTCAGTTTTTTAGGCATAACTTTTTCATGAATAATATTGTTGTTATCGATAGTCTGTGCAGCATAAAAAGTTTTCATTGTTAAAAGTTCTCCCAGTCGCCATCGGCGAACGCCAGTAGTTGGGGTTTCGATTTTGCTGATGCGTTTTCAAGAGTATGGAGAGCGTTGTTACCGGTAGTTTTTATGGTGTCCCAGATAATATGTTCTTTATGTTCCGGCTGAGGTTGCGGTTGAAAGAACTCTGGTCGTGCCACAGCGGTGTTTTCAACAACATCAAGATCATTGCTACAGGTCATTTTACTATCTATTTTAAAACCTCTTACCGTGGCGGCCAGACTCTGCGCTTGGTCTTCGAGGGATGCGGCAGCGGCGGCGGCCTGCTCTACCAGAGCCGCATTCTGTTGGGTCATGTCATCCATTTGGGTGATGGCTTGGTTGATTTGGCCTATACCTGCGCTTTGCTCAACGGAGGCCGCAGTTATTTCCGACATCATGCCGGTAACGCCATGGATGGAGTTAAGGATTTCTTTCATGGTAAAACCGGCTTGGGCAGCCAGTTTACTGCCGTCATCGATCTTTTCTACTGAGTTTTCAATCAGTTTTTTGATTTCTTCGGCCGATGCGGCGGCGCGTTGGGCAAGGTGGCGCACCTCGCCGGCTACAACGGAAAAACCTTGTCCGTGCATGCCGGCATGAGCGGCTTCTATGGCGGCGTTGAAAGCCAGAATATTGGTCTGAAAGGCGATGTCGTCTATCACCGAAACGATCTCCTCGATCTTTTGCGAAGATTCTTTTATAGCATTCATGGTGATGACGACCTGACTGACCACTTCACTGCCTTGACCGGCTATTTCGGCAGCATCAATGGTGAGCCGGTTGGCCTGTTTGGCGTTTTCGCTATTGGCTTGTACGGTAGAAGTCAGCTCATGTATGCTGGCGGCGGTTTGCTCCAGTCTGGAGGCTTGCTGTTCGGTGCGATAGGACAAATCGTTATTGCCGGAAGCAATTTCTTTTGCCCCGGTATTGATGCAGTCGGTGGCATCCTTGATTTGATGAATGATCTGTTCGAGCTTTTCTACCGTCGTATTGGCGTTGTCCTTAAGTTGTCCAAAAGTGCCTTGATAGTCATTGTTGATTGTTTCGGTCAGCTCGCCACGGGATAGGGCGCCAAGTACGCGAACCACATCATTAATGCCTGTTTCGCAGGTGTACAACATTTGGTTCAGGCCTTCGCCCAGCTCGCGAAGAAAGCCGACCTTGTCGTGCAAATCAAAACGCTTGGTAAAATCGCCCATGCCGGCGGCAACCACGATGGTGGACACTTCTTTTTCCACAGCGGCCTCGGCGGTGCGGTCATGCCATTCGGTGACTGTGCCGATACGCTCGCCTTGCAGACTGATGACCGGATTGGCAACGACCATCATGGTGCGGCCGCCCAGTTCGATGTCTTCGCTGTGAACGCCGGTTAAGGCGGCGAGTATGTCCGCCTGCTGTTGCGGATTTTGGTAGAAGCTATCCATGCTGCTGCCGATCAGGGCATTGGCTGAGAAAGAGGGAATTTGCTTGCGGATTTTCGCTTCTATTTTTCTAAATGAGTTAACGACCGATTTGTTGACGTAGATGATGTTGCGTTCATTGTCCGCAAGCATGATGCCGATGCTGGTGTTGTCCAGAGCCATTTTGATACGCAGGATTTCTTCGGCCGCTTTATGTTCCGCCGTTCTGCGGGCAAGCAGTTTTTGCTGCATGTTTTTTATCGCATGCAACAGGCTGTCCTTGTCGTCCGCATCCAGCTGGATTGACCGGGACAAATCGCCTGCGGCAATTTCTTTGGCGATGCCTTTTGCATACAAAGGATCAATGCCGATTTGTTTACTGAGATGGCGGGTTAAGAAAAAAGCGATAGCCAGGGCCAGAGTGATAATCGCCAGAGACATGACCCACAACACGGCAGACACTTGATGCGTGGTTTCGGTGATATTGTTGACGTGAAATTTGGCGGCGTTGACTTCGGCATTCCTGAGTTTGATCATTTGCGACGACAATTTGTACGACTCATGATCGAAGTCTTGCATGACTGCATTGCCAACATCCAGGCCTTCGGCGGTATAAGCGGAAGCCATGCGCTTGCCGTCTTGATAGAACAGGTCGAAGTTCGCCTCAAGTATGTCGACTTCTTTTAGCTTTGGTGTATTGCCGGCGATATGTTGGCGGAACTGTAGCAATCCCTGTTTAAAATCCTGGGCGGATTTTTCCGCATCGTCATAGCCCTCTGGAGAATGGGAGGCCGAAACGTCGGATAAAAATTGGTGCACCAGCACAATATCGCGCGCCATTTGCCCCATCAGCAGGGCATTCGGCAACAGAGTGTCGTTTATTTCGGTAAGGTCGCGTTCGGTATTGGATAAATTAATCAAACTCGATGCAGAAATGACCGTCATCAAACTGATGACGGCAAGAAAACCGAGCAGTATGCGTGCTTTGAAGCTGATGTATTTAAGCATTTTGAACCTCTTTAAGAGTGCGGTTTATTTAAAGTCGCGCTTAATTAACGGCATGCAGTTTGGCTGCTGATTTATGTGCAGCGGATTGAAGACTTTCAGCGTTTTTTACGGTCATTCGTTGGTTAATAAATAAACTGTTCCCGGTTATCTTTTTAGCCATTTTTTTTGCTTCGGATGCCAGATCGGCTATATCGACATGAGATTGACATTGACTGGTTGATGCAGGATCTACCAAGCCAATGGATAGACTGACTAGCGGAAAAAAGCATTTTTCTCCCACTCTGTTTTCTGTATGAATGCCTCCGGCTTTTATATCTTTGTCATTGTAGTAAGCAGGAACTGTATTTTTAAAAGCTTCCAGTATGTTTTCGCAGCGCGTTAACCAGTCATCGCAGGTGAAAATCACGATGAAATCATCGCCGCCTATATGCCCGACCACGCCGCTCTCTGCCGGAATGTGATTAGTTAAGGTATTGGCGACAGCCTTGATGATGGCGTCGCCTGCATCGTAGCTGTAGACATCGTTAAACGGCTTGAAGTTATCAAGATCGAAATAGCCGAAACTGAAAGGTGTTTTGTTGCTCAATAATTGATTAACCCGGCTATTGATCGGAACGCTGCCCGGCAACAGCGTAAGGGGATTGGCATGCTTGGCGTTATCAATTTGCTGGCGGGTGAATTCGGCGAGCAAATCCAGCAGAGTGCCTACGCCCATATACTCGCCGTTATGGGTAATGATAAACGCCGGGTCATTGCTCATTAACGATGTCAGCTGTTTACTGACTAAATCGATGGGCATGTTTTTATCGATACATAACGGCGTATTTTCGATAAATGTTTTTATCGGGTTTTTCCCATGTAAATCAATTCCGTATCGACTGGAGAACAGTTTAGTAAGGAATTTGTCGCGAAAAATAATGCCTGACGCGATATTGTCATCGACCAATGGCAGTATCGTAAGTTCGCCGTTGTGGTGAAACAGATTCATGACTTCACTGATGGAAGTTTTTGCTGAAATAGGCGTGACGTCCCTGATGATATGAATTGCAGTGGTAGCGTTATTAAACGGAACAGTTTTGTAATCTTTGGTGCGGTCGGTAAAAAACAGCGAACCGTCTATTTTCTCTACTGGAAGAGCCGTCGGCCTGGCGAAATAGTAACCTTGGGCATGAGTAATGCCGAGTTTTTCTATAGCTTTAAACTCTTCTTCTGTTTCGATACCTTCGGCAATAACATTGCAATTGAGAGACGCCGCCATACTCTGAATTGATCGAACAAAATTAAGTTTGACCGAATCGTCATGGAGGCTGTGGATAAAGTGTTTGTCTATTTTTACGTATTCAGGCAGCAATTCCGCCCAAAGCCTTAATCCTGAATAACCCGCGCCCAAGTCGTCAAGAGCAATCTCAAAACCCATGCTTCGGTAATGTTTAGCCGAGGCCCGCATGATTTCGTAATTATCGGCGGGCTTATGCTCGGTTAATTCAATGATTACAGAACGTGGATTAACGCCGTATTGGTCTAGTAATCTGAGGGTTTCGCCTTTTTTAAATTCCGGCTGCAGCAGCACCAAAGGACTGGCATTAATAAACAGCTTTTCTTTAATGCCCAGGTCGGCGTAGCGTTGTATGGTTATTTCCCGGCAAAGAAATTCAAGTCGGGTGCTTAGATTATATTGCTCGGCAGTGGTAAATAAGTTAAATGGGCTATGCAATGCACTATCGGATGGCCCACGGATTAGCGCTTCGTAGCCCATGATTTTCTTTTGATTCAACGAAGCAATGGGTTGAAAATGCGGCGTTAATAGCTTGCCATCAAGGATATTGATTATTTCTTTGCGTAGATCCGGCATCTGATAGATCCCCTAATCATATTGAGGTTGGGATCAGGATAGAGGGCTTTTGTTACGAGAATATTTCCTTAAGATGACATGTATGTTTCCACACGTGATGAAACCAAGAGAGAGACTCTGATAGACCTTATATAGATGACGCCTCCGTATCTGTGTTGTGCCGCATTCGCAAACCAGGGGAACGGCTTCCGTTTCCATCAACATCCGCGCTAAAGCCAAACAGCGCGATCTCATCGACCAAGCATTTTTCATGGTCGATGAAAGCACCTTTGCTAAATTTCAGATGCTGCTCGATCAGCCATTGCCGCCAACTGACAAGCTACGCCGATTGCTCAAGACGAAAGCGCCTTGGGAAAAATGACCGCGCTTGATTTCACTCCCCCTTCGCCGATCACGTCTGATCAGGACCTGGCAAATTTTGACAGCGGCGAACCGTCTCTAAACTAGACCACAAATTAAACCTAATTATTGGAACATCCGCCGTAGGGCGTGCCGTGCGCGCCTTGGTTTATACGGCGCGCACGGCACGCCCTACTCGCTACCACCCTTTCGCGGGCAATGCGTAACATCAGCTAGTAACAACTAAGATTCGATAGTTGAAGCTTTTAGTAATCCGGTTTGCTCACAGTAGAACACACATCGGAATATACTCAATCTGCGCTGTCGCACAGTCGAAGTTCTACGGATTTCTTAAAACTCTTCCCAAACATCAGCATCAGCGCTTGCCACTGGAGTTTTATGCTTAGCTGGGGTGGACGCTGAAGATACAAAGCGCTGAAAGCTGTCCGGCCTGTCATCCACTTTAAAACTGTTTACCGTGATGACCAGATTTCGCGACTGCTCTTCCAGCGATTCCGCTGCCGCTGCGGCTTGTTCTACTAATGCGGCATTTTGTTGGGTTACATCATCCATTTGCGCAATGGCTTGATTGACCTGTTCGATACCGGAACTTTGTTCGGCTGAGGCCGCGGTAATTTCGGCCATTATTTCTGTAACGCCTCGAACGGAGGTGACAATTTCTTCCATGGTTAGCCCTGCCTGGGCAACCAGCTTACTGCCTCCTGAGACTTTGTCTACCGAATCGTTAATCAGGTCTTTAATTTCTCCGGCAGCCGTGGCGGCGCGTTGCGCAAGATTGCGCACTTCTACGGCCACAACGGCAAAGCCTCTGCCTTGCTCACCGGCGCGGGCGGCTTCTACCGCCGCATTTAGCGCAAGTATGTTGGTCTGGAAAGCGATGTCGTCGATCACTGAAATAATGTCCCCGATTTTGCGCGAAGACTCATTGATTTCATTCATCGTCGCAATGACTTGTCCGACTACGTTAACGCCTTGGCCTGCGATGTCCGTGGCGTCAACAGCAAGCTGGTTGGCATGCTGGGCGTTTTGGGCATTATGCTGCACGGCGGAAGTGAGTTGTTCCATGCTGGCGGCGGTTTGTTCCAGGCTGGCGGCTTGCTGTTCGGTGCGATGCGACAGGTCATTATTGCCGGAAGCGATTTCTTTAGTCCCGATGTCAATACCGTCAGCAGCATCTTTGATTTGGCTAATGATATCTTTAAGTTTTGCTACCGTGGTATTGGAGTCATCCTTAAGTTGTCCGAAGATACCGGCATAGTCATTAGTGATGGTTTCGGTCAGGTCGCCGCGGGACAGGGCATTAAGCACGCGCACAACTTCATTGAGGCTGGTTTCGCTGGTGTGCATGAGCTGATTTATATCCTCGCCCAGATGGCGCAGGAAACCCTCCTTGCCTTCCAAATCAAAACGCATACTGAAATCCCCCATAGCGGCGGCTCCGACAATCGCCGCTACCTCATTCTCGGCTAGTACCTCATCGGTACGGTCATGCCATTCGGCGACCGTGCCCAGTCGTTGGCCTTGTGCATTAATGACCGGGTTGGCTATCACTACCATAGAACGATCGCCTACCATCATGCCGGCTTCATAAGCGCCGGTTAAAGAGTCGAGCATTTCTGCCTGAGTCGATGGTTTTTTGTGAAAATCATCGATACTGGCGCCGATCAAGCTATCGATAGAGATTTTTGATAACTTCGGGTTAATTTCTATTTCCGACTTGTTGAGTATATTAATCACTTCTTGGTTGGCGTAAATGATGTTCCGATCATTATCGGCAATCATTACGCCGGTACTGACATTGTCCAGCGCAATCTTGACACGCAGGGTTTCATCAGCCGCTTTACGATCCATCGTTATACGCTCCAGCAGTTGTTGCTGCATGTGTTTCATCGCATATAACAAACTGCTGTTGTCTTTCTGCCTAACCTGAATATCCCGAGTTAAGTTGCCTTCGGCAATTTCCATCGCAATCCCTTTTGCAAAGTAAGGATCAATGCCCAAGCGCTTGTCCAGGTAGCGCGTTAAGTAAAAGGCAATGCCCAGCCCCAGGCTGATGCCGGTCAAAGATATAACCAGCATGATCATTGTTGCATGCTTGGTTGATTCGGCAATGGCATGGGCATTATTTTTTGCGTCGTTCACGCCCTGATTTTTAATTCTATTCAGTTGTGTCCGTAAGTTTTTCGCCAATTTATTGAAATCTTTTAAGACGAGATTTCCGGCATCGACACCTTCATTGGCATACACCGTGGTCATGCGTTTGCCTTCGCTGAAATACCAGTCAAAGCCGGTCTCAAGTGCAGCTAATTCCTTCAGTTTTTGTTCGGGTGTAGCGACGTTGTCCAAGGTTGTAGCTTGGCCCTGTTTACCGGCGGTTGACTCCGTGGTTGTTTTTACCGTGTTTTCTCCGGCCAGCCGCTCACGGAACTGCGCGATGCCCTGTTTAAAGTCTTCGGCGGCCCTCTCCGCATCCTGATAACTGTCCGGGTCCTGACTGATTGAAGCTTGAGTGAACAGTTGTTGTACTTGTACGGTATAAATAGCCATTCGCTCTGCTAACAGAGCATTGGGTAGAAAAGTATCGTCTACTTTTGCCACGTCGCGTTGGGTCTGGGAAAAATTAAACAAAGCCACCGCCACAATGCCTATCATCAAGCTGATGATCGTAAGAAAACCGAGCAGTATGCGTGTTTTAAAGCTTATATAGCCAAACATTTTAAGATCCTTTTTATATGTAATTGCTCGTTTCCACGCCTGCGCATGGAAACTGGAAGAAATGGAATATCTGCGTTTAAGGATTAATTAACTGCGTGTAGTTTTACGACTGGGTTATATGTAAAAGATTGGTAATTTTCCTGAGTTTTTGCCGCACTACGCTGATTAATAAAAAAACTGTTTCCTTCAATCTTTTTGGCCTGTTTTTTTGCTTCGGATGCCAAATCGGCTATGCCGACATGGGAGTGGCACTGGCTTGTTGAATCGGAATCCACCAGTCCAACCGACAGACTGATCATAGGAAAAAAGCAGCTTTCTCCAGCCCTGTTTTCTGTATGGATGCCGCCTGTTTTTATATCTTCATCTTTGTAATATTGGGGGACGGCTTTTTCAAAGGCATTCAGAATATTTTCACAACACGTTAACCAGTCATTCCCAAAAAAAATGACGATAAAATCATCCCCGCCTATGTGGCCGACCAAACCGCTTTCTGCGGAAACATGTTGAGTCAGTATATTGGCAACCGCTTTAATAATATCGTCGCCTGCACTGTAGCCGTATACGTCATTAAATGGTTTGAAATGATCAAGATCAAAGTAGCCGAAACTGAAAGGCCGTTTGGCGACCAGCAATTGGTTGACCTGGTCATTGATGGGGACGCTGCCCGGCAATAGCGTAAGAGGATTAGCGTGTTTTGCATTATGAATTTGTTGCCGGGTGATTTCTTCAAGCAAATTCAGTATCGTTCCTATGCCTGCATATTCTCCATCATTGGTAATAATAAAAGCTTGGTCATTGCGCATCGTTGAGGTCAGCTGTTTACTGACTAATTCAATGGCTGTGTTTTGGTCAAAACTTAACGGGGGATATTCTACGAACGATTTTATGGGTTTTTTTCCATATAATTCTATGCCGTAGCGGCTGGAAAATAGTTTGAATAGGAAGTGATCGCGAAAAATGATGCCGGAAGCCACATTGCCATTAACCAACGGCAGAATGGTTAAGTCGCTGTCGCTATGAAACAAGCTCATGACTTCACTAATGGCGGTTTCCGATGAAACGGGCGTTATAAATTTAGCGATATGAGCTGCTTTTATAGCATTAGATGGATTCGGCTGATTGCTGCTAATAAATAACGACTTATTAACTTTTTCCAAAGGAACAGCCGCCGGCCGGGCAAAATAATAGCCCTGCGCATGAGTAATCCCAAGTTGTTCTACGGCTTTAAATTCATCTTCTGTTTCGATGCCTTCGGCTATCACGCTGCAATTGAGTGAGCTGGCAATATTTTGAATGGACCGGACAAAGTTAAGCTTGACCGGGTCGTTATGGATGCCTTGGATAAAATGCATGTCTATTTTCACGTATTCAGGCTGTAATTCGGACCAGAGCCTTAATCCCGAGTAGCCGGCACCTAGATCGTCAATTGCTATTTCGAAACCCATTTTTCTATAGTGGGTGACCGCTTCAAGCATTAACGGAAAATCATCAGTCGGTTGATGTTCGGTTAACTCAATAACGACTGAGCGAGGGTCAACGCCGAATTGATCCAGAAGCTTCAGCGTCTCGCCTTTTTTGAAGTCCGGTTGTAACAGTACGGAAGGGCTTACGTTAATAAATAGTTTCTCTTTGATATTTAAGCTGGCGTAGCGCTTTATAGTGACTTCCCGGCAGATGTATTCAAGTTTTGTGCTTAAATCAAAACGTTCGGCCGTATCGAATAAATTAAACGGGCTGTGCAGTGGGCTATCGGAAGGGCCGCGGATTAAAGCTTCATAGCCCATGATTTTTTTTTGATATAAAGAAACAATCGGCTGAAAATGAGGCGTTAACTGCTTGTTATTGAGTATTTTTATTAGTTCATCGTGCAGGAGCGACATGTAATATTCCGAATCTTAAGATAAGTATTTTGTTCAGAATATGACAGGTTCATTACATGAATATGACAAACTGATTACCGTAATATGACAATCAGGAAAATGACGGATTTGTCTTGAATAAAGCATGTTGAGGATGTGCTTTCGGGCCTCGGCGCATCCGACATATTGCCTACAGCTTTTGATTTGTGATGTCTCGGAAAGCGCAAAGTCAGCTTTGAGAGGTTTAGTAAATCTTTGTTTCCAAGCTCTTTTACCAAAGAGATTTAGATATTTCCTGCTAATCTTATTTTGCGCACATTCCTTAGTTGTTCGGTGTTTTCAGGAGAACCTTGGGGGAAAACCCAAAATGTCTTATAAATGCTGTGCTGAAATTGCTTGCATGACTGTAGCCAACCAGGTCTGCGGCAACACTCACTTGACACCGCGTCGATTCCAGCAACTGATAGGCATTATTCATCCTTATTTCCAACAGCAAACCATAAGGCGTGTTGGTGAAAAAATGGTGGAACAGTTGCTTTAATTTGCATTGATTGGTCCCAACCCGTTTTGACAGATCTTCAATTGACGGAGGTTTCCTAAATTCGCGTAACAGAATATCCCGCGCCGATTTTGCGACGGCGGCATCTTTTTGATCCAATCTTGTCAAATTACGGCGTTTGTTTTCAGAAAGAGGGATTAATTCAAAAGCCAGCAGCGACATGGCTTGGCCATGCATGAATATACGGCTTGTTTCTGCCGAGGTATTGCAGTTCAGTAGCTGTTGCGCAGCGAACATAGCCTGGGGAGAAATAGGCTGATAGTTTAATAATTGAGTGCCGTTTTTGCTCAGCAACTGTGCGGCCTTGTTTTCGCCGAAATACCTGTCCAGCCAATTTTTGTTCAGTGCAAAACGAAGTTGCACCGTGGATTTATGAGCTTGGTATTGCCGCTCGCCAATACTTGATTGGATAGTTGTGATAGACGTATAGCCTTCGCGAAAAACGAGTTCATCACCGCTATTGTCGGCAAAACAGGATTGTCCCTTTAAGCCGAGCGTAACCATCAGGCGCGGCTCCTGATAATCTATCCGGCTCAAAACAGCCAAGTCTTTCGACGGCGTGTAGTGCGTCTTTATATAGCTTAAGTCTTGATCAAGCTGGACTATCGATGAGCGTCCCACACCTAAACTTTCCGGTAAGGACTGATACAGGCAGTCTTTTTGTTGGTGGACTTGCAGGTCGTCGCTGCTTATGCTCCATCGTCTCGTTGTCACTGGCCTTATTTGCATTATTACCTGCCTCTTTTTTGCTATAGAACTATCCACGTTGTTAAGCACGAAGTACGCCTTGATTTGTTACCGCATTATTTTCATAGCGTTAATGATTTTTTCGGTGTCAATGAAAGGCAATCCTGCGCAAAACTGCGGCATATCGCATACTAAATTCAAAAAACTAAGGCATATCACGCAATCCTACTTTTGGCATACGAAATAATCCTTTTGGCATATGAATGCGCGGGGAAACCGACTCTGTTATTGAGTAGTATCTCCGCACTGTATTCGAGCCGAATCCAAGTATTGATTTGGCTCGAATAGACAAATTCTCAGCCAATACTGAGTGTGTTTCCTTACTACTTTGGAATTATCATGAAATTCATACGCTCCAATCGACCTGTTACGCTTTTACAGCTAAGCAGCCCTCTGTTTATTTCCTTTTTATTGGTTAACTCCAGCGCCGCAGTGATGGCGCAAGAGCAGCCTAAAACAGTTAAAGCAAAGCAGAAAGTGTCGAAAGATCAGGCAAATATCGTGCTTAAACCGATGGTGATAACGGGAGAAACTAATCAAAAACTTGCCGCTGCAAGCGCCGAAGTTGATCTTTCTCCAGGCGGAGTCAGCTTGGTTGATATAAATGGGCTGCATGATCGTAACGTATCCAGCGTAGCGGATTTTTTTCGCTATGTACCCGGTGTCTGGGCAACCAGCCAAAGCGGCAATGACGAAGTGTTTATTACCAGTCGCGGTTCGAATCTGGATGCCAACAACTTTGCCGGTAGCGGTGTTAAGTTGCTGCAAGACAGCCTGCCGGTCACTGCCGCCGACGGCAACAATCACAACCGCATGATCGATCCGCTGGCCTCCAGTTTTGCAACCGTTGCCCGCGGCGGCAATGCGTTTAAGTACGGCGCCAGTACCTTGGGTGGCGCCATCGATTTTATATCGCCCACCGCCCATGACAGCCCTACCGCGAGACTTTCGCTCAGCGGCGGCAGTTTCGGCCAGTTCCTCGGCCGCGGAACGGTAAGCAAGGTTTTCAATGACAGCTTTGACGGCTTATTAACTGTCGAAGGAAAAGAATGGGATGGCTATCGTGCTCATAACAAGCAGGATCGCTTTGGCGTTTACAGCAATTTCGGCTGGCAAATCTCCGACTCCATCGTTAACCGTACCTTTGTCAGCTACATTAAAAATAATCAACAGTTACCCGGTCAGTTGACCAGGGCGCAATTCGACGCTAACCCCTATCAGGCCAGCACTCAGGCTATTGGCGGCAATTATCAGTTGAATACCGAGACCGAGCGTGTCGCCAACAAAACAACCTGGACTATTGACGATAAAAGCTCGCTCGATATTGGTTTTTCTTTTGAAAACCAGCATCTTTATCATCCGATCGTAGATACGGTACATTTTTTCCCCGGCGACACGGCGGACAGGTTTAGTCTGCTGGTCGATTCCGTCCAGCAGGACTGGGGCACCTCCGCTCGCTACAATCTGCGTCTGGACAACCATGAATTATTGCTGGGTTTGAATTTCGGCACCAACTCGGATAAAGGCGGCAACTACACGAATGTCGGCGGCATGCGCGGGCCTCTGACCAACCAAATCACCAAGAAAGCCGATAACATTGAGATTTTTGCCCAGGATCATTGGCATATTACCGATAAATGGACTCTGACGCCCGCGTTGCAAGGCGTGTTTGCACACCGTGAAGTCAACAATATAAGGTTACCGATTCCCCAGGACGCCAACTTCAATGTCTATTCTCGAGGCGGCAATCCCAGCAATGACTATAGCGGTATTAATCCCAGTTTAGGTTTGATGTATAGCCTGACCAAGAGCTCCAGCCTTTATGGCAATGTCAGCCGTTTATACGCACCGCCGACTAACTATAATATATCGGACAACATCACCGCCGGTTTAAGCACTACCAATCTAAAGGCAATGGAAGGCACTTCCGTCGAAATAGGCACACGCGGCAATCAAAAAGTCGGCAACTTAAACGATGTGAACTGGGATTTGGCGCTGTATTATTCATGGCTTAATAACGAAATTCTATCCACTACCCCTCCAGGCGGATCTGCTAAGGCAGCGAATTTTGATAATACCATTCACGCGGGCGTTGAAGGTTTAATCGGAGGTACATTCGCCCTGGATGGCAAGGGTGCGCACACCATCAAACCCGCGCTGAACTTCACGATCAACGATTTCAGCTTTGATAATGACCGCACTTACGGCAACAATGCTTTACCGGCAGCGCCCAAATATTTCTTAAAAGGTGAAGCCCTCTATCACCATGCGAGCGGATATTTTATCGGGCCCACTTTCGATGTGACCGGTAAGCGCTGGGGAGACTACGCCAATACTTATAAGATCAATTCTTACGGTCTGCTGGGCATGCGTACCGGCTGGTCTAATGATCATTACAAGGTATTTCTCGAAGGCCGGAACTTGCTGAATAAGAAATACGTTGCCAATACCAATATTATGAACACCGCAACAGCAACTGATGCGATGTTAAATGCAGGCGCTCCATTGTCCTTCTATGGCGGCATAGAAATTACGTACTAATTACTCGCCCTTAATTGTTGGATTGAAGCAGCATCAACCCAGCGAACCATTACAGTGAAATGGTTTAATTAAACCATTTCACTTTATAAAGGCCTCACATAAAAAACCTGCCAAAATCACATCCCTTTTTACCGATCATTTAGTTTCTTTTAAATACTTCCGCGCCAAAAACGCTAAAACATCATCAGGAGATAATATTTATCGGAATCAGGAAAACAGCTTCGATTCGGAATGTGCAATTGCCTTCTCAGCGCATTTTTTGCAGATCATTAACAATAGATGTCTTCAGCAGTCGCCTGGTTTAATCGCATCAACAAGAATGGCGAGCGCCGACATCAGAAAAAAATTGCCCCAAGCCGACTCGACCAGCTCATCGCCTTGATTGGTTTTGTAACAACACCCCCAAAATATACCTTGGGCAGCTTTGTCGTCATTTTCCTGAAACCCGGTGAAGTATTGGCTTCGAATGATTGCGGTAATCTGTTGATAGGCATAAGTTCGCCATTGTTCCCCATCCGCTATAAGGTCGGCAATGGCCAGCATGGCAAGAGACGCGACCGCAGAGGACGATGGGTCGCAAAGACCCGAGGGATGGCTCAGACGATTTGGAGCTAACAATTCAGTACGCGAATTTCGCCAATATTCACAAGCGGACCGGGCATAACTCAAGTAGGGTTCCCCCCATTGCGCTGCCGCCCGGCTCAGCCCCAACATGGCCCAAGCTTGGCCGCGAGACCAGTCACCGGCTTGATCGCTTGGCCTGAAGTTGCCTTGCTCATAGCACGCAGCGGTATGAAACCCATCCCCATCCGTACAACATGCAGCCAATAGCGTATCCGCGTGCCATCGCGAGATATATTCATGTTTGCTATATTCACTGCGGCTAAAGAGTTGGACGAGGGGAGCAAAAGTATCTATCGTGATGTGCCGGTTTCCTTCTTTTCCACCTCCCATATCCGTACCAACGGGCATGCACTGTATTTTCGGGCCATAGGATGCTGCAAGTGCGTCAACGGCTTCTTTGACAAGTTTCCGTGCATTTTCATCGCTAAACCAGATATCACCAAGCGCTGCACCGTACCAAAATATCATGCTTCGGTTAATGGAATCGGCAGTGATTTTATTGTCCAAGCGTTGACAGATAGCCGATGCTTTGCGCCGGTCCGATTTTGATTCGGTCAACTTTGCCCGCAACCACCAGCATCCGGCCCAGAATCCTCCGACCCAGGAACCTCCCGGAGAGACAAGCCATTGATCAGTACTGCCCGGCGAATAAAGAGGAAAGCCATTCGCGCAATTGGCATCAATGGCATCCATACGATGAATCATCAATTCAAGTGCATGACGCATTTCTTCATGGCTCAATAGTTCGTTGCAGGGTGTTTTTTCCATTATGCGCATAACAAGAGTCTCTTCAGAAAACCAGATTAAAATCGACATGGGCGGTATCCGCCTGTTTTTGTCTTGGATAAACATTTTGAATGACATTACCCCCAAAGGCGTGACCGTAATAAACGGTCCATGAAAATTCCTTGCTAAGGTTGTGGGTAAAGTTTATATCCACCAATTGCCCTATGTCCGTATTGCCGCCTGAAGGCCGCCCGGAATAGCCGAACGCACCCGAGTCCGACGTAGCTCCCGGCCCGCTGTAGAACAAATCATTCGAATCGGCCAATTCCAGATGATGGAAGTCGACTGCAACCTTGATCTTATCAGTGGGAGATACAATCATTTGTACGAAGGCGTCTTGCAGATTCATCATGTTGTAATAGGGAAACTTGGCATAGGTGCGAGGGGAAGGAAGAGCGGTAAAGAAAGTTTTGTGTTTACCGTCTGTTGGATTACCGTCGCCT
Organism: Methylobacter sp.; assembly: GCA_036561025.1. Taxonomy (GTDB): domain Bacteria; phylum Pseudomonadota; class Gammaproteobacteria; order Methylococcales; family Methylomonadaceae; genus Methylobacter_A. The sequence goes on along the minus strand of DATBQB010000001.1, from coordinate 37,615 downwards.
GAACTCAGATAATAAACAGCGCGCAGCCACGGCTTGAGGGGCAATTTAGTCCATTGATAGCCGACTTCGGCATCTACAGCCCAGGCCTGTTGATCCAGGTTAGTCCAATCGCCGAACTGGTAAGCGCCCCATAATAAGCCATCGATACTGCCGGAACCCAGCTGTTGAAGTGTCAGCAAGTGCGTACCGATCGTATGGAGATTTAAATTCTGCTTATCGAGGTTGGGCCTTTTAACAGCCGGGCGATTGTCTACCACTTGAGTATTACGCTCATCATTGTAATACAGGTAAAAAAGCCTGCCTTCAGTCCCCGGTAACAGCGCATTCTTCTTGCTGGTCAGCGCGGCATAAAACAGGTCGATTTTGCTGATCTCATCTTGCCCCTGAACCGTAAAGCCTCCCTGAGTCGGACGAAGACCGCTGGCTGTGATATTGAAACCCGGTTGGTCATAGACCATGGAAAAGCCGTCGAAGCTTCGGCCTACATGGACCACGTTGGAGCCTACTAGACGCTGTGCGACACGTTTCGATTTGAGTCCGTCGAATTTGACATCGCCCGATTGGTATTCCAGGCCATCCATATATTCAAACCGGCCGACTTTTAACTGCGTTCCGGGCAGTCCTAATGCGTTGCCCTTGAAGTTCAGAAAAACCTGTTTCAGAAACACATTACTGGGATCGGTGGCTTGATTCGCCGAATAATAGGCCCCGCCCAGCCCCAATGCACCGACCGGAGCAGCCGCTACAGCATTATCGGGAAGGCCGTAAAGTCCATTGTATTGAGCCTGCGCATAGGCATCCACGATGGGAGTGGTCAGTTGTAAGCCCATACGGGCGCGTAGTGACCATAAATCATATTCGTTGTTGCTGTTTACTGAACTGGGCTGAAAAAAATTCCACGCCTCGTAGCTGCCCTGAAATTCGCCGGTAACGCGCAGATAATCGTTAATTCGTCCCCAAGGTTTGGTTTCTTCAGCTCTCAATTCGCTGCCGCCATGAAATATTGCCGCCATAACAAACAGCGCTAATAAACGACTGGAACCGCGCGTTGAAGAACTTTTATAAATATTATTTTCGGTTTTTACCACTCGTGCCTCACAATGAAATTTTGATTTTTTTGGAATATTGAAAAGTTGTACCGGATTTCTCGACCTAAAAGTTCAGGAACATAAATGTCATGGAATTAATATCCTCAAAGGATGGCACGCCTATCGCGTGCCGGCATAGCGGCGTAGGAACGCCGCTGTTACTCGTGCATGGCACCACAGGCGACCATCTCACATGGGCGCCGGTGGTGGCCGCACTTGAGCGTCGCTTCAGCGTATGGGTCATCGACCGGCGCGGACGTGGACACAGCGGCGATGCCGCAGACTACACACTCGAACGCGAGTGCGAGGATCTCGTCGCGGTCATTGACGCCATCGGCGGCGACGTGCAGGTTATCGGGCATTCCTTTGGAGGGCTTTGCGCCCTCGAAGCCGCACTACTGACTTCAAACATCAGTCAGCTCATTCTCTACGAACCGCCCCTTTCCTTGCTTGGCAGCGGCTGGTCTGCGGAGTTGGATGCCCGGATGGAAGCTTTGCTGAATGCCGGGAACAGGGAAGAAGTTTTGCTACTCTTTCTTGGCAACGTCATCAAAACACCGCCTCATGAGATTGCCGCGATGCAGGCCGGGCCGAACTGGCAGGGACGGGTGGCCTCGGCGCACACGATCCATCGCGAGTTGCGAAGCATCGATTGTTACGGCTTCGATCCTCTGCGGTTTCGCTCCATGCTGACGCCTACTTTGCTGCTGCTGGGTAGCGAAAGTCCTCCGCGCCGCCACACCATCGCAAAAACGCTGCATCAGGCCTTGCCCAATAGCCGGATTGCAATGCTCCAAGGGCAACAACACGGCGCGATAAGAACCGCACCAGACTTGTTCGTTGATGAAGTTGTAAATTTCTTGCTTGGTGTTGCATAGGTTTTGCTGTCAAGGTGGTGAAAGAATCCGATATTTTTACTCCCACAGTCTCTATCGATCTACCCGCCTTGCAAAGGTTAATTGTTCCGATAGTTTTTTGTCTTTTTCTGTCGCTTTGCGTTCCGTCCGGATTGCCGTAATGATTTCAAATCAATCAATTGGCCTTCGATTTGTTGTAGCGGCAAACTGTTTTCGTTATTAAAACTCGCGTGTGCGTTTGATAGTTCAGCCAACTTGGTCAAAACAGCATAATAATTGCCCTCTAATGTGTTTAAACGTTCTTTAAGCAACAAAACTTCCGATTTAAGCTGTGCGTTTTCATCCTGTGGTTGCACTTTGCGCCGCCGGGCTGATGCCAACACCAGCGCCATGATACAACCGACTACGAGCACGCCGATCAGCGTACTCCAGCCCAACAGCAAGCCCCCGGAATAATCCGACAAAACGCCATAAAGCGGCGGGCCAAGTGCAAAGCCGCCAAAGAAAGCTACCGAGACAAAGCCCGACGCCGAAGTCACCGCACCGAATGCAGGGTCTCTGATTAACATGCTCATTGCGATCGCGTTAGTGCCCACTGCGGTGAGCCCGACGCCTACCGCACCCACCCATAACGGCCAGTACTGTTCCGGACTGGCCTGCATCGTCACTGCCATTGCAACGGCTGCAATAGCAATCAGCGCGAGCAATAGCAGCGATTCGTCTTTAAGTTTTGCCCCCATAGGCGTCAGCACCATGCGCGAGATGATGCCCATCGCCCCGAAAACGGCGATTAACGTGCCTGCCAGCGATAGCGGCATACCTTGCTGCGCGGCAAAGGTAGGCAAAAAGGTGACAAAAGCGGAAAGCGAGATACCCACGCAAAATTGAATGCTCATCAAGCGAAACAACAGCGGGTTCGGCAATGATAAGGTGAATCCTTTACCCGTTCTTGTGTGCTTTTTAGGAGTAATAAAAGGCGTTGTTATGATGAAGATAAACGCCAGCGGAATAATCATGGCCAGCGCGAATCGCCAGCTAGTGGCAATGGCAATACCGGGCAATACCAAACCTGCAAAAAGAGCCGCAAGCTGAACGCCCGCTTGCTTTAGTCCTACCACCATGGCTTTTTTCTCCGGCGGCACTTGCTGCGCGATCAATAAATTAGTCACAGGATTTGCCAGCGCCTGGGCAATGCCGCACACGCCGACCGCCGCGACCAAGCCGTAAAAATTCTGTACCGTTACCATCAATGCAAAGGCCAATGCAATGGCGGAAAAAAGAATGATCAGGGAATAACGTGAACCAAAGCGATCCACAAATGCTCCCGCCCAGAGCGATAAAATCGCTGCCAGGCCAAAAGAACTCATAATCAAATAACCCAGCAATTCGGGTTTAAAGTGCAAGTCCCGGCTAAGGAGCAGACCGAGTGTGCTGGTGGCGTATAACACCAGCATCGGTAAAGCCATCGCAAACACCAGGACTATTCGAAACCATAAATCCGCACCGGGTGTCGTGTGCCTGGTTGTTGGCACTCGCGCTTTGCGGCGGGCGCATACCAAGACCGGCAGCAGGATGCAGGCGGATGACAGTATGCCGGTTAGCGTACTGCATTCAGGCAACAAGCCGCCTGAATAATTCGCCAGAAGTGTGAAAGTTGAATCCATCAAAATAAATGCTCAGCCCGTATGAGTATTCAAAAAACAGAGATAGCCAAAGCCGGTATCAATCAAAGTGATACGTGCCGCCGTCCTTATAACAGTCGATCAGTTTTCGGCCGACCGAACTGGTTAGCGACTCGTCCGAACCATCGAGAATACGTGTGGTGCGTGCTATCCGGTAAATACCCGATAGTGGCGTGAGATCACTAATACCTTCAGCGCCGTACAGTTGCATCGCAGAGTCCGAGGCCATACATAAGGCTTGCGAGGCGGCCATCTTGGCCACATTAATCTGAACATCATTGGCGCGTTGGGCATCGACACCCTGTGCGGCTATGCGAATTAATTCGCGCGCACTGGTAATGGCCTGATAGCTATTGACCATGTGTTGACGTACCAGCTGTTTGTCCGGCAAGCGGGCTGACAGGCCGCGCCCGGAATTAATCCGTGCGCCCATTAAATCGAAACAGCGCTGCGCCAGCCCTACCCAGTTCATCGAGCGCAGCAGCCGTCCAATATTAAGCCGTTGTCCCATTAAGGCTATACCGCTGCCGCTACGGCTCAAGATATTATGTTCAGGCACCTGCACGTTGGTAAAAGACATTTCGCCTTGACCTAGCGAACGCCCCATCATGCTGATCTGCCGTTCAACTTTAAAGCCTTCCGCGTCGGTCGGCACGATAATCATCGACAGCGCTTGATTGATTGCCGTATTTTCCCCGCCGGTACGCGCCAGCACGGTAACAAACGTTGCCCGGTCCGTGTTACAAACAAACCATTTTCTGCCGTTGATAGTCCAGTTGCCGTTAGTCAGCTGCGCCGATGTGGCGATCAGGCTCGGAAACGATCCGCCATGTTCCGGCTCGGTCATGCCGTAACTTGGAACGGCTTCCCCGGCCGCCAAAGGTTCAAGGAAATTTTTACGCACTGCGTCGCTGCCGAATTTCAGCAACATGTGCGCATCAAGCGCGGAGTGGCTGCCAAAGATTGCCTGGGAAAATTCGGTGCGGCCCTCCTGTTCGGCAACGATGAGGTAGTCTTCGAGTGAGGCTATTTTTCCGCCGTGGGAGAGGGGATAAAATAAACCCCACAGTCCGGCACTCCGAGCTTTTTCGGTCAACTCCGCTTGCAGCACGGATGATGAATCCCCGACTTCAGCCAGCCGCGATTCGTTCGGGATGATTATTTCGTCAACAAACTTTTTCACTTCACCGGCCAATGATTCGGCTAATTCGCTGTGAGCTGTTTTTCCATAAATGCCTGACATTAATGAACCCCTACGGCAAAACGTGGTTTCGCCCCGGCCCTGATCAATTCCACTTCCGCAGTCAGCCGTTTTTTATCGACTTTTCCGGCCGGGCTGAGAGGCAATTGCCGATAGTAGCGCAAATATTCCGGCAGCTTGTTTGTCTCTAAGCCTTGCTTGCGCAAGTAGCCGGCGAATAGGGAAAGCGACGGGCGCTCAACACCCTCACGCATGACCAGACAGAGGCAAACCCGGTGCCCCAAATCCGGATCAGCAACAGGTACGCAGGCGGCGCTGACGACATCGGGATGGGAAATAGCGACATTTTCGATTTGAACAGGACTAATATTGGCACCGCCGCGAATAATAATGTCTTTCTTGCGCCCGGACAGCACCAAATAGCCGTCATCATCGATAAAGCCCAGGTCTCCGGTGTACACCCAACCCTCTTTGTCCCGGTATAGCGCATCCAAATCCGGCGCGTTAACATATTGCATGGGACTTATCGGCCCTCTGGCGGTGATTTCTCCAATATCTCCTTGCCGCACCTCTTGCCCGTTGTCATCGACTATCCTGATCGAACAGACTTCCGGATTAGGCCGGCCCGCTTTATGGAGAACGGTTTCTAAATCGTCGTCAAGTGTCGTATGGCAGTTAACACCATCCGCCGAACCGTATAGGCTTATAAAACCGCATTCGAATGCCGCGGTGCATCGGCGGATTGATGCTTCATCAATCTCCGCTCCGCCGCTAATGATACCGATCAGGCTGGACTTATCGATTCGCGATAATGCCGGATCCACAGCGATTCGTTGAAACATGGTGGGCACCCCAAAGATGTAGTTCGGCTTAAGTTTTGCCATGGCTTGAATGGCGGCTGCGACATCGAATTGCCGCAACATCACGATGGACCCGCCCAGCCAGGATAAAATGCCGAATGTCGCGGACGAACCAAACGCGGTGCCAAGCGGCATCAAATACAGCCCCCTGAAAGTCTTTCCATCGGCATGTATTCGTTGCAGAAAACGGCCTCGCCCGCCAATCAGCGCGTTGTGTGAGTAGGCAACCCATTTCGGCTCGGATTCGGTTCCGGACGAGATCAGGAAGCGAACGGGCGAGTTGGGGCAAACGTCCGGCAGTTTGTCAGGCTCAATCGGCTCGGTTTGAAAGAGGTTATCCAGCGTATGCCAGCCGTCCCGGGCTTTGCCGTCAACAATCAGAACGCGCAGGGACAGCAAGGTGGGACGTAACGATTCAATGAGTTCGCACAGGTCGATGTTGGCGTGTTCCCGTTCGACAATAATCACGCGCGCATCGCACCTTCTCAGTAACGAGTCAATATCAAGGCGGCCGCGTCCGGGCGGAAACGGGGCTACGATCGCGCCCAGCGCTGCCGCTGCAAGATCGATTGCGCAACTCTGCCAGCTGTTAGTGAGCTGATAGGCGACAACATCTCCGGAAACGATCCCCAGTTCTTTGAGGCTGGCGGCGAAGCGATGGACCTTGTCCAGTAACTCTGCATAGGTCACTGTTTGGTCAAGGGATAGAATCGCCGGGCTATCGGGATGCTGTTCTACGTGCCGGCAAAACAACCGGTATACGGACTGATTTGGATAGGTCCCATTTTCAATCCACTGACTGCGAATTTCGCTGGGGATTATATCGATGATGCCTGCATGATTCATTTGAACCTCCAAGGAGAAATGACTTTGGTATAAGAGCCGGTAGTCAGGCCCGGTTGTAGATGTGGAATGGTTTGTAAATCGGTGAGGTCTTCGACGACAACAGCTGAAGGAACATCCGCTTGCTCCAGGATCGCAATCCACTCGTGTGCCGTTTTTGATAGCAATAAGCCGCTCAAATGCTGCAGGAAGCCTTCTTCGTCAGTATCGATAGTAATATCAAGCGCTTTAGTCAATCGCTCCGCGGTTTTTATGTCACGGCATTCAATTGCGCAATATCCCTGCTTGGTGGCGTAGACACCGTCAATAATGCTTTTTGAAATGGCGTCGGCATTCTGCGGCTTATAGTGTTTTTGCAAATCATCCGAACACAACAGCGTTGCCGCGCTCATTAGCGATGAAGTCACTTTGCCGCCAACCTTGTTCATGCATCGATTGAGCAGTGCGATAGTGATTCCTTGCGCTGCAACCGCGCCGCCCAGTACATCCAATACTGTAAATAACGAGCCGCCTTGCGTACCCGAAGTCTCGGCAATTTTTTTTGCGACTCCGGAATAGGCTTGAGTCATAAAATCCGTGCCCGGCATGACGTTCCCGGATGACTGCGCCGCGCCGTCTGTTGCCCAGCCTCCCGCATAGGCGTAAATCAGGGCGGGATTGATGGCCGCCAAATGCTGATGATCAAGATTTAGTGGCGCCGCTTTGCCGGGCGCCCAATTATGAAGAAAGACGTCGGCGTGTTTCACAAGCTGTTTAATTTCCGCTTGTCCGGCAGAGGATTTAATATCAACTTCCCTGATAATTTTATGCCGGTTGAGCGCGTCGAATCGTGCCGAACATCCCTCCGCCATGGGCGGCATACCGCGCAAAGGATCGCCGCCCGGCGGTTCTATCCTGATAACATTCGCGCCCAATAATGCAAGCAAATGTCCTGCAAGAGGACCCTGAATCCGCCGGCAGGATTCAATAACGGTGAGTCCGCTTAACGGTAAATCATTGCCGGCAATGCTTGGTGGAGTGTTTTTTAGAGCAGGTTCGAAAGCAAATTCCCAAGGCCCTTGAAGCCATACCCGCTTACAGTCTTCGTCTTGGGCTCTGGCATCAATAGAGCGTATTGGACAAATCGCCATGCCGGTAACGGCACATAGCTCGGCAATATGTGAATAGCTGAATTTGGCTATTGTGGCGGTTAATTCAGCAGGCATAGGGGCTATGGCTTTGGCGTAGCGAAGTAAAAAAGCGGTCCAACCCTTACCGGCGATTTGCGAGTCTACTCCTATCTCGGTCCAAAATTTTTGCCAAGGTCCTGCATCCAGCGTTTCCAGTTCAAAGATAACACCATCCGCTGAAACAAAGGGCGGGCATGCGGACTGCGGGATAATACCCGGCCTGAGCGTTTCGGGAGACTCAAAAACCGTCGCTCCCGCTATATACTGTCCCACGCTTAATAAAGCGGCTGCCGCCATTGAAACGCTACTGTTCGACAGCGAAAGGCCGCGCAGTTGACCAATCGAAGCAGCGGCTCCTCCCTGAAGCGCCAGGATTGCAGTCAAGGTGGAAACGTAATTGACTCCCAAAGCCTGCGATTTACCGCTGGCCCGTCCATGCACCGACATCAGGCCGCAAGCTGCCTGAATGATATTTTCGGTCACAGGGGCGTGTCTGGAAGCGTCGTCCCATCCGGTGACATCGCAGATGACAGGCGAGGTATGAGGCGTTTTAAATTCAAAAGAAAACGCGGCATTGCTTCCGGCATTTTCGCCAGTCTCGCAAACCATGCCCAATGCGCCGGATTGATAGCGAAGTGAAGAGGCTACAGCAGAAAAATCAGGGGCCGGATTTTGCAATGGCCCGGTTATCATGCAGCTGGTTAATGGACGATTCATGTTCATTATTAAATAGCGAGTACGGTTAAGTTCAACTCAACCGCCGGCAACAGCGGGTAGAATGGTTATTGAGTCGCCGTCTTGCAGACTTGTTGAAAGGCCTTCACTAAAACGAATGTCGTTATCGTTGATATAGATATTGACGAAACGGTGTGCCTGTCCTTCGGTAACCAGTTTCTCCTTAACGCCGGGATACTGTTGCTCTATCCGGTCTATGACTTCAAGAACATTTAAACCGGTAATCTCAATACGTTTTTGATTGTTGGTGAGGGGTCTTAGTATGGTGGGGATATTCACGGTGATTCGCATGTTTACTCCTTTCAGGGTTTTAAAGTGTTGAAAAACTATCTAGTAATTAATATCTGTCACAAGATTCAAGCCCCCTATTAATTGTTCCAAATCGGCTTGTAATGTGTGGTAAAGATTTTGCCAAAAATAACTTCCGCTTAGGGTTCCCACGCTCTGCGCTCGTCGTTATACACAAGTCTTTAAAAGCACGTCATTCAGGCAGGGACTCACGTCAGGCTATCCTGCCTGACGCCCTTTGGGTAAATGCAAATCCGTTCCAGACGGATTTGTCACTCCGGGCTATCCTGCCCGGAGCCCTTCGGGTCAATGCAAATCCGTTCTGGACGGATTTGTGCCGGAAACCAGAGCACAGGGATGTGAATGTTCGGTTTAACTAAGCAATTCCGCATTGCAAGGCTTGTCACCTGCTTCGGTATTGCCATCCATGGCTTCTCGGCAACTGCTCCTGCGTTGCTCTACCTCCTGCATCCTTGCAGTCGTGGATCCCGGCAATCCCTGCCGGGATGACGAAAATTGTCGTGTCTCCCAGACACTTGTGTATAACGATGAGCCTAGGTTTCGGGGAGTTATTGCCGACCGTATCCTAAGCGCTTACCGTACTGACTCTCTCCTCGGTAACCATCCCGTCTAAAATACGGAAACTGCGAATTTCCCCGCCATACGAATTATCTGTTGGAATAATCACATAATGGGCTCCCGGTTCTGACGCATTTTCAACATCGGCGCGGCTCGGATAAGCCTGTGAACCGGTATGTGAGTGGTAGATAACAATAGGCTCTTCGCCCTGCGCCTCCATCTCTCTCCAGACCTGTAATTGCTGTTGCGGGTCAAACTCAAAAAACGTCATTGACTGCGCCGCATTACGCATGGGGATAAGACGCAACGGGATATTGGAACCTTCAGGGCCGGCAATCACGCCGCAGGTTTCAATCGGGTGATCTTTATGTGCTTGAGCAATCATTGCTTCAACAAGTTTGGAATGTATAACGAGCATAATATTCCTTCAGTATCCGTGTGTCGGTAGTCTCTTGAATTCAATAAGGATTTTGCCAAAAATAACTTCTGCTTATGGTTCCCACGCGGAGCGTGGGAACGATGAGTTCAGGTTTTGGGAAGTTATTGCCGACCATATCCTAAGTAGCAGCGTGCCGTCAGATAGACGAGTCGCTTAATAACCGGGTAGTGACGGATCCACATCCCTGATCCACGCAATAATTCCACCGTCCAAACTTTTAACGTTGGTAAAACCTTGTTTTTGCATCTCAATAAGAACATCCCTGGAACGTGTACCCATTTTGCACTGAAGAACAATAAAATCTTCTTTATTAAGCCGGGACAAAACGTCTTCGGACATGATGATATTTTTGGGGATATGGTTGGCGCCTTCAATACGGACGATATTCCATTCCTCAATTCCGCGCACATCGATTAGCTGTAAATCAGTACCGTTTTCCTGCATTTTTTTAAGTTCCAGGGCGCTGATTACCGGAACATCGGGTTTATGGTCTGTTACGGGTTTTTTTAATCCGCAAAATTCCTGATAATCGGCCAAACCGGTAATGGGAACCCTTACCGGCGCTCTCCTTAAAGGTATGAATCGATACGTCATATCCAGGGCATCGTAGACCACAAGCCGGCCCAATAAGGTTTCGCCTAAACCGGTAATTAATTTGACAGCCTCGGTCGCCATAATTGCGCCTATCGAAGCACAGAGTATGCCTAACACCCCGCCTTCCGCACAGGAAGGCGCCATTTCCGGTGGCGGCGGTTCGGGGTACAAATCGCGATAATTCAGGCCGACTCCGCCAGGTGCATCTTCCCAAAAAACGGAAGCCTGTCCTTCGAATCGGAAGATGGATCCCCAGACATAGGGCTTTCCTGCAAGGACGCAGGCATCGTTAACAAGATACCGGGTAGCGAAATTGTCCGTTCCGTCCACGATCAAGTCGTAGCCTGAAATGATCTCTAGCGCATTGGCGGCTTCAAGGCGCGCGTTATGAAGCCGAACATCAACGTATGGGTTTAACTCGTTGATCGAATCTTTTGCGCTTTCGGATTTAAGTCTGCCGACATCGGATTGTCCATGAATGATTTGTCTTTGCAGATTTGATTCGTCAACGACATCGAAGTCAATAATTCCTAATGTCCCGACCCCGGCCGCCGCGAGATAAAGCAGCGCCGGCGATCCCAAACCGCCTGCGCCTATCACTAAAACTTTACTGTTCTTGAGACGCTTTTGTCCTTCCAGACCCACATCGGGAATCAGCAAATGACGACTATAGCGTGAAATTTCGTCCTTACTTAACTCCTTTGCCGGCTGTACTAATGGTAATAATTGCATTTAAAACCTCAACGTTTAAATCATAAAATTCATTCAGTTCATAGACCGAATTGATAGACGGCGGTTTCATTAAGAATCCATTGCTAAGCACATCAAATAAGCAGATATACATATCTGAAAAGATGATACGAATGGAATAAAGCAACCGGTGTGCCATATTTATTTATTTTTTAAATATTGCCGAGTTAGATATTAAATTAGGTTTTTTGCTGGGCTAAGCCGTAGGTTATTTCACCGTTTTCCGGTGATATGGTTTAAATTTTTGAAATAAATATATAAGCTATTGAAAAGTATTGTTTTTATAATGGCCCGTTAATTGTAAAGTGTGTGATATGACCTACTTTAGTTTCGGAAGTGCCTAGCATTATTCATTTGGCTAACGAAAAGTCCGCTGGAACAAGTCATCTTGGTTAAGGCTGAATAGCTGTCTTAATTAATAGCTATGTTATTGTTAGCAAAGGTAATATCTCTATGAAATATGGGGTGGCGTGACTATTGCTTGGTATTGCTGGGTATTTAAAGCCTGATTTCCAAGAAAATTACGATTCAATCGCCAACACGATTTTTAAAAAACCATAGATATAGGATCTGAAATGATAAAACGCATAATACTGAAAATGCTCTCCGAATTGCTCAATCGCAATCAGTCCTTTTTATTATTAGTCCTGACCGTCTTGACCTCTTCTTTGGCCATTGCTCAAGAAACAGGGCAAAGTCCAATTCTTCTGCATGCCGCACGCGTTTTCGACGGCAACAACATCAGAACCAATACCTCGGTATTAGTGATAAATGGGAAAGTGGCGCAAATCGATTCGCGCGAAACATTTAAGCCCGGTGACGCAAAAGTCATTGATTTGGGCGATGCAACCCTACTACCCGGTTTTATTGAATTGCACGCCCATCTTGCATTTCAAAATATTCCGGCCGATACCGTGCTTAAGCATGGCATCACCACAATTCGAGATGTAGGCGGCCCCATCCACAAGCCTTATGGTGGCGACGGAAGCTTGCGTGTGCTCACCGCCGGCCCAATTATTACTGCGCCTGATGGTTACCCCATTCCAGGCATGGGCGCTACTAACATCGCCACGCCTGTTTACACAGAAGAACAAGCGCGAGAAACAGTTCGTAATCTTATAGACGGGGGCGCAGTAGTGATTAAGGTCGCGTTGGAACCGGGCGGCGAAGCGGGGGCGCCCTGGTCATCCGGTCATGGTGGTCATGGGCATGAAAATCCCCATCACAAGCCTGCACATTCGAAACAGGCATGGCCGCTATTACCGGAAAATATTGTCAAAGCGATTGTCGATGAAGCGCATCAACATGACCGTAAAGTCACGGCGCATATTGGCGAGGAAAAAGGCGCAGAGATTGCGATTAACGCAAATATTGATGAATGGGCGCATGTTCCTTGTGGCGTCATCCCGGAACGGCTACTGAAAAAAGCCGTGGCTCAGCAGGTAAAAATAGTCACTACGATAGATACCTTATCGAAATGTTCAGGTATAGCCCACAATGTCAACGCCTTGGTAGCGCTGGGTGCTGAGTTTTTATACGGCGCTGAAATCGCTCATCCGGATGTTCCATGGGGTATCGATGCACAGGAACTTGTGTACATGATGCACATGGCAAAAATGCAACCGATTGATATTTTGCGCACTACGACATCGAAAGCGGGCCGGTATTTAAATATACCACTGCTGGGCACATTACAAAGCGGCGCCCCGGCTGATATTATCGCGGTAAAAGGCGATCCCGCTCATACGTTTAAAATTCTGGAGTATCCCGACCTTGTTATTTCAGGCGGCAAAATTGTAGTAAACAATTTTTCAAATTAATTCGATTAAACCAATTCATAACCACAGAGGCATAGAGCTCACAGGGAATCAAAGCAGTAGCGCTCACCCTGTGGGTGAGTTGGAACCTCTTTCCATCGTTATGATTTATCTCTGTGTTCTCAGGTTTTAGGCACGAATCACGCCTTGGCTTGTTACTACATTATTTTCATGGGCTTAATGATTGATTTCGGCGCCAATGCAAGACGCCTTATTTAAAATAAGTGCGGCGTATCCCGCACTAAGTTAAAAAACCAAGGCATATCGCACAGTCATACTTTTGGCATAAGAAATACTCCCTTTGCCATATGGATGCGCATGGAGACTGTTCCTGAATATGGCTATCATGCTTACAGCTAAGGTCATTTCCATAAAAGAACATACCCGAGTTACGCATTTTCTTTCACCACGAACGACTTGCATGGATACAGGAGGTAGAGCAATGCAGGAGCAATTGCCGAGACACGAAGAGCACGAAGAAAAAACATAAACTTCGTGTCCTTCGTGTCTTCGTGGTGAATAAAAAAATCGGAGATGCTAGATATAGCCTAAGTATGCAGTCGAACCCGGATGTTAATTTGATTATTGCACCCTCCGGAGGAATAAAAAATACTGCAATCTACATCGTCTTTTCCGGGATTTAAAAAAACAGGATTGTGTAATCTCTTTACATTAAGAGCTCAATATGAATCTCTCAAAAACCATAATCGGCAAAGACCCCGCGTTAAAATCATTGCTGCGTAGCGTTAAAACAGTTGCCCCCACAGATGCGACAGTATTGATTACAGGCGAGACCGGCACCGGCAAAGAATTAATAGCCGCTGCCATTTTAAAAAACAGCCGGCGTAGTGAAAAAGAATTTATCGCCTTAAATTGTGCGGCGCTGCCGGAAAGCCTTATTGAGTCTGAACTGTTCGGTTACTGTAAAGGCGCTTTCACAGGGGCGATTGCCGATAAAAAAGGGATTTTGGCAACAGTAGACGGCGGAACTCTGTTTCTAGATGAAATCAATTCGCTGCCTTTATCCGTGCAGGTTAAATTGTTGCGCTTTATCGAAGCAGGCGAGTATCTGCCTGTTGGTTTCGTTAAAACCTGTAAAGCCGATGTCCGGATTATCGCCGCATCCAATGCCAATTTGCATAAACAGGTGAGCGCAGGCCAATTCAGGGAGGATTTATATTTTCGCTTAAACGTCGTTCCGCTATTGCTTTCTCCTTTAAGGGAGCGACTCCATGATATTAAATTATTGATGGATCACTTTCTGAGTTATTTTGCAAAAAAATATGCGACCAGGACCCTGTCAATAAGCATCGAAGTATTAGAAGTCCTGCAACGTTATCCTTGGCCTGGAAATATCAGGGAGTTACGTAATCTTTGTGAAAGCCTGACGGTTTTACGCAGAAGAAGAATAATCGAGCTAAATGATCTTCCTCGCGAGTACTTGGAAGTCAACAACAGAACCGGTCTGGCAAGCCTTTTTGAATTACCGAAGGTTGGCGTGGATTGGCCTGAACTGGAAGTGAGTTTAATTCGACAAGCTATGGCAAAAACCAATGGGAAATATCAGGAAGCATCCTTGTTATTAGGCATGTCGAGGGATGCGCTTTATTACCGTACTAAAAAACACGGGTTAACATTGGATAAGCACAAAAACCTTTGAAGTATATTTTTGCTGGGTTTTGAACCACAAAGACACAGCGAAAAAAGATTTTATACCTCAGTACCACCGTGTCTATGTGGTGATCTTTTGTTTTAAATTCTTCTACCTGAAAAAATAAGCCATATCCACAGTACTTTGCCTTTCAATGCTGTTGACTTAAAGTGCAGGAGCAATTGCCGAGAAGGTTGGGATGAGGGGGGATTAAATAAGCTTTCTTCCTTATTTTGATTTCCCCTCGGCAACTGCTCCCTGCGTTGCTCTACCTCCTGCATCCTTGCAGTCGTCACCCAACCCTCTCCCTCTGGAGAGGGCTTTGCGCTGCTTAAGTCAACATTTGCCTTTATCCCTCGCGGCGGTTGCCTATTTTAACTACGAGAACACATACAGTGATATGACAACACTTTTCCGGGCGCATAGTTAAGCAGCTTTGTGCTGCAATTCAACGTCAACGTTAATGCTGATCCTTTCATAACGACTGGCGATACGGTGATACAACATCGACTAATCATTTAAGGGAATGCTCATGAAAATAAAATTTATTGCTGTGTTATATAGCTGCCATCACTCTTGGCTTAAGCTCTCAGTCTAATGCTACCGAACACCATACAGCACAGGCGCTGGGGCATTCGGCCATGGCCAATAAAAAGCTCGGTAACGGTTCAGCCGTGACTGAGGATTTTCCCGGTCACCGCTTTGTGTTGTAGCGGCGCTAATATCCGTTTAAGCCGCGTTAATAAAAACTAGGCCTTCTGCTTAATCCGACACTCTGCCTTTAACAAATCGACTCTCTGCCGCAACTCTTTGCCCGGTTTGAAATGCGGTGAATACCTGGCAGGCAAGTTTAATGCAGCCCCAGATCGGGGATCCCTGCCGGTAACGGGCGGACGGTAATGCAAGGAAAAACTGCCAAAGCCCCGGATTTCTATTCTATCGTTAGCCATCAAAGCTTCAGTCATCTGCTTGATCATACAGCCAACTGCCAGTTCCACGTCTTTTCGTTCCAAATGAGGCCGTTTTTGGGCCAATACGTCAATGAGTTCCGATTTAACCATGTTAAAACTCCTGTGTTTGTTTAAAGACCATTCAACCCGCCAAACAGGGATGTGTCATATGCCCTATTTTGGTATGCGAAATGCCTTGGCGAGTCGTGTAATAATTTTATTAAACTCAGTTATCATGCGACTTTGAAGCATTTTCACAGCGCAAACTCAAATACGCAGCATTTGCCGTGCCATTTTGCGCGGCTAATTGTCGCGCGGCAATCGGTCACATTTTCAAGGCGGGCTTTGTTCACTAGACTATGCTTAGCTCTTGTGTCACTTCCTTATTAAAGGTATTAGAGTTTTACTATCCTTCCTCTTCAATGCGGCCGGCAGTTCTGGCCGCATCTTTTTAGCTTGCGGTGGAATCATGAAACGGAATTACCAAACTGATGCAACCTACTCTATCACTGATCAAGATTTGATTAGGCAAATCGCTTTCCATGAAGCCGGCCATGCCGCTGCCATTTATCTATATAATAAACAAAAACAACTGCCTCCAGTACATTTTCAAATATCTATTAAATCATTGGACCGATGGAGAGACAGTCCTTTAAATGCCTGTCCATTTTCCCATGATCGCTTTGCCGCCGTTGTGGAAGGAGGCCGCCTGATCCATAGCCTGCCGGTTGCGTTGCTTGAAAGCGCCGATTATTTCTCAGTCGTTGAGCAAGATGCTTATCAGACCGCTTTTGAAGCGGACATGATCAATTTGCTAATCGGACCGCTAGCGGAGGCAAAACACGTAGCTCTTCGCGATGGCGAACAGTTTAATGCACAACTGGTCAACATCAATGCCCTGCATAATTATGGCGGCACATCCGATCTCAATAAAGTTTATGAATATCTGGACACCAATATCGCGCGCCGGAGCCGGCACAAAGAAAAGATGGCTGAGCTGTTTAATAAAGCCTTTCAGTTCATAAACTCACCCAGTCATTGGAAGTCCGTTGAGCGTTTGGCCGGCTATATTCTGAGCAACAAGGAAAACGTAATCGGCTGTGAAGAGGCGATTGCTGTGCTGGATGAAAGTAAGGCGATATGGGTGAAGTGTTAGTGCTTTGTAAAAGAGTTCAGGCGGGTATTGCTTGGGTTTGTGTATATGGATGTATAAGATGAGCGGTATGTAAGAAGAAATGCCGGATCATGACGCCTTTGCAAATATGGGGGTGTGGCTGTATTCCCATCGCCAGGCGTGTTCCACAATAGCATCCAGATCGGAATAAGCGGGCTGCCAGCCCAATTCCTGCCGTATTTTGGTCGCGTTGGCCACTAAGCGCGCGGGATCGCCCGGTCTGCGCCGACCTTCCTGCACCGGAACGGTCTCACCGGTGACGCGTCTAACCGCCTGGATAACGCTCTCGACTGAATAGCCATTGCCGTTGCCCAGGTTAAATGCGCTGGTTTCTCCTGCGGATTGCAGGTATTGCAAGGCCAGCCAATGAGCTTCGGCCAAATCGAGAATATGGATGTAATCGCGGATGCAGGTGCCATCCGGGGTATCGTAATCGCGCCCGAAAACGGTGATGTTCGGACGGCGACCGGAAGCGGCTTGCAGCACGAGCGGGATCAAATGCGTTTCAGGTTCGTGCCGTTCGCCAAGCAAGCCGTCCGGATGCGCCCCGGCAGCGTTGAAATAGCGCAAGCAAACCGATTTAAGGCCGTAAGCGCGATCGTAATCGGCCAAAGCCTGCTCAACCATCAGCTTGCTCCAGCCGTAGGGATTGATAGGCCGTTTGGGATGCGCTTCATTGATGGGACTGTATTCCGGCTCGCCGAAGATGGCGGCGGTGGACGAAAAAATAAACTTATCGACGCCATGAGCACACATGGCGTTGAGCAAGTTGAGGGTGTTGACTACGTTGTTTTGATAGTACTTGGCGGGATCTTGCACGGATTCGCCCACCTGTATGGACGAGGCAAAATGCATGACGGCGTCGAATTTGTATTCCCGAAACACTTTGTCGAGTATCAACTGGTCGGCGATGTCGCCATGCACGAAACGACCATGCAATACCGCATCGCGGTGACCGCTGGAAAGGTTGTCGAGCGTTACGACGTCGACGCCTTTTTGGCCGAGCAGCCAGACCATATGCGAGCCGATGTAACCGGCACCGCCGACGACCAGAACGGTTTTGGGTGCCGCCATCAGCTAGTGCTCAATATGCGAAACATTCACATGACTCCAGACGGCCTCAATAAAATCCTCATCCATTTCAGGCATTCCGTCCTGTATCCATTGTACCAGCACTTTGGCAATATTGGGATAGGTAATATGGACGGCGCGGTTGTCATGCAGCCAATGATCAATCACGTGACTGTTCATATCATGCATGACATGCCCGTAACCCAATTGCTGTAAGGCGGCGGCATTGGAGATTTGCTCCATTTGCGCATGCAGCGGCTTGGCCAGGATTTTTTTGCCCAGTTGCAGCGATTCACTGGCCAGTTCAAATCCGGCATTGCTGATAATGCCGGCGCAATCATATAAATCTTTCTGGAAACCGTCGCGGGACAACGGATTGCAAATAATATGACTGAATGTACAAGAAACCGGTTCCGGCGAATAGAGATGAAAGTCGAAGTTTTTAAACGGCGCCAACAGCCTGATGACTTCGTTCTGGTCTTCGAAAGGAAGGTAGACAATGATCTTGTTTTTGATAATGCTTTTTGGCGTTTCCGGTGTCTCGATAATAGGCGGTAAAATGGGTTGGCCGAAATGATGCCAGTGCAAACCTATGCCTTTATCTGCCGGGGCAAAATACTTCATGACCTGATCGGCGATAGGATCCGACCCTTCTCTGGGGATTTTGTGGTTAAACGCGTATTGATGGCCGATACCTAAAACCGGTATTTTCCGGCTTTTTGCCGCCCAGGCGGTGACCGGTTCAAAATCGCTGATGACCAGATCGTAACCGCTCAAATCCAGCGACTTCAAGTCTCTGATAAACGTGATGGGTTTAGCGTCAAGCGCTGTTTTCAGATAGCTGACCTGCCCTTTTTCGGTATGGAAAGTCAGGCCGGTGCGCGATTGGTAGCCATTAAAAACTTCCATATCGAAATATTTATTCTCCGGGCGTCCGGTAAATTGAAAATGAACATCAACGCCTGCGGCATAAAGTTCTTTTGCCATAACCCGTGCGCGAGTGATGTGGCCGTTACCGGTACCTTGTACGCCATAAAAAATTTTCATATTACGATTTGTCCCAAGCTAAAGAATGCTGTGCCAATACCCAAAATGGCGCCTACCAGCGTGTCGGTCGGAAAATGCACGCCCAGCACTACGCGGGAAAAGCCGACCAATGCCGCCCAACAATAAAAAAGGATCATTAAAGGAGGTAAATAATAGCCAAGCAGCGTCGCCATCATGAAAGCGGCGGACGTGTGACCGGACGGAAAGCTGAATTTATCCGAGGGCGTGATAATGCTGCGGAAGTTTTGTAAAGCGGCTTGCGGCCGATTACGCCTCAGACCGTTTTTCAGTACGAAATAAATCGGTCTCTCGATTAAAAAAGCCAGCAAGACCGCTTGCAGAATGTGGCTTTCAAGGCCATCGCGCCAATATAACAAGCCCATAATAACCAAATACAGATAGCCATCGCCGGTTTTCGACAGATAACGGCTGGCAGTGGTTAAAGTGCCATGTATTCTGGCATTGATCAGCCAAGTGAACATGAAGACGTCGTATTTATGGATGGAATAGAGCAATTTCATTTCTTTATCCTCTTAAGAGAAGTTCTGCAAAACTTGTAGTGAGCGTAGCCGAACCAATCGGCTACGCTTTTTTGCAGGTATGAAAAGCATTAGCCTTCGGAACAAAGCATAAAACTCTTCTATGACAAAGAAATGAACGTTTGTTTACGGTTTCGTGACAAAGGAATAGCGGATAAAATTATGCCGCTTCTGCGTAGTCCGGTTGCGGCTCAAGCTGCTGATCCAGCAACTGATAGCTTTCTTCCAGCCAACGGACAATGGACAGCTGACCGGTTTCATCTTCAACCAATGCTGTGCAACTTTCCACCCAGTCGCCGCAATTGCAGTAGGTTTTGCCGAATTCCATGTCGGTAATATCGGCATGATGGATATGCCCGCAAATAACGCCGTCCACATGCCTTTTTTGCGCTTCCAGGCTCAGGATATGCTGGTAGTTATCCATGAAACTGATGATATTTTTAACCTTGTGTTTTAAAAATGCAGAGATGGACCAGTATTTGTAGCCCATTTTTGAACGCAAGACGTTTAGCCAGCGGTTGATGAACAATAACACCTCGTAAGCCTCGCCGCCGATATAAGCCAAGCTTTTATTGTGGCAGACGATACTGTCGAATTCATCGCCGTGCAAAACCAGGAATTTGCGACCGTCTTGGGTGGTATGGACGGCATTCAGTTGTATATCGACGCCGTTAAAATGCATGCCGGCGTGCTTTCGGAACTGTTCATCGTGATTGCCGGGTATATAAATAACGCGCGTGCCTTTTTTAGCCTTGTCGATCACCCGTTGCACGATGTCGCTGTGCAACGCCGGCCAATAAAAGCCGGATCTGAATTTCCACAAATCGATAATATCGCCGACCAGATATAAATAGTCGCATTCGACACTATCGAGAAAATCCCTGAGCTGTTCGGCCTTGCAGCCTTTAGTGCCAAGATGAGTGTCTGAAATCCAGATTGAACGATATTTCAATGACATTTTTACCCGCCTTCAACAAGTTTTGATGATGGCTAAAATACGCTTGGATTATTACAGGAAGTTAACTGTTTGATGACATTTTTGTTAAGTTTCAGCGACATGCTTTAATAATCCGTCACCCAATTGAGTAGGGCGTGCCGTGCGCGCCTTCTTCGCAGCTTGGAGTTAAACCGATGCTGAATATTAGCCCTACCTCTGGCGCGCGGCACGCCCTACTGTTTGATGACATTTTCATTAACTTAAAAGCTTATCACCACGAAGACACGAAGGACACGAAGTTTATTTCTTCGTGTCCTTCGTGTCTTCGTGGTGAATAAAAGACTTTTGATCCAGCCAATCTTTTAGTTGCGACACCACCCATGCGCCGTCATCCAACGTCAGGTCGTGGCCCGCCCAGAGATGGCGGCGAAGCTCCAGGTTCCATTTTTTGTGTATCGACTCTGAGCAGGCCGGCGCTACCAAGCGGTCGCCCAATCCGTTTAATAGTAAAATCGGCTGCTTCGGCCTTATGTCCCCAGGCCGATAGCTTGCAGCCGCTTTAATCTGGCGGAAGCAGTTTTTAAGACTGATGGGGCGCTCGATTTGTATCTTTTCCCAAGCTCGAATTATCTGTTTATGCCGCGCCGCGCCAGTTCCCGACTGGCTTGCGGCATACACACCATTCCTGGCGATATTCCGGCGGTTGCTTGTCAGTTGCAAAATTCCCGATTCCCGCTTACGCAGGTCGCGCGTCATCACTAATGCGGCAAAATCCCCATAATTTTGCCAGCGCAACCTCCGATAAAAAGGACTCACATCGGCAAGGCTGGTATTCATCAGAGCTGCGCCGCAAATATCTTCGGGATAGCTGCGCATCCATTCCCAGGCAACCATCGCACCCAGCGAAAGCGCCAGAATCGTTACCGGCTGTTGTAACAAACCCTGATCTAGGGCATGACGGCGTACGCTGTCGGTTATCGCCTTGATCGTACTTGGACTGGTTTCCCGATAAAAACAACCGGTACCTGGCAAATCCAGCAGCGTTATTTGTGCATCCGGGAATGCCGATTGTAAAAGAGGAACAAAATTGCCCCAGTGTTTCGACTCACGCGTCAGGCCTCTAAGCAGAATCCAGTTTTGCCCCAGCGATTTATTCATACCAGAATCCTAAGGCTTTTTTTTCATAATCCGCCTTTTGTCGCGGCTTAAGCTGTGTCCATTGTTCGGGATACAAAAGACTTCGGTGTAAAAAATCGAACAGCAGAAAATGCCGTCGAAAAATCCGTTGCTGGCGGTGCGGCAGCAGCGGGTGAAACAAGCCATGCCGGGAAAATAAATGCATCGGGCTCTTGCGCAACCAAAGCCACGAGCCCATTTCCAGCGTCAACGGCAAAAATAGTCGTTCGGCCTCAAACCGCTGCACAAAATCATCGAACAGATAATCCCATAGGTCGCCGTTAATCACATATTCCAGACAAGTCGGTTCGATCCTGTAGATATGATGCGGATAGCAACGGTCGAACAATTCTTTTAAGGCCAACGTTTCGGCAATAAAGGCAAAAGGGGTAAGACGCGAGGCGTAGGGAAACCATAATCGATCCTGAATGCCGAACCCTGAATGCAAATCCAGCGCAATGGACAAAGATGAGTTGAACAGGTGTTGATCGACAACGCGGCATAAAGCTTGCGCTTCTTTTTCCATTTTGGATTCATCGCCGCGGTACCAAGGCAGACGGGGTGTGATGCGATGACCGCTGAAAATGCGGGTTGCGCCCACGCCTTCTACAGGCGAATTGCGCATCAGGTCAACGCCGTTGCCATTGCAGCGTGTGCCCAGATAAACGCCGACCGGATTGACGATAGGTACAAAAACCAGCCGGGATTTTTCAAGCCGGGACAAAAACTCCTGATCCCAGTCCAGCAACTGACTGATGGTTTCCATATAAGACAGGATCACTTCTGAACCGATCTTCTCCAGTCCATGAACGCCGCCGAAAAAAGCCAATACCGGCACATTGGGCCGAGTTGACCCCAGAGTGATGCAATGAATGGGGAACTCATGGTCTTGGTATTGAATCCGTTCTATTACCTCAGTTTGGGCGCGATCGCCTAATTGCTCAATAATGCGTTCAAGTTGTTCGAGTTCAGGAAAGTTAATGCCTATCATATAAATGAAGAAGTTGTGGAATTGACTGCAAAAGTGTCACCTTAGGTGGTCAATCCGTATCAGTGAACGGGCGATTATGATCCCCCTTACAATGATAATCATACCTTGATTTAACGGCAGCGGTGCTTCAGTGTGTGAACGTCGCAGGCGACTGAATTATCTATCGGCGAACATTCGGAGATTTTGTTCGATATCATGTCTCTTGTTTCAATGCTCGCTGCATGGCGACTTTTTCCTGAGCTGTTAATGACAGGAAGAAAGCTAAGACGCACCTCGATTTTATCCAGAGTCAGCATTTTTATTAAATGCGGCACAAAAGCGTCGTCACCGACAAACGGTGCATGTTCTTTGGCGGCACCTTGATATTGCAGAGCTACGGGCTGAATAGCCGACCGGGTTAACAATGCAGGCTGGAACAAGGACGGATGAAAGTGCAAAACCTCATCGCCCTTAGTTGTGGTTCCTTCAGGAAACGCAATAATGTTGCCGTTTTGTTTTAACAGCCAGACCATCTTTTCGGCGGTTGTTTTGATATGTTGTTTACTGCCCCGACGAATAAAAATGGTGCCGCCCTGTTTGGCCAAGTAACCGATTACAGGCCAGCTTGAAATATCGCTCTTGGCAACAAAATAAGCCGGTAAATATTGGCCGATAACGATGATGTCCAGCCATGAGATGTGGTTGCTGACAAGAATGGCGCGCCGTTCCGGCAATTCGCCCTCTTTGATTATATGCAGGTTAACAATAGCGCTGAACCATTGCAGCCATCGGGTTTTTAACGCATCACGCTTAATTTTGGCATCGCGCGCGGAATATAAAAAGCCAAGTACAGGGAATACACACCCGGCGATGATCAGCCCTTTGATAAACAGGATGACGATCAGGAAAAGTTTATAGTACAGGCGTATGTTCAATTTCATTACCCGTCTGTGCGTACTTTGATTCCTGCTCGGCGGCGGCATATACTCCATCCTTGGCGAAACCTCTCATGTAGTGTTTGCTGTAGCGCTCTTGCAAGTGGTCGAGCGGTAGCAGCACAAATAAATCCATGCAGTTGAAATCTTCATCCCAGAAAGGTTCGCCGCACACTACGGCGCCGAAACGGAAATAAGCTTTGAGCAATGGAGGAATGCCCGATTCATCCCGTTCGCATCTTAGTTCACTGGGTATTGGAATGGTGGGAGTAACTTGAATCGAAGACGGCGCAATATTTTTGGCATCGATATTCCGATAAACGGCATCCACCGCAAAGCCGCTTGGGCCGGGTGTAACGCTCGCGCAACCGAGTAAATAATTAAACTGCCCCTCAAGCGCATATTGAACCAGCGCAGACCACAGCGTTGTTAAAACCGCGCCGCCGCGATAATCAGGATCGACGCAAGTCCGGCCTATTTCCAGAAAGCGGCCGGGCAATGTTAATACCTGATCCAGATTGAACTCGCTTTGAGAATAAAACCGGCCAAGGCGTTCTGCTTGATCTTGATTAAGCAAACGCGTGTAGCCGACTATTTTCTTATTGACGTTGTCATACACAATCAAATGATCGCAATAGCTATCGACTTCATCATAATCCAGGCCTTCCGATTCGGTTTTGAGCCTGGCGCCCATTTCTTTGGAAAACACACGAAAACGCAATGCCTGAGCTTCTTTTATCAACGTCTCTGAGTCTGCCGCCGCGCCAGTTCCAGACTGGCTTACTGCATACACTCCATCCCTGGAGACAACAAAACATTCCAATCGTTTGGCTGGTTTGACCTGTATCGCTGAAACTGTTTTTTTCATGAGTATCCACATAGCTAAAATAAAGATGCGGATACATTAGTTAATAAAGGTGTCAGTTTTGTGTCGAATTGATGACCATCGGATGACAAAAATATTAAGTTTTGATGACAATCTATGCTTTGTTTTCAATTCCTGATTAAAATAGGACGTCACGCATCATAAGTCGCGCTAAAACTGCGCGATAATAATTATTTCCTTTTATTTTTTATATATAACAATGGCAAATCAAAATGCAAAAGGCTTTAAACGCCTGATTAATGCTTGTTTTTTCTCTGTCGCCGGTTTTAAAGCCACCTGGACACATGAAGAAGCATTCAGACAGGAAGTTATTCTGTTTGTGGTAACGACTCCTCTGGCAATTTGGCTGGGGCAAACCAATATTGAAAAACTGCTGTTGATCGGCAGTATCGTTTTAGTCATGCTGGTTGAATTATTAAATTCGGCGGTAGAGGCTGTTGTCGATAGAGTGGGACTTGAGCATCACGAATTATCGGGCCGCGCCAAAGACATCGGTTCGGCCGCTGTTATGATGTCTCTGATTTGGGCTGCGGTGACTTGGGGATTAATTCTGCTTAAGTAGGAGCCGAGCCAGGAGCGGAGGCTTCGCTTGCGCTTGCAAGCGAAGCCTCCGCTCCTGGCATGCATCATCCTGCATAAAAATCATCTTACCTTTGATAATATTAAAAACCGCAGCTTGTCCACGAAAGACACGAAATAAATCAATAGATTGCATTGATTTATAGGCTGTGGAAGCATTAAAAATTTGGAGTACAAACCTAGGTTTGTACTCCAGCACCCAGCTAAAAATCAATAACTTAAGAAATTTTTACAATACTTTCACAGTCTCTTTAACTATTCACCCTCTGAGCGACGGTCTACAGTTTGAGATCTCTTTGAAAATTTTCGTGCTTTTTGTGCTTTTCGTGGACAAAAATGACTTTTCTAGGATAACCGGCACAAAGCGTAATACGTACTTACCCTATCCAGCCGTGGACACATGACTCTTTAAAATATGAGCGATATTTGGACGGCAAGCGTATTTTGCGCACCAATATCAAGCGGTTTTAACTCTTCACATGTACATTAATTTAAAAAGTCTGGATAATTCGCAGCCTTATTAATGTACAAAACTATTATGGACTTCAAATTAATCAATACGGACGGCCATGCGCGGCGTGGTCAGCTTAAGTTTGCCCGCGGCATTGTGGAAACGCCTATTTTCATGCCGGTCGGCACTTATGGTACGGTTAAATCGCTGACTCCCGATGAACTGAACGGTATCGGCGCGCAAATTATTCTGGGCAATACCTTTCATTTAATGCTGCGTCCCGGCATGGATGTGGTCAAAGCGCATGGCGATTTGCATAATTTTATGCATTGGGACAAGCCGATATTGACCGATTCCGGCGGCTTTCAGGTATTTAGCCTGGGCGCGTTAAGAAAAATCACTGAAAAAGGCGTAACCTTTAAATCGCCTATCAATGGCAGTTCCATCTTTATGGGACCTGAAGAATCGATGCAGGTGCAACGCGATTTAGGCTCCGACATCGTGATGATTTTCGATGAGTGCACCCCCTACCCTGCGACGGTTCATGAAGCGGCCGATTCGATGCGCTTATCGTTGCGTTGGGCGGCGCGCAGTAAGGCGGCTCATGAGGGTAATGAGTCGGCTTTATTCGGCATTGTACAGGGCGGGATGTATGAGCATCTGCGCCAGGAGTCGATAGCCGGTTTGGTGGATATAGGCTTTGACGGTTATGCAATCGGCGGTTTGTCGGTCGGCGAACCCAAAGAAGAAATGATGGCGACGCTGGATGTGGTGCATTCTAAAATGCCGATCGATAAGCCGCGCTATTTAATGGGCGTGGGTACGCCGGAAGATTTGGTGGAGGCGGTCAGGCGCGGTATCGATATGTTCGATTGCGTGATGCCGACCCGCAACGCCCGTAACGGTCATCTTTTTACCACCTTTGGCGTGGTGAAGATCAGGAACAGTCAATATGAGTTCGATACCGGCCCTCTGGATGAATCCTGCGGCTGTTATACTTGCCGGAATTATTCGAGAGCCTATTTACGGCATCTGGATAAATGCAAGGAAATGCTGGGTTCAAGGCTCAATACCATTCATAACCTTTATTATTACCTAAGCCTGATGCAAGGCTTGCGTGATGCGATTGAAAAGCAAGAGCTGGACATTTTTGTCAAGCAATTTTATCAACAACGAGGAAAAGCCGTGCCGACTGTGGCATAATGGCGAACTTTTTTTAATTACAATAAGAACTGAACTGAGGATAACCATGAGTTTTTTTATTTCTGACGCTGTAGCCGCAGCTGCTCCAGCCGCCCAACAACCGGGCATTGAAGGTATGTTGTTTCCATTGGGCATACTGGTGTTTTTTTACTTTTTGTTTCTGCGTCCGCAATCCAAGCGCGCTAAAGAAAAGAAACAAATGCTCGCCGCGATGACTAAAGGCTCCGAAGTGGTCACATCAGGAGGCATCTTGGGCAAAGTGGCTGACTTAGACGAGAACTTCGTCAAGCTTGAAATATGTGAAAATACTTTTATTCAAGTACAGCGTCATAATATTGAAAGCATGATGCCGAAAGGAACTTACAAAGCGATAACTAGAAAAGTCGCTAAAGTTTAATGTCATCGCGTGTAGGATGGGTAGAGCGACGCGAAACCCATCGTATAGACGATTGATTATGATGGGTTTCGGCTACCGCCTCTACCCATCCTACGACATAGTTGAATTGTTGGAATAACACATGCAAAACCATTATCCCCTTTGGAAAAACCTATTGGTCCTGATTATTTTCGCAGTCGGGATTATTTATGCGCTGCCGAACTTATACGGCGACGATCCTTCTGTTCAGGTGTCATCGACACACCCCGCAAAATTAACGCAGGAACAGGCAAATCAGGTCGAGTCTGCGATTAAAACGGCCGGATTTAATGTAAAAGCGTTCGAGTTTAAAGACGGCCACATTTTAGCCCGGTTTAACAGCGCCGATGACCAGCTTAAAGCGGCGGATTTGCTCAAGGATCAAATGAGCGACGATTATAGCGTCGCGTTAAACCTGGCGCCTACCACACCTGCGTGGCTAAGAGCTTTGGGAGCGGAAGCCATGTACTTGGGTCTGGACTTGCGTGGCGGGGTGCATTTCCTAATGGAAGTGGACATGGATGCGGCTGTTAAGCAGGCCGAAGATCGTTACAGCGATGACGTGCGTCTGGCGTTAAGAAATGAAAAAATACGTTATCAATCTGTTTCTAAAGATGACGGATTTATTAAGGTTAAGCTGAATTCGGCTGATGACAAGTCAGCGCTATTGACACTGTTGGGTAAAGATTTCCGCGCTCTGGAAATCACCGAGCCAAAGGAGCAGGATCAAGTCTGGTTGAAGCTTTCCGAGAAAGAAGTGCGTGAAACTAAAAAGTTCGCCGTTGCGCAAAACATGACCACTTTGCGTAACCGTGTCAACGAGTTGGGCGTGGCGGAACCGGTAATTCAGCAACAAGGCGAAAACCGCATCATGGTTCAGTTGCCCGGCGTACAAGATACTACTCGTGCCAAAGAAATTCTGGGCACAACAGCAACATTGGAATATCGTTTAGTTGATGTGGAACATGATGTGCAAAAAGCCGTCGAAGGACATGTTCCGGTCGGCAGTCGCTTGTACACTGAGAGAAACGGCAACCCAATCCTGTTGGATCGCCGGGTTATCGTAACCGGCGACCAAATCGTCGATGCTTCTTCCGGTGTCGATCAGGATGGCAGGCCATCGGTAAATATTTCCTTGAACGGTGTTGGCGCAGCAAAAATGGGTAAATTGACCCAGGCTAACGTCGGCAAGCCGATGGCGGTGGTATTCATCGAATATAAAGTCGAAACCAAAGTAGTAAACGGCCAAAAAGTCCGTCATAAAGAAAAGGTTGAAAAAGTCATTAACGTGGCAACCATCCAGGGCGTTTTCAGTCATCGCTTCCAAACCACCGGTTTAGACAGCCCTCAAGAAGCTCGCAACCTGTCGCTGTTGTTAAGAGCCGGTGCGCTGGCTGCTCCTGTTGATATTGTCGAAGAACGTACCGTAGGGCCAAGTTTAGGCCAAGACAACATCGATAAAGGCATGTTGTCTTTTGTGGTGGGTTTTGCTTTGGTTGTACTGTTTATGGCGGTTTACTACCGGATATTCGGCATGATCGCCAACTTTGCGCTGGCGTTTAACGTGGTAATTGTTGTGGCGATTTTGTCGATGTTGCAGGCCACATTAACGCTGCCGGGTATTGCCGGGATCATCTTAACTGTGGGTATGTCGGTTGACGCTAACGTATTGATCTTCGAGCGGATTAAAGAAGAAATCAAAAATGGGCATACGCCACAAACCGCTATATTTATCGGCTATGAGAAGGCCTTTGCAACTATTCTGGATTCTCACTTCACCAACCTCGTCGTAGCCGTAGTGTTGTTCGCCTACGGTACTGGTTCTGTTAAAGGTTTTGCGGTAACGCTGATTATCGGGATTCTATCATCCATGTTTACCGCCATTACCGGTACACGGATGGTTATTAACTGGATATACGGTAACCGCAGGGTTGAGAAATTATCTATTTAGTAAAAATGCCGGGTTATACGTTTTAGTAAATCCGGCCTACATGACTTTTACATAGAAGATTAAACATGTTTAAAAAAGATATAAATTTTATAGGTAACCGGAATATAGCACTGATATTTTCCGGCATATTAACGATCATTTCGATCGCTTCGCTCGGTGTGCGCGGCCTGCAAATGGGCATTGATTTTACCGGCGGGACATTGATTGAAATCGGCTACCAAAAAGCAGCCGATTTAACTGTGTTGCGCAATACTCTGGATACAGAGGGTTTTAACGATGCCACGGTGCAGAATTTCGGTACCGCAAAAGACGTCCTGATCCGCTTGAAACCGCAAGAAGGGGTTAGCAGTGTCGAATTAAGTGCCAAAGTGCTTGAGGCCATCAACAAAAATACTGCTGAACCGGCCAGTGTGCGCCGTGTTGAGTATGTAGGTCCGCAAGTCGGCGACGATCTGGCTGAGGACGGCTTTTTGGCATTGTTGTATTCAACAATATGCATCTTGATTTATGTAGCTTGGCGTTTTGAGTGGAAATTCTCTGTAGGCGCGATCATAGCGACTTTACATGATGTCATTGTTACTCTCGGACTATTTTCTGTATTGGGCTTGGAGTTTGACCTGACGGTATTGGCCGCGGTTCTTGCTTTGATCGGTTACTCTTTGAACGATACCATCGTGGTTTACGACCGTATCCGCGAAAATTTCCGGCAGTTAAGAAATAAATCGACCGAAGAAATCATGAACATCTCGGTTAACGTGACCTTAAGCCGTACCATCATGACCTCATTGACAGTATTGCTGGTGTTGGTTTCGTTGTTCTTCCTGGGTGGAGAAGTGATTCATAATTTTTCCATTGTGCTGTTATTCGGCGTATTTTTCGGAACTTATTCTTCTATTTTTATCGCCAGTCCAGCGGCTTTACTGTTGGGTATCAGTGCTGAGGATTTGATGATCCCGGTAAAAGAAGGCGCAGAACTGGATGGCAGGCCGTAACTATCAGGTATTTTTAAAATACAGCGGCTGATCGGGTATAATCAGCCGCTTAGTAAATATTTATTCATAATTTGGAGTTTTAAAAAAATGGCGATAGAACGCACTTTTTCAATCATTAAACCTGACGCTGTAGCAAAAAATGTAATCGGCGAAATTTACAGCCGTTTTGAAAAGAATGGTTTAAAAATCGTTGCCGCAAAAATGCTGCATCTGACTAAAGAACAAGCCGAAGGATTTTACGCAGAACACAGCGAGCGCGGTTTCTTTAATGATTTGGTCGCATTTATGATTTCAGGCCCTGTAATCATGCAAGTGCTGGAAGGCGAAAACGCGGTTCTTAAGCATCGCGAAATCATGGGCGCAACCAATCCTAAAGAAGCAGCTGCCGGCACTATCCGTGCTGATTTCGCCAACAGCATCGATGAAAACGCTGTACACGGCTCAGACGCTATCGAAACTGCTCAAAGGGAAATTGCTTACTTTTTCTCAAACAATGAAATCTGTGCAAGAACCCGTTAATACCAAAACCATCAATTTGCTCGATTTCGACAGAAAAGGCCTTGCGGCCTTTTTTGTCGAGTTAGGCGAGAAGCCTTTTCGGGCGACACAATTGCTTAAGTGGATCTATCAGGAAGGCGTCGAAGACTTCGACCTGATGACCAACTTGAGCAAGCCGTTACGCGCTTATTTAGCTGAACACTGTTACATGGCAACGCCGGAAATTGTGCTTGAAAAAGTCGCGACCGACGGCACCTGTAAATGGGTCATGCAAACCAGTTGCGGCAATCGGATAGAAACGGTTTTTATTCCCGAAGAGGGGCGCGGCACTTTATGCGTTTCGTCGCAAGTCGGCTGTGCGTTGGCTTGCTCATTTTGCTCTACTGCCCAGCAGGGCTTTAACCGCAACCTGAGCACTTCGGAAATTATCGGCCAGTTATTTGTCGCGCAAAAAAGTTTGGGCGAAGACCAAAAAATTACCAATGTGGTCATGATGGGCATGGGCGAACCGCTGCTTAATTTCGACAATGCTGTCGCGGCCATGAACCTGATGATGGACGATTTCACTTTCGGGCTATCAAAACGCCGGGTGACAGTCAGCACCTCGGGCGTAGTACCGGCCATGTATCGCTTAACCCAAGTCTGCGATGTCAGCCTAGCCGTGTCGCTGCATGCGGTGACCGATGAATTACGTGATGAACTGGTTCCGATCAATAAAAAGTATCCATTGAAAGAATTAATGGAAGCGTGCCGGGATAACGCAAAGTTAGCGCCACGGCGTACCGTTACTTTTGAATATGTGATGTTGGACGGCATTAACGACTCGGTGCAGGATGCGCGGGGACTTATCAAGTTATTAAAAACGGTACCGTCAAAAATCAATTTGATACCGTTTAACCCGTTTCCTAACTCGGCTTACCGTTGCTCAAGCAAAGAAGCGATCAACCGCTTTAAGACATTGTTAAACGATGCAGGCATAGTTACTACGGTTAGAAAAACGCGCGGCGAAGATATAGATGCCGCTTGCGGCCAATTGGTAGGCCAAGTTAAAGATAAAAGCCGCAGACACTTAAAAATCCACCCCACAGGTTCCGAACGTGCAGCTTAATACACCGAAAATGATTAATAAACTTGCACTAATTCTGCTCGTTGGGACGATTGCCGGCTGCAGTTCAGTCGATGGCATTAAAAATAATCCTGCTGATGTGCACTTGCAGTTGGGGGTGCGCTATCTCAGCATGAATAAGCTGGAGCTGGCTAAAGAGAACTTAGAACAGGCATTAAAAAATAATTCGGATAATCCACAGGCGCATAATGCCCTGGCTTTTTTGTATGAAAAATTAAATCAGTATGACAAGGCCAAAGATCATTATGAGACCGCTCTGGATCTGATGCCTGACGATTTAGGCGTAAAAAATAATTTCGGCCGCTTTCTCTGTGAACATGGTGAACGTGAAGAAGGCATGGAATTGTTGTCTGAAGCAAGTTCAAATCCATTAAACGATAGACAATGGTTGGCATTAACGAACGCAGGACGATGCCAACTGAGCATGGGGCAAAAACCGCTCGCCGAGAATTATTTCAAACAAGCGCTGCAACTGAATAACGCCTATGGGCCGGCACTATCGGAAATGCAAAAAATTGCCTATGAAAAAGGCGACTATTGGGCGGCAAAAGGCTATTTGCAACGCTATTTGGGCGTTGCCTCCCATACATCGGAAACCTTATGGTTTGCCGCGCAAGCTGAGCGGGCATTAGGCAACAAAGAGCTAGCCAATGAATATAAGAAATTATTGCTGGAAAAATTCCCGCTTTCAAATGAAGCAAAGAAAATCGCTGGTGTTAAAGATTTTTAATACCAGCAGAACCTCTATTAAATATGGCAAATAATATTCAAGCAATTCGCGGGATGCACGATGTGCTTCCCGAGCAGACTCCGCTCTGGCAGTATGCGGAACAATGCATCAGGGATGTACTCGGCGCCTATGGTTACAGTGAAATCCGACTGCCGATAGTCGAGAAAACCGAGCTGTTCAAACGCTCTATCGGCGAAGTGACCGACATCGTTGAAAAAGAAATGTACACCTTTGACGACCGGAACGGCGATTCCCTAACTTTGCGTCCTGAAGGTACGGCAGGTTGTCTTAGAGCCTGCCTGGAACACGGCTTATTGCACAACCAAGTACACCGGTTATGGTATTACGGGCCGATGTACAGGCATGAGCGTCCGCAAAAAGGCCGGTATCGCCAGTTTATTCAATTGGGTGTCGAAACCTACGGCATGGCCGGGCCCGATATTGATGCGGAATTAATCCTAATCATGGACCGGTTATGGAAAAAACTGGGCATCCGCAATAAGGTTCGCTTACAGCTCAATTCTCTAGGCACGATTGCCGAGCGGATCGTTTACCGCGAGAGCCTGGTCAACTATTTTCAAGGCCATCTGGACCAATTGGATGAAGACAGCTTGCGTCGTCTGAAGACTAATCCTTTACGGATTTTGGACACCAAAAATCCTGAGATGAAGGACGTTGTTGCCAATGCCCCCGAATTGTCGGATTATCTAAACGATGAAAGCCGTCAGCATTTTAACGCGATAACCACGATATTAGATGATCTGGGCATAGGCTACGAGCTCAATTCCCGATTGGTGCGAGGCCTGGATTATTACAGCAAGACCGTGTTTGAATGGGTCACTGACGAATTAGGCTCGCAAGGCACTGTATGCGCGGGCGGACGTTATGACGGCTTGATAGAACAGCTGGGCGGCAAACCCAATCACGCGGTCGGTTTTGCGATGGGTATGGAACGCTTATTGGCTTTGATGGAAACGCTGGATAATGTGCAACTTGCAAGCCCCGTTGATGTGTTCATGATCCGGGTTGGCGAAACGGCGGAACAAGAAGGCATGCGCTTTGCCGAAACCATCAGGAACGAAATCCCCGGTTTGAAATTGCAGGTGAATTGCGGCGGCGGCAGTTTTAAAAGTCAGTTTAAAAAAGCCGACAAAAGCGGTGCCGAATTTGCGATCATTCTGGGAGATGATGAAGTCAGTCGCGGCGAAGTCAGTGTCAAACCGCTACGCAACAATGAGCAGCAGCAGAATATATCTCAGCAACAGGCGATTAAGTTTTTACAAATGCAGCTTGATTAGTCGCCACGAACGACTGCATGGATGCAGGAGGTAGAGCAATGCAGGAGCAATTGCCGAGACACGAAAGATCCGAAATTTTATTCTATTTTTCTTCGTGAACTTCGTGCCTTCGTGGTGAAAATATATTTTTTAAATTATTAGACAAGAGAAAAAACAAGTGGAAATGTACGAAACAGAAGAAGAACAGGTTGAAGCCTTAAAAAGATGGTGGAAAGAAAACTCAACCTCCACCATAGTCGGCTTAGTCATGGGTATAGTCATTATTCTGGGCTGGAATTACTGGCAGACTCATAAAAAAGAGCGGGCAGCGCAAGCTTCCGTAACTTATAGCCAATTGCTGAAAGCGCTGGACGAAAATAAAAATGATAGCGCGGAGAAGCTGGCCGAACATCTGCAAAAACAGTTTAGCGGTACCGAATATGCGACATTCAGCGCGTTATTCGAAGCCAAGTTAAAATCTCAGCAAGGCGATTTAGCCGCAGCAAAGCAGATTTTAAAGACTATTGCCGCAGAATCTAATAAGCATCTGAGCAATGTCGCCAGAATAAGACTGGTGCGCTTAATGCTGGCTACCGGTGAATATGAACAAGGTTTGCAGGTAATCAACGAAGTCGATGCAAAAGAAGCGGCAAGCTATTCAGCCAATTATGACGAATTAGTGGGCGATTTATACGTAGCCCTGGATCGATTGGATGAGGCGCGCACATCGTATCAAAATGCATTGAGAAATGGACAACCTTCACCCTTGTTACAGTTCAAAATCGATGACCTGACTGCTCAAGAAAAGCTAGAAACTCAGAAATAATGAGTAACTATTCAACCTATATGAGTCAGGCGAAAGGCGAAAGACTAAAGGCGAAAGGGTTTTTCGCCTTGTGCCTTGTGCCTTGTGCCTTCTTTGCTATCACCTTATTAACAGGCTGTGCGGCTGTTGATACTCTTAGCGAAGGTGTTTCAGGTATAAGCAACTACTTTCTTGGCGGCGCAGACAATGCCGATCCTCCGAATGTTTTGGTTGAATACACCCCTGAAATTAAAACCGAAGTCGTCTGGAAAGAATCGGTAGGTGTAGGTGCTGACGAGCAATCCTTAAAACTGATTCCAGTCATCGGCAGCGGAAAAATAATCGCGGCTGATCGGGAAGGCGTGGTACAGGCCAGAAGCCTGACTACCGGTAATTTAATTTGGGAGGCTGAAACCGACGTGCATTTTTCCGGCGGACCAGGCCTTGGCGCCGACACCGTGATTTTGGGTTCCAGCGATGCAGAAGTTGTTGCCTTAAACATTGAAACCGGAGCAGTACTTTGGAAAACCGCAGTATCCAGCGAAGTGCTTTCAGTGCCAGTCGTCGCCCAAAATATTGTTATCGTTCGCACCACGGACGGTGCCGTGATCGCTCTTGATGAAAAAACCGGCGGCAAGCGCTGGAATTATGAACGCACCGTACCGGCATTAAGCATACGCGGAACCGGCTCTCCGCTGATTGTTGAAGATAACGTGATCGGCGGCTACGACAATGGCAAAATGATGGCCTTGCGTCTGGCTGACGGCAAATACGTGTGGGAAACCAGCATTGCCATTCCCAAAGGACGTTCTGAGATTGAGCGGCTGGTTGACCTGGATGTCGATCCCATCAATATTAACGGCGTGATTTACGTTGCCAGTTATCAGGGCGGAATAGCCGCTATTTCGGAACTGGATGGCGATGTATTATGGCGCAATGAAACCATTTCATCGCATTCGGGTTTGAGTAATGATGACCGATATTTATATCTTACCGATTCGGAAAGTCATGTCATGCAGCTGGATCAGCGTGGCGGCGCAGCGTTGTGGAAGCAAAAAGATTTGCATCAAAGAAAATTAACGGCCCCTGCCGCTTATGAAAATTATGTAGTCGTAGGGGATTTTGAAGGCTACGTGCATTGGTTGTCCAGCATTGATGGCAGGCAGTTGGGCCGCGTACAAGTGACCGACGGTCCAATCGACTCCAAGCCTATCGTAATAGATAGTACCGTTTATGTTTATGCAAAAGACGGCACCCTTGCCGCTTTAAAAGTCCGATAAAAAAGCCATTAAATACAATGGAACGCAGATGACACAGATGAATATGATTAACGCAGAGTGTTCAAAAAAATCTTATTTGATCATAACTATCAGCGTCATCTGCGTTCCATTTTTCTAATTACCGAGTCGATATGTTACCTGTAATAGCCTTAGTAGGGCGCCCTAATGTCGGCAAGTCCACATTATTCAATTACTTAACCCGCAGCCGCGACGCCTTGGTTGCGGATTTTTCTGGCTTGACCCGTGACAGACAATACGGCCGGGTGAAACTGGGCGATCGTCCCTGTCTGGTCGTTGATACCGGCGGTATAGCCGATGACGCTGAAGGCATAGAAAGCTTTGCCAGAAAACAGGTGCAGGTCGCGTTGGAAGAGGCTGACGTCGTATTCTTTATGGTTGATGCACGCGAAGGGCTGAGCGCTTCCGACAAGGTGATCGCCGATACGCTGAGAAAGCTGGAAAAGCCGGTTATATTGGTCACCAACAAGATTGACGGTCTTGACGCAAATGTTGCCGCATCGGACTTTTATTCGCTAGCCTTAGGCGAGCCGGTGCAGATCGCCGCCTCTCACGGAAGAGGCATACCCGAGTTACTGGAAAAAGTTAATCAACTGTTGCCGCCGGACAAGGGCGAAGTTGAAGAGGCGCATGGCGGCATCGGCATTGCCGTGGTTGGAAGGCCGAATGTTGGCAAATCGACATTAGTCAACCGGCTGTTGGGTGAAGAACGGGTTATCGTATTCGATGAACCGGGCACCACGCGCGACAGTATCTACATTCCTTTCGAACGCAACGGCAAGAAATTCACTCTGATCGATACCGCCGGAATGCGCAGAAGATCGAAAATCGCCGAAACCATTGAAAAATTCAGCGTTATTAAATCCTTGCAAGCGATTGAAAAAGCCAATGTCGTCATTTACCTGATTGACGCGCGCGAAGGCATTACCGATCAGGATGCGCATTTATTAGGCTTGGTATTGGAAGCAGGAAGAGCCCTGATTATCGGCTTGAACAAATGGGACGGCATCAGCGCCGACCAAAAGGCAACCATTCATCGGCAACTCGATGTCAAACTGTCCTTTCTTGAGTTTGCGGAAAAACATCCGATTTCCGCGCTGCATGGCAGCGGCGTCGGCAAAATGTTCGATGTCGTACAGCAACTGTATGCGGCGGCAATGCTCGATATGTCCACGCCGGTACTGACCCGTATCCTGAAAGAAGCCACCACCGCACATCAACCGCCGATAGTGAATAGCCGCCGCATTAAACTGAAATACGCGCATCAGGGCGGTAGAAACCCGCCTGTCGTGGTTATTCACGGCGTGCAAACCGACTCATTGCCTGAGTCTTACAAGCGTTACTTGGTGAACTATTACCGCGACAAAATGGACTTGGTCGGTACGCCGATTCGTTTGGTGTTCAAGTCGGCTGCCAATCCATTCCACGGGCAAAAGAACAAGCTGACCGAATGGCAGGTGAAAAAGAAAGAACGCTTGATGAAGCGGGTTAAGAGTAAGAAGAGGGATTAATAAGGCACAAGGTAAAAAGCGAAAGGTGTGGTCTTAAACCGTTTGCTGGTCCCCAAGCTGGAGAAACTGCGAAAGTATTATCCAAATCAGTTTAAAAGCATTATTCACCACGAAGGCACGAAGGACACAAAGTTTTCAATATATTGAATTAACAACAATTATTTTCCTTCGTGTTCTTCGTGTCTTCGTGGTGAATTCTTTGATTTTGTTCTAAAAACGAATACTTTCGCAGGCGTAGGCCGGAATAAGGCTACCCAAGCCTGCCCTGAGCTTGTCGAAGGGCGTAGCGCGAGGTAGCGTTGCCTACATGGATGTAGGCAAGGGGCGTGAGCAGGAGCGGAAGCTTTTCCGGCTGATTACGAAGATGTTTGCCGGAAACACCAGTTCTCGCTGCCGCTCAAACCGGCTTATTCCGGCCTTGTATATTAAATACATCTCTAAAACACAGGATTATGTGACACAAAAAAGTTTATAGTGATAAGTGATTTTCTGGGGAAGCCGATCCGGCCTTAAGCTCTGAGCTTGTTTGTAGATAGGCTCC